>NZ_JBIUYI010000015.1:0-134300 GCF_044744425.1 Streptomyces sp. NPDC087300
GTTACATTCCGAACCCGGAAGCTAAGCCTCACAGCGCCGATGGTACTGCAGGGGGGACCCTGTGGGAGAGTAGGACGCCGCCGAACTAATTTTGAATGGGAAAACCCCCGCACCCTTGGTGCGGGGGTTTTCTGCGTTCCAGGGCCCTTTCCAGACCCATTTCCAGACCCATATCCAGACCCCGCTCAGGACGGGCTCACCAGCTTCGTGTCGTACGCCAGGATGACCGCCTGCACCCTGTCCCGCGTGCCCGTCTTCGCGAGGACGCGGCCCACGTGCGTCTTCACCGTGGATTCCGCGAGGTGCAGACGGGAAGCGATCTCCGTGTTCGTCCAGCCGCGGCCGATGACGGTCAGGATTTCCCGTTCGCGGTCCGTGAGCGACACGATGCGCGGGTCCTGGGCCGGGTCGGCGGGGGCGATTCCCGTGGGCAGCCGGTCCGCGTAGGTGTCGAGGAGCCGGCGCGTCAGGCTCGGGGCCACCACCGCGTCGCCCGAAGCGACCGCGCGGATGCCGGAGAGGAGGTCCTCGGGGAGCGCGTCCTTGATGAGGAAGCCGGACGCCCCGGCGCGCAGACCGGCGTACGCGTACTCGTCGAGGTCGAACGTCGTGAGGATCAGGACGCGCGTGCGGTCGCCCGACGCGATGATGCGGCGGGTGGCCTCGATGCCGTCGAGGCCCGGCATGCGGATGTCCATCAGGACGACGTCCGGGTGGAGTTCGGCGGTCATGCGGACCGCCTCGCTGCCGTTGCCCGCCTCGCCCGCGACCGCCATGTCGTCCTGGCTCTCCAGGAGCATGCGGAAACCGAAGCGCTGCATGGGCTGGTCGTCGACGATGAGCACGGTGGTCACGGTGTCTCGCTGTCCTTCGGGAGATGGAGGTGGACCCGCCAGCCGCCCGGTGGGCGGGGGAGCGGGCCGGCCTCAAGTGTGCCGTCGTACAACGAAGTTCGCTCGCGCATTCCGGTCAGTCCGCGACCGCCGCCCGACTTCGCACGGTTTTCCCGGTCCCTGGCCCCGACGCCAGCCCCAGCCCCGACTCCGACCCCGGTGTCCGTGACCTCGACCGTCACCCCCTCCGGCCCGTAGCCGATGTCGACGGTGGCCGTCGCGTCCGGGCCGCCGTGCTTGAGGGTGTTGGTGAGGGCCTCCTGGATCACGCGGTACACGGCGAGTTGGCGCCCTGCGGGGAGCGTCCCGGGGGCGCCGCGCACGGTCCGGCGTACGGGGAGGCCCGCGGCCCGTACGCCGTCGATGAGCTGGTCCAGGTCGGACAGGGCGGGCTGCGGGGCGAGTTCGGCCGCGGCGGGGCCCTCGTCGTTCAGGACGTCGAGGAGGCGGCGGAGCTCGGAGAGGGCCTGTCGGCTGGTGCTGCCGATGGCTTCGAGGGCCTGGGCGGCACGTTCGGGGGACTTGGCCGCCGCGTACGAGCCGCCGTCCGCGAGGCCCGTGATGACCGAGAGGTTGTGGCCGATGATGTCGTGCATCTCGCGGGCGATGCGGGTGCGTTCGGCGGCCGTGGCGAGCTGTGCCTGCTGGTCGCGTTCGACTTCGAGCCGCCGGGCGCGTTCGACGAGGGACTGTGTGTAGTCCTGCCGGGAGCGGATGGCGATGCCGAGGAGCGCGACGAGGGCGTACGCCCAGAGGAAGGGGACGATCTGCGTGTCCCAGCTGTCCTCGGGGAAACGGACGGCGCCCACGACGAGCGGCGGCGCCATCATGGCGCCCGCCGTGCCCAGGGTGCGCAGGGGCAGCCGGAGGGCGATGTGGAAGACGACGACCAGCTGGAGCATCGAGGCCTGGAGCATGGCGCCGGACGCGCTGTTGACGAGGCCGACGGCCGTCATGAAGGCGAGGACGGCCAGGGGGTGGCGGCGGCGCAGGAGCAGCGGCAGGGAGAGGCCCAGGCTCATGGCGACGACCAGGGCCTGCGGGACGCCCGGTTCGGGGGCGACGGTGCGCCAGCCGCCGTTCGCGGCGTCGGTGCAGGCGGCGACCGCGAGGAAGGCGGTGAGCAGCAGGTCCCAGGCCAGCGGGCGGCGCCTGTCGAAGGCGCGCACCCGCCGGGTCAGACGCTGGAGGTGGGGGGTCGACGTCGGCCGTATGTCGGTCACGGCCTCATCCTCGTACACGGGTCGAGCGTCGCGCCGCTCGTCATACGTCGCGCCGCTTGAGGAGTACGGAGGCCGCCCCGATGAGGGCCGCGGCCCACAGGGCGAGGGTGAGCAGGGCGGTGCCGGGGGAGACGGCGTCCTCGACGCGGGCCACCGAGCCGAGGGCGCTCGCCGCCTGGGCCGGGAAGTGCTCGGCCACGGTGTCCACGAAGCCGAAGGGCAGCAGGGTCAGGACCTCGGGCAGGATCATTACGGCGGCGATGAACGCGCCGATGGCGCCGGGCACCGAGCGCAGCAGCGCGCCGAGGCCGAGGGCGATCAGGCTGAGCAGGGTGATGCCCGCGGCGCTGCCCGTGAGGGCGCCCAGGACGCCGGGGTCGGCGAGGGACAGTTTCTTGTCGGTGTCGGAGAGCCAGATCTGGGCGGTGAGGAACGTGCCGGCGTTCGTCACCAGGGTGGCCGTGAACGCGACGGTCGCGAACACCGCGGCCTTGGCCCACAGGACGGGCAGGCGGTGCGGTACGGCGGTGAGCGAGGCGCGGATCATGCCCGTCGAGTACTCGCCCGCGATGACGAGGACGCCGAGGACGGCGAGGCAGATCTGCGAGAGCTGGGTGCCGAAGAGGACGAAGACGACGGTGTCGATCTCGGCGTCGTCGCCGTCGTAGGTGGAGCCCATCATGATGCCGACGGCGAGGACCAGGACGGTCGCGGTGAGCAGGGTGATCCAGGTGGAGCGGAGCGTCCACAGCTTGTGCCACTCGGAGCGCAGGATGCCCTTGGCGCTGAGGCGGTACGGGGCGGGGGCCGGGGTGCTCTCGGTGACGGGGGACACGGGGTGCTGGAGGGTGTCGGTCATGCCGTTGCTCCTTCTGGACGCGGGTGGGTGGTGGTGGCGGCGTACTCGACGGAGTCCCTGGTGAGGTCCATGAAGGCCTGCTCCAACGAGGCTTCCTGCGGGGTGAGTTCGAAGAGCGGGATGCCGTGGGCGGCAGCGGTGCGGCCGATGTGTTCGGCGTCGGTGCCGCGTACGTCGAGGACTCCGGACCCCTCGCCGGTGATCTCTGTGCCGGGGCCCGCGAGCAGCTCGGTGAGGAGTCCCGCCTCGGGCGTGACGACCTTGACCGAGCCGGTGCCGGACGCGCGGACGAAGTGTTCGACGGTGGTGTCCGCGAGGAGCCTGCCCCGGCCGATGATGATCAGGTGTTCGGCGGTGAGGGCCATCTCGCTCATCAGGTGCGATGAGACGAGGACCGTACGGCCTTGGGCGGCGAGGGACTTGAGGAGGTTGCGGATCCACAGGACGCCCTCGGGGTCGAGGCCGTTGACGGGCTCGTCGAGGATGACGGTGGCGGGGTCGCCGATCAGCGCGGCCGCGATGCCGAGGCGCTGGCCCATGCCGAGCGAGAAGCCCTTGACGCGCTTGCGGGCGACCTCGTGGATGCCGACGAGATCGAGGACCTCCTCGACGCGCTGCCTGGGGATCGAGTGGGTGTGGGCGAGGGCCATGAGGTGGTGGTACGCGGAGCGGCCCGGGTGGACGGCGCGTGCTTCGAGGAGTGCGCCGACCTCGTGCAGGGGCGCGGGGTGTGCCGCGTAGGAGCGGCCGCCGACGGTGGCGTGGCCGCGGGTGGGGGCGTCGAGGCCGAGGAGCATCCGCATGGTGGTGGACTTGCCCGCGCCGTTGGGGCCGAGGAAGCCGGTGACGGTGCCCGGGTGGACCTCGAAGCCGAGGTCTTCGACGACGGTCCTGCCGCCGTATCGCTTGGTCAGTTCGTGAGCCTTGATCATGGCTTCGATGCTGCTGCGTGCGGCGGCGCGGATCGTCGGACCGGGGGCGGGAAGTGCGGGTCCCGGGTAGTACCGGGGTACGAGGGCGCCCCTGAGAGGGGAGGCGGTGAACCTCCGCTACGGGGTGGGTAGTTCGCTGTCCGGCCAGCGGGTGCGGCCCTGTTCGCGTGATCTGAGCAGGGCCAGGGTGGGCAGGCCGCGGTCCGCGCCCGTGGTGAGCAGGTCCGGGAGCTGGGGCAGCGGTGCCACCGCGGCGACGTCGTCGAGGACGAGCGTCACTGGTGGGTCGAGCCGACCGGAGGATGACCGTTCGGCCATGCGCCGGCCGTGCTCGACCACGCTGGAGGCGAGTGCCGTGAGCAGTGGCATGGCACCCGGGCCCTGGCGGGACTTGGGATCCTCGATCGCCTCACCCACCACAAAAAGCGTGCCCCCTTCGTCGACGAAGGAATCCAGGGTGAGCGCATCAGTTCGGTTCGGGGTGCAGGACTCGCGGACGTGGACCGTGAAGAGCGCGGAGAGCGCGCGGGCGGTCAACTCCTGTGCCATGTCGCGGCGTTCGGCGTAGGCGGTGAGGGCCGCCTCCAGTTCGCCGGCCGCTCCCGAGGACGCCTTGGGGTGGGTACGGAGGATGCGTACGGCCTCCTGGACCTGGGTGCCCTGGGACCAGCGGTGGACGTGCTTCATGGGCTTGTCGCCGACCGCGGCGGCGTGCAGGAAGCTGCGCAGCAAGGTTTCCGCGGTGTCGGCCACGGCGGTGTCCAGCTTGGCGCTCGGCCTTATCGGGGCGAGCAGGGCGGCGGCCCGGTGGGCGGCCGTGGTCTTGTCCTCGCAGCCCGCGGTGGGGGACCAGTGCATGCGGGCGGGGGTGTCGCACAGGTGCGAGGGGTCGTAGAGCAGGACGGGGCCGAGCTTGGCCCGCGCGTCCTTCGTCTCGGCCCACAGGGTGGGGTCGGAGGTGATGACCAGGGCGGCGCCCTCGGCGTCCTGGATGGCCTGCACCGCCAGTGGTCTGCGGGTTTCCGGGCTGCCTAGTACGAGGGGGGCCAGGGGGGTACGAGGGGTGGGGACGGTCGGCGTCGTCGGTGCGGTGTGCTGCGCGCGGGCGTCAGCGGGCTTCTCGGTCGGGACCGGGTCCCTGTACTCCGGGTCCCTGTACTCCGTGCCTGCGGCGCGGGTGTCGTCGTGATGCTCCGTCGGGGCCGGTTCCCTGTATTCCGCGCCTCCGGCGCGGGGTTCCCATCCGCCCACCCGTTCTCCCACCGGCGGCGTACCTGCCCCCACCACCCGCCGTCTCCTCCGCACCATCCTCCACCGCGCCACCGTCCCCATCACGAAGACCGTCAGCACCACGAGGACCATCAGCTGGCCGATGAACAGGCCCCAGAACAGGCCGTAGCCGGAGAGCTGGGCGGGTGGGGTGTCGGGCCAGGCGCCCGGCAGGTCGTGGGGCCGGCCGATCAAGTGGCGTACGGACAGCGGCGTATGGCCGAAGGTGACGTGCTCCGGCCAGGAGCCGTGTGCGAACCAGCCCGAGAGGCCCGTCGCGGACCAGACGAGCACCGTGGATCCGAGCAGAAAGCCGAGGAATCCCACCAGGAGGCCGTCGGGGATGCCGCGTTCGCCGCCGGGGGCCCGCCGGGGCCGGCCCCGCTCCCACTCATCCCGCATGCTGCTCCATGTAAGCCGCCCGTTCCTCCGCCTCGAGCTCGGCCGCCCGCATCGCCTCGTCGGTCGGCGCGTCGTCGGGGAGGTCGGCCGACGACTCGGTCATGGCGCGGTCGGTGAAGACCAGCGGCCGTTCCGTCTCCGTGATGAGGTGCTTGACCACTTGGACGTTGCCGTTGACGTCCCAGACCGCGATGCCGGGGGTGAGGGTCGGGATGATCTCCACGGCCCAGCGGGGCAGGCCGAGCACCCGGCCCGTCGCCCTCGCCTCGTCCGCCTTCTGGGCGTAGATCGTCCGCGTGGACGCCATCTTCAGGATCGCGGCCGCCTCCTTGGCGGCCGCGCCGTCCACCACGTCGCTCAGGTGGTGCACCACCGCCACGAAGGACAGGCCGAGCCGTCGGCCGAACTTCAGCAGGCGCTGGAACAGCTGCGCGACGAAGGGGGAGTTGATGATGTGCCACGCCTCCTCCACCAGGAAGATGCGCTTCTTGCGGTCGGGCCGGATCCAGGTGTGCTCCAGCCATACGCCGACGATCGCCATGAGGATCGGCATCGCGATGGAGTTCCGGTCGATGTGCGAGAGGTCGAAGACGATGAGGGGGGCATCGAGATCAATCCCCACCGTCGTCGGTCCGTCGAACATGCCCCGCAGGTCACCGTCGACGAGCCGGTCCAGGACGAGGGCCACGTCCAGGCCCCAGGCCCGTACGTCGTCTATGGCCACGTTCATCGCCTCGGCCGACTCCGGCTCGGGGTGGCGCAGTTGCTCGACGATGTCGGTGAGGACCGGCTGGCGCTCCACGATGGTCTCGTTGACGTACGCGTGCGCGACCTTCAGGGCGAAGCCCGACCGCTCGTCCAGGCCGTGCCCCATCGCGACCTCGATGATCGTGCGGAGCAGCGCGAGCTGGCCCGTCGTGGTGATCGCGGGGTCGAGCGGGTTGAGCCGGATGCCCATGTCCAGGGCGGCCGTCGGGTCGAGCCGGATGGGAGTTATGCCCAGCTCCTGGGCGATGAGGTTCCATTCGCCGACGCCGTCCTCGCCCTGGGCGTCGAGGACCACGACCTGGCGGTCCTTGAACCTCAGCTGGCGCAGGACGTAGGTCTTCTCCAGCGCCGACTTGCCGTTGCCGGACTCGCCGAGCACCAGCCAGTGCGGTGCGGGCAGTTGCTGCCCGTACAGCATGAAGGGGTCGTAGATGTAGCCCTTGCCGGAGTAGACCTCGCGCCCGATGATCACGCCGGAGTCGCCGAGGCCCGGCGCGGCCGTCGGCAGGTAGACCGCCTGGGCCTGCCCCGTCGAGGTGCGCACCGGCAGCCTGGTCGTCTCGACCTTCCCGAAGAGGAAGGACGTGAAGGCGTCCGTGAGGATGGACAGCGGATCCCGCATCTCAGCAGCCTGCCTCTACGTCTAGCGTCGGATGCCGGTCGCGAACGGCAGCGTATTGACGAAGGCCCTGTGGTGCTCGCGGTCGCACCACTCCAGCTTCAGATACGACTTGCCGGCCGAGGCGCGGATGGTGCGCTTGTCGCGCGCGAGCGCCTCGGGGGAACGGGACGAGACCGTGATGTAGCCGACCAGGTTGACGCCCGCCGCGCCGCTCGCCAGGTCCTCGCCGCGCTGGTCCAGGCGGGAGTGCGAGGCGATGTCGCGGGGGTCGACGGTGCGGTTCATCTTGGCCTGGCGGCTGGCCTCCGCCTCGTCGTTCGTCTTCTCCGTCAGCATCCGCTCGATGGCGACCTCGGTGGGTTCGAGGTCCATCGTGACGGCGACCGTGCGGATCACGTCCGGGGTGTGCACGAGCAGCGGCGCGAGGAAGTTGACCCCCACCGGTGTCATCGGCCACTCCTTGACCCAGGCCGTGGCGTGGCACCAGGGCGCGCGGGTGGAGGACTCGCGGGTCTTCGCCTGGAGGTAGGTGGGCTCCATGGCGTCGAGCTCGGCGGGCCAGGCGTTGCGCTTGGTCATCGCCTGGATGTGGTCGATGGGGTGGTCCGGGTCGTACATGGAGTGCACGAGGGAGGCGAGGCGGCCCTGGCCGAGCGGCTGCCGTACGCGGATGTCGGCCTCCTGGAGGCGCGAGCAGATGTCGGTCAGCTCGCGTGCCATGACCACGGCGAGACCGGCGTCCTTGTCGAGCTTCCTGCCGCCCTGCGGGCGCGCGGCGCGGGCCATCGCCTGTGCCTCGCCCGCCAGTTCGCGGGAGTAGTGCATGCAGGCGACGAGGTAGGCGCGGTGCTGCTCGCTGCTGGTGGACACCATCGACTGGAGCTGGTCGTACGACTGCTGGAGCCAGGGCAGTGCCCGGTCGTCGCCGCGCTGGCTGACGTCCTTGGCGTGCGCGTCCGGGTCGGCGGGCAGCGTACGGGCGAGCATCTGGAGGCGCGTCACGAAGCCGTCGCCGTTCGCGACGTGCTTGAGGAGCGTGCCGAACCGGTCGACGAGGGCTTCCTGGTCCTCGGAGTCGCGGAGCCCCACACCAGGGCCCTCGATCTCGATGGCCGCAGTAACGGTCCGCCGGTCCGCGTGCAGCAGCACGGCGATCTCGTCGGGGCCGAACGGGGCGGCCAGCCAGCTGATCCGGCCGATGCCGGGCGGCGGGCCGACCTCGACCTCGCGGCCGTCGACCCTGATGCCCGCCTCGGGGGCGGCGGAGCGGTAGGCGGTGCCGCGCTTGAGGGAGCGCTTGTAGCTGCGGTTGATCTCGAACCACTTGTAGAACGTGCGGTGCTTGTAGGGGACGTACACCGCCGCGATGGCGAGCATGGGGAAGCCCATGAGCAGCACGATGCGCATGGAGAGGACGGGGACGAGGAGCCCGCACATCATGCCGAGGAACGCCCCCGCGATGATCAGGGCGATCTCCCCGGTCTCGCGGTTCTTGCCGACGATCGCGTTCGGCCGCGCGCGGCCGATCAGATATGTGCGGCGGGGCGCGACCGGCTGGGACACGTGGGACTGGGTCGTCAACGCCCTTCACCTCCCGAGCGGTTGGAACTGCTGTTGCGGTTGCCGCCGCGGTTGCCCGCGTGCGGCGTGTCCGTCGCGCTGCTGCGCGGCGGGGGTGCGGCGGAGGGGACAGATCCGCCGCCGTTCGATGAGCCGCCGCCCCCGGTGGGGCGGCTGCTGTGGGCGGCGACGCCGCCGCTGGCGGGGTTGGCGGGCCGCGCCTGGCTATTGCCGCCGCCGTCGCCGCCGTTGCCCCGGGAGCTGTGGGTCTTGATGCCCTGGGAGACGAGCGAGGCGGGAGAGCTGATCACGGCGGCGGCCTTGTTCTCGGCGCTGCCCATGACGCGGTTGTTGCGGGAGTTGGCGATCTCGTCGCCGAAGCCCGGTACGAAGCGGTAGATCATGGCGCTCGCGAAGATGGCGAGCAGGATGATCGAGAGTCCGGAGACCACGGCGGAGAAGGAGTCGGGCCCGTCGTCGGCGGAGAGCGCGCCGGCGAGTCCGAGCACGATCACGATGATGGGTTTCACCAGGATCACCGCGATCATGATCCCGGCCCACCTGCGGACGTGGCCCCACAGGTTCTTGTCGACGAGGCCCGCGTACACGACAGTGCCGAGGAGCGCCCCCACGTAGAGGAGCGCCGCTCTGATGACCAGCTCCAGCCAGAGCACGCCGGCGGCGAGGATCGACACCAGCGAGACGACGATCAGCATGATCGGGCCGCCGCCGATGTCCTCGCCCTTCTTCAGCGCACCCGAGAACGTCCCGAAGAACTGGTCGGTCTGACCGCCCGTCGCCTTCGCGATGACGTCCGACACGCCGTCGCTCGCCGACACGACGGTGTACAGGATCAGCGGGGTGAAGGCGGAGGCGAGGACCGTGAGCCAGAGGAAGCCGATGGCCTCCGAAAGGGCGGTGGTGAGCGGCACGCCCCGCACCGCCCTCTTCGCCACGGCGAGCAGCCACAGGAGCAGCGTCAGGATGGTCGACGCGGCGAACACGACGGCGTACTGCTGGAGGAACTTGGAGTTGGTGAAGTCGACGTTGGCCGTCTCCTTCACGGCCTCGGACAATTTGTCCACGGTCCAGGAGGCGGCGTCGGCACAGCCCTTCGCCAGGGAGCTGAGGGGGTCGAGGGAGTCGGGGAGGGGGGGTTCGGTGGGGTACTTGCCGCTGCCTCCGCTGCTGCTCTGGCCTTTTTCGCAGTACTCCTTCGCGGGCCCGCGGATGAGGTCGCAGGGGTTGTCCGAGGGCTTGGGGTCCGGTGCCGCGAAGGCGTGGGTGGCCAGCAGCACGGCCGCTGTCTGCACCGTGGTGAAGGCGGCGGCGAGCGTGAGGGTGCGGCGACGAGCGCTACCGGGCATAGGTGAACCCTCCGAACTGCTCCACTGCCTTCGCCATGTCGTCGGCGGTGGACGCCCGCTGATCGCGGCCGACCGGGACGGGACCGTCCTTCTGCCGGAAGTCGGCGACCTTCCAGTCGCCGTCGACCCATCGCAGCTCGTACGTGTTCGTGAACCAGCTCTCCGACACGGGGTTCTTGGTGTCCTCGCCCGCCAGGCCGAAGAGGGACGAGTACCAGATCTCGACACTCGCTCTGTCACCGCTGAACTTCGTGGCCTTGGTGCCCACGGGGATGATGCGCGAGACGAACTTGGTGTTCTTGGGCGCGGAGCCGTCGGCGTTCAGGCCGATGCTCGTCAGGAACTTCTCGCCCGAGTACACCTTGTCCAGCGAGGACTGACGCTTCGTCGCCTCGTCCGGGGTGTAGACCGTGTTCACGATGCCGTGCCGCTGGTCCTTGTCGAACATCTCGGCCGAGCCCAGCGCGACCGCGTAGTTCGCGGCCGCACTCTGCGCCCCCTGCTCATCATGAGCGAACCCCGAAGGAATCCCCGAGTTCTTACCCCCGACAGGCTTCGTCCCCGAAGGGGCAGTAGGCGACGTGTCGGACTTCTTGCCGTCCCCGCCCCCCGCAGAGGACTCGTCCCCGCCACGGTTGGCGAACGCGATCGCCGCGATCAGCAGGACCACCACGCCCACGACGGTGACCAGGCTGCGCGAGGAGGACCGGCCGGACCTGCCCGATCTGCGCGCGCCGCCGTAGACGTCGTCGCCACCGCCCTCCCCCTCGGGGAGCCGTGTCCTGGTCTCTCCCGAGCCGCCGAAGAGGCCGTCGTTCCGCTCGTCGTCCAGACTCATGCCGCGTACGCCCCCTCAACCTCTCGCTGAACCGCCACGTACGACGGTAGCCGTGCTGGTTCCCGCGCGGGCGCGGTGTGGTGACTCGACATCAGGGAGTTGCAACCTCAGCCGGTGGGCACGACGGACGGGTGGGGAGAGGGGACACGGAGAGTGGGGGACACGGGAAGAGTGGGGACGTGGGGGAGGGGACGGGGGGAGGAAGGGGACGAGGGCGCGCGGCGGGCTCGCGGGTGGGACCGCTAGACCGCCATGCCGTACACGATGGTGAACAGCGTGCCCAGTGATCCGATGATGAAGACGCCTGTGAGGCCCGCGATGATCAGGCCCTTGCCCTGTTCCGCGCTGAAGGTGTCGCGCAGCGCCGTCGCGCCGATGCGTTGCTTCGCCGCGCCCCAGATCGCAATGCCGAGACAGAGGAGGATGGCGATCGCCATCACGACCTCGATCATCACGCGTGCCTCGTTGCCCAGGCTCCCGAAGGGACCCCAGTCGGGGGCGATCCCGCCGATGATGGTGGTGATGTCGCCCTTTTCGGCTGCCATAAGCATGTGTAACTCACCGCCCCTAGTGGGTTGTTCTGGCACCTCTGCCTACCTCGGTGCAGAGGACAGCTCATTCTCGCCGACAATCGGGCCCGCGCATGCCGCCTTGGCGCCATTCGTTGGCTGACTTCGTACGTTTTCTCGTGCGTGAGGTCTGGTCACTCTGTGTATCACGCAGGATGACGCCGGGCAATGACGGCCCGGCGCGCCTCTGACCAGGTGTTCTGACCAGGTGTTAGGTCAGCCCGAGCCCGGCGGTGCCGCGGGTGACGAAGGAGCAGTCGGTGTAGCGGTAGGCGGTACTGAGCCGCGCGCCCTCGGCGCGGTCGCGGACAGTGGCCCGTTTGTAGAGGAAGTGGTACTCGCCGGCGGGCAGCCGCAGGGTGGTCCTCGGGTACGTCGATACGCCGGCCCGGCACGCCTTGTCGCCCTGCGGCTTGTCGGCGAAGATCCGGCACGACGCGCAGTCCTTCAGCTTGACGCGGCCCGTGGTGGGGCCGGTGTAGAGGAGCTCCAGCTCGCCGGGGCCGAGGTTGGCGACGACGAGGTCGACGGTGCCGCCGCCCCCGGGGCGGGTGGGCGGCAGCCTGCGGCCCGCGCTCGGCCGGGCCGCGGCGATCTCGGCGGCGACGGCGATGTCGTCGGCGCGATCGTGCTTCTTGTCGCCCGGGTACTTCGCGGCGAAGTCCTTCATCGTCCGTGCGGCGTCGGTGAACCGGTCGTCCTGGAACTCGTCGATGCCGCAGGCGTAGACGCCCCGCCGTACGGCGCGGTCGGCGGCGCCGCGCAGCCCCGCGGCGTCGACCTCGCCGCCGGGCAGGCCGCTCGCGGTGGTGCCGATGGCCCGCAGTTCGTCCACGGCGGGGCAGGGCTCGGAGCCCTTGAGCGCGGCCTCGCGGGCGCCGATCGCGGCGCGCAGCGCGGGTTCGACCCGTGCGGCCCGGTCCGAGTCCGGGAAGGTGCGCAGCAGTTCGCCGAGCGGCCCGTCGGCGGCCGCCCGGCCCAGACCCGCCGTGCCGCACTCGTACAGAGAGGTGGCCAGGCGGTCGTCCGGCCAGGTGGCGAGTGTGCCGAGGTCGTCCTTGCCGAGGGTGTCGGGGACGGTCCGCAGATGCTTGAGGGGGCTGATGGCGTCGCAGTACTTCTTCGCGGCGTACGGCGCGGCGACCGTCTTGTAGTACGCGTCGAGGCTGTCGGGCAGCCGGTCGGCGGCCTTCGACCCCGGGTGGTCCTCGGCGAGACCCCGGTAGACGGCCAGGGCCTTCCCGTACTTCCGCACGGCCGCGCCGTCGTACGGCTCCCCGGCCAGGCCCGCGACGATGCGGTCCGCGCGTTCGAGGCGGCCGATGAGCATCTGCTCGACGGCCTCGTCGCGCGCGCCCTCGTACGCGAAGGCGCCGCCCGCGGGCACGGCGAGCAGCACGACACCGAGACCGACGGCGACCGGGCCGCGCAGCCGCCGGTCACCGGGCACCCGGGTGGCCCGGTGCGCACCCGCGACGGCGGCGGCGAGCAGGAAGGCGACGTAGCCGACGAGTACGCCCCCGGGGACGCCGTCGACGTCGGCGGGCAGCGCGATGAAGAGCAGGGCGGCGGTGGCGGCGCAGCAGAGGAGAGCCGGGAACCAGCGCCGCAGGAGAACGAAGCCGAGGCCGAGGCCGGTGAGGTTGAGGAGGGCTACGGATAGGGGGTGGAGGGGGTCGTGGGGGGTGGTGCGAGACGCGGTGGGTGGGTGTGGGGGGAGGGGCGGGGGTGAGAGCGGGGGTGGCATCGGGGGAGGCGGGCCGAAATGGCCCGGGGCGGCGTCACGGTCACCGCTGCCGCGGCTGTCCTCCGGCCCGAAGCCAGGCTTCTGGTCGCGGTGGTGGTCACGATCACGATCACGATCATGGTCACTGGGTTCCATCGCCGGCTCCCCCCGGCCGTGCGACCGCGGCGGCGCATGGCCGTCGTACGGCGGTCGCACAGCAGTCGCATAACGCCCAATTCCCCTACCTTCGAGGAAGGCTGAGGGGGCGTCAATCGGTGGTGGGGAGCGCCTTCGACCCGTGTGACCGGGGAGTTCTCCCAGGTCACACGGGTCACTCCGGCGGGTCAGCCGGCCGGGGAGTCGCTGACCTTGCCGACCGGGCTGATCATGATCGGGCCCTTGAGCGCCTGGGAGTCGGGGTTCTCGACGGGGAGGGAGCCCGCGGGCCAGGCGACGGTGACGGACTTCGTCTCGTTCGGCGGGGTCACCAGGATGTTGGAGACGCGCACGCCGGAGCCGCCGGAGTCGTTCACGGGGAAGCCGATGTTGAAGGCGGCGGTCTCGCCGTCCTTGAGGATCTCGGAGCGCGGCTTCTCGTCGGTGCGCTTCCCGGCCATGGTGTCGCCGGCGGCCGTCTTCAGGTCGACGCCCGCGAAGCCGTTGATGGTGCAGTCGCGGCCGCCGCCGTTCTTGAAGGCGACGGTGACGGTGCCTTCGTCGCCGATGGTGTTGTCGACGGCGGAGACCTCGAGCTCGTCGCTGCGGCAGATGCCGACCTTGCCGCCTTCGTTGGAGCCGGTCCCGGCGACGGTGCCCTTGTCGCTGCCGCTGCCGCTGCCACTGCTGCCGGAACCGCCGGTGCCCCCGGTCTCGCCCTTGCCACCCGTCCCGCCGCCACCGGATCCGCTGCCGCTGTCGTTGCCGCTGCCCGCGTCCTGGCCGGCGGAGGCGCTGGGCACCGAGTCGTTCGAGCCCGAGGCGTCGGTGCCGTCGTCGCCGTTGCACGCGGTGAGCGAGAGCGAGCCGAGCAGGGCGAGGCCGGCGAGCAGGGTCTTGGAGGCGTGCTTGATCTTCATGGGGTCCCCGTCAGGTTGGTGGTGTGCGAGCTGCGCCCGTTGGTGATCAGGGCGGCACGAGACCGTGGTGTCCGGCCTGGGGACCAGCGAAGCGGCCTGCGCGGTGCGGGGACAAGGGAAGCCGGAGGACGGGGGACGCTGGAACGCAAAAGCCGCCGCTGACCTGCGGAGACGGCCTCTCCTTGGGATGCGCTCCTGGGACGCCGGAGGGGCTGCTTCCGGCGCCCGGAGGGAACCTGTCTCAGTCCCTGGGCTCCCCGTACCAGCGCCACGTGGTGAGCCGGTCCCGCCCGGGGAGCTCGCCGCGCCCGGTCGCCCAGAGGAGGGTCGGCCAGGGGTCGGTGTCGGTGGGCGCGTCGGGGAAGAGCCGGTGCAGGACGCGGGCGCAGAGGTCGGCGGGCGGGTCCCAGGCGTCGCGGATGCCGAGGCCGCCCACGATGTCGTACGTATGGACGAGCGTCTCCACGATCCCCATCGCGCCGAACCCCTCCGCGTCGGAGACGCCCCACGCGTGGTGGGCGCGGACGTCCGGCGCGGTGGTCGCGACCATGCCGGTCAGCAGCGCGCCGCACGACTCCAGGACCTGGAGCAGCCCGGGGACGCCACCGGCCTGATCGGCGAAGGTGACGTTGGAGGGCCCGCCCTCCCTGCGGCGGTACCAGAGGAAGGGGACGTCGGAGTCCAGGGGCGGGTGTTCCGGGCCCAGTTGGGCGGCGTAGGCGAAGAGGTCGTCGGCGAGGTGCTCGACGGTCTCCCAACAGGTCCAGTCGATGCCTCCTGCCTTGACGCTCCAGTCGGCGTCGGGCGGGGCCTGGCGGAGGGCGGCTACGGCGAGGCGGACGGCACGGGTGACGTCTGCGGGGGTGACGGGTTCAACGGGTTCTCTGGGTCCGGACATGGCGGGACGGTAGCAGGGGGCATGCGGGCGATGGCCAGCGGTTTTCGCACCGGGCTCAGGGCCCGGCGACGCCCTCCACGCTCTCCACGCCCTCTACGCCCTCTACGCCCTCTACGAAGTGGTCGAACTCGCCTGCCTGTACGCCGAGTACGAAGGCGTCCCACTTCTTCCGGTTGGTGGTGACGATGTTGTCCGGGTCGCTGGTCTCGCGGAGGTAGACGGCGTCGTCGTCCTTGCCGAAGGCGATCTCGATCCAGGGTCCCGGGCCTTGTTCGTCCTCGGGGGCGGCGCGGGTCCAGTCGAGACCGGCGGGGAGGTCAGGCACGGCGGGGCTCCTTCGCGGTGCGGATCAGCGCGGCGAAGGCGGTGGGGCTGGTGTGGAGTATCGCGGCGGTGGGGTCGGAGCTTTCGGTGAGATGGACGGTTCCGGCGGGGTCGGTGGCGATGTGTACGCAGGAGTTGCCTTCTGGGCAGTAGGAGGACTTCTGCCAGGTGAGCTTGGGCATCGTGGGCTTCCTTCACAGGTCCTGGACGATGTGGTGGATGAATTCGCGTGACTTCGTGGGTGGGAGTGCTGTGGCTTCCATGCGGTCGAGGAGGACGCGGTACTTGTCGAGTTGCGCCTCGGCGTCCAGGAACACCGGGCCGTGCGACTGGTCGAGGTTGACCGTGTCGAGCTGGGGCACCGGTCCCGCGGCGTAGTAGATCGACTGACCTGAGCCCGGGAACGTTCCGGCAGCGAACGGGATGACGTGGATGGTGACGTGCTCCCGCTCGCTCATGTCGATGAGGTGCTTGAGCTGCGTGCGGGTCACGGTGGGGCCGCCGAACTGCATCCGCAGGGCGGCCTCGTGGATGATCGCCTGGTGGGGCGTCGGCGACTCCCGGAAGAGCACGGCCTGCCGCTTGATGCGGTACGAGATCCGGTGCTCGATGTCCGGCGGTGACAGCTCGGGAACGCTCTGGCGGAAGATCTCGCGGGCGTAGTCCGTGGTCTGGAAGAGCCCAGGGATGTGCACGGTCACGGCGGTACGCAGCAACGTGGCGTGGTGCTCGACCTCGGCCAGGTCCAACAGTCCGACGGGCAGGATCTCGCGGTACTCCTCCCACCAGCCGCGCGTGCGGTCCTCGGCCATGGCGACGAGGGCATCGATGAAGTCCTGGTCCGAGCAGTCGTAGCTGCGGGCCATCGCGCGGATGCGGGCCGCGCTCACCCCGAAGCGTGCGGTCTCGACGTTGCTGAGCTGCCCCTGGCTGGTCCCGAGGACGCGGGCGGCCTCGGTCGCGGTCATGCCCGCGTGCTCGCGGAGCCGCCGAAGTTCACTGGCGACCCGGACGCGGCGGACCCTGGGCGCTGACCGTCCGGCCATGCAACTCCTCCTAGGAACGGCTCAGTTCGTCACTCACACGAGGGATTGTGCACTGCATTCCATGGAATGGGTGCAAATTATATTTGCGCGTCTCTAGCCTGTGTCTCAGGCCACTCGCCCGGAAGTACCCCGCTCGACGGAGCGGCACCGTCACTGGGCAACACCGTGCAACTCCCCGACATGAAAGGCGATTCCATGACAACCGTATCCCCGCCCTGGACCTACACCCTCCAGCTCCCCCACGACCCCCGCGCCCCCGGAATCGCCCGAGCCACCCTCCGCGCGGTCCTGGAGACGTACGGCCTGACCGAACTCACGCCCACCGCAGAGCTCCTCGCGGGCGAACTGCTCAACAACGCGCACTGCCACACCGACGGCCCCTACGCCCTCCGCCTCCGCTCCTCCTCCCCGGAGGGGATCCGCGTGGCGGTGTGGGACTCCAATCCGCGGATTCCGCCCGGTTTCGGGGAGGCCGGTCGGGTCCTCGACCACCGGCCGCCGGAGACGGCGGAGGGTGGGCGGGGGCTGCACATCGTGCGGGCGTGTGCGGACAGTTGGGGGTCGTACCCCATGGGGGCGGGGCACACGGGGAAGTTGTTGTGGGCCGAGGGCACGCCGAGTTCCCCGTGGCGAAGGGCCGGGACTTCCGGGAGTTGACCGTCTCGCTCAGACATCGCCCTGTCTGATCGCGCCACGCCGCCCCCGCTTGCTCATGTGCCAGTGGCTCTTCTCGATGCCGTACTCCGCCGTGACCGGCGCCGTCGTGGTGACCTCGATCAGAAATCTGCCGCTCGGGCGGCGGGTGACCACGGGGGCCACGGCCGGATCCCGGTCGGTGACGTACGCGGCGTACGACTCGACGTACTTCCTTTGGCGTGGGGTCATTTCGGAGAGCGGCAACAGCTCGGTGGGAGGGCAGAGATGACGTAGGACGGTCCAGCCGTACCGTGATTCCGGCGGTGCGAGCCGACACCACGAGCCGTCCGTAAAGTAGATCTTTGCCTCGCCCCAGACCTTGTTGTACGTCATGCGCTCCACCCGCGCGATGCGCTGCCGGTCGATCTCCCAGAGGACCTCGTCCTTGCCAGGGTCGTCGTCCGGGAAGCCGACGATGACGACGCGGCGGTCGGTGACGATGCCATGCGTCCGGTAGCCGGCCGGGCGTCGGGCGGGGTCGAGCTGCCAGGGCAGGGTGCGGGCGAGGGAGCCAAGGGTGCCCCACATGACGGGGAAGTCGTCGACCTCGTTCTCGGGGTCGCGCGGGCGACCGGGTCCGTGGCCCCCGCCGGACCCGGCGCCTCCCAGGCCGCCCAGGAGTACTCCGAGCGCGATCACGACGACGCCGGCCAGGGCGCCGAGTCCGAAGCGTCCGACTTTGCGGGCGGTGCTCCGGCGCGACGGCGGAGTGGGCGTGTAGGAGGGTCCTTCGGGCCAGCCGGCTTGTGCGGTCAGCTCGTTCTGAATGTCCTTGCGCTCGGCGTCGCGGAACCAGCGCATGCCGGAGACGACGGGCGCCGTGCCGGTCGCGAACTCGACCGCGTCGCGGGCGAGCAGGGTCTCGCCGAAGGCGGGCTGCCATGGCGCCATGCTGGGTCGGCTCCTTCTCGGCTCGGAAACAACGGAAGCGGTGGTTCTCCGGGGAACTCGTGCCTCACAGATCGCCAGGGGCCGGTTCCGCGGGCTGTCCCGAGTCGTCCATCAGGATCGAGTGGGTCTCGAAGAGACCCGACCCGGCTTTCACCGAGATACGCGACTCGACCAGCGTGACGCCACTGCGCAGGCGGCTGTACGTCGGCGGGTGAGCCGTCTTCGGGAGGTCGGCCATGAACCGCGCCACCCGGTCGAGTTGTCCCGCGGACAACTCGCTCTCCGCGAGCATGCGGACGGCGCCGCCGAGCACCTGCCCGAGCCTCTCGGCGTCGTCCGGATTGCCGACGGCCAACCGCACCCAGGAGCCATCCGTGAACGTGATGCGCACATCCGCGTTGACCTCGCTGAACTTCATGCGGCGGATCTCGGCGACGGAGTCGCGTGCGAACTCAGCGAGGGTCTCGGCCTTCTCCAGGCTGCCCTTACGGGTTGCGAGGAAGAGTAGACGGCGGTCCGTCAGGGCCAGATCGGTCACACAGTCCTCGGGACGCCGTCCGGGATCGAGCTGCCATGGGACGGTCCTGGCGAGGCTGCCGGGCGCAGCCCACATGACGGGGAAGTCGTGCACCTCGTTCGCGGGCTCGTCCGGCTTGCCTCGGCCCGGAACGTCTCCCAGCGGGGTGCCCGAGGCTCCTCCGAGGTTCGCGATGAGGTTCGCGACCAGCGGGATGCCTACCAGCAGAGCGCGACCGGTACGACGGGCAGCTTTGTCCCCGGAGGAACGCAGCTGGTACGTCGGCCCTGGTGGCCATCCGGCCAGTTCGCCCTGAATGTCCTGGCGTTCGAGGTCGCGGAACCAGCGTGAGCCTGAGACGGCCGGTGCCATCCCGGTGGCGAACCTGGCCGACGTACGCAGGAGCAACTGCTCATCGGAGTTCGGGTACCAGTCCATCAGTGCGTCGCCTCCCTCTGTGGGTCTCCGACACTGTCTCGTTCTTCATCTGCGTCAGCGGGAAACGCCACGGATCCGATGATGTTGGCGACGGCATGAGTGAATTCCTCCCACTGTTCCATGGACGCTGTATCCAGCGTGACAACTGCCGTGTAGGGGCCGTTCCCAAAGGGGATGTGCACCTGAAACTGGCCCATCACCAGTTCCTCGTCATTACCGCTCTGGGTGTACTGCCCGTCAATGAGGAGGCGCCGGGCGGAGATGGACGACACCGCGGGGCCGCACGGCAGATCGAGCCACGTCACGTCGTGCAGGGGGTCGGCACCGAGGGCGGCCCGAATTCCCTCGGCCACGATCTCTTGATCGACGGAATCGGATTCGAAGACCGACAACGTGAGGGAGCAATGCGCGACGCCGCCGCCGTCGATCCCGTACAGCCCGATGCCGAAGAAGGAGACACCGTCGGCGATCATTCCGTCGGCCGTCTCGCTGTACAGCATGCTCATGGCTTCCCAGAGCGGCTTGTCGCCGTTCGGGTAGATGTCGCGCACGAGCTGCCGGACGGCCTCCGCGCGCTCGTCGGCGTCGAGAGAGACCTCGATGGCATGCATGCCCTCGGGGAGGTCGAACGTCATGGGCGGGAGCGAGACTCCCTCAACTGACAGAGCCTGCTCAGTTGTGCCGTCGGAGCCACTGGGTGGGCCGAGACTGTTCATGGAGCTTGCTCTCAGTTCCCGTAGTCGGTGTGCGCGATGGTGTAGCCCTTGTAGCCCGTCAGGCCGGTCTTGATGGCGGCATCCAGAGCGCGGCCACCGTGGCTCATAGGAGCGATCAGCTCATCGCTCTTGACGAACGGAAGCTTCGAGCCGAGTGCGTTGACCGTCTTCGTACCGGCCAGCTGCCCGCCTCTGAAGTTCTGCAGACCGCTCTCCGCCGCAAGCCTCAGGCGGCTGCCGCCCTCTCCGAGTTTGACGACAGGCGTGGCCTTCAGCGGCCCGAAGAGCTTGTACGCCTTGCCGACGCTCGTCACCCCGCGATAGCCGGAGCCGAGCTTGGCGGCACGTGCGGCGGCGTTGCCGCCCTTGGCCAGCGCGGCCCCGCCGAAGAGCCCCTTGACGCCGGGGAGGGCGCCGAGAGCATCGAAGGTGAGGGACGTCCAACTGACGTCCGCGCCAGCCGCCATGGCCGTCAAGTGGGTCAGAAGTGCTGCTCCGCTGGTCGCCATGGCAGCGACGGCGAAGATGGCGCCGAGAGGCTCGAAGGGAGCGGTGATGATGGCCAGGACGCCGAGGGCGTTACTGACCAGGCTCAGCGCGTCGCCGATCGCCTTGATCATGTCGGCGTGTTCCTTGAACCACTCTCCAGTGGCGTCCCACGCGTCAGCGATCCCCTTGCCCAGCTTGTCCCAGAAGCCGGGCTCGTCCGGGGCGATGTCGCCCGCCTTGTCGAGCTCCTTGCTGATCGCACCGGCCGCCTTGGCGAAGCGGTCCTCCAGGTCGTGCACCTGGCTGATGACCTCGTCGACGTCCCCCGACGCCTTCCCGCTCTCCTTGCTGTTCGGCTTCGCCTCCGACCGCGCGTCCAGCTTCTCGCCGGCCTTCTTCTCCAGGCGGTCGGTCTCGTCCTGGAACTCCTTGAGCTCCTTGGCCCACCGGTGCAGCGCGCGCGACGCCTTGTCGAAGGATTCGTGGCTCTTGCGGATGAGCGGGGTGACGTCCTCGGCGATGTAGTCGCTGAAGGCCACCGCGGCCTTGCCCTTCCAGGCGCCTTGGTCGATGCGCTCCAGATCCCTTACCGCAGCGCCGAGTTCACCGGCCAGACCACCCAGTTTCTTGGCCAGATCGCGCGTGTCCTCGACATCGCCCGGAGTGGGATCCCAGCCTATGTTCGGGAGCGCGGGACGCTTCGTACCCATGTCACTTGCTCTTCTTCTTGGCGGACTTCAACGATTCGGCGAGCGCCTGGTCCAGCTTGCTGAACTCCGTGTCGATCTTGTTGATCATCTTGACCGCGCCCTGCGTGTGCTTGCCGAGTTGCTTGACGCCGTAGCCCCACTCGTCGGCGAACTCGTGGACGTCCTCGATGAGTTTCTCCGCCCCGACGACCGAGCCGTCGGTGTTCTTGAGGGCCCGGCGCGCGGCGTCCATGCGGTCGCTCACCGAGGTGAACGTCTTCTTGAGGTCCTCGAAGATGGTGCCGTCGAGGCGGAGGTCGCTCATGTCGGTGTCCGGATTCCTTGTGTGGTCGCGGTCAGCGGTTGACGGACTGGATCTCGCGTACGACGACGTCCTGCGTCGCACCGAACTCGCCGGGGGGCAGTTCGCCGCCTGGTTCCGTGGTGCTCTTCCAGGTGACACGCCATGTGAGGGTGGCCCCGAGTTCGTACGAGGCGTCGCCGGACGAGCGCAGATAGCGCACGCCGCACGGCGGGTCCGTGTCCGCCGCGGTTCCCTTGGCGCGGGGCTTGCCGATCCGGCCGTCGTCGCCGATCGGGCACTCGCCGGATGACGGGTACGTCTCGGCGTCCGCCGTCCCCGGTTCGAGCTTCAGGGAGACCGGCTCGGCCGTCGTCGTCGCGGACAGGCCGGTGCCCGGCAGGCTCGCGGTCACCGAGATCTTCTTGAACCTCGCCTTGTCGAGCCACACCCAGGTCGGCAGGTTGACCTTGGTCTGTCCCTCGGGCGCCATCGTGATCTCGGTGTCCGGGACCGGGATCTGGCTGTAGGCGTATTCGGCGAGGACCTTGGGGGAGACGGCGAGCCTCTCCTTCGGCGGCGTGCCCTTGGGCACCCAGAACGGCAGCTTGTCGCAGGCCTTCGCCGCGGGCTCGTCCTTGCGGTCCTCGGCGACCGCCGCGGCCCAGAACTGCCCCTCGCCCTGCTTGTCGAGGTTGTAGTCCTTGTAGGGGTGGCCTTCCTTGAAGTACGAGTCGAAGACCCCGCCGATGAGGTCACCGACCCCGAAGACCTTCAGCTGCCGGACCGCCTTGACCGTGGCCTCGATCTGCTTGGGCGAGTACGCGGGTTCGTACCAGCAGGCCGGGGGGTCCCAGTTGCTGTTGGCAGGCGTGAGCGTGCCGGTCTTGGCGGACTTGGGGCTGCCGCCCTCGACCGTCGTCCGGACCTTCGTCTCCACGGTCAGGTTCTTGTCCTGACGGGAACCTTTGGACTGCTGCTTGCTCCCGAGGTTTCCCTTGGGGGTGTCGCCGCCTCCGGCATAGGCGGTACCAGGGATCAACACCACGGCCAGGGCGAGGGCAGGAATGGTCCAGCGGGTCGGCGTTCCCCGCGTGCTCATTACATGCACTTCTTGGATCCCGTCGTGGACGTGACGGAATCCGTCTGCCAGACACCCTTGTCGTTCTTCTTCACACGGGTGTTGAAGAAGGCGTAGTCGCTCGCCGACGCCGGGACCGATCTGTCCACCTTGCCGGTCTTGCGATCCTGGGGATACGTCTTGGTGCCGTCCTTGCAGTACGTCACCGCTGCGACGCCTTCCTTGAGGAAGGTGACCTGGCGGTCGTAGTAGCGAATGGTCCCGACGAAGCTCTTGCCGTTGTCGTGGAACCCCTGAACGTATTCCGCGGAGGTCACCAGGCCTTCGCCCGACGCGTAGAACTTGAGCGCCGGGTGATCCTTGGCGTCGACGGTCGCGGCCTCGATCAGCGCGTCCAGCCACCGCGCATTGTCCGCGAGCACCGCATCCTTCTCCGCATCCCCCGTCTTCCCGCCCTCGAAGACGTTCTTCACGTCCTTCGGGAGCTTGACCTCCGGGCGGTCCACGCCGTCCGTCGGTGCCGAGGGCGATGCGCTCTTCTTGGTGTCCGCGCCCGCGCCCTCGCCCGCACCGGCGATCTTGTCGTTGTCCTTGGCGGAGTCTCCGTCGCCTCCTCCGCAGGCGGAGAGTGCGAGGACCGCGGCGGTGGTCAGGGCGGCCGCTACGGGCAGGACGGGGCGGCGGCGGTTCAAGGTCAGCTCCTGGAGGGGCAGGGGTTCTCTGGAGTGAACCAAGCTATCCAGGAGGGGTGGGGCACACCAGCGGCAGGGTCGGAGCGCGGGCGTATATATGGGGGCATACCAGGTGAGTTGGTGTCGTCCCTGATCACTCTTGGCTCGTATTCGTCGCGTAGGGCCATGAGGCGGAGATTGCTCGACCGTCTCGGAGCGCAAATCCGGGCGCGGGCCGGGCGGGGTGCGCGCTCGGTCGGGGGCAGGGGCCGAGGCCAGTGGGGTGGGGCGGCGGCGTCCGCCCTGTCTCGTTGCCCCGTTGCTCAGTTCATGCCGTCGAGGACAAGGCGGCCCGCCGTACCGGACGCGCCATTCCGGGTTCGGGCCCGGTTTCCCCGGCCCGCCCCGAGCCAACGTCACTCAGGAACCCAAGCCCGTCTCACCCAGAAGCCCGCGCCCCCTTCGCGTCCACGATCGCGCGGCCCAGGATCGCCGTCCGCTCCACCACCGTGCCGGGCTTGATGCCGTCGACCTCCTTGATCTGGACGCCCCGGCTGCCCAGGTACGCGTACGTCTTCTTGTCGAAGATCCACTCACGGCGTTCGCCGCTCTGTTCGTCCGTGCGGGCCAGGGCGATTCCCTCGCGGCCCGCCGCGTCCTTGGCGTGGTCGACGACGACCACGCCGGGGATCTCGGCGCCCGCGCGGTACAGCGCCGCGCTGATCTTCGGCGGGGCCAGCTGCTCGGAGATCATGTCGCTGATCGTGTCGAAGGCCTGCTGGTCGCGGGAGCTGTCGGAGTTCGTGTCGGCGTAGATGCGGTCGAGGAGGGCGTCGGGGGACGTGGGGAGCTTGCTGACCTTGTTGTACGACCAGCCCTCGACGTCGCCGTCGAGCGTGATGCCGTCCTGGGGCTGGAAGCCGGGCTCGTGCAGCCAGCCCTTGAGGCCGTTGGGCGACATCCACACCTCGCGCGGGTGCAGCTTCTGGACCATCGTCCTGGTGACGTTCGTGTCGACGTTCTCGTGGACGTAGACGTACGAGACCTTGCTCTTGACGTAGACGTACTGGTCCTGGCGCGGGGCCGTGAACTTCTGTGCCGCCGCCGCGTGCGAGGCCTTCGTCGCGACCGCGGAGACCGTCTTCGCGGTGCCCGGCTCCAGGGCGACGACGGGCGCCGGCTCGCGCGGGCCCGTGGCGGCGGCGTCGTCGGACGGCGAGCCGCCGCCCGTCAGGTTCAGCGCCACCACCGCCGCGAGCGCCGCCGCGGTGACCGGGGTGGCGATCAGGAGCGCGCGGCGTACGGGGCGGCGGGGCGGGCCCGCGGGCGGCGCGGGGAAGCCGGGGGACGTGGGGCCCGTCCGCTGCTGGATCCGGTTCATCAGGTGCCTCTCGAGCAGGAGTTGGCGGTCGGCGGAGAGGGCCGGGTCGGCGGGGGCCGGCAGCAGCCTGGCCAACTCCGCGTGGTCCAGCGGCTCGTGCCGCGCCGGACGCCTCGCCGAACGCCTCCAGGGAGTGCGCGTCATCCGTTCTCCTCCTTGTCCGACCTGACCGCCTCGGTGCGGTCAACCTGTACTTGTCCTGCGTGGTGGGGCAGTTCCTGGTTTTTCGCGGTGGGTTCGGAGGAATTGCGGGCCGTCGCGAGTTCCTCCTGCGCCAGCTTCCGCAGCCGCGTCCGCGCGCGGGACAGCCGGGAGCGCACCGTGCCGACCGGCACGCCCAGCGCCTCGGCCGTCTCCGCGTAGCCGAGGCCCGACCAGACGCAGAGGGTGAAGACCTCGCGCTCGCCGCGCCGCAGCCGTTTCAGCGCGGCCTGCGCGGCGGCCAGTTGCTCGGCGTCCGCCATCCGGCCGACCAGCTCGTCGGCGAAGTCGGGCACGGGGCTCGCCGCGGGGACGCGGTCCACCGCCGAGCGGTAGCGGCGGGCGGCGCGGGAGGTGTTGCGCAGGACGTTGACCGCGATGCCCATCAGCCAGGGGCGCGGGGTCTCGCCCTCGTCGCGCAGCTTGCCGCGCAGCCGCCAGGCCTCCAGGAAGGTCAGCGAGACCACGTCCTCGGCGGTCGCCCAGTCGCCGCTCACGCGCAGCGCGTGCCGGTAGACCAGCTGGGAGTGGTCGCGGAACAGCTCGCGGAATGCCTCCGGGTCCCCGTCCCTGATCCGGGTGTGCAAGGAGAATGAGTACGTCACGTGAGGTGTTGTCCGCGGCGGGCGAGGGGTTCCATCGGGAGTTCCGGGCACGGTGCCCGCGGAGTTCGCCGAGGGGTTCGGGCGCGGTCCCCCGGTGAGTTCCCCGAGGGGTCCGGGCCCGGTCCCCCCGGTGAGTTCCCCGCAGGCTTCCATGAATGATCCCCGCCACTTTCGCACGGGGCCTCTACACTGAGCGGCGGCGGTCTCCCGGTGGGTGAGGGGTGGTTGACGGTGCGTAAGGCGTGGCTGGTCGCGTCCGTCGGGATCGGCGGTGCCCTCAGTTTCATCGCGCTGCTCGTCGTCGGGACGTACATGGCCGCGGGAAGCCTCGCCAACGGCGTGGGCGGCGGGTCCGTGGGTCTCGCCAAGGGAGCGGTGCCCGCCACCTATCAGCCCCTCGTGCAGAAGTGGGGCAACCTCTGCAAGGCCATCAACCCCGCGCTGCTCGCCGCGCAGCTGTACCAGGAGAGCGGGTTCAACCCGCGCGCCAGGAGCCCCGCCAAGGCGCTGGGGATAGCGCAGTTCATCCCGGGGACCTGGGCCGCGCACGGTGTGGACGGCGACGGTGACGGCGACCGCGACATCTGGGACCCCAAGGACGCCATTCCCTCGGCCGCCTCGTACGACTGCAAGCTCGCCGGGTACGTGAAGGACGCCCCGGGCAACCCGACCAAGAACATGCTCGCCGCGTACAACGCCGGGGCGTACGCCGTCATCAAGTACGGCGGCGTCCCGCCGTACCGCGAGACGCAGAACTACGTGAAGACGATCACGACCCTGTCGGAGAGCTTCGCCCGGCCCGTCGGACGCGTGCAGCCCTCGCAGCAGGCGGCCAGCGCCATCTACTACGCGCAGAAGAAGCTCGGTACGCCGTACCTGTGGGGCGGGAACGGCACGGCCGACCAGGGCGGCCGCTTCGACTGCTCGGGGCTCACCCTCGCCGCCTACCGGTCCGTCGGCATCACGCTGCCGCGCGTCGCCAACGACCAGTACAACGCGGGCCCGCACCCCAAGCGGGACGAGCTGCTCCCCGGCGACCTGGTCTTCTTCTCCGACGACCTCACCAACTCACGGACCATCAGGCACGTCGGGATCTACGTCGGCGGCGGCTACATGATCGACGCGCCGCGCACCGGCGCGGTGATCCGTTTCGACCCGATCGACACTCCGGATTATTTTGGCGCGACCCGCGTCACGAAGGACGGCGCGAAGGCCCTTCCGACCAAGCCCTCAGAGGTCTGAGCGGAAGGGCGCGGGGGGCGTGCGGAGGCGTACGCAGGGCGTGATCTGGCTTGAACTCTGCGTAAAATCACTCCCCCTGAGCTGCGGCGATGTATCTCTCTTCGATAACGTCTGAGTGATCTTTCGGTGGAGAGTGGAACGTAGGGGAGGGGACTGCGCGTTCCCTTGACTGGACCGACCACGGGGGTTGAGGAAAGGGCGCACGGAAAGGTGTGCCCACGGGCTAGGAGACAAGGGGCCGCAGCGCCATGGCTGGACTCGATGAATCCGGGTCGAACCCCGACGTCAGCCTGCTCTACGACATCAACGGACTGGCGAAGGACTCCCCGCACTGGCTCGCCCGCACCGTGGAATTCGTCGGGGAGTACGGGCTGTTGCTCGCCCTCGTGCTCCTCGTTGTGTGGTGCTGGTGGGGCCTGCGCAAGCGCGGCACGCTCGACGACGCCGCCTCGTCCGTCGCCGCCGTCGTCTGGGCGCCGCTCGCCGCGGGCATCGCCGTCCTGGTCAACATGCCGATCCGGGGCTTCGTCGAACGGCCACGGCCCGCCGATGACCACCGCGGCATCGAGGTGCTGGTGGACGGCAAGACCGACTTCTCCTTCGTGAGCGACCACGCGACGCTCGCGATGGCGCTGGGCGCGGGACTGTTCGTCGCCCACCGCAAGTTCGGGCTCGTCGGCATCGGCCTCGCCGTGATCGAGGGCTTCTGCCGGGTCTTCATGGGCGTGCACTATCCGACGGACGTCGTCGGCGGCTTCGCGCTCGGCACGGCCGTCGCGCTGCTGCTCTCGCCGCTCGCGATGGCGCTGCTCACGCCGCTCGCCAAGGCGATCGGGCGCTCCGCGCGCATCGGCCGCCTGGTCTGGTCCCGCCCCGCCGACCCGGTGGCCGCGCTGCCGGGCGCGTCCGCGCGGACGGCGGCCGCGCAGGATCCGGACGAGCGGGACCTCGCGGCGTAGGCGGCTCGGGGGGGGCATCGGCTGGTGTCGTCCCACGGGGCTCCGCCCCGGACCCCGCTCCTCAAACGCCGGAGGGGCTGGAACTCCCGTGCCCCGCCCGCCAGGTACCGGAGCGGCTGAATTGCCCGTGACCCGCCCGCCAGGTGCCGCAGGGGCTGAATTGCCCGTGCCCGCAGGACCGGCTTCCCCTACAGCGCCTGGGGGAAGTCGAAGAAGCGCTTCGGGTCGTACTGCTTCTTCAGCTTCGTCAGGCGCGGTGCCGCGTCCCCGTAGTACGCCTCGCGCCACTTCGTCAGCGTGGGGTCCGTGTAGTTCTGGTACGCCGCTCCTGACGCGTGGCGCCCCATCGCCCCATGAGCCTTTTTCAGCCACGCCTGGGCCGGCTTGCCCGAGGTGCCCGCGCGCCACGAGGCGATGTACTGCGCGAGCATCCGTGAGCGGCGGTGGACGAAGGCCGTCGCCGTCGGGTCGACGCGGTTGATGGCGCCGCCCAGCGCGGTGAGCGCGATGCTGCCCGCGCTCGCGCCCGTCACGTTCTCGATCTGGGAGAGGAGCGTGCGGATGCCCGCCGCCGAGAGGGAGCGGTCGAAGAAGTCCGAACCGGCCGCGTACGTCTCGCGGTTGAGGGCGCCCTGCGGGCTGCGGCCGGGTGTCGCGCCCGGCAGGTGGCACTGGGCGTCCGAGGCGAAGGAGGAGCAGCCCGCGTAGACCTCCATGGCCTGCTCGTACGAACGCCGCTTGAGGGAGACGCTGCGCGCGGGGGAGCCGATCTTGTCGGCGAGGCGGTCGACGGCGTTCTGGAGTTCGCCGTACGTGCCGAGCGAGAAGCAGGCGACGGAGACGGTCGGGGTGCCGCCCGGGGTGTTCGCCAGGTGCAGGGAGGACCAGATCTCGTCGGGCTGGTCGGGGCCCCACGTTTGCCACGCCTTGACCACGGCGGCCGCCTTGGACCAGGGCCAGGTCATGTACGCCGAGACGCCCTGGGGCGCGGCGTGCGTGCGGAAGGTCAGTTCGGTGACGACGCCGAAGTTTCCGTTGCCCGCGCCGCGCAGCGCCCAGAAGAGGTCCTTGTGTTCGGACTTGGAGGCGGTGAGCTGCTTGCCGTCGGCCGTGATCAGGGTCGCGGAGGTGAGGCTGTCGCAGGTCAGTCCGTACGCCCGGGAGACCACGCCGTGGCCGCCGCCGAGGGTGAGGCCGGATATGCCGACGGTCGGGCAGGAGCCCGCGGGGATCGTCACGCCCTTCGCGGCGAGTGAGCGGTAGACGTCGATGAGCTTGGCGCCGCCGCCGACGGTCGCGCTGTTCCCGCTCGCGCGTATCTTGCTCAGCTTCGACACGTCGATGATCAGCCGGCCCGTGCCGGAGGACCAGCCCGCGTACGAGTGGCCGCCGTTGCGGATCGCGACCGGGGTGCGGTGGGCGCGGGCGTACGAGAGGGCGGTGCGGATGTCGTCCGGGTGCGCGACGTAGGCGACGGCGGTGGGCAACAGGTCGTCGAAGCGGGTGTTGTACAGCTGGCGGGCCGCCGCCCACTTGGTCTCGCCCGGCTGTACGAGCGTGCCGTCCAGGTCCTTGGCCAGGGCCTTGAGCGTCGCGGGCGACGAGGCCGCCGCGCTGGACGTTCTGATCGGGGTGCTGCTGCCGCCGCCGCTGCGGGACGCGGTGGTCCCCGTGCCGGTCGCCGTGGTGCCGCCGGAGCAGCTCGTGACCGTGGCCGCGGCCAGTGTGGCCGCCGTTGTACCGATGAACGTACGCCGTTCCATGACGCCTCCCGTTGCTTCCCGGAGAACGAGACGGTGTGCGGGACTTCCGGGTTCCGCGTACCCCGTTCCGGGGGCGGGCCACAGGGGGCTGCTCCTAAGGGTGCGCCTCGTGTTCCGTCGCGTCCAGGCGGGCCTTGCTGCGGGCTCTGCGCGCCGGGCCGCGCCAGCCGCAGGTGCAGTGGGCCGCGATGAAACGGCCCTTCTCGACCGTCGTCGTGCGGTGGGGTGCGGGGTCTTCCTGATCGGCCACGGCGTCACCGTACCGACCTCGGGTTAACGCCCGTCCGCGTGACGGGTCAACGGACGGATCGTTATGCGGAACGACGCGGGCCGTCGGCAGACGCAGAACGCTTGGGGGTAGACAAGCGATGGGGCAGCAGCACAGACGCACGGGCGGAGCGGTCGCCGCGGTCGCGGCGGTGGGGCTGATGGCCGTCGCCACGGGATGTTCCGGAAGCGGCGCGGCCGTCGAGGCGAAGCGTGCGGGCGACCCCGGGGACGTGGTGCGCGGGGCCGCCGACTCCCTGGTGCGGGCGGGCAGTTCCAAGGCGAGTACGTCCCTGGAGATGGCCAGCGGCGGGACGCGCGTCACCATCCGCGGCAAGGGCGTGTACGACTTCGAGGGACAGCGTGGCCGGTTCCAGGTCGTACTCCCGAAGGATCCGGCCGGGGACGACGAGCACCGGCCCATCACCGAACTCCTGACCCCGGGCGCGCTCTACATGAAGAACCGCGGGGCCGGGGTGCCCGCCGACAAGTGGGTGCGGATCGAGACGGCGTCCCTCTCCGACGGGAACCTCGTCACCGGGGGTGCCACCGATCCCCTCGCCGCCGCCGAACTGCTGCGCGGGACACGGCACGTGGCGTACGTGGGCGAGGAGCGGGTCGGCGGCGCCGAGGTGCGGCACTACCGGGGGGTCGCCGACATCGGGGGCGCGGCGAAGGCGGCTTCCGCAGGTCAGCGCGGTGCGTTGGCCGCCGCGGCGGCGAAAGGGTTCAGCAGGCAGGGCGTGCACTTCGACGTCTACCTCGACGACCGCGGGCGGGTGCGCAAGCTGCGCCAGCAGTTCCGGATGGCCGAGGCCAACGTGGCGTCGACCACGCTGCTCTACGATTTCGGGGCGCCCGCGGAGGTACGGCTTCCGGCCGCCGGGGACATCTTCGCCGGGAAGATCGCGGAGCGGTAGCGGAGCGGGGTCCGCGTAGTCGGGCCCTAGTCGCGTACGGCTGGATGAAATGGTCCGTCCGTGCCATGCGCGTTGTGTAGACCGCTCCCTACTCTAGGAAGTCGGTAACGGCCGGAACGGTCCTGAACGGGCCGAAAGGGCCGGAACGGGTCAGTCAGGAAGAGGTGATGAACGTGGCTCCGATGCGTGGCGGCACGGCGGTTCAGGACCACGTCGCCCTCGCCGAGATCGAGCTGTGCGGTGACCTCATCATCGCCGCGTCCGCGGCGGGGGAGGAACGGCTCAGCGCTGACCGGATCGACGAGGTGCTGAGGGTCTTCGACGGGCGGGAGCCCGGGGGCGGTGCGGACGAGCGTCCCTGAGCGTTCCCGGGGCCGGCCGGCGCCGCGTGCCCCGGGCCCGGCTCCCGTCGGCTACGTCCGCATCATGCGGGCGATCGCCTTCGTGGCCTCCTCGACCTTCGCGTCGATCTCCGCGCCGCCCTTGACCGCCGCGTCGGCGACGCAGTGGCGCAGGTGCTCCTCCAGGAGCTGGAGGGCGAAGGACTGGAGGGCCTTTGTGCTCGCCGAGACCTGGGTAAGTATGTCGATGCAGTAGACGTCCTCTTCCACCATGCGCTGCAGGCCGCGGATCTGGCCTTCGATGCGGCGCAGGCGCTTGAGGTGTTCGTCCTTCTGCTTGTGGTACCCGTGCACTCCGCGATCGTGGTCGGAGGGCGTCTCGGGCACTTCCGTGGTCGGCACGGTCGCGTCGGCCGGCTCGGTGGTGGTCATCGCGTCCTCCTCCTGGTTTCTTGTGGATTTCTGCAGATCCATATACCCCTGGTGGGTATATGATAGCCGATTTCTCGGGGGGTGTGCTGATCACTGTGCCTGATGGGCGACACTGGGGGGCGGCCGGTTAGCCGTGGCCGGATGATGCGCCTAGCATCAGCCTGACCGCATCCAAAGCACCCCGAGGACCCCACGTGCGCTTTCGTCTGACCCCCAGGGAGACGAGCTTCTACGACATGTTCGCCGCATCCGCGGACAACATCGTCACGGGCTCGAAGCTCCTGATGGAACTGCTCGGAGCGGACTCCTCCGCACGGGCCGAGATCGCAGAGCGTATGCGGGCCGCGGAACACGCGGGAGACGACGCGACGCATGCGATCTTCCACCAGCTGAACTCCTCCTTCATCACACCGTTCGACCGCGAGGACATCTACAACCTCGCCTCGTCCCTCGACGACATCATGGACTTCATGGAGGAGGCCGTCGACCTGGTCGTCCTCTACCAGGTCGAGGAACTTCCCAAGGGCGTCGAGCAGCAGATCGAGGTGCTCGCGCGCGCCGCCGAACTCACGGCGGAGGCCATGCCCAACCTGCGGACGATGGCCAACCTCACCGAGTACTGGATCGAGGTCAACCGCCTGGAGAACCAGGCCGACCAGATCCACCGCAAGCTGCTCGCCCAGCTCTTCAACGGCAAGTACGACGCCATCGAGGTGCTGAAGCTCAAGCAGATCGTGGACGTCCTCGAAGAGGCGGCTGACGCCTTCGAGCACGTGGCGAACACCGTGGAGACCATCGCGGTCAAGGAGTCCTGAGGCCTAGCCATGGACACCTTTGCTTTGATCGTGACGATCGGCGTCGCGCTCGGATTCACGTACACGAACGGCTTTCACGACTCCGCGAACGCCATCGCCACATCCGTCTCCACACGTGCGCTGACGCCCCGCGCGGCGCTCGCGATGGCCGCGGTGATGAACCTCGCGGGTGCCTTCATGGGCAGCGGGGTCGCCAAGACCGTGAGCGAGGGGATCATCGAGACCCCGCACGGTGACAAGGGGATGTGGATCCTCTTCGCCGCGCTCATCGGCGCGATCGTGTGGAACCTGATCACCTGGTACTTCGGACTGCCCTCCTCCTCGTCGCACGCGCTGTTCGGCGGCATGGTCGGAGCGGCGCTCGCGGGCGGCATCGGGGTCATCTGGTCCGGCGTCGTCGACAAGATCGTCATCCCGATGTTCCTGTCCCCGGTGGTCGGCCTCGTCGCCGGTTACCTGGTGATGTGCGCGATCATGTGGATGTTCCGCAAGTCCAACCCGCACAAGGCCAAGCGCGGCTTCCGTATCGCGCAGACGGTCTCCGCGGCGGGCATGGCCCTCGGCCACGGCCTCCAGGACGCGCAGAAGACGATGGGCATCGTGGTGATGGCGCTCGTCATCTCCGACGTGCAGAGCGCCGACGCGCCCATCCCGATCTGGGTCAAGATCGCCTGTGCGCTGATGCTCTCCGCCGGTACGTACGCGGGTGGCTGGCGCATCATGCGGACGCTCGGCCGCAAGATCATCGAGCTGGACCCGCCGCAGGGTTTCGCCGCCGAGACGACCGGCGCGGGCATCATGTTCACCACGGCGTTCATGTTCCACGCGCCGATCTCGACGACTCACGTCATCACGTCCGCGATCATGGGTGTGGGTGCGACCAAGCGCGTGAACGCGGTGCGGTGGGGGGTCGCCAAGAACATCATTCTCGGCTGGTTCATCACGATGCCCGCGGCCGCGATCGTTGCCGCCGTGAGCTTCTGGATCGTCAATCTCGCGTTCTTGTAGCCGGCGGCTCGTACGGAAAGGCCCGCCCCCGGGAGCCAGGGGCGGGCCTTTCTTGGTGTCCCTGCGGTGGCACCGCCATGCAGCACCGCGGGGAGTCAGGGGGTCGGTCTAGCCGAAGCGGCCCGAGATGTAGTCCTCGGTGGCCTGGACCGACGGGTTGGAGAAGATCCGCTCGGTGTCGTCGATCTCGATGAGCTTGCCGGGCTGGCCGACCGCGGAGAGGTTGAAGAAGGCCGTGCGGTCCGAGACGCGGGCGGCCTGCTGCATGTTGTGCGTCACGATGACGATCGTGAAGCGCTCCTTGAGCTCGCCGATCAGGTCCTCGATGGCGAGGGTCGAGATCGGGTCGAGGGCCGAGCAGGGCTCGTCCATCAGCAGGACCTGGGGCTCGACCGCGATGGCGCGGGCGATGCACAGACGCTGCTGCTGACCGCCGGAGAGGCCGGAGCCCGGCTTGTTGAGGCGGTCCTTGACCTCGTTCCAGAGGTTGGCGCCCTTGAGGGACTTCTCGACGATCTCGTTCAGCTCGGACTTCTTGTAGGAGCCGTTGAGCTTGAGGCCCGCCGCCACGTTGTCGAAGATCGACATCGTGGGGAAGGGGTTGGGGCGCTGGAAGACCATGCCGATCGTGCGGCGCACGGCCACCGGGTCCACGCCGTTGCCGTACAGGTCCTCGTCGTCCAGGAGCACCTTGCCCTCGACGCGGCCGCCGGGGGTGACCTCGTGCATGCGGTTCAGGGTGCGCAGGAAGGTGGACTTGCCGCAGCCGGACGGGCCGATGAAGGCCGTCACGGAGCGCGGCTCGACGGTCATGGAGATGTCGTCGATCGCCTTGTGGGAACCGTAGTAGGCCGTCAGGCCCGATACGTCGATTCGCTTGGCCATGGGGATCACTGCTTTCGAAAAGGAAGTTCAGAGGGGTCGCTGTGGCCGCTGTCAGCGGCCCGTCTTCGGTGCCTTCCAGCGGGCGATGCCGCGCGCCGCCAGGTTGAGGATCATGATGAAGCCGATGAGCGCGAGTGCCGCCGCCCAGGCCCTGTCGTACGCCGCGTCGTTGCCCGCCGCGTACTGCTGGTAGATGTACAGCGGCAGGGAGGCCTGCGAGCCCTCGAAGGGGTTCGTGTTGATCAGGGGGTTCACCCAGACCAGCAGCAGGACGGGGGCGGTCTCGCCGGCGATGCGGGCGACCGAGAGCATGACGCCGGTCGTGATGCCGCCGATCGCGGTGGGCAGGACGACCTTGAGGATGGTCCGCCACTTCGGTACGCCGAGGGCGAGCGAGGCCTCGCGCAGCTCGTTCGGGACGAGCTTGAGCATCTCCTCGGTGGAGCGCACGACCACCGGCATCATCAGGATCGCGAGCGCCATGGCGCCGGCCCAGCCGGAGGAGTCGAAGCCCAGGATGAGGATCCAGAAGCTGAGGACGAACAGACCCGCGACGATCGAGGGGATGCCGGTCATGACGTCGACGAAGAACGTGACGACCTTGGAGAGCTTCCCCCGGCCGTACTCGACGAGGTAGATCGCGGTGAGCAGGCCGATCGGCACGGCGATCACGGAGGCCAGGAGCACCTGCTCGGCGGTGCCGATGATCGCGTGGTAGATGCCGCCGCCGGGCTCGTCGTCGGCGACGACGCCCATCGAGTGGGTCAGGAAGTAGATGTCGAAGACCTTGATGCCGCGCTGCACGGTCTCGAAGATCAGCGAGGCCAGCGGCACGACGGCCAGCAGGAACATGACCCACACCATCGAGGTGGCGAGGCGGTCCTTGGCCTGCCGTGCGCCCTCGACGGTCACCGCGATGACGTGCGAGGCGACGAGGTAGAGGAGCGCGGCTATCAGGCCCCACTGGACGCGGCTGTCCAGGCCCGCACCGGCGCCGATGGCGACGGCCGCGGCGGCCGAGCCCAGCGCGACGGCGACGGGCGTCCAGCGCGGCAGCGTGGCGGCCTTGAGGGTCGAGGGCCGCTTGGCGAGCGGGCCGGGCGGGGTGGGTGTCGTCGTGGTGCTCATGCGTTGGCCCCCGAGTACTCCTTGCGGCGGGCGATGATCAGGCGCGCCGCGCCGTTGACCAGCAGCGTGATGATGAAGAGCACCAGACCGGAGGCGATGAGCGCGTCACGGCCGTACTCGCTGGCCTCGTTGAACTTGCTGGCGATGTTCTGCGCGAAGGTGCCGCCGCCGTAGTCGAGCACGGAGGCGTTGATCACGAAGAGCGGGGAGAGCACGGTGGCCACGGCGATCGTCTCGCCGAGCGCGCGGCCGAGGCCCAGCATCGAGGCGGAGATGATGCCGGAGCGGGCGAAGGGCAGCACCGACATGCGGATGGTCTCCCAGCGCGTGGCGCCGAGCGCGAGCGCGGCCTCCTCGTGCATCTTCGGGACCTGGAGGAAGACCTCGCGGGTCACGTTCGTGATGATCGGCAGGATCATGATCGCGAGCAGGATGCCGACGGTCATCAGGGAGCGCGGGGCGCCGCCCTGGTAGGAGAGGACGCCGGTCCAGCCGAAGTAGTCGTCGAGCCAGCTGTAGAGGCCGGTGAGGTTGGGGGCGACCACGATGGCGCCCCACAGGCCGTACACGATCGAGGGCACGGCGGCCAGCAGGTCGATCACGAAGGCGATGGGGGCGGCGAGCTTGCGCGGCGCGTAGTGCGAGATGAACAGCGCGATGCCGATGGCGACGGGGACCGCGATCGCGAGGGCGATCAGCGAGCTCACCACGGTGCCGAAGACCAGGACCGCGATGCCGAAGTACGGCTTTCCGCCGGTGCTGATGCCGGCCGGGTCCCACTCGAAGGTGGTGAAGAAGTTGCCGGTGTTGTCGGCCAGGGCGATCGCCGTGCGGTACGCCAGGAACACGGCGATGGCGGCCATGATCACCAGGAGCGCGATGCCGGAGCCGCGGGAGAGGCCGAGGAAGATCCGGTCACCGGGGCGGGTGGCGCCGCGGGCGGCGGCCTTGCTCGTGGAGTCCGTTCGCTTCGCGTCGTCCACGGGGCGGGGGGAGGTCGTATTGCTTGGTATGTCCATGAGGTTCTCCGGTCTGCGGAGGCGCCGTGCGCTGAGGCAGGCGCTCCGTGGCGGCGGTGCACCGGACGGTGCGGCCGGCCCGTTGCTGCATACGGGGGCCGGCCGCACTCGGTTCAGCTAGCTCAGGCCCGCGACGGTGGAGCGGACCTTGGTGATGATCTCTTCGGGGATCGGCGCGTAGTCGTTGTCCTTGAGGACGTTCTGGCCGTCCTCGCTGGCGATGTAGGTCAGGAAGGACTTCGTGGCGGCGAGCGTGTCGGCCTTGTTGCCCTTCTCGCAGACGACCTCGTAGGTCACCAGGGTGATCGGGTAGGCGCCCTCGGCGGTGGGCTTGTAGTTCAGCTCCAGGGCGAGGTCCTTGCCCTTGCCGACGACCTTGGCCTCGGAGATGGCCTTGGAGGCGTTGTCGACGTTGGCCTTCACCGGGTCCTTGGCGTCCGTCTTCAGGTCGACGGTCTTGATGCCGTCGCCCGCGTAGGAGAGCTCGAAGTAGGAGATGGCACCGGCGGTCTGCTTGACCTGGCCCGCGACACCGGCCGAGCCGTTGGCGGACTGGCCGCCCTTGGCGACCCAGGACTTGCCGGGCTCGTGCGGCCAGGCGTCGGGGGCGGCGCCCTTGAGGTACTTGGTGAAGTTGTCCGTGGTGCCGGACTCGTCCGAGCGGTGGAACGCCTGGATCTTGGTGCTGGGGAGCTTGGCGTCGGGGTTGAGCTTCTCGATCGCCTTGTCGTCCCAGGTCTTGATCTTGTCGTTGAAGATGTCGGCCAGGGTCTTGGCGTCCAGGACGAGGTTGTCCACGCCGGGGACGTTGTAACCGAGGGCGATCGGGCCGCCGACCATCGGCAGGTCGATGGCCTGGCTGTCCTTGCAGAGCTTCTTCGACTTCTCGATCTCTTCGGGCTTCAGCGCCGAGTCCGAACCCGCGAACGCCGTCTGCCCCTGGAGGAACGCCGTGATGCCCGCGCCGGAACCCGTCGGGTTGTAGTTCAGCTGAACGTCCTTGCAGTTGGTCGTGTAGACCTTCCGCCAGGCGTCGATGGCGTTCTTCTGCGCGGACGAGCCGGAGGCCGCGAGCTGGCCCTTGGCGTCGTCGCACTTGATGTTGGCGTTGGCGTTGGTCTCCTTGCCGCCACCACCCGAGCCGCTCGTGTCGTCGGAGCCGCACGCCGTGAGGGCCAGGGCGCCGGAGACGGCGATGGCGCCGAGGGAGAGGGCGCGGAGCCGGTTCTTGCGCTGAAGCTTCACTTTTCGGGTTTTCCTTCCGGGAGCCGCCGGCCCTTTGCTGGCGGCGTGCGATGTCATACGTCGATGCCTTGCGGCGGTGTGTCTCGCTAAGACCTCTTCGGTCTCTTGTAAGGCCGAAATTAGGCAGGGCAGGTGAAGCGACCGATGGGCACGAGTGAACGGAGGGTGAACCTCGGCGGTCGGCCTGGTTAGGTGATGTGCTACGGAATGTAGCGAAGGTGCTACGCAGGGTTAAGCGTGCTGAGCAGTGCGTCCACCAGCTGGCGGTCGCGGAGCTGGGTGAGGCGGTTGCGGGCCGCTGCCGGGGGCAGCCAGAGGACCCGGTCGACCTCGCGATTGGGGACGAAGCGGCCCGTGGTCGCCTCGGCGGCCCAGTAGCTGACTTCCTTGGGGCGGCCCTGGGCGAGATAGCGGACCGTGGGCAGCGTGGCGCCGGGGGCGCACCGGAAGCCGGTCTCCTCCTCGACCTCGCGCAGGGCCCCGGCGAGCGGCTCCTCGGAGCGCTTCAGCTTGCCCTTGGGGTGCGACCAGTCGTCGTACTTGGGCCGGTGGACCAGGCAGATCTCCAGGCCGCCGTCGACCGGGGAGCGGCGCCACAGGACGCAGCCCGCCGCCCGTACGAGGTCGTGCTCGCGCGTCACCGGGTACTCACCGCCTCGTGCAGCCAGGCCTGCTGGAACGCGAACCGGGCCGCCTCGACCTCGTGGCGCTGGTCGGCGTGGAGCACGCCGAGCGCGTACGCCGTGGCCGGGGCGATGCGGGGGGTGCGGGCCGCCTGCGCGGCGGCGGAGGCGGCCGCGGCGGCCTCGCGGTGGACGTTCAGGGCGTGGCTCGCGTCCATGACGCGGGGTTCCTGGGCCGCGTGCCCGAGGAGGACCTCCTGGGCGTACCGGTGCAGGCGCAGCAGGGAGCGGACCTTGAGCCAGGGGGCGTCCTGGGCGTCCGGGGCGGTGTCGGAGGCGAGGCCGTGGACGAGGGCGCCCGCGTTGTAGGGGTGGCCCGCCTGGCCGAGGGGCAGCGCGGCGACGGCCTCGGTGAGGTCCGCCTCGGCCTGCGCGGCCAGCGGCTTGAGGTCCTCGCAGGCGCCCCGGAGCGGGACCTCGCTGGCCAGCACGGCGACGTTGTCCGCCACCGCGTGGAAGCGGGAGGAGCCGAAGGCCTGGAGCGCGGTGGAGTGGGCCCGCGTCCTGGCCAGGGTCAGCTGGCGCTCCAGGAGCGCGGCGGCCTTGGCCGCGCCGACCGTGAGGCCGCGCGGGGTGCCCGCCTCGGTCCCGGCGCTCGGCGACGGGGTCTGTGCGGTCTGTGCCCACCCGTTCCTGCCGCCGGAGCGGCGGCCCACGGCGGGCGGCGGCACCGTCGGCTGCCCCGACAGGCGGTGCAGCGACTCCAGCAGCCGGTCCAGGCGGGACGCGTACGCGTGTTCCTGGGCCAACGTGCCGGAGAGCCACGCCAGTTCGGGGCGCAGGGCCGCCGCCCACTCCGCGTCCAGGAGGGGGCGGAAGGTGTGCAGGGTGGCGCCGATGCGGCGGGCCGCGCCGCGCAGGGAGCGGGCCGCCTCCAGGGACTCCTCGGCGCCCTGCGCGTCCGTGGTGGACTCGCGGTGCAGCCGCAGCGAGCGGAGGAACTCCGTCGCCTGGGCCTTGAGGTGGGCGGCGAGCAGCTCGCCCGCCTCCGCGCCGGGGCCCGGCCCCGTACCCGTCATCTCATGGTGTTGCTGTGCCACGCCGGCGCCTCCGGGCGTCTATGAGCATCTCCTGTACGTTCCGCAGGGGCTGGCCTTCCGGGTCCACCGAGTGGCGGGTCCAGTTGCCGTCCGCGCCCAGGTGCCAGGAGGCGGTGGTGTCCGACATGCCGGTCTCCAGGAGCCGGCTGAGGGCCGCGCGGTGCGCCGGGTCCTGGACCCGGACCAGCGCCTCGATGCGGCGGTCGAGATTGCGGTGCATCATGTCGGCGCTGCCGATCCACACCTCCGGTTCGCCGCCGTTGCCGAAGGCGAAGACGCGGGAGTGTTCGAGGAAGCGGCCGAGTACGGAACGGACCCGGATGTTCTCCGAGAGCCCCGCGACGCCGGGCCGTACCGCGCAGATGCCGCGCACCCACACGTCCACCTCGACGCCCGCCTGGGACGCGCGGTAGAGCGCGTCGATCACGGCCTCGTCGACCATCGAGTTGACCTTGATGCGGACGTAGGCGGGGCGGCCCGCGCGGTGGTGCTGCATCTCCTTGTTGATGCGCGAGACCAGGCCGTCGCGCAGCGACTTGGGGGCCACCAGGAGGCGGCGGTAGGTCTCCCTGCGGGAGTAGCCGGAGAGGCGGTTGAACAGGTCGGAGAGGTCCGCGCCGACCTCCTGGTTGGAGGTCAGCAGGCCCAGGTCCTCGTAGAGGCGGGCCGTCTTGGGGTGGTAGTTGCCGGTGCCCACGTGCGAGTAGCGGACCAGGGAGTCGCCCTCCTGGCGCACGACGAGGGAGAGCTTGCAGTGGGTCTTCAGGCCGACCAGGCCGTAGACCACGTGACAGCCGGACTCCTCCAGCTTCCTGGCCCACTTGATGTTGGCCTGCTCGTCGAAGCGGGCCTTGATCTCCACCAGGACGAGGACCTGCTTGCCGGACTCGGCGGCGTCGATGAGCGCGTCCACTATCGGGGAGTCGCCCGACGTGCGGTACAGCGTCTGCTTGATGGCGAGCACGTCCGGGTCGGCGGCGGCCTGTTCGAGGAACGCCTGCACGGAGGTGGAGAACGAGTCGTAGGGGTGGTGCAGGAGTACGTCGCGTTCGCGAAGGGCGGCGAAGATGTCGGGCGCGGACGCCGACTCGACCTCGGCGAGGTCGCGGTGGGTGCCCGCCACGAACTTCGGGTACTTCAGCTCGGGCCTGTCCAGCTTGGCGATGCTGAAGAGGCCGGTGAGGTCGAGCGGTCCCGGCAGCGGATAGACCTCGGCCTCGCTGATCTTCAGCTCGCGCACCAGCAGGCTGAGGATGTTCGGGTCGATGGACTCCTCGACCTCCAGGCGCACGGGCGGGCCGAAGCGGCGCCGCATGAGCTCCTTCTCCAGGGCCTGGAGCAGGTTCTCCGCGTCGTCCTCCTCGACCTCCAGGTCCTCGTTCCTGGTGAGCCGGAACATGTGGTGCTCCAGGATCTCCATGCCCGGGAAGAGCTCCTGGAGGTGCGCGGGTGCGGCGATGACGTCCTCTATCGGGACGTAGCGCTGCGGGGAGGCCTCCAGGAAGCGGGAGAGCAGCGGCGGGACCTTCACGCGTGCGAAGTGCTGGTGCCCGGAGACCGGGTTGCGCACGACCACGGCGAGGTTCAGGGAGAGCCCCGAGATGTACGGGAAGGGGTGCGCGGGGTCGACGGCCAGCGGGGTCAGGACGGGGAAGATCTGCTGCCGGAAGAGCGTGAAGAGCCGGGACTGCTCCTTCTCGGTCAGCTCGTTCCACCGGACCAGGTGGATGCCCTCGTCGGCGAGGCCGGGGGCGACGTCGTCCTGGTAGCAGGCGGCGTGCCGGGCCATGAGCTCGCGGGAGCGGTTCCAGATGAGTTCAAGGACCTCGCGGGGCTGGAGGCCCGAGGCGGAGCGGGTGGCGACGCCGGTCGCGATGCGCCGCTTGAGACCGGCCACGCGGACCATGAAGAACTCGTCCAGGTTCGAGGCGAAGATCGCCAGGAAATTAGCCCGTTCGAGGAGGGGGGTGTGGGGGTCCTCGGCCAGCTCCAGGACGCGCTCGTTGAAGGCGAGCCAGCTGCGCTCCCGGTCGAGGAACCGCCCCTGGGGCAGTTCCGCGCCGTCGTGCCCTATCTGGGCGTCCTCGTCGTACGCGTCGAGGTCGGCATCGATGTCAGGGTCCAGGTCGGAGACCGTGGCGGCGATGGTGTGGGGCCTGTGCGCGGCGATCGAGCCGACGGAGGGCTGGGCGTGCTGGACCTGACCTTGCGTGTGCGGCTGGCTCATGGACCCATTCTTCCGCGCGGGCACGCCGATGGGCGCGTCGGAGAGCGCGGGAGTGAGGCGGAGCTTCCCGTTCACTGGGGCTGGCTTCCCGGTTTCCGGGGAAGGGTCGGGCACGGCGGGCTGCATTGAGTGAGCGTCGCAAGACTGTCTGAATCACCGGTTACGGCGACATGACGTGCGGGACATCGACCGACGACCCCCGGGCGTCTACGCGGCGGGGGGCCGCCGGCCGAGCATACGGTTCAAGCCGATCGTACGGTTCTGGCCGATCGTACGGTTCAGGCCGCGCGGCGGCGCAGGAGTCTGAACGCGGCGTACGTTGCGGCGGTCGCTGGGGCGAGGCCGCCGCCGTCCACGACGCGCTCGGCGGTGGCCATGTCCCAGCGCCCCGGGTTGAGTTCGGCGCCGAGCCGCAGGGTGTCCGCGATGGTCAGGTGCGGGTGGAGCGGCTTGCCCCCGGCTCCAACAGGCCCCGGCGGAGAGCCTGTTCGGTCTGCTGGGCGAGCTGGAGGAGGCGGGGTGTGACGTCAAGGGGGAGTTGTGAGGGGGGTTTTGAGGAGAGGGGCCCGGGACTCCGGACCGGTTCGGGGGAGGGGGTGCCGATCTTGTAACGTCTGCCGCTCAGCATTTGACGTGAACACGTACGGAATCACGGGGGTTTCACCATGTCCCAGCGCCCATCGCCCCTCATCAAGGTGGCGGCCCTGCTCATCGCGGCCGTCGTCGCGGGGGTCTGGATGTATACGAGCAAGGGCAACACCACCGGTCCCGACAGCGAGAGCGCCAAGCAGCCCGCCGTCGCCGAGATCGGCGACTGCGTGCAGGACAAGGGGTCGGAGGGCAGTCCCGACATGGAGATCATCGACTGCGGTGACGCCAAGGCCGAGTACAAGGTCGAGAGCAAGCACGAGACCGAGTGCGAGCCGGGGCAGTCCCGGTACGAGCAGACGCGGCGTGGCCGGGTGCAGTTCTCGATGTGTCTGACGGAGGTCGCGGGCAAGTAGCGGCGCCGGAAGGCCGAAGGGCGCGGTGTTCCCGGGGGAACACCGCGCCCTTCGTGTGCGGCGGGGGGCGGGTGGTTCAGGACTCCGTGCGGTACATCAGGTCCGTCTCGTGCGTGACGAAACCGAGCCGCTCGTAGACGCTCACCGCCGCCTTGTTGTCCGCGTCCACGTAGAGCATCGCGGTCGGCAGGCCCTGCCCGGCGAGGTGGCGCAGGCCGGTCGTGGTCAGGGCCTTGCCGAGGCCGCCGCCCTGGACGCCGGGGCGCACGCCCACCACGTACACCTCGCCGAGGCCCTCGGCCGCGTGCACCTTCGTCCAGTGGAAGCCGACCAGCTCACCCGGGCCCCCGTCCTCGCCCGCGCGCTCGGCGAGGAAGAAGCCCGCCGGGTCGAACCACGGCTCCGCCTTGCGGTCGTCCAGGTCGCGCTGGGTCAGGGAACCCTGCTCGGGGTGGTGGGCGAAGGCCTCCGCGTTCACCGCGAGCCAGGCCGCGTCGTCCTGGCCGGGCACGAAGGCGCGTACGGAGACGCCCTCGGGCAGGACCGGGTCCGGCAGGTCGAGACCGGTCAACGGGCGGCGCATCTGGCGCAGTTCGCGGAAGAGCGCGAGACCGAGCACCTGCGCGAGGTGCCGGGCGGCGGAGTGCCCGCCGTGCGCCCACACGCGCAGGCGCCGGCCCGACTCGCCGAGCAGCGCCGAGCCGAGCGCCCTGCCGTGGCCGCGGCCGCGGTGCGCGGGGTGCACGACCAGCTCGGCGGCGGGGGCCTCCACGGGGTCGGTGTCCTCCAGCTGCGCGTAGCCGACGAGGTCGTCGCCGACGCTCAGGAGCAGGTGCCGCACGCCCGCGCGCTCCCCGCCCCGCAGCTGCAGCCTGCCCTGCTCCGACACCGCCTGCTGGCCGTCCGAGCGGGCGGCCTCCGCGAGCAGCCCGAGCACGGCCTCGGCCTGCGCAGGGCTGAGGGCGGCGAGGGTGTCGATCTTCCGGAGGGGCGCGGCCTCGGCGGGGTGGTCGTCAGTCATGGATCGAGGGTAAGCGGTGTCCGGCCGGGGCCGGGCGGAATGGTCGTGCCCGCGGTTGGCTGCGTCATGTCGTCCGGGGGGTACATCGCGCTCCGCGCTCGTCCTCAAGCGCCGGACGGGCTCGAAATCGTCGCCCGGCGGGCTCACCATCGTCCCCACGCACCGGACGAGCGCGCGTACCCGCCCGGCGTCCGACAGCGCGCGTGCCCGCCCGGCATCGGCCCGGTTTCAGCGATGGCAACCAGGATGTAACCGGCAACCCTCTGTTGTGCTACGCGCGTTGAACCTAGGCTGCGGACGGCGTCACCGCCGTCTTACTCGACCTATTCGACCCCCAGGGGGACACGTGTCAGCCACTGCCCAGCCACGTCGGCCCAGACGCCGTGCCTATCGCGTGCTCGCCGCGGCCGCCTCGCTCGCCACCGTCGGCGCGCTGGCCGCCGCGCTTCCCGCCAGCGCGGGGGCGGACCACGCGGACCCCGCGGGCGGCAAGGGCGGCAAGAAGCGCACGGTCGACGTGCAGTTGCTGTCGTTCAACGACTTCCACGGGAACCTCCAGCCGCCCGCCGGATCCTCCGGCCAGGTGACGGAGAGGCAGCCCGACGGGACCGAGAAGAAGATCGACGCGGGCGGCGCCGAGTACCTCGCCACCTCGCTGCGCACCGCCCGCGAGGGCAACCCGTACAGCGTCACCGCCGCCGCGGGCGACCTCATCGGCGCGAGCCCGCTGCTCTCCGGGCTCTTCCACGACGAGCCCACCGTCGAGGCGATGAACAAGCTCGGCCTGGACGTCACCAGCGTCGGCAACCACGAGTTCGACGAGGGGGCCAAGGAGCTGGCCCGGATGCAGAACGGCGGCTGCCACCCCAAGGACGGCTGCTTCGAGAAGGACAAGCACGGCAAGGGCAAGAAGTTCAAGGGCGCCGACTACCCCTACCTCGCCGCCAACGTCACCGACGAGAAGACCGGCAAGCCCATCCTCAAGCCCTACTGGGTGTGGAAGCACAAGGGCGTGAAGATCGGCTTCATCGGCGTGACGCTGGAGGGCACCCCCGACATCGTCTCCGCCGACGGCGTCAAAGGGCTCAAGTTCCACGACGAGATCGAGACGGTCAACAAGTACGCGAAGGTCCTCGACAAGCAGGGCGTGAAGTCCATCGTCACGCTCATCCACGAGGGCGGCGTGCCCAAGAGCCAGACGTACAACTACGACTGCGACTCCCCGGGCGCGGGCGACGGCATCTCGGGACCGATCACCACCATCGCCAAGGGCATCTCGCCCAAGGTCGACGCGCTCGTCACCGGGCACACCCACAACGCGTACGTGTGCACGATCCCGGACCCCGCGGGCAACCCGCGCATGGTCACGTCGGCGTCCTCCTACGGGAAGCTCTACACGGACACCACGCTGACGTACGACCGCAGGACCAAGGACATCGTGCGCACCAGCGTGCAGTCCGCGAACCACGTCGTCAGCCGTGCGCAGGCCAAGGCGCCCGACATGACCTCGCTCATCGAGCGCTGGGACAAGCTGGCCGCGCCGGTCGCCGACAAGGCCGTCGGGTACATCTCCGCGGACATCCCGGGCCGCGGCGCCGGCACCCCCGAGTCCCCGCTCGGCGACCTGATCGCCGACGCGCAGCTCGCGCACGCCAAGTCGCTCGACCCGGAAGCCGATCTGGCGCTGATGAACCCGGGCGGCATCCGCTCCGACCTCGTCCACAAGGCGAGCGGCGGCGAGGGCGACGGGGTGGTCACCTACGGTGAGGCGTTCACCGTCCAGCCGTTCAGCAACACCGTCAATCTGGTCGACCTGACCGGGGCGCAGCTCGTCACCGGCCTCAAGCAGCAGGTGAGCGGGCCGAACGAGGCGTCGCCGAAGATCCTGCAGATCTCCGACGGGCTCACCTACACGCTGGACATGACCAGGACCGGCGCCGACCGCGTCGTCGCGGACTCGGTCAGGCTGAACGGCAAGGCGATCGACCCGGCGGCCACCTACCGCGTCGCGATGAACTCCTTCCTCGCGGGCGGCGGCGACGGCTTCGCCGAGCTCGGCAAGGGCACGAAGCCGCTGGTCGGGGCGGACGACCTGAAGGCGCTCAACGACTATCTGACCGCCAACTCCTCGGCGGACAAGCCGATCGCGCCCCCGAAGGCCGACCGGATCACGATCCTGAAGTAGGCAATCTCACCTCCGGCAGGTACCGGCCGAAACCGGCGGTTACCGGGAGTAGAGCTTGGGGTGGGGTGTGAACGTATGGTGAGATCGCTCGATGCGTTCCCCCCACCGCATAGCCACGCATCCTCCGGATGCGTCTATTGACGACGACCGCGCCGACCAGTCCCACTACAGCAATCCGTACGACGAGCTCGCGGCCCTCGCGCCGAACCCGCTGGACGAGTTCCTCCACGAGGAGAAGGACCCGGGCGACGGCGCGGACGTCCCCTGGACGCCGCCCAACCACCGCCGCGGCAGCCGCCGCCGCACACGCTTCGCGGGCCTGCCGCTCGCCGCGAAGGCCGTCGTCGCCGTCCTCGTCGCCACCGCGTTCCTCGCCCTCGGCGACCGCTGGGCCCTGCTGTACGCCGAGCACGAGGCGGCGGAGAAGCTCAAGGACCAGATGAAGCTGAGCGCGGCGCCCGAGGTGGACATCGAGGGGTTCCCCTTCCTCACCCAGGTCTTCGACAAGCGCGTCGACAAGGTGAAGGTGACCGTCCCCGACGTCGCCGCCGACCGGGTCTCGCTCGCCAAGGTCTCCGCGACCGCCACCGACGTGCGGATCGACGGGGACGGCCCCACCTCGTTCAAGGGCGCCCACATCGGCGAGATGAACGGCGAGGTGCTGCTCTCCTTCGAGGACCTCAACCGCGAACTGGGCGCCTCCCAGGTCACGTTCACCGGAAAGGGCCGCGACCAGGTCCTGGCGCGCGGCACGCTGCCCGTCGCCGGGCACGATCTGAAGGTGCGCGCCGACGCCCGCATCCAGCGCAACGGCGACCGCGGCATCTCCACCGACATCGGCGGCATGAGCCTCCAGCTCGGCGACCTCGCGACGTACCGTCCCGGCACCCGCGAGAAGGAGGGCCTGCACCTGTCGCGGAAGTCCGCCGGCCGCGTGAGCGAGGAGACGTCCAAGGCGAAGGCGCTCCTCTCGGTGCCCGCGATCGTCCAGCGGCTCGGCGTCCCCGACGCGGTGGTGCGCGAGGCGCTGAAGAGCGACACCAAGCTGAACGAGCTGACCGGCGCGCCGAAGTTCGTGAACGACGTGATGGGGCTCAACCTCATCGACGTCGCCATGGGCCACCCCTGGCTGCTCAAGAAGCTCGGCCTGGACCCCGCCCTCCTCGACGGCCTCGCCAAGCTCACCCGCCCCGTCCTCGCCGACCGCCTCACCCTCGCCTTCCAGCTGCCGAAGCTGCCGGGCGAGGGAACGATGGCACTCCAGGACGTGAGCGTGGAGAAGGAGGGCATCCGGGTACGGATCGCAGGGTCCGGCATCGGGGTCGGACGCTAGGCGCTACACCCGACGGCCCTCGCGCAGTGCGAGGCGTTCGCCGTGGAAGCCCGCGCGCAGCCGCCGGTCGTGGCTGACGACGACCAGCGTTCCCGCGTAGTGCGCGAGGGCCGCCTCCAGGTCCTCCACGAGGGCGGGCGAGAGGTGGTTGGTCGGCTCGTCGAGGAGGAGCAGGTCCAGCGGGCGCGTGACGAGCGCGGCCAGTTCCAGGCGGCGGCGCTGGCCCACCGAGAGCGCCCGCACGGGCAGCGCGAGGTCCCCGGCGCGGAAGAGCCCGAGCGCGAGCAGCTCGTCGCGCCGTTCCTCCCCGCCGAAGGCGTCGAGCACCGAACGCCCGTCGCGCGACGGCCCGTTGTCCTGGCGCAGGAAGCCGACCCGGGCCGGCCCCGCGACCTGGCCGGACTCCGGTGCGAGGTCCCCTGCGAGCACCCGCAGCAGCGTCGTCTTGCCCGCGCCGTTGGGCCCGGTGACCAGGAGCCGCTGCCCGGCGCCGATCGTCAGCGTCCCCTCGATGTCGAGCCTTCCCGGTACGCGTACGCCGGTGAGCGTCACGTCGCCCGCCGCCCCGCCGTCGACGTGCGCGGTGAAGCGCAGGGGGCGCGGGGGCGGCGGCACGGGGTTCTCGGTGAGGCGGTGCAGTCGTTCGCGGGCGTTGCGGATGCGGCCCATCGCGCCGTGCGCCCGTGAGCGTGCGCGGAAGGCTCCCGCCCCGCTGAACGCGGCCGGTGCCTTGCGGGGGATCGCGGAGAGCAGCCCGATGTTGGAGTCGGCGAGCGCGGAGTGCCGGGCCACCTCGGTGCGCCACTCCTCGTACTCCCGCTCGTGGCGGGCCCGTTCGGCGGCCTTGGCGGTCAGGAAGCCCGCGTAGCCGTCGCCGTAGCGCCGCACGGTCCTGGTCTCGCCGTCCACCTCCAGGATCGTCGTCGTGACGCGGTCGAGGAACGCCCGGTCGTGGGTAACCGCGACGAGCGTGCCGCGGTGGGCGCGCAGCCGGTCCTCCAGCCAGCGCACGGCCTCGTCGTCGAGGTCGTTGGTCGGCTCGTCCAGGAGCAGCAGTTCGGGGGCGGACGCGAGGGTCCCGGCCAGCGCGAGCCGGGAGCGCTGCCCGCCGGAGAGCGTGCCGAGCGGCCGTGCGCGGTCGAGGGCCGCGCGTTCGCCGAGGTGGTGCAGGGTGACCTCGACGCGCCGGTCGGCGTCGTGCCCGCCGCGCGCGTCGAACTCGGCGACGAGGCGCGCGTAGTGGTCGTAGCCGGCCTGGTCGGCGTCCGCCAGGGACGCTTCGGCGACCCTGATCCGCCGCTCCAGGGAGCGCGGTTCGGCGAGGGCCGCGTCGATCGCGTCGCCGACCGTCGCGGTGTCCGGCAGGCCGAGGGTCTGCGCGAGGTGTCCGGTGCCGCCGGGGGCGGTGACGGTGAGCGTCCCGTTGTCCGGCTGCTCCTGCCCGGCGATGAGCCGCAGCAGGGTGGACTTGCCGGATCCGTTGTCCCCGATGACGCCCGCGCGCTCGCCGGGGCGGACGGTGAAGGAGACGCGGTCGAGGATCACGCGGTCCTCGTAGCGCTTGGTGATGTCGGTGAGGGCGAGCTGGGAGGTGTGGGTGTGGTGGCCGATGGCGACTGGGAACAAGTGGGGTCGCTTCCGTAGGGGACAGATGGTCCCGCGAGACGTTCCGTCTCGCGGGATGCTCCCGAAGATAGCGCCTGACCCTCGACTTCGCAAGACGCGGCGTCTCGTCATGGAGGTGTTGCTTACGCGGAAGGCATCTCCCCGGGCGGCGGGGTCGCCGCCCCCGGCAGCTGCACCGTCGCCACCGTGCCGCCCCCTTCGGCCGCCGCGAGCGTCACCTCGCCGCCGGCCTGGCGGACCGTACGCGCCACGATCGACAGACCGAGCCCCGAGCCCGGCAGGCTGCGCGCGGACGGCGAGCGCCAGAACCGGTCGAAGACGTGCGGGAGTTCGTCCTCGGGGATGCCGGGGCCGTGGTCGCGCACGGTCAGCCTGCCGCGGTCCAGGGTGACCTCGACCGTGCCGCGCCGCGGGCTGAACTTCACCGCGTTGTCCAGGATGTTGACGATGGCCCGCTCCAGGGCGGGCGGCTCCACGCGCACGTACCAGGGCGCGAGCTCCGCGGTGACGGTCAGCTCGGGGCCGCGCAGCCTGGCCCGCTCGATCGCGGTCCGCGTCAGGTGGTGCAGCGCGACGACCTGCACCTTGGCGCCGCTCTCGCCGCCGTCGGGCCGCGAGAGCTCTTGCAGGTCACCGATGAGTACGGCCAGTTCGGTCATCTGCGCGGTGACCGAGGCGAGCAGCGCCTTGCGGTCGTCGGGCGGGATCGCCCGGCCGGTCTCCTCGCTGCGGGCGAGCAGCTCGATGTTGGTACGGAGCGAGGTCAGCGGCGTCCGCAGCTCGTGGCCCGCGTCGGCGATCAGCTGCTGCTGGAGGTCGCGGGAGGAGGCGAGGGATGCGGTCATGGAGTTGAAGGACTCCGAGAGCCGGGCGATCTCGTCGTCGCCGTCGACGGGGATGCGGAGGTTCAAGTCCTCGGTACGGGCGACGTGTTCGACGGCTTCGGTGAGCTGGTCGACCGGCCTGAGCCCGGTGCGGGCCACCCAGAGCCCGGCGGCGCCGGCGCCGAGGACGCCGATGCCCGCGACGAAGACGAGGATCAGGGCGAGGTTGTCGAGGGTGTCGTCGACCTCGCTGAGGGGCCGTGCCACCGACACCGCGAGCGACAACTGTGGGTAGCCCTCCAGCGGGTAGGTCAGGACCCGGTACTGCTCTCCGTTGGACGCGGTGGCGTTGTGGTACGTCTCGCCGTCCTGCCGGTCGGCCACGGCGGTGTCCGCGTCGGTGACCTCGATCGAACGGCGGCCGAAGGTGGTGCACTTCGTGCCGTTCTTGGACACGACCTGAATGGTCTGCTCGAACAGATCGGGGTCGTCGCGGCCGGGAATCGTGCGCAGGCAGCGCGCCTTGCCGGCCAGCGCGTCGATGTTGATCTGGTCGACCACCTGGTTCGGATTGGGCCGGTTGCTGCTCAGCGCGCTGTCGAGGGAGTCGATCAGCGCGTTGCGCACCACGAACCAGCACGTCACCGCGGCCGCCGCGACGGCCAGGGCCACGGCCGTGGTGACCAGGAGCGCGAGCCGCGAGCGCAGCGGCAGCCCGCGGAAGCGGCGCCCGAACCTGTTCACTCCCCGCCCCGCAGCACATACCCCACGCCCCGCACCGTGTGCACCAGACGCGGTTCGCCGCCCGCCTCCGTCTTGCGGCGCAGGTACATGACGTACACGTCCAGGGAGTTGGACGACGGCTCGAAGTCGAAGCCCCAGACCGCCTTCAGGATCTGTTCGCGGGTGAGGACCTGGCGGGGGTGCGCGAGGAACATCTCCAGGAGGGTGAACTCCGTGCGGGTCAGTTCGACCGTGCGCGGGCCCCTCGTGACCTCGCGGGTCGCCAGGTCCATGCGCAGATCGGCGAAGGAGAGCGTGTCGCCCTCCTCCGCCTGCCCGGCGGCCGCGGCGTACGAACTGCGCCGAAGCAGCGCCCTGATGCGGGCGAACAGCTCGTCCAGTTCGAACGGCTTGACCAGGTAGTCGTCGGCGCCCGCGTCGAGTCCCGTGACGCGGTCGCCGACGGTGTCGCGCGCGGTCAGCATGAGGATGGGCGTGGTCGTCCCGGTGGCACGGAGCCTGCGCGCGGCGGTCAGGCCGTCCATGCGGGGCATCTGGATGTCGAGGACGACGAGGTCGGGGCGGTGCGCGGCGGCCTTCTCCAGGGCGTCGGCGCCGTCGACGGCGACCTCCGTGGCGTACCCCTCGAAGGCGAGACTGCGCTGGAGCGCCTCCCGCACGGCGGGTTCGTCGTCCACGATCAGGATGCGCTGCTGCTCGCGGTCACCGGCGCGGTCGCCTTCGGCGGGGCTCATGGGCTTGGGACTTCCTCGGGTCGGGGGCGGATCGGGGCCGGTATCAGCCTCGCACGCGGGCGCGGGCGGTGCGGCGCGCCGCGGGACGCGCGCCGGTGGAGGTCGCCACCTCGGGCGCCCGCTCGGGCCGGGCGCCGTGCAGTTCCCCCGCCACGCTCAGCGGCAGGCCGAGCCCCGCGGGATCGGTGTCGGGCCTGCCCCAGCCGATGGTGACGGCGAGGGCGTGCCGGGCGCGGTTGACGGTGACGCCGGTGAAAGTGGTGCCGGACATGGCGGCCTCCTGGGGGTCGTGCCGTGGGGTCGTACGGAGGTCAGGGGTCGTACGGAGATCAGGTCTTGGAGCCGGAGCGCAGCGTGCTCAGGTCGTTCTTGACGGTGTCGACCGGTATGGCGAAGCCGAGGCCGACGCTGCCGGAGGCGCTCTCGCCGCTGCCCTGGCCCGAGGAACTGGGCGAGTACATCGCGGAGTTGATGCCGATGATGTTGCCGTTCATGTCGATGAGGGCGCCGCCGGAGTTGCCGGGGTTGAGCGAGGCGTCCGTCTGGAGCGCCTTGTACGTGGTCTTCGACGAGCCGGTGTCGCCGTTGAACTGCTGCCCGCCGAACTCGAACGGCCAGCCGCCCTCGGGGTTCTGCGGCTGCTGCTGGCCCTCGCCCGTGGAGACGGTGACGTCGCGGTCCAGCGCGGAGATGATGCCGCTGGTGACGGTGCCGGTCAGGCCCTCGGGGGAGCCGATGGCGACGACCTCGTCGCCGACCTTCACGTTGCCGGAGTTGCCGAGGGTGGCGGGCTTGAGCCCGGAGGCGTTCTTCAGCTGGATGAGCGCGAGGTCCTTCTTGCTGTCGGTGCCGACGACCTCGGCGTCGTACGTCTTGCCGTCGCTCGTGCGCACCTTGACCGAGGTGGCGCCGGAGACGACGTGGTTGTTGGTGATGATCTCGCCGTTGCTCTTGAGGATCACACCGGAGCCGGTGGACTTGCCCTGGCCGGTGCTCGCGCTGATCTCCACGATGCTCGGGCCGACCGCCTCGGCGACACCGGCGACGGTGCCCTTCTTGCTGGTCGGCACGACATCGGTGCTGGTGGCCGAGGAGCCGTTGTCCCGGTCGGTGAGCGTCTGCACGGCGAACGCGGTGCCGCCGCCCACCGCGGCCGCCGCGATCGCCACGGCGGCGAGCAGCGCCACCGGGCCCTTCGCGCGGCGGCGCCGGGCGGGAGCGGGTCCCTGAGGTGCCTCCGGCGCGTAGGCGGGCGGGGGCGGGAAGGCGCCCTGCGTACCGCCGGGCGGCACAGGCGCTGACGACTGCTGCTGGTGGTACTCGCCGCTGTGGCGGAAGGTCTCGGTCATGTCTCTGAGACTGTCCGCCGTACATGAGAGCTGTCTGAGTACGTCCTGAGAAGCCCGGCAGAAGTGCGTATGCCCGTTATAAAGGCGGGCGCCAGGCGGGCGCCAGGCGGGCGGCGGGCGGCTACTGGCAGCCGCAGGACTGCCGTACGACCAGCCGCGAGGGGAACAGCTTCAGGCGCTCCCTGCGCGATCCCGCGACCCGCAGGCCGTCGTCCAGGACCAGGTCCACGGCCGCGCGGGCCATCGCGGGCCGGTCGGAGGCCACCGTCGTCAGCGGCGGGTCGGTGAGCCCGGCCTCCTTGACGTCGTCGAAGCCGGCCACGGCCAGCTCGCCCGGCACGTCGATGCGCAGCTCGCGCGCGGCCCGCAGGATGCCGATCGCCTGGTCGTCCGTGGAGCAGAAGATCGCGGTGGGCCGGTCGGGGCGGGCCAGGAGGTCCAGGCCGACCTGGTAGGCGTCGTAGCGGTTGTAGGGGGCCTCGAAGAGCCGTCCCTCCACCGGGTGCCCGGCCTCGCGCATCGCGCGCCGCCAGCCCTCGACGTGGTCGGAGACGGGGTCGCCGACGGTCGGGGTCTCGGCGGTGCCGCCGACGCAGGCGACGTACGCGTGGCCGTGTTCGAGCAGATGGCGGGTGGCGAGCTGGGCGCCGCCCACGTCGTCCGTGACGACCGCGACGTCGTCGATGGCCTCGGGGCGCTCGTGCAGCAGCACCACGCGCGCGTCCCACGCGTCGATCTCGGCGGCCGCCTGGTCGGTCAGGCCGTGGCTGACCAGGATCAGCCCCGAGACGCGCATGCCGAGGAAGGCCCGCAGGTAGTGGGTCTCGCGCTCCTCGACGTAGTCGGAGTTGCCGACGAGGACCATCTTTCCGCGCTCGGACGCCGCCTGTTCGACGGCGTGCGTCATCTCCGCGAAGAACGGCTGGCGCGCGTCCGGCACGATCATGCCTATGAGGTCCGTGCGCCGCGACGCCATGGCCTGGGCGACCCGGTCGGGCCGGTACCCCAGCTCCTTGATCGCGGCGAGTACCCGCTCGCGCGTGGCCGGGGCGACCGGCCGGGGTCCGTTGTTGATGACATAGCTGACGACGGCGGTCGAAGTGCCCGCAAGTCGTGCCACGTCATCCCGAGTCACCTTGGCCACGCGCGGAGTCTACGCGGATGGAACTACCGCTGGGCAGGGCGTACGGCAGCTTCCTTCGGAGCGGATTTCACGGCGCTCTCGACGGACGCGGTCCGCCTGGCGGCGTCCGCCCCCGCGCGGGGCGCCGCGGCGTCCTCGGCCCGGGGCGTCGCGGCCTTCTTCTTCTCCTCGTCGGCGGCCCGCTCGACCTTCTCGGGCGTGACGAAGCGGTAACCGACATTCCGGACGGTGCCGATCAGCGACTCGTGCTCGACGCCGAGCTTCGCGCGCAGCCGGCGCACATGGACGTCGACCGTCCGCGTACCGCCGAAGTAGTCGTAGCCCCACACTTCCTGGAGCAGCTGGGCGCGCGTGAAGACCCGGCCGGGGTGCTGCGCCAGGTACTTGATCAGCTCGAACTCCTTGAAGGTCAGGTCGAGGACCCGGCCCTTGAGCTTGGCGCTGTAGGTCGCCTCGTCCACGGAGAGGTCGCCGTTGCGGATCTCCATGGGCGAGTCGTCGGCGGTGATCTGCTGGCGGCCCATCGCGAGCCGCAGGCGCGCCTCGACCTCGGCGGGTCCCGCCGTGTCCAGGAGCACGTCGTCGATGCCCCAGTCGGCGGTGACGGCCGCGAGCCCGCCCTCCGTCACGACGAGGACCAGCGGACAGCCGGGCCCGGTGGAGCGGAGCAGCTGGCAGAGGCTGCGCACCTGCGGGAGGTCGCGGCGCCCGTCGACGAGGATGACGTCGGCACCGGGGGTGTCGACGAGAGCGGGCCCCTCCGCCGGGGCGACGCGCACGTTGTGAAGGAGCAGGCCGAGGGCGGGGAGCACCTCCGTCGACGGCTGGAGGGCATTGGTCAGGAGCAGCAGAGAACTCATCGTCGCCCCACACCTGCCTGGGTCGTCTGACTGTCGTGCACGTTTCGCTCGCCCATAACGTCTGGTTCCTCCTCGGTCCCTGCGAGGACGTTTACGGCACTGCTTCGTACGGTGTGCTCCTGGGCCCGCGCCCGGGGCCGTGGAGCACCGTGGTGCGGGCGCTCCTGGAAGCACAAAAGGACCCGGGGGCTGCGCTGCCCGGATCCTCTGCCAAGGAGAATAGCCCACATGAGTTCCGGTCCGGCAGGTCAAACGGCGCGTTCTTCTGTGCCTCCGCTCACTCGGGGGCAGGGTCGCGTTCAGCAGCGCGCCATGCTTCGTACACGCGACGGAGTGGGCATCGACGCGGCCTACGACCCCGGGCCCGACCCCTCGGGAGAGCTCGCGATCGTGGTCGCGCACGGCTTCACCGGCGATCTCTCGCGGCCCCACGTGCGCCGCATCGCGGGCGTCTTCGCCCAGCGTGCGGCCGTGATCACCTTCTCCTTCAGGGGACACGGGGCGTCCGGCGGGCGCTCCACCGTCGGCGACCGCGAGGTGCTCGACCTGGCGGCGGCCGTGGAGTGGGCGCGGTCCCTCGGGCACGCGCGCGTGGTGACCGTCGGCTTCTCGATGGGCGGTTCGGTGGTGCTGAGGCACGCCGCGTTGCACAGGGGGCGCACGGAAGCGCGCGCCGATGCGGTGGTCGCCGTGAGCGCCCCGGCCCGCTGGTACTACCGGGGCACCGCGCCGATGCGGCGGCTGCACTGGGTCGTCACGCGCCCGGCGGGCCGCGCGGTGGGCCGCTTCGGCCTGCGCACCCGGATCCACCCGCACGAGTGGGACCCCGTGCCGCTCTCGCCGGTGGAGTCGGTCCCGCTGATCGCGCCGACCCCGCTGCTCGTCGTGCACGGCGACCAGGACCCGTACTTCCCCGTCGACCACCCCAGGATGCTGGCCGCGGCGGCCGTGGGCGGGGCCGAACTGTGGCTGGAAGAAGGCATGGGGCACGCGGAGCACGCGGCCTCGGACGAGCTCGCGGGGCGGATCGCGGCATGGGCCACGGCATCATGGACGTCGGCAACAGCCGATCGAGAGGAGCGTCGCATGGTGAACGGCACCATTCGTTACTGGGCCGCTGCCAAGGCGGCCGCGGGTGTCGCGGAGGAGCCGTACGCGGCGGCGACGCTGGCGCAGGCGCTGGACGCCGCGCGTGAGCGGCACCCCGGAGAGCTCGTCCGGGTCCTCCAGCGCTGTTCGTTCCTGATCGACGGCGATCCCGTCGGGACCCGCGGGCATGAGACCGTACGGCTGGCCGAGGGCGGCACGGTCGAGGTGCTCCCGCCGTTCGCAGGAGGATGAGCGCCATGTCCAATCAGCCGTACGAGGGGTACGAGGGGTACGACCCGTACCAGCAGCGGTACCCGGATCCTCAGCAGCCGTATCCGTCGCCGGAGCAGCAGCAGTACGTGGATCCCCAGCAGCAGTACGCGCAGCCTTATCCGGAGCAGCAGCAGTACTACGCGGATCCCCAGCAGCAGTACGCGCAGCCCTACCCGGAGCAGCAGCAGTACTACGCCGATCCTCAGCAGCAGCAGTACACCCAGCAATGGCAGGGCCAGACCTGGGAGACGTCCGTGCAGCCGCCCGCGCCGGTGGTCGACGTCACCGAGACCGCGTACCTGCCGCCGCAGGCTGACATGTCGTACGGCGCCATGGCGGAGCCCGAACCGGAGCCGCCCGCCGCGCCCGCGGCCTCGCAGGAGGCCTACGGCCCCGCCACCACCACCGGAAACCCCCGCATAACGGACGCCCAGCGCGCCCGCGCCGAGGGGCGCTCGCCGGTCATCGAGCCGGGGATGCAGCCCGCCGCGCTGACCGCGCTCCTCGGGCTGCTGCTCGCCGGGGGCGCCTCCGTCGGGTCGTACGCGCTGCTCGTGCCGCTGGTGATCCTCCAGGCCGTGACCGCGGCGGGGTGGTTCAGGCTCAACGGGATGTGGCCGGCCAGGCAGGGCATCGCGCTCGCGTTCCTCGGCGGTGTCGTCGCCGACGCCGCGCTGCTCGGCGTCGGCAAGGAGCACGCGCCCGCCGCCATCCTCGGCACCCTCGGCGTCTGGGTGCTGCTCGTGCTGGTGCTCCAGCTGCGCAGCCACGCCGGTGCCGACGAGCGGATGTACGGGCTCATGGCGACCCTCACCTCCGCCGCGCTCGCGATCATCGCCACCGGGCACCTCGCGGCCGAGGCGGACGCCGTGACCGTGGGCTGCGTCGCCGTCGCCGTCGCGGTGCTCGCCCGCGCGCTGCCGCTGCCCACGCCCGCCTCCGTCGTCGTCGCGCTGCTCGCGGCCACCGGGGCCGGGGTCGCCGTCGGCGGCATGACCGACTACGGCAGCAAGGGCGCGCTGCTCGCGCTCGGCGCCGGGGTCTGCGCGCTGATCGGGCACCGCGTCGCGAGCTACGACTATCCGTCGCGGTTCGTGCACATGACGGCGGGCGTCGCGCTGCCGCTCGCGGCCGCCGCCCCCGCCGTGTACGTCCTCGGACGTGCCATCGGCTGAGCGCCGCGCGATCGTCACAGCTGATCGACAGGTCCCCGGCCGAGCTCCTCGGCCGGGGACCTGTCCTTTAGGCTCGCGGCAAACGACAGTCGGGGGCCAAGGTGGGGGAACACCGGACATGAGCATGCGCGCCGTACGAATACTTCTGATCGTCGTCGTGATCCTGGGGGGTCTGTTCGTGGCGGCCGACCGGCTGGCCGTGAACTTCGCCGAGGGCGAGGCGGCGGACAAGATGCGTACCAGCGAAGGGCTGAGCAGCACGCCCGACGTCTCCATCAAGGGGTTCCCCTTCCTGACCCAGGTCGCGGGCGGGGAGCTCGACGACGTGGAGGTCGGGATCAAGGACTACGAGGCCAAGTCCGGCTCCGACTCCATCCGCATCGCCGATCTGACCGCCCACATGAAGGGCGTGAAGTTCTCCGGCGACTACAGCTCGGCGACCGCCGCGACCGCCACGGGCACCGCGCGGGTCTCCTACGACGAGCTCCTGAAGGCCAGCAAGTCCGAGCCGGTCCAGCTGCCGCTCGGCGCCACCGGCAAGGTCGTCGGCCTCTCCGACGGCGGCAACGGCAAGATCAAGGTCGAGGTCGAGGTCAGCAAGGGCGGCGCGAAGCTGCCCAAGCCCGTGTACGTGCTGAGCTCGGTCCGCGTCGAGGGCGACAACATCAAGGTCCACGCGGACTCGATCCCGAAGAAGCTGGAGGTCCTCGGCCTCTCCATCCCGCTGCCCGAGGGCACGGCCCGCGACGTCACCGACTTCGAGCAGAAGGTCGAGGACCTGCCGGCCGGGATCAAGCTGGAGAAGGTCGAGGCGGCGCCGGACGGCGTGGACATGTCCGTGACGGGTTCGGACGTGCGGCTGGCCGGCTGAACCCCGCCGCCGGGCCGCCCCGTCCGAAGTACGAGACGAAGCCGTCCGGCGGGCGGATGTGACGGGGACGACACCGGACCCCGGGGCCCTTCCGGGCGGCCCCGGGGTTCAACTATTCCCACATCGTGGACGATCGTGTCTCACCATGCGGAGCACCGGTGACACAGCCGCCCCTCCGTCCCTACGATCGGACCCATGCAACGACAGGCGGACCTCACGAAGCGGCGGGCAGTGGACCTGTGCCGCGTCGCCGCCATGCTCTGTCGCACCTTCTAGCGGGACCGTTCCGCGTCCTGCGTTCCCCGGCCTGGTGACGCCCATCCAGCAGGCCTCCCGCGCCGTACGTACGCCACCGTGCCTCCCCGCACCACCGGCCCGTACCGGCCGCCCCCTCGTGCACCGCAGCACAGCCGCACCGCCGCAACTGCCCCGGAGGAGACACCCATGAGCCGCAGTGACGTCCTGGTAGACGCCGACTGGGTCGAGGCCCACATCGAGGACCCGAAGGTCGCCATCGTCGAGGTCGACGAGGACACCTCGGCGTACGAGAAGAACCACATCAAGAACGCGATCCGGATCGACTGGACCAAGGACCTCCAGGACCCGGTCCGCCGTGACTTCATCGACCAGCAGGGCTTCGAGGAGCTCCTGTCGAAGAAGGGCATCGCCAACGACACCACCGTCGTCCTCTACGGCGGCAACAACAACTGGTTCGCCTCGTACGCCTTCTGGTACTTCAAGCTCTACGGCCACCAGGACGTGAAGCTCCTCGACGGCGGCCGCAAGAAGTGGGAGCTCGACTCCCGCGACCTGGTCGACGGCGCGCAGGTCCCCAGCCGCCCGGCCACCGACTACAAGGCCAAGGCCCAGGACACCTCGATCCGCGCCTTCCGCGACGACGTCGTGGCGGCCATCGGCGCGAAGAACCTGGTCGACGTGCGCTCGCCCGACGAGTTCAGCGGCAAGCTGCTCGCCCCGGCCCACCTCCCGCAGGAGCAGTCGCAGCGTCCGGGCCACGTCCCGTCCGCCCGCAACATCCCGTGGTCGAAGAACGCCAACGACGACGGCACCTTCAAGTCGGACGACGAGCTCAAGGCCCTCTACGAGGACGAGCAGGTCGACCTGGCCAAGGACACCATCGCGTACTGCCGCATCGGTGAGCGTTCGGCCCTGACCTGGTTCGTCCTGCACGAGCTGCTCGGCCAGACCAACGTCAAGAACTACGACGGCTCGTGGACCGAGTACGGCTCCCTCGTCGGCGTGCCGATCGAGCTCGGCGCCAACAAGTAAGCAAGACCGACCTTCCTTTCCCCTAGGAGTACGCATGTGTGGAGCAAAGGCCGGCGGCCCCGACGCTTCGACGATCAAGCCCGGTGAGACCACCATCCAGGGCCAGGTGACCCGCGACGGCGAGCCCGTCACCGGTTACGTGCGCCTGCTGGACTCGACCGGCGAGTTCACCGCCGAGGTCCCGACCTCGGCCACCGGACAGTTCCGCTTCTACGCCGCCGAGGGCACCTGGACCGTCCGGGCGCTGATCCCCGGCGGCACCGCCGACCGCACGGTCGTCGCGCAGACGGGCGGCCTCGCGGAGATCGCGATCGCGGTCTGATCCGGCACGCACCACGAACGGCCGAAGGGCCGCACCCCAGGGGGTTGGACGCCACTGGAACGGGGTGCGGCCCTTCGGCTGCCTACGGGCGTCCGCGCTTGCCGTTGCCTACGGCCGTCTGCGCTTGCCGTCCAGCTCGTCCCACCACTCGTCGGACCTCTGGTCCCCGCTGGGATCGTCCCACCAGCGGTCCTCGGGCCCCCTGCGGTTCGCCGTGATGGCCGCGAGGGGCGGGATCACCATCGCCACCACGCACATCCCGACGGCGACGGGGACCGACCAGAGCCGCACGACACCCCAGGCCAGGACGAACAGGCCGATGCAGGTGCCCATCATGGCGAAGTACACATGACGCCTTCGCGCGTACATACATCCAGCCTACGTCCGAAGGGCCCTCACAGAGAGGGACGGGCACGGCCCGACTACAGTGGGACCGGCTCTGATACCTGCCCCACCGCTCACCGAGGAGCACCCCGTGCTTGAGGCCTTCTTCTCCGCCCTGCTGGTTCTCGTCTGCGTCGGCGTTCTCGCCTTCGCCGGACTGACCGTGAAGAAGCTGTACCAGGGCCAGCGCTGATCGACCCCACCGCCACCGTCACCTCCACAGATCGCCTGAGCTTCCCATGATCGAGATTCCGTCCGACCTGAACCCCTCCCTCGTCCCCCTCGCCTTCCTCCTCGGCAACTGGGCGGGCGCGGGCGTCACCGACTTCCCCGGCGCCGAGAAGGCGAATTTCGGCCAGGAAGTCTCCTTCACGCACGACGGGCGCGACTTCATCGAGTACCGCTCGTACACCTGGGTGCTCGACGCCGAGGGCAACAAGGTCAAGCCGCTGGAGTCCGAGTCGGGCTACTGGCGGATCGACGAGAACCGCAAGGTCGAGGTCGTGATGGTCCGCGACGAGGGCGTCGTCGAGATCTGGTACGGCGAGCTGGCCGACCAGAAGCCGCAGATCGACCTGGTCACGGACGCCGTCGCGCGCACCGCGGCCTCCGGCCCCTACACCGGCGGCAAGCGGCTCTACGGCTATGTGAAGGGCGACCTGATGTGGGTCGGCGAGAAGCAGACCCCCGAGGTGCCGCTGCGCCCCTACATGTCGGCGCAGCTCAAGAAGGTCGTCTCGCCCGAGGAGGTCGCGGAGATGGCTCGGAACCTGGGCGACCTGCCGGACGACGGCATCGCTTTCTTCAAGTAGACCTAGACTTCGAGGTGTGGTGAGCACCGACTGGAAGAGCGACCTGCGGCAGCGCGGCTACCGGCTGACCCCGCAGCGCCAGCTTGTCCTCGAAGCCGTCGACACCCTTGAGCACGCGACCCCCGACGACATCCTCTGCGAAGTGCGGAAGACGGCGTCGGGGGTCAACATTTCCACGGTCTACCGGACCCTGGAGCTCTTGGAGGAGCTGGGCCTCGTCTCGCACGCCCATCTGGGGCACGGGGCGCCGACCTACCACCTCGCCGACCGGCACCACCACATCCACCTGGTCTGCCGCGACTGCACGAACGTCATCGAGGCGGACACCGAGATCGCCGCGGAGTTCACCGCCAAGCTGCGCGAGACGTTCGGCTTCGACACCGACCTGAAGCACTTCGCGATCTTCGGCCAGTGCGAGAACTGCGCGGCCCAGAAATAAAAACCGCCCCCGGTGGGTCGTAGTCTTTGTGAACATGAAGAGCCCCCTGCTGTCCCTGCCCGGCGCCGTCCCCGCCGAGGGCGTGGACGAAGGCGTCGCCGCCCACTACGGCGAACTGTTCCGTGAACAGCGCGCCCTCGCCGACGGCACCGGATTCGTCGACCTCTCGCACCGCGGCGTGGTCACCGTCACCGGCGCCGACCGGCTGAGCTGGCTGCACCTGCTGATCACCCAGCACGTCAGCGAGCTCCCCGTGGGACAGGCCACCGAAGCGCTGATCCTCTCCGCCAACGGCCACATCGAACACGCCCTCTATCTCGTCGACGACGGCGACACGGTCTGGCTGCACGTCGAACCCGGCACCCAGGAAGCGCTCATCGCGTACCTGGAGAGCATGAAGTTCTTCTACCGCGTCGAAGTCGCCGACCGCACCGGCGAGTTCGCCGTGGTGCACGCGCCCGCCGGATCGATCGCCCCCGTCCCCGACGGCGTCGTCGTGCGCGAGACCGCGCACGGCCGCGACCTGTTCCTGCCGCGCGCCGACCTGGAGTCGTACGCCCAGGAGCACGGCCCCGCCGCCGGGCTGCTCGCCTACGAGGCGCTGCGCGTGGAGTCCCACCGGCCGCGGCTCGGCTTCGAGACCGACCACCGCACCATCCCGCACGAGCTGGGCTGGCTCGGCACCGCCGTGCACCTCCAGAAGGGCTGCTACCGCGGCCAGGAGACCGTCGCCCGGGTGCAGAACCTGGGCAAGCCCCCGCGCCGCCTGGTCTTCCTGCACCTGGACGGCAGCGAGGTGCACCTGCCGGTCGCGGGCACGCCGCTGCACCTGGCGAGCGAGGGTCCCGAGGGCCGCAAGCTCGGCTTCGTCACCACGGCCGTACGCCACCACGAGCTCGGGCCGATCGCCCTCGGCCTGATCAAGCGCAACGTGCCCCTGGACGCCGAACTCGTGGCGGGGGACATCGCGGCTGCCCAGGAAGTGGTCGTCGAGCCGTAGGGCTCACAGGTCGCCCTGGGGCTCACAGGCCGCTCCGGGGCTCGCAGGTCGCCCTGGGCTCACATGTCGAGCAGCACGGTGAACGGTCCGTCGTTCGTCAGGCCCACCCGCATCTGGGCCCCGAACCGGCCCGTCGCCACCGTCGCGCCCAGGGCGCGCAGCCGCGCCACCACCTCGTCGACCAGGGGTTCGGCCACGTCGCCGGGGGCCGCCGCGTTCCAGGTGGGGCGGCGGCCCTTACGGGCGTCTCCGTAGAGCGTGAACTGGCTGATGACCAGCAGCGGCGCGTCGATGTCGCTGCACGACCTCTCGTCGGCCAGCATGCGCAACGACCAGAGCTTGCGCGCCAGTTGGGCCGCCTTCTCCTTGGTGTCGTCGTGCGTGACGCCCACCAGGACGCACAGGCCCTCGCCGCTGATCTCGCCGACCGTCTCGCCGTCCACGACGACGCTCGCGCCGTCCACCCTCTGCACCACTGCTCGCATACGGTCATCATGCCGTGCCCCGCACGGCGCCCGGCAGATGCCTCCGATCCCCCCATCCGGGGCCGATTCCGGGCACTCATTCACATAGCGGCCACTCGGGGTGGCACGATGCTCACACGCGGTGTACCGCGTCGGCCGGTCGAGGGGACGGGTAGAGCTACATGAGCACACCAAGTACCGGGCATTCGCCCGGTCGCAACTCGTTGCAGCGTTCGCAGGTTCCGCGCCCGCCCGTGCAGCGCACGGGCAGCCCGCTGCTGCCCGAGGTGCCCGAGCACGACCTGGCGGCGCTGCGCCTCGTGGAGCTCCGCGAGCTGCGCAGGGCGGCCCAGCAGGACGAGGCCGATCTGAGCTATGTGCGGCGGCTGCTCCAGGGCCGGATCGACATCCTGCGGGCCGAGATCGCCCGCCGCAGGGACCCGCTCGCCCCCGAGCCCGAAGCGCCGGTCGTCGACCGGCTCCCGGAGATCCTCAGGGACGCCCCGGCCCGGCACCGCTCGTCGGCCAGGCACCTCACGCTCGGCACCCCGCACAGCGAGGAGTACCGGTTGCTCGCCGCCGAGATGCTCTCCGAGGTGCAGCTCTCCGACCTGGTGGCGCGCACGGACGACGAGCTGCACACGGCGATGGGCCGCCTCGTGCGGTACGAGCAGCAGGTGTCGCGGCGCCGACAGCTGCTCCAGCGGACCACGGACGAATGCAGCGCGGAGATCGCGCGGCGCTACCGGGAGGGCGAGGCGCAGGTCGACGACCTGCTGGTGTGACCTCGTGCCCCGGCGGCCAAGGAGCGCGGGGCCCGCGGGGCCGGCGCGCCGATCGACCTCGTCGACGACGTCGTACGGGCCCTTGAGTCGCGTACGTACGCGGGGTCCGGCTGCCTCGTCCTGGAGATCGCCGACCACGGAGTCGGCGGAGCCGTGGCTCGGGGACGCGTCCGCGGTGCGCCTGGCGGCGCCGGGCCGGATCACGGAGGAGTCGGCGGGTGCGGGGATGCGAAGGGTGCCGGGGGGTGTCAGGGGTTCCCAGTCCCTGACGCCCCCCGGGAAGCGTCTGAGCCCCGGCCATCCGCGTACCGGGGCTCAGACTTCCTGATGACTGACCGGACTCCCGGCTCCCCTCCGGATGGGAGCCCGGCCAGCCCGACCCTGGGTCAGCCCGACTGGGCGAGCAGCAGGACGAGGAGACCGGCCCCGAGCCCGCTGAGCTTGGTGTTCTTGGCCTTGATGCCCACGGTGAGGAGAACGAAGGCGATGATGCCGAGCGGCCCGTACTTCCACTGGATGACCTGCTCGAATCCGATGGCGAGGGCGGCGACGACGATGGCGATGAGCGGCATGACGTTCCCTCCTTCGGGATCGGGGCGGCGGACCCCGTTCAGCCGGTGACCAACTGGCCGTCCATCGCGGTTGCTGCGCTGCGGCGGTCGATGGCTGGTGGCCAACCCCGGAGGGGTCTGACCATGTCGCCAAAGTTGGCTACCAACTTCAAGGGACTTATCTCCGCTGAGGGACGACTCATAACCACCTTCCCTGCAACTCCCCAAAGATGGCGCGAAGTTGTACCGTTTGGTTGTGAGCCCGGAACAAGCATCAGTCAACGGGCGGAAGAGGCACCAGAGGTCTCACCGCGAAGTGGCCGACGTGCTGCGCGACCGGATCAGGTCCGGGTCGCTGCGGCCGGGTCAGCGCATGCCCACGCAGGCCGAACTGGCCGACGAGTTCGGTGTCGAGCGCGGTGCGGTGCGCGAGGCACTGAAAATCCTGCAGCGGGAGCATCTGCTGTCCAACGTTTCGAAGGGTAGCCCCGCCACCGTCGCGGAGGCCTCGGAGCGCGCGCTCGCAGGTCCCGGCGGTGTGCGGCCACAGCCCACGATGGTCGGCCTGGCCCCGCGGATCGCTGCCGCGTTCGAATCGCCGCACGTGGAGATAGACGCGCTCTGCCTCACCTCCATCTCCCTCACCATGGCGATCGGCGAACCGCTGCGGCAGATCCACGCCGGACAGCGGAATCCGGCCAAGGTCGACGTCCGGGTCCTGCTGCCGAGCCGCGACATCGACCTCGCCTTCCCCGCGCCGGTCGACGCCGGGGAGGACGAGGAGGCCCATGTGCACCGGCGCTGGCTCTCCCAGCGGAACGCGCAGGGCCAGGTCCTGCGCCACAACCTCCTCGCGCTGCGCGCCTCGCACGGCATCGACGTGTCGGTCCAGTTCCGCGCGCTGCCGTTCACGCCGCCCGTGAAGCTGTACCTGATCAACGGATCCGAGGCCCTCTTCGCGTACTACACGCTAGCCAAGCGGGACGAGGAGATCGGCAAGGAGTCCCTGGAGATGTACGACGCGCAGGGCACGCAGTCGATGCTCTTTCCGTTCAAGGAGGGGGACGGGCTGCGGGACACGACCTTCGTCGAGCAGTCCCATCTGTGGTTCAACGCCCTCTGGAACACGATCAGTCAGGACCTGGAGCTGGCGGCGGGCTAGGGGCCGGGTAGGGGATTCCCCCGGTTCGGCCCCGATGTGGCCCGGCCGCCGGCCCGGTCAGATCGCGGGTCCTGTCATCATCAGGGCGAGGACGACGGCTCCGATGGAACTGACCGTGGGGTTCTTCGCCTTGACGCCGACGGTCAGCAGGAGGAGACCGATGATGCCCATCGGGCCGTACTTCCACTGCACGAGTTGCTCGACGGTGACGGCGACCACGGCTGCGAGGAGGGCTATGACGGACATGGTGGTTCCTCCCTCTGCCATCTGGAGTCAGTTGGCAACCAACTCTGCTTGAGTTGTCCCCACTTGGTCGGAGTCCATAAACAACTTCCCTTCAACTGCCCAAAGATGGCGGTCAGTTGTATCGTCTGGGCGTGACCCAGGAGAACGTGGCAGTGAACGGCAGCAGGAAACTCTCACCCCAGGACATCGCCGACACCCTCCGCGACCGCATCCGGGCGGGCGAACTCAAGGCGGGCGAACGCCTGCCCACCCAGACCAAGCTCGCCGAGGAGTTCGGTGTCGAGCGCGGCACCGTGCGCCAGGCCATGAAGGCACTGCAAGGCGAAGGCCTCCTCTCCAACGTCAGCAAGGGCAGCCCGCCCCGGGTGGCGCAGGCGGCCACCCCTGCCTCTGTCAGCGAGGGCCCGCAGCCCTCCATGGTCGCGCTCGCCCCGCGGCTCGCCGCCGCGTTCGCGGCGCCGCACGTGCGGATCGACGTCGTGTCGTACACCGCGGAGACGCTCATGATCGCGATGGGCGAGCCGGTGCGGCTCATCCACGAGGGCAAGCTCAAGCCCGAGTCGATCGACCTGCGGGTGCTGCTGCCGAGCAGCGAGATCGACCTCGCGTTCCCGGTGCCGGTCGACCCGGACGCGGCGGGCCGGCAGCGGCTCCACGAGGACTGGCTGGCCCAGCGCAACGCCCAGGGCCAGGTCCTGCGCCACAACCTCCGTGCCCTGCGCGCCTCCCACGGCATCGACGTCCGCGTCACGTTCCGCGCCCTGCCGTTCACCACGCCGATCAAGCTGTATCTGCTCAATGAGGTGGAGGCGTTGGTGGCGTATTACACGCTGGAGCGGCAGCCGCTCGATCTGGAGGGGGACGGTACGGACGCGGAGATGTTCAAGTACGACTCCGGGGGCATCAAGGTCCCCCTCTTCTCCTTCGAGCGGGGCGAGCCGACCGCGCGGGACTCCATGTTCGTCGACCAGTCTCAGAAGTGGTTCGACGCCCTATGGGAAACCATCACCATGGACCTGACACTCTCTTAGGTGACTTCTGATTCGACGCAATCTGACGCGGCACGTTCCGGGGCAGTCGAAGAAGAGACCGAGAGCCTTCGTTCTCTGATCGGTTCTGTCCGTTTTGTGCTGTTCGACTTCGACGGTCCCATCTGCCACCTCTTCGCCGGACGCGCGGCGAAGCAGGTGGCGCAGGATCAGGTCCGGTGGCTGGAGGAGCAGGGCCTGCGCGACCTGCTCGCCGACGGCGTGCGCGAGGAGCCCGACCCCTACCTCGTACTGCGCGCCGTCGACCGCCGCAGACCGGGCAGCGACCTGGTCGCCGAGCTGGAGGAGAACCTCACCCAGCAGGAGCTCGGCGCCGTGGCCTCCGCCATGCCCACCGCGTACGTCGACCCGCTGATCCGCACCTGGTCGGCCGTCGGCGCCCGGCTCGCCGTGACGACGAACAACTCCCCGCGCGCGGTGAACCGTTACCTGGCGTCGCGCGGTCTCGTGGAATGCTTCGCCCCGCACGTCTACGGCCGCACCCAGGACCTCCACCTGCTCAAGCCCCACCCCCACTGCCTGGAGCGCGCCGTGAAGGCGATGGGCGCGGATCGGGCCGCCACCCTGATGATCGGTGACACGCCGTCGGACTACCAGGCCGCACAGCGGGCGGAGGTACGATTTCTGGGCTACGCGCGTAACGTTCGCAAAGCGCGGCTGCTGCGCGAGGCCGGCGCCACGCATGTCGTCGAGTCCCTGAAACCGCTTCTCAGGGTTGTATACGCCGTGGGCGACATTAGAGCGCGGTAAAGGTGCAGGCTGGGTAAGCAAACGCCGCGCCGATGTCCAGAATGCGGCAAGTCACAGGAACGGTTCGCTGCACGGGTACTCTCTGCCCTCATGTCGTCACCTCCGCCCCGATCTCCCCACGGGGCGCCGAAGAGCGGGCTGCGCGAGTCGCTGATCAGGCGATCCGCGGACTCGCACAGGGAGAGCCCCGACCGTGAGGTCGTAGCCGGGTACCACAACATCAACTACGTGGTGCCGCTCGGCTGGTGGCTCGCCGCCCTGCTGGGCACGATGCCGTTCCGGGCCCGCGTGAAGTGCCGGATGCCGCGCGACACGGTGCAGGTGGTGCCGCGCATCTGGCGCAGCGAGAGCGAGGTCCTCGCGACGGTGAGCCGCCATCTGAAGAAGGAAGTGCCGCGCTGCTACCGGGACTTCGGTGACTGGTCGCTGCACTCCTACCGCGCCGGTCAGGTGCTCTCCGACGTACGGATCGACGAGGGTAACGAGGACCGGATGATGCGGGCCTTCGCCCGATTCTTCGCCAGGACGGCGGGCGTACGGGGGGACAAGCTGCCGCCGACCCCCGCCGGCTGGCCCGAGAGCGGGCGGAGCCAGGAGTTCTTCGAGTGGCTGATCGGCTTCACCGAGGACCGGGTGCACCAGTGGAACCGGTGGCGGTTCCGGGACCTCTTCGAAGCGGTCGGCATCCGCTCCGACGCGCTCAGATCCTTCCGCGACGACCGGGACCGTCCGCGCCTCACCCCGCGGCCCTTCTGCCTCCTGCACACCGATGTCCACCCGGCCAACGTCGTGGTCGACCGCAAGAGACTCGCGGTGATCGACTGGGAGTTGGCGATGTACGGCGATCCGCTCCATGATCTCGCCACGCATCTCGTCCGCATGGACTACGAGAAGGATGAGCAGGTCCGGATGACCGCGCTGTGGGCCGAGGAGATGGTGAACGCCGGCCACCCGGAGATGACGGAAGGACTGGACACCGACCTGCCCGCCTACCTGGACTTCGAGTACGCCCAGTCCGTCTTCCCCGACATCATGCGCGCGGCACTCGACCTGGCCGGCCTGCCGGGAGAACCGGACCACGAGGACTTCCAACGGGCGGCACGGCGGGTCTGCCGGGCGTTGCGGCGCGCGGCCGAACCCCTGAAGCTGAAGAAGGTGCCCGACGAGGCGCACGCGGAGGCAGCGCTGCGCGCCTGGTACGCCGGGCCGTACGGCCGGGCGCAGGAGGAGGCGCACCGCGCGGCACGGTCCGCGCGGGACGGCGGGGCCCTCGACGAATGGGGTGCGGTGGGAGACGAGACGTACGAAGAGGTGTACGGCGGGGCGTATGAGGTGGTGGGCGCCGACGCTCCGGCGGGACGGGCGGGCATCGGGCGGCAGGCGGGCGCGGGCATCGGTGAGCTGCCCTCCGTCGCGCGTGAACTGGACGAGGTGCGCGCGCTGTTCGCCGATCCGGCGGGGAGCTGTGTGCTGTTCGACTTCGACGGGCCCATCTGCCGGCTCTTTCCCGGCGAGGCGTCCCGGCCCGCCGCCGACGACTTCTGGAAGCTGGTCGGCGAGCACGGTCTCCATGACGTGATCGACCCGGCGGACCGCCACTCCAAGGACCCCTACGACGTCCTGCGCGACGTCGCCCGCGAGCGGCCTGGCAGCAGCGGCGTCGCCGCGCTGGAGGACTTCCTCACGGACGGCGAGGTGCGGGCCGCGCAGTGCGCCCCGGCCACCCGGGGTGCCCACCGGCTCATCCGCGAGCTGTGGCGGCGGGGCTGCCGGATCGCCGTCGTCACCAACAACTCCCCGCGCGCGGTGGCCTCTTATCTGCACCGGCACGGTCTGTCCGAGGCGTTCGGCCCGCACATCTACGGCCGTACGCACCACGCCGAGCAGCTCAAGCCGGACCCCGACCCGGTGCTGTGCGCGCTGCGCGGGCTCGGTGCCGAGCCGTGTGACGCGGTGATGATCGGCGACACGGTGTCCGACTTCGAAGCCGCGCGCGAGGCGAAGGTACGTTTCGTCGGGTACGCACGGGACGACCGGAAGGCCGAGCCGCTGCGTACGGCGGGGGCCGAGGCGGTCATCCGCGCGCTCGCTCCGCTGATCGGGCTGCTCGACGTGCCGTCGGGGGGTTAGCGGGAGCGGCCCTCCAAGGGGCCGCGTCCCGGGCTCGGTCTGGACCGCATCGTCGCCGCGGGCATCGCGATGGCGGCGGCCGAGGGGATCGGCGCGGTCTCTATGTCTGTCCCGTCCGGCGTGCCCCGTGGCCCCTCCCGTTTAGATCTCGGGCGCCGGGCGGTGGGGGCTTGGCCTTGGTCGTCAGCGGTGTGCGTAGCGGGTCAGGCCCTTGCGTAGGTGGGTGAAGGCTGTTGTCGCTTCTGTGGTGGCCTGGGAGGCCACCTCTGTCGCGGGGGTGCCTGTGGCGATGCGGTGCCAGTTCTCCAGGGCCAGGACGCGTTGGGTGGCGATGATCTGGGCCGCGGCCAGGCGGGCTTCCAAGGGAGTGCCGCCGTGGGTCTCGGTGAGGGCGGTGGCCAGGGACTGTTCGGAGCGGTTCTGGTAGCCGTACAGGCGGGCCACCAAGGACGGGGTGCTGTACAGGAGTTGGTGGAAGGCGAGGACCGGCTCCGCGTCGTTGAGGCCGGTGACCGGGTCGTGGCGGGTGAGGCCGTCCAGGAAGTGGTGCTCCAGGGCGGTGAGGGCGGGGGTGTCGGCCGCGGAGACCACGCGGGCCGGCTCGTCCTCGTGGTCGGCGAAGCGGTGGAGGACCAGGTCCTCCTTGGTCGGGAAGTAGCGGAACAGGGTCGGCTTGGAGATCTGCGCCGCGGCCGCCACCTCCGCCACCGAGACCTTCTCGAAGCCCCTCTCCAGGAAGAGGGCGATCGCGGTCTCGGAGACCGTCGCGTACGTCTGCTGCTTCTTGAGCTCTCGGAGGCTCGCTTCGGGTGCCATGAGGGAGAGTCTAGCCGGACCTTTGATATTCGGTTACAAATTTAACTCGGTTACATTATTCTGGGGTGCATGACGGAAGCCCTTGTCGAGGAACGCAGCTATCACGATGCCTGTCGCAGGGCCCTCGCGGGCATGGTCGAGGGCGCTCAGGAGCAGGTCGTCGTCGGTGCGGACGTCTCGGCGTCCGGTGCCGACGCGGAGGTGCTCGGCTATCAGTTCCGCAGCCGGGCCAAGGCCATGCGGGAGCTGCCCGAGGCGCCGCTGTTCTTCGGGCGGCTCGACTTCGCGGGGCGCGGCGCGGGGGAGCACGGCGGGCAGCGGTATTACGTGGGGCGGCTGCGCATCACCGAGCACCCCTCGGCCCCGCCGCTGGTGGTCGACTGGCGCGCGCCCGTGTCCCGCGCCTTCTACCAGGCGGGCGCCCGCGACCCGCAGGGCGTCGCGGTGCGGCGGCGGTTCGGCTGGGCGCCCGGCAGCAAGGGGGACTCCGGCGATCTCACGGGACTTGAGGACGAGCACCTGGGATCGGGTGTGGAGAGCGCCGGGAGCCGCATCGTCGCGGGGGAGATCGAGCGGCCGAGGGTCGGGCCGATGCGGGACATCGCCGCCACCATCCAGCCCGAGCAGGACGACCTGGTGCGCGGGGAGCTCGGTCTCTCCGTGTGCGTGCAGGGGGCGCCGGGGACCGGGAAGACCGCCGTGGGGCTGCACCGGGCCGCGTATCTGCTCTATACGCATCCGCAGCGCGTGCAGCGCGCCGGGCTCCTCGTGCTCGGGCCCAACCGCACCTTCCTGCGCTACATCGCCGAGGTGCTGCCCTCGCTCGGCGAGACCGGGGTGCGGCAGTCCACCGTGCGGGACGAGATCGGGCGGCACCCGGTGCGGGCGGTGGACGAGGAGGCCGCGGCGGTCGTCAAGCACGACGTGCGGATGGCCGAGGTGCTGCGCCGGGCGCTGTACGCGCGCGTGGCGCCGCCCGTGGAGCCGCTGGCCGTGCCGGAGGGGTCCTACCGGTGGCGGCTGCCGGTGGAGGTGCTCGCGGAGATCGTCGAGGGCGTGCGCGAGGAGGAGCCGCCGTACGCGATCGGGCGCGAGCGCGTGCGGACCCGGGCCGTGCGGGCCGTCCAGGAGCAGGCCGAGCGGCGTTCGGGGGTCAGGAACAACACCTGGGTGCAGAAGATCTCCCGGGCCCGTCCGGTGAGCGCCTTCGTGGACGGCAGCTGGCCCAGGGTCCGGTCCGACGAGCTGCTCGCCGGGCTGCTCTCGGACGGAGAGGCGCTCGCCGCCGCGGCCGAGGGGGTGCTGAGCGCCGACGAGCAGCGGGCGGTCCTGTGGCAGCGGGCCCCGCGCTCGTACAAGTCGGCGCGGTGGACGGCCGCCGACCTCGTCCTGATGGACGAGATCGAGGGACTGCTCGAACGGCCCGCGGGATATGGGCACATCGTCGTCGACGAGGCGCAGGACCTCTCGCCGATGGAGTGCCGGGCGATCGCGCGGCGCGCGGACTTCGGGTCGCTGACCGTCCTCGGGGACCTCGCCCAGGGCACCGCCCCGTGGGCCGCCCGCAGCTGGCCCGCGCTCCTGGCGCACCTCGGCAAGCCGGACGCCCCGGTGACGCCGCTGACCACCGGATTCCGGGTGCCCCGGGCCATCGTCGGGCTCGCCAACGAGCTCCTGGGGCGGCTCGACGTGGACGTGCCGCCCGCCAGATCCCTGCGTACGGACGGGGAGTTGGCGATCCGCGAGGTCGCGGACGTGCCGGGTGCGGTGGTCGGCGCGGTGCGGGCGGCGCTCGGCAGAGAGGGGTCCGTGGGGGTCATCGCCGCCGACGGGGACGTCGAGGAGCTGCGGTCCGTCCTCGCCGCGGCGGGCATCGAGGCCGCCGGGCCGGATGAGCTCGGCGCGCGCGTGACGCTGCTTCCCGCGTCCGTCGCCAAGGGCCTGGAGTACGACCACGTGGTCGCGGTCGAACCGGCGGCGATCGCCGAGGCGGAGCGGCGCGGGCTCAACCGGCTGTATGTGGTCCTCACCCGCGCGGTCTCCCGCCTGGACGTCCTGCACAGCCGCCCGTTGCCGTGGGAGCCGGTCCGGTGAGGGGCGGCGCGGCGGGCGGCGGGGTCCCGGAGCGGCCGGCGTGCCTGGGCCGTTCCGGGTTCCCCCGGCGGTCAGTGGTCCAGGACCGCCTGCATGACCGCCTTCGCGATCGGCGCGCCCAGCTTGCCGCCCGCGATCTCCTCGCGCGCGATGTTCATGTCGGACGGGTCGACGAAGACGGCCACCGCGACGGGCGAGGAGCCGTCCTCCTTCTTGGCGTAGGAGACGAACCAGGCGTAGGGGCGCTCGTCGTTGACGTCCGCGCCGTGCTGCGCGGTGCCGGTCTTGCCGCCGACGGTGACGCCGTCGATCTTCGCCTTGTTCGCGGTGCCGTTCTCGACGGTGTTCTCCATCATGTCCTGCACCGTCTGCGCGGTCTTCCCGGAGACCGCCTGGCTCAGGGTGTCGGGCGAGGCCTTCTCGATCGTCGAGAGGTCGGGGCCGCGCAGCTCCTCGACCATGTACGGCTTCATGACCTTGCCGTCGTTGGCGATGCCCGCGGTGACCATGGCCATCTGGAGCGGCGTGCTCGTCAGGCTGCCCTGGCCCATGCCGGTCAGCGCGGTCTGCGGCTTGTCGAGGTCCTTCGGGTAGCTGCTGGCCACCGCGCGCACGGGGACGAACTGCTCCTCGTTGAAGCCGAACTTCTCGGCGGTCTCGCGCATCTTGTCCTTGCCGACCTTGAGCGCGGCGTCGAGGAAGACGTTGTTGCAGGACCACTGCATGCCGGTCTTCATCGAGACCTTGTCGCACATGGAGTTGGGCACGTCGTTGCCGATGGTGGTCGAGCTGAGCGGCAGCTTGTACGGGGCCTTGGCGCCGGACGGCTTGTTCACGTCGGTCACCACGCCGTGCTCCAGGGCGGCGGCCGCGGTGAGGATCTTGAAGGTGGAGCCGGGCGGGTAGATCTCGCGCAGCGCGCGGTTGTTGAGCGGCTTGTCCTTGCGCTTGCCGAGATCCACGAACTTCTTGCCCTCGTCCTGCGAGATGCCCGCGAAGACCGAGGGGTCGTACGAAGGGGTGCTGGCCAGGGCGAGGATCTTGCCGGTGCGGGGGTCGAGCGCGACCACCGCACCCTTGGCGTCGAGATCCACCAGGCCCTTGTAGGCGGCCTTCTGCGCCTTGGCGTCGATGGTCGTGACCACGTCGCCGCCCTGCTGCTTCTTGCCGGTCAGCATGTCCAGGGTGCGCTTGATGAAGAGCCGGTCGTCGTTGCCGCTGAGGATGCCGTTGTGGACGCCCTCCAGGAAGGTGGCGCCCTGGGCCTGCGAGAAGTAGCCCGTCACCGGCGCGTACATCGGGCCTTCCTTGAAGACCCGCTTGTACTTGAAGTCGGAGCCCGGCGTCTCCTTCGAGCCGGTGATGGACTTCCCGCCGACGATGATGTCGCCGCGCGGGTGGGAGAAGGCCTCGATCTGTACCCGGCGGTTGTGCTCGTGATTGGCCAGCTCGTCGTTCTCCGCGAACTGGACCCAGGTCGCGCGCAGCAGCAGCGCGAGGCTGAGAATCCCGCAGAAGACGGCTATGTGGCGCAGTGGCCGGTTCATCTGGCTTCCCCCGGACGGCAGAGTGCTGACGTCCCATCCTGGCCCGAGAATCGGTCCCTACGGGGCGGCTGTTGCAGAACGGTCACACGAAACCAGATGATTTCGCCCGAAAATGCCTTCGCTCTACCGTTCGGCGGCAGCGCCCCCGCGCAGTACTTCGATCACGCTCGCGTAGCTGTCGCCGCCGTGGCCCGCCGCCGCGGCCCGCTCCATGGTGGCCTTCAGGAGCTGCGGCAGCGCGTTGTCCACGCCCCGGTCCGCCGCCGCGTGGAGGAGGTGGTCGATCGTCGCGATCTGTACGTCCACGGTCGCGTCGTCCCCCGGGTAGTGCCCCGCGTCCACCTGGCCCGCGTACCGGGTGAGGAAACCGGCGACGGCGCCGTTCAGCCAGCGCAGCGCGACGGCCGTGAAGTCCTCGGCGCTCGTCCCGTCGGCGCCGGTCACGGCCGCGCCGTGCAGCCAGCCCGTGAACGTCGCCCACATCAGGCCGAGCAGGGCGGTGTCGTAGAGCGAGGCGAGGCCCGGCTCGGTGCCCAGGTGGATGGGGTCGCCGAGCGCGGCGAGCACCGGGCGGTACGTGGTGAACACCTCGGCCGAGCCGCTGTAGAGGAACATCAGCTCCGGATTGCCCACCCCTTCCGGCGTCGTCATGATCCCGCCGTCGAGGTGGCCGAGCCCGTGCGCACGTGCCCACGCGGACAGTTCGCCGGCGCCCTCCGGAGAGGTGGAGGTCAGGTTCACCAGGGACTTCCCGGTGAGCGCGCCGGACTCCGCGAGCGGGTCGAGGATCTCGCGCAGGGCCGCGTCGTCCAGGACGCAGGCGAGGACGACGGGGCTGGCGGCGACCGCGTCGGCGGGGCTCGCGGCGAGCAGCGCGCCCCGCTCCACCAGGGCCTTGGCCTTCTCCGGGCTGCGGTTCCAGACGGTGGTGGGGTGGCCGCGGTCGAGGAGGGCGGCGGCGAGGGCGGCACCCATGTTGCCGAGGCCGATGACCGTGACGGGCGTGGGGGCCGGGGTGTCCGTGGCGGTGTCCGTGGCGGTAGCGGTGGCGGTGGTGGAGACGGGAGCGGTGCTGGTGTGTGCGTTCATGAGGAGCACGCTCGCAGGCGGTGGCGGCGCGAAACAGTGACAGCAATGACGGTGATCACCAAAATCCCGCCAGGCCCTCGCGGAGTGATCAGCTCCTCGTACGCTCGGGGCATGAGCGCTGGATCCGTCGCGGTGGTCGTGACCGACGAGATAGGGCTCCCGTCCTGGGAGCTGTACGAACTGAGCATTCCGCTCACGGTGTTCGGCAAGACGCAGCCGGACCTCGCGGAGCACTGGTACGACCTGCGGCTCTGTTCGACGCGCGAGCCGGGCACGGGGGAGGAGGCGCGCGGCGACATCGGGCTCTCCCTGCGTACGCCCTACGGTCTGGACGGACTCGTCGGCGCGGACACCGTCATCGTGACGTCCGTGCCGGACCCCTGCGTCGAGGAGGGCAGGCCGCTGCCGCCGGGCCTCGCCGACGCGCTGCGCCGCGCCCATGCCTCGGGGGCCCGGATGGTGTCGCTGTGCACGGGCGCCTTCGCGCTCGCCGAGGCCGGGCTCCTGGACGGCCGCAGGGCCACCGCGCACTGGATGCACACGGCCCAACTCGCCGCGCGCTACCCGGAGGTGACCGTCGACGACTCGGTCCTGTACGTCGACGACGGCGACGTCCTGACCAGCGCGGGCCTCACCGCCGGGCTCGACCTCTGTCTGCACCTGGTCCGCCGCGACCTCGGCGCGCACGTCGCGAACCAGCTGGCCCGGCGCATGGTGGTGCCCGCCCACCGGCCCGGCGGTCAGGCCCAGTTCATCGACCTGTCCGTGCCCGCGACGGACGACGAGGGCCTGGGGCCCGTACTGGAATGGGCCCGCGCGCACCTGGACCGGCCGCTCACCGTCGACGACCTGGCGCGCCGCGCCGCGATGAGCCCGCGCACGCTCTACCGGCGCGTCCAGGCCGCCACCGGCACGACACCGCTCCAGTGGCTCCTCAACCAGCGCCTCGCCCGCGCCCAGAGCCTGCTCGAATCGACGGATCTGCCGGTCGAGAAGATCGCCGAACTCAGCGGCCTCGGCACGGCGAACAACCTCCGCCACCACTTCCTCAAGCACGTCGGGGTGGCGCCGGGCGACTACCGGCGCTCCTTCTTCAGCCGCCGGGCCGCCTGAGCGAGGCCGTGCCCGTGGGCGGCACGGGCCCGTGCCGCCCGTGCCTCCGGTCCACTTCCCCCGGATTGGACCAGGCCCCCCGGCCCCCACCCCGCCTACCGTGTCCCCGCACCCAAGCCCCGCCCCCTTCTCTCAAGCCCCGCCCCTCCCTCCAAGCCCCGCTCCCCGCCCCGGCTCCCGGAGCCGACCCCCGCACCCACGGACGGAGTCCCCATGCATCCCCGGCTCGCCGACGATCTCGACCGGCTGCCCCAGCTCCTCGACGCCACCCGGCACCGCGCGGGCCTGCTCCTCGACGGGCTCGGTGAACAGCCGGTGCGTCCCGCGCGGCAGGTGCCCGGGTCCGCGGCGGGGCCCGAGCAGGGGGCCGGATTCCGTGCCGCCCTCGCGGAGTTCGCCGAGCGCTGGGAGCCGGGGCTCTCCGCCAGCGCGGGCCCGCGCTACCTCGGCTTCGTCACCGGCGGCGTGACGCCCGCCGCGCTCGCCGGGGACTGGCTGACCTCGACCGTCGACCAGAACTCCAACTCCTCGCTGGACGCGGCCGGTCAGCACCTGGAGCGCGAGACGGTGGCGTGGCTGCGCGGCTTCTTCGGGCTCTCCGACGTACACGAGGGGGCGTTCGTCAGCGGCGCCACCATGTCCAACGCCGTCGGTCTCGCCGTCGCCAGGGAGTGGCTGGGGGAGCGGCTCGCGGTGAGCGTCGCCGAGGAGGGCGTGGGCGCGCTCGGCCGGGTGCGGGTCCTCTCCGGCAGCCCGCACTCCAGCATCGCCAAGGGCCTCTCGATGCTGGGGATCGGCCGCGCCGCGCTGGTCCCGGTGGCGACCCTGCCGGACCGCGAGGCCGTCGACCCGGCCGCGCTCGAAGAGGCGCTGCGCGCGGCGGACGGGCCCTGCGTGGTCGTCGCCAACGCGGGCACCGTCAACACCGTCGACTTCGACGACCTGCGGGCCATCGCCGCACTGCGCGAGCGCTACGACTTCTGGCTGCACGTGGACGCCGCGTTCGGCGCCTTCGCCGCGCTCTCGCCCGCCCACGCCCACCTGGTCGACGGTCTCGAACTCGCCGACTCGGTCTGCGTCGACCTGCACAAGTGGCTGAACGTGCCGTACGACAGCGCGGTGCAGTTCACCCGGCGGCGCGACCTCCAGGCCCGCGTCTTCCAGAACGCCGCCGCCTACCTCGGACCGCTCGGCGAGAGCCCCGACCTGGTGCACCTGACCCCGGAGAACTCGCGCCGACTGCGGGCGCTCGCGGCCTGGTTCACGCTGCGCGCGTACGGCAGGGACGGGCACCGCGAGATCGTCGAACGGTGCGTCTCCTGCGCCCGCGCGCTGGGCGGCGCCGTCGGGGAACTCCCCGGACTGCGGCTGCTCGCACCGGTCCGGCTGAACGTCGTCTGCTTCACGCTGGCCGACGACCCCACCGCCGCACGCCTTGCGGCCCTCGCCGACGCGGTGTCCGACGACGTCTTCCTCACGCCGACGGTGTACGCCGGAGTCCCCGCGCTGCGAGCCGCGTTCAGCAACTGGCGTACGACGGGGTCCGACGTCCAGCGGATCACCGAAGCCCTCCACCGGGCGCTCCCCGCCGGCCGCCGGTAGCCCCGGCGGCCCACGGGGAGCGCGCCGCGCCTACCCCAGGAACTCCGCCACGACCGCCACGAACCGCTCCGGATCGTCGAGCCACGGGAAGTGCCCCGCACCGGACTGAACGGTCAACTCGCCCTTCGGAAAGAGGGAGTTGAGCTCCTTCATCGGGCGCGGCGGTGCGCCCAGGTCCGTCTCTCCGGTGAGCAGCAGCACCGGACGTACGAAACGGGCGAGCGCGGCGCGCGTCGCGGCGGGGTCGAACGCGCCCTCGGCGCCGAACGCGGCCACGACCTCGGGGTTCATCTGCTCGGCCTCGGCCGCCTGGTGGCGGCGGGCCGCCGCGTCCCAACGGCCGTACGAGAAGGGGGCGATGGCCGCCCAGGTGTCGGTGGTGGCCCGGCCCTGGGTGAGTTCGCGCAGCGCCTCGTACGCGGCGGGGAACCAGGGCTCGGCGGCGCGCAGCCGCGCGGTCGACAGCCGGTCCTCCGCGGTGATCGTGATGTCGACGGCGCGGACGCTCGGCGTGATCAGCGCGAGCCTGTCGACGCGGGCGGGGTCCCGTGCCAGGTACTGGAGAGCGAGGTTCGCGCCCGCGCTGTGCGCGAGGACGTCCGTGCGGTCGAGGCCGAGGTGGTCGCGGAGCGCCGCCACGTCGTCGACGAGCCGGTCGCAGCGGCAGGAGGAGAGGTCGGCGGGGAGCCCGGAGCGGCCGGTGCCGCGCAGGTCGAGGCGGATCAGCTGCCGGTGCGCGGAGAGGCCGCCGAGGTCGCCGAGGTACACGGAGTCCTGCGGTCCGCCGGGCAGGCAGATCAGCGGGCGGCCCGCGCCGATGACCTCGTAGGACAGGCGGGTGCCGTCGGGGGCGGAGAAGAACTCACGTGCGGAGGAGGACGAGGCGCGCGTGGAGGAAGAGGACGCTGACATGGTGGAGGCCTTTCGGTGGGATGCCTGTGGGCACTCCCTGGGCCACCCGAGTCAGATGAACCGCGCCGCCGAGAAGGGGGAGAGTACCCAGCCTGTTACTGCGTTGATGGGTCTCACCTCCTCGGTTCTCGCGACCGCGGCCGGTCGCACGAGCGGTGACGTTATCAGGAAGGGTCCCGCGGCGCACCGGTCGGCGGCCGCGGGTTCCTGACCGGCCTGGTGTAGATCTTGGCGACGCAGGCGGGCACGGCCGCGCCGTCCCCGTGGTCGCGGGCCCGGTACGCGCTGGGGCTCTCGCCGACCAGCTCGGTGAAGCGCGAGCTGAAGGAGCCCAGTGACGTACACCCCACCTCCATGCACACGTCCGTCACCGACAGGTCCCCGCGCCGCAGCAGCGCCTTGGCGCGCTCGATCCTGCGGGTCATGAGATAGCTGTACGGCGTCTCCCCGTAGGCCGCGCGGAAGCTGCGGGAGAAGTGGCCGGGCGACATGAGGGCGTCCCTGGCCAGCGCGGGGACGTCCAGCGGCCGCGTGTATTCGCGGTCCATCCGGTCGCGGGCCTGCCGCAGCCGGACGAGGTCGGAGAGGGACACACGACTACGGTACCGACCGCTCAGGCGGGCAGCGGCTGATCGACGAGACAGGCGATCTCGACGACCTGGCCGGGGAAGGTCAGTTCGGTGACGCCGACGACCGTGCTCGCGGGCCGGTGCGCGCCGAAGTACGCCAGATTGCCCTCGGCCGTCGCCGTCGCGTGCCGCCGCAGGTCCACCACGTACAGGGTCTGGGAGACGATCTGGTTCCTGGTGGCGCCGTAGTGGGCGAGGACCTTGTCGATGTTGGCGTACGTCAGGCCGAGCTGGGCGGCGAAGTCGTCCGCGTGCCGGAACGCGCCCGCCGCGTCGAGCGCGAGCTGCCCGGAGACGTGGATCAGCCCGCCCGACCGTACGGCCTGCGCGTAGCCGAAGTCGCTCTCGGCCTGGACGCCGTGGTGGTAGACGTCGGTGGTCGCCATGGTGTGTGCCCTTCCGTCGTGCTCTCTTGTGGTTACTCGGAAACCGTAGGAGAGTCTGATCCGACCTGGAAGAACGCACTTTTCGGTGACGGGGGAACCAGATGGTGACCAAGCATGAGCTCAAGGGCCTGCCCGAGGACGCGGACCTCAGGCGCGCCGACTCCCTGGCGCGCGAGATCTTCTCCGACGTCGCCAACAAGTGGGCGCTCCTGATCGTCGAGGCGCTCGGCGAGCGGACGCTGCGCTTCAGCGAGCTGCGCGACGAGGTCGAGGGCGTCAGCCACAAGATGCTCACCCAGAACCTGCGCATGCTGGAGCGCAACGGCCTGGTCGACAGGAAGGTGTACCCGACCGTGCCGCCCCGGGTCGAGTACACGCTCACCGTGGCGGGCCGCGGGCTGCGCGCCACGGTCGACGCCATGTGCGGCTGGACGCACCGGCACCTCGGGCACATCGAGGACGCGCGCAGCCGCTTCGACGGCTGACCCGCGACCGGCCGCGGCGGGCCGTCGGGCGGTGGCCGCGTCAGGCCGTCGGACGGCCGTGTCAGGCCGTGTCAGGGGCGTGACAGCCGGGTGTCAGGGCCGGCCGCGATGGTCGGTGCATGAAAACTTCGGCGATCGCGGTTTCCGGACTGCGCAAGGCATACGGCGACAAGACCGTGCTCGACGGCATCGACTTCGATGTCGCGGCGGGATCGGTCTTCTCCCTGCTCGGCCCCAACGGCGCGGGCAAGACGACGACGGTCAACATCCTGACGACCCTGCTGAACGCCGACGCGGGCACGGTGCGCGTCGCCGGGCACGACGTGGTCACCGCCACCAAGGAGGTGCGGGGGGCCATCGGCGTCACCGGACAGTTCGCGGCGGTGGACGAACTCCTCACGGGCCGCGAGAACTTGCGGCTGATGGCGGACCTGAAGCGGGTGCGCTCCGGGGCCCAGGTGGTCGCGGGACTGCTGGAGCGGTTCGACCTCACGGAGTCGGCCGACAAGATGGCGGCCACCTACTCCGGCGGCATGCGCCGCAAGCTCGACCTGGCGATGACGCTGGTCGGCAGCCCGCGGATCATCTTCCTCGACGAGCCGACGACGGGCCTGGACCCCCGCAGCAGGCGCACCATGTGGCAGATCGTCCGCGAGCTGGTGGCGGAGGGCACCACGATCTTCCTCACCACCCAGTACCTCGACGAGGCCGATGAACTCGCCGACCGCATCGCGGTGTTGAGCGAGGGCAGGATCGCCGCCGAGGGCACCGCGGACGAGCTGAAGCGGCTCATCCCGGGCGGACACGTACGACTGCGGTTCACCGGCCAGGACGCCTACCGCTCCGCCGTCGCGGCACTGCCCGGGTCCGGCACGGACGACGAGACGCTCTCGCTGCGGATCCCCAGCGACGGCACCCAGCGCGAACTGCGCGCCCTCCTCGACCGGCTGGAAACGGCGGGCGTCGAGGCGGACGAACTGACCGTGCACACCCCCGACCTCGACGACGTCTTCCTCGCGCTGACCGACCGTACGAGCGCCACCACCCCTAGCGCCACCACCCCGAGCCCGAAGGAGACCGTCCGATGAACACCCTCTCCACGTCCCTGACCGACGCCGGCATCATGCTGCGCCGCAATCTGAAGCACACCCTGCGCAACCCGGTCACGGTGTTCAACGCGATCCTGTTCCCGCTCGTGATGATGCTGATGTTCGTCAAGGTCTTCGGCGGCGCGTTCGACGTCGGTGGCGACGCCTACATCGACTACGCGACACCAGGACTGCTGGTGATGGCCGTCAGTTACGGGCTCGGGGCCACCTCGACGTCCGTGAACGACGACATGACCAAGGGGATCATCAACCGGTTCAGGACCATGGACGTGTCCCGCGGCGCCATCCTGACCGGGCACGTCGTCATCACCACGGTGCGCTGCCTGGTGGCCTGCGCGGCCATCGTCGGAACGGCCTTCCTGCTCGGCTTCGACCCCGGCGCGAGCGCCGTGGACTGGCTCGGCGCGCTCGGTGTCGTACTGCTGCTCAGCTTCGCCGCCGCCTGGCTCACCGTCGCCCTCGGCCTCGCCGCGAAGTCGCCGGAGTCGGCGGGCATCGCCACCGTGCCGCTGATCATGCTGCCGTTCCTGAGCAGCGCGTTCGTCCCGTCCGACACGATGGGCGCCGGGGTCAGGCAGTTCGTGGAGTACCAGCCCTTCACGCCGATCATCGAGACGCTGCGCGGCTTCCTCGCGGGCGACCCGTCCGGCGGCGACCTGCTCGCCACCCTCGCCTGGTGCGTCGGCTTCGCCCTCGTCGGCTACCTGTGGGCGGTCTCCACGTTCAAGAAGCGAGCGTGATCTCGACCAGGCGGGACCAGCCGGTCCCCGCTCCCTCCTCGGCCGCCTCGGTGAACTCCCCTTCACCGAGGCGGTTTCGTGCCGCCTCCTCGATGCGGACCGCGTCCGGATGGGAGAGGTCGGGCAGCCCGCGGACGCCCGCGCTCGCCCCGAGCAGCCGGGCCGCCTGCGCGTACTCCCCCCGGCGCAGCGCGAGATCCGCGATCCCCACGAGCATCTGCGCGATCACCGGCGCGTGCCCGGTCTCGGTCGCCGCCTCGCAGGCCGCCGCCCGGTGCGCCCTGCTCTCCTCGAGGTCGTCGGTGAGATACCCGAGCAGGTCGTGCCGCGTCACACGGATGATCGCCTCGTCCGCCTCCTTGCCCAACAGCTCCTGGGCGCGGCCCAGTTGTTCGCGCGCCTCGGTCGACTCGCCGTCCCAGCGGGCGAGCTGCGCCTTGGAGAGGGCGAGCAGGGCCAGCGCGGCCGGCCAGGTCACGCCCTCCGCGTACCGCTGCGCCTCCGCGACGGCGGCGACGGCGGAGTCCTTGTCACCGGCGAGCCGGTGCAGCAGCGCCTGCCGGGACCGCATGCCGATGACGTCCTCGGTGGCGCCGACCTCGGTGACGATCGCGATCGCCTCCTCGTAATGCGCGCACGCACCGGCGAAGTCGCCCCGTACGGCGATCCGTTCGGCCAGCTCGGTCAGCGCGAACGAGGTCCCGAACCGTTCGCCGAGCACCCGGAACTCGGCGAGCGCCGTCTCCAGGTACGCGTCGGCGTCGCGGCCGCCGTGGCCGAGCAGGATCCGCATCTTGCCCAGGTGCAGCCGGGCGAGCGCCCGCGCCCAGGGGTCCTCGTCGTCGAGCAGCTCCTCGAAGGCGGGCAGGAAGGCGCCGGGCTCCTGGAGCATCCGCTCCAGCGGGGTGACGAAGCCGATCAGCGGATGGCGCTCGGCGCTGTCCGCGCTGCGCATGCTGAACTCGTACGCCTTGTGGATCCACTCGGCCGCCTGGTGCTCGTCACTGGGGCCCGCGGTCACGAAGTTCACCAGGAGCGCGTAGACGGTGGCGCGGATCTCGTCGGGCACCTCGCCCGGCACCTGGGTGGCCGCGGTGAGCTGCTCCATGCCCTCGGTCCTGTGCCCGCTGAGCCACCAGTACCAGCCGGCGCCCGCCGCCAGCCGCATCGCACCGTGCGCCTCGCCCGCGGCGAGCGCGCCGCGCATCGCCGCGCCCAGGTTGTCGTGCTCGGTGTCGAGCAGGGCCAGCCACTCCATCTGCTCGGCCCTGCGCAGATGCGGTTCGGCGGTCTCGGCGAGGCCGGTGAAGTGCGCGAGGTGGGCGTGGCGCGCGGACTCCGTCTCGCCCGCCTCCGCGAGCCGGCCCGCCGCGTACTCCTTGATCGTGCCGATCATGCGGTAGCGCGGGGCGCCGTCGCCGTCGGCCCGCAGCAGCGACTTCTCGGTCAGCGCCGTGAGCAGCTCGTAGACCTCCGCAGGGTCGACGCCGTCGCCCGCGCAGACCGTCTCGGCCGCTTCCGGGCTCGCGCCGCCGGAGAACACGGAGAGCCTGCGCAGCACCGCGCGTTCGGCGTCGGTGAGCAGCTCCCAGCTCCAGTCGACCACCGCGCGCAGCGTCTTGTGCCGGGGCAGGGCGGTGCGGCTGCCGCTGGTGAGCAGGCGGAAGCGGTCGTCGAGCCGGGCCGCGAGCTGGTCGATGGTCAGGGTGCGCAGGCTCGCCGCGGCCAGTTCGATGGCCAGCGGCATTCCGTCGAGCGCCCGGCACACCCGCACCATCGTCGCCAGCGTGCCGGCGTCGGCCGCGAGGTTCCTGCGCACCGCCCCCGCCCGGTCCCGCAGCAGCCGGACGGCGGGCGACGACTCGATGCCCGCCGGGTCCGTGGCGTCGTCGGGCAGGGCGAGCGGTTCGACGGGCCAGAGGGCCTCGCCGGTGATGCCGAGGGGTTCGCGGCTCGTCGCGAGGATCCGCAGCCTGCGGCACTCGCCGAGCAGCCGGTGGGCGAAGACCGCCGCGGACTCGATCACGTGCTCGCAGTTGTCCAGGACCAGGAGGGCGTCGCGCTCGCGGATCGCGGTGATGAGCCGGTCGGTCAGCTCCGTGTTCAGGGACGCGCCGAGCAGCGCGTCGCGCAGGCCGAGCCCGGTGAGCGTCACCTGGGCCACGTCGTTCACGTCGCCGTCCGCGCCGATCGCGGCGAGCTCCACCAGCCAGGCCCCGTCGGGCAGATCGGCGAGGAGGGTGCGGGACGTCTCGGTGGCCAGCCTGGTCTTGCCCGAGCCGCCGGGGCCGATCAGCGTGGTGAGCCGGTGCTCGGCGACGAGCTCGCGGACGGCGGTGACCTCGGCGTCCTTGCCGACGAAACTGGTCAGCTCCGCCCGCAGATTGGTCTTACGGGTCTCCTCGCGCCGCCCCAACTCGCCACGGAGCAGCGAGACATGGAGGGCGGACAGTTCGGGGGAGGGGTCGGCGCCCAGTTCGTCGGCGAGCGCCTCGCGCAGCCGCTCGTAGACCTGAAGAGCCTCGCTGTCGCGTCCGGCCGAGGCCAGGGCACGTATCAGCGAGGCGACGAGCCGTTCCCGCATCGGGTGCGCGGCCACCAGATCGGTCAGCTCGGTGAGTATCTCGACGCCGTGCCCGAGGGCGACCTCCGCGTCGAAGCGTTCCTCGGTCGCGGCCAGGCGCAGCCCTTCGAGGCGGGTGACGGCGGCGTCGAACGCGTCGCTCTCCTGGAGGCCGACGTCCTGAAGCGCGGCGCCCCGCCAGAGCCCGAGCGCCTCGCGCAGCAGTGGCGCGCGCCGGGAGGCGTCCTCGCCGCGCGAGCGGCCCGCGCCGAGGAGGCGTTCGAACCGTACGGCGTCGACGGCGTCGGGCGGCACGATGAGGCGATAGCCGTCCGGCTGCCCCTCGATCGCCCCGTCCGGCAGTACCTTGCGCAGCCGGGAGACCAGGCGCTGCAACGCGTTCGTCGCGTCGGCGGGCGGATGTTCGCCCCAGATCCAGTCGACGAGCGAGGCCTTGGGGACGGCGTGTCCCGGCCGGAGCGCGAGGGCGATGAGCAGGCCGCGCAGCCGCGCGCCCGGCACATCGGCCGGCTCGCCGTCGTTCGTACGCACCTCGAATGGACCCAACATCCTGATCTGCACGCGCCGAGTTTGCCACGGCCGTCCGGCAGTTGAGCCTGCCGGACGGCACGGACTGTCCCTCGCCGGTGCGGCGCACCGGTCAGGCGGCGTCGAGCGCGGCGTTGATCTTGCGGGCCATCTCGGTCATGACGGGGCTGGGCTCTCCCTTGTACGTACGGGCGGCGGCGTCGATGGCGGTGTTGATGGTGGTGCGGAAGTTCTCGGCCTCGGCCGGGTCGCGGTCCTGGAGGAGGTGCATGGTCTCGGCGAGGGCGGGCAGCACGCGGTCGGCGAGTTCGGCGACGGTCTTGCCGTTGAGGTCGCCGATCTTGGACTTCTCGCCGAGGACGTGGCCGATGGGTCCGGTGGCGGAGGTCAGGGCGATCGACCCGTGGGTGGCGATCTTGTGGGGCGATCCGGCGGCATCGGCGGCGGCGAGCAGCGAGACGGCGCCGTAGGCGGCGGTGCGGAGGGTGAGCTTGTCGTGGGCGCTGAGGGTGAGGTGCAGAGACATGTGAGGTTCTCCTCGGTAGGGGTGGCTGGCCGTGGTGTGTTCGGCCCTGCTCACCGGTTGATGTCTCTACGATCGCGTCGGGGTCTGTCAGGGGGCTGACATGGGGCTGACACGGGGGAGGGCGGGGCTGACACGGCGACGTTCGGGGGGCGCGGCCCGCTCAACTAGTTCCTTTAGGCGCTCAGTTGAGGCCGTTCACCGAAGGCCGAAGGCCCGCCCCTAGCCCTCGGCGAGGAAGACCCGGACATCGGCCGCCAGCGCGGCCATCTGCTCCCCGGCCTCCAGCCAGGTGGTCACCGAGGCACTCCAGCCGCCCGCGGCGTGCGTCCAGGGCCGCAGGGTCCAGGTCAGCCCGACGTGACCGCCGGACCGGAAGACGGCCGACACGGCCAGATCGCGGTCGTCGTTCTGCCACTTCCGTTCGCCGTCCCACCCTCGGTAATCGGCGGCGAGCCCCTCCAGGAATACGGCGAGTTCGCTGTCCCAGACCCAGGCGACGACCTCGTCGACGCGAGCGGTCAGTCCGGGGGCGTGCAGCTCGACGGCGTAGTGCACGGAGTCCGCGTCGAGGCTGAACCGGTCGCGGAACGTCACGCCGACGGACGCGTTGTCCTGACATCGGACGGTCACGCCGGCCTCGTCGTCCGTGCCGACGTCTGGGGTGGTCATGGGCGGGAGGCTAGGTCGGCGTCCGGTTCGGCGTCACTCGAATTCATCGTCTTCGTCGTCGACTTCAGCGTCGGCCGTCCGAGGGCCGCGCTCCCCGGAACGCGAGATACCGGCCGAAGGATTCGTGGCTGTCGGGCGTGAAGTGCCACTCCCGCAGGGCCGATTCGAGCTCCGGCTCGGTCAGCCAGCCGTACCAGGCGACCTCGTCGGGATCGGGGACCACGGCGTCCGGCACCACGGCCTCGTGGACGCCGAGCCAGTGCGGGCTCAGGCCGCTGCGGTTGAGGAACGTGAACAGCAGGCGCGGCAGCGCGCGAAGCCCCAGCTCCTCGGCCAGCTCGCGCGCGGCGGCCTGCTCATAGGACTCACCAACGCCCGCGGCGCCACCGACCTCGACCTCGTAGAGCCCGGGGAAGCGCGAGAGGTGCTCCGACCGCCGGTGGACGAGGATCCGCCCACGCCCATCACGGCACACGGTCACGGCGACCCGATGCAGCCACCCCTCCCGGACGGCCTCCCGTCGGCTGACCACCTCCAGCACACGATCCCGACCGTCGACACGCTCCACCAGTTCGTCCACGCGGCACACCTTGGCAGGGGCCACTGACAGCCAGGAGACCGAGCACCCGGCCCCACCCGAGTGGCATGGCGCACTTTTGCAAGCAGGCGCTTGCAATAGTTAGCAAGGATGCTGCACCATCGAGGCATGGCATCGCTCAACGTCGGCAATCTCGGTGAGTACCTGCGCGAGCAGCGGCGCAACGCGCAGCTGTCGTTGCGGCAGCTCGCCGACGCCGCCGGGGTGTCCAATCCGTATCTGAGTCAGATCGAGCGCGGCCTGCGCAAGCCGAGCGCCGAGGTGTTGCAGCAGGTCGCCAAGGCCCTGCGGATCTCCGCCGAGACGCTGTACGTGCGGGCCGGGATCCTCGACGAGAAGGAGCGGGACGAGCTGGAGACGCGCGCCGTCATCCTCGCCGACCCCTCCATCAACGAGCGCCAGAAACAAGTGCTGTTGCAGATCTACGAGTCGTTCCGCAAGGAGAACGGCTTCGAGACCTCGTCGTATGCGGAGCCGTATGCGGATGCCTCGTCGTACGAGGCGGCGGATGAGGACACCGACACCGTTGAAGGCCCCCGCACGGCTGACGGCGGCGATGCGAAGCAATCACCCTCAGGTTGAACAAGTTGCACCAGCTGACGCGAATCCGGGAGGACCATCGTCATGGCCATCACCGATGACCTGCGCAAGACCCTCAGCAACCCCACCCCCGCGTACTTCGTCGCCGGGTCCGCGGACCGCGCCATCCAGCAGGCGAAGAAGGTGCCCGGCATCGTCGAGCAGTTGATCGCCGAGGCGCCGTCCCGCATCGACGCGGTGCGCAACACCGACACCAAGGCCGTCCAGGACAAGGCCGCCGCCCGCGCCAAGGAGGCGCAGGAGACCCTTCAGGCCAAGGTCACCGAGGTGCTCGGCACGCTCGACACCGACCTGAAGAAGCTCGGCGAGACCGCCCAGGACTTCGCGCTGCGCGGCGTCGGCGTCGCGGCCGAGTTCGCGGTCAAGGCGCGGGAGAAGTACGACGAGGTGGCCGAGCACGGCGAGCAGGTCGTGAAGACCTGGCGCGGCGAGGCCGCCGAGGACATCTTCGAGATCGCCGAGACGGTCGAGCCCGACCCCGAGCCTGCGAAGGACGCGAAGGGCGCGAAGGGCGCGGAGGGGACTACTGCTGCCGGCACCGGCAGCGACACCGCCACCCCGGCGCCCACCGCGACCGCCGCCTCCTCCGCCGAGCCCAAGGCCGCGGCCGCCGCCCCGGCGAAGAAGCCGGCCGCGAAGAAGACCGCGACGACCCGCAAGACGACGGCGAAGAAGACCACGCCGCCCGCCAAGTAGGTCCAAGTAGGTCCCCGCGGCACGGAGTTCGACACGCGTTCCCCGTGTGTACGGGGCGGGCACGCACGGCGTGCCCGCCCCGTTGAGGGGGTAGCGGGTACCGTGGCTGCGTAATCATTGAGCCGAGACTGGTGGTGGACGTTGTGCTGATGCAGGGGTTCGCGAACTTGATGTGGCTGCTGTCGCTGGCCCTGATCGTTTTCAGCGGATTCGCGCTCATCGACGCCGCCGTCCGGCGCGAGGACGCCTACCGCGCGGCGGACAAGAAGACCAAGCCGTTCTGGCTGATCATCCTCGGGCTCGCGTTCATCGTGAACCTGCTGTTCCCGATCCTGTCGTTCCTGCCGATCATCGGCCTCGTCGCGACGATCGTGTACATGGTCGACGTGCGGCCCGCGATCCGGCAGATCTCCGGTGGCGGCGGCCGCCGCGGCGGCTCCAGCAGCGACGGTCCCTACGGGCCGTACAACGGCGGCCGGTAGCCTCCGCCCCGCTCCCGGGACGGCGGCCGGTAGCCCCCGCCCCGCCCCCGCCGGGGCCGGATCTACCGGCCCCCGGGCGCCCGGTCGAGCAGCAGTACCGCCACGTCGTCCGTCAGGTCCCCGCCGTTGAGGTCGCGCACCTCGTTGACCGCGGCTTCGAGGAGTTCGTCGCCCTGGAGCCCCTCGGCGATCTGGCGGCGGACCATCTCCACCATGCCTTCCTGCCCGAGGCGCTGATTGCCCTGGCCGATCCGGCCCTCGATCAGGCCGTCCGTGTAGAGCATCAGACTCCACTTCCCGCCGAGCTCCACCTGCTTGCGCGGCCAGCGGGCGCGCGGCAGCAGGCCGAGGGCCGGGCCGCTGTCCTCGTACGGCAGGAGGTCCGCGAGCCGGCCCTCGCGCGCGATCAGCGGCGAGGGGTGCCCGGCCAGGCACAGTCCGGCCCTACGGCCGTCCGGCGCGATGTCTACCGTGCAGAGCGTCGCGAAGATCTCGTCGTCCGCGCGCTCGTGTTCGAGGACCTTCTGCAGGGTGGAGAGCAGCTCGTCGCCGCAGAGCCCCGCGAAGGTCAGCGCCCGCCAGGCGATCCGCAGCTCCACGCCGAGCGCCGCCTCGTCGGGCCCGTGCCCGCAGACGTCGCCGATCATGACGTGTACGGAGCCGTCGGGCGTGCGCACCGTGTCGTAGAAGTCGCCGCCGAGCAGCGCGCGCGAGCGCCCGGGGCGGTAGCGCGCGGCGAACCGCAGCGGTGAGCCCTCCAGGAGCGGCGTCGGGAGCAGGCCGCGCTCCAGGCGGGCGTTCTCCTGGGCGTGCAGGCGGGACTCGGTGAGCTGGCGCTGGGCGGCGTCGGAGCGCTTGCGTTCCACCGCGTAGCGGATGGCGCGGCTCAGCAGGCGCGCGTCCAGCTCGTCGCGGAAGAGGTAGTCCTGGGCGCCGACCCGCACGGCCTCGGCGCCGCGCTCGGCGTCGCCGTCCCCGGTGAGCGCCAGGACGGCGTGCCGGGGCGCGAGCCGCAGCACGTGCTTGAGGACGACGAGTTCGTCGTCGTCCGCCTCGGCGCCGCCGGGGGCGGTGAGGGCCAGGTCGAGCAGGATGCAGTGCACGTCGTCGGTGAGCAGCCGCTCGGCCTCGGTGAGGTTGCGGGCGGTGCGGATGCGGACGGGCTTGCCCGCGGGGTCGAGCAGTTCGGGAACGCCCAGTGACCCCGCCGGATCGTCCTCGATCACCAGGAGGCTGAGTCCGGAGCCGTTGCCGCTGCCGTTTCCTGCGCCGGTCGTGTCATGGGCGGGTGCCGCCGTGTCGTGGGGCGCCGCGTGCGCCTGGTCGTGGGGCGCCGCATGAGCCTGACCGCCTTCCGCGGCCGGGACTGCTCTCTGCCGCGGTATGGGTACGGGCATCGCTTGGTTCCTTCCCTCCCCCCGAGGGCGTGGTGCCACGCAGGTCGACGCGGCACCGACGGGGACCTTAGCGGTAGCCGCGCCTCCATTGGAATGGCGCACGGAAAACGGCCACCGTCATATGCCGCATCCAGGAACGCAATTGGGCACGGCACGGTCCCGTGAGGGATGACGAACATCACGTCGCGGGGGTTGAGCGGGGGGCCGGGGCGTGGGGTGGGTCACACCGGGGCGGGCGCCCCGGCCCCTGGAGCCGCCCGGTGGCTACTTGTCGGGCCGTACGACCCCGAGGATCCGCATGGATCCGGCCCCCGTGATGGTCACGTCGCGGCCGGGTCGGGGCGCGTGCACGATCGCGCCGTCGCCCAGATACATCCCGACGTGGCTCGCGTCCGAGTGGTAGATGATCAGGTCGCCGGGGCGCATGTTCTCGATGTCGACGCGCGGCAGCTGCTTCCACTGCTCCTGCGAGGTGCGCGGAATGCCCTTGCCCGCCGCGGCCCACGCCTTGGAGGTGAGCCCCGAGCAGTCGTACGACCCCGGGCCCTCGGCGCCCCACACGTACGGCTTGCCGATCTGGGCGGTGGCGAACGCGATGGCCTTCTTGCCCTGCGGGGACGCCTTGCCGTCGATGTCCTTCAGGACGCCCGAACTCACCCAGGCCGACTGCTTCTTGAGGGCGGCCTCCTCCTCCAGCTTGCGCAGCCGCTCGCGCTCGTCCTTCTCCAGGCGCGATTCGAGCTTCTCGGCGTCCGCGATCTTCTGCTTGATCTTCTTCTTGGAGGCGGCCTTCGACTTGCGGTTGGCCTCCAGCTTCTTCCAGCGGGAGGTGGCGTCCTTGGCGTAGATCCGCAGGTCTTCCTCGGTCCGCTCCAGCTCGGTCAGCATCCCCTTGGTGGCCTTCTGGCCCGCGCGCATGCGTCCCGCGCCGTCCAGGAACTGGCTCGGGTTGCCGCTGAGCATCATCTGGGCCTCGGGCGGCATCCCTCCGTTGCGGTACTGGGCGCGGGCCTCGGCGCCCGCGTGGGACTTCAGCTTCCGCAGCTTCTCCTGGGCCTTGGTGATGTCCTTGGCCAGCTTCACGATCTGCCGGGACTGCTTGTCGGCGTGCTCCTCGGCCGCGTTGTACGCGTCGGTGGCCACGCCCGCGTCGTGGTAGAGCTTCTCGATGTCCTTGCGGACCTGCTCCAGGGACTTGCCGTTGCCTGGCGTCGGCTTCTTCGGCGGGCGCTCGGCGGGGCCGCCCGCCGCTTGCGCGAAGGCCGTCCCCGGTGCGGTGAGCACCGTCGCCGCGCAGATCAGCGCCACGGCCGTCGCCGTCGAAAATCGCTTGCCAGTCACGCCCTTGCCACCCCCAAAGCTGATTTACCGTCAGTAACATGCGGTCGCCTTCGGGATGGTGCCATGCCGACGCTCAATGCGACAGAGCTCGACAGCAACTCCGATCCCCCCACCCGTCACATCTGACGTTCGGCACGCGGAGATCGTTCCCCGCAGGTCACAGCGATGCGTTCCACGCGGGGCGGGCGGAATCACGTCCTCCGCGCACGCACATGTGTTCAATCCCCGGGCGGCGCGGGGGAGTCGGACGCGTCCGTTCGGGTGGGTCGGGCGTCCGTGACGCGGCCCGTGGGCGCTCAGCCCGACCGGGGACCCGTCGCCGCTCAGCCCGACCGCGGACCCGTCGCCGCTCAGCCCGACCGCGGGGCCAGCGCCTCCCACCGCACCGTCACTTCCCCCTGGCGCCACCGCGAAGTCCCGTCGAGCACCGGCCAGTCGGCGGTCAGGTCGCGCACGGACCTGATCCACCGCTGCCGTGCGCCGTACGAGGCGTAGGGCGCGGCGGCCGCCCAGGCCCGGTCGAAGTCGCGCAGGAACGCGTGCACCGGCTCGCCCGGCACGTTCCGGTGGATCAGCGCCTTGGGCAGCCGCTCGGCGAGGTCGGAAGGCCGCTCCAGGGAGCCGAGCCGGGTGGCGAACGTGACCGTGCGCGGCCCCTCGGGCCCGAGCGCGACCCACACGTGCCGCCGGCCGATCTCGTCGCAGGTGCCCTCCACGAGCAGCCCGCCGGGGGCGAGCCGCCCGCACAGCCGCTCCCAGACGGCGCCGACCTGCTCCTCGTCGTACTGGCGCAGCACGTTCGCCGCGCGGATCAGGACCGGGCTGCCCGGCAGCGGCACCTCGAAGCCGCCGTGCCGGAAGGAGAGGCCCTCGCGCTCGTACGGCCGCGCGGCCGCGACCCGCGCCGGTTCGATCTCGATGCCGACCACGCGCGCGTGGGGCGCGACCGTGCGCAGCCGGAGCAGCAGCTCGACGGCCGTCCAGGGGGAGGCCCCGTAGCCGAGGTCGACGGCGACGGGGTCGGCGTGGCGGCGCAGCTCGGCGCCGTGGGCGGCGGCGATCCAGCGGTCCATGCGGCGCAGCCGGTTCGGATTGGTGGTTCCCCGCGTCACCGATCCCACGGGGCGAGAGGGGGTGCGAGGGGCCATGGGGAAAGGGTATGCGGGCCGGGCCGCCGTGCCGCGCGGGGTAACGCTTTGGCAAAAAGGGGCGAAGAGGAAATGGAGGCGAGTCCTCCGGTGTTCTCCCCTCCGGAGGACCCGTACGCCCTCCGTTCAGTCATGCCCGTACGCAAGGAGGACCGCCACGTGAGCCAGTACGTGTCCAGGCTCGGGCGTCGCTCCCCGGCGGCACCCCCACGGCTCCGCATCCCGGGCGGCAACCGCCGCCCGCGCCGCGTCGCCATGCTCAGCGTGCACACCTCGCCGCTGCACCAGCCCGGCACGGGCGACGCGGGCGGCATGAACGTCTACATCGTCGAACTGGCCAAGCGCCTCGCCGCGATCAACGTCGAGGTCGAGATCTTCACCCGTGCCACCACCGGCGGCCTCCCGCCCGCCGTCGAGCTGGCGCCCGGCGTCCTGGTGCGCCACGTGGACGCGGGCCCCTACGAAGGGCTCGCCAAGGAGGAGCTGCCCGCCCAGCTCTGCGCCTTCACGCACGGCGTCATGCAGGCCTGGGCCGGCCACCGCCCCGGCTACTACGACCTGGTCCACTCCCACTACTGGCTGAGCGGCCACGTCGGCTGGCTGGCCGCCGAGCGCTGGGGCGCCCCCCTGGTGCACGCGATGCACACCATGGCCAAGGTCAAGAACGCGGCGCTCGCCACGGGCGACACCCCCGAGCCCGCCGCCCGCGTCATCGGCGAGACGCAGATCGTGCGCGCCGCCGACCGGCTCATCGCCAACACCTCCGAAGAGGCCGACGAACTCGTACGCCACTACGAAGCCGACCCCGGCAAGGTCGCCGTCGTGCACCCCGGCGTGAACCTCGACCGCTTCCGCCCCGCCGACGGACGGGCCGCCGCCCGGCACCGCCTCGGCCTGCCCCAGGACGCGCTGATCCCGCTCTTCGCGGGCCGCATCCAGCCCCTGAAGGCCCCTGACGTGCTGCTGCGCGCCGTCGCCGTACTGCTCGACGAGCGTCCCGCGCTGCGCGCCAACATCGTCGTACCCATCGTCGGCGGACCCAGCGGCAGCGGCCTCGCCAAGCCCGAGGGCCTCCAGAAGCTGGCCGCGAAGCTGGGCATCGCCGACGTGGTCCGCTTCCAGCCGCCGGTCGGCCAGGAGCAGCTCGCGGACTGGTTCCGCGCGGCCTCGGTCCTGGTGATGCCCTCCTACAGCGAGTCGTTCGGCCTGGTGGCCATCGAGGCGCAGGCCGCGGGCACCCCGGTCCTCGCCGCCTCGGTGGGCGGGCTGCCCGTCGCGGTGCGCGACGAGGTCACCGGCTTCCTCATCTCCGGACACGAACCGGCCCACTACGCGCGCGTGCTGCGCGATTTCGCCGACCACCCCCATCTGGTGGACAGCATGGGCGCGGCCGCCGCCCGGCACGCGCAGTCCTTCGGCTGGGACACCGCCGCGTCGGCCACGGCGGACGTCTACACCGGAGCCATGCACGACTTCCGCCGTCACGTACGCTCGCACCATGGCTGAGCAGGCAGAGACCCCGGACGCCGCGGCGACGGTCGAGCGGACCCTGGACGACGCCGAGCTGGAGTGGGAGTCCCCCGAGCCCGGCGCGTACGTCGTGAAGCTGCCGGGCACCCGCAAGCTCTCCACGACCCTGTCGATGATCGTCGGCAAGCACTCGCTCTCCCTGAACGCGTTCGTGATCCGCCACCCCGACGAGAACCACGAAGCGGTGCACCGCTGGCTCCTGGAGCGCAACCTCCGTCTGTACGGCGTGAGTTACGCGATCGACTCGCTCGGCGACATCTACCTGGCGGGCAAGCTGCCGCTCGCCGCGGTCACCCCCGAGGAGCTGGACCGGCTGCTCGGCGCGGTCCTGTCCGCGTCGGACGACTCCTTCAACACGCTCCTGGAGCTCGGTTTCGCGTCGGCGATCCGCAAGGAGTACGAGTGGCGGGTCTCGCGCGGCGAGTCGACGCGCAACCTGGACGCGTTCACCCACTTGACTCAGCCGCGGGGCTGAGGGGGCGTTACGCCGGCTGGCGGCCGCGGGTTTGTGGGGGGCTGGCCGCGCAGTTCCCCGCGCCCCTACGGGGCACGCCCACCCACCCGCCCCTACCCGCACGGTCCGGCGCGGAGTGCCGGGTGGGCGGGTGGGAAAGCATCCGCCGCGAAGCGGCGGCACGGAAAACACCGACCCGCACCCTTCCGCCAGGCGCCCCGCCATGCCATGCTCCGGCCCATCGCAAGCATGAACTGAGTTCACATCCATGGACGATGGAAGGCGGCGAGGCATGGGGCACCCCAGCAGACGCGGCGTACTCGGCGGCGCGATAGCCGTAGCGGCGACGGCCGTCACCGGCGGCACGGCCCACGCCTCCCCGCCGCACCGGGCCGCCCGGACCCAAACCCCCACCCTCTGGCGGGAGTTCACCCGGACCCCCTACACCCACCCGCAGATCCCCTACGTGGGCCGCGCGGGCGCCCTGACCGGCACCCGTGGATTTCCCCGACACAAGCGCCAGTTCGACATCCGCCACTACGGCGCCAAGCCCGACGGCACGTCCGACGCGGCCCCCGCGATCAACCGCGCCCTCGCCGACGCCGGTAAGTCCGGCGGGGGCACGGTGCTCGTCCCGCCCGGCACCTTCCGCGTCGACGACGTCATCCGCATCGGCCACGACCACGTCACCCTGCGCGGCGCGGGCAGCGGCCGCACCACCCTGCTCGCCACCAAGAACCTCACCGAGCTGATCGGCCCCTACGGCTCCCGCTACGGCGGCGACAAGTCCAGCTGGTCCTGGGCCGGCGGCCTCATCTGGCTCTGCCCCGCGGCCCGTTGGGAGACGCTCACCACCGCGATCAAGGCGAAGGACTGGCCCTTCGAGGGCTGGACCGGCAATAAGCGCGACGAATGGGAGACCCTCACCACCGTCGCGCCCGCCCGCCGCGGCGACCGGTCGGTGACGGTCGCCGACGCCTCCCGGCTGCGCGAGGGCGACCTCGTCCTGCTCCGCCTCGCCGACGACGCGGACCACACGCTCCTCGAACACATGGCGGGCGGCGGCCCCGGCCCCGAGGCGTACACCTGGGACGACAAGACCAAGCTCACGTCGTACGTCCCCTACGAGTGGCCCGTACGGATCGCCTCGGTCGCGCCCCGGACGCGCGAGGTCACCTTCGAGCGCCCCCTGCCGCTGGACGTACGCCCGCAATGGGATCCGCGACTCACCACCCATGTAAGGGAGTTGACCGGTTCCGGCGTCGAGGGGCTGACCCTCGAAGCGGTCGAGACCCCGCAGTCCCCGCACCTCCTGGACAAGGGCCACAACGGCGTCACGTTCCAGTGCGCGTACGACTGCTGGGCCGACGACGTCGTCGTACGCCATGTGGACAACGGCTTCGGCCTGGTCGGCGCCTCCGCCTGCACCCTGCGCCGCACCCGCGTCGCGGGCCGAGGCTCCCACCACCCGTACTTCTGCCGGGAGGGCTCGCACGACAACCTGATCGAGGACTTCGTGATCGAGGAGCGCACGGTCCCCGCGCCCGCGGGCACGCAGCTGCACGGCATCAACGTCGAGGGCCTCTCCTCGTACAACGTCTGGTCACGCGGCCGCATGGAGATGGGCACCTTCGACTCGCACCGCGGGATGCCCTTCGCGAACGTCCGTACGGACATCACCGTCGACAACAACGGCAGGCACGGCGGCGACGCGAGCGCGGGCCCCCTCTTCGGGGCCCGCTTCACGCACTGGAACATCCGCGTCACCAACCAGCGCGCGGGCCTGATGAAGATCGACCAACTCGCGCCCCACAGCGCGACGGTGGGCATCAACGAGGTCCGCGAGTTCGACCAGATCGACGTACCCGACTTCACCGGCGACCTGCACGCGCGCCTTGAGCTGTACGGCACTACGGACGCGGTGCGGCCACGGAATCTGTACGAGGCGCAGCGGGATCTGCGCCACTGAGCACGACGGCCTCGACGGGGGCTTCGGCGACGGGGACTCCCGCGACGGGAGCCTCCGAGACGGGGCCTTCCGCGATGCGCTCCTCCACGACACGCCCCTCTGTGGCGCGCTCCTCCACGACGCGCCCCTCCGCGAGGTGGTCCTCCTCCGGAAGCCGCCGCATCAGCCCCCAGTACCCCAGCGCGGCCACCGTCCCGATCACCGCGCACGAACCCCACAGCCACTCCGCGCCGAACCGGTCGATCATGACGCCGGACATCAGGGGCGCCACCAGCGCGGCCACCGACCACGACAGCGTGTACATGCCCTGGTAGCGCCCGCGCCCGTGGGTGGGCGAGAGCCGCACCACGAGGCCGGTCTGCGTCGGCGCGTTGACGATCTCGGCGAGCGTCCACACGCACACCGTCAGGGCGAAGACGCCGACCGACCCGGCGAAGGCGGTGAGCCCGAAGCCGTACCCCGCGACCAGCGAGGAGATCACCAACAGCCGCCGCGGGTCCCGGTGTTCGATGAAGCGCGTGACGGGGATCTGGAGGGCCACGATCATGACGCCGTTCACGGCGATCGCGACGCCGTAGTCGGCGGGCGTGAACCCCGCCTCGCCCATGGCCACCGGCAGTCCCACGGACCCCTGCTGGAAGATCAGCGCGACCAGGAAGGACAGGCCCACCACGCCCATGAACCGCCCGTCCCGCAGCACGGTCCCGAGCCCGACCGCCGGCTCGGCGGCCTTCTCCAGGGCGGTGCGCACGGGCCGCGACTCGGGGAGCTTCACGAAGACGACGATCGCGCAGACCATGGTCATGGCGCCCTCGATCAGGAAGCCCGCGAGATAGCTGTACGAGGCGATGAACCCGGCGCCCGCCGAGGAGATCGCGAAGCCCAGGTTGATCGCCCAGTAGTTGAGGGAGAACGCCCGCACCCGGTCCTCGGGCCGCACGATGTCCGCCATCATCGCCTGCACGGCGGGCCGCGAGGCGTTGCTCGCCATGCCCACGAGGAAGGCGACGCCCGCGATCGCGACCGGGTGCTCCATGAACCCGAGCACGGCCACGGACACGGCCGTCGACGCCTGCGCGATCAGCAGCGTGGGCCGTCGCCCGAGCCGGTCGGTCATCACGCCCGCGCCGAGCGAGGAGACGACGCCGCCGAGCCCGTGCAGGGCGGCAACAAGTCCCGCGTACGAGGCCGAATAGCCCCGGTCCAGGGTCAGGTACAAGGCCATGAAGGTCGCGACGAAGGCCCCGAGCCGGTTGACCAGAGTGCTCGTCCACAGCCACCAGAAGGCACGGGGGAGCCCCGATACGCTCTCGGTCACGGCGCGTCTCATGTGGCTCATGACGGCGTTTGGCATGGCGGACCCCCGGAACGTCGGTGCGTGTAAGTGTCTCTAGCGGCTCCCGCACGTTACGAGCCGAAGGTCCCGCCCCGCTACCCAATTGACGGGAGCCGTCAACTGACGCGTCACCGTCCAGCCCCGCGCCCGCGCGCGCGAGGGGCCCCCGGGTTCGATTACGCTCGGAGCCATGGCCGACGCACCGTACAAGCTGATCCTCCTCCGCCACGGCGAGAGCGAATGGAACGCGAAGAACCTGTTCACCGGCTGGGTGGACGTCAACCTCAACGAGAAGGGCGAGAAGGAGGCGGTCCGCGGCGGTGAGCTGCTCAAGGACGCCGGCCTGCTCCCCGACGTGGTCCACACGTCGCTCCAGAAGCGCGCGATCCGCACCGCGCAGCTCGCCCTGGAGTCGGCCGACCGCCACTGGATCCCGGTCCACCGCTCCTGGCGCCTGAACGAGCGCCACTACGGCGCCCTCCAGGGCAAGGACAAGGCCCAGACCCTGGCCGAGTTCGGCGAGGAGCAGTTCATGCTCTGGCGCCGTTCGTACGACACCCCGCCGCCGGCGCTCGACCGCGAGGCGGAGTACTCCCAGTTCTCCGACCCCCGCTACGCGACGCTCCCGCCCGAGCTGCGCCCCCAGACGGAGTGCCTCAAGGACGTCGTCGTCCGCATGCTCCCGTACTGGTTCGACGGCATCGTCCCCGACCTCCTGACCGGCAAGACGGTCCTGGTAGCGGCCCACGGCAACAGCCTCCGCGCCCTGGTCAAGCACCTGGACGGCATCTCGGACGAGGACATCGCGGGCCTGAACATCCCGACGGGCATCCCGCTCGCGTACGAACTGGACACGGACTTCAAGCCCGTGAAGCCGGGCGGCACGTACCTGGACCCGGACGCGGCGGCGGCGGCGATCGAGGCGGTCAAGAACCAGGGTAAGAAGAAGTAGCCCCAGCGCTTCCGGCGTGCCGGTTCAAGCCTCCTGCCTGCGGGTCTCCCGCTGGCAGGGGGCTTTTCGCCGCTCCGGGGGCCCCGCGGAGGAACGCTTCAGCCACCCCCCTAGCCCCGACCCACCAGCTCAGGCGTGTGGAAGGACGGCAGCGGCTCGGGGCCCGCGTACGTGCGGCACGAGCACCGGCGTTCTTCGAACTTGCTCGGGTCCCCGGTCCAGTCCCATGCGACAGGCACCTGTGCCGGAGCGTGGCAGACGCCCTCGGAGGGGTCGTGGAACGCCAGGTGGTGCCCGCAGCCGCACATCGGATCCGGGCCGTTCAGGGCTCGCCTTCGGTCTTCCCTGCGGTGTTTGACGATCAGCTTGGCCAGCGACGTCAGGCTGACGCAGCAGACGGAGCCCGAGAACGCGAGGGCGACGACCACCCACTGTGACATCCGGCCACCCTCCTCTCCAGGTCGACGGGTCTGTGGACCTACGGACCTGTGGACCTACGGGCCTACAGACCTGCGGACCCGACAAAGCTAGGCAACGAGCGCGCCCCGGTGTAGGGCCGAAGGTCATGCGCCCCGTCCCACGCCAAGAAGGCCCCTTGCCCGCGGATCTCCGCAGGTTGGGGGCCTTCTTCTGGTCGTGCCGGGGCCGTTCGCGACGAGGTCGCGCCCGCGCTAGTTCGTGGTGTGGGTGGGGTAGACCTGGACGTCGGTGTAGGCGCCCTTGATGTCGGAGGCGTCGGTGGGCCAGTCGAGGGTGACGGAGTGGGTCTCGTTGGGGGGTGTGACGATGATGTTGGTGGGGGAGGCGAGGCTTTTGCCGCTGGTGTCGTTGGTGTAGGAGAGGTTGAAGACGGCGGCGTCGCCGGGCTTGAGGGTGGTGATGCGGGGCTGGGCCTGGCCGCGTTCGACGGGGTTGGAGGTGTTGTCCTCGTCCTTGATGTCGACGCCGGCGAATCCGGTGGCGGAGCAGGTGGTGGAGCCGCGGTTGATCATGGTGATGTTGATGCGGCCCTCGGTCTCGTCGGGGGCGGCGTCGGCGGCGTCTATGGCGAGGTCGGCCGTCTTGCAGAACGTGGTCTTGCCGCCGCCGGTCTTCGAGGAACTGCCCGCTCCTGCCTCGTCCTTGGTGCCCTTGCCCTGGCCGGAGCCCGCCTCCGAGCCCGAACCCGCCTCCGCGCCGCCGCCCCCCGGCTTCGCGGCGTCGTCCGAGCCGGCGGACGAGGAGCCGCCGTCGGAGGAGGACGAGGAGGAGCCGGAACCCTTGGCGGAGGCGTCCGCGGAGTCGTCACCGTTGCACGCGGTGAGCGAGAGCGAGGCGGCGACGGCGATGGCGGCGAGAGCGGTGAGGCGGGTGGTCTTCACGGTGTTCCCCCAGAAGTGGTCGGTGCATGTCAGGCGGTCTGGAGTATTTGTATCTCGCAGGCAGTTACGGCCGATCCACCGCGCCGTCTTCGTTCTGTCACAGCGCGTGCCCACAAGGGCAGCGCCGTGCCCCTATGGGCGCACGGCGCTGGAGACGATCGGTGCGGTCAGGTCAGGGCGTGCCCGCCTTGGTCACGCCCTGGGTGAGTTCGCCCGTGGTGTCCAGGACCCACTGGCCGAAGCCGGTGGGCGCGATGAGGACGCCGAAGACGAGTACGAGGGTCATGGTCAGGACCGCGTCGATCCGCTTCCGGGGCCTCGGGGGTCTGCGGACCAGGAGGAAGATGACGACGGCCAGCAGAACGGCGAGATCCATCGTGAGTACCACGGGCCGGCCTCCCCAAGCAGGCGCGACGGAACGTCCCGGCCTTCCTGTGTAGCGTGAACGCACCCCCGTGACGGGCCAGTTGCCCGGGGTTGGCGGCAAAGCGCCCACCCCGGGCCGGATCGGCCCACTGGCTCAGCGCGTGAAGTTCAGGTACTGCCACGCCCCGTGCGTCGTCGAGTTCACGTTGTCGCCCGAGCTGCCGTTCACGTACGACGAGCGGATGCGCGCGCGGATGCCCGACTGGCCGGGGGCGCCGATGCTGATCGCGGAGGTGCCGTCCGGGTAGAGCGCGAAGTACTCCGTGCCGGTGGAGTGCCACTTGCGGTCGGGACCGTAGACCTGGAGCTCGAAGCGCTGCTTGCGGCCCTTGTAGTACGTCATCTTCGTGGAGAGCACCGGGTCGGTGTTCTTGTGGAAGTAGTGGTACTTCGTGGAGCCGATCTTGCCCGTCTTGTAGTGCCTGGAGACGGAGCTGGAGATCTTGACCTTGGCGTACGCCGTGGATGTGGCCTTCTTGGAGGCGTACCGCGCGTCTCCGGAGAAGACGGCCGTGACCACCGTGTCCCGCTTCATGTCGACGGTCGCCGACAGGTCGCCGCGGGAGTTGACCGTGCCCTTCTTGACGAGCTTCTTGGGCTTGTCGCCGCCGTACGGGTCGGCCCAGATCTCGACGGTGCGGTTCTTGTAGGTGGTGCCGAGGTGCGCGGTGAAGGAGACGTCGGCGCCGTAGGAGTAGGTGTTGCCGTTCTTGTTCAGGGTCAGCTTCGGCGTGGAGCGGGAGACCTCCACCGCGTCGGACGCGGACGTCGCGGCGTGCGTGGCGTCACCGGCGTACGCGACCTTGTAGGTCACCTTGCCGCCCGCGGGCGGGGTGTCCTTGAACGAGAAGGAGCCGTCCGCCGCGGTCTTGACCGCGGGCAGCGTCTTGCCGGGGGCCGCCGACTCGACGTCCGTGCGCGTGACCGTGAGGGAGGTGCCCGCCGGGATGCCGGTGGAGGTGAGCTTGCCCTTGACCGTGAGCGACTTGGCGCGCGGGGCCTTCTCGGGCGCGCTGACCGTGAGCTTCGGCAGGTACTTGGCGGGCGCGTCGAGGACCCGCAGCGAGTAGACGCCCGCGCTGTTGGAGGAGACGGCGAAGAGCTTGCTGGCGTCCGGCGCCCACGCCAGGCCGCCCTCGGCCAGGGTGTCGCCGCCGCTGTGGGTACCGGTGTTGGGGAACTCGTAGTCGCGGATCTTGGACCACTGGCCCTGCTTGTAGATGTGCACGTCGGGCCGGTACCAGGAGGAGGTGCCCGCCGCCACGGTGCCGTCCGGGGCGATGTCCACGGCCGCGCCGTAGTCCCCGGAGTCGTAACGGCCCACGGGGGACAGGTCCTTGGTGGAGTACACCGGGTGGTAGTACGGGGAGCCGCTGGCCGTGACGACCTGCGTGCCGTCGGGGGAGACCGCGATGTCGTCGAAGAAACCGCCGTCGACGGACTTGCTGGCCACCGTCGTCGGCTGCGGGCCCGAGACGTCGTACACGGTCAGGGTGTCGTTGCTGGTGACCTTCTCGCCCGCGACGAGGATCCCCGAGTCGGGGTCGGAGCCCAGCTCGGGAGCGGCGTAGAAGCTCGCGTCGCCGTCCTGGCCGAGCGCGACGACCGGCTCGGCACCGGACAGGTCCAGCGAGCCGATGCCGCCCGCGGCGTCGGGCCCGTAGCCGAACCACAGCTTGCCGCTCGCGAGCGCGAGGGTGCGCGGCTTCTGCGCGCCGTCCAGCGCGTAGCTCGCACTCTGTGTGTACGTCGAGGTCTCCACGGAGACGATCCGGTCGAGCCCGGCGACCGCCGCGTACACCTGGCGCGAGTCGGGCGAGAGCGCGAGCCCGTCGACGTCCGGCAGGCCGTCCAGGGTCGCCTTGACGGCGCCCGCGTAGTCCGTGACGACGATCTTGCCGCCGCGCGGGTCGGACACGTAGACGCGCTGGTGCTCCCCGTCCACCAGGACGTCGCCCGCCGACTTCACGTTCAGGACCTTGGCCGAGTCGGCGAGCGCCGGGCCCGATGCCACCGCGACCAGCGCGGCGGAGCTGAAGAGGACCGCGAGCGCTGTCGCGGTCGAGATGGTGCGCGTACGCACGGTATGTGACCCCCCACATATGAAGAACCCAGGTCAGACGACCGGGACTTGACCCCCCGTTACAGCGCCCTCACATTAAGGCATTCCTGTGAAGACAGTGAACGGAGTTTCGCCCGGGGCCCACCGGGGTTCCGGGTCCCGCCACGCGCGCGTGCGCCGTTGATGCGCCCTCGGCGCTGGGCATGGAATGGGCATCAGGCAGTACGCCAGTACGCCTACGAGGAGGAGACCATGGCCGTGTCCCCCAAGCCCGAAACCCTCACCGAGCAGCGGTCCGGCGCACGGGCCCTGCCCGCGCTCGTCCTGCTCGGCTCCTGCGGCTGCGGCCCCGGCTGCCAGTGCGGCTGCCAGTCCGGCGGCTCCTGCCAGTGCGGCGGCGGCTGCGGCTGACACACGTGTGCCCCGTGCCACCCGGAAAGACCGGCGGCACGGGGCACGTTCACGTGCGAAGAGCCAGGGCTAGGCCCCCTCCACCGGCGTCCCCGTCGGCTGGATCTCGTCCGCGTGCTCGCCCGTGACCAGGTACACGACCCGCTTGGCGACCGACACCGCGTGGTCCGCGAAGCGCTCGTAGTAGCGGCCGAGCAGGGTGACGTCGACGGCCGTCTCGATGCCGTGCTTCCAGCGGTCGTCGATCAGGTGCTGGAAGAGCGTGCGGTGCAGCTGGTCCATCTCGTCGTCGTCCTGCTCCAGCTGGAGCGCGAGGTCGACGTCCTTGGTGATGATGACCTCCGCAGCCTTCGCCATCAGGCGCTGGGCGAGCTGGCCCATCTCCAGGATGGTGGCGTGCAGGTCCCGCGGCACCGCGGAGTCGGGGAAGCGCAGCCGGGCCAGCTTCGCGACGTGCTGGGCGAGGTCGCCGGAGCGCTCCAGGTCGGCGCTCATCCGCAGCGAGGTGACGACGATGCGCAGATCCGTGGCGACCGGCTGCTGGCGCGCGAGCAGGGCTATCGCGCGGGCCTCCAGGTCGTGCTGAAGGTCGTCGACCTTCTGGTCGGCCGCGATCACGCTCTCGGCCATCTTCAGATCGGCGTCGAGCATGGCCGTCGTGGCGCGCCCGATAGCGGACCCGACAAGGCGGGCCATCTCGACCAGGCCCTCGCCGATCGAGTCAAGTTCCTCGTGGTACGCGTCCCGCATGTGGCTGTCCCTCTCTCGTACGTCTCAGGGGGCTGGCCCCTACGCTCCCACGGTGTGGCCCGGACGCGTCCGTTTCCGGCACCCCGAATGAACCACCTCTGTCATCAAGGTGAACTGTGGGCGACGAGGTGCGAAGGCTCGCGTCCGGCCCGTCCGGGACCGATCGGAGGAAATGAACCGGATCCGTCCCCTCGGTGAACTCTGGGCGACGAGTGTTCGAGGCGGCACTCGTATGGCTGTGACCGGCGCTCCACGGGCGCATAACCTGGAGCCATGGACGTGAACGCGGCGGTCGCCGCAGCGGCAGCGATCGCCGGGGTGTGCACCGGCGTGATCGCCATGCTGGCGTTTCGCTGGAGCGAACGCGACCAGAAACGCCCCACCCGAACCTCTCTGCACACCGACCCCGTCCTGCCGCCCGGCGTGGACACGGTCCTCTCCGTACTGCGCTCCTCCGCCGTCGTCCTCGACGAGGCGGACAGCGTGGTCAAGGCGAGCTCCGCGGCGTACGCGCTGGGCCTGGTCCGCGGCGGCAAGCTCGCCGTGGAGCCGATGCTCCAGATGGCCCGCGACACCCGCCGCGACGGGGAGATACGCCAGGTCGAGCTGGACCTGCCCCGGCGCGGCACGGGACGCGGCGAGGCCCTCGCGGTCTCCGCGCGCGTGGCGCCGCTCGGCTCCCGGCTCGTGCTCCTCCTGGTCGAGGACCTCACGGAGGCCCGCCGCATCGAGGCGGTGCGCCGCGACTTCGTCGCCAACGTGAGCCACGAGCTGAAGACGCCCGTCGGCGCCCTGAGCCTCCTCTCCGAAGCCGTCATGGACGCCTCCGACGACCCCGAGGCCGTCGAGCGCTTCGCGGGCCGCATGCAGATCGAGGCGACCCGCCTGACCAGCCTCGTACAGGAACTGATCGACCTCTCCCGGGTCCAGAACGACGACCCCCTTGAGGACGCCGAACCCGTCAGGGTCGACGAACTGGTGGCGGAGGCGATCGACCGCAGCCGGCACCAGGCATCGCACAAGCAGATCACCATGGCCGCGGGAGGCACCGCGGACCTGCAGATCTGGGGCAATCGCGGCCAGCTGGCCGCGGCACTCGGCAACCTCGTCGAGAACGCCGTGAACTACAGCCCCGCCCGCACCCGCGTGGGCATAGCCGCCCGCCGGGTCACCGCACCCGGCGGCGATCTCATCGAGGTCGCGGTCACCGATCAGGGCATCGGCATCTCCGACAAGGACAAGGAGCGCATCTTCGAGCGCTTCTACCGCGTCGACCCGGCCCGCTCACGGGCCACCGGCGGCACCGGCCTCGGCCTCGCCATCGTCAAGCACGTGGCCGCCTCGCACGGCGGGGAAGTCACCGTGTGGAGCTCCGAGGGTCAGGGCTCCACCTTCACCCTGCGGCTGCCCGAGGCAGCCGCGCACCGCGACCGCGGAACAGGTCACGGCGGCGGCCTCGACGCCGAGGACGCATCGCCGGACGAGACCGCAGCGACCACTACGTACGAACCCATTCCTGCCCCGGAGGTCCTTCCGTGACCCGAGTGCTCGTCGTCGAGGACGAGGAATCCTTCAGCGACGCTCTGTCCTACATGCTCCGCAAGGAGGGCTTCGAAGTCGCCATCGCGGCGACGGGCCCGGACGGACTCGACGAATTCGAGCGCAACGGCGCCGACCTCGTCCTGCTCGACCTGATGCTGCCCGGCCTGCCCGGCACCGAGGTCTGCCGCCAGCTGCGCAGCCGCTCCAACGTCCCGGTGATCATGGTCACCGCCAAGGACAGCGAGATCGACAAGGTGGTCGGCCTCGAAATAGGAGCCGACGACTACGTGACCAAGCCCTTCTCGTCCCGTGAGCTGGTCGCGCGCATCCGCGCCGTCCTGCGCCGCAGGGGCGAGCCGGAGGAGGTCACCCCGCAGGCCCTGGAGGCGGGCCCGGTCCGCATGGACGTGGACCGCCACGTGGTCACGGTCTCCGGCTCCAAGGTCGACCTGCCGCTCAAGGAGTTCGACCTCCTGGAGATGCTCCTTCGCAACGCGGGCCGGGTACTGACCCGCATGCAGCTCATCGACCGCGTCTGGGGCGCCGACTACGTGGGCGACACCAAGACGCTCGACGTCCACGTCAAGCGCCTGCGCGCCAAGATCGAGCCGGACCCGGGGGCGCCGCGCTACCTGGTGACGGTCCGCGGCCTCGGCTACAAGTTCGAGCCGTAAAGAGCATCCTGAAGCCATGAAGAAGGGCGGGACCCCACCGGGGTCCCGCCCTTCTTCACGCGTGTGTACGTCGCTCAGTGCTCCGTGCCGGTACCGGAGCCCGCGCCGTGCGAGGCGTCGCCGGACGGGTTCGTGGAGGCGCCGTCGGACGCCTCACCGGACGGGTTCGTGTGCGCGTCGTCCGCCTGGCCCTCGGGGTTGCCGCTCGCGCCGTCCGACGGCTTGCCCGAGGGCTTGCCGGACGGGTTGCCCGACGCGCCCTTGGCCGGCTTGCCGTCGGGCGCCTGCGGGAGCTCGCTCGGGCCCCACTTGGAGAAGTAGCTCTCGGCGGGCACGACGAACGTCTGGAGCGCCACGTCACCGGTCTTGCTGAACGAGAAGGTGACCTTCTGCGCGTTGCCGTCCTTGACGGCCTCACGGCTGCTCGGCAGGACCGCGGAGGCGTTGTTCTCGCCGCCGATGACGACGGAGCCGCCGGCCGGGATGGTCAGCTTCCCCTTCGACTTGGAGTCCTTGTCGTCCTTGCCGGGCGTGAGCGCCGCCTTCTTGTCGGTGCCGTCGACCGTGATCGACTCCAGGTCCTGGGCGGTCCTGCCGTTGTTGAAGACCGTCGCGGAGATCACGGCGGGACCCTTGGACTTCAGGTCCGGCTGCGTGATGACCATGGCGTTCTGGATCTTGATGTCACCGACGGTGGTCGCGGCATTGTCCGGCTTGACCTCCATCGTCTGCGCGTTGTTGCCGGCGCCGCAGGCGGCGAGCGTGGCGAGCGAGAACGCGATGGCGGAAGCGGCGATTGCGCCGCGTCGAAGGCTGCGGCTCACGGCGGCGGCAACTCCTTGAACGTTGGCGGTACGGGAGGGGCGGACGGCCGTAAAGCCGTCCTAAGTGTGTGTCAGCGGGCTTAGGTTACCGAGCCGTTCCCGTGCCACCGCACCCGACCCGCCCCTTGCGCACCGAGGGGTCGTGCCTAGGGGGCGCGCGACGACTCCCGGCGGTCGTCCGATCGTCACACCGCGCTCCGTCGCCGCCCCGTCGCCGCTCCGACTCCGCCCCGGCCTCTTCACGTCCCGCACATTGACCTCAGGAGTACCTGTAGGCCCCTCGTTCATCATTCACATAAGCGCCGTCAACGGCTCTCCGGTCCCGCCTTGCGGATTTCCCGTAAGGAATGCATGGGGGTCCGGAGAATTGATCATCCGGCTTCTTGATCAATTCTGGAATCGCCCGGGACGTCGATCCGCACAACGATCCGCACACCTCTCCGTCCTCCGAACGGAGTAGCGGAACTCCTCCGCTTGGAACCTGGCAAACCGGGACGTTCGACCTCTTGGGGCGCTCTTGAGGGGTACGTAACGTGTGTGTTTCCGCCTCCCCGGAGAGCGGCTCCGACCTGCGAATACCCCGTTCCGCGGCCCCTCCGCAGCACGTTCCTGTTGCTGTTGTCAAGCCCCGAGATATGCCCTGACCTGCGAAAACGCCATTCAGAAGAGGCGGTTCTCGTGTTAGGATGGATAGCCACGGAAGGGGTACCTGTCACATGACGTTCAAGGTTGGCGACACCGTGGTCTATCCCCATCACGGGGCCGCGCTGATCGAGGCCATCGAAACTCGCCAGATCAAAGGCGTGGACAAGACCTACTTGGTGCTGAAGGTCGCCCAGGGCGACCTGACGGTACGTGTGCCAGCGGACAATGCGGAGTTCGTCGGCGTGCGTGATGTGGTCGGTCAGGATGGACTGGACCGGGTCTTCGAGGTACTGCGCGCGCCGTACGCCGAAGAGCCCACGAACTGGTCTCGTCGCTACAAGGCAAATCTCGAGAAGCTCGCCTCGGGCGATGTCATCAAGGTCGCGGAAGTCGTGCGTGACCTGTGGCGTCGGGAGCGCGAGCGCGGACTGTCCGCAGGTGAGAAGCGCATGCTCGCCAAGGCACGGCAGATCCTGGTGAGCGAGCTCGCCCTCGCGGAGAACACGAACGAGGACAAGGCCGAGGCCCTGCTGGACGAGGTTCTCGCGTCCTGACGCGCATACGGCCCGAGGCGCGAGCCCCGGCCGGCCTGGCGCAATGATGCCGCGGTGCCCGCTGACCCTTTACGGAGTCGCCGGGCGCTGCGGCATGTTCGTACCCGGATCCTTCTCGGACGAATCTTGTCGGACGGCGACGAATTCCCTCGTCCACCCGGGCAGGCATGTGAGCGGTCCTCAGGGGACCGTGTTGGTGTGCCGGGCTCGGGCAGCTGGTTCGACCAGATGTCACGGAAGGGTCCGGTCAAGGCGTTCCGCCCGGCACGGTGTGGCCATACCCATGTCGGCCGAGCACACAAACCTGAACGGAACCGATGTCTAGCGAATCCCGCACCGCGGTGGTCATTCCCGCGGCAGGACGGGGCGTGCGCCTCGGCCCTGGCGCCCCCAAAGCGCTCCGTGCGCTGAACGGCACCCCGATGCTCATCCACGCCGTGCGCGCCATGGCGGAGTCCCGCGCCGTCTCCCTCGTCGTCGTCGTGGCACCCCCGGACGGCGCCCCCGAGGTGAAGACCCTCCTCGACGACCACGCGCTGCCCGGCCGCACCGACTTCCTCGTCGTACCCGGCGGGGACACCCGTCAGGAGTCCGTGCGGGCCGGTCTCGACGCGCTGCCCGAGGGCATCGACATCGTCCTGGTGCACGACGCGGCCCGCCCGCTGGTGCCCGTCGACACGGTCGACGGCGTCATCGAGGCCGTCCGCGACGGCGCGGGCGCCGTCGTCCCCGCGCTGCCGCTCACCGACACCGTCAAGCAGGTCGAGCCGCGGGAGGCCGGGCTGCCCGAGCCCGTCGTGGCCACGCCCGAGCGGGCCAGGCTGCGCGCCGTGCAGACCCCGCAGGGCTTCGACCGGTCCCTCCTGGTGCGCGCCCACGAGAGCGTCACCGAGAACGTCACGGACGACGCGAGCATGGTCGAGCAGCTCGGCGAGCCGGTCGTCGTGGTGCCGGGACACGAGGAGGCGTTCAAGGTGACGCGCCCCCTCGACCTCGTACTCGCCGAAGCGGTGCTCGCGCGCAGGAGGGCCAACGATGGCTTCTGAGACCCCCGAGCCCCTGGTCGTACTGCCGCAGGTCGGCATCGGCACCGACATCCACGCCTTCGAAGAGGGCCGCGAGCTGTGGTGCGCGGGCCTGAAGTGGGAGGGCGAGGGCCCCGGGCTCGCCGGGCACTCCGACGCCGACGTCGTCGCGCACGCCGCGTGCAACGCGCTGTTCTCCGCGGCGGGCCTCGGCGACCTCGGCGCGCACTTCGGCACCGGCCGCCCCGAGTGGTCCGGGGCCTCCGGGCTCACCCTGCTGACCGAGGCAGCCCGGATCGTGCGAACGGCCGGCTTCACCATCGGGAACGTCGCCGTGCAGGTCGTCGGCGACCGCCCCAAGATCGGCAAGCGCCGCGAGGAGGCGCAGAAGGTGCTCTCCGAGGCCGCGGGCGCGCCCGTCTCCGTCTCCGGGGCCACCACCGACGGCCTCGGTTTCCCCGGCCGCGGCGACGGACTCGCCGCGATCGCCACCGCGTTGGTCGTACGCACGACAGTCTGAGGCTGATATCGGGGTAGTCCTACGCCGTGTACTGGCGTATGCCTCGTACCACCAGCCGCCCACGAAGGAGTGACTTTCATGTCCGCCGCACTGTCCGACCAGCTCAAGAAACTGCTCGACTCGCCGGTCTTCATCTCGGTCGCCACCATCCAGCCCGACGGCAGCCCCCAGGTGTCGCCGGTCTGGGTCACGCGGGACGGCGACGACCTGCTGTTCTCGACGACGATCGGCCGCCGCAAGGAGAAGAACCTGCGGCGCGACCCGCGCGTGACGGTGCTGGTCCAGCCCTTCGACGCCCCCTACACGTACGCGGAGATCCGCGGCACGGCGACGATGACGACCGAGGGCGGGCAGGAGCTCATCGACGAGCTGTCGCGCAAGTACACCGGCAAGGACTACGCCGACTTCAATCCGGGTTCCAAGGACGACAGCGAGCGGGTCGTCGTGCGGGTCTCGGCGCGCAAGGTCGTCGGGAGCATCTGAGGGCGCCGCGGGCGTCCAGGACACCGCAACGTCACAGTTCCGTGCCCTGTGGCCCAAGGGGTCGCGGGGCACTGCCCTGCGCCCACTACCCTGGTGTGGTGACGATTCGCCTGTACGACACCAGCGCCCGGCAGATCCGTGACTTCAGCCCCCTCAACGACGGCTGTGTCTCGATCTACCTCTGCGGTGCCACCGTGCAGGCGGCCCCGCACATCGGGCACATCCGTTCGGGGCTGAACTTCGACATCATGCGCCGCTGGTTCGCCTACCGCGGCTACGACGTGACGTTCATCAGGAACGTGACGGACATCGACGACAAGATCATCAAGAAGTCGGCCGAACAGGGCCGCCCCTGGTGGTCGATCGGCTACGAGAACGAGCGCGCCTTCAACAGCGGGTACGACGCCCTCGGCTGCCTGCCGCCCACCTACGAGCCGCGCGCCACCGGGCACATCACCGAGATGGTCGAGATGATGCGCGGCCTCATCGAGCGCGGTCACGCGTACGAGGCCGAGGGCAACGTCTACTTCGACGTGCGCTCCTTCCCCGGCTACCTGGAGCTCTCCAACCAGGAGCTCGACAATCTGCTCCAGCCCTCCGGCGAGGGCGAGACCGGCAAGCGCGACTCGCGTGACTTCGCCATGTGGAAGGCCGCCAAGGAGGGGGAGCCCAGCTGGGAGACCCCCTGGGGCCGCGGCCGTCCCGGCTGGCACCTGGAGTGCTCGGCGATGGCCCACAAGTACCTGGGCACCGAGTTCGACATCCACGGCGGCGGGATCGACCTGATCTTCCCGCACCACGAGAACGAGATCGCCCAGGCCAAGGCCTTCGGCGACACGTTCGCGCGCTACTGGGTGCACAACGGCTGGGTCACCATGAGCGGCGAGAAGATGTCGAAGTCCCTCGGGAACTCGGTCCTCGTCTCCGAGATGGTCAAGCAGTGGCGCCCCATCGTGCTGCGCTACTACCTGGGCACCCCGCACTACCGCTCGATGATCGAGTACAGCCCGGAGGCGCTGCGCGAGGCCGAGTCCGCGTTCGCCCGCATCGAGGGCTTCGTGCAGCGCGTGGTGGAGAAGGCCGGGGGCGTCGTCGACGCCGCCGCCGAGGTGCCGCCCGCGTTCGCCGACGCCATGGACGACGACATGGGCGTCCCGCAGGCGCTCGCCATCGTGCACACCACGGTCCGGCAGGGGAACTCCGCCCTCGCCGCCGACGACAAGGAAGCCGCCATCGCGCGGCTCGCCGAGGTGCGGGCCATGCTGGGCGTCCTCGGCCTCGACCCGCTCGACGCGCACTGGGCGGGTGGCGCGAGCGACCGCGGCGAGACTGGATCTCTCAACAGCATGCACGGCGTCGTCGACACCCTCGTGCGGCTCGTCCTGGACCAGCGCGAGGCCGCCCGCGGCCGCAAGGACTGGGGCACCGCCGACGCCATCCGTGACTCGCTCAACCAGTCGGGCCTCGTCATCGAGGACGGCCCGAGCGGCCCGCGCTGGACGCTCGGCCCGCGCTAGGCACCCGCTGATGTGCCGCCCGGCGATTCGGGCGGCACACTTCATAGACGTACACCTCGTACGCGCACGCACGTGCGCGCACACGCATCACGACAGACAGGTAGGTCATGGCCGCTAACAACCGCCGCATGTCCGGCAAGAAGGGCGCGCAGGTCGGCAGCGGCGGCAATCGGCGCCGCGGCCTGGAGGGCAAGGGTCCGACGCCGCCCGCCGAGGCGCGCAAGGGGCATGTGAAGAACCGCATCGCCAACGCCAAGGCCAAGAAGTCCGCGGGCGCCCCCCGCCGTCCCGCGCCCAAGGGCCGCGGCGGCAAGGCGTCGTCCGAGATGGTCGTCGGCCGCAACCCGGTCTTCGAGGCGCTGCGCGACGGCGTGCCCGCCTCCACGCTCTACGTCCAGCAGTTCATCGACAACGACGAGCGGGTCCGCGAGGCCCTCCAGCTCGCGGCCGAGCGCGGCGGCATCCACCTGATGGAGGCGCCGCGGCCCGAGCTGGACCGCATGACGAACGGCCTGAACCACCAGGGCCTCGTCCTCCAGGTCCCGCCGTACGAGTACGCGCACCCCGAGGACCTGGTGGCCGCCGCCTTCGACGAGGGCAAGGACCCGCTGATCGTCGCGCTGGACGGCGTGACCGACCCGCGCAACCTCGGCGCGGTCGTCCGCTCCGTCTCCGCGTTCGGCGGGCACGGTGTGCTCGTGCCCGAGCGGCGCGCGGCCGGCATGACGGCCGGCGCCTGGAAGTCCTCCGCCGGTACGGCGGCGCGCACGCCGGTCGCGCGCGCCACGAACCTGACCCGCGCCCTGGAGGCGTACAAGAAGGCCGGCGTCGCCGTCGTCGGCCTCGCGGCGGACGGCGAGCACGAGGTCGGTGACCTGCCCGCGCTGAACGGTCCGGTCGTCATCGTCGTCGGCAGCGAGGGCAAGGGCCTGTCCCGGCTCGTCGGCGAGACCTGCGACTACCGGGTGCGGATCCCGATGCCGGGCGGCGCCGAGTCGCTGAACGCCGGTGTGGCCGCGGGCATCGTGCTCTACGAGGCGTCCCGCCGCCGCGACTAGCCCGCGCTGGTACACCCACACGTGTGAGGATGTCCGGGCCGCGTTGATCTCTTGACGCGGCCCGGACATTTCCACATGGTCAAGGCAGTGTCCTAAACACACATCACTCGGTTAGATGAGTGTGGACACCAGAACACCCCGCACACCCACGGGGGGAAGCTCGTCAGGCTTCGACGAAGCTCCCGCGCTGAGCATGGTGAAGGTGCCGAGCGACCCGGCGCAGGTCATCGTCAATCACGCGAGTTTCCGCGTGCAGCTCCCCGCCGCTGGGCGCACTCAATCCCCGCGCATCTCACGCCACTTGGGCACTCCCGACGAGACGGTACGCATCCCGGTCGTGGGCGGCGCCGCCAAGCGTCGCGCCCCCGTCGTCTGGAGCGGGAAGTCCGAGCCGGGCGACCCCGGAGCGACCGGACTGCTGCAAGCGGTGCGTGGCACGGGCGTACGCCATTCGGCCCAGGACACCGGGCCGTACGACGACGGCGGCGCGACCCAGGTCATCCCGCGCGTCGACCTCGACGACGAAGGCCCCGGCACCGTCGCGACGCCCGGCGTCGGCGGACCGCGCGGCCCCGAACCAGAGACCCGGCTGCTGCCGCAGATGCGGATGCCGAGCAGCGACTACGACGAGCGGCTCGCCGAGGCGGGCGACGCGTTCGACGACGACTACGACGAGACCGAAGGCGACGACGGCGAGCGGCGCGTCAGGCGGTACGGGTCCGATCCCGTGCGGCACGCCTACTACCCCGGGCGCCGGATGAACCTCGGCGTCGTGCTGCTCCCGCTGCGCGTCTTCCTCGGCTTCATCTCCATCTACGCCGGCATGGGCAAGCTGTGCGACCCCGTCTACTTCGACGGCGGCGAGCGCGGCTCCATGGTCAAGTGGCTCAACTCGCTGCACCCCTGGGCGCTCGCCGAGCCGCTGCGCGACTTCGCCCTCCAGCACCCGGTGGGCGCCGGCCTCTGCATCGCCTTCTTCCAGGTCATCGTCGGCGTGCTGACGGTGCTCGGGCTCTGGCAGCGCCTGGCCGCCTCCATCGGCGTGCTGCTCTCCGCCGCGCTCATCGTCACGGTGAGCTGGAAGACCGTGCCCGCCTACGACGCGCCGGACATCATCTATCTGGCCGCCTGGTCGCCGCTGATCATCGCGGGCGCGCCCGTCTACTCCGTCGACGGACGCCTCGCGGGCGAGGCCTGGCGCACGCTCGGCCCCCGCGCCGCCATCTGGGACCTGCGGCGGCGCGTGCTGCGCCGCGGCGGCCTCGTCGGCTCGGTCGTGGTCGGCCTCACGCTGCTGATCGGTTCGCTGCTCGGCGGCGCGGTACGGGACGCGGACCGCGTCACGGTGCCGGGCCCCGGCGAGGCGCCGCGCAACGAGCAGAACGGCTCCCCGCTCCCCAGCGACCCCGCGAAGAAGCAGCGGCGCCAGTCGGGAACTCCCTCGCAGTCGACCGGGTCCCCGACGCAGGGCAGCTCCGCGAGCCCCACGCAGGGCGCCACGGCGCCCGGCACGGCCCGCGAGACCGGCACCGTCGGTTCGGAGCAGCGGCCCAGTCAGACGACGCAGGGCGGCAGCACGGCGGGCCAGGCCCCGCCGCAGCAGTCCGCGCCGCAGCAGCAGCAGCCGACCACCAGCACCGGACCCACGTCCAGCGGCGGTGGCGGCACCACGGGGGGCTCAGGAGCCTCCGGGAGCTCCGGTGGCTCCGGTGGCGCGGGCGGCGAGAAGCCCGGCCTCCTGGGCGGCGTTCTCGGCCGCTGAGACGCCGGACCCGGCCGGTCGTCCCGGCCGGCTGGTCGTCCCGTTCGTACGAGAGATGGGCCCCGCACACCCGGTGTGCGGGGCCCATCGGCGTACGGGAGGGACGGCGAGTGGGCCCTGTCTCCCTCAACTCTCCCTCAACGGCGCTGTGCGGCAAGCTCCTTGGCGGCCTCGGTGAGGTCCTTCGCGGTGTCGATGGCGCGCCAGTAGGCGCCCTGCGGCAGCGGGAAGCCCGCCAGGCGCTTCTCACGGGCCAGCCGCGGGAACGTGGTGCGCTCGTGGTCGCCGAGGTCGGGCAGCAGCCCGGTGAAGGACGCGGAGAAGACGTAGACGCCCGCGTTGATGAGGTACGGGGACGGCGGGGCCTCGATGAAGTCCGTGATGTGGCCGAACGCGTCCGTCTCGACGGCGCCCCACGGAATGCGGGGCCTGGCCAGGGCGAGGGTCGCGGTGGCGTCGCGCTCGGCGTGGAAGGCCGCCATGTCGCGCAGGGAGAAGCGGGTCCAGATGTCGCCGTTCGTCGCGTACCAGGGGCGGTCCGCGTGCGGCAGGTGGCGGGCGGCGTACTTGAGGCCGCCGCCGCGGCCGAGGGGTTCCTTCTCGACGACCGTGGTGACGTTGAGCGGCAGATCCGCCGCGTCCAGCCAGTCCTTGAGGACCTCGGCGAGATGACCGCAGGAGACGACGGCGTCGGTCACGCCCTCCTCGGCGAGCCAGGCGAGCTGATGGCCGATGATCGGGGTCCCCGTGCCGGGGATCTCGACCATCGGCTTCGGCCGGTCGTCGGTGTAGGGGCGGAGTCGCGAGCCTTGGCCTCCGGCGAGGATCACGGCTTGCCTGGGGGGCGGGTCAGCAGTCATGCCCTGCACGATATGCGGATGCCGCGGGGCGCTGCCCCGGGCCCCGGCCCCCAGGCGCCGGACGGCTCAAGAAGCCTGGCGGGCCACGCCTGTCGCGAAGGACGTGTCGCAGACCGGGCGGGCGTACGACTGTGCGCGGGTCGGGCCGTACGCCTGCACGGCGGCGCGGCCGAGCGCACGGGCGATGGACATGCAGTGCCTGGCGAGCGACGGGTGGCGGTTCACCTCCCGCTGGAGGTGGGTGAGCGCCACGCCCGGGTTCTTCTCCTGGAGCTCGACCAGGAGCCGGTCGCGCAGGATGTCCTGCGGGGCACGGGACTTGGCCGGTACGGAGAGGTCGTCGGCGGATGCGGTGAGCATCGAATCCGACGAGTTCCCGGACCAGTTGACGCTGGTGACCGCGAGGGTCCCGGAAAGCACCAGCATCACGGGCAGGACGAGGGCGAGCGTGCGGCCGATGCGGCGGGCGGGGCCCCGGTGGGCTCGGCGCGGCTTCTGGGTGTAGTTGGCGGAATGCGTCACGCGAGTGAGCGTAGCGCTAGGTGATGATTTGGCGACATTTAGTCACTCGGTCGAGCGACATAGAAGAAGGTTTCGTCGGGCGGGCGTTGACGAGGGGTGGGCGAAATGACCGATGTGCCGGGGTATTTGTCGACAACGTGAAGGCGTCCGCCCGGCGGAACGCGGGCGTGGCGCACGCGTGAGGGGCCCGGCACCGTGGTGCCGGGCCCCTCACGGGAGTTCACGCGGACGTCTGCGGGACGTGTCCCGGCCCCTGGGGCCCGGTCCTCGCGTCAGTCGGAGAGGCGCTCGCCCGTCGACGTGGAGAAGACGTGGGTCTCGCCCGGCCGCGGCACGACGTGCAGCTGCGCGCCCTTGTCCGGGACCTGACGGCCGTTCACACGGACGACGAGGTCCTTCTTCTCGCCGCCCACCTCCGCGGTGCCGTAGACGTAGCCGTCGGCGCCGAGCTCCTCGACGACGTTCACGGAGACGGCGAGACCGGCCGGGGCGTCCTCGGTCTCCTTGGAGAGGGACTTCGCGGCGGCGCCGTTCTGCTCGACGATGTCGAAGTGCTCCGGGCGGACGCCGACGGTGACCGTGCGGTCACCGCGGTCGGCGGCGGCGGACAGTGCCTCCCGGTTCACGGGCACGACGCTGTTGCCGAACTTCACGCCGCCGTCGGTGATCGGGACCTCGACGAGGTTCATGGCGGGCGAGCCGATGAAGCCCGCGACGAAGAGGTTCGCCGGGCGGTCGTACATGTTGCGCGGCGAGTCGACCTGCTGGAGCAGCCCGTCCTTGAGCACGGCCACGCGGTCGCCCATGGTCATGGCCTCGACCTGGTCGTGGGTGACGTACACGGTGGTGATGCCGAGGCGGCGCTGGAGCGAGGCGATCTGCGTACGCGTGGAGACGCGGAGCTTGGCGTCGAGGTTCGACAGCGGCTCGTCCATGAGGAAGACCTGCGGCTCACGCACGATGGCGCGGCCCATCGCCACGCGCTGGCGCTGACCGCCGGAGAGCGCCTTGGGCTTGCGGCCCAGGTACTCGGTGAGGTCCAGGATCTTCGCCGCGTCCTCGACCTTCTGGCGGATCTCGGCCTTGTTGACGCCGGCGATCTTGAGCGCGAAGCCCATGTTGTCGGCGACGGTCATGTGCGGGTACAGCGCGTAGTTCTGGAACACCATGGCGATGTCCCGGTCCTTCGGCGGCAGGTGCGTGACGTCGCGGTCACCGATGCGGATGGCGCCGGCGTTCACGTCCTCGAGCCCCGCGAGCATGCGGAGCGAGGTGGACTTGCCGCAGCCGGAAGGACCGACGAGGACGAGGAATTCGCCGTCCTCGATCTCGATGTCGAGACCGTCCACGGCGGGCTTGTCGCCACCCGGGTAGATGCGGGTCGCCTTGTCGAACGTAACAGTGGCCATGGTGAGGGCCCCCTTCACCGGCAGGAACGTGCCGGACGATCCGAGTAGAGGGAGTGGTGTAGTCCACCTGGGTGAACTGCTCGTGACGGTACCCCGGAGGCCCGCGGTCTGTCAGTAGTCGGAGGACCGCGGGCTTCGAGGAAATTTTCGACGGGGGTGGGGGCGGTGTTGGTTACACTGCTGGGGCACGTACGACGCTCGCGCGACGCGCATGCCTCCTTAGCTCAGATGGCCAGAGCAACGCACTTGTAATGCGTAGGTCGTCGGTTCGAATCCGACAGGGGGCTCCGGACGAGTCCAGGTCACCCAGCCCGTGGCCTGGACTTTTTTGTGCCCGATTAATGACCATGGCGGCTTTCGGATAATTGACCATGGTGGATCTCGAAGGTGGCGCTTGTCGTGTGTCGGGGCCGGTTCGGACGGGTCAGGTCAGGGGCACGCTGGCGATCTGGCAGCTCGGGCCGCCGGACAGGCCCATGCCTGCCCGGTTCACCGCGACCAGTGCGGACTGGTCCCTCGTGACGTGCACGCTGGATCTGACCAATGTGGCGGCGAGCAAGAGTATTCGCGTCGAGTTCTATCTGGATACTCCGAGTGCCGATCTTCTGGTCGACAGCGTGAACGCTTTCTGATTCGTCAGGCGCGGCCCGCCACCCTGTCCGCCAATTGCGCCAGGCGTGACGACTGTGCGGTGTGGGTGGTGAGTTCGCGGCGGTCGGCCGCGTTGTACGTGGCGTACATGCCGTGGACGCCGAGCCAGCGGAAAGGCTCCGGTTCCCATTTGCGGACCTTGTGGTTGACCCAGGGGAGGGTCGTGAGGTCGGTGGGGCCCGACTGGCCCGAGTCCTGCTGGACCAGGTCGCGCAGGGTGCGGGCGGCGAGGTTGGCGGTGGCGACGCCCGAGCCGACGTAGCCGCCCGCCCAGCCGAGGCCCGTGGCGCGGTCCAGGGTGACCGTGGCGCACCAGTCGCGCGGGACGCCGAGGACGCCGGACCAGGCGTGGGCGGTCCTGACGCCCGCGAGCTGCGGGAAGAAGCGGGTCAGGATGGCGCGCAGGGACGCGATCGTGGCGGGGTGGGTGCTGCCGTCGTTGTCCGTCTTCGAGCCGTAGCGGTAGGGCACGCCGCGGCCGCCGAGCGCGATGCGGCCGTCCGCGGTGCGCTGGGCGTACATGTACGCGTGGGCCATGTCGCCGAGGGTCTCGCGCCCCTCCCAGCCGATCGACTCCCACTGGGAGGGGGAGAGCGGTTCCGTCGCGATCATGGAGGAGTTCATCGGGAGCCAGGTGCGGCGCTGGCCCTTGAGGGAGGCGGTGAAGCCCTCCGTGCAGCGCAGGACGTAGGGCGCGCGGACCGTGCCGTACGGGGTGATCGCGTGCTTCGGCCTGATCTCGGTGACCGGGGTCGACTCGTGGATCGTGACGCCGAGCGCCTCGACGGCGTCCGCGAGGCCCTTGACCAGCTTCACCGGGTGCAGCCGCGCGCCGTGTGGGGTCCAGGTGGAGCCGACGGCTCCGGAGACCCGGACGCGTGCGGCGGTCTCGCGGGCGCCGTGCAGGGTGCGGTCCTTCTCGCCGTACGAGAGTTCCGTCGCGTGGAAGTCCTTCAGGCGGGCCAACTGGGCGGGCGTGTAGGCGACTTCGAGGACTCCGCCGTGGTGGATGTCCGCCTCGATGCCCTCGGTCCGCGCCGCCTCGATCACCTCGGTGACCGTGTCGTTCATGGCTTCCTGGAGGCGTACCGCCGCCTCGCGGCCGTGCAGTTTCGCGTAGCGGTCGCGGCCCGCGATGCCGTTGTAGAGCCAGCCGCCGTTGCGGCCCGACGCTCCGTAGCCGCAGAACTTCTGCTCCAGGACGGTGATGCGCAGGAAGGGGGCCGCCTTCTTCAGGTAGTACGCGGTCCACAGGCCCGTGTAGCCGCCGCCCACGATGCAGACGTCCGCCGTGGTGTCACCGGTGAGGGGTTCCCGGGGCGCGGGCGTGCCGTCGTCGGCGTACCAGAACGATATGCCGCCGTTGACCGTGCCGGACCCGTGCCGTGTGCTGTCTGTGCTGTCCGCGTTGCTCGCGCTGCTCATGGGCGGACGTTACTGCGCAGGTGGGGGCCGTGGGCAGGGGGTGGGCCGTTGGTCCCACGGGGTGGGTCCTTCGGCGCCGGGAGCGCGGGGTAGATTCGGATACTTTGAGCAGTACGTGTCGATCCTGGAGGGCTCAACTCATGGCCGTACACAAGGCCGGACGCAAGTCCGTGCGCGTCGCCGCCGCGGTGGCCGCCGCGGCGCTGATCGGGGTGGCCGCGTCCGCCTGTGGTCCCGACGACAGCAGCGGCTCCGGCTCCGGCAAGGACAAGGGCGGCAGCTCCAGCGGCGCCGCGGAGAAGCCCTCGGCGTCGGCCGCCGCGCTCGCGGGCGTGCCCGCCGCGGTGAAGGGCGGCGTGATCACGGTCGGCGATCCGAAGGCCAAGCATACGGTCAAGGTGTACGAGGACCCGCGCTGCCCGTTCTGCAAGAAGTTCGAGGAGGGCGGCGCGCAGGCGCTGGTCGAGCCGGTGGTCGACGGCAAGGTCAAGATCGAGTACACGATCGCCTCGTTCCTCGACAAGAACCTCGGCGGCAGCGGCTCGGTGAACGCCGCCAACGCGCTGCGGGCCTCGGTGGACGCGGGCAAGTTCGCCCAGTACCACGCGGAGGTCTTCGCCGCGCAGCCCGAGGAGGAGACGGACGACGCCTTCACCCCCGAGTTCCTGCTGAAGACCGCCGACAAGGTCGACGGGCTGCGCGGCGGCGCCTTCGACAAGGCGGTGAAGAACGGGACGCACAAGAAGTGGGTCGGCGAGGCGATGAAGGCCTTCATGGACGACGGCGTCAAGGGCACCCCGGAGGTGCACGTCGACGGGAAGACCGCCGAGCCCAACTCCCTCTACGGCAAGGCGGAGTTCGCCAAGGAACTGGCGGCCGCCGGGGTCAAGTGACCCGGCGTACGACGAGGTCCGGGGTCCCGGCCGTCGCCCGCTACGCGCTGTGGCGCAAGGGGAGGCGGTCCGGGACCTCGGCGTAGCGGGCCGCGTCGGCGATCACGCGCGTGACGTGCCGGGGCAGCCCGAGCCGGTCCGCGAGCCAGGACGCCCGGTGGCCCTGGCCCGCCAGGATCCAGGCGGCGTGCACGCGCGGGTCGTAGACGGCGCCGGGCGGCGGGTAGAGGCCGGCCGGCAGGCTGCCGGGGTCCTCCAGGAGGTAGACGGCGGTGATCCCGTCGAGGGGGAGCCGGATCGCGGGCAGTGTGAACGCGTAAGGCATGGTGGCCTCCTCCGGGCCGGGCCGCGGCGGCTGTCGCGCCCCTCGGCCGTGCACTCACCGTAGGTACCGCGGAAGTGCGCCTGCCAGGGGCCTTCGGCCTCAGCGGCGCGAGGACCTAGGTCCTTGTGGCAGTCCTTGTCGCAGCCCCTGCCGCGTCAGCGGATAGCAGGCGAGGCCGATCAGGACCGAGGTGAAGTGGCCGAGGTCGGTGAAGGTCCTGCCGCTGACCAGCGGGGCGCCGTACACCGCGAGTACGGCGAGGAGATACCCGTACCGCCAGGGCGCGGGAAGCCGGTACGTGAGGACGGCGACCACACCCGCGAGCGCGTAACTCACGCCCACGTCAAGGGTGTTGACCGCCGACTGCGGGGCCGCCCCGTGGTGGATCGCGAGCGCGAGGACGCCCTCGCTGATGAGCGTGGCGAGCACGTGCGAGAGCGCGGCGACCGCGAGCCAGCGCCAGGTGCCGAGCCAGCGCTCGGCGCTCGCGTGGAAGACCGAGTACAACACCGCGTACGGCAGCCAGCTGCTCCCGTCGATCCAGAACGCGCTGGAGATCAGCACCCGCACCGGATTGCGCGACAGCTCGTGGATGTTCGTGGAGCGCTGGCGCAGGAACTCGTCCTCGAACTCCGGCGACATGCTGTGCATCGCGACGGTCGTGACGAAGAGGGCGCCCAGCCAGAGGTACGTCCCCGGGGCGCTGCGGACGTACGACGTGACGGCGAGAGCGGCCGTGCGGGCGCCGTCGGCCGCTCCCCGGAAAATGCGCATGCGGTGATTCACGCACGCCGTTAGGGTCGCGAGGGTGATCGACATTCGCATTCCGGACGAGCTGGTCAAGTCGCAGTACATGTACGCGGGGGAGCCGGGGCGGGAGTTCATCGCCGCGCTGCCCGGCCTGGTGCGGGAGATCGTCGGACGCTGGGACCTGACGGTCGACGGGGACCCGATGCACGGCATGGCCGCGCTGGTGCTGCCCGTGGTGCGCGCCGACGGGACGCCGGCCGCGGTCAAGTTCCAGATCCTGGACGAGGAGACCGAGGGCGAGCCGGTCGCGCTGCGCAGGTGGGACGGGGACGGCGCGGTCCGCCTCCTCGACTACGACGACGGCACCGGCACGATGCTGCTCGAACGCCTCGACCCCGCGCGGATGTTGTCGTCCATGGCCGACACCCGCAAGGCCGTCCTCGTCATCGCCGAGCTCCTCGCGCGGCTGACCGCGGGGCCCGCGCCGGACGGCATGCGGCGGCTCGGCGACATCGCCGCACAGATGCTCGACGACCTGCCGGGGGCGCTCCCCTCGATCGCCGATCCGGCCGAGCGCGCGATCGTCGAGCGGTGCGGGGGCGCGCTGCGCGAGGTCGTCGGTGAGCCCGGTGACCGGATGCTCCACTGGGACCTGCACTTCGAGAACGTGATGGCCGCCGACCGCGAACCGTGGCTCGCCATCGACCCGAAGCCCCTCGCCGGAGACCCCGGCTTCGACCTGTGGCCCGCGCTCGACAACCGCTTCGACCCGGCCGACGTGCTGTGGCGGTTCGACGCGATGACCGAGGTCCTCGGCCTCGACCGGGAGCGCGCCCGCGCCTGGACGCTCGGGCGGGTCCTGCAGAACGCGCTGTGGGAGATCGAGGACGGGCGGCAGATGGAGCCGGACGACATGGAGATCGCGCGGTTGCTGCTGGGGCGGTGAGGTGAGGTGAGGTGAGCTGAGGGGTGGGGAGGTGCGGGGCGGCGGGGGCCGGTGCGGGTGGGTGGTCGGGCGCCGGTGCCAGTGCCGGTGTGGGCGTGGGTGGCCGGGCGTGGCTGGTTAATCTGCGGTCATGATTCGTACCGCCACTCCCGCCGACGTCCCCGTCATCCACGCCCTGGTCCGCGACCTCGCCGAGTACGAGAAGGCGCTCGACGAGGCACGGGCCACCGAGGAGCAGCTGCGCGAGGCGCTCTTCGGGGAGCGGCCCGCCGCGTACGCGCACATCGCGCAGGACGACGCGACCGGCGAGGCCGTCGGCTTCGCGCTGTGGTTCCTGAACTTCTCCACGTGGCGCGGCGTGCACGGGATCTACCTGGAGGACCTCTACGTACGTCCCGAGGCGCGCGGCGGCGGGCACGGCAAGGCGCTGCTCACCGAGCTCGCCCGGATCTGCGGGGAGCGCGGCTACGAGCGCCTCGAATGGTCCGTCCTCGACTGGAACGAGCCGTCGATCAACTTCTACCGGTCGCTCGGGGCGCTGCCCCAGGACGAGTGGACCGTGTACCGGCTGACCGGCGGCGCGCTCGCGGAGCTCGGCGGCGGGGTGCGCGCCTAGGGTCTTTCGTTTGGATCAGGCCGGATCAGGGAGCGGGCGTGCCAGACCCCGCGAGCCCGGCCTGATCCAAACGAAAGGCCCTAGAACTCGTCGACGGTGTGCGGCAGTCGGGCCGTGCGCAGCGCCGCGTCCAGCGCCCGCACCGCGCCCAGCGTGTGCTCCGTGGCCAGGCCCGCGCGGACCAGTGCGTCCGTCGTCGTACCGCCCAAGTAGCAGGCCGCCAGGTCGCGTACGTCGACGGTGAGGTCGGCGGGGTCCTCGGTGGCCGCGTACGTGAAGCCGTCGGGGGACGCCGTCAGGCGGTGCCGTCCGGCGTTGGCGGGGAGGCGGTCGTCGCGCACGTCGAGCACCACGTCCACCGGGGCCGCCCAGGAGCGGGCCGCGAGCGCCGCGCGCACGTCGACGAGGCGGATCCACAGCGCGGGGAACTCGCCCGTGACGCGCACCTGGTCGCGGTCGGCGGCGAAGAGGAGCAGCGGGTCGTCGACGGGGCGGCCCCAGGCGCGGATCTGGCCGGTGAGGTCGATGGACGCGAGATAGCGCCAGAGCGCGGCCGCGGCGGCCGGGGTGTCCGCCTCCAACTCGTCGAGCCGGACCAGGCCGGGGGCGTCGTCGCGGGTCTTGGTGCGGTAGATCGCGTAGCCGGCGAGGGGAGTGGTGCGGAGGTCGGCGTCGGGGCTGTTGGAGCCGTCGGGCCTGTCGGAGCCGTTGGAGCTGTCGGACCCGTCGGACCCGTCGGGGCTGTCCGGGCCGTTGGTCTGGTGGCCGCCTAGGACGACCACGCGGGGCGGTGACAGCTCGTCGTCCTCCTCGTCCTCCGTGACCAGCCACTCCTCGCGCCACCACGCCTCGGTACGGGCGATGCGGCCGGCCCGCTCGGCGCGGGTCCCGTCGTAGTACGCGCCGAGCAGGCCGGGGGCGTCGGCGGGGTCGACCAGGCGCAGCGGGCGGTCGTCCGGGGTGATGCGCAGGGCCAGCGGGCGCCGGGAGTCGATCTCCACGGTGTGGCCGAGCGTGCCGGCGCCGAAGCCGAACCTGCCGTAGATCGCGTCCTCCGACGCCCACAGCGACGCGATCGGCGCGCCGTCCGCCGTGGCCCGCGCGAACAGCTCCGCGATCATTCCGGAGAGCACGCCGCGGCGCCGGTGCGTCGGTGCCACGGACACGAACGTCACGCAGGGGCACGGGAGTTCGCCGCCGGGGACCGACACGGTGAAGGGGAACGCCGCGAGGAATCCCACGAGTTCGCCGTTCTCGTACGCCCCGATGCGGGTGCAGCCGAGCAGCAGGTCGTGGTGGTGCTTGCGCTTCTCCTCCTCCGGGCTCTCGTGGAAGACGAGATAGGCGAGGGAGAGCGCGCGGTCGATGCCGGTCTCGGGGACGTCGCGGAACTGGATGGAGTCCATACCCATATAACGGACGGTAGTTCCCTTATCCGGCGAGGGCATCCGGATTTTCTCCGGGGAGGGTGCGTCAAGGGGTCCGTCAGGGGATCCGTCAGGGGATCAGGACCACCTTGCCCATCGTGCCCCTGGTCTCCAGCGCGCGGTGTGCCGCTGCCGCCTCGGCGAGGGGGAAGCGCTGCACGGCCGGGGTGAAGTGGCCCTCCGCCGCCTCGGCGAACGCGGCCAGCTCCAGGGTGCGGACGGGGTCGTCGCCGCCCGCCCTGCGCAGCATCGACGGGCCGAGGACGTTGAGCTGCGTGATGCCACGCTCCGTGAGCTCCTCCTCGGTGAACGTCAGCGGTTCGCCGTCGTGCGGGCCCTTGCCCGACCAGCCGAAGACGACGTGCGCGCCGCCGGGACCGAGCAGGTCGACCGCGGCGAGGCCCGCTTCGCCGCCTACTCCGTCGTAGACGACGGTGGCCCGGCGGTCGTCGTGCCGTTCCTTCAGATACGCGCGGACCTCGTCGGGCCACGCCGGGTTCGTGTAGTCCACGGCGAGGTCCGCGCCGTTCGCGCGGACACGGGCCGTCTTCTCCGGGCCGCCCGCCAGGCCGATGACGGTGGCGCCCCGGTGTCCGGCGTACTGCGTGAGGAGCGTGCCGATGCCGCCCGCGGCGGCGGGGATCACGACCACCGAGTCCGGGGTGAGCTCGGTGAACTGGAGGATCCCCATCGTCGTACGTCCCGTGCCGATCAGGGCGACCGCCTCGGCGGGGTCGAGGCCCTCGGGGAGCTCGTGCAGACGGGACGCCTCGGTGACGGTCGCTTCGGCGTAGCCGCCGGGCGCGAAGCCGATGTGGGCGGCCACGCGCTTCCCGAGCCAGCCCCGGTCGACGCCCTCGCCCACGGCGTCCACGGTGCCCGCGACCTCGCGGCCGGGGATCGTCGGCAGGGCGGGTGGCTCGGGGAGCGGGCCCTGCACGCCCTCGCGGAGTGCGGTGTCCAGGAGGTGTACGCCGGCTGCGGCTACGGCGATGCGGGCCTGGCCGGGGGCGGGGTCGGGGGTCGGGACCTCCTCGTAGCGGAGGTTCTCGGCGGGGCCGAAGGTGTGGAGGCGGATGGCGTGCATGAGGGCTCCTGGGGGTGGCGGGGGTGGCGGGGGTGGCGGGGGGTGCGGGAGTGGTGGGTGGTGGGCTCTGTTCGCGGCTTTCGACAGCCTTCAACCTGAAGCGGGCTTGAGGTCAAGGGGTGGGGGTGTCGTCGGCTGCGGTGTTGTCAGTGGGGAGCGGCACGATGGGGGCATGGCGCAGAAGGCGAAAGCGGTAGTGGTCAAGGCGGCTCGGCGGGCGGAGGTGCGGTTGCCGGAGCTCCGGCCCTTCGGGGGCGGGGAGTTGGAGCCTGACGGGGACTACGACGGGGTGGAGTTCCGCGGGCTCGACCTCGGGGCGCAGGACGGGGGCGGGGCGCTCTTCATGGACTGCGCGGTGACGGAGTGCGCGCTCGGCGAGACGCGGCTGGCGCGGGCCCGCTTCGTCGACTCCGTCCTGACGGAGCCGCAGGGCGTGGGGACGGACCTGATGGAGGCGTCACTGCGGGACGTGGAGGTGGTCGACGCGCGGCTCGGGGGCGTGCAGTTGCACGGGGGCGTGCTGGAGCGGGTCGTGGTGCGGGGCGGAAAGCTCGACTACCTGAACCTGCGGAAGGCGCGGCTGCGGGACGTGATCTTCGAGGACTGCGTCCTGCTGGAACCGGACTTCGCGCTGGCGGCGCTGGAGCGGGTGGAGTTCCGGGGCTGTGTGGTGCGGGGGGCGGACTTCAGTGGGGTGCGGATGAAGGATGTGGATCTGCGGGCGGCGGGGGAGTTGGGGATTGCGCGGGGGGTGGAGTGTCTGCGCGGGGCGGTGATCAGTCCTGAGCAGCTGATGGAGTTGGCGCCGGCGTTTGCGGTGCAGGTGGGGGTGAAGGTGGTGGGGGTGGGGGAGTAGAGGGGGTGTCTGTCGGCTGTGGGTACTGCGTGGGGTCGCGTGGGTGTGTGGCTGGGGGCGTCTGCCGGTGCGGGCGCGTCGCTGGCCCGGTTGGGGTTTGTTTGGTGGTGCCGGCTGGGTTGGGCTGGGGCGAGTGCGCTTCGTTCGTCTCTGGGGCGGGGCCGCGGGGGTATGTGCGTACTCGCCATCCCGGGGCAAGAGCCAATGGACTTGCTTCCCTGCCCCGGTGTCCACTGTGCTCCGTTCGCACATACCCCCACGTCCCCTCAGGACGGCTGCGCGACCGCGCCCCGGCGGGGGCCGACCTCCATACACCCGGACCGCGCCGCTGCCCCGGTCCCACGACCGCACCCCGGTGGGGTCCCGTCCGGACCGCGCCGCAGCCGCGAGCATGACCGGAGAGGACGCGACGGTAGGTCGGACCGGTCCCCGCGACCGCGCCCCGGTGCGGGTGGCTTTTCCCTACACCCCGGACTGCGCCGATGCCCCAGTCCACCCGGTGCCCCACCGCCCCGCACCCGCGAGCGCGACCCGAGGGGACGCGGCGGTATGTCTGCCCGGAGCACAAGTGGCCGCGTACCGAGGTGCATGACCATGACGGCTCACCGGGATAGCGAGGACGGACATACCGCCGCGGCCCCGCCCCACGACGCGCACCTGGCGCGACAGGAGCCACCGGCCCCTACTGGCCACCCATCGGCGCGGAGAAACGGGTGGGCGGGTGGGGATATACGGGATCAGCCCCGGGGGACCCGAGGGAAACGGGACTGGAGGGACCAGAGCGTCGCGTTGCCCGACAGGGATTCGTGGAGGTCCGTCAGGTCCGCCAGGAGGTCGTGGAGGAAGTCGCGGGCCTCTCGGCGCAGCTCCGTGTGGGAGAAGGTGAGCGGAGGGTCGTCGGGGGACATCCAGTCCGCCTCGATGTCGACCCACCCGAAGCGCCGCGCGAACAGCATGCGGTCGGTCGACTCGGTGAAGTCGAGCTCGGCGTACTGGGGCCGGGAGGCACGGCTCCCGAGCGGATCCTGGTCGAGCTGCTCGACGATGTCGCACAGGGCCCACGCGAAGTCCAGGACGGGAACCCATCCCCAGGCTGTGGACAGTTCCCGGTCCGCCTTGGTGTCCGCCAGATACACGTCCCCGCAGAAGAGGTCGTGACGGAGGGTGTGGACGTCCGCCCTGCCGTAGTCCAGCTCCGGGGGGTCAGGGAAGCGGCGGGAGAGCGCGTAGCCGATGTCGAGCACGGGGTCGATGGTGTCACGGACCGCGCGCGCCACCGGCCGCGCGCCCCAGACCAGCGGAAACGTCACCGCTCGCACGTTCGGCTGAACGGTTTCCGGTTCGGTCGGCGGGCTGGGGCCTACGCTGACAGTGTCGCGCCGAGCGAAGGAGGTTCCGTCATGGCAGCACTGCCGCTTCCGGAGTATGAGCCTTGTCAGGAGTTGGACCCTCGGTCTCTGGTGCGTCTGGTCGAGGACCGGGTGCCTGCCATGCCGGTGGAAGAAGCCTTCGTCATGTTCAGCGCGGTCGCCCCCAAGGGGTGGCGCGTGGAGTTGATCGAAGGGGAGATCCACGTGACGCCTCCGGCCAACGGGGAGCACGAAGAGATCGTGTCGGAGCTCACCGGACAGGTGCGGGACCACCGCAAGGACCTCGGGCGCTACACGGGAATCGGGCTGTACGTACCGGGTGCCTCGGTGAGCGGTCAGGTCCAGCCCGACCTGGTGCTCGCGCCCAAGGGGAGTTTCGACAACGAGGAGAGGTACCACGACGCCTCGCCCGTCCTCCTCGTCGTCGAGGTGACGTCCAAGTCCACCGGTGACAACGACCGCCACAAGAAGCTCCTCGGCTACGCCCGCGCCGGCATCCCCGCCTATCTCCTCATCGACAGGAAAGCCGGGTGCGTAGTGCTGCACACGGAGCCCGAAGGGGAGACGTACGGACGGCAGGAGATCTTCAAGCTCTCCAAGACCGTCCCCCTCCCGGAACCCCTCGGCTTCGAGATCGACACCAGTCAGTTCTGAGCCCGCGCCCCGTTCCGGGCCCGCGTCCGCATCGTCACGGCAGCAGGCGCTGTTCCTTCGCCACTGAGACCGCCCCCGCGCGCGTGTCGACGCCGAGCTTGTCGTAGATGCGGCCCAGGTGGGTCTTCACCGTTGCCTCGCTGATGAAGAGCGCGCGGGCGATTTCGCGGTTGCCGAGGCCCTGGGAGAGCTGGCCGAGGATGTCGCGTTCGCGGTCGGTGAGGGTGGGGAGAGGGCTGCGCATGCGGGCCATGACGCGGGAGGCGACCGGTGGGGAGAGGGCGGTGCGGCCCTGGGCCGCGGCCTGGATCGCGGAGAAGAGTTCCTCGGGGCGTTCGGCCTTGAGGAGGTAGCCCGTGGCGCCCGCCTCGATGGCCCGGGTGATGTCCGCGTCCGTGTCGTAGGTGGTCAGGACCAGTACGTGGGGGGAGGGGGCGTGGGCCGTGATGCGGCGGGTGGCTTCCACGCCGTCGATGCCCTCGCCCAGTTGCAGGTCCATGAGGACCACGTCCGGCGTCAGCTTCGCGGCCAGGGCGACCGCCTCCTCGCCGGTGCCGGCCTCGCCGACCACCTCGATGTCGGACGCGCTGCCGAGCAGGGCGAGCAGACCCGCGCGTACGACGACGTGGTCGTCGCAGACCAGGAGGCGGACCGGGGTGGTGTTCATCGCTGCGGCTCCAACGGGATCGATACGGAGAGGACCGCGCCTTCGCCGGGCGCCGACTCGATGGTCAGTGTGCCGCCGAGCTGGACCGCCCGCGCACGGATCGCGGGCAGGCCGTGGCCCCGTACGCCCCCGGGGGTGCCCGGCACGGCGGGCGGTGTGAAGCCGCGGCCGTCGTCCGCGACGTCCAGGACCACTTGGTCGTCCAGGAGCGTGAGGGTGAGCGCCGCGGTGTTCGCGGCCGCGTGTTCGCGTACGTTCGCCAGTGCGCCCTGGGCGATCCGCAGCAGTGCCGAGCTGACGCGGTCGGGCAGCGGCACCGGGGTGCCCTCCGCGTGGAAGCGGACGGTCAGGCCCGCGTCCGACTCCCGCTCCGCGAGCGCCCGCAGCGCCTGCGCGAGGCCGCCGCCGCCCGCCAGGTCGGCGGGCGCGAGGTCGTGCACGAAGCGGCGCGCCTCGGTGAGGCCGTGCTCGGTGATCGACTCGGCCGTACGGACATGGGTGCGGGCCTTGTCCGGATCGGTGTCCCAGACGCGCTCGGCGGCCTGCAACAGCATCTGCTGGCTGGACAGGCCCTGCGCGAGGGTGTCGTGGATCTCCATGGAGAGCCGCTGGCGCTCGGCGAGCGTGCCCTCGCGCCGTTCGGTGGCGGCCAGTTCGCGGCGGGTGCGGATGAGGTCGTCGATGAGTTCGCGCTGGCGGGCGGCCTGGCGCTGCATGTAGGTGAAGACGGCGGTGGCGATCGCCGACACGGCGGGCGGCCCGAGGATCAGGTCCGGGTCGTAGCGGCCCGCGAGCCGCACCTGGGAGGCGATGACGCAGCCGGTCAGGACGGCCACCAGGGCCAGGGCCGCGCGCGGTGGCAGCGTGCGCAGGCCGGTGTAGAAGAGCGGCACCGCGCACCAGCCGAAGCTGGGCGCGAGGACGACGAGCACCAGCCAGACCGCGACGACCAGGGTGAGCCAGGCCAGGCGGCGGGGGGTGGGGCGGGCGCCGGACGCGAAGGGCGTGGCGGGTTGCTCCCGCAGGGCGGCGGTGAGGAAGGGGAGGGCGTAGAGGACGGCGAGGACCGCCGAGAGCGCGATGATCCACGGAACGCGTGCGCCGCCGGGGTGCCGCAGCAGGAAGCGGGCCAGCGAGGTGGCGAGGAGCAGGTAGAACGTGGCGTGCATGACGGCCCCGAGCCAGTGGGCGTCGGGGTCCGGGGTGCGGGGGTCGGGGGTACGGGGGTCGGGGCGGCGGCCCCGTGCCCGGGTGACGGGGTCCGGTGCCCGGAGGCCAGGGCCCGGTGTGCCAGGCCCTGGTGTGCCGGGGCCGGAGCCCGGCGTGCGGTGTCCCACTGGGGCGCCTCCCTCTCGTACCGACGGCGACTGGTGCCGGCCTTCTCGTACCGACGGCGACCGGTGCCAGCCCTCTCGTACGGCGACCGGTGCCAGCCCTCTCATGCGGCGACCGGTGCCGGCCCTCTCGTACGGCGACTGGTGCCAGCCCCTCGTGCGGCGACCGGCGCCCGCCTCCCGTGCTGCCCTCGTACAGTCCCTGAACTGGGCAGACACCCTCATTGTGGCCCGCCGGGACCACAAAGGGGTCAACCGATCGGCTGACCCCGGTGTCGGCCGAGTCGCGCGCCGTCGGCAGCCGGTACGTCGAGGGGTGGGGCCCGGACCCGGCCACAGGATTGAGGTCAGAGGCAAGAACCCCTCGCCCCTCGACGAACACCACCCCTGGAGCCCCCGATGCAGAAGCTCTCCCGCCGCACCCGCGTCCTCACGATCGCCGCCACCGCCGCCGTCCTCGGCGCCGGTACCTTCGGCGCCGTCTCCGCCACCGCCGGTACCCCGGACGCCGCCAGCAAGGCCGCCGTCACCGCCGACGCGGGCAACAAGAACCTGACCCAGTCCACGCACCTCACCGTCGCTGCCGCGACCAAGGCCGCGCAGGCCACCCTCGACGCCGCGAAGAAGGAGAACCAGCGCGTCTCCGTCGCCGTCGTCGACCGCAACGGCAACACCATCGTCGAGCTGCGCGGCGACGGCGCGGGCCCGCAGTCGCCCGAGTCCGCCGTGAAGAAGGCGTACACCGCCGTCTCCTGGAACGCGCCGACCTCCGAGCTGACCAAGCGCCTGGAGCAGGCCCCCAACCTGAAGGACATCCCCGGCACCCTCTTCCTCGCGGGCGGCGCCCCGGTGACCGCCAAGGGCGCTCCGGTCGCGGGCATCGGTGTCGCGGGCGCCCCGAGCGGCGACCAGGACGAGAAGTTCGCGAAGGCGGGTGTGGCGGCCCTCGGCCGCTGAGCCGCATGCTGTTGAGGTTGTTCCCGGCCCCCGCGCCCGTCCGCGCGGGGGCCCGCACGACGAGGAGATCCGCCATGAACACCACCGCTGCCGACCGGCGGCTGCTCGACGCCGCACGGGCCGGGAACGCCGCCGAGGTGACCGCCGCCCTGGCGGCGGGCGCCCGCGTGGAGGCGCGCGACACCGAGCTGCGCAGCGCGCTGCTCCTCGCGGCCATCGGCGATCACGTCGAGGCCGCCCAGGTGCTCGTCGCCGCGGGCGCCGACGTCAACGCCCAGGACCACCGCGCCGACAGCCCCTGGCTGGTCACCGGCGTGACCGGCAGCGTCGCCATGCTGCACGTGCTGCTGCCCGCGGGGCCCGATCTGAAGCTGCGCAACCGCTTCGGCGGCATCTCCGTGATCCCGGCGGCGGAGCGCGGCCACGTCGCGTACGTACGGGAGGTCCTGCGCGCCACCGACACCGACGTCGACCACGTCAACGACCTGGGCTGGACCGCCCTGTTGGAGGCGGTGATCCTCGGCGACGGGGGCCGCGCCCACCAGGAGATCGTGGAGCTGCTGCTCGCCGCGGGCGCCACGCCGGACCTCGCCGACCGGGACGGCGCGACGCCCCTCGCGCACGCCGAGCGGCGCGGGTTCGCGGAGATCGCCCGGCTGCTGAGGGCCGCGCCGTGAAGGCGCCGCGCCGCCGTTCCCTGCGGGCGCCCCGCCGCGCCCTCCTGACGGCAGGCACCGCCGCGCTCGCCGCCGCCGTCCTCGCGGGCTGCGCCTCCGCCGCGGACCGCCCCGCGCCGTCCAGCCCCGAGCCCGCCCGCGCGACCGCCACCCTGCCCGCCGAGGCGAAGACCCCCGAAGGCACGCTCCTGGTCGCCGACTTCGGCTCCGACACGGTGACCTTCGTCGACCCCGAGAAGGGGCCCGTCGAGTCGGTGGAGGTCGGCAAGGCGCCGTACGGGCTGGTCGTGGGAGACGACGGGCGCGCCTGGGTCGCGACGGCGGAGGGCGTCGCCGTGGTCGACACGGAGGTCCGTGAGCGCGTCGACCGCATCCCGTACGAGACGGAGACCGGGCCCGCGACGACGGGCGAGTACCGCGGCGGTGGCATGGGCATCGCCATCGCGCCGGACGGCGAGCACGTCTACGTCGGGGTCAACGTGCCCGATGACAACGGCGTCCTCGAAGTCATCGACACCGGGAAGCGCGAGGTCACCGACACCGTGCCGGTCGGCAGGCGGCCCTTCGACGTCGACGTGTCCAAGGACGGCGGCGAGGTCTACGCGACCGACCACGACTCCTTCGACGTCACCGTCGTACGCGCCGATTCGCTGAAGCCGCGCCGCGTCGAGGTCGCCCCGTACGGCACCGAGGGCGGTCTCGGCTCCTGGCTCAAGCCGCACTACACCGCCGTACGCCCCTCCGACGGCCGGCTGCTGCTGCCCTTCGAGGGCGAGAAGCTCGTCGTGCTCGATCCGCGCACCGGTGAGTACGAGGTGGAGAAGATGACCGCCAACACGCATCAGCACGGCGTGACGGTCACCGGCGACGGCACGCTCTTCGCGGTCGGCACCGGACCCATCGACCCGGACGAGGACGAGGGTCCTTCCCTGACCGTGCGGACCGAGGACGGCGAGGAGCGGGTGATCCCGCTGGAGGGCCCGCACGAGGACGTCACGGTGTCCCGGGACGGCCGGACCGCGTACGTCACCGGAGGCTTCACCCGCGACGGGTTCTGGAACGGCGTCTCGGTCGTCGACGTGCGCGAGGGGACGGTCCACCGACTCACCGCGGGTGAGCGACCGTTGGGCATCGCGATCCTCTGAGGAAGGGCGGCGGCGGTACGGGGGAGCCGGGGCCGAGGTGCGGAACCACCCCCGTACCGAACATTTGCCGCATAAGATCATCCGCGTGGAAATGCGATCTACGGCCGCCCGAGCCGCCACCGTCAGCTGCGCCCTCGCCCTGCTCGCCACCGTCAGTGCCTGTAGCGGCGCGGGTGTCGACGGCACCCCGGGGGCGGACGGCCTGCGCGACCCGTACTTCCCCAAGCAGGGCAACGGCGGCTACGACGTGTCCCACTACGGCCTGACCCTCGGCTACGACCCCGAGTCGCGGCACCTCACCGGGACCGCCGAGATCACCGCGCGCGCCACCAAGAACCTCAGCTCCTTCAACCTCGACCTGAAGGGCCTGGACGTCTCCGGCATCACCGTCGAGGGCAAGGCCGCCCGGTTCCAGCGCGCGGGCCAGGAGCTGAGGGTCCGCCCGGCGGACGACCTCGACCGGGGCGAGACCTTCCGCGCCACGGTCCGCTACTCCGGCACCCCGGAGACCGTCGAGGACGACGACGGCTCCCACGAGGGCTGGCTCAAGACGGCGGACGGGGCGCTCGCGCTCGGCGAGCCGAACGGTTCGATGGCGTGGTTCCCCGGCAACCACCACCCCAGCGACAAGGCCGCCTACGACATACAGGTCACCGTTCCCAAGGGACTCAAGGCCGTCTCCAACGGCGAGCTGACCCGCGAGTCGACCAAGAACGGGCGCACCACCTTCGCCTGGCACAGCGCCGAACCGATGGCCAGCTATCTGGCGACCGTGGCCATCGGCGACTTCGAGATGAAGACCTCCATGACCAAGTCGGGGCTGCCCGTCATCACCGCGGTCGCCCCGGACGAGGCCAAGGCGAGCAAGAAGGTCCTCGCGAAGATCCCGGACATCATCGACTGGGAGGAGTACAACTTCGGGCCCTACCCGTTCTCCTCGACCGGCGCGATCGTGGCCCGCGAGGACGACGTGGAGTACGCCCTGGAGACCCAGACGCGGCCCACCTACCCGGGCGCCCCCGAGACCGGCCTCGTCGTCCACGAGCTGGCCCACCAGTGGTTCGGCAACTCCGTGACGCCCAAGACGTGGCAGGCCATGTGGCTCAACGAGGGCTTCGCGACGTACGCGGAGTGGCTCTACGAGGAGGACCACGGCGGCGACAGCGCGCAGGAGACCTTCGACGCGCTCTACGAGGGCGACTACTTCGAGGACGACGAGGACAACGAGGCCGTCTGGGCCTTCCCGCCCGCCAAGCCGACGAGCGCCGAGCACATCTCGGACTCGCCCGTCTACGAGCGCGGCGGGATGATCATCCACAAGATCCGCCAGGCCGTGGGCGACGACACGTTCTACGACATCGTGCAGGGCTGGGCGAAGACCCACCGGCACGCGAACGCCGACACCAAGGACTTCACGGAGTACGTCGAGGAGCACGCGGGCGGCGACGCCGCGCGCAAGAAGGTCGCGGCGATCTGGGGCGACTGGCTGTACGGGGAGGGCAAGCCGGACAAGCCGTAGCCCGGCTAGCCTGCGAGTGGTTTGCGCAGGACCGCGCACGGGCGGTTCCGCGCGCGGTCCTCGCGGTGCCCGATGACGAGGTAGCCGAGCGCGGTCCAGAAGCGCAGGGCCTTGGGGTTGTTCTCCAGGACGGCGAGCCGCACCGCGGTCCGCCCCTCGGCGAGGAACCCGCCCTCCACGAGGTGCGCCAACTCCCGTCCGAGTCCGCTGCGTTGACGGCTGGCGTCGACCATCAGGAGGCCGATCCAGGGGTCGGGGTCCGTCGGGTCGGGGTGCCGGTCGAGCGTGATCGCGATGCCCACGAGTTCCCCGCGCGAGCGCGCGAGCAGCACCTCGGCGCCCGGCTCGGCCAGTTCGTCGGCGAGCGCCTTGGCGACCTGCCCGATGCGGATGTCGTCGGGGTCGGGGAAGTCGCCGCTGAGCGCGAAGAACTCGCGGTGGGCGGCGTAGAGCCCGGTCACCTCGGTGAGGAGGTGACCGGGCAGGGCCCCGTCGACGGCGGTGAGCGGTTCGAGGATCATGCGCCGCAGACTAGTAGTGCTTCGTTAGGTTCTGGCTCGGTGCCTGCTCAGTGGGTGTCCGCAGGTGGTGCAGGTGCCGACCCAGCACCTCAGCAGGTCCTGGAG
>NZ_JBIUYI010000016.1:0-126387 GCF_044744425.1 Streptomyces sp. NPDC087300
GGGGGGGGGGGCGTCGTGGGCCCCGGGCTCCCTAAACACACCCACGGGGGGGCCGTGGGGTTGTGGGGGGGGGGGGGTTAAAAAAAAACTGGGGGGGGGGGGGGGGGGGGGGGGGGCCCTGGGCAGCCGGCCGCCGCGGTGCGGCGGTTCAGTACCCCCAGACCACCCGCGGTCTAGCGACGACCCCCGAAAAGCGACCGACGCAACCGGCGCAGCGGCGCGAAGAGCGAGACACGCCTCACTCGGGCACCCCTGCTGCTGCGGGCGTGCGCGGCATCACGCGAGGTGAGCTCACGCATCAGCAACGTCGCCTCGTGCGACTCGCGCTGCGGGACGGCGGGACCGCCCAGCACCGAGAGATGGCGGTCGAGGCGCGAGCTGGTCGCGCTGCTCCCACAGGTGATCGCAGGGACACGCGCCCTGCTGCGCACCGTTATCTGTTCCATGTCACTCCCCACCCGTACGAGGGCACCCGGCCCAGGGCAGGTTAACCCTATCGCCCCATCGTGACACTCGTGTATCCCGGTCGCAGGATTCACCTCCCCCACAAGGAGGTTGACGATTACTCTCCGAATACAACTGATTCCAGGGCGAGTTGGACATCCTGCCTAAGGGTGTGCCGGACGGCGGCCCCGCCGCCCCGCGCCGCCCCGCAGCCGCCCCACAGAGCGGCTGCGGCGACCTCGGCCCCCGATCCGCGCAGGTCCCCGGGGTCCGCGCGGCCGCCGCCCCCGACGTGGCCCATCTCACGTGCGCAGGTTCCGCGACCGGGGCCTGATGCGTCCGCCGTACCCGGCCCCGCCACCTGTCGCACGGAGCGGACGACAGGAGGCCGGGCCTCGCCGCGCGCCCCCAATCCACCCGGTCCGCCGTCCCGAATGGCCTTGTGTCAGGCGGCCCCCGGCACGCACGGGCGGTCGCGCAGGGCACCACAGGGACACGAGGACAAACGCGATGACAGCAATCGCCAGGACCGGGACGGGGCGGCGCGGGCTCGCCGCCCTCGTCTGCGGTGCGCTGGCCACCGGAGGGCTCACGGCCGCCGGGGTGAGCGCGCTGGAACCGGGGGCCGCCGGGGCCTCCAGCCACCGGGAGGCCCCGCTGATATCGGGGCAGCCCCCGTACGACAACACGGACGTGTACGCGTTCGTCAGCCCCGACAAGCCCGACACCACGACGATCGTGGCGAACTGGATCCCCTTCGAGGAACCCGCGGGCGGGCCCAACTTCTACCCGTTCCCCGAGGACGCCCGGTACGACGTGCACATCGACAGCGACGGGGACGCGCAGGGCGACCTGATCTACCGGTGGACGTTCGACACCCGGGTCAGGAACAAGGACACCTTCCTCTACAACACCGGCCAGGTGACCAGCCTGGACGACCCCGACCTCAACATCTCCCAGACGTACGACATCGATCTGCTGAAGCTGGACCACCAGAAGGTCGTCTCCACCAAGAAGATCGCCGACGATCTGCCGGTCGCCCCCTCGCACGTGGGCAAGGCGTCGATGCCCGACTACAAGAAGCTGCGCGACCAGGCCGTGCGGCAGGTCTCCGGCGGCGGCACCTCCTACGTGGGGCAGGCCGACGATCCCTTCTTCCTGGACCTGCGGGTCTTCGACCTGCTGTACGGCGGAAACCTCTCCGAGGTCGGCAGGGACACGCTCAAGGGCTACAACGTGAACACCGTCGCCCTCCAGGTGCCGAGCGCCGACATACGCCAGTCCGCCGCGCAGCCGACGGTCGGCATCTGGTCGACGACGCAGCGCAAGAACGCCGAGGGCGACTGGACGCAGGTGTCGCGGCTCGGCAGCCCGCTGGTCAACGAGGTGGTCGTGCCGCTGCGCGACAAGGACGAGTTCAACGCGTCGTCGCCCTGGAAGGACGCCGACTTCCTGCCCTATGTGCAGCGGCCCGAGCTGGCGAAGCTCCTGGAGAAGTTCTACAAGGTCAAGGCTCCCGACGAGCCGCGCAAGGACCTGGTCTCCGTCTTCCTGACCGGAGTGAAGGGGCTCAACCAGCCGCCCGGCGTGCGCCCCGCGGAGGCGCTGCGCCTCAACACCTCCGTCAAGCCCGCCGCCGACCCCGAGCGGCTCGGCGTCCTGGACGGCGACAACGCGGGATTCCCCAACGGACGGCGGCTCACCGACGACGTCGTCGACATCGAGTTGCAGGCCGTCGCCGGTGAACTGGTCGGCGCCGAGAACGACTTGGGCGACGCGGTGAACGCCAACGACCGGGCGTTCGGCGGGACCTTCCCGTATCTGGCGCTGCCCACGGCCGGATCCCGCGGACCACTGGCGGGCAAGGGCGGCAAGGACGACGCGGCCGGTGGCTCCGCGCGCGACGCGCTCGTCGGCGGCGGCGCCGAAACGGCGTCCGCGTCGGGCGGCACCAGTGACGCGGTCCTGATCGGCTCCGCGGCGGCGGGCACCGCGGGCGTGCTCCTCGTGGGACTCGGCCTCCTGTGGTGGCGCAGGCGGGGGCGGGCCACTTGAGCACGGCACGCGGTACGGCGCGCACCGCCGCGGCCGTCGTGGCCCTGGCACTCGCCCTCACGGGAGGTGCCGTCGCACTCGGCGGCGGCGCGGGGGCCGGGCGGCCCCCCGCCGCGGCCGGGCCCGCCGTGCCGAGCGCGCTGCCCGGGGACGGCGACCTGGACCGGGGCGTGGCCGCCCTGCGGGCCCATCTGCGGGCCCAGCCACGGGACTTCGTCTCCTGGGCGACGCTCGGCACGGCCCACGTGGAACAGGCCCGCACGCGCGGTGACCCGGCCCTGTACGACGCGGCCGACCGTGCCATCGGCCGGTCCCTGCGGCTTCGCCCCGGCAACGACGCGGCGCTCGCGGGGCGCGCCGCGGTGGCCGCCGCCCGGCACGACTTCCGCGGCGCGCTGCGCCACGCCTCGGCCGCACTCGCCGAGAACCCCTACAACGAGCGGGCGTTGGCCTCCCGCATCGACGCCCTGGTCGAACTCGGGCGCTACGCCGACGCGGCCCGCGCCGCCCGCACGGCGGACGCCCGGCGGCCCGGGGTGCCGGTGTTCACGCGCTACGCCTACGTACGGGAACTGCGCGGCGACGTCACGACGGCCCGGCGCGTCCTTGAGCAGGCCCTGGCGGGCGCCACGGCCCCGGGGGACGTGGCGTACGTGTCGACCGCGCTGGGCCAACTCGCCTGGCGCCAGGGCGACTACACGGGCGCACTGCGGCGCTGCGGGGCCGCACTGCGGGCGGACTCCGGGTATCTGCCGGCCCGGGAGTGCCGGGCCAGGGCGCGGGCGGCCCTCGGCGACGGGGCGGCGGCGATCGCCGAGCTGCGCGAGGTGGTGGCCCGCCAGGCGCTGCCGGGTCCGCTCATCGCGCTCGGCGAGCTGTACGAGGCACGGGGCGAACGGGACCGGGCCCGCGAGCAGTACCGCCTGGTGGACGCCTGGGTCGCGCTCGCCCGCGCGCACGGCGTCGAGGCGGACCTGGACACGGCACTCGCCGCGGCCGACCACGGGGACGCGGCGGCGGCCCTGCGGGCGGCACGGGCGGAGTGGGCCCGCCGCGAGACCGTCCACACGGCCGACGCGCTCGGCTGGGCACTGCACGTCAACGGACAGGACGAGGAGGCGCTCCGCTACGTCCGCCGGGCCACGGCGACGGGCTTCGGCGAGGCGTCCTTCCGCTACCACCGAGGCATCGTCGAACGCGCCACGGGCCATCCGGAGGCGGCCCGCAGGTCCCTGCGGGCGGCGCTGCGCGAGAACCCGGGCTTCTCGCCGCTGGGGGCGGCGAAGGCGCGGGACGCGTTGCGGGAGTTGGGGGGTTAGCCGTGGGGCTCTGGAGGGGACGGCAGGGTCGGGGCGGTCGGGGCGCCCGGCGGGTGCGGTCCGGGTGCGGCGCGGTTCTGGTCCTCCTGGTGTGGGGACTGGGCGGCGGGGTGGCGCTGGCGCATCCGTTGGGGAACTTCACGGTCAACCACTACGACGGACTCGTGGTCGAGCCGGGCCGGTTGCGGGTGGAGCACGTGGAGGACCTCGCCGAGATCCCCGCCACCCAGGCGGGGCCCCGCATCCGCGAGGTGGGCCGGCAGCGCTGGGCGTGGGAACGGTGCCGGGCGGCCGCCGGGGACGCGCGGGCCGACGTGGACGGGCGGCGCGCGCCGCTGCGGGTCGGGGACGCCCGGGTCCGGGTCCGCCCGGGTCAGGCGGGCCTCGACACCCTGCGCGTGGAGTGCGCGCTGACCGCTCCCCTGCCCCGCGACAGGGCCGTCGAACTCCGGTTCGCGGGCGGGGAGTCCGAAACCGGCGGCTGGCGTGAGATCACCGCCCGCGGCGACCGGATGACGCTCGCCCGCTCCGACGTACCCGAGGACTCCCCCTCGCGGCGGCTGACCCGCTACCCGGCGGAGCTCCGGTCCGACCCGCCCGCGACCGCGACCGCGGACCTGCGGATCGTGCCCGGCGGACCCGCCCCCGACGAGACCGGCAGGACCGGCGAGTTCGGCAAGGCGGAGCGGGCCGCGGACGCGCAGGACGTCTCCGTGCTCCCGCGCGGCGCCGACCGGTGGACGCGGGCGCTCACCGGGCTGGTCGGCAGGCACCGGCTCACGCCCGCCTTCGCCGCGCTCGCCCTCGGCACGGCCGTGCTCCTCGGCGCCCTGCACGCGCTCGCGCCGGGCCACGGCAAGACGCTGATGGCCGCCACCGCGGCCGCCCGGGGCCGGGCGTCCGTGCGGGACGTGCTGCCCCTCGCCGCCTCGGTGACGGTCACCCACACCCTCGGCGTGGTCGCGCTCGGCCTGCTGGTGAGCGGCAGTTCGGCCGCGGGTCCCTCGGTCGTCGCCTGGCTCGGCGTGACCAGCGGGGTGCTCGTCACGGGCGCGGGCGCCCTCCTCGTACGCAGGGCGTGGCGACGCCGCGGCAGCCCCGCGGGCCACACCCATGACCACGCGCACCCGCATCCACATCCGCGTCCCCACGGCCACCCGCACGACCACACTCCCCCGCGCCCCCACCCCCACCACCACGGGCCCGCCGGAGGCGGCGTGCGCGGTGCCCTCTTCCTCGGGTTCGCGGGCGGGCTCGTGCCCAGTCCCTCCGCCGTGGTCGTGCTGGTCGGCGCCACCGCGCTCGGCGCCGCCTGGTTCGGGCTGCTGCTGGTGGTGGCGTACGGCGCGGGGCTCGCCCTGACGCTCACGACGGCCGGGTTCCTCGTGGTCCGCGCGGGGGCCTTCGCGCACGGACGGCTCGGCGGCGCGGTGCCGGCGGGGCTGCGGCGGGCCGCCGGACGGTTCCTGCCGCTGGGTTCGGCCTGCGTGGTGCTCGCCCTCGGGTGTGGATTGGTGCTCAAGGGGGCCGCAACAGCGCTCGGTTGAGCTACTTTTGTTCAGAATCGCACCGCTGCGAATGGGGGCGCCCGTGAGCGAGGCAGAGCGCGTGATCGCGGGGCGTTACCGCCTCCTGACCCCACTGGGCGAGGGCGGCATGGGCACGGTCTGGAGAGCCAGGGACGAGGTGCTCGGGCGCGAGGTGGCCGTCAAGGAGGTGCGGGCGCCCGCCGGGCTCCCCGCCGACGAGGTGGAGCGGCTCTACGCCCGTCTGGAGCGCGAGGCCTGGGCCGCGGCCCGTATCCCGCACCGCAATGTGGTCACGGTCTACGACGTGGCGAACGAGGGCGGCCGCCCCTGGATCGTCATGGAGATCGTGCGCGGGCTCTCCCTCTCGGACGTGCTCGACGCCGAGGGGCCGCTGCCCCCGCAGCGCGCCGCGCACATCGGCGCCGAGGTGCTCGCGGCCCTGCGCGCCGCCCACGACGCGGGCGTGCTGCACCGCGACGTCAAGCCGGGCAACGTACTGATCGCCAATGACGGCCGGGTCGTCCTGACCGACTTCGGGATCGCGACGGTCGAGGGCAGCTCGGCCCTGACGATGACGGGCGAGGTCGTCGGATCGCCCGAATTCCTCGCTCCCGAACGGGCGTTGGGGCAGCGGCCGGGACCCGCGTCCGACCTGTGGTCGCTCGGCGTGCTGCTCTACGCCGCCGTGGAGGGCAGTTCGCCGTTCCGCCAGGACACCCCGCTGAGCACGCTGCGCGCGGTGGTGGACGAGGAGCTGCCGCCGGCCCGTGACGCGGGGCCGCTGGCGCACGTCATCCAGGGGCTGCTCCACAAGGACCCGGCCGAGCGGATGTCGGCCGACGAGGCCGAGCGCGAGCTGCGCCTGGTGGCTTCGGGCGCGGCCCCGCGCACCGGGCCCGCCTTCCCGTACCCGCCGACGGTCACGGCCGAGCGGGGCCCTTACGCACCGACCCCGCCCGCACCCCTGCCGGTGGCCTCGCCCCATCCGGCGCCGGGTTCCGCGTACGGTACGGCGCCGACGACGGCGACGGGGACGGCAGGGGCCAAGCGCTCCCGCCGGACGGTCTTCGTGCTCGTCGCGGGCGTGATCGCGCTGGCGCTCGCCCTGGGCGGCCTGGCGTACGCGCTGATGAACCGCGACAACGGCGGGGACGGCCAGTCGACCGGCGTGGGCGGGGGCGGCACCTCCGGCGGCAAGTCCGGGGGCAGCAGTACGTCAGCGGGCTCGAACGCCGGTTCAGGAAGCGGTGGTTCGAGCAGCTCGGCGACCGGCGACGGCGGCTCGAACGGCGGCTCGTCCCACGGCGGGAGCGGGAACAACGGCAACGGGGGCAACGGCGGGAGCAGCACCCCGGCCCAGTCCGTGAAGGTGCACGTCTCCGGGGCCAACACCCGGTACGAGGGGCCCTGTCCGCCGACGTCCGGTCAGGCGCCGGTGTTCACGGCGACGTTCACGGTCGGGCGGGTCCCGGTCACGGTCGAGTACCGCTGGGTCACGGGGTCGGGCGAGCCGAGCGACCCCGGCTGGAAGACGCTGGCGTTCTCGACGGGGACGGGCAAGACACGGACGGTCAACCACGTCGAGACGGCGTACGACAAGGGGGGCGGGACGTACGAGAACACCATCGCCGTGGAGGTGCGCGGCCCGGTGCGGGTGACGTCCAACTCGGTGTCGTACTCGGTCACCTGCGCGAAGGAGACCCCGACGGGCGGGGCCTCCTCCTCTTCGCCAGGTGGGTACGGCGGATCGGCGGGTATCACGCAGCCGCGGTGAAGACCGGCAGGTAGGCGCCGGAGTGGCCGGGGGCCGTGGGGTGGTAGGACTCGCTGGGGTTGAGCCACTCCACGCTGTGCAGCCAGGGGCTGCCCGAGCAGATCTCGTGTCCGGTGAACGCGGACGTGACATCGGCGAACGTGAAGCCGTGGTCGGCGGCGCGCTTCTCGGTGGCCGCGTTCAGGTAGTCGGCCGCGTCGTTGATCGCGGACCGCTCCTTCTCCGAGAGACCGGCCGCGCACTGGCCGTTGAGCTTGTAGAAGCGGGGGTAGCCGAGGACGACGACGTGGGCGGCGGGGGCCTTGGCCTCGATCGCCGAGTAGACCTTGTCGAGGTTGCCGGGCAGCGTGGAGTCGACGAAGGCGCGCGCCTGGTTGACCCGCGCCAGACAGTTGGCGTCGGACTGGAGCACACAGGTCGTCATGACGTCGGCGAAGCCCGCGTCGTTGCCGCCGACCGAGAGCGAGACCAGGCCGGTGCCGGAGCCGAGCGGGCCGAGCTGGTTGGCCAGGACGTCACTCGTACGAGCGCCCGAGCAAGCGGTGAAGTTGAAGCTGGAGGGTGAGTTGGCGGCCGCCCACAGCACGGGGTACGCGACCTTGCTGCGCTTGCAGTTGCCGCTCGCGCTGTCGTAACTGCCGGCGCCGACGCCCGATGCGTAGGAATCGCCGAGGGCCACATAGCCGGTGGCAGCGGCCTTTTGATCGGTCGACTGGTCCGCCTGTGCCGCCGCGGCCCCGGTAAGGGCAAAGGCGAGGGCGAGGAGGAGCGAGGACATGTATGCCGTGATTCGGGACAATCTCATGGAACCTCCCTTAGCAGGATTTCTGCCTCGTCAGTGATAGCACGCACCACCAGTAACGGGTAGTGGGCATGTCAATGAATTCGTCAACAAGTTCCCTTCCCGTAGGCGGAGTTCATCCGCCGAATAAGGGGTCCGACAGGAACATCTCCACACTCCCTCCGCATCTTGACGGGCCGCCCGGGACTGCGCGACATTGAAGCCCGGCATCCGGCGCTTCGGGGGGCAAAGTCGCCCATGCAGACCATTGGCACCAAGGCACTGTCATCAGACACCGAACGGCAGATCGGGCAAGGTCGACGACAGGACCTGCCGCCCCTGCTCGCGGGGGTCGCCGTCGCCGTGGGAGGCGTCGGGGCGACGCTCGCGCTCATCGATCTGTCCTCGCCGCTGCGCGGCCCGTTCGTCCTCTTCTTCCTGCTCGTCGCGCCCGCCGCGGCCTGCTGGCACGCGCTGCGCGCACTGACGCCATGGGGCCGGATCGTGGCTTCCGCATCGGGGTCGGTCGCGGTCAACCTCCTTGTGGCACAGGCCATGCTGGCGCTGCATGTGTGGTCGGTGCGCGGCGGCGTCGTCGCCGTGACCGTGTTCAGCTCGCTCACCCTCCTGCTGGTACTGCTACGGCGTGCGCGCCGCCGTACTACGGAGAGAAGGCGGACCTCCTGACGTGGACATCACCGTGCACCGCCCCGGGGAACTGACCGCGGCCGACCGGGCCGCGTGGACCGCGTTCCAGTCCAAGGCCCATCTCAACGGCTCGCCGGAGCTGGCGAACCCCTTCCTGTCGCCGGAGTTCACACTCGCGATGGGGCAGGCGAGACGCGGGGTGTACATCGCGGTGGTGCGCGAGGACGGCGAGCCGGCCGCGTTCTTCCCGTTCCAGAGATCCATCACCGGCGTCGGCCGGGCCATCGGCCTGGGCCTCTCCGACTGCCAGGGCCTGGTGCACCGGCCCGGCTTCGGATGGGACGCCCGGGAGCTGCTGCGGGCCTGCGGGCTCGCCGTCTGGGAATTCGATCATCTGGCGGGCGGCCAGGGAGCGTTCGAGGCGGGCGCCTACGCCACCTTCCCCTCCCCCGTCATGGACCTCGACCAGGGGTTCGACGCCTACCTCGAGCAGCTGCACGAGCGCGCGTCGAAGTTCGCCCGGCGCACGCTGGCGAAGGAGCGAAGACTCGTCCGCGACCACGGCGCGGTCCGCTACGTGCACGACGAGCGCGACCCCGCGGTCCTGGCCACCCTGATGGGCTGGAAGTCCGCCCAGTACCGCAGGACGGGCCGCAGCGACCGCTTCGCGCACCCCTGGATCAGCCAGCTGGTACGCCGCCTCTTCCACACCAGGTCCGACTCGTTCGCCGGGATCCTGTCCGTCCTGTACGCGGCCGACGTGCCGGTAGCGGCCCACTTCGGGCTACGCACCGAACGGGTGCTCGTCAATTGGTTCCCCGCCTACGATCCCGCCTACGGGCGATATTCGCCGGGCATGACGATGCACCTGCACATGGCCGAGGCGGCGGCCGCCGACGGCATCGCGTATCTGGATCTCGGCCGCGGCCAGAAGGCCTACAAGGACTCCCTCAAGACGCGGGAACTCGCCGTCTCCGAGGGGTGGGTGGCGCTGCGCCACCCCGTGGCATTCGGACACCGGGCGCACCGCGCCCCGGTCCGGGCGCTGCGCAACACGGTGGTGTCGCGACCGGAACTCTTCGAGCCGGCCGACAAATTGCTCAAGAGATTGGGCAAAATTCGATCACTGGGACGTGAATAGCACCGTCCGAATGTGACCGCATAGATTACTCAAATCATCAAAAACGTGAGGCCACGTTCCAGGTCTTGCCATACAGTCTCAATCGTCAATACCGTCGTACATCCACCCGCATACGGTCCATCACGCAATGCGATCTAGGGGAGGGCTCAAGGTCGCGATGGTGCCCGTGCGGGGCGCGGTAGGGGGGTGCCGTGCCCGGTGATCGGAATTCAGCCGGGTCACGTCCCGCGCAATGCCAGCTCACTCGGCATGCACGGAGATCCATTTCGTCATGCTCGTGTGAGAACCCCCCTTTCGAACCGGATCAATTACCGGACCGCCCGGGGGCGGGCGGTCCACCGGACGAGAGGGACCAACGGACTCATGACTTCTTTCGTGCGCCCGGCGGACGCCGGGCAGGAAGACCCGTTAAACAAGATCTCGAGGAACTACCGGCCGATCTCCACCCACTTGGCGATCACGCCGCCGGTCAGCGTGGTCATACCCGCGATGAACGAGGCGGAGAACCTCCCGTACGTCTTCAAGACGCTGCCCGAGTGGATCCACGAGGTCGTCCTCGTGGACGGCAACTCCACGGACGACACGGTGGCCGTCGCCCGTGAGCTGTGGCCCGACGTGAAGGTCGTCCGCCAGCTCGGCAAGGGCAAGGGCGACGCCCTGATCACCGGCTTCGCCGCGTGCACGGGCGACATCATCGTGATGGTCGACGCCGACGGCTCCGCCGACGGCAGCGAGATCGTCTCCTACGTGTCCGCCCTCGTCTCGGGCGCGGACTTCGCCAAGGGCTCGCGGTTCGCCAACGGCGGCGGCACGGACGACATGACGCCCATCCGCAAGCTCGGCAACCACGTCCTGTGCTCGGTCGTCAACGCCAAATTCGGTGCCCGCTACACCGATTTGTGCTACGGCTACAACGCCTTCTGGCGGCACTGCCTCGACAAGATCGAGCTCGACTGCACCGGCTTCGAGGTCGAGACCCTGATGAACATCCGGGTCGTCAAGGCGGGCCTCAAGGTCCAGGAGATCCCCAGCCACGAATACCTGCGGATCCACGGCGCCAGCAACCTCAGAGCCGTCAGAGACGGCATCCGGGTGCTGAAGGTGATCCTCGCCGAGCGCTCCAACCGCCGTACGCAGCGGACGCGTTCGCGCGGGTTGCCGTTCCGCGAGGGTCAGGGAGAGGCGTCTTGAGCGCAGAGATGTCGGTCGTCGTCTGCGTGTACACCGAGGACCGCTGGGAGGACATCCTCGCGGCGGTCTCCTCCGTGCGCGCGCAGTCGCTGACGGCCCTGGAGACCCTTCTCGTGGTCGACCACAACACCGTGCTCCTGGACCGGCTCACCAGGGAGTACAAGGAGACCGAGGGGGTGCGGGTGCTCGCCAACGCGGGCCCCCGCGGCCTGTCGGCCGGGCGCAACACCGGCATCGCGGCAGCCCGCGGCGCCCTCGTCGCCTTCCTCGACGACGACGCCGTCGCCGAGCGGGACTGGCTGCGCCACTTCGCCGAGGCCTTCGACGACCCGGCCGTGCTGGCCGTCGGCGGACGCACCGTGCCCGTCTGGGAGTCCAGGCGCAGGCCCGCCTGGTTCCCCGAGGAGTTCGACTGGGTCGTCGGCTGCATGTACAAGGGGCACCCGAGGGGCCGGGTGCGGGTGCGCAACGTGCTCGGCGGGAACGCCGCGTTCCGGCGCACCGCCTTCGACGTGGCGGGCGGCTTCGCGACCGGCATCGGGCGGGACGGCGACAAGCGGCCGCTCGGCTGCGAGGAGACGGAGTTCTGCATCCGGCTCACCCGGGCCAGACCCGACGCGGTGCTCCTGATGGACGACCGCGCGGTGATCCACCACCGGGTGCCCGCCGCGCGGGAGCGGTTCCACTACTTCCGCACCCGGACCTACGCCGAGGGCCTCTCCAAGGCCCTGGTGTCCGCCAGCGTCGGCTCCGACAAGGGCCTTGAGTCGGAGCGCCGCTACACCACGCGCGTGCTGCCCGCCGGGGTCGTCCGCGGCCTGCGGGACGCCGTGCTCGGGCGTCCCGGCGGCGCGGGCCGGGCCTGCGCCATCGTGACGGGCGTGTGCGCCGCGGCGGGTGGGTACGTCATCGGGAGCGTCCGCGCGCGCAGGGCGGGCGCGACGTTCTCCGTGGCGGAGATCGGGGCCGACACGGGCGGCGAGGGGGCCCGGCATGAGTGAGAGACCCGTGCCGATACTGATGTACCACTCGGTGGCGCACGTGCCGAACGAGGCGACGCACGACCTGTCGGTGTCGCCCGCCGCGTTCGGGCACCAGATGGAGGTCCTCGGCGAGCGGGGCTTCACACCGCTCACCACCGACCAGCTGGCCGCCGCCTGGCGCTCCGCGGGCGCCCCACTGCCCGACCGCCCGGTCCTGATCACCTTCGACGACGGCTACGAGGGCGTGCACCGGTACGCGCTGCCCGTGCTCGCCAAGCACGGCTTCGCCTCCACCGTCTTCGTCGCCACCGGCTGGCTGCGCGGGAAGTACGACACCGGGGGCGGCCTCGACCGCATGCTCGACTGGGACCAGGTGCGCGAACTCGCCGCGGCGGGCGCCGAGATAGGGGGCCACAGCCACACCCACCCCGAACTCGACCAGCTCTCCGACAACGGGCTCCGCTTCGAGCTGCGGTCCTGCCGGGACATCATCACCGACGAGCTGGGCACCCGGCCCCGCTCACTGGCGTTCCCGTACGGCTACTCCAGCCGCCGGGTGCGCGAACGCGTGCGCGAGACGGGGTACGCCCAGTCCCTCGCCGTCGGCAATGCGCTGGCCCGCCGCGCCCAGGGGCCGTACGCCCTGCGGCGGATCACGGTGCGCCGCACCACCGAGACCGAGGAGTTCGAGCGGCTCGTCGAGGGCCGCGCGATCCACCGGAGTTTCGCCAGGGACCACGCCCTGACCAAGGGGTACGCCGTGGTCCGCCGAGCCCGACAGGTCCGCCGGAAGGCCATTAGTTCCCGTGTCTGACACGTCCACCGCCCAGGCCGACGTGACCGGCTCCGCGAGCCCGTCGGCGCGGCAGCCGGCCGCCAAGTCCGGCAGGCCCCGCAGAATGCGCCTGCCGGGGAGGGGCGACGGCGGCAGCCCGTTGTTCCGCAACGCCTACGCGCTGATGCTGAACACCGGCATCTCCGGCGTGCTCGGCGTCGGCTTCTGGCTGGCCGCCGCCCGGTACTACTCGGAGTCGGCGGTCGGCCAGGGCTCGGCGGCGATCGCGGCCATGAAGCTCCTCGCGGGCCTCACCGCGCTGACGCTGACGGGCGCCCTGGTCCGCTTCATCCCCGTCGCGGGCCGCGCCACCGGCAGGCTCATCTTCCGTACGTACGCGGGGAGTTCGGCCGCCGTGGCGCTCGCCGCCGCGGTCTTCCTGCTCACGCTCGACCTGTGGGGCCCCTCGTACCGCTTCCTGCACGGCCCCGTGCACGGCATCGGCTTCATCCTCGCCGTCGTCGCCTGGTCGCTCCTGACGCTCCAGGACGGCGTACTGACCGGCCTGCGCAACGCGCTGTGGGTGCCCGTCGGCAACACCGTCTTCTCGGTCGCCAAGCTCGGCCTTCTCATCGCGATCGCCACCGCCATCCCCACCGCGGGCGTCTTCGTCTCCTGGGTCGCCTCCATCCTCGTCTCGGTGATCCCGCTCGGCTGGCTGGTCTTCCGGCGCCTGGTGCCGCGCCATGTGAAGGCCACCGACGGCAAGGCGAAACCGCCGACGCTGCGCGAGATCGGCCGCTTCCTGGCCGGCGACTACACCGGCTCGCTCTTCTCGCTCGCCGTGGTCTACCTCGTCCCGGTGATCGTCGCCTCGCAGGTCAGCTCGGTCGACAACGCGTACTTCTACATCACCACCACCATCGGCGGCACCGTCAACCTGCTCGCCATCAACATGGGCGCTTCCCTCACCGTCGAGGGCGCGCACGACCCGGCGCTGCTCGCGGCCAACACCCGCTCCGCGCTGCGCCGGATGGCGATGATCATGCTGCCGGTGTGCGGGATCCTCTTCGTCGCCGCGCCCGTCGTGCTGAGCATGTTCGGCAAAGGGTACGCGGACGCGGCCACGCCGCTGCTGCGCTGGTTCGCGGTCGGCGCGCTCCTCAGGGTCGTCATGGAGACCTACTTCGCGGTGCAGCGCGCCCAGAGCAAGACCTCCGGGATCGCCTGGCTGCAGGGCCTGTTGTGCGTCCTGGTGCTCGGTCTGACGCTCATCCTGCTGCCGCGCATGGGCCTGACGGGCGCGGGCGTCGCGGAGATCTCCAGCCTCGCGGTGATCGTGGCGATCGCCGCGCCGAAGCTGTACCGCGTGACGCGTACGGCCCCCTCGGCCGGTGCCGCCGACGGCGCGGCGCCCGACGGCGACCTCGCCGACCTGGGCACGCCTGACGCGCCCGCCGAGCGGGTGCGGGCGGACGCCGTCGGGGCCCCGGCCAGGAGCAGGGAGCGGCACGGGCCCGCGTGGGCGCTGCGCGAGTCGCTGGACTCGGACACGCTCCACCTCGCCGTACAGGTCGACTTCGAACACCAGGAGCGCAGGCCGGACGTGCGGCCCGTGGCGGCGAGCGAGGGGGACGACATGGATCACCGGCCCACGTGGGCGCTGAGAACTCCCGCTCCCGGTCCGTCCTCCTCGGTGAAGCCCGCGCCGGTGGAGAAGCCCGAGCCGGTGGATGCGCCTGAGTTCCCTGTGACTCCTGCGGTCCCCGTGACCCCTATGGCCCCTGCGCCCTCTGGGACCTCTGCGACCTCTGCGACCTCTGAGGCGTCACCCGGCCCCGAAGACCCCGCCCGCGAAGTGCCGCTGCCCGAGGGCCCGTTGCCCGAGGGGCCCTTGCCCGAAGAAAACGACGCCCCCGAGAAGGCCCCGCGCCGCCGCGTCCTCGTCATGGCGCTGCTCCTGGCCACCGCGCTCGCCCTGTACTGGCTGCCGGTGCTCGGGCTCGGCGACAAGGACCTGGACCGCATGGGCGGGCTGGGTCTGATCTCCGTGCTGCCGCTGCCGACGCTCGCCGGCGCCGCGCTCCTGATCATCGTGTTCGCCGCGCTGCTCTGGACGGACAAGCCGGTCAAGGGCCTGCTCCTGGTGACGCTGCTGGCCACGGTGGTGTCGCTGCACGCGCTGCCCGCGGTCATCGAGAGCGAGCCGCGGTTCGCCACGGCCTGGCAGCACCTCGGCTTCCTGGAGTACATCGACAGGACCGGGTCCGCGGTGCCCGACCTGGACGCGCGCTGGAGCTGGCCCGGCTTCTTCGCCGCGGCCGCCTTCGTCGCACGGGCGTGCGGCGTCTCGGACATGACCGAGGTGATCCGCTGGTGGCCGCTGGCCATGCAACTGCTCTATCTGGCACCGATGTTCCTGCTCGTGCGCGCGATGCGGGCGGGCTGGCGCGCCAAGTGGGTCGGGCTGTGGATCTTCGTCCTGAGCGGCTGGGTGGGCCAGGACTACTTCTCGCCGCAGGGCTTCACGTATCTGCTCTACATCGCCTTCGTCGCGATCCTGCTCGTCTGGTTCCGGGCCCCGCGCGTGCTGTGGGCCAAGCGGCGCCCCGGCGAGACGGAGGTCGAGTCGACGGGCCGCAAGGAGCGCGCGCTCCTGCTGCTCGTCCTCATCGGGCTCTTCGCCGCGACGGTCCCCGCGCATCAGCTCACGCCGTTCGTGATGCTCGGCGTGCTCGCCGCCCTGGTCGTCTTCGGCCGTTCCGAACTGCGCGGTCTGCCGATCCTGTTCGGGGTCTTCGTCGCCGTGTGGCTGGGCTTCCTCGCCGAGCCGTACTGGTCGGGGCACTTCGACGAGCTGTTCGGCGGGGTGGGCGGCGTCGGCGGCAACGTGTCCTCGTCCGTCTCCGGGCGCATCGAGGGCGGCAGTTCGACGCATCAACTCGTGCTGTACGTGCGCGTGGCGATGGCCGGCGCCGTACTGGCGTTCGCCTGCTGGGGCTGGTGGCGGCGGCGCTTCTACAAGTACACCGAACGCTCGCTGCTCATCCTCACCTTCGTCCCGTTCCTGGGCTTCGGCATGCAGTCGTACGGCGGCGAGATGGCCCTGCGCGTCTTCATGTTCGCGCTGCCGGGCGCCTGTCTGCTCGCGGGCCTCGCGCTGTTCCCGCGCGCGGGACTGACCCCGGAGGAACGCGACCGCGACCGGGTCAGCCTCGCGCCGCTCGCCGCGCTGATGGCCGGGCTGCTCCTGATGGGCGGCTTCCTGGTGGCCCGCTGGGGCAACGAGTCCTTCGAACGGACCAGGCCCGGCGAGGTCACGGCCATGGAGTACGTGTACGCGCACGACGACCCGACGGTGCGGCTGCTCTGGATGAGCAACGACACGGTCGACAACGTGACGCCCGCGATGCCGTGGGGCGCCCGTGACATGGAGAAGGTCGAGTACGTCCCGACGCTCGCGCCCGCCGATCCGGTCCTGGTCTCCGGCCTGGTGAAGGCGCTCAAGGACGCGGGCCCCCACTCGTACCTGATGATCAACCGCAGCCAGACGGTCTACCTCCAGCTGGACGCGGGCTACGCGACGACGTGGGAGCCGCGGCTCATCCACAACCTCGACAACCGCCAGGAGCTCAAGAAGGTCTTCACCAACGACGACGCGACCCTCTACACGCTGCGCGAACAGCCGGACGGCAAGGTCGCGAAGGCCGCGCCGGGACCGATCGGTCCACAGGTCACCTGGACGCCCTGGTCGGTGGTCGGGGCGCTCGCGGCGGTCGCGCTGGTGCTGCTCCTCGCGGCGCGCGAGGTGGTGCGGGTGGCCACCGCGCCGAGCGTGCGGCAGCAGCGCCGCCTTCAGGGCAGCTTCTGGTTCTCGCTGCCGCTGCTCGCGGTGCTCGTCGCCTCGCTCATCCAGCGGTTCGTGACGATGGCGTGAGGGGGTGCCGCCGTGGCGTCGGCACGGACTACCGCTTCAGCCACTTCACCTCGTACCCCTTCATCGAGAACCGCTGTCCGTCGACCTTCGCGCTGATCGGGCGGTCCAGGGTGTTCACGACGAGGACCGCGTCGTCGTCGGCGATGACGCGTACGTTCGGCCGGTCGTCGGCGGCGACGGAGACGTCCTCGTACTTCGTGCCGGGCCCGAACTCCTTGCCGAACCGCTCGATGAGCTCCAGCATGGGCAACTCGGCACCGCCGTCCTCCCGTTGGGTCGGAGTCCACAGGCAGCCCGCGCACTTGTCGCCGCGCTTCTGCGGGTTCCAGTAGAAGCCGCTGGTGGCGCCGCCGCGGGCCATCGCCATCAGCCCCGAGGCCTGCACGGCGACGCGGTGCGCCTCGGACCAGTCGTCGCGGTTGTCCTGGCTGTCGCCGGGCTCCACGTAGTACTCGGCCCACCACAGGGGCAGATCGCCGGTCCGCGCGCGCACCCACTCGCTCACGGCCGTCAGCTTGTCGGTGGCCTTGAACTCGTCGGGGAGCATCTCGTCGTCCTCGGTGTAGCTGGAGCCGTCGACGACGACGAAGTCCGCGCCCGCCTTGTGCTTGTTCCAGTACTCGAAGGCGTCGAGCGCCCGCTGGTCCATGCGGCCCCAGGGGCCCTTGAGCGTCTTCGACGTGCCCTCGGTCTGACGCGGGTCGAGGCTGTCCATCACCAGGTAGGGGCCGCCGACCATGATGTCCTTGTTGACCTTCTTGAGCGCCTTGTAGACGAGGTTGTAGAGCTCCGTGTACCCCTCGTAGTCCCAGCGGCCCCGCTCGTTGTTCCAGAAGCCCTTGAACTCGTTCCACACGATGAAGTGGCGTACGTCGGGGTAGCGCTTGGCGACGGTCGCGGCGAGCCGCGCGTAGTCCGCGTAGTGCGCGCGCTGCGGCGCCGTCTCCAGGGACTGCTGGCTCCAGTCGGTGTTGTCCGAGCCCGGCTTGCCGCCCTTCATCCAGTCGGGCGCGCAGCACAGGGTGATGACGGGCGTGCCGTCGGTCTCCCGGATGAAGTCCACCCTGCGGTCCATCTCGGAGAAGTCGTAACGCCCCTCGACCGGCTCCGGATTGCCCGCGCCCCAGCCCATGATGTGCTGGATCTGCGGGACGGACCGCCCCTGTCCCGCGAGTTCCTTCTTGACGCGGTCCGTGGCGCGCGCCTCGCCCTCGTCCGCGCTGTACTGGGTGTGCGTGAAGCCCCAGCCCACCTCGGCGCTCGCGTCGCCGGGCGGGACGGCGGGCGTGCCGTGCACCTTGTCCCCGTCACGGGTGGTGCCGCTCGTGCCGGCCTTGTCCCCGGGAAACGTGTTCATCAAGGTGACCACCAGGGCCAGCGCGGCCAGGGCTACACCGATCAACGCGGTGAGCCGCCACCGCTGCGCGTCCGATTTCCACCCATGGCGTGCCATCAAAGGCAAGGGTATCGGGGCGAATTGGCGGTGGGGCAGGTTCCGGACGACAGGTATGTAACAGCGCCCGGACCGGGACACAAGGGACGCACTACGGAAACCGGATGCACAAGCACGCGTGCGTGCCGGATCATGGCGGCATGTCTGCGAACCCTCAGGACACCCTGCCGATCCGGCTCAACGTCGACGACAGCGACTCCCCGTCGGATGTCGTGGACGCCCTGTTCCTCGGCCGCTTCGCCACGGGCGAGCAGCCCTTCTCGCACAGTGCCAACATCGACCGTGTCAAGGCCGGTTCCACGCTGCTGCCGCCCGGGGCCACGGTGCTGCGGGCCGCCCGCGACGACGACCGCAGCGCGACGCTCGCCGAGGGCGACGGCTGGACGCTGCTGATCTCCCGCTGGAACCGGGGCGCGGACGTCACGGTGACGGCGACCACCGCCGACCTCGCGGCGAAGGTCCTCGGACAGGCCACGGACGGCGCGCAGGACGAGCCGGAACCGCAGCCGGAGAACGTCACGATGGGCTTCTGGTACGTCTCCCCCCGGCGCGGCCCGCACCGCACGACGCGGCAGATCTCGGCCGGCACGTGGGAGGAGGTCAGGTCCAACTACACGGCGCCGGTCGCCGACGCCATGGACAAGCTGATGAAGACCACGCCCGAGGACATCTCGGGCCGCCTCCTGCTGCTGCACGGCCCGCCGGGCACGGGCAAGACGTCGGCGCTGCGCACGCTCGCGCGGTCCTGGCGCGACTGGTGCCAGGTGGACTGCGTCCTGGACCCGGAGCGGCTGTTCAGCGACGTCGGCTATCTGATGGACATCGCGATCGGCGAGGACGACGGCACGGCGAAGGGCCGCTGGCGGCTGCTGCTCCTGGAGGACTGCGACGAGCTGATCCGCGGCGAGGCGAAGCACACGGCGGGGCAGGCGCTGTCCCGGCTGCTCAACCTCACCGACGGACTCCTCGGGCAGGGGCGCAACGTGCTGGTGGGCGTCACGACCAACGAGGACCTGGAGCGCCTGCACCCCGCCGTCGTCCGCCCCGGCCGCTGCCTCGCCCGCATCGAGGTCGGGCCGCTGACCCGCCCCGAGGCGGTGGAGTGGCTCGGCACGGAGGAGGGCGTCGCCCGCGAGGGCGCGACCCTCGCCGAGCTCTTCGCCCTGCGCAGGGGCACGCCGCCGACCTCGGTCCCCGACCAGCGGGAGGGCGCGGACGCGGGTCTGTACCTGTAGCGCCCGCCGCCCCTGCGGGGAAGCGCCTCCTGCGGCACGGCCGGTGGGCACCCGCAGGCACGTCGTGGCTGGCCGCGCGGTTCCCCGCGCCCCTTACGGGGCTCAGCCAGAAGTCCCGTAAGCCGCACGCAGCGCGTCCCGCGCCGCGGCCAGCGCCGCTTCCTCGGAGAGCCCGAGCCGCCGGACGCGCTCGGCGTACGACTGCGCCGCGGCGGACGCCTCCTTCGCCGCCGCGTCCCCCGCTGCGGCGACGAACGTGCCGTTGCGCCCCCGGGTCTCGATGACCCCGTCCGCCTCAAGGGCCCGGTAGGCCTTGGCCACCGTGTTCGCGGCGAGTCCCAGGGACTCGGCGAGCCCGCGCACCGTCGGCAGCTTGTAGCCGACCGGCAGCGCCCCCGACCGCGCCTGCCCGGCGATCTGGGCCCGCACCTGCTCGTACGGCGCGTCGCTCGCGCCCCCGTCGATGTCGATCTTCAAAGTCACGGACCGATTGTCCCGCACGCTCCGAAAATGAGAGGCACCCCGGCGCACACCGCGCGTACCGTGCGGCTCCATGACAGTGATCGTCCGACCCCTCAGTCCCGAGCTCCCGGGGGACGCCGCGGGATTCGCCGCCGTACGCCGGGCCGCCGTACCCGCCATGCTCGCCACCCCCGAGTCGGTCGCCTTCGACCGCGCGCACGCCCATCCCGACTCCGGCTACCGGCAGTTGATCGCCGAGGTGGACGGCGAGATCATCGGCACGGCGCAGGTGGGCCTCGCGTACGACAGCCCGGAGCCCGGCCAGGGGTACGCCAACGTCTACGTCCACCCGGACCGGCTCGGCGCGGGTGCGGGGACGCTGCTGCTGCGCACGGCGGAGGAGTATCTGGCGGGCGAGGGCACGACCACCGTCTACGCGTGGGTGATGGACGGACCGGCGAACCTGGCCTTCGCCGCCCGCCGCGGCTACCGCGCGAGCCGCTCCGCGCACTTCCTGCGCCTGGACCTGGCGCACGGCACGCTGCCGCTCCGCCAGGAGCCGCCCGCCGGGGTCGAGTTGGTGAGCGGTTCGGTGTTCGCGGACGACGCGCGGCCGCTGTTCGACCTGGACGCGGAGACGGTCGCGGACGAACCGAGCGACATCGCGGCGGAGTTCACGGACTACGCGCACTGGCTCGCCGAGACCTGGCACCACCCGCTGGTCAGCCAGGAGCTCACCACGGTGGCGCTGGTGGACGGGCGCCCCGCGGCGTTCAGCCTGGCGCGCACGGACGGCGTGGGCCGCTACGCGTCAGGCATGACCGGCACGGCCCGCGCCCACCGGGGCAAGGGCCTGGCCAAGCTCGCCAAGAACGACTCCCTGCACCGGGCCCGCGCGGCGGGCTGCACGGAGGCGTTCACCGGCAACGACGCGGGCAACGAGCCGATGCTGGCGATCAACAAGTGGTTCGGCTACGAGATCTGCGGGACGGAGGTGCGCCATGTCAGGGACCTCGGCTGAGGCACGCCCCACGACCGTGGAGGTGGCCCTGGTCAAGGCGGGCCGCACCAAGATCCGCTACCCGGCCGAGCTGCTCCACGACGACGGCACGAAGCTCACCGTGCGGGCCCCCTGGGCGGCCCCGCACGTCCGCGACTTCGGCTTCGTCCGCTTCGAGCCGGGCGACGTGTTCACCGAGCACTACTGGCGCGACCGCTGGTATGCGATCAAGGAGGTGTACGCGGCGGACCGCACCCTGAAGGGCTGGTACTGCGACATCACCCGCCCCACGGTCCGCACCGCCGACACCCTGACGGTGGAGGACCTCGACCTGGACCTGTGGGTCTCGGCGAACGGCGACACGGTCCTGCGCCTGGACGAGGACGAGTTCGAGGAGAGCGACCTGCGCACGACCGACCCGAAGGCGGCGCGGGCGGCCGTCCGGGCCCTCGACGAGCTGGAGTCCCTGGCACGCGGGGCGGGCTTCGGCGCGCTCTGACCGGCCCCGGCACCGGCCACGGACCCGGGTCGGCGGGCTACTCGGCGACCAGCTCGACCTCATAGCCCTGCCCGTCCTCCAGATAGGCCGCGTACTGCCCCTCGCCGCCCGCGTGCGGATGGCGTTCCGGGAAGAGCAGGGTCCAGCCGCGGCCGGGCGCGGCGGCCACCAGCCGGTCGAGGTGGGCCCGGCCCGCCACGTGGAACGCGAGGTGGTTCAGGCCTGGCCGCCGCCGGTCGTGGCGGCCAGGCCGCTGGTCCGGCGAGCGTTCGAGCACGACGTAGGTGCTGTCGCGCCGCCAGCTGCGGCCGTGCTCCCAGCGTTGGTACGGGACATGGCCCAACTCGCCGAGCAGCCAACCCCAGGAGGCCTCCGCCGCCGCGAGGTCGGGCACCCACAGCTCCACGTGGTGGACTCCGCCCGCCGGTGCGGGGGCCAGCGGGACCGGCTCGGCGGTGCGTTCGTCGTCGTAGGCGACGCTCTCCCCGTCGTGCTGCCAGTGCAGGGCGAATCGCTCGCCCGCCTGCCAGGCCGCGAGGCCCGCACGGCAGTACGCCACCATGTCCCTCGGCAACGCGCCCAACGGATACCAGGCGAGCTCCGCGCACTTGTCCGGCTCGGCGTTGACCGGCGCACGCTCCGCTCGGTGCTCCGCCGCGAAGAACCAGCCCGTCCTTGGCGCCCCCGAAGGGCTCCTGTGCTGCATGACCAGTTCCACCCGGACGTCATCAGGGGCGAGGTCGACGGCGATCTCCTCGCGGGTCTCACGGAGCAGTGCCGCGCGGACGTCCTCCCCGTCCTCCACATGCCCCGAGGGAAGGTTCCACAAGCCGTCCCCGTAGCCGGTGTTCGCGCGGCGGGCGAGGAGGACCTTGTCGTCTTGGCGCAGGATCAGGTGGACGTCGATGATCTCCCTGTGGCGCAGTGGTCCGGTCGGCAGGACGGCGATCAGGGCGTAGCGCTCGTCGGTCGTCTGGCCGTCCCACAGGCGCGCGTCCGCCGAGAGGCGTTCGGAGTGGAGGTGGTGGGCGAGGGGGGTGAGGGCCCGCACCAGACGGGGCAGCGGGAGGCCGACGGGGGGCGTCGTGCCCCGGACGCCCTCGATCAGGATCAGTCGGCCGCCCGGACGCAGCAGCGTGCGCCAGTGGCGCAGGGCCGCTTCCGGGTCCGGGAGGGTCCACAGGACGTGGCGGGCGAGGACCGCGTCGAACCGCCGGTCCCCGACCGGCGGCAGGGCCGCGTCGCCGATCAGCACCTCGGCCGCGTGGCCCGCCAGCTTCCCGCGGGCCCGTGCCACCATCCCCGGCGCGAGGTCGACACCGGTGACGCGGTGCCCCTGCTCGGCGGCGAGCAGGGCGAGGCCGCCGGTGCCGCACCCGAGGTCCAGCACGTCACCCGGCGCCTCCGGCAGCCATTGACGCAGCCGCTCCGACCAGGCCGCCCGCACGTCGGGATCGCGCAGGCCGTGGTCCGGTCCGTCGTCGAACGCGGCCCCCGCCGCGTCCCAACCCGTGCCCCCGGAACCCTCGTTGATCGTCATGTCCCGATCGTGGCATTCGCCACTGACAATTCAGAAAAGCGTGTCCATGGAGGTCTACGCCACCTCGGAAATGGACATCGGATAGGGAGAGGGAGGCAGCCATGCGCCGAGTGACCACGCACAAGCCCGTTGGCCGACCCGTCACCCGCCGAGTGCGGGAGCGTCAGGAGGCCGAGTCCCGGCCGCATGAGAGGCCGGAGGTCCGCAAGGACATCCAGCGGACCTGGTGGCCGGACGGGTGAGCCCTCAGTCCCCGGACGGCGGCCGCAGTCGCTTGCGGTAGTGCACCCGGTCGTAGGGCCCGTCCACGCGGCGCTCCACGACCTCGTACCCGTACCGGGGATAGATCTTCTGGTTCTCCCACATCAACGCGTTGGTGTAGAGCGTGACTTCGATGAATCCGAGCGCACGCGCGTGTGCCTCCACGAAGGCGAGCAGTCGGCGGCCCGCCCCCTGCCCTGCGGCAGCGGGGTGGACCGCGATCGACTCCAGGAGGAGCCGGCCCTCGTACGGACGCGGGACGAGCACCAGGAGGCCGGTCACCGGGTCCCCGGTGACGTACACCCGCCCCGCCGCCACGTCCGCGGCGTGATCGGCCTCCATCGGCGCGGGCACGACCCCGATCCGTTCGATGTAGTGCCGGTACGCGGCGTCGGTGACGGCCTTGACGGCGGGAACGTCGGCGGCGGTGGCGAGGCGGACGGCCTCGGGTCCCCCTGCGGTGGGCTCGGTCGTGGTCATGCCTCTACGTCTACGCCACGCCCGCGCGCCCGCACCACCGCCTTCTTCACCAAGGGCCACGCCACGATCAGGACGATGAGGACATAGACCGTCACGGAGAACGGTGTGTCGACGAGTCCGCGTACGCTGCCGTCGCTGATCTGCAGGGCGCGGCGCAGCTGTTGTTCGGCGTTGGGGCCGAGGATGACGCCGATGACGGCGGGCAGGATCGGCAGCCCGTAGCGCCGCATGCCGAAGCCGATCAGGCCGATGACGAGCAGGATGACCAGGTCGAGCGGCTCACCGCCGACCGCGTAGGCGCCGACGGCCGCGAAGAACAGGATGCCCGCGTAGAGGTAGGGCCTGGGGATGCGCAGGAGCTTCGCCCAGACGGGGGCCAGGGGAAGGTTGAGCGCGAGCAGCAGCGCCATGCCGACGAACAGGGAGGCGATCAGGCCCCAGACCAGGTCGGGTTCGCGTTCGAAGAGCAGCGGTCCCGGCTGGATGCCGTACTGCTGGAACGCGGCGAGCATCACGGCCGCGACGGCCGTGGTGGGCAGGCCGAGTGTCAGCATGGAGACGAGGGTGCCCGCCGCCGATGCGGAGGCCGCGGACTCGGGGCCCGCGACCCCCTCGATGGCGCCCTTGCCGAACTCGTCCTTGTGCTTGGACAGGCGCTTCTCGGTGACGTAGGAGAGGAACGTCGGGATCTCCGCACCACCGGCCGGGATCGCGCCGAACGGGAAGCCGATGAGGGGGCCGCGCAGCCAGGACTTCCAGGTGCGCCTGACGTCCTTCTTGGCGAGCCAGGGACGGCCGACGGGGATCGCCTGCGCGCTGGAGCGGCGCAGATGGGCGGCGACCCACAGGGCCTCGCCGATCGCGAAGAGGCCGACCGCGACGATCACCACGTCGATGCCGTCGGCGAGTTGCAGCGAGCCGAAGGTGAGCCGCTGCTGTCCGGTCATCTGGTCCAGGCCGACCAGGCCGATGGTCAGGCCGATCAGGAGCGAGGCGAGGCCGCGCACCCGGGATGAGCCGAGCACGGAGGTGACGGCGATGAAGGCGAGCACCATGATGGCGAAGTAGTCGGGCGCGCCGATGTCGACGGCGAGGTCGGCGACGGTCGGCGCGAGCGCGACGAGCAGAAGCGTGCCGATCATGCCGCCCGCGAAGTGCCCGATGGCGGCGGCCGCGAGGGCCTGCGAGCCGCGCCCGGACTTGGCCATCGGATGGCCTTCCATGGCGGCGACGACGGCGGCGCTCTCGCCGGGCGTGTTGAGCAGGATCGAGGTGGTGGAGCCGCCGAACATCGCTCCGTAGTAGATGCCCGCGAACATGATGAACGCGCCGGTGGGTTCGAGGCCGTACGTCACCGGGAGCAGCAGCGCCACCGCCATCGCGGGGCCGATGCCGGGCAGCACGCCGATCGCGGTGCCGAGGAGCACGCCGACCGCGGCCCACAGGAGGTTGATCGGGGTGAGGGCGGTTCCGAAGCCGTCCATCAGGGAGTTGAAGGCGTTCATGTCACAGCACTCCCATCAGGGGTCCGCCCGGCAGGGGCACGCCGAGCAGGTTGTTGAACACTTCGTACGTGACGACGGACAGGCCGGCGGCGATCAGCGGATCGCGGTCGAAGTGGCGGCTGCCGAGCGCGTAGGCGGAGCCCCAGAAGAGCAGGGCTCCCGTGATCGGGAAGCCGAGCGGTTCGATGAGGACGGCGGTGGCGAGGAAGACGCCCGCCAGGAGCAGCACGGTGCGCCAGTCGGCGGGTTCGGACAGGTCGATGTCCTCGCCGCCCTCCGCCTCGCCGCGCCCGCCGCGCAGCACGTCGACGGCGAGCAGTACGGCGACGACGAGCAGTCCGATGCCGACGACGACCGGCACGGTCTTGGGGCCGACCGGGCCGCGCTGGGTGATCTCCACGTCCATGGTGAGCGCGTCGGTCAGGACGAGCGCGCCGAGCGCCAGCAGCAGGACGCAGAGGCCGAGTTCGGAGTGTTCGCGCAGCCAGGAGCGGCGGCCGCCGGCCGGGGTCTCCTGCTCGGGGATGCCGGTGGTGGTCACAGTCCCAGCTCCTTCAGGACGGACACGACGCGCTTGTCCTGGGCGGCCAGGAAGTCGCCGAACTCGTCGCCGGTCAGGAAGGCGTCGTCCCAGCCGTTGGTCTTGAGGGACTTCTTCCATTCGGGCGACGCGTGCAGCTTCCTGATGAGCCCGGTGAGCTTCTCGCGTTCGGCGTCGCTGAGTCCTGGCGGGGCGACGATGCCGCGCCAGTTGGTGAAGTTCACGTCGTAGCCGGACTCCTTGAGAGTGGGTCCGTCCAGGCCCTTGACCCGCTTCGGTCCGGTGACGGCGAGCAGCCGCAGCTCGCCGGACTTGATCTGGTCGAGGTACTCGCCGACTCCGGAGACGCCGAAGGCGACCTTGCTGCCGAGGATCGAGGCGAGCAGTTCGCCGCCGCCGTCGAAGGGCACGTAGTTGACGTCCTTGGGGGCGATCCCCGCAGCGCGCGCCATCAGCATCGGCGCGAGGTGGTCGGGCCCGCCGGGCGAGGAGCCGCCGCCCACGGGCAGCTTGCCCGGGTTCTTCCTCCAGGCGTCGACGAGCTGCCCGATGGTCTTGTACGGGGAGCTCTTCGCGACCACGACGACGTCCTGCTCCTCGGTGAGCCGGGCGATCGGGGTGGTGTCGGCGAGGGTCTTCGGGGAGTGGTTGGAACGTGCGGCGCCCACCACGCCGAGGCCCATGGACATGGCGAGCTTGCCGTTGCCGTGCTCGCCGACGAGGCGGGTCAGGCCGACGGTGCCGCCCGCGCCCGGCAGGTTGAACACCTCGATGTTGTGGGTGAGTTCGGCGTCCTCGGCGTTCTTCGCCGCGGTGCGGGCGGTGATGTCGTAACCGCCGCCGGGCGTGTTGGGGACCATGAGGCGAAGGCCGGGGATCTGGGTGCCGGTCTCGGCGCCGCTGCCCGTGGTGAGCAGCGGCGGCGCCACGAGCACGAGGAGCGCGGCCCCGAGCAGGGCGAGGGGTGTGCGCAGGCGCACGTGTGCCACCACCTGTCGGTACGTAGTCGGGTGTGAGGTGGCCCACATGTTGCCCGCGCGTTAACAACCTGTCTCTCTTCCGGAATCAACGGACGTTGTGGTCGTTGTGGTCGCGCCCATAGCCTGCGGCGATGACAAGGGTGCTGGTCGTGGACGACGACTTCATGGTCGCCAAGCTGCACAGTCGGTACGTGACGTCGGTGGCCGGATTCACGGTGGTCGGCGTCGCCCACAGCGGTGCCGAGGCGGTCGGCGCGGTGGAGCGCCTGCGCCCCGATCTCGTGCTCCTCGACGTCTATCTGCCCGACATGGACGGCATCGCGGTGCTGCGCGAGCTGCGGGCGGCGGAGGAGCGGGATCCGGCGCGGCAGCCGGTGGACGCCCTGTTCATCACGGCGGCGCGGGACGCGGAGATCGTGCGGGCCGCGCTGCGGGCGGGCGCCCTGCACTATCTGATCAAACCGTTCAACCAGGCGGCACTACAGGAGCAGTTGCGGCATGTGGCGGCCCTGCGGGCGCGCCTGGACGGCCTGGCGGAGGCACGCCAGGAGGACGTCGACCAGATCTTCGGCACCCGTCCGCCGGGCTCGCGCGAACTGCCCAAGGGGCTCGCCGCGCACACGGCGGAGCTGGTGGAACAGACCCTGCGCGCCCACCCGGGCGGCCTCTCCGCGTCCGAGTGCGCGGAGGCGGGCTCGCTGTCGCGGGTGAGCGCGCGGCGCTATCTGGAGTTCTTCGCGGAGACCAGGCGCGCGGAGGTGTCGCTCCGGTACGGCGGGACGGGGCGGCCCGAGCGGCGCTACCGGTGGCTGGGCTGAGCGTCAGGACGCGACGCGCTCCAGCGTCAGGACGCGACGCGTTCCCCGGACGGCTCGGCGACGATGACCCGGATGTGCGCGGGGGCGTACTTGCGGGCCTTGGTGACCATCTTGGCCAGGTCGAACTTCTGCCGCTGGACGGCCACGTGGAGCGGCGCGGGCATGTCCGGGTGCGCGGGCGGGAGCTGCGCCCCGGCCGGCAGCGTCGCGCTCTGCCGCAGCCGTACGCCGATCAGGACGTCCGCGCCGTTCGGGGGCGTCGCCACGACGAACTCGGTGACGTCGCTCCAGGGCAGCAGTACGGTGCCGACCCGCGCGCCCGCCGCGTCGAACTGGAAGAGGATGCGCTTGGCGTCGAACCAGGACGAGATGAACGGGATCGCGGCGACGATCACCACGCCGCCCTTCATGTCGAGCGCCCAGCCGAGCAGGACGGCGAGGAGCACGATGCCCACGATGGCGCCCCACAGGGCGGCCAGGTCCTGGGGCGAGAACGGGCCCGTCACCTTGTAGCGCTCCCACCGCCCGCGCCGTGCGGGCGTGCCCGCCCCGGGATTCTGATGCGACATGAAGATCCCCCTGACTGCACCCAGGCCGTGGCGGCCTGATGATCACTGTCGGGACCCTAGCGACGTACGGACGGGCTGGCTTGGACAAATTTGACCTCGCCGCTCACCCGTCCTGAAGCGGCACGGCCCCCTCCGCGAGGCGCCCCGCGGCCAGTCGGCCGGGGGTCAGGCCGGCCAGGGCGCGGAACTCGCGGTTGAGGTGCGCCTGGTCGTAGAAGCCGCAGGCGGCGGCCGTCGCGTGGAGGTCGGCACTCTCGCGGGCGAGCAGTCCCACGGCCCGGTGGAAGCGCAGCACCCGGGCGGACGTCTTCGGTGTCAGGCCGACCTGTTGGGTGAAGCGGCGGACCAAGTAGCCGTGGCTCCAGCCCACTTCGGCGGCGATCGCGGCGACCGGGACCGCCCCGCCCGACCGGGCGAGCAGCCGCCAGGCGTGGCGCACCTCGGGCGCGGGCTCCGGCCCGCGCGCGATCCTGCCGAGCAGCGCGCGGTCCAGCAGGTCGAAGCGGGTGGCCCAGTCGCCGGTGAGCGCGATGCGCTCCACCAGTTCGCCCGCGCGGGGCCCGAGGACCGCCTGTAACTCCACCACGGTGTTGGTCAGTTCGCGCATCGGCACCGCGAAGAGACGGTAGGCGCCCAGCGGTGTCAGCTCCAGCCGTATCGCCTCCTGGCCGCCGGGGTGGTCGCACACCCGGGGCCCGTCCTCAAGGCCCGAGACCAGCGAGCCCACCACGCCGCCGGCGGGCCTCGTCTCCCCCAGCCTGCGCACCTGCGCGAACGGCTCCCCCAGGCTGATCACCACGACGGCGCGGCCGGTGGGGACGAGGCGGACCCGGTAGGGCGAGACCGTCGTCTCCCAGTAACCGGCGTAGCTGTGCAGGTACGGCCGCAGCGCGGCGGGCCAGGGCCGGGTCACCCGCCATCGGCCGCCACCGAGCCGGGTCATCGCCACCGCCCGGCCGCCGCAGGCCCTGCCGTTCCCGACTCCCCCGCCGACCCTGCTCCCGCTCTCGCCCCGTGCCATGCCCCGTCCCCTCCCGCGGCGTCGACCGCCCGGTGCGAGCAGCCTAGGCGGAGGCGGTGAAGGGCGCGAGGCGGACATTCCAGGACCCAGTCTGAGCCCCCGGTTAGCCCTTCCTTAAAGCGACCATAAGGATCGCCATCACCCGCCCTCAGCAGGCGATTTCGTGGATTTCAGGGGCTAGCTTTCTGGTCGCCGGGGCGATGACGAACCGTCGGTACCGCTGGTGATCGGGGGGCCGTGCCGCCCGTTCGCCCTCGCCCCGTGTCCCCCTGAACCACCGTTTGAGGAGAACCCCCAATGACTGCTCGTCGCAAGGTCGCCGCGTTCGCCGCCGCAGGTGTCGTCCCGCTGGCCCTGACCGCCCTGTCGGCCGCGCCCGCCGCCGCGCACGGGTCGATGACGGACCCGGTCAGCCGGGTCTCCGCCTGTTTCCAGGAGGGCCCCGAGTCGCCGAAGTCGGCCGCCTGCAAGGCCGCGGTGGCCGCCAGTGGGGCCCAGGCGTTCTACGACTGGAACGGCGTGAACATCGCCAACGCGGCGGGCAAGTCGAAGGAGATCATCCCCGACGGCAAGCTGTGCAGCGCGGGCAACGACAAGTACCAGGGCCTCGACCTGCCGCGCGCCGACTGGCCCTCGACCAAGCTCGCCGCGGGCAACCACACCTTCCGCTACAAGGGCACCGCCCCGCACAAGGGCTCCTTCGAGCTGTACATCACGAAGGACTCCTACGACCCCTCGAAGCCCCTGAAGTGGTCGGACCTGGAGGCGAAGCCGTTCGTGGACGTCGCCGACCCGAAGATGGAGAACGGCGACTACGTCTTCGACGGGAAGATCCCGGCCCGTTCGGGCCGTCACCTGATCTACTCGATCTGGCAGCGCTCGGATTCCCCCGAGGCCTTCTACACCTGCTCCGACGTCGTCTTCGGCAAGGACAGCGGCGGCTCGGGCGCCCCCGCCCCGACCGCTTCGGCCCCCTCGGAGAAGGACATCGCGGCCGGCGCGGAGAAGTCCACGGTCGAGCACCACGGCCATGGTGACGCGGACGCGAAGACCGGCGCGGAGGCCACCGCGCCCGCTCCCGCCGCGGGTGAGGACGCCTCGACGGGCAACGAGCCCGAGGTCAACGGCGGCGCCGAGAAGCCGGTCACGGGCGCGCAGCGGACCGCGAACGACAACCTGGCCGAGACCGGCGGCGACAGCACCACCCCGTTCATCGCGATCGGTGGTGCCGCCGCCCTCGCCGTCGGCGCCGCGGCGATGTTCGCCACGACCCGCCGCCGCGCCGCCGCGGGCCGGCACGGCCGCTGATCCGACAGGACGCGGGTACGACGCCGGGCACGTGCTACGAGAGGCACGTGCTCGGCGTCGCGTGCGCCGGGTCGAGCGCGTTGGCCACCTCGTGGTGGGCGACGCGGTCGAGGATGCCGATCGTCACGTGCTCGGCGATGTCGACCGGGCACAGGTCCTGAAGGGTCACGTTGTGGACGTTCGGCCCGTTCAGGAACTGGCTGCGGTACGGGGTGACCACCTCGTCGTACTTGGTGGAGATGACGGTGTAGCGCACCCCGGGCACCGTGTCGCCGCCCGCGTTGAGCTTGGTCAGGAACGCGGAGCCCGCCACCTGGTCGGCGAGGCCGGGGGTCTTCTCGGTGAGCAGGTCCTCGGCGCCGGGGAAGTACGGCAGCAGCTTGGTGAGGCCGAGCAGGGTGGTGCCGTGGTTGTCCGGCGCGAGCCCGATCAGCGCGTTCACCTTGGCGGCGCCGCCGAGGAACTTCAGGTACTGGCGGGGCATCATGCCGCCCTGCGAGTGGCCCACCAGGTCCGCCTTCTTCGCGCCGGTGGCGGCGAGCACCTTGTCGACGAAGGCGTCCAGTTGCTCGGCCGACTTGTCGATCGGGCCGAGCCCGTTGAAGAAGGGCACGCCGGGCAGCTGGCCGTAGTCGAGCGAGTAGACGCAGTAGCCGCGCTTGACCAGGTAGGGCGCGAGGACGAGCCAGTTGTCGATGGAGTTGCCGAAGGTTCCGTGGACGAGGACGACCGGGCGCGGGTGGGCCGCGGACGGCTTGCAGCCGTAGTCGTTCCAGCCGCTCGACGTGGTCGTGACCGCGGTCGCGTCCGGTGTCGCGGCCGTGGCGGCGGTGGGGGTGAGCGTGAGCGCGCCCGCGGCGAGCAGGGCGGCGGCGAACGCGTGCAGCGCGCGTCTCCAGGGCAGCATCGTGTGATCTCCTTGCGGCTCAAGGGAGTTGCGGGGGCCCTGTGATCCGGATCACGGGATGTGCCGTGCGCATGCCAAGCTAGGGGCCGATAGGCGAAGAGTGAAGTTACGCGTCAGTAAAAAGTTCCAGTGACCACTGGCGCGATCCTCTGTCGCCCCCTCACCGGGACGGCGCCACGAGGCCCGTCTCGTAGGCGATGATGACCAGTTGGACCCGGTCGCGGGCGTCGAGCTTGGTGAACAGGCGCGCGACGTGCGCCTTGACCGTGGCCACCGTGATGACGAGCTCGGCGGCGATCTCCGCGTTGGACAGGCCGCGGCCGACCAGGGTCAGGACCTCGCACTCACGGTCGGTGATGCCCTCCACCGCGCGCGGCCGCGACGGCGGCACCTGCTCGGGGCGGGCCGCGAACTCCTCGATCAGCCGCCGGGTGACGCTCGGCGCGATCAGCCCGTCCCCTGCCGCGACCACCCGGATCGCCGCGAGGATGTCCTCCAGGGCCATGTCCTTGACCAGGAATCCGCTCGCGCCCGCGCGCAGCGCGCCGTAGACGTACGCGTCGTCGTCGAAGGTGGTCAGCATGAGGACGCGCGGCGCCGCCGCGTCCCTCCTGATCAGGCGGGTGGCCTCGATGCCGTCGGTGCCGGGCATGCGGATGTCCATGACGACGACGTCGGGGCGCAGTTCGGCGGCCAGCAGGACCGCGTCGTCCCCGGTGCCCGCCTCCCCCACCACCTCGATGTCCGGGGTGTCGGCCATCAGCACGCGCAGGCCCGCGCGGACCAGCGGCTGGTCGTCGGCGAGGACCACGCGGACGTCGCCCGCGGTCACTCGGCCGCCTCCACTACAGACGCGGGAGCGGGAGCGGGCGTGGGCAGCCGGGCGCTCACCCGGAAGCCGCCCTCGGGGCGCGGGCCCGCGGTGAAGCGTCCGTGCAGCAGACCGACGCGTTCGCGCATGCCGACGATGCCGTAGCCGTTGCCCCCGGAGAGCCCGCCGCCACCGTCGTCCTCGACCTCGACGCGCACCGCCTCCGCTTCGTACGCGACGGTCACCCGGCACTCGTCCGTCCCCGCGTGCCGTACGACATTGGTGAGCGCCTCCTGGAGGATCCGGAACGCGGCCAGGTCGATGTCGGCGGGCAGCGGCCGCCGTTCACCGCTCAGCCGCACCTGCGCGCGGACCCCCGCGTCCAGGGTCGATGCGACGAGACGGTCCAGGCCCGCGAGGCCGGGGGCGGGGTCAAGGGGCGCGTCCGCCGCGGCCGAGGCGCGCAACGCGACGAGCGTACGGCGCAGTCCCGCGAGGGTCTCCCTGCTGGTGGCCTCGATGGTGCTGAGCGCGTTGCGCGCCTCGGCGGGCTGGGTGTCGATGACCCGGCTGCCCACCCCCGCCTGGATGGCGATGACGCCGATGCTGTGCGCGATCATGTCGTGCAACTCCCGCGCGATGCGCAGCCGTTCGGCGGTGACGGCTTCCGTGGCGGCGCGGGCGCCGAGCTCGGCGGCGTGCCTGCGCCGCGCCCGGACGGAGTCACCCGCCAGCCAGGCGGCGAGCGTCGCGAGGGCGATGAGCACGGCGAGCTGGACGATCCGGTCCGTGGTCTGCCCCGAGCCGAACAGATGGGTGCCGAGCTGCGCGCCGCAGGCCAGCAACGCCGCCGCGACCGAGGTGCGGCGCGGGCGGACCGCGGCGATGTAGCCGACGGCCAGATCGCCGAGCAGCACTTGCAGATACACGATCTCGACGTTCTGCATCTGGGTGCGCGCGGCGGTCCAGCCGATGAGCAGCAGCGCGAGCCCGGACAGCGGGCTGACCCGCAGCAGCAGGCCGGTGAGAGCGGTCAAGGCGATGAGGGCGACGACCACCTGGGCGGTGAACCCGCCGCGTCCGCCGACCATCGCGAAGTAGAGGGCGACGGGATAGACGAGCGCCCCGCACCAAGCCGCCACGTTCCACGCGCGCGGCAGTCGGCGCGTGGGCCACGGGGTCTCGGGAACGGCGTCGGCAGGCATGTGCTGAATGGTAGGCGCCCGCCTCTGACCTGGGTATTGGCCCATGGACTTACGCCCGTGGGCTACCCCGGCACCCCTGGTTGTGCCCGGTGGGCCGATGCCCGTGCCGCCCGGCGCGGGCACCGTGGGACGGGTGATCGAAGTCAATGAACTGACCAAGCGCTACGGCGGCACCACCGCCGTGGACTCCCTGAGCTTCACGGTCCGACCGGGCCTGGTGACCGGCTTCCTCGGGCCGAACGGAGCGGGCAAGACCACCACGCTGCGGATGCTCCTCGGCCTGGTCGAGCCGAGCGGCGGCACCGCGACGCTCGACGGCCGCCCGTTCGGCGACCGCCCGCGCGGCCTGCGCCACGTCGGAGCGGTGCTGGACGCGGGCGATGTGCACGGCGGGCGCACCGCGCGGGCGCATCTGGCGGCCCTCGCGCGCGGCAACGGCATCCCCCGGGAGCGCGTGACCGAGGTGCTCCAGGAGGTGGGGCTCGGCCAGGCGGCGGGGCGCCGTGTCGGGAGCTTCTCGCTCGGCATGAAACAGCGGCTCGGCATCGCCGCCGCGCTGCTCGGCGATCCTCCGGTGCTGCTCTTCGACGAGCCGCTCAACGGACTCGACCCGGAAGGGGTGTTGTGGGTGCGCGGGCTCTTCCAGCGCCTCGCCGAGGAGGGGCGCACGGTCTTCGTCTCCAGCCACCAGATGGGCGAGATGGAGAACACCGCCGAGCAGCTGGTCGTCATCGGCAGGGGCAGGCTGATCGCCGCGGAGAGCGTGGCGGAGTTCGCCGCGCGCGGCACCCGGCTCAGCGTGTACGTGCGCAGCCCCGAGGCGGCCGGCCTGGCGGCGGTGCTCACCGCGGAGGGCGCCACCGTGGAGACGGCTGACGGGAACGGGGACGAGGACGCCCGCACGGTCACGGGCCTGCCCGCCGACCGCATCGGACACCTCGCCCACCTGCACCGGTTTCCCCTGCACGAACTCACCCCACGGTCGGCCTCCTTGGAAGAGGCGTTCATGCAACTCACCGCAGGAAGCGTCGAGTACGCGGCAGGAGAAGCCCGATGAGCACACCGATGAGCACAGCGGCGAGTACGCCCATGAGCGCGCCGGGGAAGCCCGGCAAGGCGGCCCCCGCCGAACGCCGAGCCCGGTTCACCGACCTCGTCGCCGCCGAGTGGATCAAACTGTGGTCGCTGCGCTCGACCGCCTGGATCCTCGGCATCGGCGCGCTCGTGGTCATCGGGATCAACGTCAACTCCGCCCGGTCCAACGCGGCCCTGCTGACGCAGATCCCGGCCATGTCCCCGGACGGGTCCTTCCAGATCGACCCGATGCGCACCTCCTTCGTCGACCCCGCCTACCAGATCCTGATGGTCGTGGCCGGCAGCGTCGGCGCCATCGCGGTCTTCGGCGAGTACACCAGCGGTCTGATCCGTACGACGTTCACGGCCGTTCCGGACCGCCGCGCGGTGGTGTTCGCCAAGATGACCGTCGTGACGACGGTCATGCTCGCACTCGGCGCGGTCGTGGCGGGGGCCTCCTTCTGGCTGACCCAGGCCCTGCTGAGCGACACCATCGGCCTGTCGATCGGTGCCCCCGGCGCACTGCGGGCCGTCGTGGCGTCCGCGCTGCTCGCCCCGTTGTGCGCACTGGTCGGCATGGCGCTCGGCGCGCTGGTCCGGCACGCGGCGGGCTCCGTCGTCGCGACCCTGCTGACGTTGCTGCTGCCCGCCCTCTTCGGCGGCGAGACGTACCGCTGGGCCAAGGAGATCGGCAACGCGATGCCGCTCACCGCATGGCACGCGCTGGTCGAGAACCCGTCGATGCACTACTCGGCGAGCAAATACCCGGAGACGATCGCCGAGGCGTGGACCGTCTTCGCCGCGTGGCCGCTGGTCGCGGCGGTGGTGACGGTGGTGGTGGTACGGCGCCGCGACGTCTAAACGGGGTCCGCGCTGGCCCCTACGCCGCCAGCGTCCCCGGCACGATCGCCCCGGGCCCGAACCTCGCCCGCGCCCGGTCGGCCACCTCCTCGATCCTGCGGGCCTTCTCGTCCGCCGGGTCGAACGTCAGCTGGCGGGCGGCGTGTTCGGCGGGGCCGAGGCCCTCGGCGCGCAGGGCCACGGCGCGCACCCGGGCCCGTTGCAGGCCGAGCGTCTCGTACATGCGGTACGCGGCGGTGGTCAGCGCGACCGAGTGCGCGGTCGGCTCGGACAGCGTCCGCGTCCTGGTCGTGGTGGTGCGGTCCGCGTACCGCACGGTCAGGGTCAGGGCGCGGCACACCTGGTCCTCGCCGCGCATCCCCGCGCCCAGCTCCCCGGCGATCGAGAGCAGCGCGCGGCGGTGCCGGAAGGGGTCCAACTCGTCGCGCGGGAAGGGCCGTTCGGCAGAGAGGGAGCGCGAGGCGGCGTTCGGCACGACCCGGGTGCGGTCGACGCCCCGCGCCTTCTCGCGCAGCTCGCGGCCCGCCCTGGCGCCGACGAGCCGCTGCAGGGTGGACAGGGGCGCGGCGGCGACCTTGCCGAGGGAGTCGAGTCCGTACTCGCACAGGGTGCGGGCGGTGGCGCGGCCGATGCCCGGCAGCTCGCCGACGGGCCGCTCGGCGAGGAACTCCCTTACGCCGTCCGCCCCTTCGGGTATCGCGCGGGTCACGCCCGGGGCGGCCCCGCGTGCGGCCATCCGGGCCAGCATCGGTCCTGGCCCCGCGCCGATCGCGCACTCCACTCCGTACAGCGCGAGCGCCCGCACCCTGATCAGCGCGGCGAGCTCGACGGCGCTGCGCCCGAAGTAGCGCCGCGCGCCGCGCACGTCGACGAGCGCGGCGTCGGGCGGAAGCGCCTCGACCTCGGGGGTGAACTCACCGAGCAGGCCGAGGAGTTGGGGCAGGAGCGCCTCGTGCATGGGGGGCAGCAGGAAGCGTACGTAGAGGGTGCTCGCGCCGCCGTGACCGGTGTTCGTCATCCCGCGCTCCCTGGACTCTGGTGCCACAACTTCCTTGTCCCCGCCACGCCTTCGCCCGCCGGGCGCAGATCCGCCCAGGGGTGCATCTCGTACCCGGTGGCCATGCGGATGCGGCGCCCCTCCCCCGCCTCGGGGGCGGACCCCGGCTCCGGTTCCTGTTCCGGGCCCGGCTCCGCCAGGCGCAGCGCCACCGCGTCGAGGCCCCCCTCCTTGCGCACCTCCACCAGGTCCGCCAGGTTCCACGCGGCCGAGCCGACCACGCTGAGGCTGCGCGGGCCCCTGCGCTGCACCACGCCGCGCACGAGCAGCAGCCAGGAGTGGAAGACGGTGTGCGCGCACCGTTCGTGCGCGTCGTCGAAGAAGGCCAGGTCGACCAGGCCCGTGCCGTCGTCCAGGGTGGTGAAGATGACCCGCTTGCCGGAGCGGATCGGCGGGGTCTGCGTGGCGGCCTTGGCGCCCGCGACCAGGACGGTCGCGCCGTGCTCGGCCTCGCGCAGGCGGCGCGCGGAGAGCGCGCCGAGCTCGCGCAGGAACTCCTCGTGGTCGCCCATGAGATGACGGGACGAGTCCATGCCGAGGACGCCGAGTTCGGCGCTGAGCCGCTCGGCGTCGTCCAGGTCGGGAAGACCGGCGGGTGCGGTGCCGCGCCCGCCGGCCAGCGGCAGCTGACCGCCCGCGGCGCCGCGCGAGCCCCGCCGCAGTTCGGCCAGGTGCAGTTGTAGATCGCGGCGGTTGGCGCCGAACGCGTCGAGCGCGCCGACCTGCGCGAGCCGCTGCGCGAGGGGCTTCGAGGGCCTGGCCCGCTCCCAGAAGTCGACGAGCGAGGCGTAGGGCTGCCCCGCGGCGATCCGAGCGGACTCGGCCTCGCCGATGCCGTGCACGTCACCGAGCCCGAGGCGCAGCCCCCACGCTTCCCCCGACCCCTTGGCATCGGACACCAGTTCGATACGGTGAGCGACCGCGGACCGGTTCACGTCCAGCGGCAGGATCGGCACCCCGCGCCGCCGCGCGTCCGCGAGCAGCAACCGCTTCGGGTACATCCCGGGGTCGTGCGTGAGCAACCCGGCGTAGAACGCGGCCGGGTGATGGGCCTTCAGCCACGCCGACTGGTACGTCGGCACGGCGAAGGCCACCGCGTGCGCCTTGCAGAAGCCGTACGAGCCGAAGGCCTCGACGATCTCCCAGGTGCGGCCGATCGTCTCCGCGTCATAGCCCCTGGCCGCCGCGTGCTGCGCGAACCAGAAGCGGATCCGGCCCTGCGACTCGGGGTCGGAGAGCCCGCGCCGCACCCGGTCCGCCTCGTCGCGCCCGCAGCCGGTCATGATGTCCACGATCTCGATGATCTGCTCGTGGAAGACGACGACGCCGTACGTGTCCTCCAGCGGGCCCGCGAGGTCGGGGTGCGGATAGCGGACCGGCGCGCGGCCGTGCCTGGCCTCGATGAAGGGCCGCACCATGTCGGCGGCGACGGGTCCCGGCCGGAACAGCGAGATGTCGACCACCAGGTCGTGGAAGGTCGCCGGCTGAAGGCGCCCGACCAGGTCGCGCTGGCCCGGCGACTCGATCTGGAAGCAGCCCAGCGTCTCGGCGGACTTGATGAGCCGGTACGTCGCAGGATCGCCCGGCGGCACCGCGTCGATGTCCACCCGGTCACCCGTGGCCCGCTCGACCTCCCCCACCGCGTGCGCCATCGCCGACTGCATCCGCACACCGAGCACGTCCAGCTTGAGCAGCCCGAGCTCCTCCACGTCCTCCTTGTCGAACTGCGACATGGGCAGGCCCTCGCCGCTGGTCGGCACGACGGGCGTGCGCGCGAGCAGCGAGGCGTCGGAGAGCAGCACCCCGCACGGGTGCATGGCGACCCCGCGCGGCAGCGCGTCGAGCGCCTCGACGAGATCCCACAGCCGGTCACGGTCACCCAACTCCGCCGAGATCTGGCGCAGTTCGGGCAGCTCCTCCATCGCGGCGCGGGCGTCGCGGGCGCGGATGTGCGGGAACGCCTTGGCGATCCGGTCGATGTCGGCGGGATCCATGGACAGCGCGGCGCCGACGTCGCGCACGGCGTGCCGCACCCGGTAGGTCTCGGGCATGGCGACCGTCGCGACCCGCTCGGTGCCGAAGCGGCCGATGATCGCGCGGTAGACCTCGATCCTGCGGGCCGACTCGACGTCGATGTCGATGTCGGGGAGCACCGACCGCCGCTTGGACAGGAACCGCTCCATGAGCAGCCCGTGCTCGACGGGGTCGGCGTGCGCGATGCCGACGAGGTGGTTGACGAGCGATCCCGCGCCGGAGCCGCGCGCCGCGACCCGGATGCCCAGATCCCTTACGTCGTCGACGACTTGGGCCACGGTCAGGAAGTAGGAGGCGAAGCCGTGGTACGCGATGATGTCCAGCTCGCGGTGGAGCCGCTCCCAGTACGCGCGGGCCCCGGGGGCGCGGTCGTAGCCGCGCAGCACCATGCCCGCCGACGCCCGTGAGGCGAGGACTCGCTGCGCGGTGCGGCGCCCGGCGCCGACCAGGCGCGGCTCGGGGAAGTGCACGGTTCCGACGCCGATGTCGTCCTCGGCGTCGACGAGGCACTCGGCGGCGGCCGTCCTGGTCTGTTCGATCAGCCGGTGGGCGGTGTCGCGGCGGAACCCGGCCGCCTCGACGACCCGTTCGGCGATGCCGAGCATGGCGTCCGCGCCCTTCAACCACCGTTCGCCGCCGTCGAGTTCCTTGGTCGGGTCGACGGGGACGAGGCGGCGCGCGGCGTCGAGCACATCGGCGACGGGCCCCTGCCCCGGGTCGGCGTAGCGCACGGCGTTGCTCAGGACCGGGCGTACACCCTGCTCGGCGGCGAAGCCGACGGTGCGCGCGGCGAGCCGGAGCGATCCCGGCCCGGTGCCCTCGCGGCCGTGCCAGACGGATTCCAGGCGCAGCGCGTCGCCGTAGCGCTCGCGCCAGGGGGCCAGGAGCCGGGCCGCCCGGTCGGGACGGCCGGCGGCGAGCGCGCGGCCCACGTCGGACGCGGGACCGAGCAGCACGGTCAGTCCTTCGCCGTGGTTCTCCTGCCACGGCAGCACGGGCGGTCCCTCCGGGGCCCGGTGCGCGGCGGTGACCAGGCGGCAGAGCGTGGCCCAGCCGGTGGCGCCGTCGCGGGCGAGGAAGGTGACGCGCGGGGTCGACTCGTCGATGAAGGCACCGCCGCGCACGGGGGCCCGCCGGTGCCCGCCGCCGGCCGGGGCGGGCCCGCCCACCGCGAGCTCGGCGCCGAACAGCGGCCGCACCCCGGCCTTCGCGCAGGCCTTGGCGAACCGGACGGCGCCCGCGAGGGTGTCCCTGTCGGTGAGCGCGAGGGCGTCCATGCCCCGCTCGGCGGCACGCTCGGCGAGCCGCTCCGGGTGGGATGCGCCGTACCGCAGGGAGAACCCGGAGACGGTGTGCAGATGCGTGAACCCGGGCACACGCACCTCCTGTAACCCTGAACCGATCCGACCTCGTATCCCCCTCCCTCCACCATAGACCAGTTTCGAACTCACGTACGACACGAATGTTCGATTAGCTGGCACGGAGTACTCCCGCCCCGCTCCTGTCGTCCGTTCGGACCATCCCACCTGCGGAAACGCCCAAAGCCCCGGAGCGTGGTGGCATGAGGTTCGCCGACGAATTGAAGAGCGCCGTCACTCCGCGAGCAGCCCTGCTCGTCATCGGCGTACTCGCCCTCCAGCTGTTGTTCATCGCCTCCTACGTAGGGGCCCTGCACAACCCGAAACCGACGGACGTGCCCTTCGGAGTGGTCGCCCCGGGACCCGCGGCCCAGCAGACCGCCGACCGGCTGAAGAAGCTCCCCGGCGAGCCGCTCGACCCCCGCGTGGTCGAGAACGAGGGCGTGGCCCGCCACAAGATCATGAACCGCGACATCGACGGCGCCCTGCTCGTCGACCCGCGCGGCAGCACCGACACCCTCCTGGTCGCCTCCGGCGGCGGCACCGCCCTCTCCAGGACCCTGACCGAGCTCACCGCCAAGATCGAGGGCGCCGAGAAGCGCTCGGTGAAGACCGTCGACGTGGCCCCCGCGTCGAAGCAGGACTTCAACGGGCTCTCGTCCTTCTACCTGGTCGTCGGCTGGTGCGTCGGCGGCTATCTGTGCGCCTCGATCCTCGCCATCAGCGCGGGCTCCCGGGCCGCCAACGTGCCGCGCGCGGTGATCAGGCTCGGCACCATGGCGCTCTACTCGATCGTCGGCGGACTCGGCGGCGCGATCATCATCGGGCCGATCCTCGGCGCCCTGCCCGGCAGCGTCATGGGCCTGTGGAGCCTCGGCGCCCTGGTGATCTTCGGGGTCGGCGCGATCACGCTGGCCCTGCAGTCGCTGACCGGCATCGTGGGCATCGGCCTCGCCGTCCTCCTCGTCGTCATCGCGGGCAACCCGAGCGCCGGCGGCGCCTTCCCGCTGCCGATGCTGCCGCCCTTCTGGGAGGCGATCGGGCCCTGGCTGCCGCCGGGCGCGGGCACCTGGGTGGCGCGCTCCATCGCGTACTTCGAGGGGAACGCGGTCACCGGTCCGCTCCTGGTCCTCGCCGCCTGGGCGATCGTCGGCGTCGCCGTCACCCTCGCCCTGTCCGCCCGGCAGCGGAGCAGGAACAGCAACGGCTCGATCGACCTGACGGCCAGCGGATTCGGCAAGGGCACCGCGTGAACTTCCCGCACCGCACGGGCCCCGCGGCCCAGGCGGTCTCCGTCAAACGCATGGAGCCCACCGCGCAGGCCCAGCTGGGTCCGCTCGGGCTCACCGGCTTCATCGTCGTCACGATGATCGCCACCGGCATCGACGCGGGCGTCTTCCCCGAGAAGCTCCTGCACTCGGTCGTGCCCCTGGTGGGCTTCTTCATCGGCGGGCTCGCGCAGCTGCTCGCCGGGCTCTTCCAGGCGCAGCGCGGCGACACCTGGCACGCCACGGTCTTCGGCGGCTTCGGGCTCTTCTGGATGGCGAAGTCGCTGATGCTGCTCTGGGTCCTGCCCGGCCTCGACCCGGCGCTGCGCGGCGACACGATGGGCCTGTTCACGCTGCCCTGGGTGTTCGTGGTCTTCGTGCTGTGGATGGCGAGCTTCCGCATCCATCTGGCGCTGCTCCTCACCTTCACCTGCGTCCTCGTCGTCTTCGTCGCGATGACCTGCAACGGCTTCACCGGCGAGGTCGGCTGGAACCGCGTCGCGGGCTGGTTCGGACTCGGCGCGAGCGCCGGGGCGCTCTATCTGCTGGCCGGGCAGGTGATGGCCTCCACCTGGGGCCGCCCGGTCCTGCCGATGGGCCGCTTCCTGGCGCCGGACGCACCGGACGTCCAGCCGGAGACGTGAGACGCGTGCTTCCCCAGGGGGATTGTCAGACCCGGGTGCGAGGCTGAAACGCATGATCCGCACACTCGCCGTCGAGAACTACCGCTCCCTGCGCAAACTGATCGTCCCGCTGGACCGGCTCAACGTGATCACCGGTGCCAACGGCGCGGGGAAGTCCAGCCTGTACCGCGCGCTGCGGCTGCTCGCCGACTCCGCGCGCGGCGGCGCGGTGGCCGCCCTGGCCCGCGAGGGCGGGCTGCCGTCCGCGCTCTGGGCCGGCCCGGCGAAGGCGGAGGCGACCAGCCTCCGCCTCGGCTTCGCGGGCGACGAGTTCGGGTACGCGGTGGACTTCGGCCACCCGATCCCCACCTCGGGCTCCGGCGCCGAGCCCTCCATGTTCAACCTCGACCCGGAGATCAAGCGCGAGTGCACCTGGGCCGGTCCCGTGCTGCGCCCCGCGGCCCTGCTCTGCGACCGCGCGGGCCCCGCCGTGCGCACCCGCACCGCCGACGGCGGCTGGCACCGCACCCAGGGCCTGCGGCCCTACGACAGCATGCTCGGCGAGCTGGCCGACCCACAGCTCGCCCCCGACCTGCTCAGACTGCGCGAGCTGATCCGCTCCTGGCGGTTCTACGACCATGTGCGCACCGACGCGGCGGCCCCCGCCCGCGCCGCCCGCATCGGCACCCGCACCCCGGTCCTCGCCCACGACGGCGCGGACCTGGCGGCCGCCCTCCAGACGATCCGCGAGATCGGCGACCCGAGCGCCCTCGACGACGCGGTGGACGACGCCTTCCCCGGCAGCCGGGTGCGGATCGCCGACAGCGGCGGCCGCTTCGAACTCCAGCTGCACCAGCACGGACTGCTCCGCCCGCTGGGCCCCGCCGAGCTGTCCGACGGCACGCTGCGCTATCTGCTCTGGACCGCGGCGCTCCTCACCCCCCGTCCCCCGTCCCTGCTCGTCCTGAACGAGCCGGAGACGAGCCTCCACCCCGACCTCCTGCGCCCCCTCGCCGATCTGATCCTCACGGCGACGAGGGACACGCAGATCGTCCTGGTGACCCACGCCCGTCCGCTCGCCGACGCGGTGGCCGAGGGAGCGGCCCGCCACCGCGTCGACGTCAACTCCCTAGGTCTGCTCAAGGAGTCGGGTCAAACGACGGTGGCGGGCCGGGAAAGCCTCTTGGACGAGCCGCTCTGGTACTGGCCCAAGCGCTGACGGGGCCGCCCGGTCAGGGGCGGCCCCGTCAGGGACGCGGGGAACCGCGCGAGCAACCACGCACGACCCGCGGCCGGCGGACCAGATCAGGCACCTGTCCCGTTCCCGTAGTACGCCTGCCGCATCAACCGCTGCATCTCGTCGATCATCGGCATCCGGGGGTTGGCGGGCGCGCACTGATCGGCGTACGCGTTCATCGCCTGCTGCGGCAGAGCCGCCAGGAAGGCCTCCTCGTCCACACCCTCCTCCTGGAAGGACGCGGGGATCCCGCACTTGGCACGCAGTTCCTCGACCGCACGGGCATAGGACTCCACTCCCTCCTCGGGGGTCTCCGCCGCCAGACCCAGCATCCGGGCGATCTCCTGGAACCGCTCGGGCGCCCGGTAGACCTCCGCCTTCGGCCACGGCGTCGCCTTGCCGGAGACCGTGCCGTTGTGCCGGATGACGTGCGGCAGGAGCAGCGCGTTGGTGCGGCCGTGGGCGACGTGGAAGGTGTTGCCGAGGGTGTGCGCCATGGCGTGCACCAGGCCGAGGAAGGCGTTGGCGAAGGCCATGCCCGCGACGGTCGAGGCGTTGTGCATCTTCTCGCGCGCCTCGGGGTCCTTGGGCCCGTTGACGACGCACCGCTCCAGGTTCTCGAAGATCAGCTTGATGGCCTGGAGGCAGAGCCCGTCGGTGTAGTCGTTCGAGTAGGCGGAGACGTACGCCTCGGTGGCGTGGGTCAGCGCGTCGAAGCCGGAGTCGGCGGTGACGGTGGCGGGCAGCCCCATCGGCAGGACCGGGTCGACGATCGCCACGTTCGGGGTGAGCGCGTAGTCGGCGAGCGGGTACTTCTGCGCGGCCTCCGGGTCGGAGATGACCGCGAAGGGGGTGACCTCCGAGCCGGTGCCCGAGGTGGTCGGGACGGCCACCATCTGCGCCTTCTTGCCGAGCCCGGGGAACTTGAAGGCCCGCTTGCGGATGTCGAAGAACTTCTCCTTGGTGTCCGCGAACTCGATCTCCGGGTGCTCGTACATCAGCCACATGATCTTCGCCGCGTCCATCGGCGAGCCGCCGCCGAGGCCGATGATGGTGTCCGGCTGGAAGTCCCGCATCAGCGCGGCACCGGCCCGCACGGTCGCCAGCTCCGGGTTCGGCTCGACGTTGTCGATGATCTGGACGGTGACGGCGGACTCGCGCGCCGCGAGGATGTCGGTCACGCGCTGCACGAAGCCGAGCGTCGACATGGTCTTGTCGGTGACGATCGAGACGCGCTTGATGCCCTCCATCTCACCGAGGTAGCGCAGCGAGTTGCGCTCGAAGTAGATCTTCGGCGGGACCTTGAACCACTGCATGTTGTTGTTGCGCCGTCCGATCCGCTTGACGTTGACGAGGTTGACCGCGGAGACGTTGTCGGACACCGAGTTGTGCCCGTAGGAGCCGCAGCCGAGGGTGAGCGAGGGGAGGAAGGAGTTGTAGACGTCGCCGATGCCGCCGAAGGTGGAGGGCGCGTTGACGATCACGCGGATCGCCTTGACGCGCTTGCCGAACTCCTCGGCGAGGTCCTCGTCCTCGGTGTGGATGGCGGCGCTGTGCCCGAGTCCGTGGAACTCGACCATCCGCGCGGAGAGTTCGAGCCCGTGCGCGGTGTCCTCGGCCTTCAGCGCGGCCAGGATCGGGGAGAGCTTCTCGCGGGTGAGCGGCTCGCCCTCGCCGACCTCCGCGCACTCGGCGACGATGATCGAGGTGCCGTCGGGGACCTCGAAACCGGCCTGTTCGGCGATCCACCGCGGGGACTTGCCGACGACGGACGCGTTCAGCTTGGCGCCCGAGCAGTTGTTGGCGAAGGCGGTGGTGCCGAAGACGAACTCCTCCAGCTTGGTCTTCTCGGCCGCCGTGACGACGTACGCGCCGAGCCTGCGGAACTCCGCGAGCCCCTCCTCGTAGATCTCCCGGTCGAGGATGACGGCCTGCTCGGAGGCGCAGATCATGCCGTTGTCGAAGGACTTGGAGAGCACGATGTCGTGCACGGCGCGGCGCAGCTTGCCGCTGCGCGTGACGTACGCGGGCACGTTGCCCGCGCCGACGCCGAGCGCGGGCTTGCCGCACGAGTAGGCGGCCTTGACCATCGCGTTGCCGCCGGTGGCGAGGATGGTGGAGACGCCCTCGTGGTTCATCAGGAGGCCGGTCGCCTCCATCGAGGGCTCCTCGACCCACTGCACGCAGTTCTCGGGCGCGCCCGCCTCGATCGCGGCGTCGCGCACCACGCGGGCGGCCTCGGCGGAGCAGCGCTGGGCGCTGGGGTGGAAGGCGAAGATGATCGGGTTGCGGGTCTTCAGGGCGATGAGCGCCTTGAAGATGGTCGTCGAGGTCGGGTTGGTGACCGGGGTCATCGCGCAGACGACGCCGACCGGTTCGGCGATCTCGGTGATGCCGTTCAGCTCGTCGCGGGAGATGACGCCCGCGGTCTTCAGTCCGCGCAGCGAGTTGACGACGTGCTCGCACGCGAAGAGGTTCTTGACGGCCTTGTCCTCGAAGAGACCGCGACCGGTCTCCTCGACCGCCTGCCGCGCCAGTTCCCCGTGCTGGCTCAGCGCGGCGAGGGAGGCCTTCTTGACGATGTGGTCGACCTGCTCCTGGTCGTACGACTCGAACCGGCCGAGCGCGGCGAGCGCCCCTTCGACCAGTCCGTCCACCATCTCCTTGGCCTGCATGGCAGGTACTCCTTCTTCAGACCTTTTCTTTACGCCTCCAATTCCACACCTTTTCACTGCGCCCGCCCGGCCGAAAAAGACCCTAACCGGGGGACGTAGGTCCATTCGAAAGTGGCTGCCGCGCGAGAAAACACCAGCCTGACCTGCTGATACGTGATGGGACTAAAGCCCCTTGAGCGCTTGTGAAACTTTTCACAAGAAATGAGAAAAAGCGCCGGTCCGCTCCTGCGGACCGGCGCCCTAAACTCCGCTACCCGTGCGCGGGAGCGCGTCAGCCGATTTCCGCGCCGTAGGCCGACAAGGCCTCCGGCACCGGCTGGAAGAACGTCTCGCCGCCCGAGGAGCAGTCACCGCTGCCGCCCGAGGTGAGGCCCAGCGCGGTGTCACCGGCGAAGAGCGCGCCGCCGCTGTCACCGGGCTCGGCGCAGACCGTGGTCTGGATCAGACCGTCGACCTGGCCCTCCTGGTAGTTGACCGTGGCGTTCAGCGCGGTGACGTCACCGTCGTGGACCTGGGTGGTGCTGCCGCTGCGCGTCACCTTCTGGCCGACCGTGGCGTCCCCGGCCTTGCTGATCGCCTGGGTGCCGCCGTAGAGGTTCACCTCGCTGGGGTGCGGGGTGTCGCCCGTGTACTTCACGAGGGCGTAGTCGTTGCCCGGGAAGCTCGACTCCTCGGTGGTGGCGATCTCCGAGCCGCCCTGCGAGTCCGACCAGCTCTTGACCGCGTTGCCGCAGTGGCCCGCCGTCAGGAAGTAGGGCTGGCCGCCCTTGACGACGTTGAAGCCGAGCGAGCAGCGCGAACCGCTCCCCCAGATCGCGTCGCCACCGGCGATGAGGGCCTTGTACTCGCCCTTGCTGTGCTTGAGCTGGGCCTTGCCGCCGAGGCTCTTCACGGTGGCGGTGACCTTGTCGAGCGCGGCGCCCTTGACCGTGCGGTCGGCCGTGACGACGACCTTGTTGGTCGCCGGGTCCATCGCCCACGAGGTGCCGGGGACGGCCGCCTCGTGGTCCAGCGTGGCGCGGGCGCTCTTCAGCTCGGCGAGGGAGTTCTCGACGATTCTGGCCTTGCCGCCCGCCGACTCCACGGCGTCCGCCGCGCTCCGGTCGAGCACGTTGACGACCAGGGCCTTGGCCTTGGCGTCGTAGTACGTGCCCGCGGCCTGGCCGCCGAGCTCCTTGCCGAGGGACGAGGCGAGCTTTCCGGCCTTCGCCGCCGAGAGGGTGTCCGGCGTGGGCTCCGGGGAGTTCTCGCTCGCGTTCGCAGTCTGGAAGGTGATGCCCGCGGCAACCAGCGCGGCGATGCCCGCGCCTGCCACGGCGGCACGCCGCTTGGGTATGCGTCGGTGCTTCAAAGTCACGACCTCCTGTGGGGGGAACGACCCGTCAGGCGTGGGGGCCCGACGGACCGCAGGGCGTACGCGGCACGGAGTCACCACGCTGAAGAAGCCGCGTCCATGCCAATTTGGCCTCGCCCACTATCCCGACGCCTTCCGGTCGCACACAAGGTCTACTTCAGGACGCGCGCACGACAACCACCGCGCGCCCCCGGCCGGTTGGACGATCTCGGTCTCGCCACGTCGGTTCCCGTTGCAAACACCGCGAGCGAGGGGGCGATCGTCAGCCTGTGAGGACTAGTCCTGTCCGGTTCTCGCCCTTGCGGGATGGCCGGGTGCTCCGGTTTCCGCCTCTTCGGCTCCGGATTCCGGCAGCTTCGCCGGGTCCACCGGAACCGGCGCATCCGCCGCGGGCATCTCCGTGCCGCTCTTCCCGGGCCGGCTCACCGGCTGTCCCTGCGGCTGCTGCGGCTGCTGCGGCAGGGCCTGCTGGGCGCGCTCCAGGAAGCGGAGCAGTTCGACGGGGAAGGGCAGGACGAGGGTGGAGTTCTTCTCGGCGGCGACCGCCACCACGGTCTGCAACAAACGGAGTTGGAGCGCCGCGGGCTCCTCGGACATCTCGTGCGCGGCCTCGGCGAGCTTCTTGGACGCCTGGAGTTCGGCGTCGGCGTTGATGACCCGCGCCCGCCGCTCCCGGTCCGCCTCGGCCTGCCGGGCCATGGACCGCTTCATCGTCTCCGGCAGCGAGACGTCCTTGATCTCGACGCGGTCGATCTGCACGCCCCAGCCGATCGCCGGGGAATCGATCATCAGCTCAAGGCCCTGGTTGAGCTTCTCGCGGTTGGACAGCAGGTCGTCCAGGTCGCTCTTGCCGATGATCGAGCGCAGCGAGGTCTGCGCCATCTGCGAGACCGCGAAGCGGTAGTCCTCCACCTGCACGACGGCGTCGGCGGCGTCCACGACCTTGAAGTAGATGACGGCGTCCACCCGGACCGTCACGTTGTCGCGGGTGATGCCGTCCTGCGCGGGCACCGGCATCGTGACGATCTGCATGTTGACCTTACGGAGCCGGTCCACACCGGGCACGATCATGGTGAGCCCCGGACCCCGCACCGACCGCTGCAACTTGCCGAGGCGCAGCACCACTCCGCGTTCGTACTGTTTGACGACGCGCGCCGCCGCCATCGCGTAGACCACTCCGAGAGACCCGACGGTCACTCCCGCCGCCACCAGCTCCTCGACCATGCCGGCCCCCCAGGGTCCGAATTGGGCGTGTTGGGCGTCCTCTTCGAAGGTAACCCCGGGCCGGACACAAAGGGAGGGGGTGACGGGACACAAGGGTGAGCCCCCGTCCGGGGTGTCGGACGGGGGCTCACCCACCGCTGGCTGCGGACTCGGTCGCCGCTCGGCGCGCCGGAGTCAGTAGACGCTGACGTTGTACGCGCGCAGTGCCTCGGTGACCGGCTGGAAGAAGGTCGTGCCGCCCGACGAGCAGTTGCCGCTGCCGCCGGAGGTCAGACCCAGCGCCGTGGAACCCGCGTACAGCGGGCCGCCGCTGTCGCCGGGTTCGGCGCAGACCGTCGTCTTGATCATGCCGTAGACGACGTCGCCGCCGCCGTAGTTGACGGTCTGGTTCAGTGCGGTGACCCGGCCGCTGTGCGTACCGGTCGTGGAGCCGCGGCGGGTCACGTTCTGGCCGACCGTCGGGTCGGCGGCGCGCGTGATGTCCTGGCTGCCCACGGTGCCGGACTTGGTGACCGAGTTGTTCGTGTACTTGACGATGCCGTAGTCGTTCGTCGGGAAACTGGATCCCGACGTGGTGCCGAGCACGGTGGTCTTCGCCGAGTTGGACCACCAGGTGCCCGCGCCGTCGGTGCAGTGCCCGGCGGTCAGGAAGTAATAGGTGCTGCCGCTGCGGACGTTGAAGCCGAGCGAGCAGCGCCAGCTGGACGCGTAGATGGCGTCCCCGCCGGAGATGTACTTCTGGAACTTGCCCGGCGTGCGCTCGATCTTCAGGGCGTCCGCGTTGCTGCCCGCCGCCGCCTTGAGTTCGGCGATCTCCGCCTTGGAGACCGTGCTGTCGGCGGTGACGACGACCTGCTTGGTCGTGGGGTCGACGCCCCAGGAGGTGCCCGCGACATCGGCGCCGAGCACCGCGTCACTGGCCTGTTCCAGCTGTGCGGCGCTGAACGTCGCGGAGCTGTCGTGGGCACTGGCGGCGGGGACGGCGAGCGCGCCTGCGGCGACGAGGCCGGTGGCCACGGCGAGCATCGAGGTGCGTCTCGCAAGGCCGCTGCGGGGGATGGTGCGCTTGATCCTCACGTTTGTTCCTCCCGAGGGAAGTCAGTGGGTCCTTGTGGGTGGGGACCCGTGAGGCGCAGCCAAAGAGCAAGCCCTGATTCCGGATACGCCGTGCTCCTGACAAGCGCTTCTCGGGAGTATTGGGGGGCGGGACAGGCCGCACAAGGGCGTCTTTCGGCCGCCCCGACCGATACACGACGACCGGCCCCGGCGGGTTCCGTACCTGTCGTACGCCACCGGGGCTTGGGTCATCGGCCGGGGTGCGGTGCCGCTTTCACACCGTCCCCGCTGTCGGACGTGTCAGCGGTCGATAAGGTTCCGCTCCCCCGCCGCGACCTCGCCGACGAGGGTGTTGCCGGGCGGCGGGAAGGGGCACAGGAAGTGGTCGGCGAAGGCGCACGGCGGCAGCAGCGCCCGGTTGAAGTCCACCGTGGTGCGCCCCTCGGCGTCCGGCGCTGCGGGCCGCAGGAAGCGGAAGCGGTAGCTGGAGGTGCCGCTGGTGGCGTCGGCGAAGACGGCCCACAGCGAGCCGTCGCCCTCCACGGTGACCTGGAGGGTGTGCTCGACTCCCCCGAGGCGGAAGGCGAGTTCACCGCCGAGGCCGAGGCCGCGCTCCTTGCCGTCGGCGTTGCCCACGGTGACCGTGCGGTCCTCGGCGTACGGGGTGAAGCGTCCGGGCACCGCCCAGCGCGCGTCGTACGCGGTGGCGTCGATGCCCGTGAACGCGCGGCGCGCGGCGGCGTCCGGGTCGAAGTCCCGTACCGCCCAGAGCCCTTCCCTGCGCAGCACGAGGAGGCGGCGCGCGCCGTGCGCGACGCGGGCGTCGGCGACCGGGCCGCTGTCGGCGGTCAGCCGCACCTCGCCCGTCACCGGACGACCGTCGACGGTGAGGCCGTCGTCGGGACCCGCGGTCAGGACGACCGCGTCGGGCGTCCCGGTCCACCGCCCCGGCAGACCCGGGATCTCGCCCTCCGGATGGTCCGCGAGCCAGTGGGTGCCCTGGAGGGCGAGCGGCCCGTAGGGGGCCGAGACGCTCTCGGTGCGCCCCTCGTGCCAGTGCTTCCACTCCCGTACGGCGTCGGCGGCGGTGTCGTGTTCGGTGCTCATGATGATCAACCCTTCCATACGGGCTCGCGCAGCCCCAGATGGGAGCGCAGCGTCGCGCCCCGGTATTCCGTGCGGTACACGCCGCGTTCCTGGAGCAGGGGCACCACCCGGTCGACGAAGTCGTCGAGCCCGCCGGGGGTGAGGTGCGGGACGAGGATGAAGCCGTCGGCCGCGTCGGCCGCCACGAACTCCGCGAGGTCGGCGGCGACCGCGTCCGGCGTGCCGATGAAGGACTGGCGGGCGGTGGTCTCGATGACGGTCTGCCGGATGGACAGGCCCTTGGCCTCGGACAGGGCCCGCCACTTCGCGGCGACGGCGAAGGGGTCCTTGATCTTCACGCGGCCCTGCACGAGTTCCGATGCGGGGTCGGGGTCGATGTCGGGCAGCGGCCCGTCCGGGTCGTACGCGGAGAGGTCCACGCCCCACACCTGTTCCAGGGCGAGGATCGCGTTCTGCGGGGAGACCTGCCTGCGGCGGATCTCGACGGCCTTCTCCTGCGCCTCGGCCGCGGTGTCGCCGAGGACGTAGCTGACCCCGGGCATGATCAGCAGGTCGTCGGGCTCCCTTCCGTACGCGGCGAGGCGCCTCTTCACGTCGGCGTAGAACTCCCGGCCCGCCTCGGGCGTGCCGTGCCGGGTGAAGATGATGTCGGCGGCCGAGGCGGCGAACTCGCGGCCCTCCGGAGAGTCCCCTGCCTGGATGACGACGGGGTGGCCCTGCGGGGTGCGCGGGACGGTGAACTCGCCCTCGATCGCGAAGTGTTCGCCGTGGTGGGCGAAGCTCCGCCGGCGTCCGTCCGGCGTCCAGGAGTCCCACAGCTCGCGCGCGGTGGCGAGGAACTCGGCGGCGCGGGTGTAGCGGTCGGCCCGGTCGAGGTAGCCGCCGCGCCGGAAGTTCTCGCCGGTGAAGGCGTCCGACGTGGTGACCACGTTCCAGGCGGCGCGGCCGGCGCTGAGGTGGTCCAGGGAGGCGAGCCTGCGGGCCAGTTCATAGGGTTCGTTGAAGGTCGCGTTGACGGTGCCCGCGAGGCCGATCCGGTCGGTGACGGCGGCGAGCGCGGTCAGCACGGTCAGCGCCTCGGGCCGTCCGACGACGTCCAGGTCGTGGATGCGCCCCTTGTGCTCGCGCAGCCGCAGCCCCTCGGCGAGGAAGAAGAAGTCGAACAGGCCCCGCTCGGCGGTGCGGGCCAGGTGCGCGAAGGACGAGAAGTCGATGTGCGAGCGGGACCTGGGGTCGGACCAGACGGTGGTGCTGTTGACGCCGGGGAAGTGGGCGGCGAGGTGGATCTGCTTACCGGTCGTACGTCGGGTCATGAGGGCTCCCCCGCGAGCGCGGCGTAACGGTTGGCGGGCCGGGCCAGGCCCAGGTGCTCCCGCAGCGTGCTGCCCGGGTAGAAGGTGCGGAACAGGCCGCGGTGCTGGAGCAGCGCGACGGTGCCGTTGACGAGCCGCTCCAGGTCACGGCGCGGCTCGACGGGCGTGAGGTGGAAGCCGTCGACGGCGCCCGTCCGGTGCCAGGCCGCGATCAGCTCGGCGAGGTCGACGGGCCCGCCCCGGTAGGCGGGCCCCTCGGCGGTGGGCAGCGGCCCGCCGCCGTGGCCCCTTTCGGCGGCGTGCTCGCCGCCGCCGAGGTCGACGACGAGCGCGGCGAACACCCGCAGCGTGTCCGGGTCGCGCCCGGACCGGGCGGCGAGCTCGCGCAGTTCGGCCCGCGCGGCATCGGCCTGGGCGGCGGAGGCGGCATGGACCAGGGCGACGTCCGCGTGCCGGGCCGCGGCCTCGCGGGCCCGCGGCTCGGTGGCGTCGACGACGGTCACCGGGTGGCCCTGCGGGGGCCTGGGCACGATCGACGGGCCCCGTACGGAGAAGGCGCGGCCCTCGAAGTCCACGTAGTGCAGCTTGTCGCGGTCGATGAAGCGGCCGGTCGGCACGTCCCGGATCTCCGCGTCGTCCTCCCAGCTGTCCCAAAGCCGCGCCGCCACGTCGGCGAACTCGGCGGCCTCCTGCCACAGTTCCTCGCGCGGCGCGGCCCTCCGCCGCCCGAACAGCCGGGCCTCCGCCTCGGTCGCCGACACCTCGACCGTCCAGCCGGCCCGCCCGTGGCTGACCCAGTCCAGGGTGGCGACGGCGGCCTGCACGTGGAACGGCTCGGTGTGCGTGGTCGTGACGGCCGGCACGAGCCCGATCCGCCCGGTGGCGGGCGCGAGTCTGGTCAGGACGGCGAGCGCGTCGAGGCCGGGCCTCGCGAAGGAGTCCCCGAGCGTCACGAAGTCGAGCGCGCCGCCCTCGGCGAGCAGCGCCAACTCGGCGTAGGGACCGGCTTCGTAGGCCCCTGACAGATCGATGGCGGCGGCGAGATGGAGCGACATCAGCTAATCCTTTCCGAGATGGAGGGCGCCCTTGGAAGGGGGCGCCCGCAGCGGAACGACTACGGTTTCGGCAGTCCCGGCGGGTTGATCCGCGACGTGGTCACGGCCTCACCGGACAGGCCCCAGCGCTTGAGGACCTTCGCGTAACTCCCGTCCTTGATCACGTGGTTGAGCGCGGCGGCGTAGGCGTCGACGAGCCCGCTGCCCTTCTTCGTGGTGGCGGCGATCTCTCCCTGGACCGAAGTGCCGCCGCCGGACAGCGAGCCCACCACCTTCGTCCGGCCCGCGGACGCCACGTGGTACGAGACCGAGGGGCTCGGGCCGAGGTAGGCGTCGATGCGCCCGGACTGGAGGGCCAGGTAGTAGTCGGAGTCCTTCTGGAAGTACTTGATGTCGACCGGTGCGCGTCCGGCCCGCTCGTTGCGCCTGCTCCAGTCGACGAGGATCTTCTCCTGGTTGGTGCCGGAGGAGACCGCGACGGACTTGCCCGCCACGTCGGCGGGCCCCTTCACCTTCCAGGCCGCGCCCTTCTTCGCCTCGAAGGCGATGTTGTCCAGGCGGTAGGTGGCGAAGTCGTACTTCTGCTTGCGTTCCTCGGTCACCGTGACGTTGCCGAAGACGCCGTCGAACTTGCCGCTGTCCAGGCCGACGAAGAGGTTCTCCCAGGAGACCTGCTCGAAGGCGGGCTTCAGGCCGAGGGTGTCGGCGACCAGGATCGCGAGGTCGACCTCGGAGCCGATGCGGGTCCTGTCGTCGGTGGCGTAGAAGCCGAGCGGGGCGGTCGAGTCGGCGCCGCCGCCGAGCCGCAGCGTGCCGCGCTCGCGGACCCTCTCAGGGACGAGCGCGGCGATCGCCGCGACCTTCTTGCCGCGCACGCGGTGCTGGTCGGGTCCGATGTTGATGTCGCCGACCTTCTGGGTGCCCGGCCGCCCGCCGCCGGTCGCGGCGTCGCTGTCACCGCCGCAGGCACCGAGCAGGGGCACCGCGGCCAGGGCGGCGACGGCGTAGGTGAGCGTGGTGCGTCGGGATGGCATGCGGGGGCTCCTAGAGGACCTTGGAGAGGAAGGCGCGGGTGCGCGGGTGGCGGGGCGCGTCGAGCACGTCGGCGGGGGCGCCCTGTTCGACCACGCGCCCGTCGTCCATGAAGACGACCGTGTCGGCCACCTCGCGGGCGAAGCCGATCTCGTGCGTGACGACGATCATCGTGGTGCCCTGGCCCGCCAAGTCCTTGATGACGTCGAGGACTTCGCCGACCAGCTCCGGGTCGAGCGCGGAGGTCGGCTCGTCGAAGAGGAGCAGTTTCGGCTCCAGGGCGAGCGCGCGGGCGATGGCGACGCGCTGCTGCTGCCCGCCGGAGAGCTGCTTGGGGTAGGCGTCGGCCTTGTCGGCGAGGCCGACCCTGGCGAGCAGCGCCCCGGCGCTCGCGACGGCGTCCTTGCGGGGCCGCTTCAGCGCGGAGACGGGGGCCTCGACGATGTTCTCCAGGACGGTCAGATGGGGGAAGAGGTTGAAGTTCTGGAAGACGAAGCCGATCCGGGTGCGCTGCTTGAGCACCTCGCGCTCGCGCAGCTCGTACAGCTTGTCGCCGGAGCGCCGGTAGCCGATCAGCGCGCCGTCGACGCCGACCCAGCCGCCGTCCACCTTCTCCAGGTGGTTGATGGTGCGCAGGAGCGTCGACTTGCCGGACCCGGAGGGCCCGAGGATGACGGTCACCTCGCCCGCCCCGACCACCAGGTCGACCCCCTTGAGGACCTCCAGTGAGCCGAAGGACTTGTGTACGGAACGGAGTTCGACCATGGCGTTCGTGGCGTCGGCGAGCTGGGCGCTCATCGCGTGGCCCCCTTCGAGAAGTGTCGTTCGACGTAGTGCTGGAGGACGGAGAGGGCGCTGGTCAGGAGGATGTACCAGACGGTGGCGACCATCAGGAGCGGCACGACCCTGCCGTTGCGGCCGTAGATGACCTGCACCTGGTAGAAGAGTTCGCCGATCGCCATCACGGAGACGATCGAGGTGCCCTTGAAGAGCGAGATGATCTCGTTGGCCGCGTTGGGCAGGATCGCCCGCATGGCCTGCGGGAGGACGATCCTGCGCACCTGGCGCAGCCGGGGGATGCCGAGCGCGGCGGCCGCCTCCAACTGGCCGCTGTCGACGGCCAGTACGCCCGCGCGCACGATCTCGGCGGCGTACGCGGCCTGGTGCAGGGCGAGTCCGAGCACGGCCGCGCTCATCGCGCCGACCAGGCCCATCGTGTCGAAGGAGAGGAAGCCGGGACCGAAGGGGATCCCGAAGCTGATCTCCTTGTAGAGGTAGGCCAGGTTGAACCAGAAGAGCAGTTGCACGATGAGCGGGATGGACCGGAACGCCCAGATGTAGCCGAAGGCCACCGACTTGAGGAAGGGGCTCGCGGAGAGCCGCATGAAGGCGATGACGATGCCGAGCGCGAAGCCGATGGCGGTGCCGTAGAAGGTGAGCTGGAGGGTGACCCAGACCGCGTCGAGGATCACGTCGGCGGTGAAGAACTCGGCGAACACCTCCCATTCCCAGGCGGGGTTGGTGGCGAGGCCGTGCGCGAACTGGGCGATCAGGACGGCGGTCACGGCGACGGCGGCCCACCGCAGGGGGTGGCGCACGGGCACCACCTTCAGGGCTGCGTGGTCCTTGCCCGGTGGGCTCGTGCCGGTGCCGGCGGCGCCGACGGGGGGATCGCTGGTCAGGGAAGACATGGGTTCCTCGGGGGCTCAGAGGGTGCGCAGGAAGTCGAGTACGGCGCGCGCGGTGGCGTCGTTCTGGCGGAACGAGGGGCTGTTGGTGCGCGGCCTGGTGAAGGCGCCCGCGCCGCGCGCGTCGGTGTGCGGGCCGAGCGCGAAGCGGCGCGGATGCGGCGCTCCCGTGCCGTCCAGGACCCGGCCGTCGGCGGGGTCGACGGCGAGCAGTCCCGCGGCGGTCACCGCGGCCCCCTCGGCGTGCAGCGCGCGAAGGAGCGGGTCGCGGGTGCGGGCCAGGGTGGGCTGCGGCAGGCGGGCCTCGACGAGCGCGCGGGTCTCGGTGACGTGCCCCGGCAGGGTGGGGCTCTGCGCGCGGAACACCCCGCCCTCGGCGGTGACCCGCACGTCGGCGCCGAGGAAGCGCACGACACCGGCGCGGGAGAGCGCGAGCAATTGCCGCAGCCGGGGGCCCGGCGGGCCGGACGCGAGGTAGCTGAAGAAGCCGTGCCACCACTCCCCCACGTCGCCGAGGCGCATCAACTGCCCGTAGACGGAGAGGAGTCCGAGGAAGACGGCGAGGTCGGGGCTGTGTCGGGGGTCGTGTCTGCGGGTGAGGTCGTCGGTGATGTGGCCGCGCAGTCCGTCCTGGAGCGCTTCGTAGGAGGTGTGGCGCACCCCGGCGAGGGGGTGGTCGAGGGCGGTGAGGTCGATCCGGTCGGCGGGGTCGGGCACGGCGGAGGCGACGAGGGCGTCCAGTTCGGGGCTGCCGGGCGGGCAGGCCGCGTACTTCTCGTCGAAGTCCGTCCAGGCGGCGCGGGTGCGCTCGGGGTGGGCGGTGAAGAGGCGGTGGTAGTGGGCGAAGCCGAGTTCCTTCTCGATGAGCGGCCAGACGTCGCGCCGGAAGTCGAATCCGTCCGGCCTCGCGAGCAGGGCGTCGATCTCGGCGGGCCCCAAGTAGCGTGGCAACGGCGGCCGTTCACCGGTCCAGTCGTAGCCGATCTTGGAGTGGTAGGGCACGCCGCGCCGCGAGCCGACGTAGAGGACGGGCTCGCGCCCGGACGGCAGGTACGTATCTCCCTCGTACCGCCCGCCGCGCCCCTCGGTGAGCAGCACCATCAGGTCGACGAAGGCGAGCCCGAAGCCGCGTACGAGGACGGGTGCGCCGGGGGCGAGGCGGGACAGGTCGGTGTCGGCGGTGAAGTCGGGCGGCAGGTGCACGAGCCCGTGCCGTTCGGCGTACGACGTCAACTGGGCCTGTTCGTCGTCGAGTTCGGCGTCCAGATGGCCTTGGGCGAGGATGACGAGATCGGCGGCGAGCGGCGTCTCGACGCCCTCCAGCCAGACGTCCTGACGGTCGGCGCGCCCGCCGGTGACGCGCACCGCCCTGCGCCGGTGGTGGCGGACGACGGCGTCGCGCGGCAGGCCCGCCACCGCCCGCTCGTACACCCAGGACAGGTACCGGCTCTGCTCGCGGCGACTGGCGAAGGTGCGCCCGTCCTGCCCGGACCACTCGTCGAGCGCGGGTCCCGGCAGGACGGGCCCGGCCACCTCGACCGTCTCGTCGGTGAACATCGTGACGTCCTGGGCCTGCGAGTTCATCCACAGGAGCGGCGACTGGTCGTGCCGCCAGATGCGGCCGCCGCCCGGCGGGTACGGGTCGACGAGGTGGATGTCGAGCCCCTGATCCCCGTACAGGGAAGGCGCGTTGGCGCCGATGCGCTCCAGGATTCCGGTGCCGCGCGGCCCGGCGCCCACGATCACCAGCGAGCGCCTCACCGGACACGCTCCGAGCCGCGCGCGTAGTGCCGTTCCACGTAGTGCTGGCCGACGCTGAGCACCGAGGTGACCACGACGTACCAGAGGGTGGCGACCATGAGGAGCGGGACGACCTGGTAGGTGCGGTGGTAGACGAGCTGCACGGAGTAGAGCAGGTCCTGCACGGCGATGACGCTCACGATCGAGGTGCCCTTGAGCGTGCCGATCAGCATGTTCCCCGCGGGCGGCACGATGGACCGCATGGCCTGCGGCAGCACGATCCGCCGCCAGCGCCGCCACCGGCCGAGCCCGAGCGACTGCGCGGCCTCGATCTGCCCCCGGTCCACGGAGAGGATCCCGCCGCGCACCACCTCGGCGGCGTACGCGGCCTCGTGCAGCGTCAGGCCGACGACGGCGATGGTGACCGGGCCCATCAGGTTCACCGTCCTGACCCCGAACACCTCGGGGTACAGGGCGCCGATGTTGAACCAGAACAGCAGCTGCACCAGGATCGGCATCGACCTGAAGAACCAGACGTACCCCCAACTGACCGCGCGCAGCACGGGGTTGGCGGAGAGTCTGGCCATGGCGAGCAGCGTGCCGAGCGCGAAGCCGAGCGCCATGACGAGCGCGGTCAGCCAGAGCGTGAGCCCGAGGCCGCGCAGCACGGACGCGGTGGTGAAGTAGTCGGCGACGACGTCCCATTGGAACGCCTCGTTGCGGATCACGGAGTGCGCGGCGAGCGCGAGCAGGACCAGGACGAGCGCGGCGGCCGTCCACTGGCCCGCGCGGGGCCTCGGCACGATGCGCGGGGCGTCGGGCAGTGGTGCGGGATCTTCGGGAGGAGGGGCGGTCGCGACCTTGGCGAGGGTGTCGGAAGACATGCGGAAGGCTCCGTGGATGCAGAAGCTCGAACACAGGTGGTGCCTTCACACGGACCGAGCCCCTCAGCACGATCCGACCCCGAGATTACGGTGCGCTTTCCGCCCGCTGTCAAGGCTGTCCAGAATATGAGCCGTACGTCTCACGGCAGTTGACGCGGAAACGGATGCCTGTTCCACTTGCCCCATGCATCCGCAGCAGTGGCTGGTCACGCGCTCCCACATCGACTTCGGTCGAGTGTGGTCGGCGTCTTGTTGATGTCCTCCTGAGCCGACCCCCTGCGATCTCCGCACCCTGAGCCCGGCAGGCCCTGACCTCGTCGGGCCCTGAGCCGTCCGGCTCCGGGGGAATCGGTTTCTGCGCGCCTTCCCCGTCCCGACGCCCGCGCCCCGCACGGATGTCGGCCCCGCCTTCACACGCGTACGTCACCGCTCCCCCGTCGCGAGCGGCGACACCCCTCCCCTCGTACGTCCGCTTCGCCCTGCCGAGTTGTACGTCCGCTTCGCCCTGCCCTGCCGAGCTGGAGAACGTCACGCCATGAGCACGCCCCCGCAGTCCCGCCGCGTCCCGGCGGCCTTCGCCCTGATCACCGCCGCCACCCTCGCGCTGACCGCGTGCGGCTCCGGCGGCACCACGGACACCGCGGGCGGCGCGGCCCCCGCCGGCAAGAGCGCCGGGATCCCGACCGCGGACGTGGTGTCCTCCGTCAAGAAGAACCGGGCCGCCGCGGCACTGCTGCCCGCTGACGTCCGCGACCGCGGCACCCTCAGCCTCGCCGCCTCCGTCGGCGGTACCCCGCCCAACGCCACCTACCTGGAGGACGGCAGGACGGTCGTCGGCCAGGACATCGACTTCGCGGACGCCGTCGGCAAGGTCCTCGGCCTGAAGCTCGACCGGCAGACCGCGAGCTTCGAGGCGATCCTGCCCGCCCTGGACAGCGGCAAGTACGACCTGGGCACCGGCAACTTCGGCGTCACCGAGGAGCGCCGCAGGACCATCGACTTCGTGACCTACATCAACGACGGCCAGGGCTTCGCCGTCCGCAAGGACAGCAAGCTGGCCGAGGTCACCGACTTCGAGCAGCTCTGCGGCCTGAACGTGGCGACCGGCGCGGGCACCACCTTCGAGGTGACCCTGGAGGACAACAAGCACGTCTGCGCCGACGCCGGCAAGAAGCCGTACGACGTGAAGACGTACGCCGAGCAGGGCGCGATCTGGCCCGCCCTCCAGCAGGGCCGCGCCGACGTGGTGATGTCCACCATCAACGGCCTGCGGTACGCCGTGAAGCAGCAGGAGGGCCTGAAGTTCCTCGGCGAGTACCACCGGCTCGACGTCGGCTTCGCCTTCAAGAAGGGCACGAAGCTGGCGCCCGCGTTCCGGGCGGCGGTGGATCAGCTGATCAAGGACGGCACGTACGACCGCATCCTGAAGAAGTGGGGTACGCAGGGCTCGGCGATCGAGAAGTCGCGGATCTCCCCGCCGGAGATCAAGGACTGACCCACCGTCAACCGAAGGCTAGAGCCTGATCCAGACGACCGGTCCTAGAGCCCGCAGTCGCAGCACGAGCAGCATTCACAGCACTCGCAGCAGCCACCGTCGCCGCCGCAGTCACAGTTCGAGCAGCAGCCCTCGCGCTTCTTGCGGGACCAGGCGCCCTCGTACTCGTCGGCGCAGCACACCTTGCACGTGCAGCACAGGCCGATGGCGACGGCACATCCCGCCCAGAACCCGCGCTTGCCCGGCTTCGGCGGCTTCCCGAAGTCGGGCCCGCCGCCGAAGCCACCGGGTCCACCGCCGAAGCCACCGAAGCCACCGGAGCCACCAGGACCACCGGAGCCGCCGGGACCCACAGGCCCACCGGGACCGCCCGGCGCCCCGCCCCCGTACGGATTGCCGCCCCCGTAGGGATTCTGCGACCCGTACGGACCGCCCTGCTGCCCGCCGTACCCCTGCCCTGACCCCTGGCCCTGTCCCTGCCCGCCCTGCGGCGGCCCGTAGGCGCCACCCTGATGGGCCGTCACCTCATGGCTGTGCCCGCACGACCCGGTACCGAAGGCCCTGTCGATCGACCTGCCCAGCTCGTGTGCGAGCAGCAGGTGCGCGAGCTTGCCGTCGGTGAACTCGGCGTCCCGCAGTGCGAGACGTATGCCGTGCAGCGCGTCGTCGGCGAGCCGGCGTGCCTCGGCCCGCGAGGTGCCGGTCGCCGTGAGCGGGTTCCACGCACCCGACGCGGCGTCAGCTTCCTGGTCCTCCACGGCATCCAGGAGATGCGCGAGCCTGCCGAAGAGCCGTCCGGCCTCGGCGAGCGGACCCGCGTTGCCGGGCCGCCCGGCGAGCACGGCGGTGTGCGCGAAGGCCGCGGCGGTCGCCGTCTCGGTCGGCTCGGTGACGGTGAGCAGTCCGGTGCCGGGCCCCGCCAAGGACTCGACGGCGACCTGCCGTTCGACGGCGTCGACCAGGACGGCCGTGTCGAATCCCACCGCGGCGCCGCTGCGCGCGCCCGCCTTGTCCCAGCTCCTGGCCACGCGGCGGGCCGCGACGGCCACCGGCTTGCGCGCGAGCAGCCCGTCCCCGTCGACCACGTGGTCACGGACCTTCGCCGAGGCGAGCACCAGCGAGACAGCCGCGGCGAGCCGCGCGCCCTCGCCCCGCGCGACGGACGCCGTCCGCATCCCGCGCAGCGGACAGGGGCCCGCCGTGCGCCGCCGGCCGGTGGCGCGCTCGGCCTGAGCCTCCGTCAGAACCGAGATGATGAGCCCGTCGTAGTTGGTGACGACGCGGGCGAACTGCCCGTGGTCACCGCGCAGCGCGAGGCAGAGCCCGCACAGGTGCGCCATCCACTGGGTCTTGAGCCCTTCACCGAGCCGATGGCTGCAGGGCCTGACGATTCCGAACAAGACGACTCCCCCGAGAGCCCGGAAACTGATCAACTCCGGCATCGTAGCGAGGGTCCCGTTCACCCGGACGCACCGGCCGTCACCCATACGCCGTGAAGAATCATATTTCACTCTCTGTCAGCAGCCGTACACGGCAAGACCCTTGGAGGACAACGCGCGTCGGCGTGTTGACTCTGCACCAGTACCGTCACGAAACCCCCGCGCGGCGACTATCCACTTGGCGCATCATCCGCATCATGGACGAACATGGGGATGCGGAACGCAGGGAAACCGCTGTGAGAGGAGGCGTCCATGGGATCGGTGCGCAAGGCGAGTGCCTGGCTTGGCCTCGTCGACGACAACAATGACGAGCGTTACTACGACGACGGCTACGAGGACGACCGGGCCGAGGGGCCCGACAAGGCGGAGGCCTGGGTCACCGACCCGCGCGTGCGGGTGGCGAGCGAGACGGCCGAGGAGGAGGGGCGTCGCATCGGGACCGTGACCCCGGACAGCTTCCGGGACGCGCGGGCCATCGGCGAGCTCTTCCGGGACGGCGTCCCGGTGATCATGAACCTCACGGCCATGGAGCCCACCGACGCCAAGCGCGTGGTGGACTTCGCGGCCGGCCTCACCTTCGGTCTGCGCGGTTCGATCGAGCGCGTGGCGACGCGGGTCTTCCTGCTCACCCCCGCGCACACCCAGATCGTGAACGGCGAGGCGGCGAACCGCCCCGCGGACGGCTTCTTCAACCAGAGCTAGGCAAGGCCGCTCACCGCGACCCGTACGGGCGCCGGACTACCGGAAGGCGTCGAGTCCGGTGAGCGCCTTGCCCAGTACCAGCTGATGCATCTCGACGGTGCCCTCGTAGGTGAGGACCGACTCGAGGTTCGTCGCGTGCCGCATGACCGGGTATTCGAGCGAGATCCCGTTGGCGCCCAGGATCGTCCTGGACGTCCGGCAGATCTCGATCGCCTCCCGCACGTTGTTCAGCTTGCCGAAGCTGACCTGCTCGGGCCTGAGCCGGCCCGCGTCCATGCGCCGCCCGAGGTGATGGGCGAGCAGGACGCCCTTGTGCAGCTCGACGGCCATGTCGGCGAGCTTGGCCTGGGTGAGCTGGAAGCCGCCGATGGGCCGGCCGAACTGCTCGCGCGTCCTGGCGTACTCGACGGCCGCGTCGAAGGACGAGCGGGCCGCGCCCATGGCCCCCCAGACGATGCCGTAGCGGGCGTGGGACAGACAGCTGAGCGGGCCCTTGAGGCCGACGACCTCGGGCAGCACGGCGTCCCCCGGCAGCCGCACCTCGTCCATGACCAGCTCGCTGGTGACGCTCGCGCGCAGCGACCACTTGTGCTTGATCTCCGGCGCCGAGAAGCCCGCCGCGTCGGTCGGTACGACGAAACCCCTGATGCCGTCGTCGGTCTGCGCCCACACCACGGCGACGCCCGCCACCGAGCCGTTGGTGATCCACATCTTGCGTCCGGTGAGCACCCAGTCGGCGCCGTCCTTCTTCGCGAAGGTCCGCATGGCGGCCGGGTCGGAGCCGTGGTCGGGCTCGGTGAGGCCGAAGCAGCCGATGATCTCGCCCGCGGCCATGCCGGGCAGCCACCGCTGCTTCTGCTCCTCGGAGCCGAAGCGGTGGATGGCGTACATGGCGAGGGAGCCCTGCACCGAGACGAGGGAGCGGATGCCGGAGTCGGCGGCCTCAAGCTCCAGACAGGCGAGTCCGTACTGGACGGCGCTTGCGCCCGCGCAGCCGTAGCCCTCCAGGGACATGCCGAGCGCCCCGAGGGAACCGAGCTCCCTGGCCAGCTCGCGGATGCCGGGCAGCTCGCCCTTCTCGTACCACTCGGCGATGTGCGGCAGGACCCGGTCGGCGGCCCAGTCACGGACCGTGCCGCGGATCGCGAGGTCCTCCGGGTCGAGCAGGTCGTCGATGCCGAGCGGGTCGGCGCGGTCGAAGGGCGGGAGCGGCGTGCGGGCGCGTGCGGACATGCGGACCTCCGGCGACACAAAACTAGCAGCGGTAGTTATCTACGACTCGCGCTGACGTTACGACGCAGTCTCCCGCACGTCCAGGGTGTCCCCTGCTCGTGAGGCCGGGCCCCGTAAGGGGCGCGGGGAACGGCGCGCCCAGCCACGAAGCACCCGCACGCGAGGACCCGGCCCCCAAAGAGGTCAGGCGTCCACGGAAGAGGTGACCCCCACCCCGGCGGGGTCCCGAGGTGAAGGCACCCCCGCATCGCCCCGCACCGCAGGCGCCCCGCACTCCATGACCCGGGGCAACCGCAGCGCGGCAAGCGCCCCGAGCAACAGCAACCCGGCGCTGACCAGCAGCGTCACATGCAGCCCGTGCACGAAGGAGTCACGCGCCGCGTCCCGCAGGGCCGCCCCGGGCCCACCGCCGAGCCGCTCGGCGACGTCGTAGGCCTCGCCGAGCGAGTGGCTCGCCGCCGCGCTGTCCGCGGCCGGCACCCCCCGCACCGAGGAGAGCCCCGGCGCGTACGCCGCGTTCATCACGCTGCCGAGCAGCGCGATGCCGATGCCCGCGCCCAGCTGGTAGGAGGTCTCGCCGATCGCCGCCGCGCCGCCCGCCTGGGACGGCGGCGCCTCGCTCAGCATCGACTCGTACGCGCCGAACAGCGTGGTCTCCAGGCCGAAGCCGAGCAGCACGAAGCCGGTGAGCAGCAGCGCGTCGTTGGCGTGGTCGCCCATGCCGGTCAGGACCACCACGGCGATCGCGGTCAGCGCGAAGCCGGAGCAGACCATCACGCGCGGTCCGAAGCGGTGCAGGAGCTGCGATCCGGCGAGCCCCGCGGCCATCGCGGCGACGGTGAGCGGCAGCAGCCTGAGCCCCGTCTCCAGCGGGGAGAGGCCGAGCACCAGCTGGAGGTACTGCGCGGCGATCAGTTCCAGGCCCACCAGGGCGAGCATGGCGAGGACGATGCAGCCGACCGACGTGCTGAACGCGGGCCGCCCGAACATCGACAGGTCGACGAGCGGATGCGTGCGCCGCCGCTGTCTGCGCACGAAGCCGACGAGCAGCGCGCCGCCGACCGCGAGCGCGACGAGGGTGGTGGCGCCGAGCGGCGACTCGCCGCCGCCGAGCCGCTTCACGCCGAGCACCACGCCGAAGAGCCCGGCCGCGGCCATCAGCGCGCCGACCACGTCCCACGGTCCGTCCTTGCCGCCCGTGGACTCGGGCAGGAGCCAGCGCCCGATGGGCAGGCTGACGAGCATCAGCGGGATGTTTATGAGGAAGACCGAGCCCCACCAGAAGTGCTCCAGGAGGAATCCGCCGAGCAGCGGCCCCACCGCCGCGCCCACGGCGGCCACCGCGCTCCAGATGCCGATGGCGACGGCGCGCTCGCGCCGGTCGGGGAAGACCTGGCGCAGGATCGACAGGGTCGCGGGCATGATCATCGCGCCGCCGACGCCGAGCAGCGCGCGGGCGGCGATCAGGACCTGCGCGTTGTCGGCGAGCGCGGCGACGGCCGACGCCACACCGAAGAGGGCGTAGCCGAGGAGGAGGACGCGGCGGCGGCCGACGCGGTCGCCGAGCGTGCCGAAGAGGATCAGGAGCGAGGCGCAGACCAGCGGATAGATGTCGACGATCCACAGCAGCTCGATCGCGCCGGGCCGCAGGTCCTCGGTGACGGCGGGCACGGCCACGTGCAGCACGGTGGCGTCGACGGCGACCAGCAGCAGGCTGACGCAGAGGACGACGAGGACGAGCCAGCGGTTCGCCCCGACGCCCGTTCCGGGTCCCCGACGGCCGAAGGGTGCTGCGGCCGTGGACGTCCCGGACATGTGCGTACCTCCCAGTGATCCCTCGCATCGGCGGCCTGCGGGATGTGGACTTCCTGCTCCGGCGGCGCGGAATAAGGCGAGTGAGCCGTCAGAGTACGCGAGTCCACGCCTGGGGCGCGTGGCGGACCTCTCATGGTTGTGCGGATGCCCTGTGGCGTACGCCACGCCCCGCCCGTGGACCACGCCCCCGGGCGGGCGTCCGGTTCCCCCTTCGGCCGATAATCGAGCCCGTGACTGATCTTGTTCAACGCCCCGCGCCCTCCCCCACGGGCCACGCGCTGCGCCGCGCGGCGCCCGCGCTCCTCCTGTACGCGGGGGTGCGCGCGCTGGGTGTCGCGGTGCTCGCGATCTGGGGCGCCGCGGCGGGCAAGAGCCCGCACACGCTGCTGACCGCCCGCTGGGACTCCCTCTGGTACACCCGCGTCGCCGAGCACGGCTACGGCTGGGAGGTGACGCTCCCGGACGGCAGCGTGCACTCGAACCTGGCGTTCTTCCCGCTCCTGCCGTGGCTGGAGCGGCTCGTCTCGGCGCTCAGCCCGTTGTCGTACGCGGACGCGGGCCTGGTGGTGAGCTGGGTCGCCTCGCTGTTCGCCGCGGCGGGGATCTTCGCGGTCGCCGACCATGTGTACGGCCGGCGGGCGGGGATCTGCGCGGCCGGGATCTGGGCGGTGCTCCCGGTCGGCATCGTGCAGTCGATGGCGTACAGCGAGTCCCTGTTCACGGCGCTCGCCGCCTGGTCGCTGTACGCGGTGCTCAGGGGCCGCTGGGTGACGGCGGGCCTGCTCGCCTCCTGCGCGGGCCTGACCCGGCCCGTGGGCGCCGCGGTGGTGGCCGCGATCTGGGTGGCGGCGGCCGCCCAGGTGTACCGGGAGCGGCGGGCCACGCCGCGCATGCTCCTCGGGGTGGTGCTCGCCCCGCTGGGCGCCGCGGGCTATGTGCTCTGGGTGGGCCACCGCACCGGCGGCGGGCTCCTCGGCTATCTCGACGTGCAGGCGGGCTGGGGCAACGGCTTCGACTTCGGCTACGCCTTCGCGCGCTTCGTCGGGGAGAAGTTCACCTCGGTCCCCGGCGCCCTCGCCGGTGTCGGGCTGATCGTCGGGGTCGCGCTGGTGATCTGGCTGTACGTCGTCGGCGTCCGGCAGAGGCAGCCGCTGCCGCTGCTCGTCTACACGGGCATCGTCGTGGCGCTCGCGCTGTGCGCCGCGGGCTACTTCGGCTCGAAGCCACGGCTCCTGCTGCCCGCCTTCCCGCTGCTCCTGCCGCTCGCCGTGGCGCTGGCCAGGCTGCGTACGTCCAGGTCGGCGCTGGTCCTGGGGGGTGTGGCGCTGGTGAGCGCGGTGTACGGGGCGTTCTGGCTGCACGGCTCGGGCCCACCGTGATCACGTCATGATCATTTCCGGGCCCCGGCGCCGCCTCCCGGTGATCGAACGGGAAATTCCGCACCAGGACCCGGTGAACGAATTCATAAGGGCCATAAAACGACGCCGGAAACGATCAACGAATTGGGTAAGGGCCTCCCCGGGCATTAATAAATCCCCGGGAATAAACCTCCTCCTGAGATCAATCCCACATCACATCGTCATCACAAAGCCACTGATTCGGCCTAGTGCCGCACTCACCCGCTGTAACGTCGATTGGGTGCGTACCGAACGAAACCTCACCCGTCTTGACCGGGTCTTCGCCCGGCTGGACCGTGAGCCGGAACGACCGGCCCACCTCGATGTGCCGAGGATGAGCCGGCACAGGGTCGTGCTCTTCAGCGCGACCCTGGCCTTCTACCTGGCCATCGTCGTCGCCGTGCTGACCACCTCGTGGCTGGTGCGGTTCGACTGGCAGGTCATGTTCTTCCGGCCCTACCAGCAGTGGCCCGAGATCCACGCCTTCCTCGACTACTGGGTGGTCCTCGGCCAGCGCGGCCCGACCGCCGTCATGGTCGCCGCCTGGCTGGGCTGGCGCTCCTGGCGCCAGCACACGCTGCGCCCGCTGCTCACGTTCGGCGCCGCGCTGCTCCTGCTCAACGTCACGGTCGGCGCCGCCAAGATCGGCATGGGCCGCCTCGGCCCGCACTACGCCACCACCATCGGCTCGAACGAGATGGGCCTCGGCGGCGATATATTCCCCTCCGGTCACACCGCCAACGCCGTGGTGACCTGGGGAATCCTGGCGTATCTCGCCTCGACCCCGCGCACCCGCCGCTATCTGTCGGCGCTCTCGGCCGTGGTCTCCCTCAGCGTCGGCCTCACCACCGTCTACCTGGGCACCCACTGGATCAGCGACGTCTTCCTCGGCTGGGCCGCCGGACTGCTCATCCTGCTCGCGCTGCCCTGGTTCGAGCCGCTGATCACCCGCGTCGAGACCGTGATCTTCAGCCTCCGCGAGGCCTGGCGGGCCCGCCGCTTCGGCATCGCGCCCGCCCATGCGCCCAGCGGCGTCACCGCGATGGTCCCGCAGCGCGCCGTCCTGGACGAGGAGCCGCCGCTGCGCGAGACCATCGGCGCGGCCCGCTCCGCGAGGGCGCCCGCCTACCTCGCGCCGGGCCCGCACACCGCGCGCTCGGAGCGGAGTCCGGTCACTCCGGCGGGCAGCCGCAGGCCGCCGCACGCCGACCGGGTGCCGCGCGGCACCACGTCGGCCCGCCCGGTGGCGGGCGGCTGACCCACCGACGGCGGGGGCCGGTACGCACAGCCCATCCCCCGCATCGCGAAGGCCCCGGTTCCTCTCGGAACCGGGGCCTTCGTCGTGCGGTCGGGCGGCGGCGGTCGCTCAGCCCTTCCAGCAGCGCGTCACGACGTCTTCCTGGACCTCGAAGTTGAGTCGCCCCGCGAGGAACTCCATCGTGATCATCGCGCCCGGCGGCAGCGTCCTGACGGTGGACCAGCCGCGCTCGCGCGCCTGCCGCTCGGCGCCTTCGGCCAGCAGGCCGACATAGCTGTCCGGGTTGTCCTGGGGCTGTGCGGGAGGGGTCGGAATAGGTGCCATGGCGCCACGTTAGGCGGCCGGGCCGCACCGGGGAAGTCCGGGGCCCCGGAGGACGGACGGTAGCCGTGCACCATGCGTCACTGATACCTCTCCGGTCACGCTTATGTCACAGGATCACCACGTGCGTTTCGACCGAACTCCGTCACACGTACGGGCGGTTCCGTACTTGTCGCGACGTAATTCGGACGCTTCTCCGAGCTACTGCGCCATCACTCGAAAGATCGGCGAAGGATCACCCCGCGATCGTCCGAATACCTCGGCGGAAATACCGCGGAGTCTTCTTTACGGATCCGCCGCATTTCCGAATCCCGGCCCCGTGCCGGGATGTGACGACGCATAGGGAATTCACGGTTCCTGCACAGAAACCGACTCCTCGCCCGCGCGCGGGCCGATCCGCGGGCCGCGCGGAAGCGGTGTACGCCCTCTGTCGCAGCCGGGGCGACGCGAGCATCATGGCGTGAGCTTCGAGCAGGGCTGCGGGCAGACCCAGGGCGCGACGGCGAAGGGGCGGGCGATGGGGACCGAGACGGCGCGGGCGACCGAAGGGCCGGTGCGGGAACGGCGCCCCGGCCGGGTGATCGTGGACTGGCTGACCACCACGGACCACAAGAAGATCGGCCACCTCTACCTGATCACGTCGTTCCTCTTCTTCCTGATCGCCGGGCTCCTCGCGCTGCTCATGCGGGCCGAACTCGCCAGGCCGGGCCTCCAGCTGATGACCAACGAGCAGTTCAACCAGGCGTTCACCATGCACGGCACGATCATGCTGCTGCTCTTCGCGACGCCGACGTTCGCGGGCTTCGCCAACGAGATCATGCCGTTGCAGATCGGCTCGCCCGACGTCGCCTTCCCGCGCCTGAACATGCTCTCGTACTGGCTGTTCCTCTTCGGCGGCCTGATGGTGCTCGGCTCGCTGCTCGTGCCCGGCGGGCCCGCCGCCTTCGGCTGGTTCGCCTACGCCCCGCTCAACAGCATGACGCGCTCCCCCGGCATCGGCGCCGACCTGTGGATCATGGGTCTCGCGCTCTCCGGCTTCGGCACGATCCTCGGCTCGGTGAACTTCCTGACGACCATCATCGGGATGCGGGCGCCCGGCATGACGATGTTCCGGATGCCCATCTTCACCTGGAACGTCCTGTTCACCTCGATCCTGGTGCTGATCGCGTTCCCCGTGCTCGCCGCCGCGCTGCTCGTCCTGGAGGCGGACCGGCGGTTCGGCTCGGTGGTCTTCGAGGCGGAGTTCGGCGGTGCGCTGCTGTGGCAGCACCTCTTCTGGTTCTTCGGGCATCCCGAGGTCTACATCATCGCGCTGCCGTTCTTCGGCATCATCACGGAGATCATCCCGGTCTTCAGCCGCAAGCCGATCTTCGGCTATCTGCCGCTCGTCGGCGCGACGACGGCCATCACCGGGCTGTCCATCGTCGTGTGGGCGCACCACATGTTCGCCACCGGCGCGGTCCTGCTGCCCTTCTTCTCCTTCGTGTCCTTCCTCATCGCGGTCCCGACGGGCGTGAAGTTCTTCAACTGGACCGGCACCATGCTCAAGGGCTCGCTGTCCTTCGAGACACCCATGCTGTGGGCGGTCGGCTTCCTGGTGAGCTTCCTGTTCGGCGGCCTCACCGGCGTGCTGCTCGCCTCGCCGCCCATCGACTTCCACGTCACCGACACGTACTTCGTCGTCGCGCACTTCCACTACGTGGTGTTCGGCACCGTCGTCTTCGCGACCTTCGGCGGCTTCTACTTCTGGTGGCCGAAGCTGACCGGCAAGATGCTCGACGAGCGGCTCGGGAAGATCCACTTCTGGACGCTCTTCGTCGGCTTCCACACCACGTTCCTGGTCCAGCACTGGCTGGGCGCCGAGGGCATGCCGCGGCGGTACGCGGACTATCTGGCGGCGGACGGCTTCACGGTGCTCAACACCGTCTCCTCCATCGGCGCGTTCCTGCTCGGCCTGTCCACGCTGCCGTTCCTCTACAACGTCTGGAAGACCGCCAAGTACGGCGAGAAGGTCGACGTCGACGACCCCTGGGGCTTCGGCCGCTCCCTGGAGTGGGCGACCTCCTGCCCGCCGCCCCGGCACAACTTCGTCACGCTGCCCCGGATCCGCTCGGAGTCCCCCGCCTTCGATCTGCACCATCCCGAGTACGCGGCGTTCGCCGCGCGGGACGTCAGTCAGGCCGCCGAGGAGCCCCGCCCCGATCCGCAGACGGATCACCCCGGTCCAGGGCCCGGCTGAGCAGGTCCCTGGACGCCTCGATCCGCCCGGTGAGTTCGGCGGGCTCGACGACCTCGAACTCCATGCCCATGAAGAGCACGTGGAAGACCATCACGTCCAGGCTCGCCGCGCCCGTGCGCAGCAGACAGGTGTGCTCGGTCTCGGCCTCCAGGGTGCCGTCCGCGGGCGAGAGCCGCTGGGCCGCGTCCGCCAGCGGGACCAGGAGCCTGACCACGGCCCGCGCGGCGTACGCGTGCGTGGAGACGCCCCGGGCGACGTAGGCGGCCAGGTCGTCGTCCGGCGGGGTGCGGGGCTCGAAGCGCGGGCCGTGCGGGGGTCTCGGGGCGATCCGGTCCGCGCGGAAGGTCCGCCAGTCGGCGCGGTCCAGGTCCCAGGCGACGAGGTACCAGCGGCGCTCGGTGCACACCAGGCGGTGCGGTTCGACGGTACGGCGCGTCGAACTGCCCTCGTGGTCGCGGTAGTCGAAGCGCAGCCGCTCCGAGTCCCGGCAGAGATGGGCCAGTTCGCTGAGGACCGCCGGGTCCACGCCCTGCGCCTGCGGGGCGCGCAGCAGCGGCACGGTGAACGCGTTCAGGGCGCCCACCCGGCGGCGCAGCCGGTCCGGCAGGACCTGTTCGAGCTTGGCGAGCGCGCGGACCGAGGTCTCACCGATGCCCTCGATGCCCTGCCCCGCCGCGGTGCGCAGGCCGACGGCGACCGCGACCGCCTCGTCGTCGTCCAGGAGCAGCGGCGGCAGCTCGGCGCCCGCGCCCAGCTGGTAGCCGCCGCCGGTGCCGGGGCTCGCGTTGACCGGGTAGCCGAGCTCGCGCAGCCGGTCCACGTCACGGCGCACCGTGCGCGGGGTGACGCCGAGCCGCTCCGCGAGGTCCGCGCCCGACCAGTCGCGGTGGGCCTGCAACAGGGAGAGCAGGCGGAGCAGTCGTGCCGATGTCTCCAACATGAAGGTGATTGTGCCCGCAGTCGCGGACAGCCACGGTCCGCGATGGCGCGCTAGTCCTCCGCGCCGCCCGACTCCTGCGTACCGCCCGTCTCCTCCGCGCGCGCCTCCCTGATCCGCACCGAGAGGTCGTTGTCGTTGGTGTAGTACGGCCCCGACTCGACCGGGCCGTCCGGCGCGCCGACGCGCACCACCGGGTAGGTGAAGATCGCCTTCTTGTCCGGGACGTCGTCGAGGAGCCTGGCCAGACGGATGCGCGGCCCGCTCCCGCCCGCCGGGCGCAGCCACAGGTCCCAGGGTCCGGGGCCGCTGTCCGCGAGCGGCCCGTGGCCGAGCACGAAGGTGAACTCGGGCCCTTCCGCGGCCACTTCGGCCCGTCGGACCAGGTCGGGCTCGGCGCGCCTGACGGCCTCGGCGTACGCGGCGCCGGTCAGCGCGGTGCCGTACACCCGGCCCTGCACCGACATGGCCGCGTCGGCTATGTGGATCTCGCCGACCTCGGCGTGCGGCGCGCGCAGCCAGCTGCGCACCGAGAGGTTGCCCTGCTTCGTCGCGTACGGGATGCGCACCGCGACATGACCGCGGGCGCCGCTCGGCGCGCGGTCCACCAGCGAGCGCAGGTCGTTCACGCCGGGCATGAGGCGGCGCGGCTCGCCGCCCGCGACCTGGACGTAGGCGTTCCAGCGGCCCTCGGCGAGCTCGACGCTGCTGGGCAGCGCGGCGCGCAGCCTGCCGTCCGCGGACGGCGAGAGCGGCAGGCGCACGTAGTCCTCCGCGGCCGCGGCCTCGCGACGGCGCAGGAGCAGGTACGCCGCGTCCCGCATGCCGGGCTCGCCGGAGTCCGTCACGTCGAAGGTGAGGCCCCCCGCGGAGTCGGCTATGCAGTCGGCACGTGGCGCCGTCGCCGCCGCCCGGTCGTCCTCGGCGTTCGCCTGCGCCTGCGAGGTGGCCAAGGCCGTCATGCGGGTGATCCCTTCATCTGTGCGCCGCGTCGTGCTCCTGTCAGGTCCCGCACCGCGTACGCGCCCCCGAGCAGCGCGCCGCGCGTGCGGTGCAGGGAGCCGCGCATCCGGCCCCCGAACGAGCTCCCGCGGGTGAGCATCCCGGAGAACATCGCGTCGTACCGCTCGGCGATGCGGGCCGGGTCGAAGCGCTCCGAGTCCTGGAGCGCGGCGCCCGCCATCTCGCGCCGCAGCGCGTCGTCATTGATCAGTTCGAGCAGCCCGCCCGCTATCGCGTCGGGGTTGCCGACCTCGACGAGCCGCCCGTCGACACCGTTGTCGATGATTTCGCCGGGGCCGTGCGGGCAGTCGGTGGCCACCACGGGCAGCCCGCAGCGCATCGCCTCGACGATCGTCATGCCGAACGACTCCAGGCTGGAGGTGACGGCGGCGATGGAGCCCTTGGCCCACTCGGGCTCGATGGGGTGCGCGGGGCCCATCAGGAACACGTGGTTGTAGAGCCCGAGTTCGTCGATCAGGGCGCGCAGCTTCTCCTTCTGCTTGCCGCCGCCGTAGATCCGCAGGCGCCAGTCCGGGCGCTCGCGCCGGACCTTGTCGAACGCCCTGATCAGCAGGTCGTAGCGCTTGACGGGGGCGAGCCTGCCGGCCGCCACGACCCACTTGTGGGAGCCGTCGGCGGGCTCGATGCCGGGCGCGGGCACGGGGTTGGGCACCGCCTGGACGTGCACGCCGGGCAGCCGCATCTTGCGGCCGTAGGCGCGGGCGTCGGCCTCGGTCGTCGTGGTCAGGACGTCGAGGCGCGGGTAGACGCTGCGCAGCTGGCGGCGGAGCTCCTTGGAGTGACTGTCCAGCGTCAGGTGCTCCTGCCCGACGCGCAGCGGGCCGCGCGCGGTCTGCCGGGCGACGTGCACGTTGAGGCCGGGACGGGTGCCCACGACGACGTCCGCGTCGAGCCGGGTCAGGTGGTCGGCGATGCGCCGGTCCGTCAGCGCGCTGTACTGGTCGTAGCGGCCCTCGGCGCTGGGGAACGTCCGCGCCGGGAGCAGGTGCTGGGGGTCGTCTCCCTCGTATCCCGAGGTGCCCTTGCGCAGGTCGACGAGGTGACTCAGCCGCACGCGCGGGTCAGGCGCGAAGACGGGCTCGTCACGGTGCCGGAAGACGGACACGACCTCGACGTCATGCTGCTGGGCCAGCGTGTTCGCGAGGTTGTACGTCGTCCGGATGGTCCCTCCGATTCCGTACGCGTTGTGAATCAGGAAAGAGATGTGCATACGTCCCCGTATCCCGCGTTTCCATGCGGACAGTCCCCCTCATCCGCCTACCGCAGGGTTAGACCGGGATTCCTGGCCAAGGGTTGGGTTTCATCATCACTTTGTTTCGCAACAGATGCATGATCGGTAGCACTGATCGGGAACTATCCGACGATCCGGCCGATCACGGCTGGTAGGAGAGCTGCGGGACATCGAAGCAGTTGTCGTTCATGTCCCCGCCCTGCGTGACCCAGCCCTTCCCGTCCCGCCAGCGGGCGACGGACACACACGTCCTGCGGGTCTTCGGCGGCTCGGCCCGGTGCTCGAAGACGACCGGAAGCAGCAGCCCGCGCGCGTCGTAGGGCCGGTCCCTGTTCATGAAGCGGTCCAGGCACGCGCGCGTGACGTCGCCGCCCGCGCAGGACTTCGCCGCGTCGGTGAACCACATGGCGGCCGCCCAGCCCTCCAGCTGCCACTGGGAGAGCGCGTCCCCCTTGCCCGCCGCCTTCATGCCCGCGCGGAACTCGCGTACGGCCGGGTGCCCGGAGGCCGTGTCGTCGTAGTTGCGGCTCGACCCGGTCGCCCACAGGGCGTTGCGGCAGCGCGGCGCGTCCTTGTAGTCCTCGGCCACCGACGACGTCCAGTTCTGCACGTTGGTGACCTTCGCGGTGACCTCGGCCCCCACGTCGTCCATCGCCTCGCACAATTGCGCGTTGCCGTGCGTGTCCATCGCGTCGAAGACGAGGTCGGCGCCCTGTTCCTTCAGGTCGGCGGCCGCGGCGCGGAAGTTGGGCAGCGCGAAGTCGACCTGCTCGGTGACCACCTTGTACCCCTCGGCCTTCAGACCGCGGGTGACGAGCCGGGCGTACGCGGCAGAGGCGGCCTGGTTGTAGGAGACGACGGCCGCGGTCCGCGCGCCCTGCTCGCGCTTGAAGTAGCGGTAGACCTCCGTGCCGCCGTACAGCTTCCCGCCCCACCCGGGCTTGCCGTTGCGCGGGGCGAGGCTGCCGTAGATCCCGTAGAGATGCGGATACGTGTCGTACGCTGCCCCGATCGGCTGCCCGCCGATGTCGGGCACGCCCGCCCGGGAGACCCGTGCGGCGCCCGCGTAGTCCAGGGACGCGGTGGCCACCAGCGCGACGACCTTCCGCTCCTCGACGAGCTTGTGCACACAGTCGTTGTTGCCGACGCCGCTGCCGCCGTCGTCGCAGGTGAGCACCTCGACCTTGCGGCCGCCGAGGCCGCCGCGCGCGTTGAGCCGGTCGAAGTAGGCCTTCGCCCCGTCGCGCGGGCCGGTGAACGCGGAGCCGCCGACCGGGCTGGTGGCACTGGTGACGATGCCGACCCTGACCGGCGCGCCGCCCGTCGGCGCGGGCGCCGTGCCCCGCCCCTCGAAGTCGCTCTCCGGCAGCCGGCTCCCGCAGGCCGCGCCCGCCACCAGGAGCGCGACGGCGCACAGCACCTCAGCAGCCGGGACCCGGCGACGCATTCCCGCTCAGCTTCACCAGCGCGCACAGCGTCTTGACCGACACCTTCCAGGTGTCGTCCTGGTTCACCGCTGTGCCGGACGCGGTGGGCAGCGCGGTGGCGCCCTTCAGTGTCAGCGCGTACGTCACGTCGGCGGCGTCCGGCGAGGTGAACTCGACCTTGCCGACCTCGGCGGCGACCTGTTTGCCTCGCCGGTCGCCGCTGAAGCCCTCCAGCACGTCCCGCATCTTGGAGCCGTTCTCCAGAACGGCCTCCTTGTCCTTCATGGACACATCGGGATCGAAGAACTTCTCCCAGTTGGTGCGGACTTGCTTCTCCGCGGCCGCCACGTCGGCGGGCGCGCTCGCGCTCTCCTGCGGTGTCTGCGTCGTCTTCTCCACGGACGGCTCGGGCGGTGAACCGCCGTCCCCGCCCCCGCTGTCGTCACCGCAGGCCACGGCGGCCGAAGCGATCAGCAGGACCGCGGCGGCCGCCGGCACCGCGCCCCGCGCCCTGCCCCGCCCGCGGTCCGTCCCCCGCCTTGGGCTGCTCCCGAGCACCATCTGGCTCACCACCGGGTATCGGTCCGGGCCGTGCGCGCCCGGAGCTTTCAGGGTCAGCTTCCAGAAGGCATAGTGCAATCCATTGGCTGACATGGACAGCCCATCGACGTGACTGACGTGTTCCCAGGGGGCCTCGATGCGGGTGGCTCGGACAGATCCGACGGCCGGCGCGTCCCGTTCGGCCCGGCTGCGCGCGGTGCACCCCGCCCTGTGGGCGGCCTTCGCGGCACTCGCGGCCGGTGCCGTGCTCTGTGTGATCGGCTGGTACGGCATCTCGGGGGAACGGTTCGCCGAACGGCAGTTGCCCTATCTCGCCTCGTGCACGGTGCCGGGCGCCGCGCTGATCATCGCGGGCACCGTCCTGTTCACCCACGGCAGGAGCACGCTGGCCGCGGCGCGCGTGGAGGAGCTGTACGGCCTCCTGGTGGCGGCGGAACCCCCGGCCGCGCCCTCGCCGGGGGCGCGGCACGCGGTGGCGACCAGCGACGACCTGCGGATGGTCCCCGGCGGCACGCTCTGGCACCGCGCGGACTGCCCCCTGGTCGCGGGCAAGCCAGGGGCGGTCCCCGCGGACGCCACGATCCTCGCGCGCGGCGGCCTCGACCCCTGTCCGATCTGCGAGCCCCCGGCCGACCCCGCCCCGGAGCGCTGACGCGGTGGCGTCCCTGAGCTACGACCTCACGCTGGCCGGGCTCTCGGTCGGCAGCGCGGCCGCCCTCACCGGCATCGGACTGATCGTCACCTACCGCGCGACCGGCGTCCTCAACTTCGCGCACGGCGCGATCGCGATGGTGTGCGCGTACGTCCTGCGCCAGTTCACGGCGGAGTGGCACTGGCCGCTCCCGCTGGCCGCCGCGGTCACCCTGCTCGTCGTCGCCCCGGCCATCGGCCTGCTCCTGGAACGCGCGGTCTTCCGCCCGCTCGCGGTGCGCGGCGGCGCCCAGGCGCAGACACTGGTCGCCTCCATCGGCGTCTTCATCCTGCTCGTCGGGGCCGCGGCACTGCTCTGGGGCCCGGGGGCCCGCGCGGACGCGCCGACCCTCCTGTCGGCGGACCCCTGGGCCCAGTTGGCGACGGCGGTGGCGCTCGCCGTCGCGGTGGGCGCGGTCACCCGCTGGACCCGCTTCGGCGGTGAACTGCGCGCCGTGGTCGACAACCGCCGCCTCGCCGTGCTCTCCGGCATCGACGCGGACCGGGTGGCCGCGGCGGGCTGGGCCTTCGGCTCCTTCTCCGCGGGCCTCACCGGCGTACTCCTCGCCCCTTACCTGCGCCTGGATCCGTACGGCATGCCGCTCCTGGTGATGGAGGTGCTCGCCGTGGCGGTGGCCGCGGGCATGCGCAGCCTGCCCGTCGCCGTCCTGGTGGCCCTCGGCCTGGGCGTGGCGCAGAGCCAGCTGACCCGGCTGCACCCGGCCGGCTGGCAGGAGCAACTCCTCCAGACGGCGGGCGCGAACCTGTTCGTCATCGCCCTGCTGGTCGCGGCCCTCGTCCTGCCCGGCATCGGCGCCCAGGACGCGCTCCCCCGCACGGCGACGGCCCGCGTCCCCACACCCCCCGGCGCCTGGATCGTGGCCACGGTCCTCTTCCTCATCCCGCTGGGCTTCGCGGGCTCGGACCTCACCACGTCCGTCCAGGTCCCCGCCCTCGCGGTGATCCTGCTCTCGCTGGTGATCGTGACGGGCAGGGGAGGCCAGATCTCCCTGGGCCAGGCCGCGTACGCGGGCCTCGGCGCGCTGTTCACCGCGCTCCTCACGGCGGGCCGCTTCCCCGGCGTCCCCGAACTCCCGCACCTCCCCGCCCTGGCGGTGGCGGTGCTCCTCGTGGCGCCGCTGGGCCTCCTGACCGGCTGGCCCGCGATCAGCAGACGCGGCCTGGCGCTGGCCCTCGCGACGTTCGCGGTGGGCGTGGGCGTCAGCCGCTTCGTCTTCGCGCAGCCGTACGCGACGTCGGGCCTGACCCTGGACCGCCCCGCGGGCTTCACCGGCGACCGCGCGTACTACGTCCTCGAACTCGCCCTGCTGACCGGCGCGTTGCTCCTGGTCACCGCCTTGCGCCGGGGCCGCACGGGCCGCGCGCTCGCGGCGATGCGGGACCACGAGGAGGGCGCGGCGGCGGCAGGGGTCCGGGTCCCCGCGCTCAAGCTGGCGGCCTTCGTCACCGGCGCGGCGCTCGCCGCGCTGGGCGGCGGGATGCTCGCCATGGGCCAACGGGCCTTCGACGCCGGGTCGTACGACCCGGTGCGCGGCCTCCTCTGGTTCGCGGCGGTCCTGGTCCTCGGCTCGGACAGCGTCCTCGGCGCGCTGGCCGCCGCGGCGCTCCTGGTCGGCCTGGACGCGGGCACCCGGGGCGGCGTGGCCGCGGCCCTCATCGGCCTCCTGGCCATCCTGATCGGCCGCTTCCCCGGCGGCCCCTACGAGGCCCTGCGCAAGGCGACCCGCGTCTTCCGCCGCACCCCGGCCCTGACGGCGAGGGGCGCGCACCTGCGCGACACGCTCCTGGCCACACGAGGCCCGGCACCCGTCACCGCCGAGGAGCGGAGTACCGGCGCGGGCGGGAGCACACTCCGCGGGCGCGAGCCACGGGACGGGGAGCCCGCGGACGCCTCCGTGGCCCCGCACCCGCGACGCGGGGAAGGCACGGCGCGAGCCCCTCTGACGGCCCATCACATCACCCTGGCCTACGACGGTTTCACCGCGCTGACCGATGTCTCCCTGACGGTCCCCCGGGGCCGCGTCACCGCGATCGTCGGCCCCAACGGAGCGGGCAAGAGCACCCTGTTCCACTGCCTGGCGGGAACGCTGCGCCCCGACTCCGGCAGCATCACGCTGGCGGCCAGGGACATCACCAGGCTCCCGGCCCACGCCCGCACCCGCCTGGGCATGGGCCGCACGTTCCAACAGCTCGCGGTCTTCCCGTCGTTGACGATCGAGGAGAACATCCGGGTGGCCGAGGACCAGACCCGGCGCCGCGCCGCCCCCGGGCCCCGCACCACCCTCGCCCTCCTCTCCCTGGAGGCCCTGCGCACCCACCCCGCGACGGAGCTCCCCACCGGCGCCCTCAGACGCACGGAACTGGCCAGGGCCCTGGCGGGCGCACCCCACACCCTGCTCCTGGACGAGCCGGCCGCGGGCCTGGACACCGCCGAAGTGGCCGCCCTTGCAACCCTGTTGCGCGCGCTCGCGGCCGACGGCACGGCGATCCTGGTGGTGGAGCACGACCTCGACCTGGTGGCGGACCTGGCCGACACCGTGCATGTGATGACGGCGGGCCGCATCGTCACCACGGGCCCGCCGGACCAGGTCCTGGCCACGTCATGAGGGGAGTCGAGCTCCGCGAGGCGCATGTCCACTACGGCCCCCTGGAGGCCCTCCACGGCATCACCCTCGCCGCCCCGGCCGCCGCCCTCACCGTCCTCCTCGGCCGCAACGGCTCGGGCCGCACCACGACCCTGCGCGCCCTCGCGGGCACCCTCCCCCTCACCCGGGGCAGCGTCGTACGGGACGGCAGGGACATCACGCACCGGCCTGCGCACGCGCGCGCCGCCGCCGGTCTCTGCTTCATCCCGGACCGGCAGACCGTGTTCGCCTCGCTCACCGTGCGCGAGAACCTCGAACTGGCCCATCCCGAGGGCGACTTCACCGAAGCCCTGGAGATCTACCCCGAGCTGCGCGCCCTGCTCCCGCGCCGGGCGGGCACCCTCTCCGGCGGCGAGCAGCGCATCCTCGCCCTGTCCAGGGCTCCCCTGTCGGGCGCCGGTGTGGTTCTCGTGGACGAGCCGACCCAGGGCATGTCGCCCGCCCTCGCGGCACGTACGTACGAGCTGCTCGACGCCCTGGACGCCTGCGTCGTCGTGGCGGAACAGCGGCTGCCGCCCGCCCTGCGCCCCGGCGGGGGCACAGGACGAACGGCGCTGGTGCACGAACTGCGCCGCGGCACCGTGGTGTTCAGCGGCGAACCGGGCGAGTTCGGCGGAACCGGCCCCGGCCCGTCACCGGCCGGGGTCAGCCCTTCTTGCCCCCGGGAATGACCAGCAGCGTCCCGGGATTGAGCCGGTCGGGAGAGCTTCCGATCATGCCGCGGTTGGCCTTGTAGAGCGCCTGCCAGCCGCCCTTGACCCGGTAGTGCCGGGCGATGGAGCTCAGTGTCTCCCCGGTCTTGACGGTGTGGACGCGCCGGTCGGCGCGCCCCTTGTCACGAGGCTTTTCGAACCGGTCGATCCGCACCTTCTTGGAGCAGACGGGCCAGGCCTCCCACCCCTGGGTGCGCAACACCGCCTCGGCGACCTTGATCTGCTCCGCCCTGGTGGCGAGGTCGGCGCGCGGCGCGTACTTGAGCCCGCCGTGCTCCTCCCAGGTGGGCTGCCAGAACTGGAGTCCGCCGTAGTAGTCGTTGCCGGTGTTCGCGTGCCAGCGCCCGCTGCTCTCGCACTCGGCGAGGCAGTGCCACGGACCCTTGGCCAGCGAACAGTCGTACGCCGCGGAAGCGGCCCCCGGCAGCGGCGGTGGCGGAGCCGCGGAAGCGGAGGTCCCCGGCAGTGCCACCGCTGCCAGGAGCGCGCCGAGCAGCAGGGACACGGACCGGGAACGCCTGGTCGGTTTCAGCTTCAGCTTCGGGTGCATCGGGTCACGCTAGGCGGCCTCACGACAGCCCCAGGGCGTGCCGCGCCGCCGCGGATGCGACCCCACCCGGTCGGCCGACCAGGCGCGATGCCGGATCTCGCGCGTCTCAGACGCGGATCCGCTGGCCCGGCACGATCATGTCGGGATCTCCGCCGATGACCGCCCTGTTCACCGCGTACACCCGCTGCCAACTGGTGCCGTGCCGGGCGGCGATGCGGCTGAGGGTGTCGCCCTGCCGCACGGTGTAGTTGCCGACGGCGCCCCGCGAGGCCCCCCGGTCGACCCGGTCGGGTGCCCGCTCGGCACGCCGCGGCAGGGCCTTGGGCGCGGGCTTGGCCGCCTTCGGCACCGGGGCCGCGGCGGACGGCGCGCTGCCGTACGCGCCCGCCCTGGCCGCACAGGTGGGCCAGGCACCCCAGCCCTGCGCGCGCTGCACCTTGGCGGCGACAGCGATCTGCTGCGCCTTGGACGCCCTGTCGGCGGTGGACGCGTAGGCCCCACCGCCGTACGCGCGCCAGGTACCGGCGGAGAACTGCAGCCCGCCGTAGTAGCCGTTCCCGGTGTTGGTCTGCCAGTTTCCGCCGCTCTCACACCGTGCGATGCGGTCCCACACTCCGCTGTCCGCCGCGCCGGCCTGGCCGGTCGCGGCGAGCAGTGCCAGCGGGGCGATCAGCGTCGCCCCTGCGATCACTGCCGTCTTGCGAATGCACTTGGGACGTGCGGACATGAATTTCCCTCTCGAAGGACCCGGGCTCCCCCTGGCCGTACGGGTCCCTCGCGCATCCGGCGCCTGGGGTCCCGTCCGGCCCCGACCGCCGGTGTCGGTGCTTGAGCTGGCTGGTGCGACCGGCGGACGTACCCGAGCGGTGCTCGCTGCACACGGCGGTGGAATCTAGGAGCCCTCTCGCCCCGCTATCAACCAACTCCTTGTCATTCCAGGCCAGTTGAGCGTTACCCGGGGTATCGGCGACTTTCGGCCACCCACTTCATTCGTGGATTTCGGCATTTGTCGACCAGTTGACCCGGTGATCTGTGACCCACCTCACCGGCCGAAGTTCTGTGCACCCAGCACGTGTTGGCGCGGAGTGACAGATTCCGCCGCCCGGCTCACCCTCCGCTGCGGATGGTTCGATTCCGTTCGCTTCCGTGCGTGACTTGCGCCACTGATCCACCGTTGTCTTCTTATGAGCCGGGCACCGCCCGGCCGTCACACCCATCCCACGCACCCCAATGTGATGATCGCGAGGAGCCACCGTGCCGCGCATGCTCGACGTCAGCGACGACGTACGCGCCGAGATCGGCGACGAAGAAGCCGACCGGCTGCTCGCCGGAGACAACACCCCCGGCAGTTACGACTGCACTTCCTGCCGCACCCCAGGCGACGCGGAGCAGGAGCGCACCAGCACCGTCCTGTTCGTCGGCGACGAGACCGCCGTGCTCGCCTTCGCCCACGCCACCTGCCTGCCCTCCCAGATCGTCGCGGTCTCCGAGGAGCAGTTGCAGGGCGCCGTGCGGTCGATCACCGGTGAGGACGGCGAAGGCGCCGCCGACGTCGTCCCCGACCAGGCCGTACTCGGCGTGACCAGCGGCCTCGTCCTGATCGACGGCGAGCTGCGGCCCGCCCTCGTCGTCGAACCGACGGGCCCCATCTCCCGCCCCGGCACCGCGCCGGGCACCGGCCGCGGCGACGACTTCCTGCCGCTCCTGATCGAGCAGGGCTTCATGCCGGTGACCTCGCTCGACGGCGTACCGCCCGCGCTGCCCGGCTGGTCCGTGCTGCTCGCCATGGGCCAGCTGCACGCCATCCTCCAGCCCGGCACCAACGGCTCCCCCGTCGCCTGGTGGCAGGCGCACCACCCGCTCCAGGTCACCGAGGCCTGGCGGGCCGCGGCCAACAAGACGCAGACCGTGCTGCTCTTCGCCGCCCCGGTCGGCGTGATCGGCCGCCAGCCGCGCGAGGACCTGCTGCGCGACGCCCTGGACAAGGCCGCGGCGCACGGCCAGTTGGTCGCCAGCGCGATGCCGCTCGCCGGAACCTGACGGTCCGGCCTCCCGCGGGGGCCGCGTCGCCGACCCGAATGCGCCGGTCACACCCCCACCGGTCCGGGAAAGCGGCGCGGCCCCCGCATCTGTCTGCCGGTCGTTTCGTTGGCACAGACGTGCACACATACGACCCCTCACGCCCCCGGCCCGTGTACCAGAACCCGATCCCGTCCATGCGCACGGCGCAGGACACATCGGGCGACCACTCGGCCACGCCGATCTACGACACGCTGTACTCGGAGTACCTCAGGGCCTTCAGGGCGCTGCCGGGCGACCGGACCGGCGAGGAGGACCTCGGGTTCACGGCCTTCGGCTCGGGGCCGTACGGCATCCAGCACCGCGGCCACGACCCTCGGCACGACGCCCGCGCCTTCGGCCAGTTCCAGGTCGCCCGCTACGGCCAGCACGACCACCACGCGACGCACCACCACGCGACGGGCCACCACCAGTTCCCCGCCGCACTGCCGCCCGGCCCGCGCCGCGAGCACTGAGCACGGAGCCCGGGAGCACAGCGAACAGAGAAATGCCCGGCCTTCCCACCGAGGGGAAGCCGGGCATTCGCCTGTTCTCCTGCTGCTGCTACTTCTACTGCTACTTCTTGCGGCCGCGCTTCTCGCGGACCCGCACCGAGATGTGGATCGGCGTGCCGTCGAAGCCGAACTCCTCGCGCAGCCGGCGCTCGAGGAAGCGGCGGTAGCCCGCCTCGATGAAGCCGGAGGCGAAGAAGACGAACCGCGGCGGCTTCGTGCCGGCCTGGGTGCCGAAGAGGATGCGGGGCTGCTTGCCACCGCGCACCGGGTGCGGGTGCGAGGCGACGATCTCGCCGAGGAACGCGTTCAGACGCCCGGTCGGCACGCGCGTCTCCCAGCCCGCGATGGCCGTCTCGATCGCCGGGACGAGCTTCTCCATGTGCCGCCCGGTGGCCGCGGAGACGTTGACCCGCGGCGCCCAGGCCACCTGGGCGAGCTCGGTCTCGATCTCCCGCTCCAGGTAGTAGCGGCGCTCTTCGTCGAGGGTGTCCCACTTGTTGTACGCCACGACGATCGCGCGGCCCGCCTCGACGGCCATCGTCACGATGCGCTGGTCCTGGACCGAGATGGTCTCGGAGGCGTCGATGAGGATCACCGCGACCTCCGCCTTCTCGACGGCGGCGGCGGTGCGCAGCGAGGCGTAGTAGTCGGCGCCCTGCTGGAGGTGGACGCGCTTGCGGATGCCCGCCGTGTCGACGAACTTCCAGGTGATGCCGCCCAGCTCGATGAGCTCGTCGACCGGGTCTCGGGTGGTGCCCGCCAGCTCGTTGACCACGACGCGGTCCTCGTTGGCCACCTTGTTCAGGAGCGAGGACTTGCCGACGTTCGGACGGCCGATGAGCGCGATGCGGCGGGGGCCGCCGATGCCCGCGCCGAAGGTCTGCGCGGGCGCCTCGGGCAGTGCTTCGAGGACGGCGTCGAGCATGTCGCCGGTGCCGCGGCCGTGCAGCGAGGAGACCGGGTGCGGCTCGCCGATGCCCAGGGCCCACAGGGCGGTGGCGTCGGCCTCGCCGGACTGGCCGTCGACCTTGTTGGCGCAGAGCACGACCGGCTTGTTGGCCTTGCGCAGCAGGCGTACGACCGCCTCGTCGGTGTCGGTGACGCCGACCGTGGAGTCGACGACGAAGACGACGGCGTCCGCGGTCTCGATCGCGTACTCGGCCTGGGCGGCCACCGAGGCGTCGATGCCGAGGACGTCCTGCTCCCAGCCGCCGGTGTCGACGACCTTGAAGCGGCGGCCCGCCCACTCCGCCTCATAGGTGACGCGGTCGCGGGTGACGCCCGGCTTGTCCTCCACGACGGCCTCGCGGCGGCCGATGATGCGGTTCACCAGGGTCGACTTGCCGACGTTGGGGCGGCCGACGATGGCGAGGACGGGCAGCGGGCCGTGGCCCGCCTCCTCGATGGCGCCCTCGACGTCCTCGATGTCGAAGCCCTCTTCGGCGGCGAGCTCCATGAACTGTGCGTACTCGGCGTCGCCGAGCGCCCCGTGGTCGTGCTCGGCGAAGCCGTCGCCCTCGGGCTGTGTCTGGTCGTTCATGAAGTCCGTACCTCGTCGTTCATCGTGGTGATCGGTGCGCCGCACCGCGTATCGGTCCTGCGCACTACTTGATAAGTCTCGCTCAGCGCCCGGTCAGGCGCCTGGCGTTTTCCAGGTGGCCGGTGAGCCGCTCCTGGATGCGCACGGTCGCCTCGTCCAGCGCCTTGCGCGTGCGCCGCCCGCTGCCGTCGCCCGCTTCGAAGGGGTCTCCGAAGACGACGTCGACCCGGCTGCGCAGCGGGGGCAGCTGCTTTATCAGCCGTCCGCGCTTCTCCGTGCTGCCGAGCACGGCGACCGGGACGATCGGCGCTCCGCCGCGTACCGCGAAGTACGCGAGGCCCGCGCGCAGCGAGGCGAAGTCGCCCTCGCCCCTGGTGCCCTCGGGGAAGATCCCGAGGACGCCGCCGTCCGAGAGGACGCCCAGGGCCCTGGTGATGGCGGTGCGGTCGGCGATCGACCGGTCCACCTCGACCTGGCCGATGCCGTGCAGGAAGGAGCCGAGCGGTCCGATGAACGCTTCCTTCTTGATCAGGAAGTGCGTCGGCCGGGGCGCCACGCCCATGACCATCGGGCCGTCGACGTTGTGCGAGTGGTTCACGGCCAGGATCACCGGGCCGGTGGCGGGGACCCGCCAGGCGCCGAGCACCCGCGGCTTCCACAGCCCGTACATGAGGCCGACGCCGATCCGGCGGCCGACCTCCGCACCGCGCTCGGAAGCACCGCGCTCGGAAGCGCCGCGCTCGGCAGCACCCCGGTCGGCGCCGCCCCGGCCTGCGGGAGCCTCGCTCACTTCGCCGCCCGCTTCTCCCCGACGAGGGTGACGACACACTCGATGACCTGCTGGAGCGTGAGCTCGGTGGTGTCGACCTCGACGGCGTCGTCGGCCTTGGCCAGCGGGGACGTCTTGCGGCTGGAGTCGGCCGCGTCCCGCTTGATCAGGGCCTCCTGGGTCGCCTTGACGTCGGCGCCCTTGAGCTCGCCGGAGCGGCGGGCGGCGCGCGCCTCGGGCGACGCGGTCAGGAAGATCTTCAGGTCGGCGTCGGGCAGCACGGTCGTACCGATGTCCCGGCCCTCGACGACGATCCCCAGCTCGGCGGAGCCCGCGATGGAGCGCTGCAGCTCGGTGATGCGGGTGCGCACCTCGGGCACCGCGCTGACGGCGCTGACCTTGGAGGTGACCTCGGTGGTCCGGATCGGGCCCGCGACGTCCGTGCCGTCGACCGAGATGGTCGGCGCGGCCGGGTCGGTGCCGGAGACGATCTCGGGCTTGCCCGCGACGGCGGCGATGGCGCTCGGGTCGGTGAGGTCGATGCCGTTGTGCACCATCCACCAGGTGATCGCCCGGTACTGGGCGCCGGTGTCCAGGTAGCTGAGGCCGAGCTGGGCGGCGACGGCCTTCGAGGTGCTCGACTTGCCCGTGCCGGAGGGCCCGTCGATGGCGACGATCACGGCTGCCGGGGCGGCGGTTGCTGCGGTTTCCACGGGGAGCGGACACCTTTCGCAGTACTCGGAGCGGGGAAGCGGGGCGCGAACACGCCCCGCACAAGGTTACTGGCTCGCACACACTGCCCTTGCAGCCCCCGCGCACCGGCCCTCGCGGCCCCCGGGCCGCCCGCCGCCGCTACTGCCGGATCGACCAGCCGCGCTCCCGCAGCGCCGCGCTCAGCACGGGCGCCGCCTTCGGCTCGACCATCAGCTGGACCAGGCCGGCCTGCTGTCCCGTGGCGTGCTCGATGCGCACGTCCTCGATGTTGACGCCCGCCAGGTCCGCGTCGGCGAAGATCCGGGCCAGCTGGCCCGCCTTGTCGTCGATGAGCACCGCGACGACCTCGTACGAGGCCGGGGCAGCGCCGTGCTTGCCGGGCACCCGGGTCTGGCCCGCGTTGCCGCGCCGCAGCACGTTCTCGACGCCCGCCACGCCCTCGGTGCGCTGCGTCTCGTCGGCGGACTGGAGCGCGCGCAGTGCCGCCACCGTGTCGTCCAGGTCGGTGGCGACGGCGGCGAGCAGGTCGGCGACCGGGCCCGGGTTGGCGGAGAGGATGTCGATCCACATGCGCGGGTCGGACGCGGCGATCCGCGTCACGTCCCTGATGCCCTGGCCGCAGAGCCGTACGGCGGTCTCGTCGGCGTGTTCGAGGCGGGCCGCGACCATGCTGGAGACCAGGTGCGGCATGTGCGAGACGAGGGCGACCGCGCGGTCGTGGGCGTCGGCGTCCATGACGACGGGGACGGCGCGGCAGAGCGCGACGAGCTCCAGGGCGAGGTTGAGGACCTCGGTGTCGGTGTCCCTGGTCGGCGTGAGCACCCAGGGCCGACCCTCGAAGAGGTCGGCGGTGGCGGCGAGCGGGCCGCTGCGCTCCCGGCCCGACATGGGGTGCGTGCCGATGTACGGGGTGAGGTCGAGGCCCAGCGCCTCCAGGTCGCGGCGGGGGCCGCCCTTGACGCTGGCCACGTCGAGGTAGGCGCGCGCGGCGCCGCGCCGCATCACGTCGGCCAGGGTCGCCGCGACGTGCGCGGGCGGCACGGCGACGACGCACAGGTCGACGGGCCCGGCGGGCGCCTCGTCGGTGCCCGCGCCGAGCGCGGCCGCGGTGCGGGCCTGGGCCTGGTCGTGGTCGGCGAGGTGGACGGTGACACCGCGGGACACGAGGGCGAGGGCGGCTGAGGTGCCGATCAGGCCGGTGCCGATGACGAGGGCGGTTCTCACTGGGCGATGTCCTTGCGGAGTGCGGCGGCGGTGCCGAGGTAGACGTGGGCGACCTCGGAGCGCGGCCGGTCGGTGTCGATGTGCGCGAGGACCCGGACCACGCGGGGCATGGCCCCCTCGATGTCCAGCTCCTGGGCGCAGATCAGCGGTACGTCCACGATGCCGAGGCCGCGCGCGGCGGCCGCGGGGAAGTCGCAGTGCAGATCGGGCGTGGCCGTGAACCAGATGCTGATCAGGTCCTCCTGGGTCAGCCCGTTCCGCTCGAGGACGGCGGTGAGCAGCGCGCTGACCTGCTCGGCCATGTGCCCGGCCTCGTCCCGTTCCAGTTGGACGGCGCCCCGGACCGCTCGTACCGCCACAGTGCTGCTCCTCGCTCGCGTGCCGACGGCTTCCGCCGCCGCCTTCGTACGACAAGCGTAGTCAGCGCCCGGCACAGGAGTGCGCGGCGCCCGTCTGCCGAGACGGACGCCGCGCACCATACCGGGGTGGGTCAGAGCTGCTGCTGCTTGATCAGGTCCTCCAGCGAGCCGGAGGGCACCTGGCCCTCGGGCGTCAGCTTGTCGACGGCCTGCGGCAGCACCTGAGCGATCTCGTTCGCGGCCTGCTCAGGAGAGACTCCGGCCTCCTCGGCGACCTGGCGGAGGGTGTCGTCCGGCAGGGCGTCGCGCACCTGGGCGCCGGAGACGTCCTTGTTCTCGCCGGTGCCGACCCAGGACTGGGCCTGGTCGGCGAGTCCGGCCTTGGTCAGCCCCTCCAGGAGGCCGGAGAGCGGGTTGCTCCCGCCCGCGCCGCCGCCCTTGCTCATCAGGGCGCCGAGCAGCGCGGCGAGGATGTTGCCGCCACCGCCACCGCCGGACGAGCCGCCGCCCTGCTGGCCGCCGCCGAGGAGACCGCCGAGAAGGCTGCCGAGATCGTTACCCGCCATGGTCGTGCCTTTCGAGTGAGTGGCCGGGCCCGCGCCGGGTGCGCGGCGGGGCCTCAGACCCTGCCAATGTCACCCGAATCGCCCCCTGTCGCCACTTGGGCCGATTGGGGGTCGTTTCGCTACGGACTGGCTATGGACGCGGACGGGCGGGTCCGCTTGCATGGAAGGGCCGGCAGGCACAGCGCCTCGGGGGGCTCGTATGAAGCGCTCAGGACCTCTGTACACCCTTCTCGCCGGGCTGCTGCTCGCCCTGTTCATGCTGTCGCTCAACGCGACGACGGGGACGGGCAGTTCGTCGTACGGAGGGGACGCGCCCGGCACCGCGGCCTCCTCCCCCGCGACGGGCCAGGGGAAGCCCTCCCCGACGCCGACGAAGAGCCCGACCCCGTCGAAGAGCCCGTCGAAGAGCCCCGACGAGAAGCCACCGCCCAACGCCGACTACGCGGGCCGCACCGACGACGACACCTCGGCCGTCTCCCTCTCGCTGCGCGACGGCAAGGCCATCGCGTACTACTGCGACGGCCGCGACACCGAGTCCTGGCTGAAGGGCGACGTCGAGGACGACGGGTCGATGCGCCTGACCGGCAAGCACGGCGCGAAGCTGACCGGGCAGCTCACCGGCAAGCGGGTCCGCGGCACGGTCGACGCCACCGACGGACGCCACGCGTTCACCGCCGCCAAGGCCGTCAAGCCGTCCGGCCTCTACCGGGCCACCACCGAGGTGCGCGGCGCCAAGCTCGACGGCGGCTGGATCGTCCTGCCGGACGGCAGTCAGGTCGGCATCGTCAAGCGCGACGGCAAGCCCGCGAAGGCCCCGCGGCTCGACCCGCGCACCGGCACCGCACGGGTCGACGGCGACGTCGTCACCGCCCGCCCCGTCACGCCGTAGAGCCGCCCGTCCGCCCCGCCGCCGGGCGTCCGTACCACTCACGCCGAGAGGGAGCCCTCATGAGCGTCGACCCCAACGCCCCCACCCAGGGCGGCTTCCCCGTGCCCCCGGGCGCGGGCGAGCACCGCAGGCCGGGCGCCGCCCGCTATCTGGTGCCCGCGCTGTTCGCGGCGGCCGTCGCGGTGGGCCTCGGGGCGTACGGCAAGGTCCACGACCCGGCGGGCACCGCCTTCAACCTCGCGGGGTTCAGCAGCACGAGCGCCGTCAAGTCCTGGCTGGCCACGACGGCGTTCGCCTTCGCGCTGGTGCAGGTCGTCTCGGCCCTGATGCTGTACGGCAGGATCCCGGGGCCCTCCTGGTCGGCGGCCCTGCACCGCTGGTCGGGCCGGATCGCGTTCCTGATCGCCGTCCCCGTGGCGGTGCACTGCCTCTACGCGCTCGGCTACCAGACGTACTCGACCCGCGTGATGTGGCACTCGCTGCTCGGCTGCTTCTTCTTCGGCGCGTTCAGCGCCAAGATGCTGCTGCTCCGCTCGCAGCGGCTGCCCGGCTGGCTGCTCCCGGTGGTCGCGGGCGTGGTGTTCGTGACGCTCACGGTGCTCTGGCTGACGTCGGCGCTCTGGTTCTTCCGCACGGTCGGGGTCACGACGTGAGCGGCGCGGGGCGGGCGTCGCGCCGTGCGGTGATCGTGGCGGGCGCGGGCGCGCTCGCGGCGGGGTGCAGCAAGTACGGCGACGAGGGTGCGGAGCCGGAGGCGTCGGAGCCCGCGGCATCCTCGGTGTCCCCGTCCGGTTCCGCCCCGGGCGGGAAGTCCTCCGCGCCCGGGTCCGCGAAGCCGCCCGCGGGCCCCGAGCTGGCGAAGACCTCCGACATCCCGGTCGGCGGCGGCAAGGTCGTCAAGGACGAGAAGGTCGTGGTCACCCAGCCGGTGAGCGGCGAGTTCAAGGCCTTCTCCGCGGTCTGCACCCACCAGGGCTGCACGGTCTCCGAGGTCGCGGACGGCACGATCAACTGCCCCTGCCACGGCAGCAAGTACCGCGTGGCCGACGCCTCGGTCGCCGACGGACCCGCGCCGCGCCCGCTGCCCCCTCGGAAGATCACCGTCACCGGAAATTCGATCACGCTCGGCTAGCCGCTCCCCGTACGCTCCCGGCATGCACCCTCAGGACCTGGTACGCGACCACACGGTCTACTCCTGCGTGATGGGCTCGCGCGCCTTCGGCCTGGCCACGGAGGGCAGCGACACCGACCGCAGGGGCGTCTTCCTGGCCCCCACGCCGCTGTTCTGGCGCTTCGAGAAGCCGCCGACGCATGTGGAAGGGCCCGCCGACGAACAGTTCGGCTGGGAGCTGGAGCGGTTCTGCGAGCTCGCGCTGCGCGCCAATCCGAACGTCCTCGAATGCCTGCACTCCCCGCTCGTGGAGCGGCTCACGGACACCGGCCGCGAACTGCTCGCCCTGCGCGAGGCGTTCCTCTCCCGCCAGGCCCACGACACCTTCGCCCGCTACGCGCTCGGCCAGCGCAAGAAGCTCGACGCCGACGTCCGCACGCACGGCGCCCCGCGCTGGAAGCACGCGATGCACCTGCTGCGCCTGCTGATCTCCTGCCGCGACCTGCTGCGCACCGGCGAGCTGACGATCGACGTCGGCGACCGGCGCGAGGAGCTGCTCGCGGTGAAGCGCGGCGAACTCGGCTGGCCGGAGGTCGAGTCCTGGATGAACCGGCTGGCCGCCGAGGCCGACGAGGCGGCGGCACACAGCCCGCTGCCCGCCGGGCCCGACCGGCGGCGCGTCGAGGACTTCCTCTTCCGTACGCGGCGGGCGTCAGCCCTCGGCTCCGCGCAGCCGCACCCGGACGACGAGGTCGTGCAGGGCACCGTGGGCGGAGTGCGTCCCGGGCAGGACTGAGCCGGCCTGCGCCTCGTCGAGGACGGCGTGCAGGCGCTCCACTTCGGCGGCCACGCGCGCGTGGTCCACGTCGGCGCGCCCGTGCTCCGCGGCGCGCTTGGCGTCGATGAGCTCGGGCAGCCGGTCCGGCGCCTGCGCCACCTCGCCCACCAGCGTGGGCAGATCGGCGACCACCTGGCCGCTGCGCATCAGATGGATGCCGGTGAGCAGCACCCGGTACGTGTAGAGCAGCGGCTTGAGCTCGCCGTTCTTCTCGAAGAGCCGCCACTGCGTCCTGGCGAACCCCCGGTAGTGGTGGGCGTGGTGGCTGGTGAGGACGGCCGGCGCGAGCGCGACGAGCTCCGCGTGCGCCTCGCTGGTGTGCACCATCAGGGGCGAGAGCAGCTGCTCCAGGACGTAGCCGTTGTGCCGCAGCATCAGCCGCGCGAACTTGCGCAGGTCGTGCGTGACCAGGTCCATCTCGACCCCGTCGCTCAGCCACATCCGTGACCTGGTCTCGTCCGGCTCGCGCAGCCCCACCAGGTCGGCCACCGGCAGCAGGTGCACGCCGCGCAGGTCGACGTCCGAGTCACGGGACGGAAAGCCGTACAGATGCGCGCCGGAGACCGTCGCGAAGAGCAGCGGGTCGGCCTGCTCGGCGACGACGGATTCCAGGTCGACGGCGAGGCCGAGATCAGCGTTCATGACTCAGGAATCCCAGAGCGCGCCGAACGCGCGCAGCTCGTCCCGGTGTTCGATACGGGCCGTCCACGCGGCGGGCCAGGCGTCCGCCCCGAGGTGGGCGCCCGCGAAGGCCCCGGCCAGGCAGGCGATCGAGTCCGAGTCGCCGGACGTGCAGGCGGCCCTGCGCAGCGCGGTGACCGGCTCGTCGACGAACAGCAGGAAGCACAGCAGGCCGGTGGCGAACGCCTCCTCGGCGATCCAGCCCGCGCCGGTGGCCAGGCACGGGTCGGTCTCGGGCGAGGGCGAGCGCAGCGCGTCCCTGACCCGCTCCAGGACCCCGAGGCACTCGTCCCAGCCCTGCGCGATGAACGCCCCCGGCGTCGGCGCCTCGCCCCGCCGCCACAGCTCGCCGAGCCAGCGCTCGTGGTACGTCTCGCGGTTCTCGTACGCGTAGGAGCGAAGGAGCCCGACGAGGCCGGTCGGCTCGACGCCCTCGGCGAGCAGCCGGACGGCGTGCGCGGTGAGGTCGGAGGCCGCGAGCGCGGTGGGGTGGCCGTGGGTGAGCGCGGACTGCAACTGGGCGGCGCCCGCCCGCTGTTCGTCGCTGAGCCCCTGCGCGAGCCCGACGGGCGCGACGCGCATGTTGGCGCCGCAGCCCTTGGAGTGCACCTGGCTGGCCTGCTCCCAGGGCCTGCCGTCCTTGAGGAGGTTGCAGGCCCGCAGGCAGGTGTTGCCGGGCGCGCGGTTGTTGTCCGGCGACTGGTACCAGTCCACGAACTCCTCGCGCAGGGGCCGCTCCAGACGCTTGGGGCCGAGCATCCCCCGGTCCATGGCGGTGCGCAGCGCGCGGGCCAGCGCCAGCGTCATCTGGGTGTCGTCCGTGATGAAGGCCGGGCTCGGCAGCTCCATCTCGCGCCAGGGGCCGCACTTGGTGAGGATGGACGGCACGTCGTTGAACTCGGTCGGGAAGCCCAGCGCGTCCCCGAGGGCGAGCCCGAGCAGGGATCCGGTGGCGGCGCGCTTCATGAGGAGGTTCCTTCCGGGACGGGGCGGAGCAGCGGCGGGTGCAGGGCGCTGGCGGTGCCCGCCCTGAAGAGCGCGGCGGGCTTGCCGCGGCCGCCGGTCAGCCGTGCCGCGCCGGGGATCGCCTCGACGAGCCCGGCGGTGCCGACGACCTTGCGGCGGAAGTTGGCGGGGTCGAGTTCGGCGCCCCAGACCGCTTCGTAGACCTGCCGCAGCTCGCCGAGGGTGAACTGGGGCGCGCAGAAGGCGGTGGCCAGGCCGGTGTACTCGAGCTTGCCGCCGACCCGGTCGTGGGCGTCGGCGAGGATCCGGTCGTGGTCGAAGGCGAGCGGCCGGTAGGTCGCCGGGGTGTAGGGCAGCCAGGCCGCGCGGGCCGCGTCACCGCCGCCCCGGGCCTCGGGCGGATCGGGCACCAGCGCGGCGAACGCGACGGAGACGACCCGCATGCGCGGATCGCGGCCCGGCTCGCTGTAGGTGCGCACCTGTTCCAGATGGAGCCCGCTGACGTCCGCGAGCCCGGTCTCCTCGGCGAGCTCGCGCGCGGCGGCCCGCTCCGCGGACTCGTCGGGCTGCACGAAGCCGCCGGGCAGCGCCCAGCGCCCCGCGTACGGCTCCTGGCCGCGCTCGACGAGCAGCACGTGCAGCGCGCCGTCGCGGATGGTGAACACCGCCAGGTCGACGGTGACGGCGAACGGCTCGTAGGCGTGTTTGTCGTAGGTCCCGGACACGGACATGCCCGCCCACCCCCTTAATAGTCGTTACGACTATAAAGAGAGCGGGCGGGCGGTCACAACCCCTGAGGACCCGAAGATCCGCGCGGGTCTACAGATCGACTTCCTTCATGAGCATCCCGACCTCCGTGTTGGAGAGCCGGCGCAGCCACCCGGACTTCTGGTCGCCCAGGGTGATCGGCCCGAAGGCCACCCGCACCAGCTTGTCCACCGGGAAGCCCGCCTCGGCGAGCATGCGCCGCACGATGTGCTTGCGGCCCTCGTGCAGGGTGACCTCGACCAGGTAGTTCTTTCCGGTCTGCTCGACGACGCGGAAGTGGTCCGCCTTCGCGTACCCGTCCTCCAGCTGGATGCCGTCCTTGAGCTGCTTGCCCAGGTCGCGCGGGATGGGACCCACGATGTGCGCGAGGTAGGTCTTCTTCACGCCGTACTTGGGGTGGGTCAGCCGGTGCGAGAGCTCGCCGTGGTTGGTGAGCAGGATGACGCCCTCGGTCTCGGTGTCCAGACGCCCCACGTGGAACAGCCGCGTCTCACGGTTGTTCGTGTAGTCGCCCAGGCACTGGCGGCCGTCGGGGTCCTCCATGGTGGCCACGACACCGGCCGGCTTGTTCAGCGCGAAGAACTGGTACGACTGCGTGGCGACGGTCAGGCCGTCGACCTTGATCTCGTCCTTCTCGGGGTCGACGCGCAGACCCTGCTCCAGGACGATCTCGCCGTTGACCTCGACGCGGGCCTCGTCGACCAGCTCCTCACAGGCACGGCGCGAGCCGTAGCCCGCACGGGCGAGCACCTTCTGGAGGCGCTCGCCCTCCTGCTCGGCGCCCGGGAAGGTCTTGGGCGGGCTCACCTTGGGCTTGCCCGCGTACCGCTCGCGGTTGCGCTCCTCCTGCCGGGCGTCGTACTCCCGCGAGGTCGCCGGGGAGGCGCCGCGACGGCTGCCGCGGGCTCCCGTGCCCTGGGAGGTGCGGGGGCCGCCCTTGGCGCCGCCGCGCGCCGCCGCGCCACGGCCCCGCTTGGGGGCGCCGCCGCCGTCGGCGGGGCTCACGTCGTAGCGCCGCTCCTCGGGACGCGGCTTGCTGGGCCTGCCGCCGTCCTGCTTGTCGTCACGGCCGTTACCGGCACCCCGGTAGTTGCCGCGGCCGCCGGAGCCGCCCTGGCCGCCGCTGTTGCCGCGGCCGCCGGAGCCTCCCCGGCCGCCGCCGTTGCCGCGGCCGCCGCTGTTGCCACCACGGCTCCCGCCGTTGTTTCCGCTGCTGTTCCTGCCGCTGCTGCTTCGCATCAAAGTTCCGTCTAGTCGGCTGTGTCCTGGGTGTACTCGTAACCCGGCGCATCGGGTGCGTCCGGATCGAACGACGGGACACCTTCCAGCGTCTCCGACTCGATCGCGTCCGCCTCGGGGAGGAAGGGCGCGAGCTCCGGAAGCTCGTCAAGGCCACGCAGGCCCATCCGCTCCAGAAAGTAGTTCGTCGTCCTGTACAGGATCGCACCTGTTTCGGGTTCCGCGCCCGCCTCCTCCACCAGACCCCTCTGGAGAAGCGTCCGCATCACCCCGTCACAGTTCACCCCGCGCACCGCGGAGACCCTGGAACGGCTGACCGGCTGGCGGTACGCGACCACCGCGAGGGTCTCCAGGGCCGCCTGGGTGAGCCGCGCCTGCTGGCCGTCCAGGACGAAGCCCTCCACCGCCGCGGCGTACTCGGGCCGCGTGTAGAACCGCCAGCCGCCCGCCACGAGCCGCAGCTCGAAGCCCCGCTTCTGCACCGTGTACTCGTCGGCGAGCTCCCGCAGCGCGTCGGAGACCTGGCGCCTGGGCCGCTGGAGGATCTTGGCGAGGTGCTCCTCGGTGGCGGGCTCGTCCACCACCATCAGGACGGCTTCGAGGGCGGGCCGCAGCTCAAGCTCCGCGACGGCACCGGCGAGCTCACCCACGGGACGTTCCGCACTCACGCCACTCACGCCTTCTCCTCCTGGTCCTCACGGTCAAGCGGCTCGGGGGCCCGGTCGAACTCGTCGGTCACGGTCGGCTCGTCGGCACCCTCCCCGCCGGTCCACCGCACCATCAGCTCGCCCAGGGGGTCCTCCTGGTCCAGGGCGACGGCCTTCTCGCGGTACAGCTCGAGGAGCGCGAGGAAGCGCGCGACGACGGTGAGGGTGTCCTCCCCCACGTCCTCGACGAGCACCCGGAAGCTCAGCTCGCCCCGCTCCCGCAGCCGGGCCACCACGACGGCCGCCTGCTCCCGCACGGAGACCAGCGGGGCGTGGATGTGGTCGATGTACACCTGCGGCTTGGCCCGCGGCTGCATGGCCTTCACGGCGAGCTTGGCGAACCCCTCGGCCCCGATGCTGATGACGACCTCGGGCAGCAGCTCGGCGTGATGGGTCTCAAGGCCCACGGTCCGCGGATAGCGCCGCGCCTCCTCCTCGAGCCGCGCGCTGAAGATGTCCGCGATCTGTTTGTACGCGCGGTACTGGAGCAGCCGCGCGAACAGCAGGTCCCGCGCCTCCAGCAACGCCAGGTCGGCCTCGTCCTCGACCTCGGCGGCGGGCAGCAGCCGCGCCGCCTTCAGATCGAGCAGGGTGGCCGCGACCACGAGGAACTCGGTCGTCTGGTCCAGGTCCCAGTCGGGCCCCATCGCCCGGATGTACGCCATGAACTCGTCGGTCACCTTCGACAGCGCGACTTCGGTGACATCGAGCTTGTGCTTGGAGATCAGCTGGAGCAGCAGGTCGAAGGGGCCCTCGAAGTTCGCGAGCCGGACCTTGAACCGCCCGTCATCGGGCTCGGCGGGTACCAGCGACTCCGGGGCCTCGACCACGGCGGGTCCGGGCTCCACGGGTTCCGGCTCCACGGGTGCTGGCTCCGCAGGTGCCGGCTCCACGGGCTCCGGCCCGACAGGCTCCGGCTCCGGTTCCGCGGGAGCCGCCCCTGGACCGCGCCCCAAGGCACGGCGGGGAGCGGCGGGAGGCGGTGCGGAGCAGTCGTTCGTGGCCATCAGGCGGGAACGCTACCCCTACCGCCCGCGAAGCCGTCGTACGAGAATGCTCGCGTCCCCGCGCGACTCCAGGTCGGCGAGGACGACGGCGACCGCTTCGCGCACGATGCGCCCGCGGTCGACCGCGAGCCCGTGCTCGCCGCGCAGCACCAAGCGCGCGTGTTCGAGGTCCATGAGTTCCTCGGCGGAGACGTACACGGTGATCTTCTCGTCGTGCCGCTCGCGCCCGCTGGGCCGCCGGTTGGCCGCCCTGGCCCGCCGCCGGGCCTGCGCGGTGGAGGCGCCGGACTTGCCGCCGCCCTGGGTGGCCGAACCTTCCTGCGCCGGTGCCGCACGGCGCCCCGCGCCCTTCTCGGCCTCGCCGGCGGCGGCCGCCCTGCTGCGCGACTCGGAGCCGGACTCGGCGTCCGCGGCCGCGTGTTCGGCGGGCTCACCGCCGTCGCCCTGTGCGGCGGCTTCGTCGGACGCCGCCGTCTCGTCGCTCTCGCCCGCGGGCCCCGGCACGCGTGCCTCGCCGTTGGCCGGGCGCCGCGGAGACGACGACTGCAGCGCCATCCCCCCGGTCGTACGGAACAGTTCGTCGGCCCCGGGCAGACTCACTCGGCGTGACACCGGGCGAGCACCTCCCTGGCGAGCTGGCGATAGGCGGCCGCACCGACCGAGTTGGAGGCGTACGTCGTGATGGGCTCACCGGCGACCGTGGTCTCCGGGAAGCGCACCGTGCGCCCGATGACCGTGTGGTAGACGTGGTCGTCGAAGGCCTCGACCACGCGCGCGAGCACCTCACGGCTGTGCACCGTGCGGGAGTCGTACATGGTCGCGAGGATGCCGTCGAGCTCCAGGTCGGGGTTGAGCCGCTCCTGGACCTTCTCGATCGTCTCGGTCAGCAGGGCCACACCGCGCAGCGCGAAGAACTCGCATTCGAGCGGCACGATCACCTTGTGAGCCGCCGTCAGGGCGTTCACGGTGAGCAGGCCGAGCGAGGGCTGACAGTCGATCACGATGTAGTCGTAGTCCTGCATCAGCGGCTTCAGGGCGCGCTGCAGCGTGGACTCGCGGGCGACCTCGCTCACCAACTGCACTTCGGCGGCGGACAGGTCGATGTTGCTGGGCAGCAGGTCCATGTTGGGGACCGCCGTCTTCAGGAGCACCTCGTCCGCGGACATGCCGCGCTCCATGAGGAGGTTGTAGACCGTCAGGTCCAGCTCCATCGGGTTCACCCCGAGGCCCACCGAGAGGGCGCCCTGCGGGTCGAAGTCGACGAGCAGGACCCGGCGTCCGTACTCCGCGAGGGCCGCGCCCAGGTTGATGGTCGACGTCGTCTTGCCGACGCCGCCCTTCTGGTTGCACATCGCGATGATCTTCGCGGGACCGTGGTCGGTCAGCGGGCCCGGGATCGGGAAGTACGGCAGCGGGCGTCCCGTGGGGCCGATGCGCTCGCGGCGCTGACGGGCGGCGTCCGGCGCGAGCGTGGCCGCGTACTCCGGATCGGGCTCGTACTCGGCGTCGGGGTCGTAGAAGTGCCCCTGGGGCAGTTCCTCGTAGTCGGCGAGGTGGGTGTGGGTGTTATCGCCACTCCGGTCGCCGGCCATGGCGTTCACGTGATGGCCATCCATGCTCTGGGGTGCTGACTGTGTCGGCTGGGGACTCTGCCTGGCTTCGAAGGTGCGGACAGCGACCGAGCCGACGGCCTCGAGCCCCACGGGTCCTTGGCCCCGCACAGAGGTTCCTGGTTGACCACCCCCGGGAGCAAATGTCGACTCATTCACAAGTCGTCTTACCTCCTTGGTGACCAGGAAATTTCTCGATAGGTCAGCGTGGCACCATGCCGACGGTTGGCGACTCTATGGCGTGTCACCGGTCCACAGCAACACAATCCGCCGGACCGGACCCGATGTGTCGGCAACGGAACACCCTGATGTCAAGGGTGTGCGGCATGCCATCGGCACGTTTCAGGGGTGGGCGAAACGGTTAAAGGGTTACGTTCAAGGCGAGTTGAGCGTGTCCACACTGATACGCATACGGCCGGACCCCTCTCAAGGTCCGGCCGTTGGCGTGAGATTGACGACTCTCGTTGACGAAAGTGTCGGAGACTGACCGAAGTCAGTCACCTGGGTCAGCCGAGGAGCGTCTCCAGCTCGAGGTGCTCCAGACCGTGGGCCTCGGCGACCTCCTTGTAAACGACCTTGCCGTCATGGGTGTTGAGACCCAGGGCGAGCGCGGGGTCGCGGCGCAGGGCCTCGACCCAGCCGCGGTTCGCCAGCTCGACGATGTACGGCATCGTCGCGTTGGTCAGCGCGTACGTCGAGGTGTTGGGCACCGCGCCGGGCATGTTCGCGACACAGTAGAAGACCGAGTTGTGGACCGGGAAGGTCGGCTCGGCGTGCGTGGTGGCGTGCGAGTCCTCGAAGCAGCCGCCCTGGTCGATCGCGATGTCGACAAGGACACTTCCCGGCTTCATCCGCGAGACGAGCTCGTTGGTGACCAGCTTCGGGGCCTTGGCACCCGGGATCAGCACGGCGCCGATGACGAGGTCGGCCTCCAGGCAGGCCTTCTCCAGCTCGAAGGCGTTGGAGACGACGGTCTGGATCTTCGTGCCGAAGATCTTGTCGGCTTCCTTGAGCTTGTTGATGTCCTTGTCGAGCAGGGTCACGTGGAAGCCCATGCCGATGGCGATCTGCGCGGCGTTCCAGCCCGAGACGCCGCCGCCGATGACGACGGCCTTGCCCGCGGCCACGCCGGGGACGCCGCCGGGCAGCACGCCGCGGCCGCCGTTGGCCGCCATCAGGTGGTAGGCGCCGACCTGCGGGGCGAGCCGACCCGCGACCTCGGACATCGGGGCGAGCAGCGGGAGCGCGCGGCCCGCGGTCTCCACGGTCTCGTACGCGATGGCGGTGGTGCCCGACTCCAGGAGCGCGTCCGTGCACTCCTTGGACGCGGCCAGGTGGAGGTAGGTGAAGAGGGTCTGGTCCTTGCGCAGGCGGTGGTACTCCTCCGCGATGGGCTCCTTGACCTTCAGCAGCAGGTCGGCGGTGGCCCAGACCTCGTCGGCGGTCTCCAGGATCCGTGCGCCGGCCGAGACGTACTCGGCGTCCGTGATCGAGGAGCCGACGCCGGCGTTCCGCTCGATGACGACCTGGTGGCCGTGGCGCACCAGCTCGTGCACGCCGGCGGGGGTGATGGCCACCCGGAACTCGTTGTTCTTGACCTCGCGGGGGATGCCGACCTTCATCGTGGATCACGGTCCTTGGCTCAGGGGATTTCTCGGGCAATGCAACACAGACCGGTGCACACGAGGGCGCAACGGGAGACACCACGGATGTACGCGGCGGAGCCAGTCTAATGAAGGATTTCTCGCTGTCTAGCCTTTCAATACTTCAATCTTCTGTGGATGCACTACGGATTTCGCAGGCGGAAGGCTCCGCTCCACCGTTCGTTTCAAGCCTGGCGGCTGCCGGGAACTCCGTTCCCAGCATGCGCTCGGCCGCGCCCCGGTGCAGCCGGGCGGCCGCCGGGTCGCCGAGGCGCTCCAGGGTGTCCGCGAGCCTGAGCTGCAACGCGGCCTGGAGGCGTACGTCCTTGGCGTGCCGCGCCCACTCCACGGCCTCCTGGCAGGTACGGAGCGACTCCTCGGGCCGCCCCGCGTACTCCTGGACCCGCGCCATCTCGCTCAACGCCCGCGCCTGGGCGGCCACATCGCCGTTCTTGCGGTGCCCGGTGACGGACGAACTCCAGTTGCGCAGCGCCTCTCCGTAGCGGCCCGCGTAGGTGTGCACCGCACCGATCCGGCCGTAGAGCCTGGCGGCGTCCGCGCGCTCGTCGCGGGCAAGGCGCTGGGCGAGCGCCCTGCCGTACCAGTCGGAGGCCCGCGGCCAGTCCCCCAGCTCCTGATAGGCACCGCCTACGGATTCCATCGCGCGTCCGGTCGCGTACGGGTCGCCCGCCGCGCGTCCCGCGTCCAGCGCCGCCCGGTAGCGGGCCAGCGCCTCCCGCGTACGTCCGGTCTGCGCGTCCAGGTCCGCGAGGTTCAGCAGCGCGGCGGCCTGCTCACGCGGCAGCTTCCGCCGCTCGGCGACGTCGAGCACCAGCTGATGGATCCCGTAGAGGACCGGCGCCGCGTCCTCCGTGCCGCGGTGCGCGACCAGGGCCCTGACCAGGGCGGCCATCAGGCGCCGCGCCAGGGTGTCGAGCTCCCCGTCGGCCACCGCGAGGCGGGCGGCGGCGAGCAGCGCGGGCTGCCGGATCGCCAGCCACTCGGCGGCAGCGGCGGCGGAGGGGAAGCGCAGCGCGCGCGGCAGCCCCGCGAGCTTCTTGCGGGCCGCCGAGCCGTCCGGCTCGGTGACGGCGCGGCAGGACTGGAGCAGCCGCACGGTCCGCTCCAGCATCCTGGCCCTGGCCAGCTGGACCTCGGCGGGCCGGTCCTGGCTCTCGGTGCGGGCCCGCAGGAGCGGCACCAGACAGCCCGGCACCTCGTACTGCGGCAGCGGCGAGTCCACGGCGCGCACCAGGCCGAGCGCCACGAAGTCGTCCAGGGTGGTGCGGGCGGCGGAGACCGAGCAGCCCGCGAGAGCGGACGCGGTGTGCGGGTCGACGTGACCCGCCGGGGCGAGCGAGAGGAATCGCAGTATCCGCGCGGCGGGCGCGGGCAGCGAGGCGTACGTGTGGTGGAAGACACGCGCGAGGGCGGACCCCTCGTCCGGCATGTCGTGCACCTGCTTGGCCAGGTCGGCGACGGCGGCCTTGGGCCGCACCGAGAGCCAGCCGCCGGCCAGCACCAGCGCCTCGGGGTGCGCCTGGCACGCCTCGACGAGGGACTCGGCCGAGCGCGGGTCGACGGTGATGCGCACGGGGCCCGAGGCCCGCGCGAGCAGCTCGACGGCTGCGCCCTTGTCCAGACCGCCCAGCGTGCACGGCCGTACGTCGGGGATGCCGGTGAGCGGCCCCTCGGAGACGGCGACGACCAGGCAGTCGGGGGCGTCGGGGAGCAGCGGGTCGACCTGTTCGGCGTCGGCCGCGTCGTCCAGCAGGAGCAGCGCCCTGCGGTCGGCGAGCGCGTCCCTGAGCGCGCCGGAGAGGTCGTCCTCACAGGCTCCGGGCGGCGCGGGCACGGCCAGCGCGTCGAGCAGCTCACGGGCGGTGCGCTCGGTGGGGACCCGGGCGCCGTCGGGTTCGGTGAGGCGGGCGCGGAGCACCCCGTCGGGGTAGTCGTCCGCGAGCTGCCGCGCGAGTTCCACCGCGAGCGAGGTGCGGCCGGAGCCGGGGCGTCCGGCGATCAGCAGAACGCGTGCCCGGGGCGTCTTGCGGCCCGCGAGGGTGTCGAGGCCCGCCCGGTCGATGTCGGCGCGGAGTTCCTTCAACTCCCGGCGTCTGCCGACGAACTGATCCTTCGTCGGCCGGGCCGCGGCACCCACGGGCGACGGCACAGCGCCACCCGCCGCCGCACCGTCCGTGTCGACCGCCTGATCCGTCACGGGCCACGCTCCCGTCCGCCTGCACGAACCCGCCGGGACTCCGGGCGGGACGCTTTCAGAGCCTAGTTCAGCCCCCACACCCCTCCCGGCCGCACGCCGCGCACAAGTCCCCCGATCGGATCAGTGGATCGTCATATCGGAAGGGCCAACTGCCGCGGGGTCGAGCGGCGAGGGGTGTCAGGGGCGCGGGGGGGGCGGGAGGCGCGGAAGGTTAGGGGCGCGGCGGATTAGGGGCGCGGGGAACTGCGCAATCTTTTAGGGGCGCGAGGAACGGCGCAATCCTTCAGGGGCGCGGGGAACTGCGCGACCAGCCACAACCGGCCCGCAGATTCCCCCGCCGCGCCCCGCCAGAAACGTACTCACACCTCAAAGGGCCGCGCAGGCCACGCCACCTCGGCAGAGCGCAACACATCAACCCCGTCACCCCCCAACGCCGCGGCCAGCGAAAGCACACCCACCACGAGACAGTTGTTGTGCAACTCCCCCGCGAGCACACCCCGCACGAGCTCCGCCAGCGGAACGCGGGCCAGCTCCATGTCGGCCTCCTCCTCGGAGACCTCGAAGCGCTCGCCCTCCGCCTCGGAGAGATCACGGGCGAGGAAGACCCGCACGGCCTCGTCGCAGCCGCCGGGCGTGGTGTAGACGTCGGTCAGGACGCGCCAGTCCTCGGCCTTGACGTGCGCCTCTTCGTAGAGCTCGCGCTGGGCGGCGTGCAGCGGGTTCTCGCCGGGGACGTCCAGGAGCCCCGCGGGGATCTCCCAGAGCTTCTGGCGGACGGGGTGGCGGTACTGACGGATGACCAGGACGCGGCCCGCGTCGTCGAGCGCGAGGACCGCCACCGAGCCGGGGTGCACCTGGTAGTCACGGTGCGCCACGGTGCCGTCGGGCATGACCACGTCATCGGTGCGGACGGACGTCTTGTTCCCGACGAACGGCGTCCGGCTCGCCGTGACCTGCCACTCCTCGGCGGTGTCCTTGATCGTCATGTCGCCCTGTCCTCCCACACGTGCAAACAGAAACCGGGGTGCGCGCCTCTTCAGGCACGCACCCCGGCAACGGTAACTCCCCGGTGTTACTTACCGGACTTGGCGCCCGGCTTGCCGCCCTGCTGGCGCTCGACGGCGGCCTTCACCAGACCGGCGAAGAGCGGGTGCGGACGCGTCGGGCGCGAGCGCAGCTCCGGGTGGGCCTGCGTGGCGACCAGGTAGGGGTGCACCTCGCGCGGGTACTCGACGTACTCGACGAGCTTGCCGTCCGGGGAGGTGCCGGAGAACTGCAGCCCGGCCTTCTTCTCCAGCTCGGCGCGGTAGCCGTTGTTCACCTCGTAACGGTGACGGTGGCGCTCCTCCACGTACTCCTTGCCGTCGTACACCTCACGGGCGATGGAGCCCTCGGCGAGCTTGGCGGGGTACATGCCCAGGCGCATCGTGCCGCCCATGTCGCCGTCGCCCGCGACGATGTCGAGCTGCTCGGCCATGGTGGAGATCACCGGGTGGGCGGTGGCGGCGTCGAACTCGGTGGAGTTGGCGTCGGGGATGTCCGCGAGGTTGCGGGCGGCCTCGATCACGATGCACTGGAGGCCGAGGCAGATGCCGAGCAGCGGCACCTTGTTCTCGCGGGCGAACTGGATCGCGCCGATCTTGCCGTTCACACCGCGGTCGCCGAAGCCGCCGGGGATGAGGATCGCGTCGACGTCGCCGAGCTGCTTCTTGGCGCCCGCCGGGGTCTTGCAGTCGTCCGAGGTGACCCACTTGACCTTGACGCGGGCCTTGTTGGCGAAGCCGCCGGCGCGCATGGCCTCGGTGATCGACAGGTAGGCGTCGGGCAGGTCGATGTACTTGCCGACCAGGGCGACGGTGACCTCGTGCTCGGGGTTGTGCACGCGGTCGAGCAGGTCGTCCCACTGGGTCCAGTCGACGTCGCGGAACGGCAGGTCGAGCTTGCGCACCACGTAGGCATCCAGGCCCTCGGTGTGCAGGACCTTCGGGATGTCGTAGATCGACTTGGCGTCGATGGCGGCGACCACGGCGGCCTCGTCGACGTCGCACATCAGCGAGATCTTGCGCTTGATGGCGGTCGGCACCTCGCGATCGGCGCGCAGCACGATCGCGTCGGGCTGGATGCCGATGTTGCGCAGGGCGGCGACGGAGTGCTGGGTCGGCTTGGTCTTCAGCTCGCCGGAGGGGCCGATGTAGGGCAGCAGCGAGATGTGCACGACGAAGACGTTGTCGCGGCCGACCTCGTGGCGGACCTGGCGGACGGTCTCCAGGAACGGCAGCGACTCGATGTCGCCGACGGTGCCGCCGACCTCGGTGATCACGACGTCGACGTCGTCCGTGGCCATGCGGCGGATGCGGTGCTTGATCTCGTTGGTGATGTGCGGGATGACCTGGACGGTGTCGCCGAGGTACTCGCCGCGCCGCTCCTTGGCGATCACCTGGGAGTAGACCTGGCCCGTGGTCACGTTCGCCGAGCCGTCGAGGTCGACGTCGAGGAAGCGCTCGTAGTGGCCGATGTCCAGGTCGGTCTCGGCGCCGTCGTTGGTGACGAACACCTCGCCGTGCTGGAACGGGTTCATCGTGCCCGGGTCGACGTTCAGGTACGGGTCGAGCTTCTGCATGGTGACGCGCAGACCCCGTGCCTTGAGCAGCGCGCCAAGGCTGGAGGCCGTCAGCCCCTTGCCGAGCGAGGAGGCGACACCCCCGGTGACGAAGATGTGCTTGGTCGTCGTGGCTGTGCTGTTTCGAAAAGCAGCGGGCTGCATAGCCAAAGGGGGGCTCCCGTGGTCGCGGTCTGGAGGTGCGTTCCGGCGCCCTCACCAGGGGTTCGGGGAGGCGCCGTCGCTGCGGTTCGGGGGTTCTATGACCACCGGCTCACGGGCTACCAGGGTATCAGCGACGGGACGGGACCGCTTCCGGCCACGCTCCGCCACGGGGCGCACACATCTCGGTCACCAGACCCGCACGCCCCTCTTGTGGGCCCGCACACCCCCTCTCACCAGGCGCTCACCCGTTCGGCGTAGCCGCGTTGTCCGGAGGGGCGCGCAGATCACTAGGGTGCGTCGTATCCTGCTCGGACACTCGCTGCCGAGCCCCCTCCGGCACACGGCATCACCCCGCCCTGCACCCGGAACAAGCGCTCGTCAACGATCACTTGACCGCTGACCAGTAAGCGCCCCGCGGGGCGAACGTGGCCGTTCGACTGGAGATGCACGTGGCCGGGCGCATCGAGGACTACGCACTCATCGGAGACATGCAGACCGCCGCTTTGGTCTGCCGGGACGGCACAGTCGACTGGCTGTGCCTGCCCCGCTTCGACTCCCACGCCGTATTCGCCGGCCTGTTGGGCACCGAGGAGCACGGCTTCTGGCGCCTCGGGCCCGCACACGCACCGGAAGCGCAGCCACCGGCTGCCGCGCGCCGCACCTATCGCGGCGACTCCCTGGTGCTCGAATCCGAGTGGGACACCCCCCGCGGCACCGTCCGCGTGATCGATTTCATGCCGCCGCGCGACACCGACGCCCCGCAGCTCGTGCGGATCGTCGAGGGCGTCAGCGGCCGGGTGCCGATGCGCTCGGCACTGCGCATGCGCTTCAGCTACGGCCGAGTGGTCCCCTGGGTCCACAAGGTCGACGGGCGCACGGTGGCCGTCGCGGGACCCGACTCGGTCTGGCTGGACACCTCGGCCGAGACCTTCGGCAAGGACCTGACCACCTACTCGGACTTCACGGTGGCGCCGGGCGACCGGATCGCGTTCACCATCTCGTGGCAGCCCTCGCACAAAGAGCCGCCCGCGCTGCCCGAGCCCGAGGCGGCGCTCACCGCCACGGAGACCTTCTGGCGGGAGTGGGTCGAGCACTGTACGTACCACGGCCCCTATCGGGAGGCCGTGGTCCGCTCGCTGATCACGCTCAAGGCGCTCACCTACGCGCCGACCGGCGGGATCGTCGCGGCACCCACCACCTCACTGCCCGAGGACATCGGGGGCTCGCGCAACTGGGACTACCGCTTCACCTGGCTGCGCGACGCCGCGATCACGCTCTCCTCGCTGCTGCGCACCGGCTACCGCGAGGAGGCCCGCGCCTGGCGCGAGTGGCTCCTGCGGGCGGTCGCGGGCGACCCGGAGAACCTGCAGATCATGTACGGCATCGCGGGCGAGCGCGAGCTGGGCGAGACCGAGCTCGACTGGCTTCCCGGGTACGAGAACTCCCAGCCGGTCCGGGCGGGCAACGGCGCCGCGCACCAGCTCCAGCTCGACGTGTACGGCGAGGTCACCGAGGCCCTGCACCTGGCCCACATGACGGGCCTGGCCCGCAACGACTACGCCTCGCTGCTCCAGCTCAAGCTGATCCGCTACCTGGAGACGCACTGGGACCAGCCGGACGAGGGCATCTGGGAGGTGCGCGGGCCGCGCCGCCACTTCGTGCACTCCAAGGTGATGGTCTGGGTCGCGGTGGACCGCACCATCAAGCTCATCGAGTCCGGCGACGCGGACGGCCCGCTGGAGAAGTGGCGCGAGCTGCGCGACGACATCCACCGGGACGTGTGCGAGAAGGGCTACGACAAGGAGCGGAACACCTTCACGCAGTCGTACGGCTCCAAGGAGCTGGACGCCTCGCTGCTGCTCATCCCGCAGATGGGCTTCCTGCCGCCCGACGACAAGCGCGTCATCGGCACGATCGAGGCGATCCAGCGCGAGCTGTCCACGTCGGACGGCTTCATCCTGCGCTACCCCACCTCCGGCGACGACGCGGGCGTGGACGGCCTCGAAGGGGACGAGGGGGCGTTCCTCGCCTGCTCGTTCTGGATGGCCGACGACCTCGCGATGATCGGCCGGGTCGACGAGGCCCGCAAGCTCTTCGAGAAGCTGCTCGCGCTCCGCAACGACCTCGGCCTGCTCGCCGAGGAGTGGGACCCGCGCCTGCAACGCCAGGTCGGCAACTTCCCGCAGGCCTTCAGCCACGTGCCGCTGATCGACACGGCACTGCGGCTGACGGCGTCGGGCGCGTACGGCGGATAGCACCCCGACCCCCTGTCGGTTGTGACGTACGTCACAACCGACAGGGGGTCGCGCAATTCCCGCGGAAAAGCGATGAGTTGTCGCCCCGCCCGGCCGTTCGCCCCGGGCCGCGATCGGCCGGAGATGTGCCGGGAACGTGCGCCCCGGTAGCGTCCGCGCCATGGACAGTCAGGGCAGCACTCAGGCCGGCATCACCGTGCAGCGCGCGCTGGAACTGCCGGGCCTGCGCAGCGGCCTCCCCGAGATCGTCGCGGGCGCGGAGCGGCTGCAGCGGACCGTGCGGTGGGTACACGCGGGCGAGGTGCCCAACATCGCGTCGCTGCTCAAGGGCGGCGAGCTGCTGCTCACCACCGGCCTCGGCCTCGGCGCGCGCCCCGCCGAACAGCGGGCCTTCGTGCGCAACCTCGCCGAGCGCGGCATCGCGGCGCTCGTGGTCGAGCTGGGTCCGCGCTTCACCCGGCTGCCCGCGGCGATCGTGGACACCGCGCGGGCGGCCGGTCTGCCACTGGTGCAGCTGCACCGCGAGGTGCCGTTCGTGACGGTCACCGAAGAAGTGCACACCGAGATCGTCAACGGCCACTACGCGCTCCTCCAGCGGGCCGAGGAGGTGCACAGGCGCTGCACCGAGGCGCTCCTCGGCGGCGGCGGGGTGCCCCAAGTGCTCGGCATCCTCGCCGAGTTCAGCGGCAACCCGGTCTTCCTGGAGACGGCCGACGGCCAGCTCCTGTACGCCGCGGGCGCGGGCACCGAGTGCGCCGACCCGCTCCAGGTGTGGGAGGGACTTCGGGGGCACCGCAAGGACGGGCCGCCCGCGGGCGCGGTCCTCGTCGACGTGCCCGGCGGCGGCCCGGGAACCGGCTCGGTGCGGGCCAGGCTCGTACTGCTCGCCGTGGAGGCCGCGCCGCTCCCCGTGCACCGCATCGCCGCGGAGCGGGCCGCGAGCAGCCTCGCGGTGGTGCTCATGCAGGCCCGCCAGGAGGAGGAGCTCGCGGCGCGCGGCCGCGGTGACTTCCTCACCGATCTCGCGGAGGGCAGGATCGCCGCCGACGACGCGCCCGCGCAGGCCCGCGTCCTCGGCTTCAAGCCCGGCGAGAGCCCGCTCCTGCCGGTCGTGATGCGGCTCGCCGACGGGCTGCCGACCGGCGGCGGCTGGGCGGTCCTCGCCCGCGCCGTCGCCGAGGAGCTGGCGTCGGTGGGGGTGCCCGTACTCCTCGGCGTACGTCCCGTGGAGGGCCGCGTACCCCTGCTCCTGGGGCTGCGCTCGGAGTCGGAGCGCACCGCCGTGGCCGACCGCGTGGCGGCCGCGCTGCGGGCCGGTGTGGAGCGGGCCGGGATGCGACGCCCCGGGGCGCAGCCGCCGGTCGTCGTGGTCGGGGTCGCGGGCGGCTGGGCCGCGGCCTCCGCGGGCCTGCGGCACGCGGCGGAGACGGCGGCCGCCGCGCAGGGCCTGTCCGACCGCCCCTGGTACGACGCGCGGCGCCTGGACATCGACCTGCTCCTGTGGCGGCTGCGCGACCACCCCGACCTGGCGGCCTTCGTGGACCGCGCGATCGGCCCACTGCGCGCCCACGACGAACGCTCCAAGCCGCCGCTGCTGCCCACGCTCCAGACGTATCTGGCGCACGCGGGCCGCAAGGCGGAGACGGCACGCGAACTCCACCTCAATCGCCAGACCCTGTACAACCGCCTGGCCCGGATAAGCGAACTCCTCGGCACCGACCTGGACGACCCCCAGACGGTGCTCGCCCTGAGTCTGGCCCTGCGGGCGCGCCGCCACGTGACGTGAGGCGCCTCAGCTGTACGGCACGGGCTGCGTCAACTCGTCGTACACGCTGAGCACCTGGGTGACGGTGTCGTCCTCGGTCGGCCAGGTGGCGATCTGCGCGTCGCCCCTGTCCTTCAGCTCGTCCCTGCGCACCGGATCGGCCAGCAGGCGTGCCACAGCGGTGCCGAGGGCCTCCGCGTCGCCGTACGGGACGAGCTCGGCGGCGTCGCCGACCAGTTCGGGGATGCCGCCCACGGCGGTCGCCACGAGCGGCACGCGCGCGTGCAGGGCCTCCTGGGCGAGCACGGAACGGGACTCCCAGCTGCCCGGCACCACCGCGAGATCGGCGGCCGCGAGCAGCTCGGGCACGTCGTCGCGCCGCCCCACCAGCCGGGCGGGCAGCCCCTCGGCCTCGATGCGCCGTTGCAGGGCGCCCCGTTCGGGCCCCTCCCCCGCGACGACGAGCAGCGGCAGCGGATCCAGGTGCCGCCAGCCTCGGGTGGCGTCCAGGAGGTGGTCGTAGCCGCGGTGCCGTTCGAGCGCGCCGACGGCCAGGATCAACGGGCGGTCCACGGCGCCGAGTTCGGCACGGGCCTTGTGCAGGAGGCCGTCCGGTTCCTCGGGTGGTCCCGTCCTGCGCGGCGGGGGCAGCGCGACGGCCGCGAGCCTGGCGTCGCGGGCGCCCCTGCTGCGGGCCCGGTCCACGAGGTCGGACGAGGTGCCGAGCACCACGGCCGCGGCCTTCGCCACGCGCCGCTCCAGGAGGCGCAGCACCCGGGCGCGGGAGCCTTCCGCGTGCGAGCGGGTGTGCCAGGTGACGACGAGCGGGGTACGGCGTCCGGTCAGCGCCACGGAGGCGCGCAGGGCTGCGTGCAGTCCGTGCGCGTGCACGAGGTCGGCCTCGGCGCAGGCCGCGCGCAGGGCGGCGACGGACGCGGGGTCACCGCTGCGCGGCACCGGGACGTGCCGGGCGCCGGTGGCCGCGAAGTCGTACGCGCGGGCGGCCTCTTCGGGGGCGCACACGGTGACCCGTACGCCCCGGGCGGCAAGTCCCGCCGCCAGCGATCTGACATGCGCGCTGCTGCCCGCGCTGCCGCCGCCGAGGACTTGAACGGTGTGCAGCGACGTCTGTCCGTGCGGCGAGTGGCTGCTCACGTGGCTCACGTGGCCGGGGCTCCTGAGTCTGCGTCGGTAGGTGCTCGGGCGGGTCGGGCAGATGCTGCGCCAAGGATGCCAGTCCGCACGGGCGTTCCGGCACCGCCGAAAGGTCACTTCCACGTTTGAACGGGCAACTCCCAGTTAGCTATCACCCACACGGGTGAATCTGTTGCCTTTGTGGGTGGCCTGTAGGGGCCGGTGGCTCCTGTCTCGCCGGGTGTGCGTCGTGGGGCGGGGCCGCGGCGGTATGTCCGTCCTCGCTATCCCGGTGAGCCGCCACCCTCATGCACCTCGGCACGCGGCCCTCTGTGCTCCGGGCAGACATACCGCCACGTCCCCTCAGGCCGTCTCGCGACTGCGGACCGGTGGGACAGCGGCACGGTCCGGGTGCATGTGGGGCGACCCCCACCGGCCGACGGCCGCGCAGCCGTCCCGAGGGGACGTGGGGGTATGTGCGCACGGAGCACAAGCGGCCACCGAGGCAAGGAAGCAAGTCCAAGTGAGCCCCGCCCCGGGATAGCGAGTACGTACATACCCCCACGGCCCCGCCCCACAGACGAACCCCGCGCACCAGCCCACCCAGACCCGCAGACAATCCCCGCCCCGGCCCGCGCCCAGCGACCCGCCCCCTACCCGTCCCCCCGAGCCGTCGCCAACAGCTCCTCCGCATGCGCCCGCGCCGTCTCCGAGTCCTCCTGGCCCGCCAGCATCCGCGAGAGCTCCCGTACCCGGTCCTCCCCCTCCAGCACCTGGACCCCGGACCGCGTCACCATTCCGTCGTTCGTCTTCTCCACCAGCAGCTGCCGGTCGGCGAACGCCGCCACCTGGGGCAGGTGCGTGACGACCACGACCTGGGCGGACTTGGCCAGGCGTGCGAGGCGTCGGCCGATCTCGACCGCCGCCTTGCCGCCTACCCCCGCGTCGACCTCGTCGAACAGATACGTCGGCACCGGATCCGTACCGGCGAAGACGACCTCGACCGCGAGCATCACGCGCGACAGCTCACCGCCCGACGCCCCCTTGGCGATGGGCCGCGGCGGCGCGCCCGGATGCGGGGCGAGCAGGAGCTCGACCTCGTCGACGCCCGCGGGCCCGTACGCGACCGTGCGGTCACCGACGACCACCCCGTCCCCGCCGTCGGCAACCTCCGTGGCGCTGATGGCGATCGACACGCGCGCGTGCGGCATCGCGAGGGAGGCCAGTTCCTCCGTGACCGCCGCGGCGAACCGCGACGCCGCTTCCTGCCGCGCGTCGGTCAACGCCGCGGCGAGCCCGGCGAGTTCGGCCCGCAGCGCGTCCCGCTCGGCCGTCAGGTCGCCCAACCGGTCGTCGTCGCCCTCCAGTTCGCCGAGGCGCGCGGACCCCTCCTCCGCCCAGGAGAGGACGGCGTCGACGTCCGCGCCGTACTTCCGGGTGAGCTGGGTCAGCGCGGCCCGCCGCTCCTCCACGGCCGCCAGGCGCAGCGGGTCGGCGTCGAGGTCGTCCGCGTATCCGGCGAGCTCGCCCGCGACGTCGCCGAGCAGGATCCCGATCTCGCCGAGCCGGTCGGCGAGCGCGGACAGCGCGGGGTCGTGGGAGCGGACGGCTTCGAGGGCCCGTGAGGCGCCCGCCACCAGGGTGGTGGCGTCGACGCCCTCGGGGTCCTCCGGATTGCCCGCGAGGGCGGCGTGCGCGGACGTGGCGGCGGAGGCGAGGGCCTCCGCGTGGCCGAGCCGCTCCGCCTCGCCCGCCAGTTCGACGTCCTCGCCGGCGCGCGGCTCGACGCCGGCGATCTCGTCGAGGCCGAAACGCAGCAGATCCGCTTCCTGGGCCCGTTCACGCGCGCGCGTGGTGATCTCGTCGACCTCGGTGGTGACGGCCCGCAGCCTGCGGTAGGCGGCCGTGTACTTGGCCAGCGGCACGGCGACGGCGTCGCCCGCGTACCGGTCGAGGGCGCCGCGCTGTCTGGCGGGCTTGAGCAGCCCCTGCTGGTCGGTCTGGCCGTGCACGGCGACGAGGTCGTCGGCGAGTTCGGACAGCAGGCCGACCGGCACCGAACGCCCGCCGAGATGCGCGCGCGAGCGCCCCTCGGCGGAAACGGTACGGCTGATGAGCAGCGCTCCGTCGTCGAGTTCGGCCCCGGCCTCCTCCGCGCGGACGACCGCCGAGGCACCGTCGGGCACGCTGATGCGCCCCTCCACCACCGCCGACTTCGCGCCGATCCGCACCAGGGCGGGATCAGCGCGCCCGCCGAGCAGCAGGCCCAGGCTCGTGACCACCATCGTCTTGCCCGCACCCGTCTCACCCGTCACGGCGGTGAAACCTGGTGACAGCTCGACGACCGCGTCGTCGATGACTCCGAGCGACCGTATCCGCATCTCCTCCAACACGGACAAGACCTTACGAGGTCAGGGACCCGGTGTGCGACGGGCCCTGGCCTCCTTCCGCGAAGACGCAGGTGGCGGCGGCGCACCCCGGGGCGCTGTCACTCGCGGGAGTGGGCGCCTGGTGGGCGCCCCCGGGGCCGCCGAACGGCCAGGGCTCGCGCCGCGTCGCCGGGCCCCGGCACGCGGTGGGGTTAACCCCCCAAAGATCCACCGGCCCGCCACATGGCCCTCACCCGCCGCCGAGCAGGACCATGATCCACATGGCAACAGGACTGGCACGAGCCGCTCTCAGCGCACACCGACCGGCCTTCGTGGGCACGGCGGTGGCCGCGCTCTTCGCCGCGACCGTGGTGAGCGCGTCCACGATGATGCTCGCCGCGACGGGCTCGGGAGCCACCGAGGGGCTTTCCGCGGCCGCCCGCGCGCGGATCGCGGAGAACGGCGTGGGCGACATGGCGGTCGTCCTGCTGATCGGTTCGATCTACATGTCGATATTCGTGGTCGCGTCGACGATGGGCACGGCCGTGGCACAGCAGCACCGCGAGCTGGCCATGGTCCGCTCGATCGGCGCCCGGCCGCGCCAGGTCCGCCGTGCCGTGGCGGTCCAGGCGCTCGGCGCGTCGGTCCCCGCCGCCCTCGTCGGCTTCGCCCTGGGCGGTCTCGCGGCCCGCTGGTGGCACGCGGGGATGGTCTCGCACGGGCTGCTGCCCGCCGAGGCCGTCTTCCGCTTCAGCTGGCTCGCGCTGCCCGTGTGCGTCGGCGTGGCCGTGGTGACGACGACCATCGCCGCGTTCCTCTCCGCGCTGCGCTTCTCCCTGCTGCGCCCGGCCCGCGCGCTCGGCGAGGCGGCGACCGGACGGCGCGGCCTCGGGTTCCTGCGCGCGCCGCTCGGGGTGATCGCGATCGCGGGGGCGTGCGTGGTCGCCGTACTCCTGTCGAAGCAGCCGGCGGACGAGGCGGGCGAGGGCGCGTTCCTCGTGCTGATCCTCTTCTGCGCCGGCGCCGGGCTGCTCGGCCCGCGCATCGTCGGCCCCGCGGCCTGGCTGGTCTCCTCGATGGTGGGCCGGTTCGGCCCGAGCGCGCGGCTCGCGATGCTCAACATCCGCTCGCAGCCCCGCCGGTTCTCCGCCGCGGTCGTGCCGCTCGTCCTCGTCGTGGGCTTCGGGCTCACCAAGATCGGCATGCATACGACGGCACAGCACCGCACCGGATCGGCGGGCAGCCCCGGCGAGGTCTGGCTCGACTACGTGGGCACGGGTCTGTACGCGGGTTTCGCCGCCATCGCCGCGGCGAACACCCTCGCGATGATCTCCTTCGAACGCCGCCGCGACGTGGCCCTGCTGCGGGTCGTCGGCAGTCAGCGCGCGCAGGTGCGGGCGATGGCGGCCTGGGAGGCCGTGGTCGTCGCGGGGACGGCGCTGCTGCTCGGCGGCGCGATCGCGCTCGGCACGCTGGCGCCGATCCTCAGCACCGCGTTCGGCTCCGCGCTGCCGTACCTACCCTGGACCGTGCCGGGCGGGGTCGCGACGGGCACGCTGCTGCTGACCCTGCTCGCCACCGGTCTGCCGGTCCGCGCCGTGATGCGCAAGCGGGCGATCTCGGTGGTCGGCACGACCTGACCCCGAGGGTCAGTGCGGCGCCCCCCGCCACCCGGAGACCGGCAGTGCGAACTTGGCGACAAGTCGATCCGTGAACGAGGCGTGGTGCAGCCGCGCGAGCCGCACCGGCACCTCTCCCCTGCGCACCTCGACCCGCGCGCCCGCGGGCAGTTCGACGGTCCGCCGCCCGTCGCACCAGAGCACTCCGTGCGGCGTGTGCGGCTGGACCTCTACGGCGAGCACCGAGTCGGGCGAGGTCACCAGGGGCTTGGCGAACAGCGCGTGCGCGCTGATCGGCACCATGAGCAGCGCCTCGACCTCGGGCCACACCACGGGCCCGCCCGCCGAGAACGCGTACGCCGTCGATCCGGTCGGCGTCGCACAGACGATGCCGTCGCAGCCGAAGCCGGTGACGGGCCGCCCGTCGATCTCCAGGACGACTTCGAGCATCCGCTCGGGCGAGACCTTCTGCACGGCGGCCTCGTTCAGGGCCCAGTCGCGGTGCACGACGTCGCCGTTGCGGTGCACGACGACGTCGATCGTCATGCGCTCCTCGACCTCGTACGCCTTGGTGACCACCCGGTCGACGACCTTGTCGAGGTCGTCGCGCTCGGCCTCGGCGAGGAAGCCGACGCGTCCGAGGTTGACGCCGAGCATCGGCACCCCGGAGGCGCGCGCGAACTCGGCGCCGCGCAGCAGCGTCCCGTCGCCGCCGAGCACGACGATCAGCTCACAGTCGTCGATGCACTCGGCGGTGGCCTCCTTGACCGTCTCGACCTCGTCGGGCAGCGGCAGGTCGGCGGCCTCCGCCTCGAGGACCCGTACGCCGAGGCCGCTGCGGAGCAGCCCCTGCACGACGAGCTCGGCGCTGCGGATGGCCGCGGGCCGTCCCGTGTGCGCGAGCAGGAAGACGGTACGAGCTCGGGTCTGGGTCACTCGGGTCTGGGTCAACGGGGCCCCTCCGCCACGGCACGGTCAACGTCCGCCGGGTCCAGTTCGGGAGCCCCGGCACGCAGCCACAGAAAGTACTCGACATTCCCGGAAGGTCCGGGCAGCGGGCTCGCGGTCACCCCGCGCACCCCGAGGCCGAGCCCCCAGGCCTGGCGCGCCACCTCGCGCACGGTCTCGGCCCGCAGTTCGGCGCTGCGCACCACGCCGCCGGTGCCGAGCCGGTCCTTGCCGACCTCGAACTGCGGCTTGACCATGAGCGCGAGGTCGGCGTCCGGCGCCGTGCAGCGCACCAGGGCGGGCAGGACCAGGCCGAGCGGGATGAAGGAGAGGTCGCCGACGACCAGGTCGACGGGGATGCCGTCGATGGCTTCGAGCGTCAACTCCCGTACGTTCGTACGGTCCTTCACGGTGACCCGGTCGTCACTCTGGAGGGACCAGGCGAGCTGGCCGTAGCCGACGTCGACGGCGACGACGTGCGCGGCGCCCGCGCGCAGCAGCACGTCGGTGAAGCCGCCGGTGGAGGCGCCCGCGTCCAGGGCGCGCCGCCCCTCGACGACCAGCCCTCGCGGTCCGAAGGCGGCGAGCGCGCCCGCGAGCTTGTGCCCGCCGCGCGAGACGTAGTCGGGGTCGCTGTCGTCCTGCGAGACCACGATCGCGGCGGCCGTCTCGACCTGGGTCGCGGGCTTGGTCGCGACGGTCTTGCCGACCGCGACCCGGCCTGCGGCGATCAGCTGGCTCGCGTGCTCGCGCGAGCGCGCGAGCTTCCTGCGGACGAGCTCGGCGTCGAGGCGGCGTCGTGCCACTCCTGCCACGTTCGGTTCAGCTCCTGTTGTACGAAGGGGTCGGCACCCCGGCGGGCGCCGACGGGCCGGGACGTGCGTCGAGCGCGGTCAGCGCGTCGCGCAGGCCCCGGTGTACATCCTCGTACACCTCGATGTGTCCGTCCGTGGCGAGGTGGTCGGCGTCGCCGAGGCGGGCCAGCTCGGTGTCCACGTCGGCGTTCCCCGTGGGGGTGCGCTCGACGCCGAGCGGGGCCGGGCCCGCGGGGTCGTACGAGGGCTCGACCGCGGCCGGGCCGTCCTGCGCGCCCGCGTCCTGCGGGCCCGCGTGAGAGTCGCTCATGGCACGACGCTACCCCGAAGCGCTGCGGTACCGTCGATCACGATGGCGACCATGGCGGAGTGCCGTACGGCACTCGACAGACTCTCGGACAATCTCGCGTCCGCCGACGGCGACGTGCGCGGTGCCGTCGCCCTGAACCGCTCACTGAGCTGCCACATCACCGATCTCGACGACACCTTCACCGGGCGTCTGGAGAACGGCCGGATCAAGGTGCTCGACACCCACCAGGGGCCACCGCGCGAGAAGGCGGAGATCCGTCTCGCGATGACCGGCGACGACCTGGTGGCGATGGTCGCGGGCGAGCTGAACTTCACCAAGGCGTGGGCCTCGGGCCGGGTGAAGCTGGAGGCCGGCTTCCGGGACCTGCTGCGGCTCAGATCACTGCTCTGAACCCGCGCGGACCACCGCCCGCGCGGACCGCCGGAGCTGCTGGACCGCTGGACCTCTAGACCGCGGCCTTGACCGGCGCCTTGCGCCCCGCCCGCGCCGCCGGGATCACCAGCGGCGTCCCCGTCTCCGGGTCGTCGATGATCTGGCAGCGGATGCCGAACGTCTGCTCCACCAGTTCCGCCGTGACGATGTCGGCGGGCGGGCCCTCGGCGACGACCGCGCCGTCGCGCAGCGCGATGAGGTGCGTGGCGTAGCGGGCGGCGTGGTTCAGGTCGTGCAGCACGGCGACGAGCGTGCGGCCCTGCTCCTCGTGGAGTTCGGCGCACAGGTCGAGGACGTCGATCTGGTGCTGGATGTCGAGGAACGTCGTCGGCTCGTCGAGCAGCAGCAGCGGGGTCTGCTGCGCGAGGGCCATGGCGATCCACACGCGCTGGCGCTGGCCGCCGGAGAGTTCGTCGACATAGCGATCGGCGAGTTCGCGGATGCCCGTCGACTCCATCGATTCGTCGACGATGCGCTCGTCGTCGTCCGACCACTGCCGCAGCAGCCCCTGGTGCGGGTAGCGGCCGCGCGCCACCAGGTCGCCGACGGTGATCCCGTCGGGCGCGATGGACGACTGGGGCAGCAGGCCGAGCGTCTTGGCGACCTTCTTGGCGGGCATCGACTGGATGACGTTCCCGTCGAGCAGCACCCGCCCCGCGGACGGCTTCAGCATCCGGGACAGGGCGCGCAGCAGCGTCGACTTGCCGCAGGCGTTGGGACCCACGATCACGGTGAAGGAGTTGTCCGGGATCTCGACGGACAGCTTCTCCGCGATGACGCGCTGGTCATAGCCGAGGGTGACGTCGTCGGCGATGAGGCGGTTCACAGCAGCACGCTCCTGGTCCTGAGGTTCGTTCGAGGTCTTCATGGTCGCGTCGGAGGTCTCCGAGCGCGTGGGCCGCGTCAAATCCGTCCCGCCTTCCGCTGGGTCACGAGCAGCCACAGCAGATAGCCGCCGCCGAGCACGCCGGTGACGACGCCGACGGGCAGCTGGTCGGCGCCGAAGGCGCGCTGCGACGCCCAGTCCGCGACGATCAGGAGCGTGGCGCCCATGAACATCGCGGGCATCAGGTTCGGCCCCGGCGAGCGGGTCAGGCGCCGGGCCAGCTGCGGCGCGGTGAGCGCGACGAAGGCGACCGGGCCCGCGGCGGCGGTGGCGGCCGCGGTGAGCAGCACCGAGACGATGAGCAGGACGAAGCGGGTGCGTTCGACGCGGACGCCGAGCGCGTTCGCGACGTCGTCGCCCATCTCCAGCATCCGCAGCGGCCGTCCGTACACGAGCACGACGGGCACGAGGACGGCGCAGAGCGCGAGCAGCGGCCAGACCTGGGCCCAGTCGCGGCCGTTGAGGGAGCCGGTCATCCAGACCACCGCGCGGGCGGCGTCGACGAAGTCGGCCTTGGTGAGCAGATAGCCGTTGACGGCCGTCATGAAGGCGGAGACGCCGATGCCGACCAGGACGAGCCGGTAGCCGTGCACGCCCCGCTTCCAGGCGAGCAGATAGATGGCGAGGCCGGTGACCAGACCGCCGACGAGCGCGCCGCCCGCGACCTCGACCGCGCTGCCCTGGAAGAGCACGATCATCGTGAGCGCGCCCGCGGTCGACCCCTGGCCGAGGCCGAGCACGTCCGGGCTGCCCAGCGGGTTGCGCGCGATGGACTGGAAGAGCGCGCCGCCGAGCCCGAGGGCCGCGCCGACGAGCAGTCCGACCAGGACCCTCGGCAGCCGCAGCTCGTTGATGATGAACTCCTGCCCCGCGTCACCGTTGCCGAGCAGGGTGCGGACGACGTCGGCGGCGGGGATCTCGAAGTCGCCGGTGCCGATCAGTACGACGCTCGCGGTGAGCGCGCCCACGAGCAGCAGGACCACGACGAGCGAGGTGCGCGGGTCGATCCGGACGGAGAGGCCGCCCCTGGTGCGTAGCGCCTTCACAGCTGGGCCAACTTCCGCCGACGTACGAGAAAGATGAAGACGGGCGCGCCGATGACCGCGGTCACGATGCCCACCTGGAGCTCCGCGGGCCGCGCCACCACGCGTCCCACGACGTCCGCGCCGAGCAGCAGGACCGGCGAGAGGAGGGCCGAGTACGGCAGGATCCAGCGCATGTCGGGCCCCGTGAAGGAGCGCACGACGTGCGGCACCATCAGGCCGACGAAGACGATGGGCCCGCAGGCCGCCGTCGCCGCGCCGCACAGCAGGGTCGCGGCGGCCATGGACAGGGCGCGGGTGCGGGTCAGATGGGCGCCGAGCGCGCGGGCGGTGTCGTCGCCCATGGCCATGGCGTTCAGCGGCCGGGCCAGGGAGAGCGCGAGCACGGTGCCGACCGCGAGGAAGGGCAGCACCTGCTTGATGGTGTCCATGTTGGCGGAGGCCAGGGAGCCGACCGTCCAGAAGCGCATCTTGTTGAGCGCGGCGTTGTCCGTGATCATCACGGCTTGCAGATAGCCGTAGAGCGCGGCGCTGATGGCGGTGCCGGCCAGCGCCAGGCGCACCGGGGTCGCGCCGCGCGCGCCGCCGAGGATGTAGAGGAGTACGCCGACGAGCGCGGCGCCCACGAACGCGAACCACACATAGCCGCTCAGCGACGTGACGCCGAAGAAGCTGATCGCGGTGACGACCGCGGCGGATGCGCCCAGGTTGATGCCGAGCAGTCCGGGGTCGGCCAGCGGGTTGCGGGTGAGCGCCTGGAGGACGGCGCCGGAGAGGCCGAGCGCGGCACCGGCGAGCAGGCCGAGCAGGCTGCGCGCGAGCCGCTCGCCGACCACCACGTCCCCGTACGTCCCCGAGTCCTGGAAGAGGCCGTGCCAGACCTGGTCCATGGACATCGATTTGGCGCCGACGGCGATGCTCGCGAAGAAGACGAGCAGCAGCACGGCCGCCGACACCAGCAGTCCGATGCTGCGTATCGCGCGGCGCTTGGGTGGCGCGGGAGCGGCTTCCGCGCGGGGTTCTGGGGGACTGTCGACCAACACCAGGTTAGGTTAGCCTACCCTCGCACTGCACTTCGATGAGAGAAGCGCCACCCATGCCCGCGTTCCGTCGCTCCCCCTCGCCTGCCCTCAACCGCCGCGGCGTAATCACCGCCGCCGGCGCGCTCGGCGCCGGCGCCCTGCTCACCGCGTGCGGCGGCGGTACGGAGAAACGGTCCGGCGGCGACGCGAAGGCCTGGAGCTTCAAGGACGACCGCGGCAAGACCGCCTCGACCGGACGGCGCCCCAAGAACATCGTCGCCTACATCGGCGCGGCCGCCGCGCTGCACGACCTCGGCATCGAGTGCACGGGCGTCTTCGGGCCGACCAAGCTCAAGAACGGCGAACCCGACGCCCAGGCCGCCGACATCGATGTCGACAAAGTGACCGTCATCGGCAATACCTGGGGCCAGTTCAACATCGAGAAGTACGCGGCCCTCGAACCCGACCTCCTGATCAGCACGATGAACGTCGCGCCGACCCTCTGGTACGTCCCCCAGGAGTCCGCCGAGAAGATCACCTCACTCGCCCCGAGCATCGGCATCCTCACCGCCAGGAGCTCGCTCACCCATGTCATCGGGCGCTTCACCGAACTCGCCGCGTCCCTCGGCGCCGATCTGAAGGCGGCCCAGGTCACCGCGGCGAAGAAGCGCTTCGAGGCCGCGTCCGAGACCCTCCGCAAGGCGGCCAAGGACGCGAAGGCCCGCGGCGGGATCAAGGTGATGGCGATCGCCGCGCAGGCCCCGCTCCTCTACGTGGGCAACCCCGACGACTTCACCGACCTGCGCTACTACAAGAGCCTCGGCGTCGAGTTCGTCACCCCCGCCAAGGCCGCGAAGCCCGGCTTCTTCGAGGAGCTGGCCTGGGAGAACGCCGACGCCTACGACGCCGACCTGATCCTCGTCGACCGGCGGACCGGCAACCTCCAGCCCGCCGCCCTGAAGAAGTCCAAGCCCACCTGGGCGAAGCTGCCCGCCGTGCGCGCCGGACAGGTCGCGTCCTGGACCAACGAGGCCCAGTTCAGCCACGCCGGATTCGCGCCGCTCATCGAACAGCTCGCCGCCGCCATCACCAAGTCCGAGAAGACCGACCCAGCTGAGAAGGCCGCCTGATGCCCACGCACCATCCCGCCCTGTCCCGCCGCACCCTCCTCGGCGCCGGCGGCGCCCTGGGCCTCGGCGCCCTGCTCACCGCGTGCGGCGGTGACGGCGACTCCGCGTCGTCCGGCAAGGACGGCGGCGCGGCGAACGCGGGCGACGGCAAACCCTGGAGCTTCAAGGACGACCGCGGCAAGACCGCCTCGACCGAACAGCGCCCCGAGAACATCGTCGCCTTCGTCAGCGCGGCCGCCGCCCTGCACGACTACGGCATCGAGTGCACCGGCATCTTCGGCCCCTCCAAGCCCATCGACGGCAAGCCCAACCCGCAGGCGGGCGACCTCGACCTCACCAAGCTGACCAGCCTCGGCAACGAGTGGGGCCAGTTCAACATCGAGAAGTACGCGGCCCTCGAACCCGACGTGCTGATCAGCAACATGTTCCCCGCGCCCGCCCTCTGGTTCGTCCCCGAGGAGAGCAGCAAGAAGATCGCCGCGCTCGCCCCGACCGTCGGCATCGACGGCGCCCGCGTCTCCCTCAAGCAGCCGCTCGCGCGCTACACCGAGCTCGCCGCGTCCCTCGGCGCCGACCTGGAGACCGAGCGGGTGCGCGCGGCCAAGGCCCGCTTCCAGAAGGCCGAACGGACCCTGCGCAAGGCCGCCGAGGCCAACCGCGGCCTCAAGGTCCTCGCGATGACCGGCGACGCCGACCAGATGTACGTCGCCGTCCCCGACTCCTACTGCGACCTCAACTACTTCAAGGACCTCGGCGTCGAGTTCGTCGAGGGCAAGAAGAGCGACGAGTGGGGCTTCTGGGAGTTCCTCAGCTGGGAGAACGCCAACAAGTACCACGCCGATCTGATCATGATCGACAACCGCACGACCGCGCTGCCCCCCAAGGAGCTCGCGAAGAAGCCCACCTGGGCGAAGCTCCCCGCCGTCAAGGCAGGACAGACCGTGGCCTGGTCGATGGAGGAGCGCTACAGCTACGCCGGATACGCCCCCGTCCTCGAGGGGCTCGCCACCGCAGTCGAGAAGTCGAAGAGGCTCAAGCGATGACCACGTCCCCGTACCAGTTCTTCGATGTCCAGGTCCTGCGCGCCGAACACGTCACCCCCGCCATGATCCGCGTCGCCTTCGGCGGCACCGATCTCTCCCGCATGGCATCGGGCGGCCGCGACCAGCGCATCAAGATCTTCCTGCCGCACCCGGGCCAGGACACCCCGGTCATGCCCGACACCGACTCCGGCGACGCGATGGACTGGTACGCCGCGTGGTGCGCACTCGACCCGGACGTACGCGGCATCATGCGCACCTACACCACCCGTGAACTGCGCCGCGGACCCGACGAGTTGATCGTCGACTTCGCCGTGCACGGCGCGACCCCCTCGCCCGGCGACGGCCCGGCCACCAGCTGGGCGCGGACCGCACGGCCCGGCGCCCGCATCGGCGTCCTCGCCCCGGTCGAGGAGGAGAACGGCGCGTACGACTTCCGGCCGCCACAGGACACCGACTGGCTCCTGCTGACCGCCGACGAGTCCGCGCTCCCCGCCGTCGCGGGCATCCTCGAAACGCTGCCGCCCGGCCTGCCCACCCGGGTCTGGATCGAGGTGCACGACCTGGCCGACCGCCAGGAACTGCCCACCAAGGCCGACGCCGAGGTCCACTGGCTCACCGCCGAGGGCGCCACCACGGACGCGATACGCGGCGCCGACCTCCCCGAAGGCACGCCGTACGCCTGGGTCGCCGGCGAGTCCGCGACCGTCAAGGCCGTCCGCCGCCACCTCGTCCGCGACCGGGGCATCGACCGCAAGAAGGTGTCGTTCTCCGGCTATTGGCGCAAGGACACCACGACGGACGAGCTGATCGAACGGGGCGAGGCGGCCTGAGACGAGGCATCGGCGTCAGGGCGGGCGGCAGCCCGCCCTGACGTCACGTCACCTCACGCCGCTCACAGCCCGAGCCGGGACAGCGCCTTGCCCGCGTCCAGCGCGCAGGCGCCGTCCCCGGCCTCGGTCCAGGCCGCCGCGCACAGCGCCCGCAGCCCGTCGACGGCCTCGCCGTCGCCGTCGAGCCCGAGCTCGTCACCCCGCACCGAAGCGGTCCAGCCACCACAGCTGAACCCGCCCTCCACGGAAGCGACTTCGGGCTGCCCGGTGAGCATGCCGCGCAGATCCACGTCCACATACGTCGGCCGGTGCTCGGGCGGCGCGGCGAGCAGCTGCGCCCCGTCCGTGACCCCGGTCAGGACGAGCAGCGAGTCCACCTCGCCGTTGAACGCCCCCTCGATGTCCGTGTCGAGACGGTCGCCCACGACCAACGGCCGCTCGGCACCGGTCCGCAGGATCGTCTCCCGGTGCATCGGAGGCAGCGGCTTGCCCGCGACCTGCGGCTCCGCACCCGTCGCGATGCGTACGACCTCGACGGCCGCGCCATTGCCCGGCGCGATGCCCCGCGCGCTCGGAATCGTCAGATCCGTGTTGGACGCGAACCACGGCAGACCGCGCGCGATCGCGTAACTCGCCTCGGCGAACCGTCCCCACGCCATGTCAGGCCCGCCGTACCCCTGCACGACCGCCACCGGCTCGTCGTCGGCCGACTCCACCGGTTCGAGACCGCGCTCCCGCAGCGCGACCCGCAGCCCTTCGCCACCGATCACCAACACCCGCGCCCCGGCGGGCACTTGCTCGCTCACCAGCCGCGCCGCCGCCTGCGCCGACGTGATCACGTCCGACGCCTCGGTCGGGATCCCGAGCTCCGTCAGATGCTCCGCCACCGCGTCCGGGGTGCGCAGCGCGTTGTTCGTGACGTACGCCAGGTGCATGCCCCCCTCGCGCGCGGTGCCGAGCGAGTCGACGGCGTGCGCGATGGCGTGCCCGCCCGCGTAGACCACCCCGTCCAGATCGAGCAGCGCCGTGTCATAGGCCTCGCTCAGCGCCCGCGAACTGCCTTCGGGCCGCGTCCTGGCACCCCGGTCCGCGCCGCCGTCTGCGGTCTGGCTCATTACACATCGCTCCTCGCTCGATCCCACTCCCCCGATCATCGCTTATGCCACTGACACACATACGATGCCCTAATGAACACAGTGGGTCACGCGGACGCAAACGGCCTCGAACTGCGCCCATTCCGGGGCGTGCGCTACGTTCCCGAACGGGTCGGCAGCCTCGCCGCGGTGACCTCACCCCCGTACGACGTGGTCGTACGGCCCGACGGCCTCCTCCACCTGGAGTCCGCCGATCCGCACAACATCGTCCGTCTCATCCTGCCGCAGGCCACCACCCCGGCCGCCCGCAACCAGCAGGCCGCCGACACCCTGGGCAACTGGCTCGCCGAAGGCATCCTGGCCCCCGACGCCGAGCCCAGCCTGTACATCTACGAGCAGTACGACGGCGACATCCTCCAGCGCGGCATCATCGGCACACTGCGCCTCTCGGAGGCCGCCGAGGGCATCGTCCTGCCCCACGAGGACGTCATGCCGCACGTCGTCGAGGACCGCGCGGCCCTGATGCGCGCCACCTCCGCCAACCTGGAGCCGCTGCTCCTCACCTACCGCAGCGACGGCGACGCGACGGGCGCCCTGGGCGTGATCGAACGCACCGCCCTGCGCGACCCGCTCCTCTCCACGACCACGGAGGACGGCTTCAGCCACCGCCTGTGGTCCGTGACGGACCCGGCGGAGATCGCCGAGATCGCGTCAGATCTCGCCCGCCACCAGGCCCTGATCGCCGACGGCCACCACCGCTGGGCCACCAACCTGCGGCTGCGCGCCGAGCATCCCTCGCCGAGCGCCTGGGACCACGGCCTCGTCCTCCTGGTCGACACGGCCCGCTATCCGCTGCGGGTCCGCGCCATCCACCGCTATCTGCACCGCCTCCCGGTCGCCGACGCGCTCGCCGCCCTCGGCGACTCCTTCCGCGTCCGCACGATCGAAGGCCCCCTCGACCACGCGCTCGACGTCCTGGCCGGGGCCGCGGGCAAGGGCAACGCGTTCGTCCTTGCGGGTGACGGCGCCTTCCACCTCGTCGACCACCCGTCCCCGGACCTCCTCGCCCGTACGGTCCCGGCCGATTTCCCCGAGGCCTGGCGCACCCTGGACGCGACGGTGCTGCACGCCACGCTCCTCGACCACGTCTGGCGCATCCCCGACGACCCGGAGCACATCGCGTACATCCACGACACCGCGGCGACGGTCGAGAAGGCGGAGCGCGACGGCGGCACGGCGGTCCTGATGCACCCCGTCCGCGAGGAGGTCGTCCGCGACCTGGCCCGCCAGGGCGTCACGATGCCCCGCAAGTCCACGTCCTTCGGCCCCAAGCCGGCCACGGGCCTGGTCCTGCGCAGCCTGGACTTCTGACCGCCGGCGCCCGGCGCCTTCCGGACATACGACAACGGGCGGGACCCCCCTTGGGGAGTCCCGCCCGTTTCCGTGTGCGCGGCGTGCCCGGACGTCAGTCCTTGTCGCCCGCGGAGTCCTTGTCCTCAGCGGAGTTCTCGGCGCCCTCGGGGGCGTCGGAGTCCTCGGAGGCCTCCTGGGTCTCCTTGGCCTCCTGGACCTCGGCAACCCCGGGAACCTCGTCGGTCTCGTCGTCACCGAGCGCGTCGACGAATTCGACGCCGTCCAGCTCGGCGAGCCGGTCGGAGGCGTCCGTGGTGCCGTCCTTGTCGGACTCGACCGCCTTGGCGAACCACTCGCGCGCCTCGTCCTCACGGCCCGCGGCGAGCAGCGCGTCGGCGTACGCGTACCGCAGTCGCGCCGTCCAGGGCTGCACGGAGTTCGAGGCCAGCTCGGGGCTCTGCAGCGTGACGATGGCGGCGTCGATCTGATCCAGGTCGCGCCGGGCACCGGCGGCCACGAGCCGCATCTCGACCTGGCTCGCCTTGTCCAGCTTCTGCACCTCCGGCGCACCGGCCATCTCCAGCGCCTTCTCGGGCCGGCCGAGCCCACGCTCGCAGTCCGCCATGACGGGCCACAGCTCGACACTGCCGGTCATGCGCCGCGCGGCACGGAACTCCGCCAACGCCTCGCTGTACTTCTGGTTCGCGTACGCCGCGAAGCCGGCCGCCTCACGCACGGCGGCGACCCTGGAGGCCAGCCGCAGCGCGATCCGCGAGTAGGCGTACGCCTGCTCGGGGTCCTCGTCGATGAGCGTGGCGACCATCACCAGGTTCCTGGCGACGTCCTCCGCGAGCCCCTTCGGAAGGCTCTGCAGCTCCTGCTGGACGTCCTTGTCGATCTCGTAGCCGGTGACGTCGTCCGGGATCGGCAGCCGCCTGATGGGCTCGCGGTCACGGTCGTCACGCCCGCGGTAGCCACCGCGGTCGCCGTCACGACGGTCATCGCGCCGGTCGTCACGGCGGTCGTCACGCCCACGGAACCCGCCACCGCCACCGGGGCGCCCGCCCCGGTCGTCACGGCGCGGCCCACTCCCGCGGTCGTCGCGGCGGTCGTCCCGACCACGGAACCCGCCGCCACCACGGTTGTCGTCACGGCGGTCATCGCGCCCACGGAAGCCACCGCGGTCACCGTCACGACGGTCGTCACGCCCGCGGAAGCCGCCACCGCGGTTGTCGTCACGGCGGTCGTCACGGCGATCGTCGCGGCGGAAGGGCGGGCGGTCGCCGTCACGGCGGTCGTCGCGGCGGGGGCCGCTGGGACGGTCGTCGCGGCGGAAGGCCGGACGGTCACCGTCACGGCGGTCGTCACGACGAGGACCGCTGGGACGGTCGTCACGGCGGAACGGGGGACGCCCACCGCTGTCACGGTCATCACGCCCGCGGTAGCCACCACCACGGTTGTCGTCACGACCCCGGTAACCACCACCACGGTTGTCATCACGGCGGTCGTCACGGCGGAAGGGCGGACGGTCGCCGCCACCACGGTTGTCGTCACGGCGGTCATCGCGCCCACGGAAGCCCCCGCGGTCACCGTCACGACGGTCATCACGGCGGTCGCCCTCACGCCCACGGAACCCGCCGCCACCACGGTTGTCGTCGCGGCGGAACCCGCCACGGTCCGGACGGTCCCCACCCCTGCGGTCGTCGCGGCGGTCATCGCTGCGGAAAGCCGGGCGGTCGCCATCGCGGCGGAAGGGCGGGCGGTCGCCGTCACGGCGGTCGTCGCGGCGGGGGCCGCTGGGACGGTCGTCGCGGCGGAAGGCCGGACGGTCACCATCGCGACGGTCGTCACGACGAGGACCGCTGGGACGGTCGTCACGGCGGAACGGGGGACGCCCACCGCTGTCACGGTCATCACGCCCGCGGTAGCCACCACCACGGTTGTCGTCACGACCCCGGTAACCACCACCACGGTTGTCATCACGGCGGTCGTCACGCCGGTCGTCACGGCGGAAGGGCGGACGGTCGCCGCCACCACGGTTGTCGCCACGGTTGTCATCACGGCGGTCATCGCGTCGGAAGCCGCCGCGGTCGTTGTCACGGCGCGGAGCCCCGCGGTATCCGCCCCGGTCGCCACCGTCCCGGCGGCGCTCGTCGCGCTCCGGTCGCTCGTCGGGAGAGTTGGTGGACATCGGTGACTCCTAGTCTTCGGTACCGCAGTCATTCTCGCGCAGCCGGGATGCCGGCGCGCTTCGACAAAAACAAAAGGACCCCTGGTCCCAGCGTGGACGCTGGGACCAGGGGTCCTCCAAAAATTGTTCGGCGGCGTCCTACTCTCCCACAGGGTCCCCCCTGCAGTACCATCGGCGCTTTGAGGCTTAGCTTCCGGGTTCGGAATGTAACCGGGCGTTTCCCTCACGCTATGACCACCGAAACCCTATGAAATATCCAGCGAAATCGCCGGATCTCAAACAGGGCAGCGAACAAGCACACTTTTCAATTAATTAGTGACGCTGTTCAGCCGACACAACTGTTCGTTGTTTCAGAACAAACACAGTGGACGCGAGCAACTGAGGACAAGCCCTCGGCCTATTAGTACCAGTCACCTCCACCCGTTACCGGGCTTCCAGATCTGGCCTATCAAC
>NZ_JBIUYI010000017.1:0-103761 GCF_044744425.1 Streptomyces sp. NPDC087300
CCCGCGGAGCGGGTCCCTTCGGGCTGCGCCCGAAGAAGCGGGCCGGGTCGCTGCGCTCCCCGGCCGCTCCCGCTCCGCGTGAGCGGAGGCGGCTCGCTCCGCTCACCGCCAGGTGGTACGCGCTTCGCGCGTACCACCAACTGCGAGGGTGAGCGGCTCGCTTCGCGATCCGCGGCTGGCCTGCGGCCGGACCCCGTGGCTTCCGCTGCGCTCCAGCCATCTAGCGCGCTTCGCGTGTCACACCCACGGGCCTTCGGCCCGGGCGGGTTAGGGGGTGGTGTTCTCGGGCTGGGTCACTGTCAGGGCCCAGCGGATGTTCTGGGTCGAGGTGTTGATGCCTACCGTGAAGGAAACCTCTACGGCCCCCGGAGTGAGCGTCACTGACTCCCTGCCTGCTTCACCTGCCGGGCAGTCCACCGTGAACTCGGCGACCTGGATCTGCTGGGACTCCATCGTCACCGCTGCGCTACCGCCCCCTTCGCAGGCCACCGTGAGCACGGTCGGCAGGCCCTTCCAGGCTCCTGCGGATACAACTCCCCCGTCCCTGGTCTGCTCTTCCACCCACACCAGGCCATCAGGCCCAGGGTGCGGAAGGAGTCCTCCAGCGGCCGCGGCGGGCATGGCTCCTCCTCCGATGATCCCAACTGTCGCCAAAACGGTCGCCGTTAAGGCTCTGGGTGCTCTCCTCGTAATCCACTCCGCCCCTTCACCGGTCATGACGCAGACAGTTTGCTGTGGGAAAGGTCTTCGCGCCCGAGTGCAGATCCCGGATGCGCGTGGCTGGGTGGCGCGATGACGCTCACAGGGTCGCCACTCTCAGGATTAGGGTTCCGTGCTTCACTTTCATAAGGAGATAGACTCTGGAATAGAGCTACACCCCATGGCCTCCCCGGAAGGAAGTCCGCATCGTCCCCGTGTGGCCCTCCAAGGTTGACCTCCACCAGCTCGGCGCCGGCTTCGGCGGCCACTTCTACTTCGGCCACACCCGCCAGAACGACCAGAAGGGTAACCGGCTCAAGTTCACCGGCACCTGGAAGTTCACCAAGGACGTCAAGGGTCCCACGAAGATCATGGTGCACCTGCCGGACCACGGAGCCCACACCGCCTACGCGAAGTACGAGATCGAAACAGCCAAGGGCACCCGAAACCGGATCATCGACCAGAAGAACACGGGCGGCGGCGGCAAGAACCGCTGGGTGAATCTCGGCGCCTTCATGTTCGACGGCGCGCCCAAGGTGCCGCTGAGCACCACCACACGCGACGGCACCGGAGACGAGGACATCGCCTTCGACGCGATCGCCGTGGTCCCCATCAAGGGCAAGTACGCCGAGCACACGGTGGACGCGGTGGACGCGGTGGGCCTGTTCGACGAGAACCAGGATATCGACGGCGATGAGAAGAGCTCCTGGATCGTCAACTCGCCGTTCGAGACGCGGCAGAAGCTCTACGACTGGGGCACAAGCTCGCTTCGGACGCCACCTCCATCAAGGACTGTGAAGGCACGGACCTGTATGCGAGCTGCTTGGCCCCCAAGACGAAGGCCGCAATGGAACGCTGGAAGGCCGAGATCGAACGCGCGGGCACCGATCCGGTCAACCACCCCGACGGCAGCAGCCTCGCGCGCTGGATCGGTTTCGCCAACAGTTACAAGGACCGGCCTACGAGTGCGACCAGGCCCTCGCACTTCGACACCGACGACGGCCGCTACAAGATTCGTTCCAAGGCCGAGGTGTCCTTCGTCGTGGGCGAGGACGGAAAGATCGTCGATGGCAGCCAGGCTGTCCAATACGACAACCGCACGGGCGATACACACCTGCCGCGGTATCTGATGGACTTCTTCACCGCGCTGCACCAGGACTACGGCATCGAGCCGCCAGACCTGTCATACACGACAAAGGACCTCAACGAGCACAACGGCCGTGACTCCACGGCGGATCCGACCAAGACCGGGGTAATGCCGGGCCGCGCCTACGCCTTCGCGGGCCGGGTCCCGGAGCTCACCGACAACAACACCTGTGTCGCCGCGCTCTACACCTCGGGCGGCTCCATCGGCTACCGGGCCATGATCGGCGCCAAATCTGCGTCGAAGGCGATGGACCGCTGGCAACAGCGGGTCTACGACGACAAGCGACTCTCCCCCTGGGTCGTGAAAATCGCTACGGAATCGTTCCAGGCCCTGTTCAACACGGGCGGCGCGACCGGGCCCGTCACGGGGTCCATCTTCGGCCAGGCTCCGCCCATTTGGCAGGAGCTGAAGTTCAAGGCGTGCGCGGACGGTTCTATCAAGAAGCGCGGCGACAGCCCCGTGCTGCGCTCCAGCCACATGCCCAATCAGTACCTGTACCACAACAACCAGGCCATGGACCTGGACGGCAGCTCCCGCGACTCGAAGGATCCCGTGATCGTGGGGGACTTCGTACGCTTCAGCCGCGTCCCCGACCCCGGCAGCGGTGCTCCGCTGTGGGCCAACCCGTTCAGCTCGTGCACCCCCGACAGCGGTCACAGCGGAAACCCATGGGGCATCACCTCGGTCCCTCCGTCCGACCCCGGTTCGAACCCGAAGCGGGCGTACTTCTGCGCTGACAAGGATCTGGACGGGTCCCCCGAACACAGCGGCTAGCCTGGAAAGACCATGCTCTCGCCCCATCCGGCCACAGTCGGCCCGGATGGGGCGGGAGCGCGTCTCGTCGCCACCCGTCTGCCGCGGCAGGGCGCACACAAGAGGGCCGTGGGCCCGCTGGAGGACACACATGCTTGCCATCATCGCGCTGCTGGGCATGGTGGGGTTCATCCTCGCTCTAGTGGGCCGGGGTGGCTGGCCACGGCTGGGAGGGGCTGTCGCGGGCACCGCCCTGGTCGCCTTACTGCTCGTCCCGTTCGTCAGTACCGCCGCGCTCTTCCTGGCCGTGCCAGTCATGGGCACGATGCTTGGGCTGATGCCCCCGTTCGACCGAGCAACGGCACCGCGGGCCCACGCGGCATGGCTGCTCTGCCTGTTGCTCGCCATGGTGGGACTCTTCCTCTGGGCCACCGTGGGAGACACGGAGACGATCGCCCTGACACTCCTTCTCTTCGGCCCCGGAGCCATCACCGCCGCAGGGCGCTTGGTGTATTTTCTGTGCCACCGCGACCGGGCGGGCCGCCGTGCGCGCAGGACGAACGGCGCTGCAGAGCCGAGGGCATAGGGCGCCCCCTACACTTCGAGTTCGTCGAGGAGCGGGTCTCGTCTGATGCCGCTCTGGCTAACGGAGAGGCCCAGCAAGAGCGCCCCCTCCAGGCCGGAGAGCAGAGAGAACAGCTGGTCGGACCAGGACGTCGTGTATGTGGGTCTGTCCTTTGCCATCATCGTGCTCGTTAGCTTCGCACGCCGTGGGGCCACCCCGGTAGACAAGGCACAGGGCCCCTGCCCGCTTGTTCGGCAGGACGACGTCGTCTTCGCCGAGGAGTCGGTCACCCGGCGCCGGATGGTGGAGACGATCTCCGTCATGTCGTCAGTTCGCCAGCCAACGAGGTCGTCGGCTGTCGGCTGTGAGCTCCATGGGGAGTGTGGAGACGAACTTCTTAACGCCTCCCGGGTCCACGTCGAGCTGAGACAGCGGGCAGCCGAGGATGCGGACGCGCCTGCAGTGCTGTCGTTGTCGACACTGCGCCGGGCAATCCACCGGGACCCGACCCGCGGCGAGCGGGCCGCGCCCAAGAGCGGGGAAGCCGCCCGGCGCACGCATGACGCGTTCGTCCGGCGATTCATCCATCGCCCGCGCCGCGACCAGGGCCGGCCGACGCTGCTCAACTCGGCCCTGCGATCACCGCTCCGGCCGTGCAGCGAGCAGGTACTCGGCCACGCGCTCGCGGGCCGTGGGCTGATGACGCCCCATCCCCTCCCCCGTCCTCGTACCGCCCACATGCTGCTCGTCGAAGCACACACCACCGGAGCCGGCCCCCAGGGGTGAGCCCGGCTGGGCCGCAGTCGACGAACTCCGCCAAGCCCAGGCCGGTGACGGCGTCCAATGAAAACGGGTCAGCGCGATGCGTGACTGCCGCATTCGGACTGCGGCAGCACCTTGTTGTCCTCACCGAAAGGGGAGTCGCCCAGCCCCGCGCCGGACCAATAGACCGCTGTGGAGGCCAGCGGTTTACCCTCGGGTGCGGTCACGAAGAACTCGGACACATACCGCTGCCCGCCCTTTGTCTTGCCCTCGATCTCCAATACGCGGCCGCCGTCGGAGTCCTTGGTGGCGCGTACGGCCCTGGAACGCAGGACATGGGGCTTGGGCCCGGGCTCGAGGCAGAAGTCGTCGGCCTGCTTGCGTACGTAGGCGCAGGCCTTCTTCTGGTAGGCGAGTTCCTTGCAGAACTGGTCGGCGCTCAACCGCGGAGCGCGGGATACGACGTGGTCAAGGACCGCGGTCGCCTGCTTCTCGCTGACCGTCTTCTGAGGTGCTTCTCGGTCCGCGGCGTCGCTGCTGCTGGTGCACGCGGTTGCGGCCAGGAGCAGGGGCGCGGCCAGGAGGGTGATTCGGGGACGCATCGTCTCGTGCCTCACGGATTGGTATGGGGTGCGGGCTAGGGGATGGGGTGTCGATGACCCCATCCTCTAGCCCACGCCGGTCATCGGGGTGGTTAGACGCCCCAGTTGACGTTCGTCCAGTGCTTCCACTTGGGTCGGCCGCTGTTCTGTCCCACCTTCACCGCGACCTGGTGCTGGGTGCCGCGGGCGTGGAGTGTGCGGCCGCCCTTCCAGTAGCTGCTCATCTTTCCAGCTTCCGCGTACTTGTAGATCAACTGCTTTTCGCAGAGGTCGAAGTTGGCGGAAACGCTGGTCTTCCACAGCGTGACACCCACGCTCCTGGACCTGCAGTCGTTCCGTTCCTGACTGGCGGTCGGCGCCCAGTCCTGCCAATGCACCTTCGGGCCGGACGGGTTCCGCTTCACACCGTGGCCACACGACCGGATGGAGAAGTTGCCGTAGCTGTCACAGGTGCTCATGGCGCGCTTGGAGTAGTAGTTCCACGACTTGTTCCCGTCGTACTTCTCCACCCAGTTCTGATAACAGGCATCGTTGTAGGCCGTTGAGATCTTCGAGCCGCCAGGCCACTGGGTGTGCACCACCTTGCGCCGGAAGCAGTCGCTGGCAATCTTCTTCGCGTACGGCCGGGTCGCCGCGGCGGCCTTGACCGCGGAAGACTGCACAGCCTCTTCGGGGTCGTCCTGCACGACGTCATCGGCATCCGGCGCCTCCTCCCACTCGACACTCAGGTCACAGCGGTCGGGGTTGTCGTGAGCTTCGCCGGGGCTGAGCGGGGTGCCGGTCTCTTCATCACTGATCGTGTAGGTGATGTTGGTGGCGCTCTGGGGTGCCACCAAGACCTCGCTGTTCCCCTCCTTGCACACCGAGTCGGGGAGGTCCAGTTGGGAGGCGACCTTGGCCATGTCGACTTCGAGGACCTTGTAGTCACTCTGCAGGTCATCGGCCCGAAGGGAGGGACTGCCGGCCTTCAACGAGCCCTGCCCCGCCCCGGAAAGCGCGTCAAAATTGCGCTTGGTGAAGTCCGTGAGCTCCTTTTGGCCCTCCGCGGTCGTCGTGATGTCGTCGGTATTTGTCTTGGCGACGGGAACACTGACCGGGGCGGCTTGTTGTCCGGGAGAGTCAGCCTGGGCAGACGGATTGACCGCCAAGGCCGTACCGGCCACGGCCAGGGCTACTGCGGGGACGGCGTAAGGCCGTCTGAGCAGGGGACGAAACGAGCGCACTGGACCTCCAGTTGATAGGGATTATTACGACGTCGGGTGGGGTGGCATGAGCACTCCGCTTGCCGGTGTGTGCTGCGCCTCAGCACCGCTGCACGCCTCTCCCCGGATGAAATCTCTGTGAGGTCAGGCACGACGGGGTCAGTCGTATCGCCTGGTGAGAGCCTGAACAGGCGCAGGCCGAGGAACCCAGATGGAGCTTTGGGTAGCGCCACGGTCCTGCACAGTCTGCGGCTGAACAGCAGGTGGGCTGACGCTGAATGCAACGTGACATTGCATAGCGGAGGTGGAGGACGCCCTCACTACAGCGGGCTTCTGCAAGCGAGCGTGAGCGCCGCTCTCGACGGAGCTAGCCGACCCGGCGATCTAGGCAGGGCCGCAGCAGGCCGTGGCCTGTCGTCATCATGAGCCCCCCGGGCCATCGTGAGCGGAACACACCAGGTAGCCCACTATCAGCCTGTTCCTGCTGTGACGTCCGGAAAAGCTATCAGACCTGTCAGCCACAAAAGAGATATTCACTCCTTACTGGCCGAGGCCAGGCGACCAGGCACTCGCATCAGCAGGCCGCACCCCAGCCCCACCGCCAGAATTCCCAAGCGTTGAGATCGATGGAGCAATCGATGCACAGAGCCAGGACGGACGGGGATTCTGGCCTGATCTTGTCGGGGCAGGTCGTCAGCAGCCCACGACGCAACACGAGGACCAACGGACAGTTCGTGGACCCGCCTCGAAGACTGCGTGGTTCAACAGAGCGTGGAGACCTGGAAGGGCGCGACCGCGGGAACCTCTTGTCTCGTGTGCGCCAAGGACCAGAACTTCGCACCCTGCGCTGCGTGCTTGGTCGGACTTCAGATCAGCCAGTGGATCGCCTACTACTGCCTCTGGAGCGAGCATCGGCTCCGTCGCTACGTCGTCCCCAGAGCGGGCGTCCAGGAGTGTCGAGGTCTCATCCGTCTTACCGTAGACGCGGCCGTGCCAGACCGCGGTCACCATAGGAGCGATGCGGTCCGCCTTGTTGTCGGGCAGCTGCGACAGCGCCTTGGCGTTGGAGGCGTCCATTCCGATCACCTCCTGGGACCGGGTTCCCTGACCGCTACAGACGAGGACGTCCTTGCCGTCGTAGCGGCACACAGGGTCTCCCAGCGGCGGCATCTCCCGCTTGACCGCGCCGGAGGCGCCGTCAAACAGCCTCTGATAACCGTCTCCACTGCCGTAGTTTCACCCGACCACGGTCCTACCTGTCTGACTCCCAGTTCTCACCTGAGATGTCCTGCACGCCGACGTCGACCGGCGCCACCGGAGACACCTGCCTGATCGGCATGGAGGCCCTCCTGGAGCAGCACCGGGCCACTACCCCGCCACCGGGGCGTCGCCCCGTTGATGGACGTGCCTGGCCCCGGTAACTGGAGTGCCGGGGCCAGGCATCAGGTCAGAGCGGCCTACAGCTCGATGTCGAGCCGCTCCACGTCGGTGAACTCCACGCCCAGCCCGTGCGCGCGGGAGTTGTTGGCGCGGAAGTACATCTGCGCGAGGCCGTCGGCGGCGATCTGCTTCAGATGCTGCTCGCCTGCGCCCTGCTCGTGGGCGGTGAACAAGCGGTCGGCCCACTCGGGGGGCAGGGCCTGCGTGATGTCGCGGATCCGGGCATCGTCGGTCGAGCCGGCGGCGGCTTCGAAGCCGAAGCGGGCACGCGTGGAGACGACCAGGCCGTCCGTGGACGCCGCCTTCTTCCTCGCCTTCGCGCGAACCTGCGGCTGCCACCGCTTTCTGACCTCGCGCTCCAGGCGCCCGCGGAGGTCCTGGCGGGGGCGCTTGAGTTTGCCCGCCACGTACCGCTCCACGGTGCGCTGGGAGATCCCGAGCGCCTGGGCTGCGGCCCTGGTTCCCTTGAGCTGCTTGACCAGGTACCTCATCTGCGCCTGCGCACTCCGCGGCGGGCGTCGGGTGAACGCCCCCTGCAGCGCGCGGTCCAGACTGTCCCCGAGCGAGTCGGCCATGGGTTACTCCCCTTCTCCGGCACTCTGGTCAGTCTTGATGAGGTTGGCGATGTTGAAGACGCCGCCACGCTCCTCGAACTGCTGCTCCGCCCACAGGACGCTCTGGGTGCCCTGGTGCTTGACCATCCCCGGCGAGACGCCGAGGCGGAACGTGCCCGGCGCCGGCTTGCCCTCGGGCGTGTGCGGCAGCACGTCCAGCGGGGACGGGCCGGGCGAGGGGTAGACGATGGCGTCGGTACCGATGGAGACCGGGTAGAGGTCGGCGGCGGCCGCCGTCTTCAGCAGTTTGCGGTGCAGGCCCACACGTTGGTTGGCCAGCACGGCGGCGCGGATGTCGGGGCGCCAGGTCTCCCGCTTCAGCGCCGGGTACTCCTCGTAGTACGGCACCTGTCCCCGGCTGCGCTGCCTGAGCTTGCCGATGCCGCCCTTCGCTGTCGCCTTGATCGCGGTCTCCAACAGCGCCATCGTCGGGTCGACCTGCTTGCGCCGCGCCATCGCCTCGAGGAACGCGCTCCCGCCGAGGTCGGTGCTGACGCCCATGTCGGCCATCGTGGCCACGTACGCGTCGCGCAGCCGCTTGTACCAAGCATCCAAGTAGCGGCCGTTCCGGGTACGCACATACGCCTCGATCGGCGCGACGTCGAAGCCGAGCTCGACCGCGTAGGCGACGGTCGGAGTGGCGTACCAGGCCGGGCCCTGGGGCCTCTCGCCCCTGGGCGTGAACGGGCTCGGGAGCCGGTCTCCGTCGATGGTGCGGCCGTTGACGGACACGTGGGACAGGTTGATGTGGGAGAGATCGACCAGCCACGAGCCGGGCAGCGACGGATCGAACTTCGGGTCGGCGGTCAGGTGGGTCGGCCCGTTCAGCCCGACGGTGAGCCCGTTGGCGGCCGCGGCGAACGACATGTTGATGTCGATGGCGACCAGGAACGGGTTCACGCACTCCTCATCGGTCAGCGGCCGGCACCAGTCGTAGGGCTCCTCCATCAGCATCTCGGCAGGAGTGCGCAGGTGATGCCGGGCGAACTGGCCCTCAAGGACCGGGTGTTCGTCGGGGACCTCGCACTCCACCACCTCGTACCGGGCGGTGAGCGCATCGTCGTTGAACGCCCGCTTGAACTCGCCGGTGGCCGGGTCCTTCTCCGCGCGGGTCGGCGGGCGCAGCGCGACCATCAGCTCCAGGCCGGTCGTCGCGGTGCTGCCGCGCGGGGTCATCACCCGCTCCGCGTACAAGCCGAGGTAGCGGGCGAGGTCGGCCGGGTGCATCGTCAGCAGCAGCTCCGGGTCGTCCTTTCTGCTCCACTCCCGGGTGTCCAGCGCGTTCCACGGCAGGACGCACAACTGGACGCAGCGGCGCCTGGAGCCCTCCGGCTCGCGGAAGATGCGCGCCCACGGACCCAGGCCACGCTGGGTGAGCTGCAGGCCCGCCTTGCCGATCCGCTTGACCACCTTGTGGCTGTCCGGGAGCCGGCCCGCGCGACGCTCCTCCTCCGACAGGGCGGCGGGCAGGCCGTAGCGCTCCAGCGCGGCCGCGGTCAGGACGAGGATCGGGTCGGCATCGCGACCGTTGTGGTGCAGCCGGGCCTGCCCCAGCTTGGCCTCCGTCAGCGTCCAGTCGACCAGCGCCGGGAGGGACTTGGCGGGCACGTCCAGGACCAGGCCGCCGACGCAGTACGCCGACACCTGCCCGTCCTCGCAGTCGATCACTGCGAGCGGACCGTTCTCGAAACGCGGGTCGACGGGGGTGGTGGTCGCCGTCGCGCTCTTCTTCACCGCCGCCTTTTTTGCGCCCGGGCGCCGTGATGAGGCAGCCGCCGATGGGGCGGTGGCGTGCGCTGCGGGGCGGGATGGCGTTACGGCGGCGGGGGCCGAGGCTGGGGCCTGGGCCGGGGCCGAGGTCGGGGCCGGGTCGATGAACGCCTCTGGGACCACCGGCACCGCGGGTGCGTCGGCGGACGGGGCGGGGAAGCGGGCGGCAAGGCCCTCCAACAGCCGGGCGTAGGCGGCCCGCTTCGGCGACCGCGGATCCGTCTTCCCGCTCTCCCAGTTCCCCACTGCCTCCCGGCGGGCGTCCAGCGCCGTGGCGATCTGCGCCTGGCTCAGGCCCGCCGCTTCCCGTAGACGCTTGCGCTCCGCGGGGGCCGGCAGATCATCCTGCGCGACTTGCTCCAGCAGCGCGTCTACGGCGCCGAACAGCTCGTTCTCAGTGGACAAAGAAGGCACCTCCAATGGGCACGATAGTGGATCGCGCACTGATTCGCGCATCAATCGCGCACGAATCGCGCGATTGACGGATTGCAACACTCGGGCGGGTGAGCAGCGCAACGCACCGAATTGGCCGCGCTGACCAGACACATCCGCTCCATCGCGACCATGCTCGCCCGCCGCCAGGGCGAGACCACGGGCCTGCCCCCACGGTTTACGGCGCGGTAAGCACTCGTCGTATCACTCGGGGCGCGGGGACGAAGCGGCTTCACCTTGCTCGCGTTCGGCCTGGAGGAGCAGCTCGTCGGCCTTCCAGCGGCGTACCTGCTCCAGGTGATGCATGGCGACTCGCTCGCCGAATTCGAGGAGCTCCAGCCGCGACGGCGATCGTTCGTTCACGTGTAGACACGTGGGTTTGTGCCGACGGCGGCGTCATGAGTGGAGTGGACTGGAATGCGGCCCCTGCGTGGCTCAACACGGTTGGTACGACGGGGTCGTTGATGACGGCGTTCTGGATCCTGCTGCGGTATACGCGCAAGGACGAGCGGGCCGATGCGCAGAAGGCCATTGGGCACATGACGTACCTCGATGAGGACCAGATGACGACGGCTCGGGTCTATCTGCGGCGCTGGGCGCCGGAACTCCCATCGTCGACGACATGCCTCGCCCCTATGACAACGTCAGTCCACAGCCAGATCCCCACCAACCACTGGCCAGAGTTTGGGTGCAGAAGGCTTCCAATTCAGGTGCTCAGAGGTGAGTCCCATGTGGGGTCGTGCCACGATCTGTTCGTCAGGCGACCAAGGAGATAATCCGCGGTGCTGGAGGCAGTATCCTGCGGGGCCCCGACAGCAATGAGGGCGGCGCTGATCCTCTCTGAGGCACCCTTCGGAACATCCTGAGCGTCGAGGAGGGGCAGGATCAGCAGGAGGCGGGCAGCCGAGTCGCTGACCCCCGCAGCCCTGGGTGTTGGATTGTCCGCGATCCTCGCCAGGTCCTGCCACGCCAGCCCGGTTCCCGACAGCTCACCTTCCCAGCCGGCCAACCGTTGCACGCCGCTTCGCCCTTCGGGGACGAGCAGGTAGTCGGTGCCGTAGTCGCCGACCAGGTTGCGGTACACCACGACGATTCCCGGGCCGACCGAGGCGGGCACCCGGAACACAGGCCACCATGCGGGGTCCGTGATGGTCTCGGACAAGGCCTCGGTGTCAGCTCCGTCATCGCCGAACCACTCCGGGGCAGGCTGCGCAGCACCGATCCCGCCAGCACATATTTCCAGCAGGTAGTTCGACCAGAACCCTGGGCGAGTCAGCAAAGGCTCCCCGGCAGCCAACGGGCCCTCGCCATATCCCTCGATCAGCATCCCGCAAGCCTGTCACCTGCTGCTGACGAACCTCGCACCGGGGACAGGGGCGAGGGCCGCCAGTTACGGGGGTTCGCCCGGGATCCAATTGGTCCGGACTTACGGGGCAGGTACGTTACGTTCACGTCGAACGAAGTGTCGACCCGGCAACCCAAGCCGCTCACCGTCTAAGACGGCAGAGAACAAAGCCAGTGGACGGAGCAGTCAGTGACCAACACGGGGTGGCTTACGCGATCCGGCGAGTGTGCTGGGCTGCTCGCGATGGCGTTGCTCCTCGCCACGGCATGTTCCACCTCGGGCGGCGGGGACGAGCCCGCGGCGTCCGCGAAGCCGACCGACCGTGCAGGCAAGGCCGGCCAGCCCCATCGGGACGACCCGAATCTCCTGCGGGGTTTTCGGTCGTGGCTGAAGACGAACGATTCCCCGAAGGACGACAAGCTGGCGGGTCACACGCTGTCCATCCGACTCTCCTACGACGAGCAGCGCGACGGCGTTGTAGAGGTCCTGACCGATTATGGGCCGTGGGGCGAGGCGGAGGGCCAAGTCGGCCCGCTCGCGGCAGCGTTCACGGAATGGTGGGACAAGGATCCGGCGGCTGGACGTGCGTACTTCCTCAGCCAGGGCGGCAGGACAGTGCAGGAGACGGTGCTCTATCGCGGCACCGATCCGGACAACCTTCTCAAGGAATTCCTCTCCTGGACCGCCAAGAACGCCACCGGCGGCGGTCGCCTCGCCCCGCACATCACTTCACTCGGCATCGGATACGCGGACAGCGGCAACGGCGTCGTGACGGTATCGACGGACTACCTCACCTATAGGGATGCCTCGACACAAAAGAACCTCAATGCCGTCAGTGAAGCGTTCGCTGCTTGGTGGGACGGAGACGACGGCGCGAGCAGCGTCACCGTAAAGAGCCAGGATGAGGGCAGCAGCACCACGAAGAAGCTGGCAGTTTCCTCTTGAACCAGGTTGATCCAGGCCAGCGAGGGCAGGGGGCTTTCTCCTGTGCACGAAGCCATCCGGTCCGTCGGTGCAAGAGCACCGCTACTGAGGTTTTCGGTTCACGGTGAGACCATGGTGGCGTCCGGACCAGGCCGGTCTGGGCGATGAATCCGTCGAGCAGGCCCTGCGGGCATTGCATCCGTTTGAGGCAGGTGTGGGCCAGCTCGGAAGTTCTGCTCAGCGACTGCCACAAGCTGATCGCGATGCTCCGTCGCGAGGGCGCCGACACGGTGCGCCGAGGCCGACCGTGGAGCCTGCCGTTGGAGGACCACGTCCTGCTGGTCGCGGCCTACTGGCGTACCAACCTGACGCTGCGGCAGCTCGCGCCGCGGTTCGGGGTGTCCAAGTCGGCGGCCGGACGAATCATCGGCCACCTCGAGCCCCTGCTCGCGCTCAATCCACGACGCCGGCTCCGCAAAGGCACCGTGCTGATCGTCGACGGCACCCTGGTCCCCACCCGCGACCACGCGATCGCCGAGCAGTCGAAGAACTACCGATACTCCACCACCCACCAAGCCGTCATCGACGCGCGCACCGGCTGGTCGTCACTGTCGGCAAGCCGCTGCCGGGCAACCGGAACGGCTGCAAGGCCTGGGAGCAATCTGGCGCGAAGGCCGCCGTCGGCCGGACAACGACCATCACAGACGGCGGCTTTCCGGACACCGGCCTGGTCATCCCGCACCGCCGCCCGCGCGGCGGCGAACTCACCGAGTGGCAGGCCCAGCACAACCGCGAGCACAAACAGGTCCGCGCCCGCGTCGAGCATGTCTTCGCCCGGATGAGGACCTGGAAGTTCCTCCGCGACTGCCGGCAGCACCCGCGCTACTTCTCCGTCCAGTAGTCGGCCAGCATCTCCCCCGGCCAGCTCGGCTCACGAACTGGCCCGCGGGGTCCCATCTCGGCGAAGAAGGGCGAGAGGTCATAGATCGTCGTGCCGACGACCGCGTCCAGGTCCGTTACCCGGAGCCGAAGGCCGTCGACCTGGAGCAGTCTCGGGAACGACTGAGCGAGCTGGTTCGGGCGCCGATGGTTGCGATGGGCGAACGTTCCGGTGGCGGGCCACGCGGTGTTTCCGCGCGGGCTGCGGGCGTGGTACTCCACGTCGTTGGGCGAGGCCTGATCGAAGTGCCACACGACGACCAGGTGCGAGAACTGATCGAGCCCCTGCACGGCGTCGAGGGGGAACTTCTCGTCGAGCTGGATCACCGACTCGATGCCGCCCAATAGTCGTCGGTGACCTCGGTACGTCCTTGGACGACCTTCCCGATTGGCTCGATCCCCAACGCCACGTCCCAGCCCCTCCGAATCTCAGTCAACGCCCTCGTGGATCAACTTACTTCGGTGAGATACGTCGCCGCTCGAGCATCGAGCGCCCCGACGGCCGCGATGCCACGCCGGTGGTAGGGGGTGAGCAACGTCCGCATGTCCTTCACGGCCTGCCGCGCGCGGCCGGAACACATACCCTGCTCCATGGAGTCGAGGACCCTGCTCCACGTCGAGCAGGCCTCTTCGACGTTCCCCTGTCCGATCTGCGTCGCTCCCAGGTACCCCAGGGTCACCGCGTGGGTGCGGCGGAACGCGGCTCCGCGCGTGCGCACGGACCGGCGAAACTGTGTGATGGCGCGACCCGGGTCGCCCAGGTCCCTGAGAGTGCACGCTGTCTCGTGAGCGAGAGAGGCCTCGCCGAAGAAGAACGTCCTGTCCGGTTCCCGGATGCCGTCGTGCGCTTTCCCCCGATCGTCCTCGGCACGGAGCAGGGCGCGGGCCGCCTCCCTTTTCTGCTCGTTCGCGGCAAGTGCACGCGCGTGCACTACGCCGAGGAGGGCTCGCTCACGCGGCGTGGCCTCGGCATACCGCTCGCCATGCACCGATGCCTGAGCCACTTTCAGCGCTTCGCTCCGGAACCCCAGGTCCAACGCCTGGTGCGCCATCGCTCGAAGGATGTGTCCGCTCAATGGCGCATCACCGGACTTTGCCACCAGCTTGACGGCGGCGTTGAAGCGTTTGAGCGCCACATCGTGCTCGCTGTTGTCGAACGCCATCCAGGCCGAGACGTAGGCGAGTTCTGCCACCGCGGCGAACATGGCGCGCCGCGTGCGGTCGTCGGCGAAGCGCCCCTTGAGGAAGGGGGCGCTTCTGTCAGTGGCGCCTGGAGCTCGTTTCTCTCGCGCGCCATTGCGTTGCGATGCCTGGCTGGACACCGATCCCGCGGGACTCGATGCCTTCGCCATGGCCGGCCTTCGGATGTAGGCGTGGACTCGGGCCACGAAGGGCACGGCTCAAGCGTGGGTCGACTACCGGGAGGCGAGCTCCAACCCGTACTCCCCTTAGGAGGATTGCCGTGCCGGAGAACGACACAACCGCGCGTAAGACGTGGGACGAGCTGCACCAGGAAGGCATGGGGCCGACACAGGAAGCGTTCCTCGACCTGGTGAAGCAGACCAGGGAGACCAAGCACTACTGCCCCGACGTGGTCTGGGGCAACATTCAGACCCCTGAGTACGTGCGAGCGATGCTCACCATCGTGGTGGACTTCTTACAGAGTCCGCGGGACATCGAGGACGGCGTCAGGGCCCGAACCGCGCGGGCCGATCTGTTCGGCAAGGACGGGCGCACTTACACGACTCTCCTTGGAGAGCAGGCCCTCCGCTCAAACATCGGCGGCCACGACGTCATGAGGGGGCAGCTCCAGCGAATCCTGGAATCGTTCGAGCTCCCTGGAGTCACACTCGGAATCATCCCGAGCCACGCCGAGCTCTCCGTCTTCCCGGGTAACAGCTTCGGCATCTTCGACGGCAAGCGCGTGGAGGTCGAGCTGTACGGGGAGTCGCCCACGTACACGGACGAGGCGCAGGTGCAGCGCTACCAGAGGGCCTTCAGCTTCCTGGAACGGTCAGCCGTCTACGGCGAAGACGCCAAGGCGGTCGTGCGCGCTGAACTGGAGTATTTGAGGACCTGACGGCGGGAGGTCACACCGCCGTGTGACGGGGATATCCACAGCCGCCACCTCACTGGCGAAAGCAGCCCCAACGGGCGCGGAACACAGCCAGCCGGAGCAAAACCCCAACCCCGGACCACACAGTCAGTCAGAGGTCGTCGCGTCTGATGGCGCCGCGGCGGCCTCGTTTGCTCATGTGCCAGTAGTCCTTGACGATCCCGTAATCCCCTTCGACGGGTTCCTTCGTGGTGACCTCGACGAGGAATCTACCGCTGGGACGGCGGGTGACCACCGGCTCCCGGGCTGGGTCAGCGTTAAGGGTCTGCGCGGCGCACTTCTGGACGTACTTGCGCTGGCGCGGTGTCATCTCAGAGGGATGAAGCAGGTCCGTGGGGTGGGCCAGGTGGCGCAGGATCGTCCACCCGATGCGGAGCCGCGGCGGCGCGAGCCGGCACCACGAACCATCGGTGAACGTGATCTTTACGTCGCCCAGGACTTCGCTGTACCGCATCCGCTCCACCCGGGCGATGCGCTCGCGGCCTACTTCCCACAGGACCTCCTCGTCCTTGCCCGGATCGCCGTCAGGGAGCCCGACGATGACGATGCGGCGGTCGGTGACGATCGCGTGCGTCCCGTATCCGGCAGGGCGTCGTGCGGGATCCAGCTGCCAGGGCAGAGTGCGGGCCAGGGCGCCGGGAGCGCCCCACAGGACGGGGAAATCATCAACCTCGTCCTCCCGTACCCGGGGGCGCCCGGGATCGTGGCCCGCGCCCGGCCCGGTACCCCCCAGGTCGCCGAGGATCGCGCCGAGCGCGACCACAACGGCAGCGCCCAGTACCCCCAGTCCGAAACGTCCCGCCGTACGGGCGGCCTGTTTGGGCGTCGGCGGAATCAAGGTGTAGGTGGGGCCTTCGGGCCAGCCCGCCTGCCCGCTCAACTCGTGCTGGATGTCTTTGCGCTCGGTGTCACGGAACCAGCGCATGCCCTCGACGGGCTTGGCGGTGCCGCTCGCGAAGACGATCGAGTCGCGGGCGAGGAGGATCTCGCCAGGGGCGGGCTGCCATATCGGCATCGTCAGATGACTCCGTCTCTGCTGCGGAAAAGAATTGAACGCCAGCACGCTACGCGAGACGGATCACCAGTCTAAAACTTTGCAGAACATGCGCAGTTCACGCCGCCAACCCGCGCCGTGCCCATGGGGCCGCCTAACGAATCGCAACGAATAGGCGCGACATTGCTGTGCAGCATCACGAGGTTTCGCGACCACCTGTGGCTCCCCGCTGCGCAGGGTACCCAGGGCGAAAATCCTGTGGTCCCGTAAGGAGTAGCTGGCAGACTGCCGAAGTGGACGATCAAGAATCTGACCTCGACACCGGAGCTGCTCAGGATGGTGTCACCGCCGAGCGATCGATGGTGGCTGACACGACGCGCGCAGCTCGCCGGATGTCGTTCAACGCTGATGCGCTGACCTATAAACGAGGCAGACCACGGTACCCGGACGCGGTCTTCGACCTGTTGGCAGAGCGCTGCGGGCTGCGGCCCGGTGCGCGGGTGCTCGAGATCGGTGCCGGTACGGGCCTGGCCACCGAGCCGCTGCTGGCGGCCGGCGCGCACGTGGTCGCGGTCGAGCCCGGCGAAAGCCTGGCCGCGATCCTTGTCGCCGATCATGCGTGTGACCGGCTGGAGGTCCTCGTCAGTGACTTCGAGGCTGTAGACCTGCCAGGCGGGTTCGACCTCGCGGCGGCGGCGACAGCGCTGCATTGGCTCGACCCGGCCACGTCGACCGCGAAAATCGCCCGGTTGGTGCGTCCGGGCGGCTGGCTGGCGGCGTGGTGGAACAACTTCGGCGACGTCAAGCGGCCGACGCTCTTCCGCGACCGGCTCGACGAGGTCTACCAAGACCTGCTGCCTGCCGAGACCGGCTACCGGGACAGTCGCTCGCACGTCCTCGACACCGACCGGTGGCGCAGCCAGTTGACCACGGGCGGCTACTTCGACAACGTCTCCGTCGAGATCATCGAATGGGAGCAGATCCTGACCTCGCAGACCGCACGGGATCAGTGGTCCACGTTCCCGAACATCGCGGAGCTCTCCGCGCCCGACCGCGAAGAGTTCCTCACTCGCCTCGGTTCGCTCGTCGACGAGCTCGGCGGCCAGGTCGCAGACCCGCGCCTAACGGTCACCTACACCGCTCAACGCGCCCAAGGCTCGCCGTGACCCGCATCCGCAGCGGTCCAGCAGAACACCATGACGAACGCGAAGACCTGTGGGCCACGGCGACACGAGTCACTGCGCCAATTTCAGCCGTCGCCAGCAGATGAGGGCACAGCCGAGGGTGACGAAGGCATGGTGGATGTCGTCGCGGATCTCCCAGCGGATGCGCAAGCGGCGAAACCAGTGCAGCAGCGCGATCGTGCCCTCCACGACCAGCGGTAGACGCCCAGGCCGGAGCCGTGTTCGATGCCGCACCGGGCGATATGCGGGGTGATCTCAAACCTGCGCACCCGGTCGCGGTAAGGGTCGTGATCGTAGCCGCGGTCGGCAAACAGATGCCTGGGCCGCCGTAGCGGTTGGCCGCGCTTGCCGCGGATCGGCGGCACGGCCTCGCTCAGCGGAATCAGTTGAGTCACGTCGTTACGGTTGCCGCCGGTGGTGATCGTGGCCAGCGGGATTCCGTGGGCCTCGACGATGACGTGGTGCTTGCTACCGGTCTTGCCTCGATCCACCGGGGACGGGCCGGTGGCCGGCCCACCCTTCATCGCCCGGATATGGCTGGAGTCGACGGCAGCCCTAGAGAGGTCGAGTCGGCGCTGGACCACCGGCACGAGTTCGGCTGCTGCGCCGTGCCGTCCGCGAACTCCTGTACGTGAGGGTGGAGTTCCGATCCTGCTCAGAACGCTGTTGTTATGGTTCGGGCGCTCTGTTTGTACAGCTGAGGGAGGTCGGCGGGTGTCCGCTCTGGACTTCTATGCCCAAGTCACCACCCGCGGCGACGTACTCGGTGCCGGGCTCGGCGCCACCCCTGACGACTGGGAAGCCGCCTTGGGAGCCGCCTTGGGAGCCGAGTTCCTCGATGTTCCCGGGGGCGGTCTGCTGCGACGGGACTACGGACTCGTGGAAATCAACTTCTTGCCGGATCAGCCAGAGCTCCAGGGGCACATGTCCTGCTTCGGTTTCGGCGTGAAGATCCAGCGGTTGCTGTACGACCGGTCCCCGAACACCGTGCCGCCACCGCTCGCGCGGCACTACGGGCCCTGCGCACCCCGAGTCGCCTTCAAAGAACTGCACGTCGCCGTCCTGGCCCTGGGGCACACGATCGAGCGCGACAAGAGCAACACGTCGCGAGACATGGATCGCTGCCGCGTATCCGAGTCCGCCGCCCGTATCCACGTCATCGTCGACCCCGACCCCTACGAATCAGGGGATCCTGACCCGGACGGGCACCAGGCAGGCGACATCTGGTCCATCGACGTGTGGTGACCGGCCCCAGGGATCGCGAGACGCACAGGGCGACGATCACCCACACAACGGGCAACGTGTAGCGGATCCCTCACCACCCTGCTGCTCAGGCGGTGAGCATCCGGGCCGCTGATACTGTCGCCCGCGCGATCACCACAGCCAAGATCACCACAACCAAACGGGGGTTCTAGAGTGCGGGGTTGGGCAGAGCTGATACGGCATCGGGGTGTGCGCTACGGTGCCGCTGTGCTGGCGGCGGTCATGGCCGTGGGGGCGGGCTGGTTCTTCCTCGGCGGCGGCTACGACCGATGGCGCGATGAGCAGTCCGTGGCCGATGCGTGTGATGGCACCGTGCCCGTCGATCAGGTGCCCGCACTGCTCGGCGCCGATGACGTCACCGGCGAGACGGAACACACGGTCGGGGAACGCAAGTCTCCGGACGGGGCCAGTCCGCCGGTCATCTGCTGGCTCGATGGGGCGTCTGACGGGTACAGCGACCGGGCGGTGGTCCGGATGGAGTGGCGTTCCCAGGCGTGGGGTCCGCATGTTCTTTCCGGCCGGAAGGCCAACTCCCCCACCGCTGTGCTGCCGGTGCCGATCGGCGCGGGCTGGCCGGGCATGATGAACCCCAAGGACGAGGACGCTGCGGCCACCGTTCTCCTCGACTGCCGGAACAAGACGGGGCCGCGCGCCGGGGACAGCCTGTCGGTGTTCGTGACGAGTCCGGGTTCGCGTACGTACAAGGAGGCGGCCCAGCGTGTGCGGCTGGCCCGGTTCGCGACGCAGACCGCGCAGGCTGCCGCCCACAAGTACGGCTGTGACGCCCGCCTCGGCGGACGCATCGAGCGGGTCGAACCGCTGGACCACGGCCGGGAAGAGTACCCGGATGCGCCGCCCCTGGACGAGACGCGGGGCACGTGCGCGGGCGTCAGGCCGGCCTGGCTGATCACGCGTGCTCACGGGACCTCTGCGGGCCACGCGCCGGTCGAGGACTGCCTGCTGGTCGACACCAAGGACCGTCCTCTGTTCCGCCTGTCGGCCTACTACGGCACCTTCGCCGATGACCAGCGACTCAAGACGTACACCTCGAAGAAACTCCGCGCGATCACCCCGCTGCTGTCGGACTTCCTGTACCGGGCCGAGGCAGCCTGCCCCGGCTCCCCGCGACAGGCCGTCTTCACCATCAACCACCGCACCCACGACGACACCGAACCGCAGCGTCGCTACGCCCGCACAGCCCTGCGAGACTTCGCCGAGCGGTCCGCGGCCCGACACGGGTGCACGAACGTGAAGCTCCTCTAGAAGGCCGACCCGCGCTCGAGCCAGCGGTCGGCCCCATACGGAGACGGAGAGGGTGAGCTGACGACATTCAGGAGTGCGCCGAGTCGGTCGGTGCAGCGGGCGTACGCGACCGGCAACAGCCGAGAGCTGAGGAAGGCCCCGACCTCGACAGCCCGAACGCCCGGGACACGTAGTCGTCGAGGAGCTCCCCGAACATCTGGGGCGAGGTGGCATCTGGCGTCTCGCTCACTAGTGCGTCGGCACGTTCCGCAAGGAAGTCCACATCAACCCAGCCGCCTCGGAACAGCACCACAAAAAGTTCAGCGTCCGCCTGACCCGTAATGCGGACCCCGACCGAGTCGGGATCTTCTACCCGTGAACGATCCTCTTCGAGAGGCTGCGGCCATGCCGCGGCCTCATCCCGCCAAGTGAGCGGACCGGTCACAAGACCACCGTCCGTCCAACCTTGCCGACGAGCAACAATCTGCGCTGCCGCTCGGTCAAGATCAATGTTTCTCTCCACCAGCCGATCATCGAGCACGCGGCATGACCGAGTCCACCGAACGTAGACCTTGGAGTGCTGCTGAACCACCGACAGAGCCACACATCACCGACCGTGACGACTTCCCCGTGATCGCTGCCAGAGCCCATCGCTGACCGTTGAAAAACCATTCATGTATCCATCCGCATGCTCCTGGCCATGGCCCACGCGCCAGGGCCTGCGTCTGCGCCGGCCGGAGAACGGGAACGCAGGCCGTCCCCCGGCCCCGGGCTGGTGGAAGCGAGGCCTCGGCAGACGCACCCCCGTGGCACGGCGTCAGAGCGGCAGGGTTATACCCAGCTCCTGCATCGCGGTCGATGGTGGACCGCCTTCGGAGCGTTCGGTCTTGTACCCCTTGGTTCCGGCTTCCAGAGTCCGCGGGTCGACCGCTTCGGCAGGAGCTCCGGTTTCGTAGAGGCCCTCGGGCTCGGTGTCGCGGTCATGCGGCAGCAGCCAGAACACGCGGCGGCGAAAGGTGCCCGAGGAGCGAGAGGCTTTGGCCTGGGGGGCGAGGATCGCGTAGCCGACCATGCGTCCGCCACGGTGGTAGGCGGGTTTGCCCCGGCGGGTGGGCAGTCGGTCCAGGCTCTGGCGTACGTAGTCCAGGCCGGTGACGTCCTCAAGCCAGACGAGCTCACACTCGTGCCGGATCTCGTCCTCAGTGATCAGGGAGCTCATGCCCTCTCCTCGTCCGCCAGCAGTCCGATGCCCGGGTAATACTTCCGCGAATTGGACAGAATCATCTCCTTGGGCGAGGCCAGACCGACCAGCTCGCGGGCGCGTGCGGCGAACGCGCGGGAGGAGATGACCGGTGCACCTTCATTCTGGCACCAGGTCTTGTACTCGGCATACAGCCGGGCTTGCTCAGCTCGGGACTCGGGAGTGAGAAGGCAGCACTCCTCGAAGAAACGGCCGATGTGGTCCTCGGTCTCCGCGTACGCAGTGGTGGCGATGCGAACGCGAGCGGGCCCGGTGAGGTCTTTGTCTCCGGCGAGGTAGCGGCGGGCGCCCTCGATGACCCAGCCCAGGATACCCGGGCCTTCCTCGGTGACGAGGATGTCGGCCAGATTGTCGATCTTGCGGTCATCGGAAACGACCTTCTCGAAGGGGATCAGGCGCATGCGGCGCCAGAACGCGAAGCCGCCGGTGCCGACTTCAGGCCGGTGATTGGCCAGGAGCCATAGCTTGTGCGTCGGGGTGAAGGAGAACGGGTCCTGGCGCATGCGGCGGGCCTTGATGCGGTCGCCGCCGGTGAGGTGCTTGACACGACCCTCGTCGAACTTGTCGCCGGGCTTGACCTCAGAGCAGACGTATACGCGGCGGCCATGGAGTTCGGCGAGGTCGGTGGGGTGTCCCTCGAAGGGGCGTGCCATAAGGAAGCCGGGCGGCGCCGCGTCGGCGTAATCACCCAGAAGTTTCATCATGACGTCCAGAAGGACTGACTTGCCGTTCTTTCCCGAGCCGAAGAGGAAGGGCATAACCTGCGCGCCGACGTCTCCGGTGGCCGAGTAACCGAGCAGCAGCTGCAGGAAGTTGATCATTTCCAGGCCTTCGGGGTCGTCACCGAAGGTGTCGGTCAAGAAGCGCTGCCAGCGCGGGATGGGGCCCTGCTGCGGGCCGACGGAAGTGGAACGGGAGTGGAAGTCCTTGTTCGGGTCGGGGGTGCGCAGCAGGCCGGTGCGAAGGTCGGCGATCCCTGCGGGAGTGCACAGGACGTAGGGGTCGCCGTCCAGGGAGTTGGCATTGAGCACCATGCCCGGGGCGGCTTTGGCCTGGGAGAGCATGGCGTTGATGCCGGAGGTACTCATGGCCCGCCGGATGTGCTTGGTCAGGGCTGAGTCGCTGAACTTGCCGCGGCGGTCAGTGGTGGCAAAAGACTCGGCGAGGTCCCCGGCGGCCCAGACGACGGTGTCGTCCTCGTCAGGCTGCCAGCGGGTCCCCTGCCAGCGATACCAGCCAAGGCCTGGGACATGACGGTAGTCCGTGCCGTACAGCTTGACGAACAGCTTGGCGTTGCCGCGGTCGGTGAGGGTGTCCGGCAGCAGACCGGCAGCGGTCGCCTCTCCCCCGAATGCTGCCGGGCCGGGTGCGCTGGTGACTTGGGCGGGCAGGGCCGCAGGCGCCGCCTGTGCACGGATCTGCGCGGCGACGGCTTCGGGGTCGAAGTCGAACAGCACTCCAGGTTCATCGGACGCTGTCATGGGCACCTCCCCGGGTAGAGGGGACGCTGCATGCCGGCCTCCAGGCCACTGCGGAGGATCTGAGCGATGCGGGAGTCTTGGCCTGGACGCGCGGCAGCCGCGACGTCCAGGAGGGCGCGTTCAGTGGCGTCACGGGGCAGAGACCCTGCCGCGATGAGGCCGCCCAGGGTGTAGGCGGCCCGGTTGAGCCGGTCGGAGAAGCCTGCGCCTTGGGCGACTTGGCCGCAGGCGGCGACGTCTTCGAGCGCGGAGTTCAAGGTGCGCTCAACGCTGGCCCGGCTGCCGCCTGCAGCCAACACGGCCTGACGGGCGCGGGGCGGAACGGGACGAGGTGCCGGCACCGCCGCAGTACTGGGTGAGCGGTGGCCGGTGCGTTCGAGCTCGATAGCGAGCCACCCGGGAAGCTGGGCAGGTTGCTCGGCTCCCTCGAGAGGGGTGTAGGTGCCTGAACTCGTCGTGGTCCCTGGGGCGATGATGTAACCGCCGTGAGCACGGACATCAACCTGCCAGGCCAGCGCGCGGGCACGGCCGGAGCCGGTCGAGCACTGCCAGCCAAGGGCCGGGTCGGTTCGGTACCAGATGTGAAGGCCGCCTGAGGGGGTACGGACGCGGAGCGTCGAAGGGTCGGTGGCTGGGTTCGGCATGCCGCGGAGCGCGGCCAGGACCGCCAGAGTATGGAAGCCGCTGGCCAGCCCCGTGAGGTCGATGTGATCACCGATGTGGATCCCTGGCAGGAGCCGGTCCCGGGAAGGGATCTGGACCTGGTGAGCGTCGATGTCGATAACCACCAGACCAGCCCTGCCACAGGCCACTCCTACGCCGAGCTCGGGCCTGGGTCCCCACCACTGTGTGATGCGCGCGGGGTCGAGGGTTGCGGCATGAAATCCGTGGCACCAGCGTCCCTCGGGCAGGCACCGGCAGTTGGCCCGCGCATGGTCCTTGAGACGGCAGTTCTCACAGTTGGCTGCCGGGGTCTTCCTGCCTGGGGCAAGGGGATGGACAGGCCAGCCGCGGGCCGCACACTTCCTGGCTGTGGCGAGCGACTGGGCAGCGACCGAAGACTCCAGGGGCAGCTGCTGTGAGTCGCTGCGAGGAAAACGCAGCTCAGCAGGCATGTACTTCCCCTATCAGCTACTGAAGCGACTCAACGACGGACATAGATTAGCGAACGATCCGCACTAGAGAGCGGAGCCCATGCGGAGAGTCTCCGGCCGTGTCGATGATGAGACCAAATGCCTATCCCCTCAGCGACCGAACTCGGTGGCCAGCGACCAGAGGCGCTTCGGTCGCTGGCAAAGCTCGAAGAGAAAACCCCAGGTCAAGGCGCCCACGCTACAGCAAACAGCGACTGAAGCGACTGAAGCTTCCTATATACGGCTCACGCGCGCGCCCGGGTAATGTCTTCCCATACTCCAACCAGAGTCGCTTCAGTCGCTGATCCCTGAACTTCATAGCTCTGACCTGCACTTATGTGCAATCTGGGTCGCAGCGACCGAAGTTTTTTCCAGTCGCTGGGCCGTTCAGTTCGCTTGTTTTGAGGCCTGTTGGGCGCTCGCTTGCGCCCAACAGGCCAGCGACGCAAGCGACCGAAGCGACCCAACCACATGCATTGCGAACGGCTGCCGCTCGGCGCGGCGTTGTGCCCGAATGAGAGTCGCTTCAGTCGCTGAGGTGGCGCAAGCTTTCCGCGATGGGCTGGGCCAGCTGCGCAGGATCCGCTGGTACCCAGCGGGCCGTCGCAGAGTGAGGTTGGTGCGCCAGTACGCGGCGACCGGCCTCCCGAACTGGTGAGGGCGCAGCCCAGTGAACGGGCTTATCCAGGACGATTCCGAGGCCGTGATCGGCGTATCGGCCGGCCTGGACTCCGGCCGGATCGGCCGGAAGATCTCCGGGAATCTCCGCAGCGTGAGCTGCTTCGTCGTCGAGGGGGACGTAGGCCAGTTTCGTTTCGTCACATCGGGGAGTCGCCAGAAGCGGCGGTTGTTGGCGGACATGGCGTACGCCGTGACGAAGCGGGTGGAGGACGGTGTGGGCAGGGCGGCCCGGATGTATCCGACGGCCTCGCGCGGGCTCGGCCAGGTCGCCAGGTGCCTGGGCTCGGTGGGCATGGGCTCAGCTGCCGATGCGCAGGCAGATCACCTACAGACCGAACTTGTCGGCGTACAACTGCCCAAGGGCCTCGATGGGCACTTTGCTCACCCCGTAGAGGCCGTCAGGGGGGGTGCCGTCTCATGTCGCAGTGCCTCACGCACCACTGAACCGATGGAGCCCGCCGCTCCTGTTAACGCCACTGTGACTCACTGTGCTCCCCCTGTTCTCCGACACCCCCTCCATCTTTGCGTCCGTTGATCAACTCCTTAAGGCTTCGGGGAACCGAACAAGCAGGGTTGGGGGCCGCTTGAGTTAGAGGCAGGGAGGCACAACGAGCGCTGCCCCCCTAACGGGACAGCTCTGAGGTCCGAGCCGCAGCTCCGTTTTTCCTGCTTGACTCCCCCGCTGAGCACTTGGATGAGTGCCCAGGGCCGCTACCTACGTTGGCTGGGAGGGACACTCCTTCTGACGCCTGTGCACAGTGCCGGTGCCTGGCCCTTCGTTGGTCCGTGCCCTCAGCTCGGCAGGCAAGCACCTCCAGACCGCCCGCTCCCTCTTCTTGCCCTGAGAGCCGGGATTCCTGCTCCGTAAGCCTTCCAGGACAAGGTGGCCTACGCAGACTGCGGCGGGGCCCCACCGTGCGCCGAACAAGCCTGCTCACGCAACTCGATGGGCGTCATCCAGAACGAGCAGTGTGTCGGCTTCGCCGGGAGCGTCTTTTGTTCCTGGATTTTTGATACCGATGCATTGCCGACGACGTTAAGTCCATGCTGGGGCCCGACTTCTGCAGTAGTCCAAGGAGCCGTCGACTCTCAGATCCGGTACTGAAGTTAGAGGAAGCCCATGGCCAGCAGAACGGTTGTTGTCGTGACAGCGCTCTTATCGCTCGCTGCGCTCTGCGTGGTGATGACCGCGATGGGACAGACCATCGCAGCAGTGATCACGCTTATCCCGTCGATCGTCTTGGGTGTCCAGCAGATTCTTCAGGCGCACAGTCAGCATGCCGATGCGCGTCGTGTTGCCGACAGGCCGATGGATGATGATGAGGAGCAGGTGGCGTGACCACACCAATGCCGCCTAGGTTGAGCGGGCCGGTGCGAGCACGCCAGGGCCGCAGACTAGGTCCGATCATCCCTGGTACTGGGCCCACTCACCGAGCCTGGCTCCAGCCGTTACGGGAGGCATACCAGACCAGCGGTATGACCATCGACCAGCTTAAAACCGGTTGGCCGCGCTCGAAGATCAGTGAGCTGTTGCGGGCTGCGGACCACTCCCCGAGTTGGACGATAGTCCAAGGCCTGCTGCAGGCGCTCCGGCCGAGGGAATCAATCGACGCTATTCGTGGACTGTGGGTGCTAGCTGCCCTTGAGGCGAACAAACGCCCTACCTGGATCATCGGATGTGTCCCGAGGGATCTTCAGGACTGTCAGCGACCCAGATACTTCAAGGACTTCGAGGAGCGGTATGCCGCTCCTACGCCCGGACCTCGCACAGCTCTGCCGATGCGCAGCGTGCGGTTAACGACGTATTCCGTTTGTTGTTGCTGGTGTGGGTGGGGGCGGAGACCATCTCAGGAGTGAGGATGTGCGGCAGAGTCTTAGACGATACTCCTCCCTCGGGCAGCTTCCAAGGTCTGGGCGCGGCCGCCTTTGGGGCCATGGAGCTGTCTCCAGAGAGTGCCTGTGCCACGCCGCTGAGGCAGATCGACGAGTTCGCGGCGCTGTCAGACGCACTGCGCCAGCGGCCGCCCGCTAGTTGGATGTGATGGTCCTGGCGCACCTGTGTGGCATACGGGACACCCGTTGTCACCGATGCCCTTGGCTGTCCTGTCGTCTAGACGCCCTCCCATCGGGGACACGTTCAACGCAGCCGGAACGACTGTCTCTTCGCTAACCAATCAGCCCCGTCCGGTGTTCTCAGGCGGGGCGCCGAGCAACCTTGCTCCGCCTCACCCGACCTGATGGCGACGCAAAAACCCAGGACCGGCTCCGTGCCCTGAATGTCCGGTGCCGGGCCCAGAGGCCTGCCCCTGGGCCCGGGTCTCGATCTGCGGCTGGGGTCTCCCGCAGGGCACCCCCTACGCATGAGGGGGCTGATGCCTTGCCATGCTCCCGCGGGGCGGGCCGGACCAGGAGCAGCGTGCTCAGGGCGCGCGTCAGGCACAGGCCCCAGGCAGAGGCGCTGTAGTCGGTGGGCAAAAGCAAGAGCCAGATGCCGAATGCAGCGAACTGGCCGATGGCCAGCATCCGGTCCTGCATCTGCGTCCAGCGAGAGTCGGGACCCCGTGCCGCTCCGGTGAGACTGATCAGCACTCCCCCGAGCATGGGCCCGCAGAACCCGGTGAGGGTGTTCGTGGAGGCCAGCTGCGAATGGGCCTCCACGAGCTATTCCCTGCTGACCAGGGCCGGGAAAGACGACAACCTGGCCGCCATCCCGATCACCTGCGCAGAGCCTATGACGAAAGCTCCCGCGTACAACTGGACCAGCGTGAGACGCCAGAACACGGCACTGGCAACCACAGCGGCCATCTCCACGCCACTGAACCAAAGCAGTCGCCACCATCGGAGGCTGCCTGCGGTGAAGAACGCACCAGACACTCGCGTACAGCGAGAACAGCCGCAAAGGCAGCCTCCGCACGGTAGCCGGCGCCGCTGTCTACCACGTCGTGGCGTGCAGTGCCACCATGGCGACGAGCGGCACAGCTCCTGAACTGAGTGCAGAGCTGAGAGGATCACCAGCCTGCCTGTACCAGTACCGCCGGAAGCCGGCGTGATGCTCCATGCCGCAGCACACCCGCGCCGTCACGGCTGACCCTCCCGCCGGCGGATACGGGAACTGAACACGCGGCGATGAGGCGATGCCCGCCAGTTCCACAGAGCGTGCCCGCTGCCTCCGCGCCCGCACCGCTGCGCCGCCGGGCACTATCGCGAGCGGCGATGCTCCGGGTACCTCCGCAGTCCGCCGCAGCGGGGCAGAGGGTTTGCCCCGGCCGCTGTGTCCACCGGCGCGCACCACCGTCCGTCCACCGGGACCGCCGGGCCGGAGGCGCCGCGTGGTGGCGGCCAGGGATCTCCGTGGCTCTTCCCGCCTCCCCTCCCCCGCGCCCTCTCAAGCTGACTGCGTGCGCTTGACGAGGCTGCGGAGCAGGGCAGCTGTCTGCGTTCCAGGAGGCAGGCCACTGCTGCCCGTGCGGGCCAGCACGCTAGACATCGTGCTAGCCATCACGCTAGGCGGTGTGTCAGCCGTCGTGTGCGCCGTCGTGTGTCAGCAGACGCCTCCAGGTCCGGCCACCCGGGTGATTCCCTCCTACCCGTACGTCGCCATCGCGTGTGTCGCCCTGGACGAGTACACGCACACTCATACATTCGATCATCACATGATGTCCGGAATGTGATGGGAAGTGATGTGCGTGGCTGTAGTTGACGTGAGACTCGACCTCGTCGATCTCACCGGAGTGAAGGCCGCGCTGCGTCGCCGTATGCAGCTCATGGCCGAAGGCCTGTTCGCGGCGAAGACCCTCGTGGTCGTCAATGGCAAGGGCGGTGTCGGAAAGAGCAGCCTGTCCGCGGCTCTGGCCGCGGCCCTGGCAAAGACCGGGCTCCGCGTGCTGCTCATGGAGATGGATGAGCAGGGCAACCACTGCGAGGACCTGGGCACCTCCGCCACGGTGCTCGCCGACGACGGCCAGGCGCAGGCCGCAGCGATCCTCGACGGCAAGCCGTTGACACCGACCGGAGAGGCGCGTCCAGGTCTGTTCGTCGTCCCGGGTGGATCCGCACTCGAAGCAGTCGTCGAAGAGCTCTACTGCCAGCGGCGCCTGGCCGCACTGAGCGGCGACCCCGAAGACCAGCTTGCTTGGATGGGCATGTACGCCGCCGCGATCGACGCCGTCCGCGACGACTACGACGTCATCATCCTGGACGTCGCCCCCGGCTGCGAGCCGCTGCAACTCCAGGCGCTGGTCGCCGGCGAGAGAGTCCTCATCCCGTCCAAGTCGGATCCGTCCTCACGCAAAGGCTTGCGGACCGTGGCCCGGCGCTTTGCGCACGCCCGTGGCCTCAACCCGATGCTGGCCCTCCTCGGCGTCGTGGTCTTCGCGACGAACTCGTCCGCGACCCGAGTACAGGAAAGGATCAAGGAACAGCTGTCCCAGGATCTCAACGGCGCCGCTCGAGTCATGGAGCAGACGATCCGTCATGTCGAAGCGGCCGCTGTGGTCTGCCGCACCCACGGCAGACTCCCGATGGAGCTGGCCTCAGCCAGCGATGTCGATCCCAAGCTGCGGCCTTCGATGAAGGCCCTGGCCGGTGACTATCGATCGCTGGCACTGGAGGTCTTGCAGGTGAAGGCGGAACTTGACCGCACCGAACTGGAGAAAGGCCACGCAGCATGAGCAAAAGCAAGACGACGGCCCAGTCCGGCAAGCCGGCCAAACGCGGCGGCCTGCCCGAGGATGATGCACTTGACGCCTTCTCCCTGGACGCCGGCGCCGCACACTCCGCCTTCGCTCCCCGCACTCGGCAACCCCAGTCCACGGTCGCCCCGGTGGACAGCGCGAACAGTGGGGGAGGGGAGCAGCCCAGCGCGCGGCCCTCCGCTCAGCCGGCCCCCCGGAGCACGCCGGCATCTCCCCCTTTCGTCCCGGCCTCATCCAGGAACACGGCAACGCGCATGGACCGGCCACCCGCTGCTCCCAGCAGCACTACGCCTGTCGAGGTTCCAGCCGTCTCGACCGGTGACCGCGCACATGAGGCAACCCAGTGCACGATCATGGTTGAAGGACAGGTGCGGAAGCGGTTCGCGAACTACCAGACACTGAAACGCCTGGAGACGGGCCACGAGCCGACCAATGCCGTCGTCGTACGCCGGGCCTTCCTGCACGCCAAGAAGGAAGACCTGTGGGCACAGCTCCGTGAGCGAGCCCGGCACCGCCAGCAACCTGTCACCGAGGACGACCTCGACCCGGACGGTCTCTTTGGCGACGTCCCCGCCCGGCGTGTGGAGCGCGGCGTCATCCGCGGTTCCGTCCAGCAGAGCTTCCGCCCGTCATGGCAGGAACTCGCCGTCTACGACAGCTACGCAGAGCAGCTCCAGTTCGGGAACCGCAGTGTGTTCCTCGATACGGTTCTGGACGCCTTCCTGCCGGACCTGCCCGTCAGCGGGCGCCGAACGAACCGCTGACCAGAGCCAGGAGGGGAGCACCCGGTGCGGCAGAGCGGCCTGTCGCGAGGATCCGTCGACCGGTGCTCCCGCCTGCCTCCCCGGGGCAGATGAGTTCTTGACGAGGGGCAGGACTTCGGGGGAGTACCGAGCTGAAGGACGGGCAAGAACTGCTTCGCGGTTTACCGCGGTAAACCAGCGTCCGATGGGTCGCACCGAGCTGTGCGAGGACCTTTGCGGCTGAGCAGCCGCCCGAGCCACCTCGACGAGACCAGGGCCCACGTTGCGGGCGACCGTGATGCGGCAGCCCAAGCCGTATCCACTGAGAGTTGCCTCTTCCGTGTCTTGGCCAAGTTGACGGGCTTGGCGAAGCACCCCGGCCTCAACCGTGATGGATGAGACAGCCGGCGCCCACCGTCGAGAGAGGGACACAGAGCCTGCTTGGGTCACGGAGGCGGGGACGGATACAGCGACTTCTTGGCCCGGTTGGTCGGACTGGATGATGTCCGACGTGAGGGTCAGGTGCCCGTGATGTGGCTGGTGCGGCTCGAGTCGATTGGAAACGGGATTGCGCACAGATCTGCGTCGCATAGACGTTGTGAACGAGTCCCTGCCGCAAGGGGGAGGGGCACGACAGTGAAAGGAGGGATCAGCCAATGAGTCCCATGACCACCGCGCTTGCGTCCTTCCGGGGCGTGCACCGCGTCTGACCCCGGAGCGGACGGGCACCTTCTTTCACCCGGATGTCCGCCCAAGAAGCGGCCATCAAGCACTACGAAGACGAGCTGGCCCGCTACACAAGCCCACGAGACTGGTGGCGGATCGCAACGCTGCCCAACGGAGAGCCAGTGGGGTTCGTCCTCCCGGCCCACAACGGCTACAACGCGATCATCGCCTACATCGCCGCCCTTCCCACGCACCGCGGCAACCGCTACATCAACGACCTCCTCGCCGAAGGCACTCGCATCCTTGCCGCGCAGGACGTCCCTCGCATCCGCGCGTCCACAGACCTAGGCAACGCCCCGATGGCGAACGCCTTCCAGCGTTCTGGATGGTCTGGAGCTGATCGACCACCGGGCGGGAGCTCCAGATACGGCGCTCCCGCAAACAACCGGGCTGCCTCAGCTCACCGCGCCGCAGTACCTGATCATTTGAGAGGGGATACGACAGACCGGGTTTCGGAGACACCTCGCCGGCGCACCAGCCCTACGCTCATCCCCCTCGTCTACGACAGGGGAGCCGCATGCTCGACCTCCGGCTTCCGCTTGGCCCGTCGCGTCGGCCTGCATTCGGCAACAAGTGGCGCCTGGACTGCTGCGACAGAGCGAGCCATAGCCCGGGAGTGCTCGCGGCGGTGCCGCAGAACGCGTGAGGCAGAACAGCCGAGTTGCGCGCACCGTGGTCCAACGGCCGTGCTGCGCTGGTTTACCGCGGTAAACCAGCGGCACCGGCGTGGTTCCTGTCTCAATTGGGAGAAATGGGAGGTGTCTGTGACCTCCCGGTCTTGCCGGTCTGGAATGATGCTCATGCCCGAAGTACCGGAACACACGGGAAGCATACGGAGCATCAGATGACTGCTGCTGTCTACGTTGTGTCCATCGACCCCCAGGCCTCAACGGTCTGGTGGGCGAACAGGATCAGCGATCTGCCCTTCGATTTCTCTCAGGAGCACGAGACTCCCGAGAACCTCAAGGTCCTCAAGGACACCGGGGCCAAGGTCCATGTCATCGCCAACCAGAAGGGCGGCGTCGGCAAGACCACCACCACGCTCAATCTGGGAGCGGTGGCCGCGGACGTACTCAAGGAGTCCGACTCCCTCAAGCACGTCTTCATCGACACCCCCGGCAGCCTCCAGGACGAGAACCTTCTCCTGGAAGCCCTCAAGTACGCACACGACGTGATCGTCCCGATGCCCCCCGAGGGCCTCGCCTTCGACCCCACGGCCCGCACCATCCAGAAGGTGATCGAGCCGTCCGGCCTCCCGTTCAAGGTGGTCATCAACAACTGGGATCCGCGGGACGGAATTGCTGATCTCGACGACACCAAGGGCTACATCGACGCTCAGGGCTGGCCGCGGGCTCAGGCCGTACTCCGTCGGTACAAGATCCACACCAGGGCCTCGGTGGAAGGAAAGGTCGTCACGCAGTACGCGAAGAATCGCGTAGCCATGGAGGCACGCGAAGACTTCTTCCGGCTGGCGCTCGAACTGGGATATGGAGGTGGCGCCTGATGGGACGTCGCACAAGCCTGGCCACTCTGGCCGGTCAGAAAGTCGATGACGTGCCCGGCAAGAGCGACCCGCTCCTGCTGACACTCGGCCTCGACAAGCTGGTGCCCACCCGCTTCAACCCCCGCCGCAACTTCGGCTCCGATGAGGACCTGAAGGAGTTCGGTCTGGTCCTCAAGAAGCGGCAACTGCAGCCCGCCGTCGTCGTCTCTCGTACCGGCTACCTCAAGCTGTGGCCGGAGGAAGCGGAGAACGTCGGCGCTGCCGCCTACGTAATCGCCAACGGGGAACGCCGATTCCGTGCCTCGGGCGCAGTGGGCCTGACGACCCTGAACGTCGTCCATGACGAGGGAGTGGCGGCCAGCCGGGCCGACTTCCTGGACGCGGTCCTGTCCGAGAACAATGATCGCGAGGACCTCGACCCCATCGAGCGCGCTCTGGGCATCGAGACGATGGTTGCGCAGCTCGGCGGGGCCGACAAGGTTGGCGCGCACTACGGGAAGTCCAAGGGCTGGGTCAGCCAGCAGCGCAAGCTCCTCAAGCTGACCACGGCTCTGCAGCAGTTGGTCAGTCAGGGCGAGCTGTCCATCAGGGTGGGGCGCGACATCGCCGGCCTGCCCCAGGACCAGCAAGCTGCGGCGTGGAAGGAAGAACTGGCCCGCCGGGCCGCGGTACGACAGGCGCCCCGCCCCGCCCCGCAACAGCCCTCGGCCGTCCCTACGCCCGTTCCTGTGGCCGAGCCTGAGGGGGGCCCGTCGAAGGCAGAGCGGTTTACCGCGGTAAACCATCCTGCTGCCGCCGCTGCCACTCCCATCGCCACCGCACCGCCCACCCCGGCGGTGGAACCTGCTCGTGCGCCCAGCGCCGCGGAACCGGACACGGCGGCAGAGCTGAAGGACACCGAGCGTGCTCCGCAGGCCGATCCCGTCCCCGAACCGCGAGTGCCTGAGGCGCTGCCGCAGGAGAACCGCGGCGGGTGGAATTTTCCGTACGCCGACGGGTCAATCTGTGCCCGGTTGCTCATCAATCACATGAGCCGTGACCAGTTGCAGACTCTGGCGCAGCAAGTCGCCGAGCATCTCCAGCAGGAGCCGGCTGTCGCGAGCTGATCATCGCTCGTGCCGTAACGGCCCCGCTTGCCCACCCGCGTGGTGGGGGAGCGGGGCCGAATGCGGTCCTGGCCCCTTCCGGCCGTACCCGAACTGCTGGCACAGAAGACAGAGAAGCCCGGCAGCCGCCGACGAAAAACAGCTGACCACAACCATCGCCCGCTACGGCCGCGTCGACCTCTTCGAACTCGACGACCCCGGCTACATGGAACTCGACCGTCGCGGAGCCGAGCTGCTCTTCCAGGTCCTGACCGGACGCGAAGACAAGAACAGCGTCGCCATCGCCTCCAACGAGTCCTTCGGAGCCTGGACCCGCACCTTCACCCGTCCTCGACTCTGCGCGGGCATCGTTGACCGCCTTACCTTCGGCGGCAACATCATCGATACCGGCAGCAAGTCCTATCGCCTCGCCTGCACCCAGGCCCGAATGGACGAAACCCCCGAAAGCTGAAGGCTCAGTCCCGCCACCAATCCCCGGAATCCTCCAGGACCCGACACAGGTACTCGCCCAACCCGCTCGCCACCCAGATACGTCCATCCGTCTCGTGATCCCAGACGAACACGTCATCACGCGGCGGGACCCTGACGAAGGCGAACTGATCTCCGCCACGTTGTCTCCGAAGAACATCAGCGGTTCGAAGGTCATGTAGGGCTCGGCGAAGTCCACCGAGGCACGGAAGGACGCGTTCTCTTTCGCGATCCGCTCCGCACTCCACACCACGTCGGTTCCGTAATGCCCGCACACTCCGTTGCACTCACGCAGCAGGGCAGCGAGATCCTCGGGAAGCGACTGCCCCAGTACACGTTCAACCTCAGCCAAGGCCTCGCTGGTCGCCGGCGCAGCAAGCTCCGCGTCTGCCGTCACTTCCAGGATCTGTTCACGCCACATCCGGCGAGGATCTCAGGACCTTGAGGATCACGACAACCCAACTTTGCCTTCGACGGCCCGCGCCCAGCCCGAAGTGACATCGAAACTCAGGCTCTGGTCCCATTTCTGTGACCCGTCACGGCAGGTGATTGCTTAGAGACCGAAAAGGGCTTCCTCCTGTTGAGGGATCGGAGAGGCAAGGACATCGCGAAGGCGAGTGATGTCGCGGCGTCACTTCGAGCCGTTCGCAGCGTCGTCCCAAAGTTCGGCGAGTTCAGACCGCTCGGAGGCGACTTACTGATCGTTTCAGAATGAGTCAGTCTGGCTGGACGTCAGTCATCGAGGCGTTGAAGGATCTGCGTGAACTCGCCGCTCTCGATCAGGCCGGTGAGGACCTGGGTCATGTTGCTGATGCCGGCGTCGTGGACGATGAGCCCGTCCGAGCACCAGAAGTAGCGTCCTCCCAGAGCTTCCCCGCTCGCTGCCCACCGCTTCATCAGCGTCTCAACGTGACCAACCGTGCAAATGGTTGCGCTCCACCGAGATCCGTCCCTCAGGCGCACCTCGACGTCAACGTCGTTCACCGCATCGAGGTCCTCGTCGGCGTTCGGCAGGAACGCGGCTTCGAAGTGCTCAGTGTGGACGCGGTACCAGGGTTCATCCCAGCTGCCCGATGGTGTGCCGTGGCTCATCGGACGAGTGTGCCGGGCCGATTCACCCTCCTCAACTGCTTTGGTCTGGCACGCTTCCGGCGTGAACAGCGATCTTGTTCCCGATGATTTGTGGGAGCGGATAGCCCCGCTGCTCCCGACCCGGCCGCCGCGGCGGCACCGGTTTCCCGGTCGGAAGCCGGTCGATGACCGTACTGCACTGGCCGGGATCGTGTATGTCCTGCGCAAGGGTGTGTCCTGGGCGGACGTCCCGTCCGAAAGGATCGGCTGCTCCGGGGCCACCTGCTGGCGGCGACTGCGGGACTGGACCCAGGCCGGGGTATGGGCCCGCCTCCATGGCGCCCTACTTGTCGAGCTGCGGCGTGGAGGGCTGCTGGACATGGATAACTGCGCTGTCGATGGCTCGCACGTCAGGGCCCTCAAAGGGGGGGATCACACCGGGCCTTCGCCGGTCGACCGCAGTCGCCCCGGCAGCAAGCATCATGTGATCGTTGACCGTCACGGCACTCCGCTCGCCGTCTCGTTGACCGGCGGCAACCGGCACGACGTCACCCAACTCATCCCGCTTCTGGACGCGATTCCGAGCATCCGGGGCCGCCGTGGCCGTCCACGGCACAAGCCAAAGCGCCTGTACGCGGACCGGGGCTACGACTTCCGCAAGCACCGTCGGCTCCTGTGGGCCCGTGGCATCGTCCCGAAGATCGCCCAACGCGGCGCCCCGCACGGCTCTGGTCTGGGCAAGACCCGTTGGGTCGTAGAGCGCACGTTCGCGTGGCTCCACCAGTTCAAGCGCCTGCGCATCCGCTACGAGATACACGCAGACCTCCACCAAGGACCCCTCCAACTCGCCTGCGCCATCATCTGCTTGAGGCGCCTACGCACCGCATTCTGAAACCATCAGTTAGTCCAGAGCGTCGACTGTGAGCGTTCGAAGGTCCGTCGGCAACCCTGGCAGCGGCTCTGAGGGGCCGTAGTTCGAACATGTCCGTTCGCCGTCCGGATGCTGAGCGGCGACCAGGGCGACCGCGGCCACAGCTCGCTCGCCGTCGGAGGCACCCAGGAAATCCGCTCAGTCAGCGGCACGTATGAGCGCGCCGCGGATCATGGCTTCGCGTTCTTCCAGGGCTGCCTCGTCCAGGCCACCTCCGAAGTCGGCGCCGGTGTCGCTATCGAAGGGGCCGATGTTCCAGGTGCCCATTTCCCTCCTCGCTCGGCCGTCGGGAGATCGTCGCATTGGTCACCGACAGTGCGGTCAGGAGACAAGCAGTACCCGCTTGCGCAGGAGCTAGAAGCCCGTGTGGCCGTACCTGCCGCTTGATAACTTGATCCTTCTCACGTGCCTTTCGACGACACCTGAGCTCAGTGGCAGGGCCAGGCCGGCGATGACCGCGTCGAGGTCGCGTTCGAGGTGCTGGGCGAATCGGCTCAGGCTTGGCAGGTCGGTGGCGGTCCGGGCGGAAGCGATCCACTCCGGCAGATGGTGCCCTGCGACTCGGTGACCATGTGGGCGAAAGAGCGCATGTAGTCGACGAGTGTGGTCGGTTCAAGGCAGCTGGCCAGGACGGCCTTGAATCGGAGTCCGTCACCTTCTGGCAGGGTGTCAGGGTGGGTGGGGATCCAGCGCGTGACGGCGCGAGCCGAAGGTGGTCGCGGGCCGATGGGGTGGGGTCTACCGCGAAGGTTCCCTGCTGACGTAGTGCCGGACGCTGGCGTATCCACGGGCATAGCCCTGCAAAGTGCCGCTCCCACTTCAACGCGCGTTCCTCTACGCCCTGGACCGGCTGGTACCCGTTGTGAACTTCGGGCAGGAGCAAGCCCTCAACCCACACTGGTGGCAGCAGTGTCTTGTTGCGGCACTGATCGCAGCGGGCTGGAACCTGGCGATCACCATCGCTGTCGGACTGCCGGAAAGCCTTTCCCGTCAGTGTCCTGCCGCGGCGAGCTGAAGTGAGCGACGAGGTACACCGGATTCGGCCCGAGCACAGGCACGTCTGGAAGCGTGTGATCCGGGTGTACACCCGGATCACGACGACGCTTGGACTGGGGCCAGGAGAACGGCCCTCACCGGATCCCTTGGCGCCCGGGGTTCACGGAGTGCTCGCTGGGACTGGTCGCGCAGCATCCCCACTACCGTTCGGTTTCCGTCACGAAGAGCAGCGGGCTTTGCGATGAGCTGGTCAGTCACGCCAGCGAACCGCGGACAGCGGCAAGGAGCCTGTCTCTTGCTCTCATCGTTAGCCACAGTGCCACGGAACCGTGACGGAAGCCGAGAAGACAGCCACAAATGCGGCGGTGGACCGAAGCGGAGGCGCTGTGCGGCCCGCTGGCGGACGATCTCCGCCTCGAATGACCAGCCATACCGGTGCTTGAGCGTTCGGCCGTGCATAGGCCCATTCTGTCGGTCGTTTTTTTGACTATTTGTCAAATTTGTTAGAGATTTGCTATCTTGCCGATCCTCCGAGCATCGTTGCCACTCGGATCGGCCCCCAGACAAGCGCGCGGTGTCCGAGGGTGACAGTCGTTCCCGCTGCGGGGAATGTCTGGACAATCAGCTTCGTGAACGACGCGTGCTCCCACCGCGGCCGAGCCGCCAGGCTCGAGCTCAAAGCGCTTCACTCATTGGATGCGGGTGCCCCACGACATGCGCGCGCTCGTCGATGCCGTGCAGCCCTTCGTAGGGCACGCCAAAGCCGACCGTGGCCGGGATACCACGCATGGCGAGCAGGTTGCCGATGTGGAGGGCCTTGCGGTCTTCGGCTTGACCGCGACCCCCGCCTGCGCGGCGGCGTTCAGCGGGGTGGCGGCGGGCTGCTCGTCCTCGCTGAGAGGCGGGTCAGAAGACGCGGGCCTCGAACAGGAGCCGATCGATGGCGTCGCGGTTCACGAAGGCATAGGCAGTTGGCCGCGCAGGTGTGAGCTGTCATGGGCAGAGGTCCCATCCCAGGACTTGAGACACGATAGGTCCGTCTCCTCGCATCGTGTGCGAGGAGACGGACCTATCGATGTCAGCGCGCCCAGGCGACGGGTGCACCACGGTAGGAGGTCGGGTATCCCGGCCGCGGTTACCGCAGCTGCCGGGTGCCGTAGCGCGGTGACCGGCACGGCGCCGGATTCGGTGGCCGACGCCCAGACCATGCGTCAGGTGTCGTCCCACTCGCATCCGCAGCCGTGGTGGGGGTGCGGATGCCGTGAGTACACGCCGTAGGTGAGGACGGCGCGTGGGATGCGGAGGATGAGGAACGCTGAATCGTCGCCGGGCAGAGGTGCAGGTTCCGCGAGCCATGGATCCGGAACATGAACGCGGCAGCGGCCTCGATGACGTCGGCCCACGTCTGGTGCCCGAGCACGAGGAACACGACCGGGTACGGGTGCTCGTCGGTGGGCCCTTCGAGTCCGGTGATATGGAGGCCCGCGTGGGCGAGGAAGTCGTTCTTCGTCGTGTCCTCGCTGGGTGTCCAGAGCTGTTCGACGGGGTGCATGGTGCCGTCGTCGCCCTCGCTGGTCTCGATCTCGTACGAGGCCGGGGCGGTCACGCGCTCGCCCCCACGATGGCTGCGTTCAGGAGCGCCACGGCGTCGGCCTCGTACGGGGCGTCGAACAGCTGGTGATCGCTGACGTCGAACGGCCCGAACCGCGCGCTGACTCGGTGTCCGGGCACGAGGGTGATCTCGCGTCCGTCCAGTGCGGCGGTGAGCCGGTCGTAGTCCTGCTGGGCGTGGCAGGTCTGGGTGTACGGGCCGAGGCGCAACAAAGTGAAGCCGTCGAGGCTGTCGTCGCGTTCGCGGGTCTCGATGCGGAGGGCGTAGTGCGCGGGTTCCATGCCGACACCGTCGGGCAGGACCAGGCCTGCGGCTGCGTGGGTGAGCATCGCGTGCCCCGGCTGCCAGAAGCCGAGGATCGCGGTCGTTGCGCAGCGCAGCCAGCCGCGCTCGGTGTAGCCGATCTGGCGGCCGTGGAGGCAGACGCGCGCGTGTGGGGTGTCGGGGTGGAGTAGGGCAACGGCGACCATGTCGGGGCCGTAGTCGTCGCTGGGCCGGGTGTGCGCGGGTTCCACGAACAGTACGCTGCTCCGGTGCCCGACCCGCAGCCTTGCTGGTCGGTTTCAGCATCCGCTTGCTTCGAGAGGCTGCACCCCTGCGGTTTCCTCGCTGGCCTGAGGATTAGATGCCACCGTCTTACGCAACCATCCATCGGTGTCTATCCTTGGAGGCATGGCTGTGATGACACTTCGTATCCCGGACGACCTGGACCCCTCAATCCGTGCCGGCGCGGAGGCAGCGGGCATGTCCCTCAATGCGTACATCGTGCGAGCCGCACGACGGCAAGCCGTGCTGGATGCTGCCGAGCAGCTCGCCAAGCTGGGCTTGGGTGATGATCTGAGTGGCGAGGGCGACACTCTGTGAAGCGCGGGGACATCTGGACTCTCGACGGTGGCCGCGACGTCCTCATCGTCTCGCTCGACGGTCTGGAGCAGGCCTTCGGTGCGGTCCTCGTGATTGTGCTGCATCCCTCCGGCCGCTACCCGGACACCGCGATGTCCGTCGTGATCGGCGACCCGCTACCCTGCACCGCAGTCGCCGCCAACCTTCAGCAGCTCCGCGTATCGCGCTTCGAAGATGCCAAATTGCGCGGCAGCGTGGACCCGTCCGTCATGGACCGCGTCGGCCAGGCCCTTCGGGCAGTCCTCGATTTGTAGCGGCAGCACTGCGCTGAGCAGGTAGCTCTCGTTCACCTAGCCGCTCGGCCGCTACGGAGTCCACGGCACATTCGGCGACGACACCCTCAACGCAGTGCAGAACTTCCAGAGCGCCAACAAACTCAAGACGGATGGCATCGTCGGCCCCAACACCTGGGCGAAGCTGCGGGACTGAGGTCGCGACAGGAACGCTAGGCAGTTTCGTTCGGATCTTGCGCGGCTTGTCATACTGCCCGAATGGAGAGGCAAGCCGTAGAGGCGGCACGGCGATGGCTTGTCGGTCAGGGCGTCCGTCAGGTGCGCGACGGATGGGTGAGCGACGAGAAGCCGGACGTGTTGCTCACCGCCAACCAGGTGGCGCACTCCTGGGCCGGCGATGCGTTCGCCGAGGACCTGGACGTGGTTGACCGGTTGCGGCTGGCCTTCGGGCTGCTGGACCTTCTGCACGACTACTGGGTAACGTGCGAGATCCGGTTCGCGAACCAGAGCGCGGAGGACCCCCTGCCGGCTGACGTGCTGTGGGACGGCTGGAGGCGGAAGGGGACGCCGAGGCCATCACCTACTCGCTGTGGGTGGACTGGTTTGAGGACCACACCACGTCCGCGACGGCCTTCGCCGAGGTCAACGGCAACGACATCGACCGAGTGGTGGCCGCGCCGTCGGAAGCCCTGCTCCGCAGGGCCCGTCGGGTCCTGGAGTGTTCAGGCCCGGTGCGCTGGACGGTGAAGGAGCCGACGTACCGCACTGCCATGCGGCTTCCCGCCCTGCACGCAGCCCTTTTCCGCGCTCTGCGGGCGAGCTTCCACGACCGTCTACGGCGACCTGGAACCGGCTGCCGCACTGGCCCTGCTCGACCGGCTGGAGCTCCCCGCGAACACCCAACACCTCACCGAACTGCGCCACGTACTCGCCGTGGGGCACAAGAACCACTACCGCAGTCCCGGCGCCTGGGACGATGCGGTGCTCTCCTGCTCCTGAGCCATGGGCCCGGCAGACCATAGACAGATGCCGACGACGTGGAGTCCGGCCACGTACAGGTAGAGGGTTGTGGCAGCGCGCCAGGCGGCCGGACTACAGCAGCTTGGAGCGTCCCGGGCCGGGGGAGGCCTGCGCTCGGCGCCCGCGGGCCAGGCCGGCCGCGCGCCGCGCCCATTTCGCGACGACGTCCTCGGGGACCGCGATGACGTTCATCGAGTCTTCGACGCTGGTGGTGCATTCGGGGCGGCTGCAGTGCACGGGGGAGACGTCGATGCCGAGCGTGGGGTAGTTCATCGTCTCGGGCGGCAGGTACTGTCCGGCGCAGCCGAGGCAGACGTAGATCTGGCGCATCGCTCTCCCTGGGTGGTGCGGTTCAGCCGAGGCCGGTGCCGTGGCAGGTCGTGCTGGGTCCTGTCCAACGGCGGACGACGGGTATCTGGTTGCCGTCCTTGTCGATCTCGACCGTGTGCTGCTCGGGTTCGGTGACGCAGTACCCCTGGCAGGCCTGGCACTTGGGCGGTTCGTCACCGGACATGGTGCCAGCATGACGGCTCGAGGGCCGCGGCGTCAGCGGTGCGGACGGATCCGGCCGACGGAACGCTCAGGCAGCGGCCCGCAGATCGGCCCACCGAGCGCCACCGCCGCTTCTCCCCGTCTCTTCGTCGGGCTTCTCCGCCGATGAGGGATCACACCCCGCAGGATCGCCCAGCCCTCCCCACTTGGCACAGCCCTCCAGCCCGAGCACAGCCCTCAACCGTCGACCGTGCTCTCGCCGGGCCGACAGGGTCGTGTGCCGATCAGGCCTTACTGCATGAAGAGTCGGTACCCCCGGGCCCGGTCGACCACGTCAGCGTCTGGCGCCCGCCGCCGTGGACCACAGCCAGACCGCGGAGCGTCGCGGTCGCCGCGCAGATGATCGACGTTGAGGGGAAGGGATTCGGCCCGCGAGGGTAATACGCAGAGTCAGGCCGTGTTGTTCTGCCTGCCAAAGGCAGGGCAGTGCTTGAGGCGGTCACGCTTCACGGAGGCCTGTGAGCCTGGCGGCAGGGACACATCGAACTGGTAGCAGGCGGGGCCCAACTCATAACGGACCACGATGCGGGTGGCATCCGGGGCGCGCTTTGCGATCCATTTCGCTCCAGCTGCGTGAGCGATCTCAGCGTCGGTCAACCGGCCGTCTTCAGCCGCCTGGCGAAGTCGGTACACGGTGAGCCCCGACTGCTTGCCGAACCTTCCCTCGCTGGAGGGCTCCGGACTCTCGAAGAAGGACGGCACGGCGATCGCGACGATCAAGCCGATGGCGATGAGTATGAGGGCGGCAGCGAGTGCGGTCACGGCGGCGCACCCGGCCACGGCCGGCCGGGGGCGCCTGGTGGTCTCGTTGGTCACTCTCTCAGGATCTCGTGTATCCGATTTCGCCGAGCCGTTTGCGCATCACTGCGGCATATCCCTTGGTGCCGGCGCTCTTCGGGTGGAACGACTGCCGCCTGATGCACTTGCCGTTGGCGGCGCCCCAAAGACAGGACAATCTCAGGAAACTCACCGTTGGCCGGCTCGCGGTGCGGGGCTACGTGGGGTGCGCTGACGCCAACAGACGTGCCCATCAAGGGCTTACTTGACTACGGGGAAGCGGAACTCCAACCCCGCCTCAGTCAGCAATACTCGGCCATAGATCGAGCTGATCGTGCTCAACACCACTGCCACCGAGAAGACCCCGAAGACACCGACCAACCACCATCCACCCGGCCCCTGCGCGGTCAAACTCATCGCCAGCATCACAGGCGCCAGTGCAACCGCCACGATGCCGTTCCGCCACCAGTACCTTCGGCGGTCATCAGAGTTGAAGCCGATCCAGACATCGGGCATGGCCACGATGCTACATACATGCACTCGGACAACGACCCGCCCGGCTCGACGACTTGTACTCCTGAGACGTTCTCACCCTTCGCGCCGCGGTAGTCCTCACGGACTGCCGCGGCGGCCAAGCGACATCAAAACTCGGGCTCTGGCCCACTTGTTGTGGGAGCTCACCAGCGGTGATGTCGGTGGCCTGTGGTGAGATGGCCGCGCTCTGGATATTTGCTGTGGAGGAGGCCGTTCTATGTCCGGTTATCCGTCGCTGACCCGCGCTCTGGCGGAGGTGCTGGTCGATGTCCTCTGGTTCGTGGAGGGGTGCGAGGACGAGCAGATGGCCCCGGATGACGCGGTGAGGGTCCTGGAAGGTGTCGCCGCTGTGGTGTCTCACCTGTCGAATGACCAGCGAAGCGAGTTTATGGACTTGCTCGGTTCGATGGCTGCGGAGGAGACAGACGTCTCGCGTCGCGAGTTCTTGAAAGGCTTCCCTGAGGGGTTCGGCCTGGTTGAGGAAGACTCCTGCGCTGCCTCCTATCGGTAGAGCAGGACCCGCTTGCGGAGGAGTTCGAATACTGCGCGGCCGAACATCTGCCGTTTGAGCATCTTGATCCGGTTGACGTGGCCTTCGACGACGCCCGAGTTCCAGGGCAGTGTGAGACCGGCGATGACCGCATCGAGGTCGCGTTCGAGGTGCTGGGCGAACCGGCTGAGGCTGGGAAGGTCGGCGGCGGCTCGGGCGGATTCGATCCACTCCGGCAGTCGCTCGCCCTGCAGCTCGGTGACCATGCAGGCGAAGGAGCGCACGTGCTCGGCGAGCGCGGTCAGGTCAGGGCCGTTGGCCAAGACCACCTTGAGCTGCATCCGGTCGCATTCAGGCAAGGCGTCGGGGTGGGTCAGGACCCAGCGTGTGACGGCCCGGGCCGATGGCGGGCGAGGGCCGACCGGTCGGGGCTTGCCGCGGAGATTTCTGCTGACGTAAGCGCGGACACCGGCGTAACCGCGGGGATAGCCCTGTTCCTTGATCTCCTCCCATAGTTTCCAGGCGTTGGTGCAGCCCTCTTGCCAATGCTGATCGAGATAGGACTTGTAGGCGTCAAGCCTGGTCGGACGGTCTTGCCACTGCCCAGTGAACATCTCCTCTGGAGTGGTGGCACGGGAGAAACGCAGGATCGTGTTGAGCGTCATGCCGAGCTGCCGGGCGACGGACCGCTTGCTGTGCCCGGTGTCAAGGAGAGCGTGGATGGTGGCGTGCTTGGCACGGGTGCGTTCGGCGAACCGGTGCCCTGCCGGCGCTGGGTCGCTCGGCGAGCCAGGCCGCGAGCGTGTCGGCCTCCCGGTCGGGCAGGAGGTCGATCGGACGACGTGTCTCGACGTCGACAAGCACCGTTCCGTAGATCTGCCCCTTGCGCTGGGCGTATTCATCCACGCCGACCACGCGCGGCGCGGCGATAGGCGGATCCGGGAGCGATGTGACCAGTCTCAGCACGGTATTGCGGCTGACCGGAGTCCCGAAGGCGTCCGTCATGCGGGCCCCAGCCCGGCCCGCGAGCGCGAGCCCGACTGAGATGAGGGTCGATCGCAGATGTTCCGTCCGCCGGCCGAACTGGCGAGTGAGCCCTGGCACCTGCTCGACGAAAGTCCTGCGTGGGCAGGACTCCTCTGCGCAGACGAATCGGTGCACTCTCAACGCCACCACGACGGACTTGCCCGCCGGTGGCACATCACGAGGAAACCGTAGATAGGAACCATGTATTCGGCCCGAGAGGCTCCCGCACGCCAAACGATAGTCCCGGACGGCGACACAGCCAGCCGCCGGACGGTGAGGTGTCCGCGGCCGCCACGAGTTCGGGCCAGGACAGGCCCGGGCTCATGAGGTGCCCGTCGTCCCGGGCAAGGAGTTCTGCCCGGTCCCAGTCTGGATGGTGGAGAACGTAGTCGATGCCGGTGTCGTCGGTGCATGTGCGGTAGACCACGTGGAGGCGGTGGTCCGCGGCGAGCGGCACGGCGAAGGCCGGCCACCAGGGCATCATGCCGCCGAGGTGGCGGGCTCGCGGCACCCCGCACGCTGGGCCGACGGCCGCGGCACACCCCTTCGACCGCTGGAGAACCGGTCCGTCGTTTCGCGGCAGAACCATCGCATCAGGGCGCGAACGGGAAGAGCTCGGCGCTGAGGGCCGGGATCGCGCGCGAGCATCCCGATTGAGGTCGCCCTTCTTCCTACGGCTTCCAGGTGCGGAGGTGGTCGGCTACCTGAGCCGCCGTGCAGCGAGGGCTGTGCAGTGCGTGGGCAAGGGCGGTGAGCTGCTCGCGGGTGGGGTTGACGGGGATGTTGCTCGCCTCGAGGTACATGACCGCGACCGCGCAGGCGACGGTCAGGTTGGCGGACTCCAGCCAGTGGCAGCGGCCCAGGGTATGGACCAGCGCGGCCGCGCGGGCGTAGGGGCCGTCGTAGACGGGGTGGTCCATGAGTTCCCCGCGGTGGCGCGCGACGGCCGCCAGGGGCACGCCGTAGTCGTCGACCGCCGGATCGTGGCGGGTGGCCCGCTGGGCGGCTTCCAGGATCCAGGATTCGTCGATGTGCAGGATCACGCCGCCGCGCCCGGGCGCGAGGCGGGGTGCGGCTGGTCCAGCTGCTGCTCCAGATCGTCCAGGAACGCGCCGTGTTCGTCGATGAGCCGCTGGGCCGCGGCCATGCCCGCGGCCCGTACCCCGGTGGTGTCCTCGATGATGAGGGACGCGACGTACTTGTTGAAGTCCACACCACGGGCGGCCGCGGCGTCTTTGCCCGCGGCGAGCACTTCAGGTTCGAGGCGGAGCTGGGTCTGCTTCTTCGTGGTCGCCATACGTAGAAGGTAGCAGGGTGGTAGCAGGCTGGGTCGGTGTTTCGACTTCGGCCGAGTCTGTCCGTTCCCGGTGTACCTGCGTCTTCCCGCCGGATCTGCCCGGTGAAGTGAGCGAGTCCCGGACGACCTGTTGTTTCCTCGCTCTGACGGAAAATCGTTGGGCGCTTCTGGAGTGTGGGGAATCATGAGGCATGCGACCGGACGACTGGTACCTCACCCAAGACGTCGACGACTTTCTCGCCCGTGCTGGAGAATTCCTGCGCTCTCGGCCGGGCCCGCACGTCATGCAGCTGACGTGGGCCGAGAGGGTGCGAGCACGTGGGCCGGAGGCGTTCGGCGCCGACGCCCCCGTCTTCGGTGTGCTGGAGCAAGCGGGCGAGGTCCGCGGCTCCTTCTTCCGCCTCCCGCCGCGTGGTATCGGCCTCTCCCCGCTCACGCCCGCGCAGGCCGACTCCCTCGCCGCCCGCCTGACCGCCCTCGGGTACTCGCTTCCCCGCGTCAGCGCGGACCACGGCACTGCCACCGCTTTCGCCGAGGCCTGGCAACGGCACACCGGGGCGATGCCGAAACTAGGCGACATTCGGCTCCGTCTGTACCGCCTGGGCGCGCTCACCACGCCGGAGCCGATGCCGGCGGGCCGGAGCCGCGGCCTGGGCGAGCAGGACCTTGAGCAAGTCATGCTCTGGTGCGGCAAGTTCGCCAAGGCCGTCGGGGAAGACGTCTCCATCGACGCCGACACGTGGGCCGACACCCGCTTCGCCGACAAGCGCTACACGCTCTGGGAGACCCCGGACGGCACTGCTGTCTCCATCGCGGGCATGAACCCGCTGATCGGCGGCCAGATCCAGGTGGACATCGTCTACACCCCGGCTCACCTGCGCGGTCGCGGTTACGCGGCCGCTGTGACGGCGGAGGTGAGCCGGGCCGCGTTGGCCGCAGGCGCGACGGACGCCGTCCTGTTCGCTGACCTGTCCAATCAAACCAGCAACGCTCTCTACGAGCGCCTCGGATATCGCGCACTCGCCGACTGGGCTGTGTATGACTTCTCGCACGTCTGCCCGCAAGCCAATTGAGGAATACGACAGAGGATGCCGGACTGTGTGGGAAGCGGACGGACACACTGTGGCGCTGGACTCCGATGGTTCTGCCACGGCTGGCCATCCTGACGGGTCTTACACCCGAAACCCTCCGGATACGGCTACCGGCGATTGCCCGGGTTGAGGCGCGCACCGCAGGTGACGTAGTTCGCTACCGCCGACGTCTCTACGTCGCCTGCTCACACTGCATGCATCGCTGCGGGATCACCATGCCTGTTCTCGCCCATCGCCCCACCGATCCCTAACTCTGTCGCAGACACGGCATTTGGGTAGACGGCAACCACCACTACGGCGTCCGCCACCTCCCAGAGCTCGCTACCGCTGAGCACCGACACCGACGGATCGATCACCGTTTCCCCGACACCTTGGAAGCAGCGACGAAGGAAGCGCAGCACCTGGTCGTGTCGAACTCGCCGACCCGCGAACGTGTGAGAAGAGCCTGGGCAGATGCTCGGACTCGGCCTCGATGGGGAGAGCGGCGTCGTCGGCCATGGAGGTAGGGCGAGCAGCCCGGGATCGACCAGGCCGTCGGTGCTCAACGGCCGTACCTCGTTCGCGGATGCCGATCGAGGCAGCGGTGTGACGTCGGGCGTTGGCGCCCGCGTCCGTGGCGGGGTTGGGATGATGTCGCACGCTGACGACCCGTGGCTGACGCCCCTGCCCGGCGTGGACCCGGCGGCGTACGGCGGTGGAGGGGCCGAGGTCCTGGGCCAGGACGACCGCGTGCTGCTCATCCGTGGGCGGCTGCCCAGGAGGCACCGAGCTCCGCGAACTTCTGACGCAGGATCGCGTGCTGCAGTGGTCAGGCCGTATGGGAGCGGGTCGCGGTGATCACGATGGGTGTGCAGGGCATGGTGGTGTGGCCGCCGAGCTTGTCGATCGCGGCCCCGGCGCCGTCCAGAATCTCCGCCATTTTGTCTGCGGGAAGTTGGGTGAGGCCGCAGAAGGTGAGGAGCTGGTCGAGTCACTCCTCTCGGGAGTAGGTGCGCTCCCAGGCGAAGCGCCACCGTTCCGGCTCGCTGAAGCTGCCGGTCTGCCGGATCCCGTCGGCGATTCTCGCGAACAGTCGCTGGTAGGCGTCCACGGCCGATCCTCTGAGAGGGCCGGGGGTGAACGGGGAATCGCGGGCGACCCGTTGGAGTGCTTCGGCGAGGGCGTCGATCACCTCGGTCGGGAGCTGGGGGACGTGGTGGAAGGGGGTCGGCCGCCGGGTCGGAGCACCTGGGCCGCCTTGGCCGCGCCGGCGACGGGGTCCACACAGCGCCAGGCGGTGCCGGCGATGACCGCGTCGAACTGCCGACCGGCCGGCTGCCAGTCCTCGAACCTGGCGACCTCGACCTCGATGCGGCCGCGTCACGCGAAGGCGGACATCCGCTCGTCGGGCTCGACACCGAGCACCGTGCAGCCGGCCGCCTGGAACTGCCGGGCCTTGATGCCGGTTCCGGCTCCGGCGTCGAGGACGTGCCGGCCGGGGCCTGCCGCGATGATCCTGTCCACCAGAACTGGAGATACGGCGGTCGGGCGCGGTCGTAGCGTTCGGCGTCCACACCGAACCACTCGGCGGTCTGCCGGTGGCGGTGGGGCTCGGGTCCGGACTTGTCCGGCTGTCCCTGCGATCAAGTGGGCATGTGCCCACGCTGATGGGCGGGCGCCCACTTGTTAAGGCGGGGCGGCGCGGAAAGGGAGACAATGCCGTCAGGGGTGCACATCCACAACGTGCGCGGCCAGTTGTTCGAAGCCGCCGAGCGCGTCCTGCTTCGGGGCGGACCCGACGCGTTGACCAGCCGGGCGATCACGGAGGAGGCGAACTGTGCCAAGGGAGTGCTGCACCGGCACTTCACCGACTTCGACGCCTTCCTGGCGGAACTGGTTCTCGACCGCGTCCGCGGCATTGAGAATCGGACGGCGACTCTGCCCGTGTACGCCGTGCAGCCGTCGGCATCGCATTCGCCGGGCGCAGCCGGGCAGCGGCCGCTGTCGTGCTCGCGGTGCCGGTGGAGGATCTCCACACTACACCGCTCCAACGCATCCGCGTGAGAACTGTCGTCCAGAGCGTCGCAGTAGGTGATGCGCAGGTGCAGCTCGGAGGGGTCACCCGGGGGCGGAAGCGACTCGATCACCGCGGCAGCCTAACCACACGCGCACCCTGCACCGCCGCGTGGGCGCCGTGAGACGTGGTCACCGGTACCGCGTCCCCGCACGGGCCGGCTTCCACAACCTCAGGATCGGGCTCATCAGACCTTCGCCGCGCAACGCCGTGGAGTTCTACAAGACTTCGACGGTCCCGGGCGGAATCGCGCCCTCGTTGGTCCAGGTGTGCTCTGGCGATGCCGACGGTGCATCGTCCTCGGCGAGTGTCAGGCTGGGCCAGGGCCCGGCGAGGACGGTGTCGTCCAGGGTGATGCCGAGGTGGTTGAGTACGAGGGCGACCGCTGGCGCCATCCCGGCGCCCCCGCCTTCGTGCGCGGCGAGCGCCTCTTGCATCCGGTCCCACCAGAGGCTGTTCTGTTCAGACCGGGTGTGCTCCATGCCGGGCTCGAAGTACTCGACGCATTCGCCGTTGCGCCAGTACTGGAAGACATCGAGTCCCTCGGTAGTCGCCACGCTGTACGTCTCAGTGCCTCGGGACAACTTGGCGAGTGTTTCTTCGTCGAAGCCGATGCCGCCTTCTTCCTCGACGCAGAAAGCCCAGTCCCCGAGCCTTCCGGCGCGAAGCAGCGAGAGCGTCCCGTCGCCGGAGTCGCCCTCGACCAGCTCTGAGGCTGTGTCCCAGTCGAGCAGGCGGGCCTGGGACGGTTCGGCCCCGTAACGGGCAAAGACTTCCTCGGGGTCGAGGCCGCGGGTGAAGGTGACGCACATCCAGGCCACCGCCCAGCGCAGCGAACGCACGTCCATTCCTGCCTTCATGTCCTGCTCCCGTAGTTCCTCGTTCATTTCCACTGCCCTGGCCGCCCCCCCCAGGCCTCCGGGCCCCGCCGTGCGCAGGGGATGGGGCGTGTTGGGAGGGGGCAGGAGATGCCGCGGCGGTGCCGACGGAGTCCCTGGGCGCCACCTGGCAGCCTAGTGCGGCGTACTCGGGACTTCCGCAGCCGAACTGCCGGCCACGACGAGGTAGACGACCGGTGGGTTTGGCTCCCCGCCGCTGCGGAGGTGGCCCGGATGGCTGCAGTGACTGCACAACGGATCAGCGTTGCTCCCCGCGCGGGAGGGCTTCCAACACGGAAAGCCCGGTGCCCACTCACGCGTAGCTACACGTGCACGGGCACGGCGCGGTGATAGTGCTCGCGCTGGCTCTCGAAGACTGGGGAGAGGACACCCGGAGACCGGCGACCAGCCGGTCTGCTCGTCCACGCTCTCCACAAGGCCTCGACGACGCGCTGGTCGGTGCGGCCCGTGCAGTCTGCAGCCGCGGTCGACCAGACCCAGTGCCGCTTCCCGGTCGAGGCCCGCATGGTCTTGCAGGACGGTCAGCGGGACGGGCCGTCCCAGCCGTCTCCCGCTCCGCCAGGAGCTATTCGTCCGTCGCGATGCCGAACGGCTCGACTGGGAGGGCAGATGCCGACGTCGATGAGGGGCTGCAGTTTCCTCCGGGCCGTACTGCCCCGCGGTGGTAGCCGAGTAGCGTCGAGGTCAGCGACGAGGAGGCTCACCGTGACCGCACAGCCTGATCATTCGGCCGACCGAACGGGCTTTCAGCCGCCGCCCATGCGGACGGTCGCAGAGCTGCGGGCGGCCCTCAGCACCTGGGCGTTCCCCGGCGACCGGGCCGCGTTCGAGGAGGAGCTGGACGGCATCGGCCTGGACGATCTCAGCGCGGTGCGCGAGCTCACCCAGGCCTACCGCAACCGCATCCGTCTGCGCTTCGACGCGCAGGCCATGGCCGCCCTCGCCCGGCCCACCGACGACGTCGAGGCCGAACTACGCCGCAAGATGGGCCAGGTGCGGTGAGCCAGGTGTTCTCCAGCGACGCCGCCGAGAAGATACTCGCGGGTGACCTCTCGCCGAGTGAGCGCGCCGCGGTCGAGAGCGTGTGCCGTGCCCTTGGGGACGCCCCGTCCCGGAACAGGCCCGCGGCTTGCCGGACGCGGACCCACGCAGCGAGTCCTACGCCATCGAACTGCTGCCGGAGGTGACCGGCGGCCGCGGCATCTCCGTGGTGTACAGGCACAGCCTGGACCTGGACGCGATCCTCATCCTGTGGCTGATCACCGGGCCATAACGGACCGGCGCCAGGGAGGCTGGCGGGGCCGAACCAGTCGGAGGCGGTGTGCTTTGACCGTTCCAGGGTGGGGTGGCCCAAGCCGCCCCGGAGTAGGGCGTCACGGTAGAGCGCACCGTGCGGGGGACGGGTGTGCCCGTGGATAGCCAGGCCCGGTAAGTTCCTCTCCCTGGGGCGATGATGAACCGTGACTGGGACGATGACAGGGGCTCCAGAACGCCGTGGACCGCGTGGACCGCGTGGACCGCGTGACGAGGTTCGCGTGGAAGGTCATGGGATCGCTCGCGGGGATTGCCGTGCTGGCGGCCGCAGGGACGTTCGTGTTCGTCCTCGCGCTGCTGGTCGCTATCGTCGCCTAGCCATGTGTCACCCGGCCTCGTAGCGATGAGCCCGTCCGGCGCGCCACTGCGCCCACGGCGCACTGTCCACCGAAACCGGAACCAAACACTGGTCCGCGAAGGTCAGCGGTCCCCTGGCCAACTCACCGATCAGCGCCGACGGCATCGTCTACTACGCGGCCCGGAACGGCACGGTGTACGCCTTCGACGCGAGCAGCGGCCAAGCAATCTGGACCCGCACCGTCGGTGCAGAGGTGCCGCGGGGCGCCGTGGTCGGCGACGGAGTCGTCATCGTCGCCGCGAAGAAGGACACGCCTATCGCAGACGAGGGGACCCTGTACGCACTGCGCCCCTACGGCTCGTAAGCCACAGCCTGCTCCAAAACGAATCGGCGGGGATCCGGGCACCCCCTGATCAGGGCGGCGCAGTGCAGCCGTGGGGTCAACCGTCGTGCACAACGGGCCAACCAGAATCCTCAAGGGCCGCCTATCCTGCTCGGTCACACCTGTGACCGAGCGCCGTAGATGGCCTGGGCGGACAACCTCGATGCACAGTGTGGTGGCGGGCAAGGTCACAGCAACGCAGCGATGCCCTCTCGGTTGTCGGGCAGCCCGGCCGCACGGAACCACAACACGTTCCCGCCGATGCCTCCCGTCGCCTCGTCGGTGTCCACGAATGCCCGCAACAGGTCGCGTTGGGCGCGGGAGAGCGGATGGGCCGGGTCGTAGCCGCCGTCAAAGGCTCTGAGCAGGATCGGCCCGCGCTCGAAGTCGACGACCGACGTGTCCCCTGCGGCCACGACAGCGACCGCCACCGGTGCCACCTCTTCGAAGGTTTCGGCCAGGGCGAGCGCGGAGCGCAGCACGGTGAACCGGAACCACCCGTCGAGCCCTGGCAGTGGCTCGGGGAACCAGCCGTCCGTCGTTCGCGGGTCCCGCAGCGCGTCGAGGAGGACAGCGAGAGCCCGCGGGCGATCGCGACGGACAGGACCGAGCGCGGCGCATACCCGCACGGCCGGGTCGGTGTCGGCGAGCAGGTCGGAAGTGTCCATTCCCCACACACTTAGGGCTCGTGCCGCACTCGCTCGCTCCCGTCGTTCCATCCCGGCACCCAACTGGACGCGCAGCAGCGCGGCGGCGCGCGGTGCCCGGTCGGCAAGCTTCGGGGCGGACAGAAGCGGCACTGCGGCACCGAGCGCGGCTTCACGGTCGTGAGGGTCCGGCGCGGACAGGTGCGGTTCAACGGCGTCATACAGGGCCGGGCGTATGGCCCGGCACGCGGACAGGGCGGCAAGTTCTTCCGGGTCGCGCTCGCCTCGCGTTTCGTCGTGCCAGGGCTCCCAATCCCACTTGACTCGGTCCCGCTCGGGATTTCCCCCATAGGCAGCCGACTCGGCCAACTGCCCCAGCCAGCTGAGCAGGGCGGACCGCAGGCTGCGGGCAGGGCCCTCGTCCCACGGAAAGTACCCCTCGTGCTCGGCGAGACCCACGGGGTGCTCGAGGATCGCGGCGACGAACAGCGCCGCGGGCGCGGTGACCGTGTACAGCGAGCCCTGGTGCAGCACGGCCATGTCCAACGCGGCCAACGCCTGGGACCGCGCTTCGGGGTCCTCGTCCACGAGAGAACACAGGGAGCCGGGTATGTCTCCGGCGGGGCCGTAGGCGTGTCGGAGGGAATCCCAGTCGGTCGCCAGGAGCAGCTCCCGGGCCGCCGCTGGCAATCCGCTCAGGATCCGGCCCACGCGCGCGCTCTCGCCGTCCGGGCCCGTCGGGAGGGGCGATGCGAAGTCGGCCGCCATCACCGCTCGTTGCCCGTGCCGGAGTGGAGCACAGATGCCGCGATCTCCTGCACACGGGACAGGGGTATGCCTGTGCGCTGTTCGACGGCGAGGAGGTGGTCAGTGGGCTCGAGCTCGACGAACGGGCGCTCACCGACCGGCCGTGTGTGGACGTGCGTCTTGAGGTTCAAGGTCGTGGCCGGGTAGGCGGCCAGGTCTGTGGTGAGCCAGCCGAAGTACGGCTTCTCGGTCTCCCGGCCAGCGGTGTTCCACAGGTCAGCTGCCCTGGAGAAATTCTCGCGGCTGAGCGAGACCAGGCGCCCCAGGAGAACACGTCATCGGTTCCGATGACCGGCATCTCGATCAAGCCCACGACGAAAGGGTGCTGCCCCCGGATCACGCACCGGTCCGACGAGAGTGAGCAGTCGTCGGCATCGGCGAAGGCGGTATCCCACATGGCCGGGACCGTAGCCGTGTAGCTCATCGGCAGCTCAGGGTGACGGGCCCCGCAGCCCGCGCGGGTGAACCCGAGATCACTGGTCATGGGGCCGGAGCCTAGCGACGGGATCCAATACCGCAACGTGACTTCCGCCGCGGCGGCGCCGTGCACGTCGACCGGCCGCGCACATCGTGCCCGGCCTGCTCTCCGCCGCGCTGCTCCTGGCCAAGCTCAGCTGATCGTTCGAGGCCTGGCCTGGCCTGCGGCTGAGGCGAGACCGGCCCCTGTTCCTCAGGTCTGGTGCGCGTCGGCTGTTCGCCGCAGGTTTGTCGGCGGTGTGCCTTCGGCGCCATCGAAGCGGATCGTGCGGCCGCAGAGGTCCGCCATGGTGAAGTCTCACCAGGTCGAAGAGCGTCGTGGCGTCTAGGCGGTCCAATGTCTTGAGGTCGTGGGCACCGAGCAGGTCCCAGCCGGCGAAGGGCACTCTGCCCACGACGAGGCCCGCGAGGGCGAAGGCCGAGACCAGGGCCAGGCCCACCGGCCACAGACGCAGGCCCTGCTGTTGTCGGCGGCTGGGCTCTATACCTTCCTGGCCGCCGGGACGCCCAGTCTCCGAGGCGTAAGCGCACCCCAGCTGAGCATCCCCCTTCTGACACCGGGCGGAGCTAGCAGCTCCGTCTGAGGGGGTCGTCCTAACGGTTAGCAGCCGGTTGGACGCTCGTACTCGTTCTCACCAGAACGCGAAGCCACCTGGAGGCTTCGTCATGCCCTCTTGGCGATGCCTCCGTGACAGGAGCCATTGTGTAGGGCTGCTGTGCCCTTGTCCGGCCCGACTATGCCCATTTGATCCGGTTTCGTGCGAGCTTCACCATGGATGCCGTACGGGTCTCGGCCGTCTTCTGCGGGTTTTCGCTCACGGCTCTCCCCACCATGCCAGTTGTGCCGGACTGGCAGCTCGGGACGGCATCGATTGTCTCCAAGCGGAACGGAGGCGGGTTCTCGACCTGGGCCGTTTCTTGTCCTGGTGCGGGATACCCCGCAACAAAACCGGAACACCCCGCCGTACCAACGACCTGCAGACTGCTAACCGGGTTACGGGCCACACCGCCAGTTGCCAGCAGTTAGCGTGAGTTGCGTGTAGCCAAGATGAGAGGTGCAGATGGTGGTTCACACGCCAGCTGAGAGTGTCCTGGCCCGTTCATTCACCTCCGACAATGGGACGGTCAGGTTCAACATCACCGGCCTGACGGTGGAACATCACCCGGACCGCAGTGTCACCTTGACCTACCAGCTGCTCATCGCGCGCAACGGATATGACGACGAGTGCTGGGTGTTCACGCTGCCGTGGAGCGACAGGTCCTTTGTGGACGTGTTCACCGCGACCGCCCCTGATCCTGAGCGTCTTGGCCATCTGGCGCAGCTGGTGCATGGCCTGTTGGAAGAGTGGTGGGACACCAAGGGGAATAGCCGTCACTTCGCGAAGATGGGGCGCCGCTGTTCGTGAGCTGCCCGAGGTGCGTTCTTCTGCGGCGAGATGTGTAACTCGCGCGTGGACAGCTCCTGATGGCTCACTGGCCCGAGTCTGGATGGGACGCACGCGGGCGGGGGCATCGACCTGCCTGAACTCGACTCGCTATCCATGGTCTTGGACCGCCTGTCTGACCCACAGCGAGTGCAGGGGCCGCCGCTACCGTCGGGGTTCCCCACCCCCTGTGCTTGCTCGCGGTGCTGGGCGGCACCACCACGCCGGCTGGCATCGCCCACTGAAAGAGAGCGCGGTGCTGGCTGTGCCCCCATGGAAGCGGCGTTGCGGGTTGGGATTTCAGCAGCCAGCCAACCCTGGGCTCGGCCCTCTTCATTCGAGTGAAGGAGCGCGCGATCGCCTCACGTGGGGGACACTTCGTAGGGCAGGTCCGTGGCGTGCGCAGGCGCCACGGGCCTGTGTGCGCGGGTCCCTCTCGGGCGGTAATAGGCGGGCCTGGGGCCGGGTCGCCGGGGCGTCCGCGCACGGCAACCGACTAGTCGGACATGCGCTCTTCCCGCAGCGGCTGGAACCGGGAGGTACGGAGGTTCCGTCGCTTTCTCCGATGCCGTCAACACGATGAGAGCAGACACCATCTGCGGGCCGCGGGGCATCTGCCATCGAAGCGGCCGGCTCAGCCCCGCCGCATCCGCTAGCAAGCAGGCCTGAGCTTGCCCTTCTAGGACCTGTCCAGTGGGTTGCGTGACTGACGAGCGTCCTGAACGTTTCGGTCGCGTGGGGCGGGGTGACGTAGCGGACGAGGAATGGTCCCGGTTGAGGCCGCACTTGCCGAAGAACGTCGGGCGGGGTGGGCGTCGGAAGAACCACCGTCAGGTGATCGACGGAATCCTGTTCCGGCAGCGGACCGGCATCCCATGGCGGGATGTGCCGACACGGTTCGGGAAGTGGACAACGATGCGTGACCGGCATCTCAGGTGGTCAGAGGATGGGGGGACAGGATTCTCAGGGTCGTTTAGGTCGATGTTGGCACGGAGGAGCGCATCGACTGGTCGATGGTGAGTGTGAACTCCACCGTGTGCCGAGCTCATCGGCACGCCGCTGGGGCACGCAGGCAGGCGCCGCGGAAACCCGGCGAGCGCACCTGGCCCGCCCAGCACCGTCCAGATGAAAGCTTGAGGCCGCTCGTGGGGCGGGCTGACGATGAAGATCCACTTGGCTGGTGAGGGCGGAATGCGGCCGTTGGCCGTGCTGGTTGCGCCCGGACAATGGGGGTGATGCCCCACAGATGATCCCCGGTCTTGGAACGCCTTCGCGTGCCGCGCCCGGCCGATGGTCGTCCCCGCACCCGGCCGGACCACCTCAGCGGCGGCAACGCGTATTTCTCGAGCTGCATCCGCCGTCACCCGCGCCGTCGGCAGATCAAGCACACCATCCCTGAACGGCGGGACCAGCGGGCTCATCGCCAGCATCGTGGAAACAAGGGAGGCCGACCCGTCGGCTCGACCGGACCCGGTACGCGCGCAGGAACGAGGTCGAGCGGATGATCAACGAACTCAAGGTCCACCGGACCGTGACAACACGCTTCGACAAGAGGGCCTACACCTTCCACAGCACCGTCACTGTCGCCGCGATCCGGCTCTGGCGCCGGCCGCGAAGCGGGTCCGGACTCTTACTCGGCATGTGACGATCGACTCGCCGGGCGCCAGGCCGAGGGCCAGGCGACGTCCCGGTTGACCGGACCGGTCACCCCCAGACTGGCCCGCGCGTACTCGGTGTACTGCCGCTGTGTGTCTCTGAACTCCAAGTACGCCTGGTCCCAGCCCTGTTCGACTTCGGTGGGCACGCCCCGCGCCAGGTGCTCCAGCCGCCACAGGCAGTGGTTCAGCCTCTTGGACGCGGTGTTCGTGTCAGTGTCTCCCAGCAACTCGCAGGTCTCGCCCAGCGCGGAGCGGCGGGCCTCAGCCGCGCCCAGCTCGGCGAGCACCTCGGCTGTGAGCTCCAGTGGCGCGGGACCGGTCACCAGTCCGCAGCCCGCAGCGATACGCTGATATCGGCCCGCGAGCTCTTTGACCGCGTGGATGTACTCGCCATAGGCGTCCAGACGCCGCCCGTCCCAGCGCACGGACTGCTCACGCCGCCACCGTGCTCGGTCGTTCAAGCTGCTCACCAGGAACGACGCGACAGCGCCCAGCGCAACACCTACCAGCGGAAGTATCTGTCCCGACAGACTCATAGAGGCCCCGATCACGTAGCCAAACGGTCTCCCTCATTCTCCCGACCGGAGCCCAGCGATACGGGTGATGCCATCACCCGTAGCAACTGATGACTCCTCGGACACGCCCTGGCACCTCTGGCGCCGTCGACTCATGGCTGGGCGTTCGAGCAGAGCACACCGGACCGGACTGTTCGCCCGGTGGCCAGGGCGAACAGGGCGCGATGTAGGCGGACCATTCGGTCGCGGCACCGAGCAATGCCTGGGAAGTGATGCGGCACGGGAGTTTGATGGATCACCGGCATGAATCCGCCTCCGTCGGGGCGGCGAGAACTCGAGGCCTAGGCGGGCCTTAAAGACGACCTCATGCGCGCCGACGCCGACGCGACTGCGAAAGCGAGGTTGGGCTCGGTGTACTCAATTATGGTGTGCGTCTGTTGGACGCAGAAGGCGACGTGAGCGATGTTGCCGAGCCAGACAGTCAGTGTGATCGCTTCATGGAGGGGGCAGCGCCTGCCAGGGAAAGGCCCACGCTCCCTGCACGCTGTTCGCCGTGCCCTCCGCGATCAGCCAGCTGGGCCGTTTCCCCGGGTGGTCGGCATCGGGGAACTGGTAGCCCATCACATCAAGGTCGATGCCATGCCTCCACTGCCCATCAGCCGCATCGGTCCAGCACGCTATTCGCGGAGTGCTCAGAGGTCGTTTTCGGCATCAGAGCATGTTTCATTCTCAGATTTCCCGTGTGGCGGGACGGCACTGCGGGACGCCAGAAGTGCACGTGCCATCCGAGGTCCACGGGAGGCCGTATTGCCTGCCTCATCCCACAGAGCCTGTCTCACTTCAAGAAGCCCGGCCCGTACGCGGCTGTCCCTCAACGCAGCACAAAGACCTGTGAAGTCAGCGTCACTTGTACAGCATTGAGGCGCCTGTTGCGCAACAAAGTCGCCAAAACTGACCTCTCAAGTCGTTTGCCCGCTTATCCCCGACCATGACTGCGGGCGATCCGTCGAGGTGACGGCCTTCCCTGGTGTAGAGAGCACGGGCTTCGACGCACGTCAGGAAACCCCGCAGAGCTGCTCGCCTCTGCTCGCGTGGAGAGGGCGTCTTTGACCTGTACCTCGGTGACGTGCGACTGACTCACTTCCGCTTGCGCGGAGAGCACGCGATCAGGGATGCAGGGGTTCGGGCGTGCAGCGACTCACCTCCGCTCGCGCGGAGAGCATCCTTCCCGACCTGCGACGCTAGAAGGCCTTTGCAGTTTATTTACCATATTGGTTTGGTCGTTGAGGCTGTAAGCGCAGGTGTGCAGGGTTGGTGGCCACGCTGGGGGGCTCTACGTGTCGGATGGCCGTGCTGCGGCCTTCGTGTTGTCTATTGGCCGTTTGTAAGGGTGCACAGTTCCCGCGGGTGTTAGTGGTTGTCCGTCGGGGAGAGTGCGAAGGTCCGTGCTATCGAAGGGGTATTGGACAGGGCAGTATGGTCGGTTCGCGGCGGTGGTCCGGGGTCCGCCCCTTGAGGCTGAGGAGCGTGGGCTTTGCGCTGGTCTGGCCGGTGTACTTCCGATGCCCGATGACTCAGTGCTCATGGACGCTCTGGTGAACTGGGTTGTGACGACCACGCTGGACGGCGGTGTGTGACGTCTGAGGAGCGGGTGGCCGAGGTCCTGCGCTGTTACAGCGGGGAGAGTGGCGTCGTGTGCTTCATCCGCCGAGCCGAACCGGAGACCCATGCCAGTGTGCGGCGGGTACGGGCCGGGGTGGATGAGTCGGGTCTCGTGCTCTGCAGGGTTATCCCAGGAACGGGTAGATGCCGGCCAGGTAGTGACCGATCTGTTCGTGCATGCTCGGGTGGATGTCGAGGGCTTCGAGGTCGTCCGGGTGGACCCAGCGCACGCCGTCTGCCTCGTCGTTGATCGTGGGCTTACCGCTGAGGGGGCGGCCGGTGTACGTGACCTCGAATTGCTGGCGGATCTCGCCGTCGGTGTAGGCGACGATGTGTGCCGGGTGGGAGTAGACGCCGAGGAAGCCGGTGACCTCGGCGACGATGCCGGTCTCTTCTTGGCATTCGCGTACCGCGCACTGGGCGGGGCTCTCGCCGATGTCCTGGGCGCCGCCGGGCAGGGCCCATTGCCCGGTATCGCGGCGCCGCTGCAGGAGGATTTCTCCCTCGTCGTTGACGACGAGCATGTTGCTGGCGGGGATCAGGGTGTTGGCCGTGGGTGCCTTGGGGTCGTTGTAGTACTCGGTCCTGCCCATTGCGGTGATGCTCCTCATCAAGGGCTAAAGGCTGTTGCAGAAGGCTGCGTTAGAGCAGGTCAGGGTCTGGGGAAGCGGTTCCCTGGTCATGATGCGAGGGCGAGGTTGTGCATGTAGGCGACGGCCTGAACGGCGTGGTGGAGGCCGTCGCCGTGCTGCCGGCAGTCGCGGAGGATCTTGTAGTTCTTCATGCGGGCGAAGGCGTGTTCCACGCGGGTCCGTACCCGTCGGTGCTCGGCGTTGTCGGCCTCTTCGCCCGGCAGCAGCGGGCGGCGCTGGCGTTTGCGGTGCGGGACAACGAGGCCGGTGTCGAAGTAGGCGCCGTCACCCAGCACCGTGACGCCTTCGCAGTATCGGTCCAGGCCGGAGTTCCGCCACACGTGGGCGTCGGTCTTGTTGCCTGGAGCCGGCTGCGCCGTGGCCACCACCAGACGAGTGTCGGCATCGATGATGACCTGCGCATTCGCCGAGAACCGGTAGTTGCGTGAGGAGGCGGCGGTGGTCCGGTCGCGGACCGGGATCAGGGTGCCGTCCACGATCCACAACCGGTCCGCCGCATCGGCTGGGCGGGCGGTGGGCTCCAGACTCAGCAGTGGCCCCAACCGCTGGATGACCCGGCACACGGTAGCCGACGAGACCCCGAACAGCGGCGCGAGCTGCCGCATAGTGAGGTTCGTTCGGTAATAGACGGCCACCAGAAGCACCCGATCAGCCAACGGCAGGCACCACGGGCGGCCGCCACCGGGGCCGTTCCCGCCCCGCTCACGCACCACCTTCAGCAGCCCATCAAACTGCCGCATCCGCAGGCCGGTGAACGTCTCCACCCACACCCGCTCAGCCCTCAACACCCCAGCCATACATCGGAGATGCCCAGTTCACAGCCTTCTGCAACAGCCTTTAGCAGCTCCGGCCTGGAACGAGAATGGGTGTGGTTTGTTTCAAGGGACAGCTGATCTGAAGTCGTCCTGGCCAGTGTGTGCTCGGAGTCGGCTGCCGGGGGTTGTCCATTCGGCGTAGCGTCAGCGTTCATGGTGTCTTTTTTCGCGTTGCTGGGTCCGCCGGTGATCACGATCTTCCTCTTCGCCATGGGCTCTATCCCGTATGCCTTGTGGGTGTCTAGGCGGAAGCCCTCCTGGCCGGCCCGCTGGGCTGTGATTGGCAGTTCGGCAGCGATCGCCGCTTACGGGGCTGGGTCTATTTACGGGCTCGCCTTCACAAACCCACTCGACGTGTGCGCGGACAAAACCGGCGATGGTGTGTACAGGGACGCGGGACGGGACTACACGCTGACATCGGTCGACGTGAACGGTCTCCTGCCGTCCATCAGCTGTCACTGGAGTAGTGGCCACAGCACTGAAGTGGTGTGGTTCTGGACGTCTCCTCTGCTCTATGCGGGTCTGGCTTGCGCCGTTGTCTGCGCCATCCGGCTCCTCGTCAACCGCAGCAAGCACCGAAAGCACGACCGCCCTACGAGGCGGTCTGAGCTGAGCTAACGAAGTACTCCTGGCGTTGGTTGCCCCGCCCTCAGAAGGTGGCGGTGGCATCGGGGACGGTGTCGACGGGGGCACGGCCGACGGCCATAATGTCGGCTGGCGAGGGGCAGAAGGGCGCTTGTCCATTCGGACGACGGCCGTTCACGACTGCGCATAGGGGAGCCACACATAGCCGGGGCGAAAGGGAACCGATGCGGGCCCCAAGGGGAGCCGGCAGGCCTGTCGGAGACGGTGGCCGACAGGTTCACCAGCGCTGTCCCGTCGACGAGTTCGACGACGACAAGACCGGCGGTTTCAGTCGCTTCGGTCGCTGTCGCGGCTCCTCCGGAGGTCGTTCGCCTGACGTACGCAGTGCCAGCAGTCGGAATACGGATCAAGTCAACGGGGCCTCCACAAAGGGGACAGGACGCTGTCGCCGCCGTCCCCGGTCAAAATGGACGTGCTGCCCAGGTGTTGGCTCATCGAGTGGAGCTGCCCGACCAGCCGGGCACGGGTGAGGGTCGAGGGCGCGGGCTCGCCGGTCGGCGGGACCGCACCGATCAGCTATCTCCTCGTTGCCACGATCCGCTCGTGTCTCCAGCGTGCTCACGCGCGCGGCCAGGGCTTCGTGCCGCAGGTCGTAGACCTCCCGGGAGATCGACTCACCTCCGCTCGCGCGGAGAGCACCCTTTTTGAACTGGGGCGTTAGGGGGGGGCTTTGTGGTTTCTTTACTGTCTGCGTTTGGCCGTTGAGACTGTAGCTGTAGGTGCGCGGGATAGGGGGCACGTGGAGGGACTCTACGCGCCGGGTCGTCGTGCGGGGGTTTTGCGCTTTGGCCGTGCTGCAGTCTCAGTGCTGTCTATCGGTCGTCTGCAAGGTGGGGCATTGTTTCTGGGGCTTCGGTAGCCGTGAGTCGGCCGCCCCACACCCCCCGCTTCGGCAGACTGGCCAGGGTTCACCACCCGGATGCGGGTGAGCTTGTAGGTCCTTCGCGAGCAGGTCGTGGATGAGCTCTTCGCCGGGGACCCGGTGCCCTTTGCGGCGGGAGAGGTCATCGGGGCCCCTGGAACGGTCCAAGCGCACCGCCTACGACTGGTGTGGGGCGGCCCAAGCCGCCCCGGAGCAGGGCGTAACGGTAGAGCGCACCGCGCGGGGGTGGGTGCCTCTGTGGATGACCAGGCCCCGTGAGTTTCTATCCCGGGGGCGATGATGAGCTGTGATTGGGACGACGACAGTGGCTATCACGACGCCGTCGATCGCGCGAACCGCGTGACGAGAGTCGCGTGGAGGGTCATGGGATCGCTCGCGGGGGTCGCCGTGCTGGCGGCCGCTGCGACGGTTGTGCTCGTCTTCGGGCTGCTGGTCGCGCTGTGGGTCGCGATCGCCGCGTAGCCATGTGTCACCCGGCCTCGCAGTGATGCGCCTGCCCGCCGCGCCACGGTAACCACGACGGATCGTCGAACAGCTGCTCCGCGTCCGGCAGGTGCGTACGGCGCAGGAAATCGATCACGTCGGCGTCGGAGTGCGCGAGGCCGAGGATCTGCCCGTGCACGACCACCCGCCACCCCCCCCGTAACGAGCGGCGGGTGTACGTGCACTCGCCATACCTCCAGGGTGGGGTGCGCCGGCACGCTGCGCAGCCGGAGGGCGGCCGCTTCTCTTCGGCTAGATGTTCGCGGCGTGGGGCGCATCGGGAGCGAATTCCCGTCGGCGACCGTCATCGTCGGCATGGTCCGAAGCGGAAGCACGATGGACGAGGAGCCAACCTGGTGGGAACTGGTGCTCACGATCCTCGCGATCGCGGGCGCGGTGACCGTGGCGGCGGCGTGGTGATCCTGTCGCTTGTCGGTCTGGTGATGTGGGTGACGGCGCCGCTCCGGCAGCGCAGGCGTGCCGCTTCCGACGATGGCTAGTCCAGCATCCCGAGCGTGGTGTCGGGTCGGCGGTGCGGATAGGTGTCCCCCCCGGTCGACCGTGAGCGTCTGCCACGCGTCTGCCACGCGCCTGTTCGCGAGTGGCACTCTTCGGCTCCTCGCCCGCCACGTGGCAGTCGCCGACGTGGACGTACACCGGGGCGCGCCCATCGAGGGCCTGCACGATCATTCAGTCCGGGGTCGGCCGCGCGGGGCTGGCAGTCCACGCGGAGACCGGCGCTCAGTCCCAGAACTCCCGCAGCGCCGCGTTGACGAGAACGGGTTCCTGGGTGTGCGGGTAGTACCCGGGGACCCGCAGTAGCCGGCCGCCGAGCGAGGCGGTGAGGGACTCGGCCACGGCCGTGAGGGGCCGCCCCACGTGCTCGCGGTACGCGGCCGGCGCGTGTTCCCAGGTTCCGCAGATCACCAGGACCGGCAGGGCGGCGTCCCGGATCGCCTCCAGCGGGATGCCCGCCTCCCAGATGGGACGCTCCCTCATGGACGTGGCGACGGCACGGAGTCGGCGGGGCGTGGGCTCGGGCATGTCCATCCCCAACCCTTCGGTGGACGCCCGCAGATACTGCTCCGGCGTGACGTCCTCCGGGATGCCCGGGGCACCGTCGCGTACGCGGTCGAGGAGGTCGGCGACGACGGGATGATGCGCCGCGGCGGTGAAGGCGGAGGGCTGGATGAGGGCGAGGGAGCGGACGAGGTCGGGGCGGCGTGCGGCGGCGATGAGCGCGGCGACGGCGCCGTTCCCGTGCCCCACGAGATGGGCGCCGCCCGGACCCGCGGCGAGCGCCTCGTCGCCGAGGACCTCCACGACGTCCTCGGCATCGACGGCGAAGTCGCTGCGCGCGGTGTCGGGACTGTCGCCGTAGCCCTGGCGGTCCATCAGGAGGAGACGCCGACCGTCGGCGAGGGGGCGCTGCGCGGCGAATCCGTACGTGGAGTCGCTGCCCCAGGTGAAGATGTTGTGGACGAAGAGGGCCGGGGCGGCGGCCGCCGCCGTAGGCACCGTGGCCGCCGAAGCCGTCCTGGCCCGGCTGTCCGCCACCCGCTCGCGGTCGTCCCACACGGTTACGTGCACGGCCATTGCTCACACTCCCGAAGCTGAGGAACGCCTGCCCCCAGGCCGGGGCAGGTCACGAACTGCTGCTAAACAGCCGGTCGAGATGCGCATCGATCGCGGCGAGTGCGTCCTGGGGTTCGATCACGTCGAGTTCGATCAGGGAGGTGAAGCCGGTGAGGGCAAGGAGCAGGTTGGTCTCGGTCGCCGGATCGCGGCCGGAGTCGATGTGCCCGTCGGCGATCGCCTGGCGGACCAATTGCTCGACGAGGGCCCGCCCTTGGACGAGACCGCGGCGCGCCTGCTCGTGGACGGTCTGGTCGTGCAGCGCCTCCAGGACGTAGGCGGCGCTCATCCGGCTGGTCGCGCGGGCGTCGGCGTGCAGGGGGAGCATCTCCGCGAGCGTCAGTCGCAGCACGTCACGGGGGTGCGGACGGTCACCGAGCTTTTCGAGCCCCTGGCGTACGCGCACCGAGGTCTGCTCGGACGCGAAATCCATGGCGAAGGAGAGCATGGCGGTCCGGGAGGCGAAGTAGTGCTGCAGCTGCCCGAGTGACATGCCCGCCTCCTGTGCCACCACGCGCATCGTCAGCTGCGTGACGCCGCGCTGCTCCACCACCCGCCACAGGGCGCGGGCGATCGCTTCGCGGCGTCCGCGGTGATCCACCTGTTTCGGCACCGTCGGCCCCTCCCTCGCGCCTGAGGATTTTTCCAATACGGTCGACATAATACACCTGACCGATAATCCTGGAGTGCACTCGTCGGAAGGAGTCGCCATGTCCGAACAGCCGAAGGCGCGCACCACGGAAAGCGTGGTGCAGGGGGAGTGGCGGCAGGGGCACGCGGTGTTCCGCGGCATCCCCTATGCCCAACCCCCGGTCGGTGCGCTGCGCTTCGCCGCGCCCGCGCCGCCGCACCGCTGGGAGGGGACGAGGCAGGCGGCCGAGTTCGGCCCCGTGGTGCCGCTGTCCCTGCCGATCGACGTGGCCCCGCAGGGCACCGACTGGCTGACGCTCAACGTCGGCACTCCGGATCCCGGTGCGGCGGGACTGCCGGTGCTGGTGTGGCTCCCCGTGGGCGGCTACCTCTCGGCGGCGTCGAGCGATCCGATGTACGACCCGGCGGCGCTGGCCGGGGCGGGAATCGTCGTGGTGACCGTCAACTGCCGTGTGGGAGCGGAGGGATTCGCGTTCCTCGACGACGTACCGCCCAACCGCGGGTTCCTCGACCAGATCGCGGCACTGGAGTGGGTGCGGCGCAACATCGCCGCCTTCGGAGGCGACCCCGGCCGCGTCACCGTGGGCGGGACGTCCGCCGGGGCGGGCTCGGTCGCCGCCCTGCTGACGATGAGGTCCGCGCGCGGCTTGTTCCGGCGGGCCATCGCCCACTCCGTGCCGGCGCTGCACAGCACCCCCGCGCTGGCACGGCAGGTCACCGCCGCGTTCGCGGACCGGCTCGGCGCGGCGGCCCCCACCGCCGAGGCCCTGCGTGACATCGACCCGTGGCACCTGGCCGCCGAGCTCACTTCCTTCAACGCCGGCCTCCACGCGCACCGGGAGGACTGGGGGCGCCTCACGGAGACCGGCACCGCGCTGTGCCCCGTCGTCGACGGCGAGGTCCTCCCGGAAACGCCCTGGACCGCGCTGACGGGTGCGCGCGCGAACGGGACCGAACTGCTCGTCGGCCACGCCCGGGACGAATTCCGGTACTTCAGCGTCGTGAGCGGACGGTACGGCACCTTCACCGAGGAGGACGCCCACGCGGCCCTGGGACTGCTCGCCCCGCAACCGGACGGCGCGCGGGCCTACCGTGCCGCGTTCCCGCAGGCGGGCCCGGAGGAACTCGTGGAGACGGTGTACTCCGACGCCGTCTTCCGCATGCCGTCACAGAAGCTGGCCGAGGCGAACGCCGCGGCGGGCGGCACCTCGTACCTCTTCGAACTGACCTGGGTCACCCCGGCCCTCGGCGGCATCCTGGGCGCCTGCCACAGCCTCGACGTGCCCCTGGCGTTCGGCACGCTGGACAGCCCCGTCGGCACCCAACTCATCGGAGAGGAGCCCACTCCCGAGGCCGTCGTGCTCTCCCGTGAACTCCAGGAGGCATGGGTTCGCTTCATCACCACCGGCGACGCGGGCTGGCCCGCCCATCGGCCCGGCGGGCTCCTCACCCGCGTCCTGGACGCCGAGTCGAAGACTCTGCCCTACCCCGAGCAGGCGTCCCGCCAGATCTGGGAAGGTCATGCCCCCGCCCCCTTCGATGATTTGTAGTTGTGCGGGTCGGCTCCTACGGCTGGGGCGCTGCTAGTTGGCATCAGATCCCAGCCGAGGGTGGTGACGGTCGACATCGAGAGCTGGGGGAGGTTGGCGGGAGAGGGCCCAGGTCACTCATGATCCCGGCCGGGGCCCGGATGGGTTCGCTCTCCGCACCTCTTCGCCACACCAGCGCGTACGCAACGGCTCCAGATCGGCGACACCAGCCGCCAACTATGCGGCGTGTCGCAGGCATGCGACTCGATGACAGATCACCTGGCCTCGAAGACCCCGAACTCGACCTCGTCCGACCAGATGCGTATGTCCGCTACTGCTCACGTGTGGGACGTCTTCTTCCGCTCATCGGCAGACAGCGTTTCCGTGAAGTGGCCGTCGACCTGACATGAAGGTGATCGACTGTCGGTGATGAAGGACGTGATGAGGCGGGTGACGGCGTCGGGGCGTTCGAGGAGCATCATGTGGTCGCAGTCGGCGATCGTCACGAAGTCGCTGCCGTCGATGGTCGAGGCGAAGGCGCGTTGCAGGTCGGGGGTGGTGAGGGTGTCGTGTTCGCCGGCGAAGACCAGGGTGGGTACGCCGGTCAGGCCGCCCCGGAGGGCGGTGCGGGTGCCGAGGGCGCGCTCCAGCAGGTAGGGAGCGTGCGGTTGTTGGGAGGTCTTGAGCAGTGAGCGCCGGAAGTAGCGCAGGGCGAGTTCCCGGCGATGGACGTGCCGGCTCTCGTCGAGGCAGAACATCTCCGCGGTGATCCGGGTGACAAAGCCCTCCGCGTCGCCGGCGCGCAGCAGCGCTGCTGCTTGCCTGTACCGCGTGAAGAGGGCCTCGGGGAGGTGGGCGGGGACGCCTCCGAGCAGCAGGCGGGCGCAGCGCTCGGGGTGACGTTGCGCGTACCGGAAGGCGAGGACCGCGCCGTAGGAGTAGCCGTAGAGGTTGATGCGCGGCAGGCGCAGATCGTCGACGATGGCGTCGAGCGCCGCGTCGAGGATCTCCACGGTGTGCTCGGGTCTGGGCAGGTCGGAGTCGCCGGAGCCGGGCAGATCGGCGGTCACCAGGCCGGCCACGCCGGTGAGGGCGTCCTCCAACTGCGGCCAGTCGTACATGCCTTGGAAGGCACCGCCCAGCGCGATCAGGGGCTCGGTTCGTGACGTGGCCGGCCGCAGCAACCGATAGGGGTAGGCCAGTCCGTCCACGGTCAGGGTGCGAACAGACTCCATGAACAGGGATCCTCTCGTTCAGTGCCGGGTGAAGACGAGTACGGCGTTGTGGCCGCCGAAGCCGAGCGAGGACGAGGCCGCGCATTCCAGCCGTGCGGGGCGAGCGGTTCTGGCCACCACCTCGACGGGCACCCTCGGGTCCTGTACGTCCAGGTTCGCTGTCGGCGGGACCAGTTGCTCCTCCAGGGCGAGGGCGGTCAGGGCGGCCTCGATGCCGCCGGCGGCGCCCAGGGCGTGGCCGGTCATGGCCTTGGTGGAGGTGATGAGCGGGCGGTCGCCGAAGACGCGGAACAGAGCGGCGCTTTCGACCAGGTCGTTCATGACGGTCGAGGTGCCGTGGGCGTTGACGTGCCCGATGTCCGTGGCAGTGACCCCGGCATCGGCCAGCGCGACCCGCAGTGCCCGCTCGATGCCTGCCCCCTCCTCGTCGCTGGCCACGGGGGAGAAGGCGTCGTTGGACGACCCGTACCCGGCCAGGTGGGCCCGGACGGTGGCGCCGCGGGCCCGGGCGTGCTCCGGGCGCTCCAGCACCAGCATCCCGGCACCCTCTCCGACGACGAAGCCGTCCCGGGCGACATCGAACGGCCGACAGGCGGCCGCGGGGTCGTCCACTCGGGTGGACAGTGCCCGCAACCGGCAGGTGCTGGCGAACAACAGCCGCGAGCGCAGGGCCTCCGCCCCGCCGGCGACAGCGATGTCGCAGCGGCCTGCGCGCAACCAGCCCAACGCGGTACCGATCGCATCGGTGCCCGAGGCGCAGGCCGTGCTGACCGCGAGGCTCGGCCCGCGGGCGCCGAGGTCCTGGCAGACACTGCCGGCGGCGTTGTTGTTGACGCTCAGCGGCGCGACTTTCGGCGAGACCTTGCGAGGTCCCCGCCGGTCGAGGACGGCCTGCTGCTGGTCGTAGTAGTGCAGGCCGCCGTGGGCCGTGCCGATCACCACCGCGACGCGGGAACCGTCCCAGGTGGCCGGGTCGAGTCCCGCGTCGGCCACGGCCTGCCGGGCCGCGACCACCGCCAGCTGGGCGAACCGGTCCATGAGCAACGTGCCCCGGCCCAGCTCCGTCTCCAGGTCAAGTCCCTCGACGGTGTACATGAAGTCACAGGGAAGGCCCTGCAGCCCCTCCATAGTGCGTACCCCCCGGGGAGCGCCGGCGGAAGTGATCTCGCTCCAGGTCTTCTTGGCGTCGCTGCCCGCGGCGGTCACCAGGCCGAGCCCTGTCACTGCGGCCGCGCCGTGCTCCGTCCCGGGCATCACGACACCGCTGACTTTTGGCAGACGACGTCCACCAGCTGCCCCACGGTGCTGCGGGACGTCAGGTTTACGTCCTCCAGGTCGATGTGCAGTTCGTCCTCGAGTACCAGCCGCAACTCCTCCAGCGACAGGGAGTCGATGCGCAGTTGGTGCAGGGGCACATCAGGAAGCACGGAGGCGGGTGAAAGCCTGTACATCCTGATCAGCAGGTCGGTGACGTGGTCTGCGGTATTCAGCAACTGCTGCCCCTTGCTCGGCGGTGTTGAAGGCTCTCGCTGGACAACGTCAGCCCGGTCACCAGGTGGCGTCGAACGGGCATTGAGAATCCTTTCGGATTACCGAACCGCGCACGCGGGTGTGGCTTCATCAGCGGCCGCAAAGTAGGTGGGTGATCGCGCGCCCGACGCGGTGGGGTCCTGTTCGTCGTGTTCTCGCAGCATCCGCATGCGTTCGTCCTCAGAGAACGGCCGCTCGCGCAGCGACGGCACGATCCGCCCGGTGGCGCCGACGAACCGCTGGCGGGCTCCGACCAGGTCCAGGAACTTCAGCGCGTGATTGATCGGCCGCACGGTCGGCTCGAACGGCTCCTACTCGCCTTCGAGCTGCTGCTCGTGCGTCTCGCGCAAGGGCGACGACGAGGCCGGAGGTGGGATCATGAGGGGTTTCTACTCCAAGGACCGCATCCTCGATGGCCCCGACGGACGGCCTGACCTGCGTGGGTGTCCCGACCTTCACGTCCGGTGGGCGGGCGATCCCGCCCACCGGACACCGTCACAGCGGCCAGAACTGCAGCAGAAAGCGCTCCACGCCCTCGGGCACGCCCTGTTCGGCAAGGGCCGCGACCTCGTCCTGCCCGACCACGTGAGCGCGCAGCCGCCAGCGCCGATCCGCCGTCCCGAGATCGATCCAGTTCTTGTCCGGCCCGCCGACCGTGTGGAACTGGAGTTGTCCGGTAGGGGAATCCAGCTCGGTCTCCCCGGTCGCCTCCCAGGCGACGGTGCGATCCGGTGCAGGCGGTGCGTCCCAGACCTCGATCGTGAACGCCGCGGTGTGCGTATGGCCCCCCGACCTGATGTCCACGCGCCCGTGTTCCGCTGACACCAACCCCTGCGCCCCTTCAGGCCAGCTATCCATCACGTCCTCGTAGGCCTCCTGCAACCAGAGCAGGAACCGCTCGACATAGACCGGGAAGCTATCCCGCCGCACCAACGCCATACAGCCACTCCGCGTACTCGCCTCACTGTCCCGACGACGCTACCCAACGCCTGTAGCCAGCGAATTTCTCGCCTCGCCAAGCACTGAACAAGACACCGTCCTGGTGATCCGGTGTACGAGGGACAGCGGCACGTTGCTCCCTGGACAGTGAGAAGGGGGCACCAGCGCAATTCGGGTCCGCCCCGGCCTGAGCGGATGGCCGACGATCGGGTAGGGGGCTGGTCATTCTGGCGCTGGGTATCAGCTGTTCAGGTCGAACACGCCCCAGGTGGTGAACGGATCGGCCTGGACGTAGATCCTGCTTCCTCGTGCGACAACTCGCCGGCGGCCGGGCACGGAGCCATCGGGCAGGGTGAGCAGACCGACGTCCGCCTGCTCGACCGACGTTTCGACGATCTCTCCGTGGACGAGCCGGTCTCGCTCCTCGCCGTAGCCACCGTAGAAGGCGACCCGCTCACCGTGGACGGCCACCGCTCTGGCACCCCGTACGCGGTTTGCCCACACCCTCACGGGCTGCTCGGTGCGGTTGGGGCGTATCTCGACCAGCGGGAAGTCCGTGTACGGGCGGGCACGCCCAGGCGGCTGTGCCCGATACGTTCAGGGCGTAGCAGTCGAAGAGGCCGGGGATGCGGGCGTCGTCTGCCGTCCAGACGAGTTGGCCCGTGACGCTCCAGCGGCGGATTCCCACCGGGTTCTCGTCGAAATGCCCGACCCAGATGTGTCCGACCTCGTCCACGAGCAGGAGCTCGATGGCGTTCCTGACGGAGAAGGACGAGGTCTCGCGGCCGAGCGCGTCGAAGACCTGGACCTGATCCGCGTCTTCGTATCGGCGGGCGCGAGACGCGGCGACGACGAACCCGCCGTCGGGCAGGCGGTCCAGGTACGGTCAGCGGGCCCGCACGGCGCTCAGCTCGGTGAGTTCGACATTGCCGCCCGGATCGACGGAAACGACCAGCGCGTCAAAGGGCAGGACATCACCGCCGGGCTTGTGCGAAGGCGGCCGAAGGGTTCGCCGTGGGTGAGGCGAGTTCGGCGATCGGCAAGGAGCTCCGGGCGAGCGTTCGACCCGTGCAACGGTGCCGCAGAGCCTGGGACAAGGGTGGCCCGGGGGCCCTGCGTTCGGCGGGCTCGGCGTAGCCGTTGAGGTTGAGTGAAGCCAGTTCGCCCGGTTGGAGGCGGGATTGGCCAAGGGGCCCGGTTGCGCAGGGCTAGCCGGATCAGCGGTGGACCCTGTCGAGGGTCGCGACGGTGATCCGGTCGCCGGTTCCACAGGAGCTACACCCTGGCCGCAGGTGAAAGCACCACGGCGGCGCTCAACGTGTGGATCGTCATCCAGGACGAGTCCGGCTCCTCGATGATGCCGCTCGAAGCCGTGGCGTGCCGTCACCGCGGCCAGCAGCTCCTCGGGTCGGCGCTGGTCAACGCGTGCATCCGTGAAGCCCGCGTCGCCCGCGCCGTGCCCCGCTTGCCGGTCCGCCGGGAATTCATGCCGTCCTGCCCGCCGCACGACGGCCCCCGCGGCGCAGCCAGAACGCCCCGGCGGCGACCGCCACGGCAGCGCCCGAAGGGATCCCCACCGCGAGGCCGGTGCCGAAGCTCGGCCCGTTCGGCGGCTCGGTGACCTTCAGCTGTCCTCGGAGGACGATCGGCGGGTAGTCGCACACGTAGTCCTGGTCGCCCTCCGTCGTGCAGTTCGCGTCCTTGTGGCGGAGAGTGAACTTCACTTCGTAGGTGCCGGGTTCGGTGTTCTTCTTGATCCGCCCCGCGCCCACCCAGGCCTGTCCCGTGTCGCCCAGGGCCGTGTCGTCGGTCAGTGCGCGGCTGGACACGTCCACCGCCGTGGGGTGCGGATTGCCCGGACGTTCCTTCACCGTGATGTCCACGACCTGGCCCGGCTCCGCGGGGCCTCCGATGGACGCGTATCCCCGTCCGGGAAAGGGCAGCGCATCGCCGTGGGCCGCGCCCGCGGCCCCAAGAAGCAGTACAGGGGCGGCAATTGCGGCGTAGCAGCCACGTACGGACGTACGTGTGAAATTGGTCATGTATCTCCCAGTCCGCAACAGTCTTACGATCATGACTCATATTGGCGCGGTCACGCCACACGCAGTGACCCGCCTCTCATCTGCATATGGGGGACACGACCATGAGATTGCGCAGAGCGCTGTGCGCGGCGGCGGGGGCCGCCGCGCTGGTTCTGCTGCCGGGCCACACCGCGTTCGCGGACCCCGGCGATCCGACACCCAGGGGGGAAGCCGCCGCACCGGCGGCGGAGAACACGGGGCAGCCCACCGCCCCGCCGACCTCTGTGCCGGCGGACGGTGACCAGGACGCGCGCGGGTTCACCCCGGCCGACGCCGATGACTACTGGACGCCGGAACGCATGAGGGCGGCGAAGCCCGTTCAGGAGCAGGAGGCCAAGCACTTCTCCGCTCCCACCAGGATGCCCCGCTCCGCCAGCCGGCCGTTCGAAGGGCTGCCGATCGTCGGCACCTTCTTCTGGAACGACGGCACCAACACCGGCCGCTTCTGCGGCGGTACGGTCGTCAAGAGCCCCGGCAAGAACATCGTGATGAGCGCCGGCCACTGCTTCGACGACCAGGACGCGCGCAAGAACCTCACCTTCGTCCCGCAGTACGACGACGGCAAGAAGCCGCACGGTGCGTTCACCGTCAAGCCCGGACGCATCTACGTCGACAAGCGTTACCTGTCCAAGGGCCCCGACGCCGGGGCGGACCTCGACTTCAACTTCCTGCAGCTCGAACCGCGCGGCGGGAAGAACGTCCAAGACGTCGTCGGCGGCGCCGAGCTGAAGATCAACGCCGGGTACGACCACTCCCCGGTCCGTCTGATCGGCTACCCGGCCAACCAGAAGCGCCCACTGGACTGCACGGACAAGACCGTCCGCTACAACAGCACCGACCCGAAGATCCCCGGCAGCTTCCTGCGCATCGCGTGCGACAAGTACTCCGGCGGCGCATCGGGCGGCCCGTTCCTGGTCAAGCAGGGCAGTGAGTGGGGCATCATCGGTGTCATCGGCGGCTGGAAGACCGGCGGCGACAAGGACGACATCTCCTACAGCTCGTACCTCGACGGCGACGCCAAGGCGCTGTACGACGACGCGGTCAACAACCGGCAGCCGGCCGGCCGCGGCGTCCTGGGCAAGGCCGAGACCTGGAAGCACGCCGAGGTGATGGCCGGCGGCTACTTCACCGACGGCAACCCCGGCACGTGGGACTACTCCGACCTGATCGTGCGCTGGTCCGACGGTGAAGTCACCCTGTACCGGGGCGCCGGGGAGGACGTCGACAACTTCGACAAGGAGATACGTCTCACCGGCCCCAACGGCACCTGGAAGAACGCCGTCACCATGGCGGCCGGAGACTTCACCGGCGCCGACCGCGACGACCTCATCGTGCGCTGGACCGACGGCGAGCTGACGCTCTACCCCGACGTGGACGAGAAGGGCTTCCACGGCGAGGTCCAGCTCCAGAAGCCCAACGAGCTCTGGAAGCACGCCACTTCCCTCACCGGTGGCCGCTACACCAGCGACAACAAGTGGACCGACGACCTGATGGTCCGCTGGAGCGACGGCGAGGTCTCCCTCTACACCAACGTCAACCGTGACGGCTTCCACGGCGAGAAGAAGCTCGCCGCGCCCAACGGCACCTGGCAGCACGCCTCGACCCTCACGTCGGGTGACTTCACCGGGAACGACCAGCACGACCTGATGGTGCGCTGGACGGACGGCGAACTGACCCTCTACAAGGACATCGACCAGAACGGCTTCCACGGCGAGGTCCAGGTCAAGAAGCCCAACCGCCTCTGGGAACACGCCACGGTCCTGGCCGCGGGCGACTACACCGAGAACCGCCACCCCGACGACTTCCTGGTGCGCTGGTCCGACGGTGAGGTCTCCATGTACCCCGACGCCGACGAGACCGGTCTGAACCGGGAGATCACGCTGGTCTACCCGCCGGCCTGACCTCGTCCCCACGACGGCCCGCCGGTTCGTCCGGCGGGCCGTCGTGCCTCCTCAGCACATTCGGCGGCAGCGTAGTGATGCCCAGTCCGGCGGTTCCCGATATGCGCTGTCGGCGCCGTCCGCCTTCGGCTAAGTTCCTTCAATGCCCATCCAACATCGAACAAATAGACGGCTGTTGTCCGCCAGAAGCAACATCGCCGCACTGGTTCTCGGCCTCGCATCCCTCGGCGCCGGTCTGCTGGCCGCACCCTCCGCCTCGGCGGCGGCCGACGCGGGCCCGGAGACCCTGCAGTCGATCCCCGCGGCCACGGTGAAGAACTTCAAGATGCGCACCACCGACGCGGCCTGGACCGCCGCGAGGGAGGCGGTCGAGGCCGTCGAGGCGACCGGAGCGGTCACCAAGGTGACGCCGACGCAAGTCGCCACTTCGGGCCAGCACGTGGGCCGGGCGGGCCTCTGCCACGCCACCGGACTCGACACCAAACTCGTCCCGGACGGATTCTGCTGGGACAAGACCGACGACGTGACGAACAACTACGACAAGGACAAGGGCGGCTGGATGCCGCAAGGGCTGACCGCCAGCCATGACGCGAGCCCCGACGGCACCATCGACGGCAACCACCTGTACGCCGCCTCCTGGTACTACGGCAAGGGCGGGTCGAAGAACGAGTACGCCCGCGTCACCCTCGCCAAGAACCTCGGAGGCACCGCCCCCAGCTACGGCCACGTCCTCCTGGTCGTGCCCTCCGTCGCCGGTACGTCAGGGACCTTCACCCCGGTGGAGAAGACCCACGCGGACGGCATGGTCTGGTACGGCAACCGCCTCTTCGTGGCCAACGGAGGCGAGCTCCAGGTCTACGACATGCGCCACCTGTGGAAGATGACGTCCATCTCCGAGAAGACCGGCATCGACGGCGGGAAGTCGTCCGCCCGCTGGCACCAGTGGGCCATGCCCATGATCGGGCGCTACGACATCGACGGCGGGGGCCCCGGCCCCGAGTGCACCCCCGGCACCGGCGTCGAGATCTGCCTCAGCTCCCTCAGCCTCGACCGCAGCTCCTACCCGGACGCCCTCGTCTCCAGCGAACACGTCACCTACGAGACGTCGTCCAAGGGCGTACGCGGCCGCATCGCGCGCTGGCCCCTGAACGCGGACGTGGCGCTGCCCAAGGCCGACGACGGCAGCGGCATCGGCACCACCACCGCGTCCGCCGCCTACACCTCGCCCGTCTGGGCCGCCCAGGGCGCCGCGACCGACGGCACCTACTACTACTCCAGCGGCGCCTGCCCCACGGGTTGGTGGAACCCGGGCGAGCCCCCGGTGCAGGACCCCGCGGCGTTCAACTGCATCCACCGTGCCAAGCCGAACGAGGCCCCGCACGTCCTGACCCGCTCGCCCCGCCTTACCCAGAACCTGTCCTACGCCCCGAAATCGGGCCGCCTCTGGGGCACGAACGAGAGCATCTACGTAGCGGTCCCCGGCCAGCCGCGCACCGGCGACCGCGTCGTCTTCTCCATCAAGCTCCCCTGAGCACCACTGGTCACCTCGACCGTCGCGTAAAGGGGCTGTCCGGGACCGGTGCTCACCGCGAACGCACGCAGAGACACTGACCGCCCCCTTATATGCACTCTTTCAGGCAAGTTCTCAGCGGCGGTGATCGCGGCGGTCGCCATGGTGCGCGACGCGCTCATCATCGCCACCCGCAACCGCCGCCGCTGAGCCCGGGGGAGAGCAGCCAGGATGACCCGTCCCGCGTACGCCACCATCAGAAGTGCACAGCCCGGGAGTTAGGTCGAACGACCACTCCGGCTCGGTGGTCTTCGCCGGCTTCTCGTCGCGCAATCGCGGCCCTTCCTTCGTCGTAGGGTCACGAGCGTGACCGCACCCCACTCGAGCGTGGCTTTGACGAGTTTCCTGAACGCGCTGCGAGCGGGAGAAGTCCGCACCGGCCGCGTCATCAGCCTCGAGGGCCGGGAGGCGCTTGTCGAACTGGACGGGTTTTCCGGCCCCGGGAGAGCGGTGGGCCGTATCCCCCGCGGCGATCTGACCCGCAAGGTGATCGGTCACGCCTCCGAAGCCGCGAGCATCGGGCAGCACATCGCCTTCGAAGTGATCTCTGTCGACCGGCGGCAGGAGTGGGCAGGTCCAGCTGTCGCCGAAGGCCCTCCAGGAGAACCCGCTCGTTCCCTTCGTGGACCAAGCAGGGCTAGTCACCACCGGCCAAGTCACCAAGCTGATCCCGTACGGATCGTCGAAGTCGACCTCCCGCGCCACCGCCTCACCCTGTCCGCCAGAAACCTGCCGCAGGACGGGAAACAACGGTCCTCCTGATGGGTGCCGGTCGGCGAGTTCGGCGAGGAGCGGCACGACGAACCCCTCCTGACCGAGAGCCGGGGCACGAGCTCATCGCCGTACCGCGACGGACTCGTCCTGGCCCTCGCGTGGCGTAGGCAGCAGCAGGGCCACCACCGCAACGCTCGCGCACACCACCGCCATCGCCACGAACACCGCCTTGTACGACAGGTCCGGGCCGCCGTCGGCGGTGGCGAGGGTGACGAGGGCGGCGAGCCCGACGACACCGCCGAGTTGGCGGGTGGTGTTCATCAGGCCGGAGGCCGCTCCCGCGTCCTGCTCGCGGATGCCGGAGGTGACGGTGGTGGTGATCGGGGTGATGAGCAGGCCCATACCGGCGGACATGACGATCGCGGGCCCGAGCAGCCCGTCCAGGTAGCCGCTGTCCGTGCTGATGCCGCTCTGCCAGAGGAAGCCGACGGCGCTGAGGACGGCGCTGAGGACGATGAGGCCGCGGGCGCCGGTGCGCTCCATGACGGCGGGGGCGAGAGGGGCCGCCGCGATGCCGACGAGCGTGTGGGGCAGGAAGCCGACGCCGGTGGCCAGGGCTCCGTAGTGGAGGACGTCCTGCATGTACAGCGACAGGAAGTACCACATGGGGATGAAGCAGCCGCCGGCCAGCAGCATGGTGACGTTGCTGGCCCAGATGGGGCGCAGCCGCGCCAGGCGGGGCGGCAACAAGGGGGCTGCCGCATACCGGGACTCCGTCACCGCGAACGCGGTCAGTGCCACGGCGCTGACCACCAGGCCCGTCAGGGTGGTCGGCCCCGTCCAGCCGTGTGTTCCGGCCTGGTTGACGCCGTAGACGAGTGCGGTGACGCCCAGGGTGGCCAGCACCCCGCCGGGGACGTCCAGCTTGCCGGACGTCGCGCGGGAGCGATCGGACGGCAGCAGCCGCAGGGCCGCCAGGACGGCCACGGCACCGATCGGCACGTTGATCAGCAGGATCCACCGCCAGGACAGCGCGTCGGTCAGGACGCCGCCGATCAGGTTGCCCGCCGCGCCGCCGGCGGAGCTGACCGCGGTCCAGATCGCCAATGCCTTGGTGCGGCCCGCTCCTTCGGCGAAGGTGGTGGTCAGGATGGTCAGCGTGGCCGGGGCCAGCACCGCGGCGCCCAGGCCCTGCACCGCTCGCATGGCGATCAGCAGGCCGGGGCCGGTGGCGAGTCCGCCCACCAGACTGGAGACGGAGAACAGCGCCAGCCCCCACACCAAGGCCCGCCGACGGCCGTACAGGTCAGCGAGCCGACCGCCGAGAAGCAGGAAACCCGCGAAGACCAGCGCGTAGCTGCCCACGACCCACTGCAGCCCCGCCGCGTCGAAGCCGAGCGCGGTCTGGATCGACGGCAGCGCCACGTTCACCACCGACACGTCGAGCACCACCATGAACTGTGCCGCGCAGGCCAGCCACAGCAACGCCGCCTGACGGGGCGCCAGTAAGCCCGGCTCTTCCCCGGCGTGGACTGATCCATCGGTGGCACGGGCCTCGCGTTGTCCCATGTCTCTTCCCCATCGTCGCGGCCAGCTTTTATAGTACAGAGGTACTATGAAAACGGGCTCGACGGGAAGAGGTCACGGTGCCGAAACGTGTTGACCATGCTCAGCGCCGCGCGCACATCGCTGATGCCCTGGTCCGGGTGGCCGCGCGGGACGGGCTGCACGCGGTGACCATGCGTGCGGTCGCGGCCGAGGCGGGCATGTCCTTGAACCTGGTGCAGTACTACTTCGACACCAAGGCTCAGTTGATGCACGCCGCGCTGCAGCACCTCGAGCGGCAGAGCCACGAGCGGTGGACGGCGCGGCTCGAGAGCCTGGACGACCCGGGTTCGGCGCGGGCCTGCCTCGACGTGTTCGTCGACGAGGCCCTGCCGGTCGACGCGGACAGTCACACCTTCCGGCTGGTGTGGATGTCCTACGCGGTTCTGGCCATGACCGACCCCGAACTGGCGGAGCAGCCCTTCGTCGAGGGACCGAACCGGCTGGAGCGGCAGCTCACCAGCATCCTGGCCACGGCGCAGTCGGCGGGAGAGATCGCGGCACATCTGGATGCCTCCGCCGAGGCCGCGCGTCTGCTGAGTCTCAGTCACGGTGTCGGGACCAGCGTGCTGGTCGGGCAGCGCTCGGCCGCACAAGCCCGGTACGTGATGGATTACCACCTCTCCCGCTTGTTCGACGACCCCACTCCACCCGAGGCCCCCGGCCAGCACCTCACGGCGGTTTCCTGACCTGTGCGGACTCGGAAACGGGACGCCCTGCTGTGCGACGTGCGGCACGGCTCGAGAAGCTCAGTGACCACCCCAAGCCGGCACCCCGCACCTCGCCTACGGGCACGGGGTGCACCAGCGACTGGGTGCGCAGTTGGCCAGGCTGGAACCCCAGGTGGCGCTGGGCGTCCTCTGCAAGGCGGGCCCTGCTTCTGCGATGCTCGGTGTTTGGCCGCCGAGCGTCATGCGCCGCGGCCGCAGCGCACCGTAAAGCAGAGCATCGATCAGGCGGCACCCCGACCCCGCATCGGGCCCAGCCCCCACCCACCCCTCAAACCGTACTCAACGGATACCCCGCCGTAGCCGACCTCGGGGGCCACGCCCCAGGCGAGAGGATGCCCAGGACGTAGGCGCGCGCGACGAGAGCGGGGCGGGTCGCGGCGCCCAAGGCTTCGCGTAGGCGGCCCAAGTGGTAGTCGATCGTCTGGCGGGACAGTTTCAGTGAGGTGGCTATGTCGCTGTTGCTGCTGCCCTCCGCCAGGAGCGTGAGGATGCGGATCTGTGCGGCGGTCAGGGGTGGGTGGGCCTCGTGGGCGAGGCTCTGGTGTGTGACCACGGCCCAGACGTGGCGGGCCCGGTCCGCGGAGTGGCCCACCGTCGTCAGGTGGACCCGGGCGCGGCGCTGTAGCCCGTGCGTGTCGTCGAGCGTCACGGACGTTTCCACGCGTCTGGTGCGGCGGGATATCAGGCCCCGCCATCTGCGGTGCAGGCGGTCCAGGCCGGGGGCGGCGGGCGTGAGCAGCGTGTGTGCGGGGCGGCCGACCAGGTCGGGCAGGGGCAGGCCGAACAACTCCGCGGCCGCCGCGCTCGCTTCGACCACGCGGCCGCCGGCCGAGAGGAGCGCGCAGGGCAGGCCGGTGTGGTCGCGCAGCGCCTGTAGGTGTTCCTCGGCCTCCCTGCGCTGGACCATGGCGCGCAGGTGGTCGGTGATGTCGACGTAGATTCCGGCGACGCAGGTCTGCCCGTCCTCCCGGACGGGGAAGCGGTGGCCGACGGCGTGGCCCGCGCTGCCGTCCAGGCGGCGGTAGTCCAGGGTGTGACGCACCGGCGTGCCCCGGCTCAGGATCTCCTGGTCGAGCGCGCGGAACTGGACGGCTTCGGCCGGGGCGTCGAAGTCCTCGATGTGCCGACCGGTGAGCTCCTGCGCGCTGGTGCCGTACAGGTGCGCGTAGGCGTGGTTGGCCCACAGGTACCGTCCGTGCCGGTCGCGGATGAAGGCGGCCGCCGGGGCGAGGTCGACGAGATCGGCGAAGGCGGCGTACCCGCGCGGGGCTTCGGGGTGGGTGTCGACCTCCACCGCGAGGCCGTGGGTGCGGTGGTGCGCGGGGGTGGTGTCCCGCGGACAGCTGACGTCGAAGGTCCGGCCGTCGAACCTGGCCAGCCACCGGCCGTCGCGCGGCGGGTGTCCCGGGTCCGCGACCTCCTGGCGGATCCGGTCCAGGAAGCGCTGCGCCGTGCCGGTGTCGGCGAACGCGCCGCCGCCCTTCTCCCGTACCTGCCACGGCTGGTCGACCTCCCACCAGAACACGGGCAGGTCGTCGAGCAGAGCCTTGAGGCTGGAATCGTCCACGGCTTTTTCTCCGTCCGTATACGTGCGGTTGACGCACGGTCACCACGCGATGCGTATCCCGTCCGTCGCTCCCGCATGCTCGGTTCTCGGCCGAAGTGGCAGCCCAGAGCGGGGGAGTTCGGGCGTGGGCGGCCGTTGTTCGTGGCACATGCCGCCGTGCCGACTCAGGCATTTGCCTGAACGCCCAAGGGCCGCAGTGGTCTCACGGGTGTCCGGCGCCTGTTCCCCTTGGAAGAGCGGGTGAACGCGCCCCGCTCCCATCTCTCCGGTGCCCCTCCGTGCTCGGCGCGCGGCACCGATCCGTACGGCGTACGTACCAACTGGACGAAGACGAAACGGAGACGAACTTCAGTGAGCAAGGTGCTGTTAGTGCATGCCAAGGGTGGTCCGCCGCTCGGTCACGTCCTGTCGCGGGCGGCCGTGAAGGCGCAGGTGCACCTCCTGGCGCTCAGCGCACTTCCTCCCGCCGTGGCAGGTGATGCCGGCAGACTGTGCGCCTCGGTGGTGACGCCCACCGACGCGGAGCGCGCCGACCTGGTGTCCCTGATCGTCGCGCGGGCGAAGGCCGTCGGCGCGGACGCGGTGCTCACCTTCTCCGAGTACGCGGTCGTCGCCGTCGCAGAGGCGTGCGAGGCGCTCGGCCTGCCGGGGGCGGGCGCCGCCGCCGCGCTCGCTCGTGACAAGCGTCTGATGCGGCGTACGTGGCGCGAACACGGGCTGCCCCAGCCGGAGTTCAGGCCCGTCGCCACCGAGGCGGACCTCTACGAGGCGGCCGCGGAGCTGCCCTTCCCGCTCCTGCTCAAGGCGGCCTGGAGCGCGGGTTCCACCGCGCACCAGATCATCCGCGCCCCGCACGAGGTGTCCGCCGCCTGGCGCCGCTCGCGCGATGTGATGGCCGAATCCGCCCAGTTGGGCTACGCGGAACTCCATGTGGCCGAGGCCGACGCTGACTTCGTGGTCGAGCAGATCGTCACCGGCACCGCGGGGGAGTGGTTCGACGACCCGGGCTGGGGCGACTACGTCAGCGTCGAGGGCGTCGTGGCGCAGGGCGTGTTCCACCCGGTGTGCGTCAGCGGCCGGATGCCCACCGTCGAACCGTTCACCGAGCGGGCGGGCATCACCCCCGCCCAGCTGTCCCCGGACGCCCAGGAGCGGATCGTCGCCCTCGCCCGGCAGTCCGTCGACGCGCTCGGCCTGCGCGACTGCGGCATCCACACCGAGATCAAGCTCGGTGCGCAGGGGCGGATGTGGCTGATCGAGACGGCCGCCCGGTTCGGCGGCGCGATGACGGTGCCGCAGATCGAGGAGGTCTTCGGCCTCGACCTGATCGGCATGCTCGTCGACCAGCTCCTGGGCCGCCCGGTCGCCTGGCCCGAGCGCGCCCTCACCCCGGAGCAGGCGCGCGGCGCGGCGGGCTCCCTCGTCGTCCTCGCGGTCGACGGCGCGGGCGAGGCCTGGCAGGACCGCAAGGCCTGGGACTTCCCCGCGGTCACGCGGCGCGTGCCGCTGAGCGGGGGCAGCCGCCTCTCGGTCGTCGCGGAGAGTTCGCTGGCCGACGGCAGCACCGTGCCGGTGTACGACCCGGCCGCCGGAGCCAACACCATGGCGGCCCTGTGTCTGCTCTCCGCCACCGACCCGCGCACCGTGCTCCGCGACTTCGAGACCCTGGTGGACGCCCTGCCCCGGGTGCTGCCCGCCGCACAGCCCGAGGAGGTCTCGCGATGACCACCCACCTGCTCACCGGCGCCCCCGAACCGGCCACGGACCGCACGGTCGTCGGCGAGAACCTCTCCCTGCCGCTCTTCCGCACCCTCGCGGGCGTCCTGGCGGGCCATCAGTACCTCAAGGTCGTCGTCGACCGCGCCGAGGACACCTGGCACCTGCTCGACACCGCCGCCCACCCCTTCCACGTCAACTACGTCGCCACCCGCGTCCTGGGCATGGAACTCGCCGTACTGGACGCCGAGCTGGACGCGTTCAACGCCTCGGTCTACACGGACCCCGGGCGCCGCTTCCTGCTCGGCGTCCTGTCCCTGCACGCCGAGCAGGACGCCGAGGGCCGCGAGCGTCCCTTCCTCGTCCTGGAGACCACCGAGGCCGACACCATGCACGGTGACCTCCTCGCCTGGTTCTACGAGTACGTGCGGGTCCGCGTCGACGGCCGCCTGCCGCTGCTGCTCAAGCCCGCCAACCACGGGCAGGAGGAGGAACTCGCGGCGGTCAGCGAGCAGCGCGTGCCGCGCATCCTCAGCCACGAGCTCTTCGGCACCAGGACCAGGACCCCGCTCAACTCCGGCGAGGCCGTAGGGCGGCTGCGGTACTTCCGTACGCACGAGGAGTACGCGGCGGCCGAGGCCGGGCTCGGCTGGGCCGACATCGTCGCCATGCCCTGTCTGCCGGACGACGTGCCCCGGGTGGCCGGATTCCTCAACACCGCGCCCATCACGCCGCTTTCGCACACCAACGTCCTCGCCTCCGGGTGGGGGATACCCAACGCGATCGTGCGCGACCTGGCCCAGCTCGTCGAACGCGACGCCCTGGACGGGGCGTGGGTGCGCTACCAGGTGCGCGAGGACGAGATCTCCCTGGAGCGACTCGACCACGAACCGGTCCTCGACGCCCCGTCCTGGCACCAGCAGCGCATCCGCCTCGAACCGCCCCTCCTGGAGGACACCCCGGTCCTCGCCCTGCACCGGCTCCGCAGCACCGACCGGGACCGCTACGGCACCAAGGCCGCCAACCTCGGCGAGCTGCACCACGTCCTCGACAGCCGCACGGCCGACCTGACCGCCTTCTACCGCCGGCCGCGCCCGCCGCGCGACAACCTCTGCGGACACCTCGCGGCACGGTTGGGCCCGGGGGAGTCCACGGCGGAACAACTGCGCGCCACCGCAGCCAAGTTCGTCGCCTCGACGGTCGGCGCCCCGGCGGGCGTCGCGCTCCCCTTCGCCCTGCAACAGAACTTCCTCGCCTCCTCCGCACCCCTCCAACAGGGCATCGGCAAGCTGAAGTTGGCACTGGAACTGGATGCCACCGACGTCCTGGACGCGCTCTGCCTCCAGCTCCAGCACCTCATCCGGCACACGCCCATCCCCGAGTCCGTCACCCGGCAGATCATCCAGGCCTTCCCCGCCGCCGCGGCCTCCGGCGGCCGCCTCGTGGTGCGCTCCTCGTCCAACGCCGAGGACCTGCCCGGCTTCTCCGCCGCGGGCGTCTACGACTCCGTCACCACCGTCCACGGAACCGATGAACTCCTGGACGCCGTACGCCAGGTGTGGGCCTCCCTGGTCTCACCCCGCAGCGTGCGCCTGCGCCACCAGGTCGGCATCTCCCTCGACGACACGTACATGGGCGTGATCATCCAGGAGTACGTGCCCGCCTCCCTCGGCGGCGTCCTGGTCACCTGCAACCCGACGCGCGGCGAGGACTTCCGCAACGTCTACCTCAACTGCTCGCCGGGCTCCCCGGAACAGGTCGTCGACGGCTCCGTGCTGCCGCAGCAGTACCTGTACAACACGGTGGAAGGCGGCGGCCGTACGGTCGCCCTCGGCTCCTTCGGCGAGCCGCTGTCCGCCGCGACCCGGGCCCGGCTCGCAGACCTGTCCCTGACCGGACGGCTCCTTCAGTCCCACTTCAGCGGACCGCAGTGCGGCGGCACCGACGTGGACACGCCGCTGGACATCGAGTGGCTCATGACCGAGCAGGGCGACTTCCGCCTTGTCCAGATCCGCCCGTACGCGCTGTGAGCCCGCGCATCCGCCGCCCCGCCACCGGCACGGGCGGCGGCCTGACGGACACCGCGCGCCGCATCATCCGGCTCAACTACGGCTTCCAGCTCCTGTTCAACCTGCTGTGGTGGATGCCGGTCTTCTACGCCTACCAGAAGACGGCCGGACTGAGCGACGCCGAGATCTTCGGCATCCAGAGCATCTACTACGTGGCGTTCTGCCTGTTCGAGATCCCGACGGGCCTGATCGCCGACCGGATCGGCACCCGCAACTGCCTGCGGGCGGGCGCCGTGGTCATGACGGCGGCCAACCTCGCCCCGGTGCTCAGCGCCTCCTACACCGGCTTCCTCGTCCACTTCCTCGCCATCGCCGCGGGCCGCTCGCTCACCTCCGGCGCGGCGAGCGCCTACCTCTACGACGGGCTGCGCGCGGAGAAGTGCGACGAGCACTACCTGAAGGCGGAGGGCACCGCACGCGCGCTCGGCCTGGCCGCGAAGGTCGTGTGCTGGCCGTTGGTCGGGCCGCTGATGGCCCTCGCCCACGCGGCTCCCTACCTGCTCAGCGCCGTCAGTGCGGCGGGCTCACTGGCCTGTGCCGCGGCCCTGCCCCGGCTCGCCGGAGCGGCCGGAGGCAGCGACAAGGCGGCCGTCGAGCGATCGGAAGGAGGACGCAGAGGAGGTGCCTTCCTGCGGGACGCGGGCGCGGCCCTGCGCTGCGTGGCCTCCTCACGATGGCTGGCCCTGGTCATGGTCCAGGGCGTCGCCGTCTTCACGCTCTCCCGCATCTGCCAGGTCAACCTCTTCCAGCCGATCCTGCTCGACCACGGCATCGCCGAGGCCTCGCACGGCGGCGTGCTGGCCGCGATGACGGTGGCGGAAGCGGTCGGCTCGGCCCGCCCGCAGTGGCTCAGCCGACGTCTCACACCGGTCGCCTGGGTCTCCCTGCTCAGCCTCGTGCTCGCGGGCACCCTGGCGGGCATGACCGTCGGCGGACCGTGGTCAGTGGTGGCACTGCTCTGCCTGTTCGCCGCGGCGACCGGGTTCGCCTACCCCATCCAGCGCAAACTGGTGAACGACGCCGTGCCCGCCCACGCCCCGCGCGCCACGCTCCTCTCGGTCGAGAGCATCGTGGACCGCGCGGTGTGCGCACTGGCCGCGGTCGCCGTGGGCGCGTACGTCTCCGCGGGACATCTGGACGCCCTGCTGCTGCACAGCGCGCTGGCGACGGCGATCCTGCTCGGAGGCTTCCAACTGGTCGTACACAGCGGATCGGTGAAACGCAGTCAGGAGAAGGCGAGCGTGGGTTCCCTGCCGTCGGCCGGGGCGGTCGTCGAGGAGGTGGGGGACGAGGCCGTACGCGCCGCCGCCCCCGGAGCGGAATCCGGCAGGGGGCGACGGCGCTGACGTGACGGTCAGCGCGGCAGGCGGCCGAGCAGCTCGATCAGCCCGACCGGCAGGTAGGCGGGCCGGTGCGGCCGGTCGACCTGGTACGCCAGATAGCCGAGCGAGGTGGCGACGCCGACCTCCTCGGCCGTCTCCGCCTGGTAGACGAGACGGCACCCGCCCGAGAGGTCCTTCGCGCGCTGCCACAGCACCGGCGCCGGTTTCCGCTCCGCCTCCGTACGAGGCGTCAGGATCCGGTCGCCGAAGTCCTTCCAGGCGAACGGCGCCGAGCCCCGCCAGGTGGAGTCGACCTCGCTCTTCAGCCGGGCCGCGCGTTCGGCGTCGGTCGCGCCCCAGGAGGACGGCACGTTGGTGATCAGACCGACCTTGATGTGCCGGGCGCGCAGCGCACGCAGATAGGCGGCCGCGCCGGGGTGGTAGCTGGTGGCGCCGTCGTCCGCGGTGTGCACCAGGGTCTCGCCCAGGTCGAAGTAGACGACGGGGCAGGCGCGTTGGACCCCCACGCGCTCGGAGAGGTCGCGCGCCGCGCCGCCCGTGGCATGCGCGGGCGCGGCCGCACCCGCCGTCGCGCAGAGCACGGCCGACACCGTGGCCGCGCCGAGCGCGAGGCCCATCCGGACCGGTCCCGTCGATACGGATCTGTACATGGCGTTGTCGCCCTTCTTCCGGCGCATGGCGAGCATGCGCGGGTGTCCCGTTCATGACAGCCGGGCGGCAGCGTGCCCAGGTGGGTCTAGGTGGGTCAAGGTGGGTCCATCGGTGTCCGGAGGCTGCCCCGTGGTTCGTCGATCGTCGATCCCTCGCGCTCTACCCCTGAACACCACCCGTCACTCGGGCCGCAGGGCATCACGGGACGACACGCCACCGCACAGCCACCCGCACCGCTCAGCCCGGACTGAGCGCGCGCGTGCGCTCGGACCACTTCACGACGAGCGGGACGACCTGGCCGGCGAGCAGGAGGAGAGCTCCTACGACGAGCCAGCCCGGTCCGCCCCAGCCGATGCAGAGCAGGCCGAGCAGCGGCGGACCGATCGCGTTGGACACGCCCTGGCCGATGGCGAACAGCCCCGAGTACTGGCCCTGCGCGTGCTCCGGGGCGAGCCCGAAAGACAGCTCGAACGAGGCGGCGGCGTGCCACAGTTCGCCGAGAGTGTGGACGACCACGCCGAGTACGACGACGACCACGGCGACCCAGCCGGGCGCACCGCCCGCCGCCGCGATGAGGGCCATGGCGAGGAGGAACGCCACCCCCGCGCGCCGCGCCGCCCGCCCGGCCGCCGCGTTGTTGTCGACGCCCCGGCTGACCCGCACCTGAAGGCAGACCACGAGGGCGGTGTTGACCGCCACGCTCGCGCCGACGAACCATCGCGGCGCGTCCGTGTGCCCGATGATCCACAGCGGCAGGGCGAAGATCAGCACCTGATTCTGGATGGTCATGATGCCGTCCAGGGCGGTGAGCGCCACGTACGGCCTGTCCTTCAGGGCAGGCCAGCGGCTGCCCGCCGCCGGGGCGGGCACGATCGGCACGGACGGAATGCGGGAGGCGAGGGCCGCGGAGGCGAGGAACATGACGGCGGTGCCGAGGATGAGGCTCACGTACGCGGCCCTGGTGTCCAGTTGGACGGCGACACCGGCCGCGAGGGCTCCGCAGCCGACTGCGATGTTGTTGAGGGCGCGCAGGTAGGAGCGGTAGTGCGTGGGGTTCGGGGCGCCCAGGGTGCGGGTCAGCGGGCCGCGGGCGGCCGTGCCGGCCGCGATGGCCAGCTCTGCCACGCACAGGAACCCGATCAGCGAAGCGAAGGAGTTCACGAGCACCAGCCCCGCCACGGCGAGGGCCTGCACGATGACCGCGAGCCGGAAGACCTCGCGCGGCCCGCGCCGGTCGGCCAGGCGGCCCACGGGGATGCCGGCGACGAGTCCGATCAGGGCCGCGGCGCCGAGGGCGAATCCGACCTGGGAGACCGGGAGGCCCACGGAGCGGGTGAAGAACAACGCGGCCCCGGCGATGAAGAGACCCTTGCCGATCTGGTTGACGAAGGTCGCGACGGCGAAGACACGTTTGGCGCGCGTCTCGGGTATGAGGCCGTGGGCCACCAGCCAGCTCGACAACCGTCCTTCGCCGCCCAACTCGCCCGCTGTCGGGGTCTGTTCACTCTGCTGGCTCTGTTCACTGGTGTTCAACTGGCTGTCCCTCCGACTCCGGATGACGGGGTGTGCTCGGGGGTTCTCCCGCGCTCGCGGGATCGGGTACAACGGTATGGATTTGATACCGGTATCTACAACGAAACTGGGAGCAGCCGTGGGCAAGGCGTACAACGTGATGGCGGAGACCTGCCCGAGCCGGACGGTGCTGCACCGGATCGGCGCCCGCTGGACCGTGTTCGTCGTCAACGCCCTCGACGAGGGGCCGCGCCGCTTCAGCGAGTTGAAGGCGCACATCCGAGGCATCACGCCGAAGGTCCTGACCGAGACCCTGCGCTCGCTGGAAGCCGACGGTTTGATCAGCCGCCGCGAGTACGACGAGAATCCGCCCCGCGTCGAGTACGCCCTGACCCCGCTGGGCCGCTCCCTGCTCATCCCGCTGCGCGCCGTACGCCTCTGGGCCGAAGAACACGTCCCGGACATCGAGGCGGCTCGGGCCCGCCGGCCGGTTCTCTGAGGAGACCCAGCCGGGGGCCGATACCGATCGCCGATACCGATCGCCGATACCGATCGCCGATGCCGATCGCGGATCAGGAAGCGATGCCGACGCATTGGGCGTAGATGGCGGCTTGCGTACGGTGGGTGGCGCCGATCTTCAGGTAGATGCTGCTGAGATGGTTCTTGACGGTCTTCTCGGATATGCCGAGTCGTCGGGCGATGAGCCGATTGCTCAACCCCAGTGCCAGGAGGCGGAGTACGCCTTGTTCGCGTGTGGTGAGAGTGGGGCCGGTGGGCGACGCGTCTCCCTCGGGGACCCGAGGGGATTCCGGAACGGACGTCGGAATGGACGCCGGAGCGGATGCCGGAACAGATGCCGGAGTGGACGTCGCGTTTCTCCTGGGGCCGATCAGTCCGAGTTTCCGGGCGTAGAGAGCGGCCTGCGTGCGGTCGGTGGCGCCGATCTTCAGGTAGATGCTGCTGAGATGGTTCTTCGCGGTCTTCTCGGAGATGTCGAGCCTTCGGGCGATGAGTCGATTGCTTAACCCCAGGGCCAGCAGCCGGAGTACGTCTGACTCCCGGCTGGTGAGTTTCGCGGCCGGTGGTTCTTGCACGTCTTGCCTCTTCCTTGCTTCTCCCGCTGGGCGTGAGAAAGAACGCCCAAGGACTTCCTTCACGCGGCACCCCGGTGCGGAGCTGTGAGCGCTGACAGCTCACCTGACAGGTGGCGTGCACGGCGGACGGCCCGGAGTCTCGCCGACCTGGACCGTGCGGTCCGGGCGGCGCGGGACGTCGGTGTGGCTGCCGGGGAAGGCGTGACGGGAGAACGGCCGGCACGACGTGCGGGGCGGTGGCCTTCTCGGGCGGTCCCCGGGACTCGGCGGCGGATCCGGACCTCAGATCCTTGTCTGAAAATCTCGCCACGAGCGCAGGAAACCGACTGATCGATGGAAAGCACAGATGAGCATGACGTCAATGCAATATCCCCCGTTAAGCACGCCGATTTGTTCGAAGGTGAGGCGAGAATGAAGCCGCCTCGAACAACCAGTGGCGCGACCAGAAAGCGGCGCATGACCGATCAACGGTGGCGCCCCTCTTGACGCTCGATGCGAAGTCTGAAACTGCCCAAGCGCGGCTCAAAGCTACACGCTTGGGCGGGCGAATAGCTAGTGATTATTGGATAAGCTTTGGCTGGCTTGCAGTGATTACGTAGTGGCGCGGCACGGGAACGGTGACGAAATTCCCGGGTCTGTCAAAATCAGCTGACGGAATTACAGAGTCTGTCCAAGAACTGCTGACGGAATTCCTGGGTCTGTCCAATTCTGCCGACGTGATTCATGAACTTCTGACGGTGACCTGGCGACACCATGCATTTGGGGGAGTGGCCGGGATGGATTGCGTCGCCGACCCTGTGGCGGGTGTTCTGCCAGCGCTCGGTGAAGCTACGGCATCTCGCCCGCAGCCTCCGCCGCCAGGAGTGCGAGCAGCCCGGGGAATCGCTTCTCGACGTCCGCGCGTCGCAGACGGATGCCCTTGCGGTTGCCGTAGTCGATCTCGTCCACGAGGCCCGCCTCGCGTAGGACGCGGAAGTGGTGGGTCTGGGTCTGCTTCGAGATCGGGAGATCGAACGAGTTGCAGCCCCGCTCGTTGTCGCCGCGGTCGGCGGCCAACTGCGTCAGCACCGAACGGCGGTGCTCGTCGGCGAGGGCGCGGAACACCGCTCCCAGATCGAGCGCGTCGGCCTCCGGGCCGACCAGGCCCGCGATCCCGGTCGCCGACCGCATGGGCGTCCTGCCGCAGCTCCGTGGGCTTGCCACCCGCAATCGGTCACTGACTCTGCTCGACCCCGACGGCAGGCGCATCCTGCGGATCCCGACCACCTCGGACGAGGCGCCGGCGGTCGAGGTGACCCGCGCCGACCTGTCCGAGGTGCTCCACCAGTCGGCGCAGGCCGAGGCCGAGTTCCTGTTCGACGACACGGTCACCGCTCTCGACCAGGACGGCGGCGGGGTCGACGTCACCTTCCGGCGGTCCGCGCCACGGCGCTTCGACTTGGTGGTAGGTGCCGACGGGATGCACTCGACCGTACGGCGCCTGGTCTTCGGACCCGAGCGGCAGTTCGCGGGTGACCTGGGCCTGTACGGCGCGACCGTGCCACTGGAACCCGACGCCGTCGAGGACCCGAGCGAGATGACGATGCTGACCGTGCCGAACCGGATGCTGGTCCTCCATCCCTCGCGGACCACCCCGCTCGCCATCTTCACCTTCCGGGCCGCACCGCCGGCGCCTCACGACCGCAAGAACATCGCCCTGCACAAGCAGACCGTGGCCGACGCCTACGCCGACGTGCGATGGCGGGCACCGGAACTCGTGGCGGCGTTCCGCGACCACCCGGCGCCGTACTTCGACCCTCTGACCACCATCCGGGTGCCCACGTGGTCCCGCGGACGCGTCGTCCTGCTCGGGGACGCGGCGGCGGCGACAGCCCTGCTGGGGGACGGGTCCAGCATGGCGATGGCGGGCGCGTACGCCCTCGCGGAAGAGCTCGCCGCCCATCCCGGTGATCACGCCCGCGCCTTCGCCGCCTACGAGTCCCGGCTCCGCCGCGAGACAGGTCCGCGCCAGCGACGCGTCGGTCTGCTCTCCAGGCTCATGGTGCCGCGCACCCGGCCGGGCCTCGCGGTGCGCAACGCGGTGGGCCGCGCGGTCGGCCGGAGGAACCGGAGCGCCTCTCGCGAAGCCGTGAACCGGTAGCCGCCCCGGGCCCAGCGCGCCCACCGCTCAATTCGTCAGACGTTCCCGCAGCCGCCACTCACCCGCGATCTTCAGCAGATGGTCGTTCTCCTCGGGCGTACCGATGGTGATCCGCGCCCCCTCGTCACCGAAGGGACGCACCATGACCCCCGCCTCCTCGCACGCGTCGGCGAACGCCGTCGTACGCGAACCGAGGCCCAGCCAGACGAAGTTGGCCTGGCTGTCGGGGACGCTCCAGCCCGCGGCGCGCAGAGTACGGGTGACGCGGGCCCGCTCGGCCACCAAGGTCCGTACCCGTTCCAGCAGTTCGGGTGCTGCCTTCAGCGAGGCCCGTGCGGCGGTCTGGGCGAGTCCGCTGACGCCGAAGGGTACGGCGCAGGCCCGCAGCGCGGCCGTGACCGGTGGATGCGCGACCGCGTAGCCGACCCGCAGCCGCGCAAGCCCGTACGCCTTGGAGAAAGTGCGCAGAACGGCGACGTTGGGACGGTCACGGTAGAGCGCGATGCCGTCGGGCACGTCGGTGTCGTCGACGAACTCGCGGTACGCCTCGTCGAGCACCACCAGCACGTGGCCGGGCACCCGGTCGAGGAACCATTCGAGTTCGGCGCGGCGCACGGCCGTGCCGGTCGGGTTGTTGGGGTTGCACACGAGGATCACGCGCGTGCGGTCCGTCACCGCATCGGCCATGGCCTCCAGATCGTGCCGCTCGTCATGCAGCGCGACCTGTACGGGAGTCGCCCCGGCGGCCCAGGCGAGCAACGGGTACGCCTCGAACGAGCGCCAGGCGAACAGCACTTCGTCGCCTTCGCCGACCGCGGCGTTCAACAGGTCCCTGGTGACCCCGAGGGACCCGGTGCCGGGAACGACGTGCTCCGGGGGCACCGCGAGAACCGCGGACAGATCCCTGACCAGTTCACCGCTCGTCGGATCGGGATAGCGGTTGACGCGCCCCAACTCCGCGCGCATGGCGGCGACGACCGACGGCAGCGGGGGATAGGGGTTCTCGTTCGACGACAACTTGTCCACCAGATCGCTGGGAGCGGCTCGGCCAGGGACGTAGCGAGGCAGTACGGAGACGTCGGCGCGCAGGAGAGGGGCAGGCGTGGTGGGCATCGAGGGAACCTTCTGAAGAGGGCGTACTCCGGGAGTGACGGGGCGCGCGGGCATGTGATCCGGCCCGCGCGCCGACACCTCCGCCGGCGTCAGTAGACGGCGTCAGCCGACGGCCTCAACGGGCTCGTTCTCCTCCTCCACGGCAGTGGCCCGTACGCCTGCCTTGGCGAACTCCGCCAGGAAATCGGGAAAGGACAGCCGGACGTCCTCGAAGCCCGAGAACCGGTTGGCGGACCGCATCCGCAGGCCCGCCACGAACAGCGACATGAAGATGCGGTGGTCGCCCCAGCTGGACAGCGTCACTCCGCCGGGGTACGTCCGCGCGCCGCGGACCTCGAAGCCGTCGCAGATCCCGTCGTCGTACAGGATTTCGATGTCCACGCCCGCACGGGTCAGTTCGGCGGCCATCGCCTCGATGCGTGACGCCTTGTGGAAGCGGGTCAGGCGTCCGCCGGTCACCCGCAGGCTGCCCTGCACGTACGCGCCGAGGGCGGCGAGCGTGGGCACGATGTTCGGGCAGTCCCGCGCGTCCACCTCGAAGTCGCCGCACAGGCTGCCCGGCGGGTTGTCGACGGTCATCGACGAGGTGGCCCGGTCGAGGGTGACGCGCACGCCGAGCCGCTCCAGGATCGGGACGATCGCGTACTCGCCCTGCATGCTGTCGCCGTACACGTTGGTCAGGACGGTCCGGCCGGGGAAGAGCGCGGCGGCGGCGAGCAGGTACGAGGCCGAGGTGTAGTCCTCGTGCGTGGTGACGTCCTGGGCCTGGTAGGTGGAGGGCTCCACCTCGTAGTGCCGCAGATCGTCCGACGCCGAGACCTTGATGCCCGCGTCGGTCAGACTCGCCAGGGTTTGCCGGATGTACGACTGGGAGTAGACCTCGCCCGTGACCTCGATCTCCACCGGGCCGTCGGCCAGTGGCGCGGCGAACAGGACGGCGGTGATGAACTGCGAGCTGATGTCGCCCGGCAGCCGGCACGTGCCGCCCTTCAGGCCGCGTCCCCAGTTGACGACCGGAGCCTTGTTCTCGCCGACGATCGACTCGATGTCCGCGCCGAGTTCGCGCAGCGCCTGGAGCAGGGGCTCCATCACGCGGTTGCGCAGCGTCGCGTCGCCCGTCACCACGACCGGCGACGGCTGTACGGAGGCCAACGCCGTCACGATGCGGAACACCAGGCCCGAGCCGCGGGACTGTATGACGTGCCGGATGTGCGGGAACGACTGCCCGATGCCCTGGATCTCCAGGAATCCGTCGTGCTCGGTGATCTTGGCGCCGAAGGAACGGCAGGCGTTCTTCATGGTCTCCGTCTCGTCGCAACGGAGGTCGTTGAAAACCCGTGACGTGCCCTCGGCCAGTGTGCCGGTCAGAATGGCCCGTTGCGTCTCCGGTTTCGAAGAAGGGACGCGGAACGTTCCGGAGAAAGAGTCGACCGGATCAACCTGCAGCAGCATCCTTGTATCTCCCGTTTTCCGTCATTCGCCGTCTGATACCTGTGCAAGCGATGTCGCATCGACGTCCGGGCCGGCGATATCCGCGGAGCGCGAACATGTCGTCCCACCGCTTGGTTCTTCGATGTCGGGGCGGCAGCGCGGGAATTGAATCCCGGCGCGCACGACAGCCCTCCTCCGCGGTGGGGGCACGATAGGAAGTTTGTGTCCCGCGCCATGCGCGGGCAATAGGTCCATATACCCATGGTGTTTCCGGCACGAGCCGGTCCGGACCCTCGCCGCCGGCCCTTTGAGATCGCGCTCAGGCCAGGAACCGGAAGGACTTCTCGTAATAGACCATGGGGGTTCGCGCGCCCTCACTCAGGCGCGCGCTAGACACCCGGCCGATCAGGATCGTGTGGTCCCCGGCCGGGTACCGGTCGTGCACCTCGCAGTCCAGCTCGACGAGCGCGCCCGCCACGGCCGGCAGCCCGCCGGGCGTACGGGACAGGCCGCCCGACGCGAACTTGTCGGCGCCCTTGGTCGCGAACCGCTCGGCCAACGGCCGGTGTTCGGGACCCAGCACGCTCACCGCGAACTGCCCACAGGAGGCGAACGCCGAGAAGGAATGGGCCGAGTTCGCCAGACAGACCAGGATCAGTGGCGGGTGCAGCGACACCGAACAGAACGAGCTCGCGGTGAAGCCGCGCGGCAGCCCGCCTTCGCCCAGGGTCGTCACCACGACGACCCCGGCCGCGAACCGCGCCATCGCGGCCCGGAAGTCCTCGGAGCTCGCCCGTCGCACCGTCTCTGTGCCCTGCTGCGTCATGGCAGCACCACCACCTGTTCCGCGAAGATTCAGTCCGGTTCCGAAGCCCCGTCGCGGGGCCGTGTCCCCGTTGCGCGGGACACCTGCGATTTCCGCGGAGCGAGAACATGTCATCCCACCGCTCGGTGTTTCGATGTCGGGGCGGCAGCTCGGGAATGTCATCCCGGCGCGCTCGACGACCTTCCTCCGGTGGTGGGGGAGCGACAAGAATTCTGAGTCCCGCGCGATGCCCGGGCAATAGGTCCATCTGCCCATGGCGGCCGCCCTGACTTTCCGGCACAAGGCGGTCGGGGCTACCTGACTACCGGGGCCTGAGTGGCGTCAGACGCTCGGGAAGATATCGATCATATCGCCGCCTTGATCGGCCGGTTGGAAACACGGATCATCGCACTGTCGAGGGGTGCTGGGACTTAGGTCCTATTCTGGCCAGGCCGGTCCCATGCCAGGCTGAGGCAGCGCGAACAACGCGTTGGGGGCCGTTCCCGGGATTCAGGTCCGGGTTCATTCTTCGGGTCCGCGGTGTTCCGAAAAGGCCCGCCGTCGCCGCCGTCCATCGGCCGCTGCGGCCGGCACGTCCATGCATCTCGTGAACCGTTAGGACGACACATTCATGTCCGGCGCCATCTTGTTCCTGAACCGCTGGCCCTTGCACGAGGACGAGCGGCGCTGGGAGAACCGCCTCGCCGATCCCGAGATCGTCTTCAACCCGGAGCGCGACCGCGTCACGTACGTCTGCGACGAGGGAGGCCGCAGCGGAGTGCCCGCCGACGCCGAACGGGTCCACGTCGTACCGGACTTCAGCGATCTGGACGGCGTGCTCGGGCTCGTCGACGCCGTCGTGCGCGACGAAGGCCCGTTCGACCACGTCATCGGCTTCTCCGAGATGCTCCTCGACCTCGCGGCTACCCTGCGCGCGCGGTACGGCATCCCGGGCGCGAGCCCCGAGGAGACCTCACGGTTCCGCGACAAGACGGTCATGAAGGAGACGCTGTCGCGGGCCGGCCTCCGGGTGCCGCGCTGGGCGTCCTGTCGTACCGAGAAGCAGGTCCTCGCGGCCGCCGCGGAGTTCGGCTACCCCGTGATCGTCAAACCGGTGCGCGGCGCGTCCAGTCAGGGCGTACGCGAGATCGCGTCGGCCGACGAGCTGCGGGCCCTGTGCGCCGAACGGACCCTGCACGACCTGGAGATCGAGGAGTTCGTACGGGGCGAGGTCCTGCACGTCGACGGTGTCCTGGACGCCGCGGGCAAACCGCTGTTCCTATGCACCTCGCGCTACGTTTCCACCTGCCTGGACTTCGAGCTCCTGGGCGAGCCGCTCGGCTCCGTCTTCCAGACGGATCCAGTGGTGCGCGGCCGCTGCGAGGACTTCGCCGTGCGCTGCCTGACCGCGCTCGGTCTGCGCAGTTCCGCCTTCCATCTCGAACTCTTCGACACCGGCGACGAGTTGGTCTTCCTGGAGGTCGGAGCCCGGGTGCCCGGGGCCGACGTGCCGTACGTCATCCACGACGTCCACGGCGTGAATCTGTTCCGGCTGTGGACCGACGTCTTGCTCGGCCGCCCGGTGGACCCGCCGGTCCCCGACCCGGAGCTGAGCGGCGGCTGGCTGATCGTCCCGGGTCCCAGGCCGCTGCCCCAGAAGGTGACCGCCGCCCCCTCGCTGCTTGGGCAAGTGCCGTACGTCTACCGGGAGTTGGTGCCGAGGGTCGGTGAGGTCCTGATCGCCCGGCCCGGCTCGTACGCCACGCTCCAAGGCGGCCGCTTCCTCTTCCGGGGCGGCACCCAGGAGCAGATCGAACAGGCCGTACGCCAGGCGCGTGCCGAGTACCGCCTGACGACCGAGCCCGCCTAGTAGGGCGCACCCCAACCGTCTCGTGCCATCGGCAACCGAACCATGAAGTCCATCAAGTCCATCAAGTCCGTCAAGTCTGTCGAGTTCGTGGAGGAAGAAGTGGATCAGTTGAACCATACGGAGCTGGTCGACAAGAACTTCGTGCTGTTCGCCGAGGGGTGCTTCGGCCTCTTCACGAGCAAGATCGCCGCCTCACTGATCCGCTACCGAGGCGACCGCTGCGTCGCCGTCATCGACAGCCGCAAGGCAGGCCAGACCGTCCAGGACGTCCTCGGCTACGGCGGCGCGATCCCGATCGTCGGACGCGTCGAGCACGCCTTGAACCTGCGCCCCGAGGTCATGGTCATCGGCAAGGGCCTGCACTCCGCCGAGCTGCCCTCCGGTTGGAAGCCGCACATCCTCGCGGCCGCCAGGAACGGCCTGCACCTGATCAACTCGATCCACTTCCGCCTCACCGACGACCCGGACATCGCCCGTGCCGTCCATGAGAAGGGCATCACCGTCTGGGAGACCAAGGACGCCCCGGCGGTACCGCTCAACCGGGCCCGCGTCCTGGATCTGGACACCTGGGTCATTCACACGTGTGGCAGCGACTCCAACATCGGCAAGAAGACCGCTGCCCTGCAGATCTGGAACGAGGCGAACCGCGGTGGCATCCGCACCGGCTTCGCCGCCACCGGCCAGAGCGGCATGCTGATCTCCGGGCACGGCATCGCGGTCGACGGCGTACCCGGTGACTTCATGGCGGGCGCGGTCGAGCGCGTCGTCATGGAGGCCGCCGCGGGCAACGAGTGGGTGGTCGTCGAAGGCCAGGGCTCCCTGAACCACATCGGATTCAGCAGCGTCGCCCTCGCCATCCTGCACGGCGCTCTGCCGCACGCCCTGGTCTTCTGCCACCGTCTCGGCGCCGAGCGGACCAAGGTCTGGGAGACGCCCATCATCCCCATCCCCGAGCTCATCCGCATGAACGAGGAGCTCAGCGTCTTCGAACGGCCCGCCAAGGTCGCCGCCGTCAGCGTCAACAGCATCGGCTACACCGAGCAGGACTACCGCAGGGAGGCCGAGAAGCTGGAGGCCGACACGGGGCTGCCCGTCGTCGACCCGATCCGGGAAGGCGGCGCCGCCCAGCTCGTGGAGATCCTGCGCGCCCACCAACACGAAGCCGCGGTACGTCAGTTGGTGCGTCGGCGATGAGCGCTGTGTCAGGACTTGGGGGAGAGGAACGGATGAAGACGGCGATCCTGCTCCTCATGCACCAAGGCAAGTCGTACACCGAGCAGATCGCCGCGGCCACCGCCGGGCTCGGAGTGAGCCTGGTGGCCGTCAGCTCGCGGCCGGAGCTGCCGGAGACCCTGGAGGCGAGCCGTCGTCACCTCGCGGACTGCGTGGTCACCGAGGAACCCGAACTGCGCTCCGGCGACGTAGAGAAGGCCGTTCGTGAACTCGCCGACCGCGGCTACCGGGTCGCGGCCGCCCTCGCCACCTTCGAGGGCTACCGCCTCCTGATGGCCGAGCTCAACGAGCAACTCGGCGCGCGCGACTGCGCCGAGCCCGCGCTGCGCCTCTGCCTCGACAAGTACGAGCTGCGCCGCCACCTCTTCGCCGAAGGGCTGAGCGAGGTCCGCGTCCACCGGATCACGCCGGGCACGCCACCCGAACTCGACGCCTCCGCACGCTGGTTCGTGAAGCCGGTGCGCGGCGCCTCGTCCTTCGCGACCTTCGTCCTGGACGACGTCGAGGATCTGGCCGACCTGCCCGCGATCCAGGAGCAGATGCGCGGCGACCGGCGCATGAAGGCGATCTTCATGGACCGGTACGACTTCCTGGTCGAGGAGTACGTCGAGGGCCCGGAGTTCAGCTTCGAGACCTTGGTCCTCGACGGCCGGGTCCACCACCTGTGCGTCCACGAGAAGGCCCGGGTGGAACACCTGGAGCGGACCGTCCTGGAGGGCATGTCGGTCAGCCCTCCCGTGAGCCTCGACCGCGCACGCGTCCTGGAGGGAGCCGACCACGTCACCCGCTGCCTCGCCGCGCTCGCGGGGCACGGGCTGACCGACGGCGCCTTCCACATCGAGGCCAAGTACTGGGAGTCGAGGAAACGCTGGGAGATCATCGAGATCAACCCGCGGATGGGCGGCAGCCTCATCGACGCCAGTGTCCGGACCGTCACCGGGCACTCCCTCCTCGACCTGTGGACCGAGTCCCTGCTGCTGCCCGACGGCGAGCGGGACGCCTTCCACGAACGGCTCACCCACGCCTCCCAGTTGGAGGCCCTGAGCACGGGCGTGCCCACCCGGGCGACCGTGTTCCTCAGCAAGTACGGGGAGAAGGGGCGGACCGTCGACGCGATCCGCTTCGAGCCGCCCACCCGACCGCCCCGCATCCTGCGCGTCCACGTGGCGGCGGGAACCGAACTCGAGGCGTCCGACCGGGGGATCTGCCTGATGGACGCCCTGTGGGACGTCGCGGCCGACGACCTCGAGGCCGAGACCGCCTTCCTCGACCGCCATGTGACGGAGCACTTCCATGTCCGCTACCGCTGACCCCGACGCCCCGATCCACCCCTTCCGCGTACGCCCCACCACCAACCGCCTCTTGAAGGAGAACGCGATGAACCGCGTGCAGAACACCGGGATAACCCACCCGAAGCCGTTCTACAACGAGGAACAGAGCCGTCTGAAGAAGGCCGAGCTCGACCGCTACATGGACAAGAAGATGGCGGAGTGGAAGGCCACCGTCCCCTTCGCGTCCCACCTGACCGAGCCCGAACTCCACCAGGCGTACTACCGCCGCACCCTCATCGAACACGTGTGGCGGATCCGGCTCTCCCGGGTCAGCCAGTCCAAGGCCATCTACAAGATCGCCCAGGTGGCGCCCAGGGCCGCCCGCGACTACGCGCAGTACCAGGCCGACGAGATGCTCCACGACAAGCTGTACATCAGCGACGCCGTGGCCGCCGGAGTCACCGAGGAGGAGATCGTCGCCACCGAGCCCTACCTCTCCACCCGCCTCTTCGAGGGCTTCTTCTACTACGCGCTGGAGCACGAGTCGGCCCTCGCCCCGGTCGTCTCGAACTACCTGGTGGAGTACACCCAGGTCAAGCTCCAGCCGGCCATCGTCGAGAACCTCCAGGATCGGCTCGGCAAGGAGAACGTCAAGGGGCAGGCAGCCCACCTCCACGTCGACACCACCGAAGACCACTCCCAGGAGATGTGGGACATCCTCCACCAGCTGATCTTCAGCGAGGAGGACTTCCAGAAGGTGTTCAAGTACATCGACGACGTGCAGGAGATCCTCGCGATGTTCTTCCGTGAGATCTACGAGGACACCGTCGCCAAGCACGCGGCGACCGCGGTCTGATCCTCATCCCCCGCCCACCACCTCCGCCGCCCAGCAGAGAGGAACCCCACGCATGTCCGTACCCGGCACAGCCGCGCCTGAGACGGCCGCGCCCGACGCGACCGCACCTGACACGTCCGCACGCAACACGTCCGCACGCAACACGTCCGCGCTCGACGCGGCCGCGCTCGTCAAGGAGTACCGCGAGAAGGGCTTCGCGGTCGTCGAGCGTCTCTTCGATCCGAGCGAGGTCGCCGAGCTCAACACCGCCATCACGCAGATCCTGGACGTCCCCGACATTGGCTCCGTCGCCGAGGTGGAGCCGGGCGACAACGGCATGGCCCGCCGCATCTGGTCGCCCACCAAGCAGCACTCCGCGTTCGAACGGGCCGCCGCCCACCCCGAACTGCTCGACCACGTCGAGGCACTCATCGGCCCCGACATCCTGTTCCACTACAGCAAGCTCCACCTCAAGGCCCCGCAGGTGGGCAGCGTCGTGGACTGGCACCAGGACTTCGCCTACTACCCGCACACGAACACCGACCTGGTGACGGCCCTCGTCTACCTCGACGACACCACCACGGAGAACTCCGCCCTCCTGGCCGTCCCCGGCTCTCACCGGCGCGGCCTAGCCGACCACTACGTGGATGGCTACTTCCGCGGCAAGGTAGCGGGCGCCGAAGCGCCCGACCCCACGCTCGCCGTGCCCATCGAGGCGCCGGCCGGCAGCGTGATCTTCATCCACTGCCTGCTCCTGCACTACTCATCGCCGAACCGCTCCGACCGCTACCGCCGCGCCTTCCTGCCGGCCTACCGGGCGGCCGACGCCTACCCGATCCACTTCGGCGCGCACGCCGGCCACAACGAGCCCGGAGTGAAGCTGCTGCGCGGCAGCGTGTCGGACACGGCACGGGTGGAGGCCGGAGCATGGCGCCTCCCGCTCGCGGAGCGCCCCTTCGGCTCGCTCTTCCAGCTCCAGGAGGGCGCCCACCAGGCTGCGACCGCGGCGGCCACCGGTTACGCCACGCCGGAGAAGGCGAAGTGACAGCCCTGTGAGCACGCCGCACGTGACGGTCGTCCGCGCCTGCCTGCGAGGCGGCGCGGGCGGCAGCCCCACGGCCGTCATCTTGGAGGGTGACAAGGACACCTCGCCGCTGGACGACGACGAACGGCGCCGGATCCCCGTCGAACGGGGCACCTCGCACGCCGTGTACGTACGTCATGCCGCCGACGCGACCGAACTGCGCTTCTTCACCGCGGACGGGGAACTGCCCGCGTGCGGTCACGGCACGCTCGCGGCTCTCGCGCTCCTGGTGGCTTCGCACGGAGAGTCCGGCCCTTACCGGGCCACTCTCCGGGCCGGGGGACGAGCCTTCGCCGGGCGGGCCGAGCGCGACGGCGAGCTGATCATTGCCGCCTTCGACCCCGGACCTGTAGACCTGCGCGAACCCACACCAGAGGAACGCACCCTCGTCCTCGCGGCCCTCGGCCTCACGCCGGAGGAGACCGGACCGGACGTACGGATCGCCGGCGTGGGCCGGGAGCGCCTACTGGTACCGGTCCCCAGCCGAGCTGCGCTCACCGCGCTGCGCCCGGATCTCGCCCGGCTCAAGGCGGCCTGCGACCGGTTCGGCCTGCTCGGCGCGTACGTCCACTCGCCACCGTCACCCGATGGCGCGCTCGCGGCCCGGATGTTCGCCCCATCGATCGGCGTTCCCGAGGACATCGCCAACGCCAACAGCACAGCGTGCCTCGCCGCGCACCTGGCTGACCGGGGCATCCGCCAGATCACCGTCGACATGGGCGACGCCCTCGGCACCCGCGCCACCATCACCGCCGCGACGGGACCGGACCTGCGAGTCGAACTCGGCGGCACAGCAAGGGTCATGACGGTTCAAGACCAGCAGATGCCGATCGACCAAGAGGTGGGAACATACTCATGAACAGCCCCTTGCCACGCCAATCACACCCAGATTCCCCTGAGTTGCGAGTGCACTGGAACTCACCACTCAGCGGGCAGCAGAAGGCCTCGGGCAAATACCAGGTCGGCCAACTCGACTTCGACGGGATCGTCGACTTCGCTCAGGAGGCGGACCGCCTGGGCGTCGACTCGCTCCTCATGGGGATCGGCTTCCACATGCCCGATCCACTCCCGATGCTCGGTGCCCTGGTCCGCGAGACCCAACGCGTCAAGTTCCTCCTCGCCTACCGCCCCGGCCTGCTTCCCCCGACGCTCTTCGCCCAGGTGGTCAACACGGTCTCGTGGATGTCGGACGGCCGAATATCCCTCAACCTGGTAGCCGGCACCTCTCCGACGGAACAGGCGTACTACGGCGACTTCCTCGCCCACGACGAGCGCTACGCACGCTCCAACGAATTCCTGGAGATCCTCCACCAGTTCTGGCGCGGTGAGACCCCTCTCTCCCACGACGGCGCACATTATCGAATCAAGGAAGCGCAGATCGGTCTCGGCTACAAGGGCGGAGGCCGCCCCGAGATATACATCAGCGGTGCGTCCGAGGTGGCGCAGCAGACCGCCGTCGACCACGGCGACTGCTGGCTGCGGTACGGCGACACCCCCGAGGGCCTGGCCGCGGCGGCGAAGCCCGTCCTGGCGCAGGGCGGCCGGGTGGGAACGCGCATGCACGTACTGGCGAGGGAAACCCGCGCGGAAGCGCTGGCGGATCTCGCCGACATGATGCGCGACCCCGACGAAGAACACCGCAAACGCATCGCGACCGCCGTGGCCGCCTCCGATTCCGTGGCAGTGAACACGTCCTTCCGACTGGCCGAATCCGCGGAGGGCGACTGGCTCTCTCCCATGCTCTTCTCCGGCGCCGTGGCATATCGAGGCGGTCCTGCCCTTTGCGTGGTGGGCAGCTACGAGGAAGTCGCGGCGTATCTCTACCAGTACAAGGAGGCCGGGATCAGCGAATTCATCTTCTCCGGCTGGCCGACCCGGGAGGAGATGCGAATCTTCTACACACGTGTGCTGCCGCTGTTGCGGGAGTACGAGCGTGCGGGGCAGAAGGTGTGAGGGCGGGCGAGCGCCGCCGATGGTTCGTTGCGTGATGCGAACGATGGCCTGCGCCTACGGCCTCGTGCACGGTTGGTTGTGGCGGAATACCGGGAGCCCGGATCGTCGCCAAGAGTGATCGCCGAACTCATGGCTGAGGTGGGGCCGTTGTACTCGTAAGCACCTGGTCGGCGCACGTACTCTGGAGCACAGTCCGCAGGGCGCGCTTCGTATGGGCCATGGCCGCGCTGGACCGCATGAGAGTCCACCTGCCCGTGAGGGGCGTGCTGCCCCGGACCACGAACAGGTTGTTCAGGCGGCTATCTCCAGGCGCATCTGGTCCGGGGCGTGGGCGGCTGCGTCGTGGACGTCGGGCAGGCGTTGGGCGGCGGTGCGGATGATGCGCTGCAACTGGTGCGGGAGGCGCTGGCGTTCAAGGGCGGGGCGATCACCACGCCCAGCGCCGAGGCGCTCTACCGTCGAGGCATGCTGCCCGCGCTGGCCGAGGTGCAGCGGCAGGCGATTTCGTGACGCAGCAGGACATCGAGCGGCTGCTCGGCGGGCGAGCGGATGAGCTCGGCGTCGACGTGCGCCGAGGAGCGGAGCTGACCGGCTTCGACGCGGACGAGGAGGCCGTCACCGTGCGGACCAGCCACGAGGCTATAGGCACCGGCTGGCGCGTGGGCTGTGACGGTGGCCGCAGCACGGTCCGCAAACTCGCGGGGTTCGAATTTCCCGGTACGGAACCGGAGATCACCTGTCACCAGGATGTCGTGGAGATGACCGGCGTCGAGGACTTGAAGATCGGCTGGACCGCCACGGACACCGGGGTGTACGCCTATGGGCCGATGCCGGGCCGCGTCGTCACCGTGGAGTTCGACGGCCCGCCGGCTGACCGGGACATGCCGGTCACCACCGAGGATCTCCAGGCGCGGCTGCGCCGCGTCTCCGGCGTGGACGTCACGATCACCGAAGTACGGACCGCGACCCGCTTCACCGACCATGCCCGCCAGGTCACCGACTCCCGCAAGGGCTGGGTGCTGCTGGCGGGTGACGCGGCGCACGTGCACTCCGCGTTCGGCAGCCAAGGGCTGAGCTTGGGCATTGGGGACGCGATGAACCTCGGCTGGAAGCTCGCCGCGGTGATCGCTGGCCGGGCGCCGGAAGAGCGGCTGGAAACGTACACCGCCGAGCGGCACCCGGTCGGTGCGTGGGTTCTGGACTGGACCCGGTCCCAGGTCGCGGCCATGCGCCCGGACCGCAGTCCCGGGCCCTGCGCGAGATCGTCAGCGACCTGGCAGGGACGGTCGCGGGCACCACGTACCTCACCGCGCGGCTCAACGGTGGCGGGGTGCGGTACGAGCTGCCGGGCGAGCACCCGCTGACCGGCCGCAGCATCCCGGACCTCGAACTCACCGACGGCAGCCGCCTCGCGGACCACCTCCACGGCGGCCGGGCGCTCCTGCTCGACCTCACCGACGACGCGGAGCAGGCCCTAGCTGCGGAGTATGCCGGCCGCGTCGACACCCTGACGGCCGGCTGCCCGTCCCGCCCAGAACTGGCAGCGGTCCTCGTCCGTCCGGACGGCTTCACGGCCTGGGCAGCCGACGCGGGGCGAAAGCGCCGACGTCGACGGCCGGGCTGGCAGAGGCGCTGGAGGAGCGGTTCGGAGTGCCAGAGGCTGCAGTGAGGCCGGGGTGATCCGGCGCTCTGTTGACTGACTCGAATACGAGCCAATCCCACCCACGGCCGCCGCATCCACCCGGTGTGGCGGCCGCCCGCACCCCGGCCCCGGCCCAGCAACAGCCCGGAGCTCACCGGCCGCTTACGCCCCCGCCGCCGGTGTTGGGGTGCCGGTAAGAACCGTGTCACCTCAAAGGCCCGAGGCCGGATCATCTGCGAAGTCGAGAACGATATTCGCCCGGGGCCGTGCCTCGGGCGCGTCTGAAGGCACGGCTGAAAGCGTGCGGAGAGCCGTATCCGACCGCGTCGGAGATCGACTCGACCGGCTCATCGGTATCGCGGAGCCGGATCGA
>NZ_JBIUYI010000018.1:0-77316 GCF_044744425.1 Streptomyces sp. NPDC087300
CGACGGTCTCCCTGCGCGAGTGCACCTGAACGTCTGCTCAGCCAAAGGAAGACACATGCCCCAGGCCGGTGAACCTTTGCGGTCACAGCACTAGCGACGACAACCGCGTCCTGGGCCTCGATCCTGAAGGTTCGCCAGGTCCCTGCGGGGCACGGCGTTCACCGTGGCGGCGTTCGACTCGCTCGTCGAAGCCGCGTCGGGCCCTGGCCCGCGCGCAGTCGCCGCATCTCTGCACGGCCCCATGCAGGGCCTGCGCACAGGCCATCAATCACACTGCGCCGGGCGAGGTGGCTGAGGGGGTGTACCAAGGATCTCGCGGGCGCCGGGGATCGTCCAGATTCCGCGGGGGCGTGCCGGATCGTCTGCGTCAGCCGGGACGATGGGGCGGCGCGGCGCGGTGTGAAGGGGCAGCTGGGGTCCGCGACCGTGGGGGGAGAGCCCTGGTGGTGGTTCTACTCGTGGCTGGCGTGGTGGGCGGGGCCGGTCCGTCCGGGGCGACAAGGCGTGTCTGGAGCGGGAGCTGCTGGTGGCAGGGCGTGGGGCTGGCGGCTGAAGAGTCTCCCAGTACGCGCTGCCGGGGCGGACGCTGGACCAGGAGTCCTGGCCGATGTCGAGCCAGCCCTCGGCAACAAGGCCCTGGACGGCGGTGCGTAGGGTTTCGGCGCTCCAGAGGGCCTGGGGGTTCTCATGACTGAACTGGGCGACGAGGTCGCGCAGCGGCATGGGGTGGCGGTGGTGCTGGTGGTAGGTGTGTGCGGCAGCCGCGAGATCACTCCCGCGACCGGTGAGAGCGATGACGGTCGGGGTGGGGCGGGCGGTGAGGGGAGCCGCGCCGGGGATGTGGTGGCGAACCTGCTGGGCGAGGCGGTAGGCAGGTGATGCGTTCCAGCCGGTGTTGAGGTGGAGGGCCTGCAGCCAGCCGGTGCGCTGCAGGGTCTGTAGCACGGCGTCGGTGACCGAGGGGGAGGAGAAGCGGCAGCGGGCTGCCATGGTGCGGCGGTTGGCGTGGCCGCGGCCATCGACGGTGCTATGGGCTGTCAGGTAGAGGGCGGCCAGGCGTACGCCTGCCGGCTGGGCGTAGAGCCGTTCGTCGGCGATCAGCCGGTTTACCCACCCACTGAAAGGTTTACGGAGATGGCGTCCGAGGCCGGTCTGCTTCCACAGCAGCGCCAGCGCGGGCACGGGGCACACGGCGGCGGGCAAACCGACGGTGGCAGCACGCACGGCCGCGACGGAGGTGTGGATCCAGGCACCGGCGATGAGGTCTTCCAGCGCCGCCTCGCTCAGGCCCGCACGGTCGTCGGTGAAGTCCTCGGCGATGAAGCGTGCCGTGTGGTCGTTGCGGTGGCGCAGCATCGCAACGAGCGCCAGGAGGCGGGCCTCGGCGCTGGCTCCGGCGCGGGCCTCGGCGAGGGCTTCGAGGGCGGAGTCGACGATGCTGGTGTAGCGCGCGGGCGGGGACCAGCCCTGCGGGGCCGGGCCCACCTCACGTTCCCCGTCCACTGCCTGCCGGCCCTCGCCCGTGGCTGCCGGGGCTAGGTCCTTGGCCCCCTCCGGCTGGTCTTCGCGAAGCGTGGTGTCGGAGCACTCTTCCTGGCAGACCGGGCAGTTGGCAGGGGTGCGCCGCGGAGGCGGCGCTGCCTGTGCCTGGAGCACCTTGGCTCTCGGAATCGCCTTCGCGCATCCCGCACATACTTCGGCGATCATCCACAGCCGTCCCAGCACATCGGGCACCAGGACGAGCCGCATCTGCTCGTGGCACAGCGGCACAGGCCGCGTGGCGTGCCAGTCACACTGGTGTGCCCGGCAGCCGCAGGATGCGCGCTCAGCGAGTTGGATCCGAGCGACGTGCTCGCGTACGTGCTGCAGTGCGGCAGTGCGGGCCAGGGTTGGGTCGCGAAAGCGCTGCGGGAGCGGTGTGCAGGTGGGGTCGGAGCAGTCGATGACACACACCCCGGCTGCGGGGCGGCCATAGGGCACCAGACGAATCGTCCAACGACGCCCTGCGCGCAGATGCCTCACTCTGTCGTCCTTCCTTCCGCCGCCCAATCCTTCGGGTTGGGACAGCTCGGGGCAGCTCGGCGCGCCAGAAGCCCTGAGGCGGACGGGGTGGTTCACCCGGATGACGCCACATCACGGCAGGGCAACGGCCCCGTCTCGATCAGCGCCGTCACACCTGCTTCAGACAGTGGGGATCGACGAGTCACTGGACAGGAGGTCCGGAGAATCCGGCGGTCTGGAACTCGGCGTGCAGGTCGAGGATGCGGGCGCCCTCGGTGCCGTAGGTGCGTACGGCTGCCTCCCGCCCGGAGATCCGCGCGGCCGCCAGCACCAGTTCCGGGGTGGTCTTCACGGCGTCGCGTAGCAGGCTCATTTCCCACTTGTTCATGGGTACGTCCTCCACCTGGGCGTACTCCGTACAGGTCTCCCCGGCGGCAGGATCTGCCCGGACCCTCCGGGTGGTCCTCTGGAACGCATCGTTGGGTGGAACAGCGCGTTGGAGGACCTCGTCATAGTCCGGGCCATGTGTCGAGGCGCGCTCGGCCTCTGCCTTGTCCTGGCGTCGCAGGGCTGCAGCGATGACCCGGTGAGGGAACCTGGGCCGCCAGCGTCCGACACCGAGTTCCTGACCGAGGTCACGCAGCCACACCAGGATCTGCGTCCGGGACCAGTCCTTGGCAACCAGGTCGAGCAGGACCCAGGACAGCTGATCGTGTGTGGCGCCCTGAGTCCAGTTCACCAGCGGCCTTACGGAGACGGCGAATTTGCGTGCGCGGTCGATCCGATCGGCAGTGATCTTGTATCCGAGGATCGTAAGCGTGCGCTTCGAGCGGCGGGTTGTGGAATCGGCTGTCCGAGCCTGCTCGGTAGAAACGTCTTTACCACCCCTCATCTGCACCTGACCCACCTCATTAACCACCGTCAGGGAAGGGGTCTCAAGGCCGCCTGAGCAGCGGTTATCCACAGGCGAGTTATCCACAGACCCAGACCCGGCAGCCGCGGGGCCGGGGTCCCGCTGGTCCACCACGATCCGGGCCGTGTACCCGGAGCCGACGATGGTGTGGCCGAGCGCGAGGTCGTACGCGGCCGGGATCACCGCCGCGTACAGGGTCGCCGTAGCGGCGTAGCCGCCGAGCCCGGCGGCCCGGCGCACATTGGTTCGGCTACCGCGCTCCGCCCATACCAGCGACCCCACCTCGCGCAGATACGCCACATGCCGGCTGATCGTCGCGCGCGACAGCTCCAGTCGGTCCACCATGCCCTCAAGGCAGTACCGGACCACACCGGTGTCGTAGTCCATCCGCGCCGCCAGGTCCCGCGCGACCATCAACGTCGTTGCCGACGCCCGCGGATGAAGCCCCTGAGCAACGAGCCACTCGACGGACCGGAGCCATCGCCGTGGGCCAGACCGGCGCGACCTGGTCTTCGACACCACCTGGTCATCAGCAGGAACCAACGACGCCGAGAGCTCCGTCGCCGAGGCGCCCGACCAACGCGAAGAAGATGCGGCCGCAGTGTTCACCGGGGCACCCCGGAGAAGGACGCGCAGAGCGTCGCGCCACTCCGACGGCGAGGCGCGACCGTAGCTGGCCGAGCGCGGACATTCTCGGACGCCGACGAATCCGCGGAACCCGGCTCCATCACCGGACCAGCCGCCTCCGGACCTGCGGACACCCAGCGGCAACGGAACGACCGGCACCCGACAGACAGAGCTGCGGCGCTCACATCAGCCCCGGCCGGAACGGTCACGGCCTTGACGGCACGCGACCCGAGGGCAGCGACGGGGATGAGCGGAGCAGCGAGCGCAACGGAGGGCCTCGAAGCTGCACTTGTGTGCAGCGAGTCACCTGCCCACTCCGCTTGAAACGGGATGTAACGGGCGTAGCCAGGCTGGAAAAGGGCACAGCGATCCGTCCGGCCTGGCTCAGGCCGTAGAAGACCTGGAGAGGACGCGTAGCGGGACCCACGATGGCGGCGGCTCGGAACATCTGCTCGGTCTGTTCCAGAGCCGCCGCGTAGGTCTTGCGGCGGGATCCGCCGTTGGCCCTGCCAGGTGGCTTCCAGCGGCTGGCCCGCAGCCGCTCCCACGCCTCATCGGCGTTCACATCGAGGTGCCTGGCCCGGGACGCTACCCGCTGGCGAGTTGACACCGCTGGGTGATTCACCAGTCCCGGGACCCATCGTCCGGCCGTCACCGACGGCACGGGCTTGCCCAGGAGGGCCTTGGGCTTGTCCGCCCCGCCGACAGGATGCCCGGCTTAACGGCGCAGACGTGAGAGCCAGCCGGTGGCCTTCTGCTCAGACACGGCCTGCTCCTGGTCCCGGCTCGCGGCGGGCCAGGCTTGCTTCCAGTCGGTCTCGTGCCGCTGGTCGCAGTCCCCGCACAGCGTCGGTCGGGACTCTTGGGCCGTGCTGCCCCAACCGACGCGCTCGGTCGCCCGCCACCGTTCGTCGGTGAAGTCGGCACCGCACTGGGTGCAGACGGGGCGCCGGGGGTTCCGCCGGAAGTCGTGCGGCCCCACGTCCGCGCGCCGCGGCTCCTGGTGCTCCCGCGTAGCGGCCGCCGGGCCGACGGCGGCCGCGCTGTCCCTCTGCTTGCAGTCGTCGCACAGGTGCGGGTGCGAGTCCTTCGGGGTGCTCCAGTCCGTCGGCTGTGCCGCCTCCCAGCGGGCATCGGTGAACTTCGCCCCGCATCCGGTGCAGACGAGACGGCGGGCCTCGCGCTCGGCCGCCTGCTCCTGGGCCGCCCGCCATATCTGTGCCTGGTACTCCACCTGACCGGCCCTGGACTCTTCTGCCTCGCGGGTGCCGGCAGCCTCGAGGCGCGGGTTGCCGATCGCCTCCAGGAGCGGCTCCATGTGGCCGCGGCCGAAGCGGAGGAACACGGGGCCGGCCGGTCCGTGCTCGCCAAGATTGCCCAGCCCGACGGCGACGACCGGGATCTTCCCGTCGTAGAGATGGTGGCCGCCGCGCTGCCGCTCCCCCTGCCACAGGTGACGGGTCAGCTCTTGCAGACGCGGGACGGTGCGATTGGGGTTGCGCTCGCCGATGCGGTTGAACACCAGCAGCACGGGCGGATGCGGCACTTCGCCGTAGCGGCCAGGACCTCCTCGCTCAGGGGCGGCTGCCCATCGGCCATGCGACGCCACAACGTGAAGGCGACCATCACGTCGGCACTCGCGTAGCGCCAGGCCAGTGCCCCGGTCTTGCGCTCGTAGTGCATGGCCTGGTGGCACAGTGCCCCGACCGCGTCACCGAAGTGCGGCAGGCCACCGGGTGGCGCGTCCGCGGCCTGCTCACAGCGGGCGAGCAGGCGCTCGGCGACCGCGCGGGCGCCCTGCAGTTCCTGGGGGAATCCCGCGGGCCTTCATCTGCGCCGCCACCTTGTCGTGCAGCTCACGCAAGGGCTCCAGCTCTACCGGAAGCGTCACCGGTGCGACGGTGGCGCCCTTGCGCCGGGTGATGCTGGCGGCCAGGTAGCTGCCGCTGGTCTCTCAGAGCCGCACGGGCAGCGTGCCTCGCTGGGTGTGCACGGGACCATCGGCGGCTTCCCGCTCAACGATCATGCGGGTGAGGTTGCCGTACAGGCGCTGCAGCGGGCCGGTGTCGTTGGGCAGCGGCACGTGCCGGACGGCCGCTTCGGGACGGGTCTGATGGTCGGCGCGGAGGCCTCCGTAGCGGCCCTTCCACACCCACACCGTGACCGTGTGCACGGCCGGCTTCCCTTTGCCGGTGCCTGCGGCGGTGCCGGGCTTCGACGACGCCGGCCCCTGGCCCGCAGGGTGTGCCGGTGCCGCGAGGGCGATACCGTTCTGCGCGTTGTGGTCGCGCCTCACCCACCGATCGACCTCGTGGCGCTGGACCGCGGTGAGGTGCTGGCCCGCCTTGTCGGCCTCTTCGGCCAGGAGCTGCGCGTGGCTGCGCAGCGTCGCCTTCGTGGACGCGTCGGCCCGCGCGGACAGATCCGACACCCGCCGCGTATCCTGTTCCCTGCCCCGCTGCGCTTGGTTGTACCGGCACACCGCGCACGCCAAGGACACCGGCCATTGGCCGCCCCGGGGAGTTGCAGGAGTGCGAATTACACGTGGTCCGCGAGACGTCAAACGGCTGCGGCACCATCCGGGGCGGCGTTTCGCTGAATCCGAATACTGTCGGGGTCAGATGCCGAAGAGCGGCTTGACCAACAGCATCAGATTCAGTACTCATCTCATGGCTGACGAGACGTTACCGAAGAGAGAATTCCAGCTCGCTTGTCATTCGGAGCCACCACCATTGCCAATTCCGGTTTCCCTGCGGATTTTGACGCTACCGACACCGCTCCGCGATGGCGCGTCTTCCCCTGCAGGGAAGGTGCGGTGTAGTTCACTACCATCGCGTCTTTTGCGCATGACAGTGACGCCCAAATCTTACTCCCGTGAGAGCCGGAACCCGACGATTTCAGGTATGGTCCATGAGGGATCTCGATTGTCCCTTCATCTTTCTCGGGCCAGGCCGTTCGGAGATGCAGGATGTCGCGTTCCGGGTCGCCGTCAGGAACGACAAGCACGCCGCATGATTCTTTCTCCGCGTACAGTACGACGCGGTTCTCACCAACGTGCACCTCGCCGACAACCCGTCGCTTTTCCGCGGGAGACCCCTCATCGAGATCTGCGAAGACATCGGAATTCAGTGAAACACGCGGAAGGCTCAGCAGGCGCGACGTTCCGGATGGTGCAGCCGAACTCGCAGACCTCTCCGGGGCGCTGCTTCCGGAGCTGCAGGCAGAGAGGACCTCCCCGAGGCCGGCACAGGCCACGACGAGCGCAAGCGTACTTCGGTTCAACGGGGTCCTTCCCACTGCTACAACACGCCAGGGTCAGCTAGCCCACTGATTAAAGCAGACGCCCACAGGCCGGAGCGCAGTGCCCTCACCCTTTTTCTTCGTCCCCTTGTAGATGGAGAACGTGTACTTGTCGTACAGGGGGTAGGCCTCGATGTAGCCGAACTTATTCTTGGGCACCTCAAAGCGCGTCTGGTCCTCGACGGTGTAACTCTTCGTCACCTTGAAGCCGACTGCGGCTGAGACAATTTTGTAGTCGATACCGACTTCTGTGCTCACCTCGGAAGAAACGCTTTTCGAGACAGTCATCACCAGAGTGGTCTTACCTCTACCGCTGGTCTTCTGAATCTTCCTGAGCCCGCACAGCTCACCCTGATATTTAACCTTCTTCACCTTCATCGTGGCGGCACGTTTGGCCTCCGAACCGCCCATGAGGTCACCCGCACCTTCGGCGGGAATCTCTCCAGCAGCCACATTACGCTTGACTATCGTGTCAGCACCCGGCACGAAACCTTCCGTGGCCCCGGAAGGAACATTCACCTCGTCGCTGGGTGGCACGTCAGAAGCGAAGGCCGATCCGGCCGCCCCCACGGTGAGAAGCATCGCGCTCACTGCCACGCCAGCCTTGACTGCAGACTTCACGTTTCTCCCCATGTTCTCGCCCGGCTGGTCAAGCCAGGCTTCATGATCTTGAAGGTAATGAGGAGAGCTCCCCACAGGCAACATGAACCGTGTCACAATAATTACGGAGAGTGATAACTGCGGTCTGACCTAGGAGAACTCAGCTGGTCCGGGCTCCTGCAGAGGAACTTCCTGGGCGTCCGCGACGTCGTCGAACTCCCCCGTCGCTTGCCGGGGCCCCTATGTCTTCGGTCAAGGGGCAACTGGGGTTGGTGGTTGGTAGAAGGTCGCCGTCACGGCTCGCGCGGCGACGACGGGGAACCAGCCGAACCCGGCCTGGATGAGGCGTACGGCGCGGTCCTCGCGATCGTGCTGCACCCGCCCGGCCGCTACCCCGACACCGCGATGTCCGTCGTCATCGACACCCCCGTCGCCTGCACGGCCGTCGCGGTGAACCTGCAGCAGCTGCGCACCGCGCGCTTCACCGACGCCACCCGCCGCGGCGACGTCGACCCCGCCGTGATGTCCCGCGTCGACCAGGCGCTCTGCGCCGTCCTGGACCTCTGATCCGTGCGGGACTCGGCAGTCCTCTACGGCCGGGCCTCCTTGAGCCGGGTGTACTCCTGGGCCAGTTCGATCCGTGCACGGTGCGGGCCTCCAGCAGTGGTGCACCGCTGCTCAGGTCCCTGGCCGCAGTCAGGGCATGTCACCTCGTACACCCGCCACGGGCGCCGGGCCCGTTGCCGCTCCTGGCGTTCCTTGATGATCGGCTTCAGCCGCTCGTCGTGCGGCACCCGTCGCACCACATCCGGTGTGGCGTCGATGGCACACTGCTGGCTCTGCTCTGCCCCGCAGCGCGGACAGGGTCTCTCCAGCCACCTCTTCCGGGACACCTGCTTATGGAGCTGCGGAAGCCGCTTCCCCTCTCCCAGGCGGTGCAGTCGCTCCCGCCAGACCTCGATCTTCGCGTGCCGCTGCGGCCCGAGACTGCCTGCCACGCTCGCCGCCCGAAGCAGCTCACAGACCTTGGAACGCAGCACGCCGGGGTCCGGGTCGGCGGGAAGCTGGTCAAGTTCAGCGAGGAGGGCGTTGAGCCGCTTGTTCCTGGCCGCCGTGACGGCGGCCAGGAAGTCGGCGGCCGCGGTAATCACGCCGCGCTCCTCGCCGGAACTCCCTTGCTTGGCGGCCGTCTTGGCCTGCCCCAGAAGCTTTTCGACCCTGTGGACCCGCTGCTCGGTCACTGCCTGTTCCAGGCTGGCGAACAGCCCCCGGCGGGCTCCGACCTCCTTCTCCAGCCAGAGAAGGCCGGAGCGCAGGGCGCCATCCAGCTGCTCATGCAGCCGCGGGCTCACCCCGGCGAGCTCCGGTATCTCGCGGCACACCGCCTCCGCCAGGGCGATGGACTCGATCCGGCGGGCGTAGAGCAGCTTGCGCAACAGCTCCCGCGCCCTCATGTCGGGGGCCGACTCCGCCTTCTGGCCCGGCGTCCACTTCGCGGGCGCCGACGCGCTGCGGGCCTGGACGATCCGCTGAACCGCCGGCGTCGACAGCCCGCGCTCGGTCACCTCGCATTCCTCCAGGGCGAACCACTCGGTGGGCCGCGCGAAGGCCTCCGTGCCGATCCACACCCTCCTGCTCGTGCCCTCGCTGTCCAGACGGATCCGGTGCACGTACCAGCGCTCGATCAGTGTGTCCCGGTCGACCGGAACCCCCAGGCCGAGCACCGGCTCCAGACCGTCGTCCCACACCGGCGCCACCGACCGGTCCAAGTACACCCGCAGAGTGCCGCGCGGCCAGCGGATATCGACCACGGAACCGAGCCGCCCTCCCGCAGCGGCGGTGTACTCGAAGCTGGCCTGCTGGCCGCGGCCGGCGAGCCAGGCCGCGGCCGCCGAGCGCACATAGAGGTGATCTGCGCTGTTCACGCCACGGGCGCGGCGCCCGCACACGTGGGGCAGCCCGTCCGGGTCCGGGTGATGAGCGAAATGACAGGCGCGGTCCGTGCACAGCTTCGTGGTCAGCTGACCGCCGCAGCCCTCGAGGAGGGTGCCGCACCAGTAGGTCGCACCCTCGCAGCGGTAGCGGAAAGCATCCAGCTCGATCGCCTCCATCGGCAGCATCAGCGGCTCATCCGAGTCCGCACTACCCAGCACCGCCGTCTGGATCCGCCGCCTGTCAGCCTGCACACACGCCCCCATCGCCGCACCGCCAACTCATCGTGACACCAGTGCAGTTGACCAACCAGAGGGCACCACGGGACCAGTCACCTGCTTACAGGCGAGCTCCTGGTCGTCGACGCGATCCGCTACGTCGTCGACACGGGCTGCAAGTGGAGGGCCCTGCCGCACGACTACCCGCCGTTCAAGACGGTGTTCGGCTTCTACAGCCGCTGGATCCGCCGGGGCGTGTTCAACCTCATCCGTGACCAGCTGCGACGGCGAGTACGCCGTCAGGCCGGCACCTACCCGAACAGCGTGGCCGCCGTGATCGACTCCCAGACCGTCAAGGTCACGGCCACCGTCCCGAAAGCCACTTCCGACTACGATCCGGGCAAGAACATGCCGGGCCGCAAGAGACACATCGTGGTCGACACTCGCGGCTTGCTGCTGTTCGTGATGGTGACGCCCGGTAGCGTCCACGACAGCGTCGCCGCCCGCGAAGTCCTCTTCCGCCTGCGCCTCATGCACCCGCAGATCACGGTCGTCTGGGCCGACTCGATCTACGCGGGCACTCTCGTCACCTGGGCCAAGTCGTTCCTTGGCCTCACCCTCAAGACAGTCAGCCGCCCCAAGTCCGCCAAGGGCTTCGTCCTCCTGCCGGTCCGCTGGGTGGTCGAGCGAAGCCTGGCGTGGTGGCTCCATGCCCGCCGCAATGTCCGCGACTACGAGACACTGCCTGAACACGCCGAAGCGATGCTCACCATCGCCGCGATCACACTCATGACCCGCCGCCTGACCCAGCCGAACGCCGCCATGCCACGCCCGCAACCTCCTCTGAAGGCCGCTTGATGAACGAGTGCCGATCTCCGCTCAAGCCTTCTTCCTCCTGTTCACCGCATGAGGACGTCGATGTCGTGGTCGGCAAAGATCTCAAGGAGAACCTGGATATCGGCGGCAGTGTCGCTGTCCGCGGCGGGAGCGCTGATCAGGCCTGAGCTGTCGGCATTCGAGTGCAGCCATTCCAGGGTGAACGGGGGCTTGGCGCCGAAGCCTCCTCTCAGGCAGTCGTCCACGGCAGCGAGGTTCCATCCGAAGTACCCGCTGGGACCGTTGATGGCCTCTCCCAGCGCGCAGTAGAAGCCGTTGATATCGACGACTTGCCGGCCGTCCAGGGTGAACACCTGGCCCGGCGGGCGGTCTTCGGGCTGTCCCCGACGCTGGTACTCACGAGACCACAGTGCAACGGACAACCAGGCCTTCCGGCCTCCCGCGTCCAGGTCACCCCACATGCCCTTGCGGTTCAACTTTCCTGTTCGGAGTAGGTCCCAGACTGCCGCCGACCCAGGGAGCAGCTGATCGCACCACAGGCGCACCTCGATATCGAACAACCCGTCGCCGTGGACTGACGGCCTCGCAGCCGTCGCGGTCAGACCGCTGACGAAGTAGGAACCCATCTTGATGCCCTCGGCATCGAGGAACGACAGATGGGCCCCGCCTGCCGTCGCTCCCCGGCTCCCCAGACGATCGAGGCTGGTCAGGAACTCTCCCTCGGGCGAGCATCCCAGGAGTTCAACCCGCCGCAGACCGTCTTCGTGAGGATCGAACAGCCCCTCGGCGTCCTGCACGAACCCCCAAAACTCATCATCCTCGTCACTGGTCATGGCGTACTTACACCCTGCACCAGGCCCACCCACCGGCTCCATGGCACCTCCTGCGCGGCAGAGCCTACCCACGGCTCCACGACGGGGCAGCTGGACTACAGGGCAGCTCGGCCTGCACGAAGACGATCACGTTGACCCTCCACCGTCGCAGGGCGGCCGAAGGATGAAAGGCGGGTTCAAAGCGAAGACGACCGCGCCGACCTGAAGGAGGTCCTGGCCCACTGCCCCGAACTGGACACGGCCGCCGGGCATATCCGCGACTTCGGCGAGATCCTCAGCCACCGCCACGAGGCCAGGCTCCCCGCCTGGATCGACGCCGTCGATACCAGCCAACTGCCCGGCCTCACCGGCTTAGCACTCCACTTGCTCCGAGATCTCGACGCCGTGACAGCCGGACTCACCCTGGAGTGGAGCTCCGGCAGCGTCGAGGGCGCCGTGAACCGCATCAAGAAGATCAAAAGGCAGCCCTACGGCCGAGCCGGATTCGAACTACTCCGCAAAATGATCCTGCTTCAGTAACCCTCCGCGACCGCTCCCCAAGATCTGTGTCAGAACCCCGAAGTCATCGACATAGCCACACGGCTTCAGAAGGGAACGACCAGCCCGGCTTCTCGCAACCCAAGCAATGCCCTGCCCATGCACTCGGCGGCCGAGGCCCCATCGGCCCTCATCCCACCATCCAGAGGCCCACCAGAAGCTGCGAATGTCCACGCCGGCTGACCGTCACGCATCCGCTCCGCGTCGACCCGGATCATGGCACCTACACCCTGCTCGCCGAGCCACTCCAGGATGAGCATCGTCGCGTCCTCGACGCCGCTGTCCAGATCCGCCTTGGGCATCCGCCCCAGTCCCTTGGCGATGGCCACAACCCTACTCAGGAGCTGGATGGGCCTTGCCACACGCTTTCAGGCGGCTCAGACCATAAAGCACAAGCTCAGTGATTGTTTGAGAACCGACCAGGTTCCGAGAAGTGGCACTGTCAGTGGGCTGTGCCAGGGTGTGCGGCGTGGACGAACTGGTGGAGCGCGTCGATGATCAGGATCGTGTCCTGGGGGTGGTCAGTCGCCGGCAGGCAGTTCGGGAGGGGTGGCTGCACCGGGTCGCCGTGACGGTGTGTCGTGATGAGGGTGGGCGGATCATCGTTACCCGGCGGTCGGAACAACTGTCGCGCTTCCCCGGGCTCTATGAGGTCGTGGTCGGTGGCGCCGTGGATGTCGGTGCGTCCTATGAGCAGGCCGCCGCGCGGGAGCTGGCCGAAGAGCTGGGCGTTCGTGTGCAGCCGCGCTTGCTGTTCACGTTCCTCAACCGCTGCGGTTTGAGCCCTCACTGGCTCGGCGTTCACGAAGCCGTGGTGCCGGACGCCGTGGCCGCTGATCCTGATGAGATCGCTTGGCATGGCTGGCTGACCGAGCCGGAGCTGCGGCAGGCCCTGCTGGAGTGGAGCTTCGCCCCCGACAGCCACGAAGCTTTCAACCAGTATCTCGCGTTCCGGCTCCGTCCCAGAAATGCAAGGTCGTAAGCCAGGTGATGCCTAGCGATCTGTCTCTGGCAACTGGCACGATGAGCGCCCATGGGTGATCAAGAAGCTGTCGAAGCCCTGGCTCTCCGTGTGGTCACTGAGTTCTTTCCGCATTCCCTGGGCGCCATGCTCGGAGGCTCCGCTGCTCAAGGTCGTAAGGTCGCGCCACCCCAACCAGCGATCTGGACGTGGCCGTTCTCCTGCCCGACTCAGACAAGAGCCGCCGGGAGGTGATCCGACACGAGGGCCGCATCGTCGAGTTGTTCCTGAACACCCTTGCGGACGTGCCGGAGTTCTTCGCTTGGGACCGAGCCCGGCACCGCGGAACCGTACTCTTCGTCTATGACCAAGGTCTGCCTCTGGCTGATCCGCACGGGCATGTGGCCCGTGCGCGTCAACTGGCTCAAGACGTGCTCGCCTCCGGGCCTTCTCCACTCACCGAAGCCGAGTGGGAACACGGCCGCTATGTTCTTACGTGCTTCCTGGACGACCTGATCGACACTCCACCGGACAACCGGTACGAACAGCTTTCCCTCGCTGATCAGGTGCTGCGTAAAGCAGCTGACCTGGTCACCGCCCATCACAACGCCTGGACGGGTATCGGCAAATGGCTTCCCCGCCGGTTGCTGAGCGCGGATCCCGCACTGGGTAAAGCCCTGTTGGACGGTCATCGTGCCGTGGCCGAGCACGCCGACCCGCTGCCGCTGGCCACTGCGGTCAAGCAGGCTCTCGACTTGTTCGGCGGACCGTTGATGGAGGGATGCACACACCGCTGGCGCGCGTGAGTTGTCGTCAACGTCAAGGAGGGCTGGCTTTCCTTGACCAGTCAGTCCCTCAGTTGGACAGCCCACTGTACAACAGCCAGCTCACGATCGGGGACATGCTCCCTGCGGATCGAAGCAGAGGAGGCCGTGCTCACGGCCTGTTCACCAGGGCACTCGGATTCCTCCTCCGTCTTGCCGTAAGACGTGAAGGCACACGATCGGGCCTGATGCCCAGCCGTTGGATTGCCCGATGCCCTCGGTGCCGGCGAGCGCCCCGACTTCCCCGGTGCCCCGGCCGTCTCCGCCCTGGACGGTATTGGTCCCAGCCATGCAACTGCCGCAGGTTGGCGCCGCGTCCTCCAGGGTCCGCCTGGTCGCGTTGATCACTCGGGCCTATCAGGAGTCCTGCTGGAGGGCAGGGATGTTCTGCCGGTCAGCCCAGGACACGGCGCCTCCTTGCGTCGGCGTCAGGGTCCCGCGGTGGGCCTGTACCCGGCAGGAGTGCGGGGTTGCGCGGTTGACGAGGGCTAGCTTGATCATTCTGGTTACGATGCGGTTCTTGTCGTCGGTGTTCGGGCGGGAGTGGATTTCGTGGCTGAGCTTGTGCAGGAGCAGCGGCTCAAGGTGTTTGTGGACTCTTTCGCGTTTGCGTTTGTGGAGTCCTGGGATGCGGAGCTTCCGGTTGAGTTTCCGGATGCGTTCGATTCGGATGTGTTCGTTAATGTGTTTCCCAGCCGGGTCGATGTGTGCAGTGCCGGTAACACGCATACTGCGGCGGTGACGGTGCAGCTGTGGGGTGAGACCCCGCCGGCGCAGGACGCTGGCGTGTGGGACGCGCAGGGTGAGGCGGGGTTTGAGTCGCTGAGCGGCGATGTCGCTGTGTGGACGCCGTCGTTGGGCCGCACCGACGATCTGGTTGAGCTGGGCGGAAAGGGCCCGTGGCGGGTGCGGGTGCACTGTGCTGGGCGTGCCGAGGTGGCTGCGTTGCGGGAGTCCAAGGAGCCGATCGCCGGAGTGGAGCGGTATCTGGTGCAGTTCTTTCCCGCCGGCTGACTCGGGTCCGGGGGCGGCCGTTCGGAGTGGCCGCCCCCGGGAATCCGTCAGTTCGTGATTTTCACGGTGAAGGAGTCATCTTCGGTGTCGGCGAGCATCCTGTTCTTGGCGTAGTAGCTCTTGAGCAACAGCCCAGCTTTACCGTTGTCGGATTTTTTGACGGGCTTGACCGAGAAGTTGAACTTTTTGGCATCTGCATCGAATTCCGGCTCTGCGGCGCCTTCCATGGTGGACCTAAAGGGGTACTCGTCGCACTCTCGTGCGCCGCCCTGGGAGTAGTTGGGGCCCCAGTACCTCTTGCACTGTTTGATGGCGGCGTTGCCGTTCGCTTCGTTGCGGTCCTTGTGCCGTGTCCGGTGCAGCGGCGCATTGGGAACCTGCCCATCGTCGATAAACCTAGTGCGGTGCCCGTCCTGTCCGAGCGCAGAACGGGCGCCGCACTTCAGCCAGCTCGGCAGAGGAACTAGGGAGTGGGCACATGTCGGTTGAGGAGTCCTGGGAGAAGATCGAACGTTGGATAGCGCAGCACGCTCCGGAAGAGTCCCAGTTGCCGGGCCCCTGCACCCGCGAAAATCTGGAACGCCTGTACCAACGCCTCGGCGTACGGCTGCCCGAGGATGTCGAGCGGTCACTGTTACAGCATGACGGCTCCGGCCTCACCGACGTCCTCCTGGGGTACACGCTCCTCGGCATCGAGGACATCATCAAGCACTATGAGACGTGGCTGCGGTACGCGAACCCGGATGACGCGAACCTGAGCGCAACCGACGTTCCCTACCTCGTTCCTGTGGCTGAGATCGGTGTCTTGAAGATGATGGTCGACACCAGGACAGGGGGACTCGGCACCGGGGACATAGAGCAAGGCTACTTTCAGGAGAAGAACCCTCTTTACGCTTCTCTGTCTATTGTGCTCGACTTCGTCGGGAACCTGCTGGCCTCCCCGCCTCCGTGGATCGTGCCGCTTTCAGCAGGAGGCGAGCTGGAGGCGACCAACAGGCACCCGGATTTCCCCGGGACACTCGTGTGGACCGAAGACTTCATTTAGTGGTGCCCAGGGGGGCGATCCCAGAGGGCGAGCCCCAACGCCTGCCGGTTGCGCCCGCATTCTTCCCTTTACCTGCCTGACGGCGGAAGCGGGCCGCAACGGCGCGAGGTATGAGCACAGTTCGTGCTCCACGAGTCACTGAGCGTTTTCAGCGTTGCCTCTCCAGAGTGAGGACGGCTTTGGCGATGACGGTCATGCGGTTGGGGCTGATGCGCGATCTCCGGAAGATCTGCCAGGACTTCAGCCGTGCGATGCCTCGTTCGACGGGTGCACGGGCTGCGGACAGGGCCCGGTTCCTGGTCCGTTCGGTGGGGGTGAGTTCGCCGCCTGGCGGGCGGCGCCTGGCGGTGGTGACCCAGTCGCCGACGCCGATGCAGGCCATGTCGGCGAGGACGGGGACGCCTTGGCGCGCGCAGATCCGGAGGATCTTGTGGGTGCGGGCGGCTGCCAGGTCGTGGGTTCGGCCCGGCAGGGCCGGCGACAGCCAGAGGATCTCTCCGCCGGAGTCGGTGACGACCTGCACGTTCACCCCGTGCCGCTTGTGTTTCGAGGAGCAGTCAGCCTTGCCGTCGCCGACGCGGTCGCACGCGGCGAGCGTGCCGTCCAGGAGGACGAAGTCCGGATCGTGTACGCGCAGCGTCTTCAGCAGGCCCGGCGCCTGCTCGGCGAGCAGGGCGGTGACCGCGGTGACGTAGGCGTGTGCGGTGCCGACGGATATCCCGAACCCTGCGGCGATACGGGCGAGGGTGTCGTGGCGGCGCAGATACACCAGTGTGATCAGCGCACGCCGGTGCGGCGGCATTTTGCACCGCCGGTCACCTTCACGGGTGACGATGAGCATCGTGACCCACTCGACCAGGGCGTGAGGCAGGTCGAGTGCGGCAGAATACGGAACCAACAGGCCTCCTGCGCTGATGAGTTGAGACGTCGCACACCTCCCTCAACAGCACGGGAGCCCTGCCTGTTGCGCACCCTGACCACACATCGCCCCGTCACCCGATCAGTGGCCACGCTGAAAACGCTCAATGTTTCTAACAAAAGCTGTTGATCATGTGACTGTTGGCATCTTCGCTCGTTGGCCTGGTTGTGGCGAAGCACCAGTCGCGGCCGTGGATCGTGTCGGATGAACTGTGGTCGTTGTTCGAGCCGTTGCTGCCGAAGCCGGGTCCGAAGCTGGTGGAGGGCAGACCTCGGGTCCCGGACCGGCAGGCCCTGCGCGGGATCCTCTTCGTCCTGTACACCGGCATCCAGTGGGAGTACCTGCCCCCAGGAAGTGGGCTTCGGCTCGGGCATGACTTGCTGGCGGCGTCTGGCCGCCTGGAACGAGGCCGGTGTCTGGGACCAACTGCACGTCGTCCTGCTGGAGAAGCTGCACTCGAACAACCAGCTCGACTGGTCGCGGGCGCTAATCGACTCCTCGCACGTCCGGGCCGCCCGCTGGGGCCCCAAAGCGGCCCCAGCCCGGTCGACCGCGCACGGCCGGGCAGCAAGCACCACCTCGTCACCGACGGCCAGGGCATCCCCCTCGCCATCACGCTGACCAGCGGCAACCGCAACGGCATCACCCAACTGCTGCCCCTGCTCGACAAGATCCCGGCCGTCGCCGGCCGGGTGGGCAGACCGCGCCGGCGCCCCGACGCGCTGCTGGCCGACCGCGGCTACGACCACGACATCTACCGGCGCCTGCTCTGGCAACGCAGAATCCGACCCGTGATCACACGCCGGGGCGAGCCGCACGGCACCGGCCTGGGTATATTCCGCTAAGTCGTCGAGCGCACCATCGCCTGGTTGCACGGTTTCCGCCGCCTACGCATCCGCTGGGAACGACGCGACGACATCCACGAAGCCTTCCTCGGGCTCGCCGTCTGCCCGATCACAACCGCCACGCCCAGCGGCTCTGTTAGCGCCTTTAAGGACGACGGCAGCCTTTTGCCCCGTCATATGTGTACGGGGCTTCCAATTCAGGTTCTCAGGGCTGCCCGGAGGCGCGCACCTTCAGCGCTCCCGAGCGGGTGAGCAGCGCGGCGATCGCCATGAACACCAGCCCGTTGGTGACGATCGAGGCGATGTCCTGAGGCGAGGCGCCGTGCCGGAAGAAGAAGCGGCCCAGCTCGGACTCGTACCAGTAGGTGGCGCCGATGGAGAACACCGAGCGGGCGACAATCAGGCCGATCCAAAGCGCCGCGTAGCTGCGGCCAGCCCGGGCGACGACCTGGCCGTCCGGCTCCCGGAAAACCTGGATCTGGCTGACGGCGACCAGCCCGAACAGCACACCGGCCGCGAGGCCGCAGATCTCGACGGCCAGGCCGATCCCGTTGTCGAAGAAGGTGTGGACGAACACGGGGACGATGATCACCGCGACGATCAGCGGGCGGAGCAGGCGTCCGCGGCTCACCGCCTTGGTGCCGAGGTCGGCGTGCAGGGTCGTGAGCAGCACGACGACGTTGATGAGAAGAGCGCTCTGCAAGGTGGACATGGTTTCCGCCGATAGGTGAAGGGGGTTCTTGTCCACACAGCGTCGGACCTGTGCCACGGCCCGGGCGTCGGCCGAGGAGCCGAGGAGGGTGGAGCGCGGATCTCTCCACCCTTCTCCACCCTTCTCCACCCTCCTCCACCTGCCGGCGGGCCCCGGCCCGGCTGCGGGGCAGAGGCGCATGCCAAGCTGAAACCATGGTCATTACCAACGAGGGCAAGCCGTCGTCGGCGCACCCCGTGCCACCGCGACCGATCCTGCCGCGTGCTGACCTCTGGCAGCATGCGCTGCCCCGGATGCTCGGGTTGGCTCTGGTGCTGGTCGGCCTGCCGTTCTCGGACGGGCTTGTCTGGTCCGCCACCACCTGGGCGCTGGTGGTGCTGATGAGCGGCGCCTGGGCTCTGTGGTGCGCGGCCGGCTTCCGCGTGGGATCTCCGGTGCCCGAGGCGTTGGCAGTGCCGATCCTGGGCGTCGCAATGATCAGCGGGAACCTCCTGGTCACCCTCGAACCCGAGGCCATGCTGGCCACGGCAATCGTCGGCATGGCGGCGGTGTCGTCCGGAGTGTTCCTGTCCACGCTGGTCAGCGCGGCCGTGCTGGCGGCCGGCGTCCTGGCGCTGGCGATCGGCGGGATCGTGGCCGGCTTCCCCGGGCAGGCATGGGCGCGCGTCGCCGCCTGGATCGCCGCCCTGCTGGCTTGCCAGCTCGCCGGCGCGACCCGGCGCAGCATCGGGACGCAGCACGCGCAGGCGGAGGAACTGCTGCTGCAGACCCGGCGTGTGCACGAGGAGGAGCAGCGGGCCGCGGCGCTGGCCGAGCGGACCCGGGTCGCCCGGGAGATCCACGACGTCCTGGCGCAGTCGCTGGGTGCCCTGGCGGTGCAGTTGGACGTGACCGACTCGCTACTCACCGCGGATCCGCCGCGCACCGAAGAGGCGGCGGAGCGGGTCCACAACGCCCGCCGGATCGCCGTCGACGGACTGAGCGAGACCCGCCGCGCGATCGCGGTCCTGCGGGCGGACACCCCGCCCCTGCCGGAGGCCCTCACCGCGCTGGTCCACGACCACCGCACCGCCTCCGGCGCGCCCGCGACCTTCACACCGGTCGGCACCCCGCGCGCTCTCGAACCGGACGTCGGGCTGGCGTTGTTGAGAGTCGCCCAGGAGTCCCTGGTGAACGCCGCCAAGCACGCCCGAGGACAGGAGCTGACCGCTACTTTGGACTACGAAGAGGACCAGGTGAGGCTGACCGTGCTGTCCGGGCCCACCGGCTCCGGTGGCATCGAGGCCGGCCCACGGCCCCGAGTAGCGGGGATGGACGGCGGCTACGGTCTGGCCGGCATGCGCGAGCGGTTGCTGCTGGTCGGCGGCGACCTGACGGCCGGCCCCACCCCGCAGGGGTGGCGCGTGCAGGCGGAGGTGCCCGCATGAGTACTCGGGTGGTGGTCGTCGACGATCAGCAGGTGGTCCGCGAAGGCCTGATGACCCTGCTGGACATGATGGACGGCATCGACGTCGTCGCTGGGGGCGCGAACGGCGAGGAGGCCATCGCCCAGGTCGCCCAAACGCACCCGGACGCGGTGCTGATGGACCTGAGCATGCCGGGGATGGGCGGCGTGGAGGCCACCCGCCAGATCGTGACGGCGCACCCGGACGTGGCCGTCGTGGTGCTGACGACCATGGCGGACGATCAGCTGATTCTCGACGCCCTGCAGGCCGGCGCCCGCGCCTACCTGACCAAGGACGCCGGCAAGAGCGAGATCGTCCGCGCGATCGAGGCCGCGCTCGCCCGGCACACCACCTTGGACCCGATCGTCCAGGAGCGGCTGCTGGCCGCCGCCATGCGCGGCACCGGCCATACGACCGAACGGCAGCGGGCCAAACCGTCGCAGGACCTGCTGACCCCGCGCGAGTCCGACGTACTGCGGCTGCTCGCAAAAGGGTTGCCGAACGGCGCGATCGGCCGGCGCCTGCTGGTGGGAGAGGCCACCGTCAAGACCCACATCAACCACCTGTTCGCCAAGCTCCAGGTCCGCACCCGCGCGGAGGCCGTCGCCTGGGCCCATGCCCACGGTTTCGGACCCGGTGCGGACGGCGTGCGCTCTGGCCGGCCCGCCGGGTGAGCGGCGCGCCGGGCACGTAGCTGAGCACGGCCGTCCGGCCGCAGAGGGTGTGCAGCCGCCGAGGGCCTGCGTCGGTCAGCTCGCCGCGGGCTGCGTGGCGGAAGGCGATGGCGAGCTCGAGCAGGACCTGGATGGCGGTGAGTGTCGGCGTACACGTGAACGTGGCCCTGGCAAGATTTTCGTGACGCGGGCGGATGCCACCGTGCGCCGGTGACACCCCGTCACGGATGGCGGGATGGTCGGCGAGTGTGATGACCTCGTACGAACTGTGGCTCCGCACCTGGATGTGGTGCGGGTGGAACGGGTGTGGTCTGCGGGCGGCGTGGTCCGCATCGCTGCCCGTACCCGCGAGTTGACGGCGCCGTGCCCGGACTGCGGTCGCAGGACGACGCGCGTGCACAGTCGCTACTGCCGAACGCTCGCCGACGTCGCGGTCGGGGGCAGGCCGGTGGTGATCAGGCTGTCGGTGCGGCGGCTGTTCTGTGACGCCCCAGGCTGTGGTCGGCGGACTTTCGCCGAGCAGGTCGAGGGGCTGACGGTGCGCTATCAGCGGCGCAGTCCGCTGCTGCAGCACCTGGTGGAGATGGCCGGGGTGCTCCTGGCCGGCCGTGGAGACGCCCGGCTGCTGCAGATCCTGAAGGCGCCGCTGTCGCGGACGAGTGTGCTGTTCCATGTGATGCGCATGCCGCTCCCGCCGGCACCGACACCGCGGGTGCTGGGGGTGGACGACTTCGCGCTGTACGCGGACACCTACGGCACGCTGTTGGTGGACGCCGAGTCCCGGTTGCCGATCGAGTTGTGGCCCGGCCGCGATGCCGAACAGCTGGCCGCCTGGCTGCGGGCGCACCCCGGGGCCCGTGTGGTGTGCAGAGACGGCTCGCTGGTCTACCGGCAGGGCATCACCGAGGGGGCTCCGGACGCGGTGCAGGTCAGCGATCGTTTCCATTTGTGGCAGGGACTCTCCAAGCGGGTGTCGGACGTGGCCGCTGCCCACCGCGGGTGCCTGCCCGCCGCGGTTGTCGATCCTGAACCGGCGCCCGTGAACCCGGCGCTATCGCCGGAGCCGGCCAATACTCCGGCCAGGCGGCACGCGAAGCGGCTGTTCGAGGCGGTGCACGCGGCGGGCGGCACCGGCCGCTCACTCAGCGCCATGGCCCGCGAACTGGGCCTGAACCGGCGCACGGTGGCCAAGTACGCCCGCGCCACCACCTGGCAGGAATACGTCCGCCGCACCCCGCCACGGCGAACCACCAGCCTCGATCCCTACCTGGAGTACCTGCAGCAGCGCTGGGACGAGGGCGAGCACACCGCGAGCGTGCTGCACCAGGAGATCACCGCCAAGGGTTACTGCGGTCACTACCAGCGAGTGAAGATGGCCGTCGCCCCACTGCGCAGCGGCCTGCCGATCGACACGCCACGCGAGCGACCGCCCTCGCCCCGCCAGACCGCCCGCTGGATCACCACCGCACCATCACGCCGCAGTCTGCACGCCACCGAAGCACTCGGTCGGCTGCTCACGCACTGCCCGGAACTGGACCGCGCCCACGACCTCGTGCGTCAGTTCGCCGCGATGCTGGACACGCGTGACGCGACCGCGCTGTCCGACTGGATCGAGCAACTCGCTACGTCGCGCCTCCCGGCCCTGGCTGGTCTGGTCAAAGCCCTGCGCGAGGACCAACCCGCCATCGTGCAGGGCATCACCACCACGTTCAACTCGGGCGTCAACGAAGGCCGCATCTGTGACCTGAAGCTCCAGAAACGGATCATGGCTGGCCGCGCGGGAGTACCTCTGCTCCGCCACCGGGTGATCCTCATGGCCGTACTCCGCCGCCGCCATCCGTGACGGGGTGTCACCGGCGCACGGTGGTATCCGCCCGCGTCACGAAAATCTTGCCAGGGCCAGAAAAGTCCGTACGCCGACACTCGGCACCGCGATCAGGGTCTTGCCCGTCCCGCACGCAGAGTCGATGTGCCCGCGCGAGCCCGGGTTCTTCAGGTGCCGGGCCGCGCTGTCCACCGCCGCCTGCTGATCTGGGCGCAGCGTCCGGTGCGGGGCGGCCGGTGTCGTGTCGGTGGACGGGGTGGGGGTGGGGGTGGGCATCGCGGCAGAGAACCTCAGCGAGCAGGACGGATGGGGCGTGGCTTCAGGGTCTTCGATTCTCCCGTAGCCGGGCAGTCCACTGCTGGATCTCACGGATGCTCAATAGCACGTGGTTCAGACCCAGTTCGCCGTGTCATAGTGCTCGGTCGGCTCCCCGGTGATCTCCAGGAGCATCGATATCTGCTGCGCTCCCACCTGACCGCCTACGACCGCTTAGGCCTGCCGCAGGCGCCACGCCATCCACCGGCGCGACCAGTGCACTCCGTTGACCGTCATGCCGATGCGGGAATCGCATGGCGATCCCAGGACTACTGGCTGCGGCCTCTCTCCGAGGGCAAGGCCCGCCGAACGACCAGCAGGTGCCTGAAGCGATACGTCGCACTCGAGGTCCATCGGCTCATCGCCTCCATGCAGAACAGCCGGATACCACGCGGATCCAACCCAAATCGCAAGTTGACGTCCGTTGGGGCATCACTGAAGCAGGGCGGATCCGGGTCTGTACGGTCGATTTACAGACCCTCGGTTGCCCTCGGGTATTCAAGACTGAGTTGTGAGGGGCAGGTGTTTGAGGGCGTGGAAGCGGAAAGTGGTGCGCCAGGAGAGTTGTTCTGCGGGGATCGCGGGAGAGAGGTGGGGAAAGCGGTGGAGCAGGGTGGTCAGGGCGATGTCGACTTGGGCACGGGCCAGAGGGGCGCCGAGGCAGTAGTGCATGCCGTGGCCGAGGGCGAGGTGGGCGGTGTCTGCGCGGTGGATGTCGAAGCGGTCGGGGTCGGGGTAGCGGTCGGGGTCGCGGTGGGCGGCGGCCAGGCTGAGTAGGACGGTGTCGCCGGCCGGGATAGTGGTTCCGGCGAGAGTCAAGGGCTCGGTGGCGAAGCGGCGGATGGCTGTGTGGTTGGGATGGGCATAGCGCAGGAGTTCTTCGATGGTGTGAGGGAGGAGGCGGGGGGAGGCGCGCAGGGTGGCGAGCTGTTCTGGGTGGTTGAGGAGGGTGAGTAGGCCTGCGCTGATGAGGTGTTGGGTGTTTTCGCTGCCGGCCATGAGGATGAGGAAGGCGAGGGAGACGAGTTCGTCCTCGGTGAGTTTGTCGTCTTCGTCGCGGGCGGTGATGAGGGCGGAGAGCAGGTCGTCGCCGAGTGCGGCTCGGCGGTCGGTGACGAGGCGGGTGAAGAACTGGTGGATCTGCTGGATGGCTTCGGCGAGTTGCTGGCGGCTGGTGGGCTCGAGCATGTGGGTGACCCAGGTGGAGAAGGCCTTGCGATCGGCCTCGGGCACGTCGAGGAGGTCGCAAATGACCATCAGCGGAAGAGGGGCGGCGAATTCCGCAACCAGATCGGCTTCTTCCTGGGAGGTCAACTGGCGGGCCAGGGTGTCGGCTAGGCGGTCGGCGTAGGTCCGTATGCGTTCGCGTAGGGAGTCGACGTGCCGGGGAGTGAAGGCCTTCGAGACCAGGCGGCGCAGCCGCAGGTGATCGTCGCCGTCGAGGTTCAGCAGGTTCGCATCCAGGGCTTTGGGCAAGTCGAACCCTTTGTAGCCGGTGCTGGCGTGGGCTTTGTCGACGGACAGCCGCGGGTTGCTGAGTGAGGCCCGGACATCCCTCTCCCGCAGGATGAGCCAGACGGGAGAGCCGTCGGGGAGCGCGATGCGGTGGACGGGGGCTTGTTCGCGCAGGCGGCGGTAGGTGGTGTGCGGGTCGCTGAAGTGGGTGCTGTCGAACGGCCGGGGCAGGTCGTGGGCAGGAGCGGCGGGGGTGGTCACGCGAGGTCCTTCGGGTCGGGTGCAGCGTGTGCGAGCAGAGTTTGACTGGGCAGCGGGGGTGCGGGCTCGGTGTAGGCGCGGGTGAGGGCGCGTTGGAAGGCGAGTTCGGCGACCAGGCTTTCCGGCTCGGCCAGGCGGGGACTGTCCACGGGACTCACGGGTTTGATGCCTCGCTGCTTGGCGTGGAGCGCGGCGTGGAGGCCAGCGGCTTCGACGGCTGCGGCCAGCGCATCGCCAGTGAGTCCGGAGGCCTTCGCGGACCGATGGTCCTCGGCAGTGATGGCGGATTCCATCCAAGTACGCAGGGCCCATTGTGCGTCGCGGATCTCCACGATGCGCCGGTAGAGGCGGGTGCGTATATCGGCGCGCTCCAGGTCGAGGACGACGTCGGGGACCGCGGAGGTCAGGTCGCGGTGCAGGGGAGCGAGTATGCGGTGCGTACGGTATACGGCGAGCAGTTCCCGTGCCCGGTCGAGGTACTTGCCCCAGTCAGGCATGGTCCAGCCCACGGCCTTGACGAGGCCGTTGACCGTAACGGAGATGGGGGCGAGCCATTCCCAGGCATGTCCGCTGGTGCCGAACTGGCCGGCGAGGATGTCTGCCGCGCGGCATCCCGCGTAGATGAGGTCGCACGGCAGTCCCATGGCAACGATCCGTAGGCCGCGGCGCAGCCACGGACTGGGAGCGGCCGCGGAGTAGCGCCAGCACAGGATGCAGAGATCGATCTCGCTGCAGAGGTAGGCGGCCAGATACACTGTCAGATAGACGGGATAGTACTGGGCCTGGCTCTCCGCGAAGGTGGTGGGCGCTTCCTGCGGGCTGGTCGTGGTGGCGAAGAGCACCACCATCGCCACCAGTGCGGCACCAATACCGATCATCCGGGGCACGGCCTTGCGCCGTAGGGTGCCGCCGCGCTCGTAGGCGAAATGGAGCAGGATGAGTTGCTGGCTTGCGGTCAGCAGAATGACGCAGCCCTGGGCAAACAGCCCGGAGAAGTTGACGATCCCGGCCCACTGGCTGGTAGCCACCCACACCACAGGCGTGGATGCCGTGAAGATCAGGACGGGGAAGAAGAAGTTGGCGGCCAGGATCCACTGGACCGGTGAACGGTCGGTCCGCAGGATGCGCAACTTGTAGATGAGCGCGATCAGGTTCAACCCCGCGACGGCAGGATAGAGAATGCTATTCATGTCTCATTCGCGAAGTCGGGGCCTCCAGCGCCGCGAGGCGGGCGACCAGCTCCCGGGCCTCAGGCGGAACGGCCGTAAAGGGCTGGGTAGCCCAGGAACTGATGCGTCGCCCGATGAGGGAGCCCACATACTCGGCTTCCTTTTCGGCCTCCGTCCGTGAGTGTTCCCGGCCTAAAGTGCGCCGGATCATTTCCGGATCCAGGGAGGGCAGCAACAGCTGGGATGCCTCCGGTGACATGATGGGCGCCGCCTCGTGCTGACAGAGCACATGACCGAACTCGTGCAGGATGACCTGCTGTTGATGTATCGGAGCGAGGCGCTGCTCGAAGACCACGAAGTCCTCGTCCTCGGCGGATACCCACAGCCCGTCAGGGCTTCCGAAAGGCAGCGCAAAGGGGACCAGCCGGATCGGGCGTCCGGACCTCTGGCTGAGGCGCTCACACACCTCGTTGATGGTGAGCTGGTCCGTTACCGGGAGCCCTAGAGACTGCACCTGTGCCGCGCACCGCTGGTGGAAGCTGTCCGGCTTGGATGTGGAGTCTGCACGACGCCAGCGCATGATCAGCACTGGGGTTCGCCGGAGCAGCCCTGTCCCGATGACGGATCCGGCGGCAAGTTCCCCAGGGCATTGCGAGCCTTCGCTGCGGAATCGATGATCCCCGCCAGCAGTTGAGCGACCTGATCGGCTGGAGGTCCGGCGGGGCCGGAGGGCTCGGATGTGTGCGCCGCACGCAGTGCGACACTGCGGACGTTTCGGCGGCGCAGTTCCTTGACTGTGTCCAGTTCCCTTTTCACCTGCTGAAAGACCTGTTCGTCCAGGAAGTAGGCGGGGCGTCGGATACCGAGGCTGTGTGCGACTTTCAGCAGAGTCTCGATGGTGAGGTTGGCCCCTTCCGGTGACTCTGCCGACACCAGAGTCCGTTTGGACAGCCCTGCACGCTCGGCCAACTCCCCTAGAGTGAAGGGTCCTTCGGGATGCTGTTGCCGCAGATACCTCAGGCGCTCGGCAATCTCAGCTTTGGTCGCCTGCACTTGATCGGCAATGGCCTGTTCGGGGCGCTCATTGGCGTCCTGTGGCTTGTTCACATCCACCTCCGGCGCAACATACTGCACTAGAGGCGCACCATGTTGCAACGGCGAAAGGGGCGGCATATCGTCCTCGGGAGTCGGCCCGAAAGAGGTAGTGGCATGTTGCGTCAGCAGCGAACAGGCCTTGATCATAAGGCGCTTGGGCGGACAGGTACACCGCCACTCCTTGCAAGAGCGGTGTGCCACCGGGCAGATTATGCCGTCTGCCGCAGCAACATGCCGGTGTCAGAGTCTGGCCCGCCCTCACCTTCTAGGGGGACACGGTGTCAGCCCCCGGAGACTGGGATGCCCTAGAACCTCGTGGCGGTCTCCGTCCGGGGTTCCCTGAAGCCACTCAGAAGACCGGAATTGCCAGGATCGCCTCGGCACGGATGCTGCTGCGCCTGTGCCGTTCGGCGATGACTGATCGCCACCCCTGACCGACATGCCGCTCCGAGGACGGTGTCGCAGCGGAGGCCACCTTTGCGTCGTATCTCGTCAGGAAGCCTCACGCACACGCACCTCGCGGCCCGACTCCAGTCGCCGCGAGTTGGACACATGCCCGTGCCCCCCACTAATGAGCCTGGAAGAGAGGTCCTGGTGACCATGTGCGCCCGCTCTCGCGCCCCGTAGACATGCGGAAGGCCGCTCCTACTACCAACAGGAACGGCCTCTTTCGCGATCGACTCGCCCAACCTGAAATGTACGAGTCGTGAGCAGCGGGGTGACCTCGGCTGCGGAGGTGAAACCACCCGAGGGTCCGTGTGGCCACCTGCCCACAGGATAGGCGGATCTCTCTGGAACTCCAGAGCGCGGCCCTTTTTTGTACGTCTTCCGCCCTGGTTACATCGCGCTACTCACGGCTCCCCACTCGGGGGAGATCACCCGATGTACGCCCACCGTCGCCGCTCGTACGCGGCAGCGGACACGCTCTGCCGCCTCTTGATGGGCTGCAGAGGGTCCACCACCAGTGTCTTATCCGCCGCCCAGGGCGTCCTTGGGTTTGACATGCAACTCGTCTTTCTACGCCCCGTCGCGGGCCAGTTTGCCGCTTCCGGCTACGCGAAGCCGGAGGCCCGGGCATGACCGTGAAACACGTCGCGATGGCGCTAGAGGCCGACGGCCTTGGCAGCGTGGGAAAGCTCCTGCTTGTCGCCTACTGCAACCGCACGGACAACCACGGATACTGCTGGCCGGGTCAAAACCGCCTCGCCGCCAAGCATCTGATCAAGTCAATTCGTCGGCTGGATCCGTGTACCGACGACCCCATCACGAACCTCACGCGCGTCAACGTTCCGCTTCTCTCCTCACCGGACAGGAGCCCACGAAGCTCCCCACTAAGTCAATCCCATGCTGTCCAGCCGCTCCACTTCGCGAGCCGCTTAACGGGGGTCAGAATTTATGGATTTAGTAGAACGCGAAAAAGAGTTTCGAATAATTAACGAGCTCATCGGTGCTCTGGGCGAGAAAAAGGGGGGGCTGCTGATTATTGATGGGTTTGTGGCGAGCGGCAGGACCAGCTTGCTGCAATCAACTGTAGACCAGGCAGACAATTCCGACATCATCGCTCTCACGGCCGCCGCTTCGGCACTTGAGAGAGAAATACCGCTGGGGCTGCTCGGACAGTTGATGAACGATGTTCCATTGGCTCTCGCTCCCCGTGCACCGGAGGCGATTTCCCGTCTCCGCAGGTACCAGGGATCGCCAGCGGACCAGTCAGACGACAAAGCGAGCTTCTTGACGGACCTGCTGACGGAGATCTACGCGATCTTCATTGGCCTCATGGACAGGTCCGCGATACTCGTGGCCGTCGACGACCTGCACCACAGCGACGCCCTGTCCCTGTCGTTCCTGTTGCGACTGGCCCGCGGGACACTGCGCCGCCCCGCACTGCTCGTGTTCAGCCAACAGTCCGCCTGCATCCGCGGCCACCAGCTCTTCCAGACCGAACTGCGCCGGCTTCCCCACTGCCACCACGTGCACTTGGCTCCGCTCTCCCCTCCCGGGGTTGGCCGGGTACTGGCGCGCCATCTCGACCCGGAGCACGCGCTGCGGGTCGCGCCGACCCACCACGAACTGAGCGGGGGAAGTCCGCTGTTGGTACAGGCGCTGCTGGAGGACCAGAAAGGCGTGGCCGCCCACGCCAGAGTGAACGAGCTGCTGCCGGCCGGATACCTGGGCCCTGGCGACAGCTACCGGCAGGCGATAACAGCCTGTCTGCAGAGGGGAAGCGCCGAGGCGGCCAGCCTGGCCCATGCGCTGGCGGTCCTGCACGAGACGGGCTCCGAATGGCTGGCCGACCGGCTGCTGGACCTGAGTCAGGAATCGGTGGTCCGGCTGTGCCACGTCCTGATCGGCAGCGGACTGCTGAGTGAAACCGGTTTTCGGCACCCAGCGGTGCGCGAAGCCGTTCTGGAGCACATACCGCCGTCGACGTACCGGACCCTGCACCTGCGGACGGCTCACTTGCTGCACGGTTACGGCATAGCGCCGGCAGCCGTGGCCACGCATCTGCTTGCCGCAGGGCAGGCCCCCGAGGCATGGTCCGCTTCCATTCTGCGGAAGGCCGCCGAACAGGTGCTCGGCGAGGACCGCACGGATCTCGCGCAGAATTTCCTGGAGCTCGCGCAGCGCGAGACCACCGACCCGGACGAATACGTGGCGGTCACACTGCAGCTCGCCAGAACGGTCTGGCGCCGCAGTCCCGACGCCGCGCTGCGGCACATCAAGAGCATGACCGACATCGATCCGGGGCAACTCGACGCCCGGCAAGCGATCCAGATGATCAAGGGACTGCTGCGGCATGGAATGTTCCGTGAGGCCCAGGCGATGCTGAGGCGGTTCGGTGAACGGGCCGCCCTGCCGTCCGACGAGGCCTCCGGCGACCTGCGGTCGTTCTGGCTCTGGCTCGCCTGCTCGTACCCGGCCCTGACGCAGCGCTTCGCCGAACGGGCCAAGGTGGACGAGGCCGCCCTGCCCCAGGAGGTGCAGACCACCGATGCGTTGCTCCAGGCCACGACGTTCCTGCACACCGTGTTGTTGGGAAGCCCCGCGGAACAGGACGTCACCTGGATCGAGCAGGCGCTCCAACTGCTGCGGTTGAGCGACGAGACGCTCGAACCACTCGGCACCGCGCTCACGGCCCTCATCTACGCGGATCGCGCACACGCCGCAGCACGGTGGTGCACCCGTCTGCTGGCCGAAGCGCACAAGCGAAGGGTGACCGCGTGGATCGGCGTGTTGTCTTCGATCATGGCCGAGATCTCGCTGCGCACAGGCGATCTGCAGGACGCGGAGGAGCACGCCCAGCTCGCCCTGTCCTGCATCTCGGCCGAGGGCTGGGGAGTGGCTGTCGGTCCGCCCCAGGCCGCCAGGCTGGCGGCGGCCACCGCCAGGGGCGACCTCACCACCGCGCACGAGATCGTCACCAAGCCCATGCCTCAGAGCATCTTCCACACCCGTGGAGGTCTCCACTACCAGCAGGCGCGCGGCCATTTCCACCTGGCTCTCGACCATCCGCAGGCAGCGTTGCGGGAGTTCGAGTCATGCGGCACACGGATGAGGGAATGGGGCTTGGACCGTCCCTCACTGGCAGCCTGGCGCACCGACGCCGCCCAGGCGCTGCTGAGGCTGAACCGGCCGGACGAGGCACGGCAACTGGCCGAGGAACAACTCGCCCTGCTCGGTCCGTCCCATCCGCGCACCTACGGCATGACCCTGCGCACGCTGGCCGCCACGTACCGGACCGAGCGCCGTGCGCACTTGCTGGAGCAGTCCCTGCGGAGCCTGGAAGAGGCCCGTGACAGGCTGGAGCTGGCCCGGGCGCTGGCCGACCTGGCCAAGGCGCGCGGTGAACTGGGCGACCACGCGGGCGCTTCGGACGCCATGGCACGGGCCCGGCAGGAGGCCGGGAAGTGCCGGGCCGAGCCATTGGTGCGTGTTCTCCAGGCCGACGGCTCCCCCGGCGTTCCCGACCAGCGGCGGCGACTGGCCCCCGCGCACCTGCCCGTGCACCGCTTCTCCGCGCTCAGTGAGTCGGAGCGGCGAGTGGCCCGTCTCGTGGCCAAGGGGCTGACCAATCGCGAAGCGGCGATGCAGCTGTTCGTCACGGTCAGTACGGTGGAGCAGCACTTGACGAACATCTACCGCAAGCTGCGGGTCAGCCGACGCGGTGAACTCCGCTCGATCTACTCAGCCATGAGGTGAGGTAAGGCCGCACGCTCCCGCTTACGCGCCAGGGTGATGCCGTCCGCCATGACCAGCATGCTGATGTCCACCCGTTCGTCCTGGTGGAGCAACTCGTTGAGTCGGCGGACGGCCGCTGTGTCCAGGTCCTGTACGGAGGGATCGGTCACGCGACCGAAGAACAGGGTGTTGTCCAGGACGACCAGTCCGCCGTCCCTGAGCAGGGCCAGGGCGGACTCGTAGTAGTGCACGTAGTTGCCCTTGTCTCCGTCGACGAAGACGAGATCGAAGGCGCCGTCGCCGTGTTCGTCCCGGAGCTCTCGCAACGTCGAGGACGCGTCACCGACCCGGGCGTCGATGCGGTCGGCCACCTGGGCCCGTTCCCAGTAGGGCGTGGCGATCTCGATCCACTTCGGGTTGAGCTCACAGGTCACGAGCCGCCCGGCCGCCGGAAGTGCCCTGGCCATGCACAGCGTGCTGTATCCGGTGAAGGTGCCGATCTCCAGGACGGACGTGGCGCCGATCAGCCGGGCCAGCAGGCCGAGGAGCTGGCCCTCTTCGGCCATCACCTGGAGGGAGGGGCCGCCGGGGAGCCGTGCGGTGAGGTCGCGCAGGTCGGTGAGAACAGGGTCGTCCCGCAGTGAGGTGTCGCGGGCGTAGGCGAGCAGGTCGGGAGTGAATTCGGTCTGGCTGGCCATGGTGGTGGTCCGTTCCGTCGCGCGGTGGGCGGCTTCAGAGTGCGTGGGTGGGAGAGCCGATGAGTTCGGACAGGGTCGCGAAGAACTCCTCCCGGAGGGTGTCCAGATAGAAGTGGCCACCGTCGAAGAGCCGCAGTGAGAAGGGGCCTTCGGTGACCGCCTCCCAGCCGCGTGCGTCAGCCACGGGCACCTTCGGGTCCGCGGTGCCGGTCAGAGCGGTGACCGGGCAGGACAGCAGCGGCTCGGGGTGGTGCCGGTAGGCGCGCAGGGCCGCGTAGTCGCCGCGCAGCGGCGCGAGGAACATGTGCAGCACCTCGGGATCGGCGAGGAGCAGGGGGTCCGTGCCGCCGAGCAGCTCCAGCTCCGCGATCAGGGAGTCGTCGGTCATCTCGCGCAGCGGGCTGTGGTGCTGCCGGGCGGGAGAGCGTTGTCCGGACACGATCAGCCGGCGGGGCTCGTCCGAGGCCGTCTTGAGCACCCGGGCCAGTTCATAGGCGACGGTGGCCCCCATGCTGTGCCCGAACAGGGACAGCGGACGGTCGTTCCAGGGTTCCAGCTCCGTGGCGATCCGCTCGGCCATGGTGACGATCCCGTCCCCGCAGGGCGTGTCCTGGCGGTCCTGGCGGCCGGGGTACTGCACGGCGAGCACCTCCACGCCCAGTCGTGCGGCGAACACCTGCGACAGCGCGAAGTACGCGCCGGCGGAACCGCCCGCGTGGGGGCAGCACAGCAGCCGGGCCGCCGGGTCGGGCAGGGGGTGGAAGCGACGGATCCAGCTGTCGGCCGCGGTCACCTGCTCGCCTCCTCGTCCAGGAAGCGTGCGATCTCCGTGACGACCGGGTGGTCGTACACCAGGGTGGGCGGCAGTTCGAGCCCCAGGGCCTCCCCCAGCCTGTTGCGCAGTTCGACCGCCATCAGGGACGTCATGCCGAGCTCCAGCAGATCGGCGTCGGCGTCCAGTGCCCGCGGTGCGTCGTATCCCAGGACGTCGGCCGCGACGTCGGTGCTCAGTTCCAGCAGGGCGCGTCGGCGTTCCTCGCCCGTGAGCGCGGCAAGGGGTGTGTCAGCAGCCGGTTCCTGCGCATGCGGTGGGGCGGGCGGCGCGCTGTCGTCGTACCGGCCGAGTGCCGCAACCACGTCCTTCAGCGACGCGTCGGCGGACAGTCCCAGCAGCTCCGCGGCGCTTTCCGCGCCGTGGTCGCAGGCCTGTCGCCAGAAGCGTGCTCCTGGGTGCGCGGCGTCCGCCCCCGGTGCGGAGGCGGTGGCTTCCAGCCAGTACGGGTGCCTTTGGAAGGCGTACGTCGGGAGCTCCGCCCGGGGCGCCGGGTGGTCCGCGAAGAGCGGAGTCCAGTCGACGTGGGTGCCGCGCACGTGCAGCGTGGCCAGGGCTGTGACCAGGGACGTGGGTTCGGGCCTGTCGCGGCGGACGAGCGGCACGGCCGTGGGGGCGTTCGGCAGGCCCGTCAGACAGCCGGGCAGCATCGACGACAGCACGCTGTCCGGGCCCAGTTCGACGAAGGTCCGTACGCCCGCCTCTGCCAGCCAGCGCATTCCGTCCGCGAAGCGCACGGGGCGACGTGCGTGCTCCACCCAGTATGCGGGGTCGGTGATCTCGGCGGCGGAGGCGGCGCGGCCCGTGAGGTTGGAGACGACGGGGATGGTGGGCGGGTGGTAGGTGATGCGCTCGGCGGCGGCGCGGAACGCGTCGAGCACGGGGTCCATGTGCGGGGAGTGGAACGCGTTGCTGGTGCGGAGGAGTTTCGTCCGTCGGCCCTTGGCGGCGGCTTGGCGCCCGATGTCCGCCACGGCTTCGGCGTCGCCGGAGACGACGACGGCTTCCGGGCCGTTGACCGCGGCTATCGCCACTCGGTCCGTCCGCCCGGCGAGCAGCGGCAGCACTTCCTCCTCTGCCGCCTGCACCGCGAGCATGGCGCCGTCGGAGGGGAGTTGTTGCATCAGCCGCCCTCGGGCGGCGACCAGTGCGGCCGCGTCCTCCAGCGTCCACACGCCCGCCACGTGCGCGGCCACGAGCTCGCCGATCGAGTGCCCGGTGACGAATCCGGGGTGGACGCCGAACCGTTCCAGCAGCCGATGGAGGGCGACCTCCAGAGCGAAGAGGGCCGGCTGGGTGTAGGCGGTCCGGTCCAGCTGGGCCGCCGCTTCGGTACCGGGCTCGGCCAGCAGTACGTCTCGGAGCGGAGTGTCCAGGTACGGGTCGAAGTGGGCGCAGACGGAGTCCAGTTCGGCGGCGAACTCCGGGAAGGCGCGGCTCAGGTTCTGGCCCGCTCCGGGGCGCTGGGAGCCCTGCCCGGAGAACATCAGCGCGAGTCCGCCCCGCACGGCCGCTTCCCCTCGGACCAGGGCCGGCCCGCTCTCGCCCGCGGCAAGGCGTTCGAGTCCTGCCAGCAGGCCCGGCTTGTCATCGGCGAGGATCACCGCACGCTGTTTGAACAGGGTACGGTCCGTGTTCAGCGCGGCTGCCAGGGCGGTCAGGTCGGTGTCCGGGTGGTCGAGCAGCCAGTGGTGGAGCCGGGCGCCCTGGTCGCGTAGTGCGGCGGGTGTCGTGGCGGACAGGGGCCAGCCGAGTGCGCTCCCCCGGGGCTCGTCCGGGACCGCGGGGGCGGACGGGTCCGGGGTGTATTCGACGATGACGTGTGCGTTGGTGCCGCTCACGCCGAAGGAGGAGACGCCCGCTCGGCACGGGCGGTCCGTCCGCGGCCACGCGGTCGCCTCGGTGAGGAGCCGCACGGTTCCCGCGGACCAGTCGATGTGGGGGTTGGGCTTCTCGGCGTGCAGCGTCTTCGGCAGGACTCCGTGCCGCATGGCCTGCACCATCTTGATGATTCCCCCGACGCCGGCGGCGGCCTGGGTGTGCCCGAGGTTGGACTTGAGGGAGCCCAGGTACAGCGGCCGGTCCGGCTCCCGGTCCTGGCCGTGGACGGCGATGATCGCCTGGGCCTCGATCGGATCGCCGAGCGTAGTGCCCGTGCCGTGCGCCTCGATCGCGTCGATGTCCCGCGCCCGAAGTCCGGCGTCCGCGAGGGCCTTCCGGATGACCCGCTCCTGGGAGGGGCCGTTGGGTGCGGTCAGGCCGCTGCTCGCACCGTCCTGGTTGATCGCGCTGCCACGGACGGTGGCCAGCACGGGGTGGCCGTTGCGGCGTGCGTCGGAGAGCCGCTCGACCAATAGCAGTCCCGCGCCCTCGCCCCACCCTGTGCCGTCCGCGTCGGCGGAGAACGCCTTGCAGCGCCCGTCGGGCGCCAACCCGCGCTGTCGGCTGAACTCGATGAACGGGCCGGGCGTGGACATCACCGTCACGCCCCCGGCCAGTGCCATCGAGCACTCACCGCGGCGCAGCGCCCGGACGGCCAGGTGCAGCGCCACCAGCGAGGAGGAGCAGGCCGTGTCGACCGTCACGGCCGGTCCTTCGAGCCCCAGGGTGTAGGCGACGCGTCCCGAGGCCACGCTGGGCGCGCTTCCGTTGCCGAGGAACCCCTCGAACCCCGCGGGAGCGGGCTGGAGGCGGGAGGCGTAGTCGTTGTACATGACGCCCACGTACGTCCCGATGTCCGTGCCGCGCACACTGCCCGGGGTGATCCCCGCACGCTCGAACGCCTCCCAGGCGCACTCCAGCAACAACCGCTGCTGCGGGTCGACCGTCAGCGCCTCGCGGGGCGAGATGCCAAAGAATTCCGCGTCGAAGAGGGTGGCCTCGGAGAGGAATCCGCCCTCCTTGCTTGAGCACTTGCCCAGCGCGTCGGGGTCGGTATCGTACAGGTTCTCCAGGTCCCAGCCGCGGTCGGTCGGGAAGCCACCGATCGCGTCCCCGCCGCGGGCCACCAGCTCCCACAGTCCTTCGGGGGAGCGCACCCCTCCCGGGTAGACGCACGCCATGCCGACGATCGCGACAGGTTCGTGATCCCGCTCCCGCAGCGTTCGCAGTTGGAGGCGGGTCTCACGCAGGTCGGTGGTGGCCCGGCGGAGGTAGTCGAGGAGCTGTCCGTCCCCGCCCGCCCGTACCTCGTCGTTCATCCAGTACCCCTCAAGTCCTTCGTTCCGTCGCCGCGCCGTCTCATGAGTTGTCGAACACTTCGTCGAGTACGGCGAAGAGTTCCTGTGCCGTCGCGTTCTCCACGTCGACATCGGCCCGCGCGGGCGGCTCCTGCCGGCCATGCGGTGCCTCCACCCGGCGCAGCAGGGCTCGTAGCCCGTCGGTGACCGTCCTGCGGTCCTCCTCCTGCAAGGGGTCTGCCAGCAGGGCCTCCAGTGAGTTCAGGTCGCTTCGCACCCGGGCAAGGGCGTTGCTCTGCGCCGGTTCGGTTTCCTTGGACAGTTGCCTGAACAGGTGGTCGGTCAACGCCGCGGGGCTGGGGTGGTCGAAGATGACGGTGGCCGGGAGCCGCAGGCCGGTCAGGCGGGTGAGTCTGGTACGCAGCTCCATGGCGGTGAGCGAGTCGAACCCCAGGTCCAGGAAGCCGCGTTCGTTGTCGATCGCCTCGGCGCTGCCGTGGCCGAGCACGGCAGCGGCGGTGGAGCCGACGGTCTCGGACAGTTCGGAGGCGAGTTGCGGTCCGGCCAGTCGTGCAAGCCGCGCGCGGCGGGCCTCCGGGTCCGCCGGTTCCCCGGCGCCGGAGCCCGGGGTGTCGGGCACTCCGGCGAGGTCGCGCAGTACCGCGGGGACCGGATGTGTGCGGGCCCTGGCGCGCAGCGCCGTGATGTTCAGCCGCATCGGGGCCAGCAGTGCGCTGTGCGGCCCGGATCCGGGTTCGCCGCCCGTGGCCAGCGCCGCGTCGAGGAGCGCGAGGCCCTGTTCGGCCGAGAGGGGGAGCAGTCCCGCGGCCCTGATGCGCCGGCGGTCGGACTCGCCCAGTTGACCGGACATGCCTTCTTCCTGGTCCCACCAGCCCCAGGCCAGGGACACGGCGGGCAGGCCTGCGGCACGGCGGTGAGCGGCCAGCGCGTCGACGGCGGCGTTGGCGGCGGCGTAGTTGCCCTGACCGACGCTGCCCAGGAGTCCTGCGGCCGATGAGAACAGTACGAACGCCGAGAGGTCCAGTTCGCGCGTCGCTTCGTGCAGGTGCCAGGCGCCGTCCGCTTTGGCTCCGAGCACCGCGTCGAGGTCTGCCGCGGTGAGTGAGCTGAGCACGGCGTCGGCGACCGTTCCCGCGGTGTGCACGACGGTGCGCAAGGGGCGTTCGGCCGGGAGCGAGGCGAGCAGGCGGTCCACCGCCGTCCGGTCCGCGATGTCGCAGGACTCCAGAGTGACGCGGGCGCCGAGGCCGGTGAGTTCGGTCCGCAGCTCTTGTGCCCCGGGGGCGGCCGGGCCCCGGCGGCTGACGAGGACCAGGTCACGTATGCCGTGCCGGGTCACCAGGTGACGGGCGACCTGCGCGCCGAGCGCGCCGGTGCCGCCCGTGACCAGGGCCGTACCGAGGGGGTCGACGACGGGCTCGGCGCAAGAGGCTGTGGTGCTGGCCCTGGACAGCCTCGGTACGAGGAAGGTATCGCCCCGCAGGGCGAGTTGGGGCTCGCCCGAGGCGAGGGCGGCCGCCATGAGGCCCGCCAGGTCCGTGGGGGCGTCCGTGTCCAGGTCGATCAGGACGAAGCGGCCGGGGTGTTCGGACTGCGCCGACCTCAGCAGGCCCCACACCGCCGCGTCTGCCGGGTCGGGCGGGCCGTCGGCGGCCGTCGCCACCGTGGCGGACCGGGTGAGCACCACCGTCCGGCAGGCACCGAGACGTTCGTCGGCCAGGTGCGTCTGGACGGTCTCCAGCGCAGGGTGCAGCCTCTGGCGCAGGGCCGTGCTCGGTGGGGCGTTCCCTGTCGGGGGCGGTGGCACCACCACAACGGCCGGGGCCGGTTCGCCCGCGTCGAGTGCCGCGATCAGTGCGGCGCTGTCCCGGTGGACCGCTGGTGCGCAGGCGGCGAGGTGCTTCTGCCACACGGCGAGGCCCGCTTCCTCCCCCGCCGAGGTGTCCAGCAGGGCCCAGGATCCAGACGTGGGGGTGACCGAACCGGTGGAGAGCGGCCGCCAGTCGAGGTGGAGCAGGTCTCCTGCGAACGCCTGGCCGGAGCCGACGAGGCGGCCGGGCGAGACCGGGCGCAGCACGAGTGCGTCGGCCGAGCCCACCGGCGCTCCCGAGGCGTCCGCGAGCTCGATGGCGACGGCGTCGTCGCCCGCGGGTCGGAAACGTCCGCGAAGTGTCGTGGCGCCCGGTCGCTGCCAGGAGAGGCCGGCCCAGGAGAACGGCAGGCCGTAGCGCCGCCGTTCGCCGTCCGCACCGGTCTTCGCGAGAGCGCCGAGGGCGACCGGGCGCAGCAGGGCGTCCAGCAAGGCGGGGTGCACGATGTAGGGGGCGGCGGACTCCTGTGCTTTTTCGGGCAGCGCCGCCTCGGCGAACAGTTCGTCGCCGCGCCGCCAGGCCGCCCGCAGTCCCAGGAAGGCCGGGCCGTAGGTGAAGCCGGTCTCGTCCAGGCCGTCGAGCAGTTCATCCAGGTCGACCGGCATCGCGTCCTCCGGCGGCCAGGTTTCGGCGGTCCAGCCGAAGTCTCCGGTGGCGTCCGGCACGCCGGTCGTGAGCACGCCGGTGGCGTACGGGGTCCACGGGCTTTCGCCGTCCGATCCCGGCCGGGCGTGCAGGGTGAAGGCGCGATCCGGGTCGGTGGTGTCCGCTGCCGGGCCCACCGCGAGCTGGACGTGCAGTTCGTCGTCCTCGGGAACGGTCAGCGGTGCCTGCGAGGTGAGTTCGGCGAGCTTGTCCAGGCCCAGTTCCCGGCCGGCGACCGCCAGCAGTTCGGCGACCGCGGTCCCCGGCACCACGACGGTTCCCTGGACCGTGTGGTCGGCCAGCCACGGCTGGCGCCGCGGGGACAGTACGGCGGTGCCCACCCACCCGCCGCCGTCGGCCAGCCCGAGCGCGACGCTCAGCAGCGGTGAGCACACCTCGTTGAGGCCGGCGGCGGGAACGGCGGCCGCGGGCGCGTCCGCCAGCCAGAATCGCTGGTGCCGGAACGCGTAGGTCGGCAGCGGCGTGCGCCGGGCGCCGGTGCCAGCGAGGGCGGCGGCCCAGTCCACCGGCGCGCCGTGCGCGTACAGCTCGCCCATCGCCCTCAGCAGCCCGCGGACCTCGGACGTGTCCCGGCGGGCCACCGGCACGACCGGGTCATCGGCGCTCTCGGGCAGGCACTGCCGGGCCATGGGGGTGAGAACGGCGTCGGGCCCGACTTCCACGAATCTCGTGACCTGGGTCTCGTGCATCGCGGCCACGGTCTGTGCGAACCGGACCGGCTGACGCACGTGTCGCACCCAGTACTCGGCCGAACAGAGGTCCGCGGGGTCCGCGACCCGGCCGGTCAGGCCGGATATGACGGGAAGGGCGGGCGGACGGTACGTGATGCCTTCGGCCACCGCGCGGAAGGCGTCCAGCATGGGGTCCATGTGCGGGGAGTGGAATGCGTGGCTGACGCGCAGCACGGTCGCTTTCCTGCCGCTCTCGCGCCACTGCTCGGCCAGCTTCAGGACCGGGGCGCGGTCTCCTGCGACGACGGTGGTGAGGGGACCGTTCAGCGCGGCGATCGCCATCTGGTGTTCGAGGCCCCGCAGCAGCGGTGCCACCTCGTCCGCGGAGGCCTGGAGCGCGACCATGGCGCCGCCAGCGGGCAGTTCCCACATCAGCCGACCGCGGGCGGCCACCAGCGCGGCGGCGTCGGCCAACGACAGGACGCCGGCCACGGTCACCGCGGCCAGTTCGCCGATCGAGTGCCCGGCCACCACGTCCGGACGCACGCCCAGGGACTCCAGGAGGCGAAACAGCGCCACTTCGAAGGCGAACAGCGCGGGCTGGGTCCACTGCGTCTCGTCCAGTGCTGCCGCTTCGGAAGTGCCCTGCTCGGCGAACGCGATCTCTTTCAGAGGCCGGTCGAGGTGCGGATCCAGATGGCCGCACACCTCGTCCCACGCCGTGGCGAACGCCGGGAAGTGTGTGTACAGCTCTCTGCCCATGCCGGGGCGTTGGGCTCCCTGGCCCGTGAACAGGAAGGCGGTCTTCGCGCTTGGTCTGGCGACACCCTGGACGACGTCGCCGTTCGGCGTGCCGTCCGCCAGGGCCGCCAGGCCGCGGAGCAGGTCCTCGCCATCCGTGCCGACGACCACCGCACGGTGCGCCAGCGCCGCGCGGGTCGTCACCAGGGACAGGGCGACGTCCGCGGGCCGCACCTGGGGGCGCGTGGCCGTGAACCCGTGCAGTGCCAGTGCCTGGGCCCGCAGTCCCTCGGCACTGTGTCCCGACACCGTCCACGGCACGGCGGACAGCTCGGTGGCGGGAGCGGGTTCGGTCCGCTCGCCGTCCTGCGGCGGCTCTTCGACGATCACGTGGGCGTTGGTGCCGCTGATGCCGAAGGAGGACACAGCGGCGCGGCGCGGCTCTCCGGTCTCGGGCCAGTCCGTCTTCTCAGTGGCAAGCCGTACCGCGCCGGACTCCCAGTCCACGTGCGGTGACGGGGTCCGCGCGTGCAGGGTCGGCGGCACGGTGGCGCGGCGGACGGCTTCGACCATCTTGATGATGCCGCCCAGCCCTGAGGACGCCTGGGTGTGGGCGATGTTGGACTTGATGGAGCCGAGCAGCAGCGGGGGCCGCTGAGGCCCTCGCGTGCCGTAAGTGGCCAGCAGGGCCTGCGCCTCGATGGGGTCGCCCAACCGGGTGCCGGTGCCGTGTGCCTCCACGACGTCCACCTGGTCCACCGTGAGGTCCGCGGCGCGCAGGGCCTCGCGGATCACCCGCTGCTGGGCGAGCCCGCTGGGCGAGCTGAGCCCGTTGCTCGCGCCGTCCTGAGTGACGGCACTGCCGCGCACCACCGCGAGCACCTCGTGGCCGAGGCGGCGGGCGTCGCTCAGCCGTTCCAGGGCGAGGACGGCGACCCCCTCGCCCCAGCCGGTGCCGTCCGCGTCGGCGGAGAACGCCTTGCAGCGCCCGTCGGGCGCCAACCCGCGCTGTCGGCTGAACTCGACGAACGCCCCCGGGGTGGCCATCACGGCGGCGCCCGACGCGAGCGCCAGTGAGCACTCGCCCGCGCGTAGCGAGCGGGTCGCCAGGTGGAGGGCGACCAGGGAGGAGGAGCAGGCCGTGTCCACGGTGAGCGCCGGACCCTCCAGGCCGAGCACGTAGGAGACGCGGCCGGACATCACGGCGGGGGACCCGCCGGTCAGCAGATAGCCCGCCACCTGCTCGGGCACCTCCTCGTGCACCCGGGGCCCGTAGTCCAGGGCCCGGCCGCCGACGAACACGCCCGTGTCGCTGCCGCGCAGCGACAGCGGGTCGATGCCCGCGCGCTCGACCGCCTCCCAGGTGACCTCGAGGAGCAGTCGCTGCTGCGGATCCATGGCGAGCGCCTCGCGCGGCGAGATGCCGAAGAAGTCGGCGTCGAAGGCATCCGCGTCGGTCAGGAAGCCGCCTTCGCGCGCATAGCTGCGGCCGAGGCCGCCGTCGGGGTCGTACAGTTCCCCGGTGCGCCAGCCACGGTCTTCGGGGAACTCGGAGACCGCGTCCCTGCCTTGGACCACCAAGTCCCACAGTTCCTCCGGGCTGCCCACCCCGCCGGGGAACCGGCAGCCCATTCCGATGATCGCGATCGGTTCCCGGTCGGTTTCGGCCAGTTGGTGATTCTGCTGACGCAGCCGTTCATTGTCCCGCAACGCGCTGCGCAGCGCCTCGACGAGTTTCTCGGCGGATGGAGCCACGGCTTCGTCCTCGCTACTGGTTCGGGGGGCGGTCATGAGTCGGAGGCTTTGAGGGCCATGGCGATCAGATCATCGGCGTTCATCGACTCGATCGGCCCGGTCGCGGCGTCGTCGCCCGTCCCGGCGGACGAGCCGTCGGCGGCGGACCGCAACAGCTCTTTGAGCAGCCCGGTCCTGCGCAGCCGGCCGACCGGGACGGAGGCGAGGAGCCGACGCATCTCGCGCTCCTCGGCGTCCATCGGCCCGTCCGCCGCGTCGTCCGTCAGGGCCTCTTTGAGGTGGGCGGCGAGTTTGGCCGGCGTCGCGTAGTCGAAGACGACCGTGGTGGGGAGCGGAAGGCCGGTCGCTCTGCGGAGCCGGTTGCGCAGTTCGACGGCGGTGAGCGAGTCGATGCCGAGGTCCCGGAACGCCTGGTCCTGCCTGATGCGGTCCGTCGCGCCGTGGCCGAGCGCTCCGGCTGCGTGCCTGCTGACGGTGTCGATCAAGGTGCGGTAGCGGTCCGCGTCCGAGAGGGGTCGCAGGGTCTCGCGCAGGCCCGGCCCCGGCGTGTCGTCGGCGGGCCAGGCACCCGCCTGCAGGGCATCGCGCGCCGCGGGGATCTCGTCGAGCAGCGGACTGGGACGGGCGGCGGTGAACCCGGGGGCGAAGAGCGTCCAGTCCATGTCGGTGACGACCGTCGACGTCTCACCGTGCTCCACTGCCCGGCGCAGTGCGGCGACGGCGGACCCGGGCGGCATCTTCCGCAGCCCGTTGCGCCGCAGCACGTCTGCCATCTCCGGCCGTGCGGCCATGCCGTCACCGTCCCACGCGCCCCAGGCCACCGATGTGACGGGCAGTCCGCGGGAGCGGTGCAGCTGTGCGAAGCCGTCCAGGTAGGCGTTGGCGGCCGCGTACGCGCCCTGGCCTCCGCTCCCCCAGACCGCCGCGACCGAGGAGAACACCACGAACGCGTCCAGCGCGGTCGCGTTCACCGCCTCAGCCAGGCAGTCCGCTCCCTTGGCCTTGATGGCCACCACCGAGGCGAACTCGGCCGGATCGGTGGCGTCGAGCGGCGAGAGCTGTCCCACGCCAGCCGCGTGCACCACCGTGCGGATCGGCGTCCCGTCGGCCGTCACCCGCCCGACCAGCTCCCCGACCGCGTCCGGGTCCGTCACGTCGCAGGCGGCCACGGTCACCCGGGCCCCGTGCTGCATCAGCTCCGCCCGCAGCTCGGCCGCGCCGGGCGTTTGCGGCCCCCTGCGGCCCACCAGCACCAGGTGGTCGGCGCCACGGCGGGCCAGCCAGCGCGCGATGTGCGCGCCCGCTGCCCCCAGGCCGCCCGTGATCAGGGCTGTGCCGCGCGGCGTCCATGTACCCGTCACGGGTCGGCCTCCCGGTTCTGCGGGCAGCAGTCGGCGGCCCAGCAGCCGCGATGCGGAGACGCACACCTGGTCTTCGTCCCCCGCCCCGGACAGCACCGCGCGCAGTTGGCGCTGGGCCACCGGGTCGTGCGGCTCGCGAAGCTCGACGAGCCCGCCCCAGAGCCGGGGGTGTTCGAGCGCGGCGACCCGTCCGAGGCCCCAGACCTGGGCCTGTGCCGGGGAGACCGGTTCGCTGTCCCCGGTGGCCACCGCGCCGCTCGTGACGCACCACAGCGGGGCCGTCGTCCCGGTGTCCAGCAACGCCTGGACGAGCGCGTTGGTGGCGACCAGGCCGGCGGACAGCAAGGAGTGGGCGGCGTGCGGGCGTTCGTCGAGCGCCAACAGGGACACCACGCCCGCTGGCCGGTTCCGTTCGCCGTCACCGGGGTGCCCGGTGACGGACACCAGGGAGTTCACCACGTCGGCGAGCTGCCCGGCCAACGCCGCCCGTTCGGCGGTCGGCGCGTGCACGGGCACGGCGACCGTGCGCACACCGCTGTCGGCGAGTGCTTCCCGTACGCCCTTGACCAGCTCAGCAGTGCCGGGGTCGGGGGAGCCGTCGGGCACGGCCACCAGCCACGTGCCCGACGGCACCGACTCCGGCTCGGCGACAGGCTGCCACGCAACGCGGTACCGCCAGCCGTCCAGACGGGCCCGGTCGCGCTCGCGCCGACGCCATCCGGACAGGGCGGGCAGAACGACGCTGAGCGGTTCGGCCAGCCCGCCGTTCTCCTCCCGGCCGAGCAGCCTGGCCAGCTCCGTCGGCTCCTCGCGTTCCACCGCTTCCCAGAACCGTGCTTCAGGCAGAGCGGCCTGCCCCGCGTCGTCGGAGCCCCTGGCCACGGACACGTCCCCAGCCCAGAAGCGGGTGCGCTGGAACGCGTAGGTGGGCAGCTCGACCCGGGAAGCCGTGGCATCGGGGCAGACGGCGGACCAGTCGGGTGCGATGCCCCGGGCCCACGCCTGGGCCACCGAGGTGAGCAGCTGCCGCGCTCCCCCGTGCTCGCGGCGCAGCGAGCCGATCGTGACGATGTCGGCGCCCGCGGCCTCCGCGGTTTCCGCCAGTGCGGGTGCGAGCAGTGGGTGCGGGCTCATCTCCACGAACGACCGGTGTCCGGCAGCCAGCATCTTCTGGGTGGCCCGCTCGAACTCGACCGGCTCCCGCATGTTCCTGAACCAGTAGTCGACGTCCAGGTCCGCGGTGTCCAGGAGGTCGCCCGTCAGGGTCGAGAAGAACGGTACGCGCGAGGTTCGCGGCCGGAGTCCGGCGATGTCGCCGGGCCATTCGTCGCGCAGCAGGTCCACCTGCGGGGAGTGCGAGGCGAAGTTCACGTCCGGGATCGGCCAGCGCAGCACCCCCCGTTGTGACAGCTGGGCCCCGAACTCCTCCAACGCCTCCGGGTCCCCGGACACGGTGGTGGTGGACGGAGCGTTCACCGCGGCCACACCGATCCGGTCCGACCAGGGCGCGAGCCATTCCCTGACCTGGTGGGCAGGTGCCAGTACGGACACCATGCCGCCCTTGCCCGAGAGCCGCGTCCACAGCTTGCTGCGCATCGCGATCAGCCGCGCCGCGTCCGGCAGGTCGAGCGCGCCCGCCACGTGGGCCGCGGCGATCTCGCCCTGGGAGTGGCCGACCACCGCCCCCGGCTCGATCCCGTACGAGCGCCAGGCCGCAGCCAGGGACACCATGACGGTGAAGAGCAGGGGCTGGACGACGTCCGCGCGACCGATCGGGGGCGCGTCCGCCGCCCCGCGCAGTAGCTCTGGCAGAGACCAGTCCAGGTAGGGGGCCAATGCTTCGGCGCAGGCGTCGGCCTGCTCCCGGAAGGCCGGGCACTGCACCAGCAGTTCGGCGGCCATGCCGGGCCATTGCGAGCCCTGCCCGGGGAAGACGAAGACCGGTCGCGAGTCGATGCCGGGCGAACCGGTCACCAGCGAGGGGACTTCACGGCCGCCGGCCAGCGCTTCAAGGCCTTCGAGGACTTCCGTGCGTCCGGTGCCGACGACGGCGGCCCGGTGTCCGAGCGCGGCGCGGGTGGTCGCCGCCGCGAGCGCGACGGAGCGCAGCGGCGTGCCGGGGTCGTCGCGCAGGAGGCCCGCCAGGCGTTGTGCCTGGGCGCTCAGCGCCGTCTCGCTCGCGCCGGAGACGGGGACGACCACTACGCCCGGTACGTCCGCGGCGGGGTCGGGTCCCGGGTCCGCTTTCTCGGTAACGTCGTCGCGTGGAGCCTCTTCGAGGATCACGTGGGTATTGGTGCCACTGATGCCGAAGGAGGAGATCCCGGCGCGTCGGGGCCGTCCTGCCTCCGGCGGCCAGTCGACCGGCTCGGTCAGTAGCCGTACCGTGCCCGACGACCAGTCCACGTGCGGCGACGGCTCGTCCGCGTGCAGGGTCCGCGGCAGTACGCCGTGCCGCATGGCCAGGATCATCTTGATAAGGGACGCGACTCCGGCAGCCGCCTGCGTATGGCCGATGTTCGACTTCAACGAGCCGAGCCACAGGGGCTTTTCGGCGCTGTGGCTCTTTCCGTACGCGGCGAGCAGCGCCTGGGCCTCGATGGGGTCGCCCAGTGCGGTGCCCGTGCCGTGCGCCTCGACGACGTCGATCTGGTCCGGGGAGAGCCAGGCGTTGTGCAGCGCCTGTTCGACCACCTTCTGCTGGGCGGGGCCGCTGGGCGCGCTCAGGCCGTTGGTCGCGCCGTCCTGGTTGACGGCCGAGCCGCGGACGACGGCGAGCACGGGGTGGCCGTGGCGTCGGGCGTCCGACAGCCGCTCGACGAGGAGCACGCCCGCGCCCTCGCCCCACCCCGTACCGTCGGCGTCTGCCGCGAACGCCCGGCACCGGCCGCTCGGTGACAGCGCGCGCTGCCTGCTCAGCTCGACGAACGCACCGAGCGTGGGCATGACCGAGGCGCCGCCGACCAGAGCCATGTCGTGTTCGCCGCGGCGCAGCGACTGGACGGCCAGGTGCAGCGCGACCAGTGAAGAGGAACACGCTGTGTCAACTGTGATGGCCGAACCCGCCAGGCCCAGCGTGTAGGCCACCCGCCCCGATGCGACGGAGCTGGTGGTGCCCGTCAGCAGATGGCCGCCGAGCTGGGAGTCGGCGTCCTGTAGGGCGGGGCCGTAGCTCTGCGCGATGACGCCGAAGAAGACTCCGGTGCGGGTGCCGCGCAGGGCGTGGGGGTCGATGCCCGCCCGTTCCACCGCTTCCCACGAGGTCTCCAGCAGCAGGCGCTGCTGGGGATCCATGGCAATGGCTTCACGGGGCGAGATCCCGAACAGTTCGGCGTCGAAGAGGTCGGCGTCGTGGATGAATCCGCCTTCGCGGACGTAGCTGCGGCCCACGGCCTCCGGATTGGGGTCGTACCGCCCGTCGGGGTCCCACCCCCGGTTGACCGGGAACGCGCCTATGGCGTCCCGGCCCGCCGCCAGCAGGTCCCACAGCCCCTCGGGGGAGTCGACCGCGCCGGGAAAGCGGCAGCCGACACCGACCACGGCGATCGGCTCCCGGTCCTGGGACTCCGCCTTGGCCAGTGCATGTTTCACCTGGCGCAGGTCGGCGGTCGCACGCTTGAGGTAGTCGCGGAGTTTTTGCTCGTTGGACACTGCTGTCAACTCCTTGGAGGACGAAGTCGGAAGGGGCGCCGTATCACCTGACACATGGGGTCAGGCCACTCCGAGCTCGTTGTCGAGCGTGTCGAAGAGCGCTTGGTCGCCATCGGGGGCCGGTCCGCCCCGCGCGCCGTGCCGGTCGTGCCACTGGGCGAGCAGGCCGCGCAGCCGGGCGGCCACCGCACCGCCTTCCTCCGCACCTGCCGGTGCAGCCAGCAGCAGCCCGCCCAGCCGGTCGATCTCCTCGATCAGCAGCGGGCCCGCGGGGGCGGCCGCCGTGGGTTCTTCGAGGGCCAGGCGTGCCAGGAGGTGGTCCACGAGGGCGGCGGGTGTGGGCTTGTCGAAGACCAGGGTGGCCGGCAGCCGCAGCCCGGTCGCCGCCGCCAGCCGGTTGCGGAACTCCACTCCGGTGAGCGAATCGAAGCCGACCTCTTTGAACGTGCGCCCGCCGTCGACCGATTCGGCCGAGGAGTGGCCCAGTGCGGCGGCCATGTGCGTGCGGACGACCTGGAGCAGGGTGCGGGTCCGCTCCGGGGCGGTGAGGCCGGCCAGCCGGTCCGTCAGCGCGTGCGCCCCGTCGGCGGTGGCGGGCGACTGTGCCGTGGCCGTGCGGCGCGCCACGGTGACCTGGGCCAGCGGCCGCAGCAGCGGCGGCAGCGGACCGTGCGCGGCCTGCCGCCCCAGTGCCGCGCCGTCCACGGGAGTGGGCACGAGCACGCTGTCCGGCGCGGTCAGCGCGGTGTCGAAGAGGGCGAGGCCCTCCTCGGTCTCCAGCGGTGCCAGGCCGGTGCGGCGCATGCGCGCCAGGTCGGCATCGGTCATGTGTCCGGTCATGCCGCTGCGTTCGACCCACAGGCCCCAGGCCAGGGAGAGCCCGGGCAGGCCCTCCGCGCGCCGCCGGGCCGCCAGCGCGTCGAGTACGGCGTTGGCGGCCGCGTATCCGCCCTGTCCTGCGCTGCCGAGTACGCCTGCCGCCGAGGAGAACAGCACGAAGGCGTCCAGGTCCTGGTCGCGGGTCAGCTCGTCCAGATGGACCGCCGCGTCCACCTTCGGCCGGAACACCCGCTCGACGCCCTCGGCGGTGAGCGAGTCGAGCACGCCGTCCTCCAGCACTCCCGCGGCGTGGACAACCGCGACCAGCGGATGGGCCGCGGGAATCGCGTCCAGCACTCCGGCCAGGGCCTCGCGGTCCGCCGTGTCGCAAGCCACCGCCTCGGCACGGGCCCCCAGTGAGGCCAGCTCTTCACACAGGGCGGCGGCTCCGGGGGTGGCGGGGCCGCGCCGACCGGTCAGCACCAGCCGCCGCACGCCGTGCCGGGTCACCAGGTGTCTGGCGATGTGGCTGCCGAGGGTACCGAGCCCGCCGGTGACCAGGACCGTCCCTCGTGCGCGCGGCGGTGCGGGCAGCGTGAGCACGACCTTGCCGACGTTGCGTCCCTGGCTGAGGTACCGGAAGGCGTCCGGGGCGTGCCGTACGTCCCAGGCAGTAACGGGCAGCGGCCGGAGCACCCCGCGTTCGTACAGCGCGGAGACCTCCTCCAACATCGCCTTGATCCTGGTCGGGCCCGCCTCCCCCAGGTCGAACGCGCGGTAGGACACGCCAGGACGGTCCGCGGCGATCTCGTCGGCGGCGCGGATGCCGGTCTTGCCCATCTCGATGAACCGGCCGCCTCGGGGCAGCAACCGCAGCGAGGCGTCGACGAACTCCCCTGCTAGGGAGTTGAGTACGACATCAACCCCCTCGCCGCCCGTCTGCCGCAGCACGTGCGGCTCGAAGTCCAGCGTGCGGGACGAAGCGATGCGCTCCCGGGGCACGCCCAGCGCCCGCACGGCGTCCCACTTGGGCGGGCTCGCCGTGGCGTGGACCTCCGCGCCCCAGTGCCGGGCGAGCTGGACCGCCGCGTTGCCGACGGCACCCGCGGCGGCGTGCACGAGCAGGGACTCGCCCGACCGCAGCCCCGCCAGGTCGGCCAGGCCGTAGTACGCGGTCAGGTACGCGACCGGCAGCGCGGCCGCCTGGGCGAAGCCCAGTCCGGCGGGGACCTTGGCGACCATCGTGGCGTCGGCGAGCGTGACCGGTCCGATGCCCCCGGCGAACAGACCCATCACCCGGTCGCCCGGCACCAGGCCTGTGACGCCTTCGCCGACCTCCAGCACCACTCCGGCGCCTTCTCCTCCCGGCAGCCCGGCGGTGGCCGGCACCATGCCCAGCGTCATCAGCACGTCGCGGAAGTTGACTCCCGCGGCCCGCAGGGCGATCCGCAGCCTTCCGGGGCCGAGCGGCGCTGCGGCCTCCGGATTCGGCACCAGCTCCAGTCCCTCAAGGATGTGCCGCCCGGCGAAGTCCAACCGCCACGGCACCTCTTCCGCGGGCGGTCGCAGCGCGGCGCCGAACCGGGCCAGGCGGGGGGCCGACAGCAGTCCGTCGCGCAGGGCGAGCTGGGGCTCGCCCGAGGCCAGCGCCGCGGGGAGCGCACCCAGCGAGCTCGCTCGGCCGTCGGTGTCGAGCAGGACGAAACGGCCGGGGTTCTCGGCCTGGGCCGAGCGCAGCAGTCCCCAGACAGCGGCCTGCGCGGGGTCCGGTACCTCACCCCCAGTAGCGGTCGTGACCGCTCCACGGGTGAGGAACACCAACCGGGCGTCGGCGAACCGCTCGTCCGACCGCCACGCCCGGACCGCTTCCAGCGCTTGGCCCACCGCAGCTCGCGCGGCCCGGGGCAGCCGGGCCTCCTCCGCTTCGCCGACACAGTCCACCAGCACCGCCGCCGGAACAGGCGCGTCCGGCTCCAGTTCGTCGAGCGAGCGCAGACGTACGGTCCGAACGCCCGCTTCCGTCAGCGCGTGCGCCAGTTCGTCGGTGCCGCCCAGCAACGCCCACGGGCCCGGGTCCCGGGGCGCCTCCCCCGTCGGCAGCTCTGCCCAGTCGATCCGGTACAGATGCTCGGCGCCCGCCCGGCCGAGATCGTGCGGGGCCGGGCGCAGCGTCAGTTCCTCGACCTCGGCCACCGCCCCGGTGTCGTCGGCGAGGCGGAGCCTGTACGCGCCCGAGGGAAGCCGGCTCAGACGCACCCGGAGCCGGGTGGCCCCTGTGGCCCACAGGGACACTCCGCTCCATGCGAAAGGCAGCAGCACCGTGTCGGCCTCGCCTCCGGACAGCAGCGTCGTGGCGTGGAGCGCCGCGTCCAGCAGGGCCGGGTGCAGTTCGAAGCCGTCGGCGCGCAGCGGGCCTTCCTCGTCCAGGGCGACGTCGGCGAACACCTCGTCGCCCCTCCGCCAGGCCGACCGCAGGCCGCGGAACGCGGGCCCGTAGTGGTAACCGCGGTCGGCGAGTGCGTCGTAGTGCCCGGCGAGGTCGACCGGCACGGCCCCCGCAGGCGGCCATGCGGTGCCGTCGTCCTGCACCGGTGCCGGTGTTCCGGGTGCCAGCACTCCTGACGCGTGATGGTGCCACGTCACGCTGTCGTCCTGTCCCCCGCGCGCGGAGTGGATGTCCACCGTCCGCGCTCCCGTGTCGCCAGGTGCCCCCACCAGCACCTGCAGCCGTACCCCGTCCGCGGTCAGCACCAGGGGCGCCCGCAGGTCCAGTTCGGCGAGTCCGCCCATTCCCGCATGTCCAGCCGCGTGCAGGGCAAGGTCCACCAGCGCTGTCCCGGGCAGCAGGACCGTGTCCGCCACGGCGTGGTCGGCAAGCCAGGGGTGCGAGTCCACCCCCACGGAGCCCGTGAGCAGCACTTCCTGGCCGCTGGCAGGCCTCACCACGGCGCCGAGCAGTTCGTGGTCCGTAGCGCCGAGGCCCAGCCGGTCCGCACGCGCCGACGGCGAGGCCCCCTCGATCCAGTGGCGGCTGCGCATGAAGGGGTACGTGGGAAGCTCCGGCCGCGGCCCGCCGACGTCGGGCAGTGCAGGCAACCAGTCGGCCGGGATGCCTCCGACATGAGCTTGTGCCAGGGCTGTCAGGAACCGGAGCGGGCCCCCCTCGTCCCGGCGCAGGGTGCCGAGCACCAGTGCGTCGCCGCCCTGCTCCTCCACCGTCTCCTGGAGTCCGACCGTCAGCACCGGGTGCGGGCTGACCTCGATGAAGCAGTCGTAGCCCTTCTCCAGCAGAGCGGCCGTGGAACGCTCCAGCTGCACCGGACGGCGCAGGTTGCGGAACCAGTAGTCGGCGCCAAGGCCGGCCGCGTCCAGGGGGCCGCCGGTGACGGTCGAGCAGAACACGGTATCCGTGGGGCACGGTGCCAGCCCTGCCAGCGCCTCGGTGAGATCGTCGTGCAGAACGTCCATGTGGGGCGAGTGCGAGGCGTAGTCCACGGGGATCATCCGGGCCCGTACGCCGTCGCGCTCGCACGCGGCCAGGAGCTCGTCCAGCGCCCGGGGGTCACCTGACGTCACCGTGGAGCGGGGCCCGTTGACCGCCGCGACGGCGATCCGGCCCTCCCAGGCGGGCAACAAGGCAGCCACCTCCCGGGCGGGAAGCGCGACGGAGAGCATTCCGCCGGTGCCGGACAAGGACGCCAGCGCGCGGGAGCGCAGGGCCACCACACGGGCGGCGTCCGGCAGGCTCAGCGCCCCGGCGACGCAGGCCGCGGCGATCTCGCCCTGGGAGTGGCCCATCACCGCGTCCGGACGCACGCCGTGCGAACGCCACAGTTCGGCCAGGGACACCATGACCGCGAACAGCGCGGGCTGGACCACGTCCACTCGCTCCAGGGAGGGCGCTCCCTGGCCACCGCGGAGTGCGGCGACGAGGTCCCAGTCGGTGTACGGGCGCAGTGCGTCGGCGCACTGGCCGATCCAGGAGGCGAACACCTCGCTGGAGTCGAGGAGTTCGGTGGCCATGCCCACCCACTGCGAACCCTGGCCGGGAAAGACGAAGACGGTGCGTCCCTCTGTCGCGGCCACGCCGCGGATCAGGCCCGGGAAGTCCTCGCCCCGTGCCAGGGCCGCCAAGGCGGCGCCCAGTTCGGCGCGACCGGTGCCGAGGGCCACGGCCCGGTGCGCGAAGACGGAGCGTTCGGTGAGCAGGGCGTGGCCGAGGGCGGCCGGGGACGGCGCGTTCTGGCCCTCCAGCAGGGGCAGGAGCCGGTCCGCCGCCGCCCGCAGCGCCTCCGCGCTCCGGGCGGAGAGCAGCAGGGGTGTGACGTCCGGCCCGGGGGCCGGCAGGGTGTCCCGGTCCGTCGCTGGGTGGTGTTCCTCGACGATGACGTGCGCGTTGGTGCCGCTGATGCCGAAGGAGGACACCCCTGCCCGCCTGGGCGTGTCGCCCGCCGTCCAGGGCCGGCTCTCGCTGAGGAGCGACACCCCGCCGGACTCCCAGTCCGTGCCGGTCAGGGGCCGTTCGGCGTGCAGGGTGCGGGGCAGTGCGCCGTGCCGCAGCGCCATGACCATCTTGATGAGTCCGGCGACACCGGCCGCGGCCTGGGTGTGACCGAGGTTCGACTTCACCGCGCCCAGCCACAGCGGGTTCCCCGCGGGCCGCCCGGTGCCGTAGGTCGCCTGCAGGGCCTGGACTTCGATGGGGTCGCCGAGCGCGGTCCCCGTGCCGTGGGCCTCCACCACGTCGATGTCCGCCGGTCCCAGCCCTGCCGCGGCCAGGGCCTGCCTGATCACCCGCTGCTGGGAGGGGCCGTGCGGGGCGGTGAGCCGGCTGCTCGCGCCGTCCTGGCCGACGGCCGAGCCGCGGATCACCGCCAGCACCGGGTGGCCCGCGCGGACCGCGTCCGACAGTCGTTCGAGTACGAGCACGCCTGCGCCTTCGGACCAGCCGGTGCCGTCGGCATCCGCCGAGAACGGCTTGCACCTTCCGTCCGGTGCCAGCCCGCGCTGCCTGCTGAACTCCACGAACGTGCTCGGCGACGACATCACCGTGACGCCTCCCGCGAGCGCCAGCGTGCACTCGCCCCGCCGCAGTGACTGCGCCGCCAGGTGCACGGCGACCAGTGAGGAGGAGCAGGCGGTGTCCACCGTGACGGCGGGTCCCTGGAACCCGAAGGTGTAGGCGATCCGGCCGGAGGCGAGGCTCGGGGCGCTGCCGCTGCCCACGTACCCCTCGAACTCGGCGGGCACGGTGTGCAGTCGCGATCCGTAGTCGTTGTACATGACCCCGACGAAGGTGCCGGTGCTGCTGCCCTTGACCGAGGAGACGCCGATCCCGGCCCGTTCCAGCGCTTCCCAGCAGACTTCCAGCAGCACCCGCTGCTGCGGGTCGGTGGCGGCCGCCTCTCTCGGGTTCATGCCGAAGTGCGCGGCGTCGAACCGGTCGGCGTCGTGCAGGAACCCGCCCGCGGCCGTGTAGCTCGTGCCCGTCGCCCCGGGGTCGGCGTCGTAGAGCGCCGCCAGGTCCCAGCCCCGGTTGTCGGGGAAGGCCGTGATGACGTCGTCACCGCGGTCCAACAGGTCCCACAGCTCCTCGGGTGAGCCGATGCCGCCGGGGTAGCGGCAGCCCATCGCCACGACGGCGATCGGTTCCCTGTCCCACTTCTCGGCCTCCTCAATCCTCTGGTGGGCACGTTGCAGATCCGCCGTGACCCGCTTGAGGTATCCGCGAAGCTTTTCTTCGTTCCCCATGGGGTTCACTCCTTGAACGGAAGGCTGTCGTCGACCGGTGCACCGGTGCGCTCGCCCGGCGTGCGCAGGGCGTTGTCGATGAGGTCGAAGATTTCGTCGTCGGTGGACTGGTCGATGTCGGTGGGGTCGCGTCGTTCCGGGACGGGGACCGGCTCGGGTGCGACCCGGGTCAGCACCTGCCGTAGGCGCCCGATCACCGATGTGCGGACCGCCTCGTCCGCGGGTTCCGTGCCGAACCACGCTTCGAGCCGCTCCAGTTCGCCGAGCGGAGGCGTGTGCGGCGCCGCCGGGGCTTCGCCGGCCGGTGCCGCCAGCTCTTCGCCGAGCCGGTCGGCGAGCAGGGTGGGCTCGGGGTGGTCGAAGAGCACGGTCGGCGGCAGGGACAGGCCGGTGACGCGATTGATCCGGTTGCGGAACTCCACCGCGGTCAGCGAGTCGAAGCCCATCTCCATGAACCCTCGGTCGGGCCGCACCGCCTTGGGGGACGCGAAGCCGAGCACCGCGGCGGCCTGGGTCCTGACCAGGGCGAGCAGTTCCGCGGCGCGTTCGACCGCGGGCAGCCGCACCAGCCGCTCCGCCGCCGACTCCGGTGCGACGGCCGTTGAGGCGGCGGCGCGGAGCGGCTGCGGTATGAGGCCCCGCAGCAGCGCCGGCCCGTCCTCACCCTGGGACCTTAGGGCCGGCAGGTCGAGCCGCACCGGCAGCACGACCGGATCCGGGCCCGCGCACGCGGCGTCGAACAGCTCCAGTGCCTCCTGTACGGAGAGCGCGGCGACGCCCGAGCGTGCCAGCCGCAGCGTTTCCGTGCGCGCGAGGCCTCCGGCCATGCCCGTCGCCTGGTCCCACAGGCCCCAGGCGAGGGAGAGCGCGGGCAGTCCGCGTGCTGCACGGGCGCGGGCCAGGGCGTCCAGGAAGGCGTTCGCCGCCGCGTAGTTGGCCTGCCCTGCGGTGCCCAGCGTCCCCGCGGCCGAGGAGAACAGCACGAACGCCGACAGGTCCAGGCCCGCGGTCGCTTCGTGCAGGTTCAGCGCGGCGTCCACTTTGGCGCGCAGGACGGTACGGACCTGCTCGGCCGTCAGCCCTGTCGCCACGCCGTCGTCCAGGACGCCCGCGGCGTGCACCACGGCCCGCAGCGGCCGGTCGGCGGGCACGGCGTCGAGCAGCGCGTCGGCCTGGCCGCGGTCGGCGAGGTCGCAGGCGGCGATCTCCACGCGGGCACCGAGCGCCGCGAGGTCCCGCAGTAGATCCCCGGCCCCCGCCGCCGCGGAGCCCCGGCGGCTGACGAGCAGCAGTTCCCGCACCCCGTGCACCTCGACCAGGTGACGGGCCGTCAATCGACCCAGCGTACCCGTGGCCCCCGTCAGGAGGACCGTGCCCGTACCGCCGAACACCGGCTTCTCCGCGCTCTCCCGCAAAGGGGCCGCCCTGACCAGCCTGGGCACCCGCACGCCGTCCTCAAGGAGCGAGAACTGCGGCTCGCGGGCCTGGCGCGCCTGTCGGACCGCGGCGAGCACCCGCATGGCGTCCGTCGTCGCATCGAGGCGGGCGAGGGTGAATCGGCCGGGTTGCTCGGTCTGGACGGACCGCATCAGCCCTTCCACCGCGGCCTGGCCGAGCCCCGCCGTTTCGGGGACTGCCAGCACGAGGTGGGAGGCGGCGAAGCGTTCGTCGGCCAGCCAGCGCCGGACCGCGCCGAGCACGTCGAGTACGACCGCGTGCACGTCGGTGGCGCTGCTGTCGGCTGCGCTGCCGTCGGTGGCCGCGAGCGTGAACAGCACGGTTTCCGGCACGGGTTCGCCCACGTCGGCCGCGATGTGCACCGCCTGGAGGTCGGGGTAGACCGGGACCCCGGCAGGTGGGGCCCCGAACAGTCCACCGGAGTCGACCACGGCCCAGGGGGCGCTGTCTGGGGCGGGCCGCGGCGCGGCCGGCAGGGCGGTCCAGTCCAGCCGGTAGAGCGGGGGCCGGCCGCCCGCCCGTCGCAACGCCTGAGGCGACATCTGCCGCAGGGACAGGGAGCCGATGGTGAACGCGGGCCGTCCGTCGACGCCGAACGCCTCCACCCTGTGGCCGCTGCCCGGAACGGAGGCGATACGTACCCGCAGTGCCTCGTGCTTCCCCGGGTGCAGCCGGACCTCGCCGAACGCGAAGGGCAGCCGGCCGTCGTCCCCGCCGTCGAGCTTCGTCGTGTGCAGCGCGGCGTCCAGCAGGGTGGGCGGGAACGTGAATCCGTCGGTGTCCGCCATGTGCCGCACCGCGACGTCCGCGAAGGTCTCCGTCCCTCGGCGCCAGGCCCTGCGCAGTCCGGCGAAGGCGGGTCCGTACACGAAGCCGGCCTCCGCCAGCCGCTCGTACAGCCCGTCGAGCGGCAGTTCCTCGGCGCCCTCCGGCGGCCATGCGCGGGGCGGTGCGCACACCTGCGCCCCGTCCGCGGGCCGCAGGGTGCCGCCCGCGTGCCGGACCCAGGCGCCGGGGCCTTCCTCAGCGGCGGGGCGTGCGTACACGCCCACCCGGCGCGCTCCGGACTCCTCCGGTTCGTCGACCACGACCTGAAGCATCAGCCCTCCGCGTTCGGGCAGCACCAGCGGTGCCTCCAGCACGAACTCGGCGACCTGCTCGCATCCCGTACGGACACCGGCGTGCTGCACCAGCTCCAGGAGGGCCGCGCCGGGCACCAGGGCGGTGCCGAGAACGGTGTGCTCGCCGAGCCACGGCTGCCGCCACAGGGAGAGCTGTCCGGTGAACAGTGCTCCTGCCCGGTTCGCCAGCGGGACCTCGGCGGTCAGGAGCGGATGCCCGGTGCCGACCAGCCCGGCAGCCGCCGCGGCCGGTGCCGGGGCTGGCCAGAAGTGCTGGTGCCGGAAGGGGTAGGTGGGCAGTTCGGCGGCGCTCTCGTACGCCGGGCCTGTCCCGAGGAACGCGCTCCAGTCCACGGCCGCGCCGTGGACGTGCCCGGCCCCCAGCGCGTCGGCGGCGGCGCGCACCTGCGGCCGTCCCTTGCGCTGGGCCGCCACAAAGCCCAGGCCTTCGGCCCGCTCGCCGAGTGCTTCGCGGGCCATCGCGGTCAATACGCCGTCGGGCCCGACCTCGACGAACAGCGTGGTGCCCAGCTCTGCGAGCGTCGTCACCGCGTCGTGGAAGCGCACCCCACGGCGCACGTGGCGCACCCAGTACTCGGCGTCGGCGGGACTGTCCGCCTGCCCGGTGACCGTGGAGACGAAGGGCAGTTCAGGGGCTCTTGGGTCAAGGCCCCGGGCCACGTTGCGCAAGCCGTCAAGCACGGGGTCCATGTGCGACGAGTGGAAGGCGTGGCTGACCCGCAGCCGACGCGTCCTGACTCCCCGTTCCCGCACCTGCGCGGCGATCTCCAGCACGGCGTCCTCGTCCCCCGCGATCACCACGGCTGCGGGGCCGTTGACGGCCGCGACCGAGACATCGGGCTGGCCGTCGAGCAACAGCAGCGCCTCGGACTCCGGCAGCTGGAGCGCCACCATCGCGCCGCGGGCGGACAGTGCCTGCATCGCGGTGCCCCGTGCCGCTACCAGTACGGCCGCGTCGGCGAGGGTCAGGACACCCGCCACATGCGCGGCTGCCAGCTCGCCCACCGAGTGCCCCGCCACGTGGTCGGGGCGCAGGCCCCACGAAGCCAACAGCCGGAACAGGGCGACCTCGTAGGCGAACAGCGCGGGCTGCGTGAAGACCGTGAGGTCCAGGTCGCCCGCCCGTTCCGGTTCCGCCGTACCAAGGATCACCGGCAGCAGCGGCGCCGGCAGCAGCGGATCAAGCTCCGCGCACGCGGCGTCCAAGGCCTGGGCGAACACCGCGAACCGCTCGTACAGTTCACGGCCCATGCCCGGGTGCTGCGAGCCCTGCCCGCTGAAGAGGAAGGCGACCTTGCCGCCCACCGCTCCCACCTCGTGCGGGAGTCTGTCCGCGGGCAGCGCGCGCAGTCCCGCCACGAGCTCTTCCCGGTCCTCGCCGGTCACCACCGCCCGGTACGGCAGCAGGGCCCGCGACCCGACCAGTGCGCGTCCCACGGCGGCCGGCTCCAGGTCCGCCCGCTCTTCGGCGTACGCCGCCAGCCGGGCGGCCTGCTCGGCCAGCGCCTCGGGGGTCCTGGCGGACAGCACCCAGGGCACCACGGGTGTCTCGACCCGCTCCGGCGTCATCGCGGGCTCGGCCTGTTCCAGGACGACGTGCGCGTTCGTCCCGCTGATGCCGAAGGAGGACACCCCTGCTCGGCGGGGCCGCCCGGTCTCCGGCCAGGGGGTGGCTTCGGTGAGCAGCTCGACGTCGCCCGCCGTCCAGTCGACGTGCGTCGACGGGCGGTTCACGTGCAGGGTCTTCGGCAGCAGGCCGTGCCTCAGGGCCATCACGGTCTTGATGACTCCGCCGATGCCCGCGGCGGCCTGTGCGTGCCCGATGTTCGACTTCAGCGAACCGAGCCACAGCGGCCGGCCCTGCGTGCGCTCCTGCCCGTAGGTGGCCAGGATCGCCTGTGCCTCGATGGGGTCGCCGAGCGCAGTGCCGGTGCCGTGCGCCTCCACCGCATCCACTTCAGCCGCCGTCAGTCCTGCCGCGGTCAGCGCTTCCCGGATGACCCGCTGCTGGGCGAGGCCGTTCGGGGCGGTCAGGCCGTTGCTCGCGCCGTCCTGGTTGACCGCGCTGCCCCGCAGCACGGCCAGCACCCGGTGCCCCTGCCGCCGCGCGTCGGACAGCCGTTCCACCAGCAGCGTCCCGGCGCCCTCGGCCCACCCCGTGCCGTCGGCGGCCTCGGCGAACGACTTGCACCGGCCGTCCGCCGCCAGCCCCCGCTGCCTGCTGAACTCGATGAAGGTGCGCGGCGTCGACATCACGGTGACCCCCGCGGCCAGCGCCAGGGAGCACTCGCCGCGCCGCAGCGCCTGCGCCGCCAGGTGCAGCGCCACCAGGGACGAGGAACAGGCGGTGTCCACGGTGACCGCAGGTCCCTCAAGACCGAAGGTGTACGCGAGCCTGCCCGAGAGCACGCTGCCGCTGGTACCGGTGAGCACGTATCCTTCGCTACCCTGTTCGCCCGGCGCCGTCGGGACGGCGTAGTCAGGGGACATCGAGCCCACGAACACACCGGTTCGGCTGCCCTTGAGGCCGTGCGGGTCAAGCCCGGCCCGCTCCAGTGCTTCCCAGGCCGTCTCCAGCAGCAGTCGCTGCTGGGGGTCCATCGCCAGCGCCTCCCGGGGCGAGATGCCGAAGAACTCGGCGTCGAATCCGGCCGCGTCGTGATCGTCGAGGAGTCCTGCGGCCGTGGCGTAGAAGGTGCCGGGGTGGTCCGGGTCGGGGTGGTAGAGCTCTTCGAGGTCCCAGCCGCGCTCCGCGGAGAGCTCCGCGACGGCGTCCGTCCCCGATGCCACCAACTGCCACAGCTCTTCGGGAGAGCGCACCCCGCCCGGGAACCGGCAGCTCATTCCCACGATCGCGATCGGCTCGTCGACGGGAGCCGCTCCTGGCGCCGCAGCCGCGGGGCCCGCTGGCCTCGCACTCGTGAATTCCGACCGCAGCCGGGAGGCGAGTGCCTCCGGCGTCGGGTGGTCGAAGAGAACGGTCGCGGGGAGCCGCAGACTGGTCGCCTCGTTCAGCCGGTTGCGCAGTTCGACCGACGACAGCGAGTCGAACCCCAGGTCCTTGAAGGCGCGGTCCGCCGCGACCGGAGTTCCCCTCGGGTGTCCCAGGACGGTGGCGGTGTGTGCCTCGACCAGCCGCATCAGCGCCTGCTGCTGCTCGTCGGGCGGAAGGGAGGCCAGGCGCTGGGCCAGGTCCTCGGTTCCGGCGGCGCGGGCGGCGGCCGTGCGCCGGGCCGGCAGCCGCACCAGGCCGCGCAGCAGCGGCGGCACCTCATGGGAGGCGGCCCGTTTGCGCAGCGCCGTGAGGTCGAGGCGCGCGGGTACGAGCGTAGCGTCGCCCCGGGACAGGCACGCGTCGAACAGCGCCAGCCCCTCTTCGGTGTCCAGTGCGCCCAGGCCGGCGCGGGCCATCCGCTGGACGTCGGCCTGGGTCAGGTGTCCGGTCATGCCGCTGCCCTCGGTCCACAGTCCCCAGGCCAGTGACGTCGCTGGCAGCCCCAGGCTCCGGCGGTGTTCGGCCAGCGCGTCGAGGAACACGCTGCCGGCCGCGTAGTTGGCCTGGCCCGCGTTGCCCAGCACTCCGGCGACGGACGAGAACAGCACGAAAGCCGCTAGGTCCAGGCTGCGGGTCAGTTCGTGCAGGTTCAATGCTGCTTCCACCTTGGGCCGCAGCACGCGTGCCAGCTGATCGTCGGTCAGTTCGGCGACGGAGGCGTCGTCCAGCACGCCTGCCGCGTGCACCACCGCGGTCAGAGGGTGCTCGGTGAGGCCCATGTCCAGCAGTCCGGCGAGCGCGTCCCGGTCGGCCACGTCGCACGCTGCCACAGTCACCCGCGCACCCAGCGACTCGAGGTCGGCGACCAGTTCGGCCATGCCGTCGGCCCGGGCTCCCCTGCGGCCCACCAGCAGCACATGGCGCATCCCGTGCGCACGGCACAGGTGGCGGGCCAGCAATCCGCCCAGCAGGCCGGTGGCTCCGGTGATCAGCACCGTGCCGTCCGGGTCGAGGCCAGGTGCCTGGCCGTCGTCCGGCCCTTCTTCGGGGAGCCGGGCCAGCCGTGGTACGGACAGCGCGCCGTCGCGCAGCCTGAGTTGCGGCTCCTCCTCGTCCAGTGCCAGGGCCCTGGGCAGTCCGCGGTACGAGGCGTCGGCATCGTCGATCTCCAGCAACCCGAACCGGCCCGGGTGCTCGGTCTGCGCCGAGCGGACCAGACCCCACACCGGGGACTGTGTGAGTCGCGCCGGCCCGGTCACCGCCCGGGTCACCAGGACGAGCCGTGCGTCGGCGAACCGCTCGTCGCCGAGCCAGGCACGCACGGTGTCCAGCGCGTTCTGCGCCGCGTCCGACGCCTTCCGTGCCGTCCCTCCGCCAGGGCCATCGGGCTCCGGCGGGCAGTGCAGCAAGACGGTCCGCGGCAGGTCCAGCCCGCCTTCGACGGCCGCGCCCAGTGCCGCCAGATCGGGGCACTGCGGCGTCACGGGACCCAGCGGACGCGTCCCGACCAGTATTACGTCCCCCTCGCACGCACCGGAAGGAAGAGGGACTTCCGGCCACGTGACCTGGTGCAGGGCATCGCTGACAGAGCGGGCGCCAGCACCGAGCTGGCCCGCCGTGACCTTGCGGAACGCCAGGGAGTCCACGCTCAGCACCGGTCCGCCGACCGGGTCCGCGGCCGTCAGCGCATAGGTCTCCTCACCCGTCGGGACGAGACATACGCGCAGCGCAGCGGCGCCCGTCGCGTGAAGCGTCACTCCCGACCAGGCGAAGGGGAGCCGCAGGCCGTCGCCTGCCGTGTCGGCCAGAGCGGCGTGCAGCGCGGCGTCGCACAGGGCCGGGTGCAGCCCGAACGCCTCGGCGTCCTCCTCGGGCAACGCGACGTCGGCGAACAGCTCGTCGCCGCGCCTCCACAGCGCACGCAGCCCCTGGAAGGCCGGACCGTAGGCGTACCCGGTGGCGGCCAGCCGCTCGTACAGGTCGGCCACGGACACGGGTTGGGCGCCCGGTGGCGGCCACTCGCCCGCCAGTTCGTCCCCCACGTGCACCGCCGGGCCCGTCTCCAGCACCGCTGTGGCGTGCCGGGTCCACGGTGCGTCGTCGTCCGCGTCGTCGGGGCGGCCGTACACGTGCACCGTCCGCAGTCCGGCCTCATCGGCACCCACGGCGAGCTGCACCTGGACTGTGCCGCTCCGTGCCGGGAACACCAACGGCGTCTCCAGCGTGAGTTCTGCCAGCAGGTCGTGACCGACCCGGTCCCCGGCGTGCAGCACGAGCTCGGCGAAAGCCGTACCGGGCAGCACCATCGAGCCGGCGACAGCGTGGTCCTCCAGCCAGGGGTGTGCGGCGGTCGACAGCCGGCCTGTCAGGAGCAGACCGCCGTTCTCCGCCAGTCGGGTCTCCGCTGAGAGCAGTGGGTGGTGTCCGTTGTGCGGTGTGGGGGTTGTGGTGGTGATCCAGTGGCGTTGGCGTTGGAAGGGGTAGGTGGGCAGGGTCGGGGTGGTGCGGGGGGCGGGGGTGTGCCAGGTGGGGGTGTGGCCCTGGGTGTGGGCGTGGGCGGTGGCCAGCAGGAAGTCGTGACGGGTGCCGTGATCGCGGGTCAGAGTGCCGGTGGTGGTGTGGTGGGGATGACCGTGTTCGAGGGTGGTGCGGATCGCGGTCGTCAGGATCGGGTGGGCACTGGCCTCGACAAAGCGGGTGTGCCCGGACTCGGCGAGAGCGGTGAGAGTCGGGTGCAGGAGAACCGGTCGGCGCAGATTGGTGAACCAGTACTCGCCCGTCAGCGCCGTGGTGTCCAGGAGGGACCCGGTCACGGTGGAGTAGAAGGGAACCTCGGCAGCGGTCGGACGGATGCCGGCCAGAACGCTGCGGATGTCGTCGGCCAGGGGCTCGACGTGCGGCGAGTGGGAGGCGTAGTCGACCGCGATCACACGCGCCCGCACCCCGTGCTGCTCGCAGTGCTCACGGATGGCCGCCAACGCCTGCGCCTCGCCCGCCAGAACCGTGATGTCGGGCGCGTTCAACGCAGCCACATGGGCACGCTCGCGCCAGGGACCCAGCAGTTGTTTCGCCTCGTCGGCACTGAGGTTGACCGACAGCATGCCACCGGTCCCGGCAAGGGCACGCAGCGCACGACTGCGCAGGGCCACCACCCGGGCCGCATCGTCCAGGCTCAGCGCCCCGGCGACATGAGCCGCGGCGATCTCGCCCTGGGAGTGGCCGATCACCGCGTCAGGGTGGACGCCGTAGTGCTGCCACAGACGGGCGAGACTGACCATCACCGCCCACAACGCGGGCTGCACCACATCGACATCGTCCAGGGAAGCAGCCCCGGGAGCGTTGAGGAGCGTGTGGTGGGGATTCCACTCGGTGTGCGGGGCCAGGGCATCGGCGCACTCGGACAGATGCCGCGCGAAGACCGGCTCCTCCTCCGCGAGCTGACGGGCCATGTCCGGCCACTGCGAACCCTGCCCGGGAAACACGAAGACCGTCTTGCCACCCCGACCCGACACCGTCCCGGTGACCGTACGGGGATCAGGCTGCTCATCACGCAGACCGTGCAACGCCGACAACAGGTCCTGCCGGCTGTCCGCCACCACCACGGCCCGGTGCTCGAATCGGGTCCGCGCATGCTGCAACGCCCAACTCAGCTCACCCAACGGAACATCGGGAAGGCCCTCGGCCAGCCGCCCGGCCAGCTCCGCCAGCGCCGGACGCGAACGCGCCGACAACACAAACGGCACAGCACCCGAAGACCCTTCCACCACCGCATCGACGGCAGACTCGGACGCCGGAGCCTCCTCCACCACCACATGCACGTTCGTACCGCTGATGCCGAACGAGGACACACCCGCCCGACGCGGCACCTCCCCCGCCAGCCACGCACGCTCCTCAGTAAGCAGCCGAACGTGCCCGGCGGCCCAGTCGACATGCGGTGTCGGCTCGTCCACGTGCAGGGTCCTGGGCATCAGGCCGTGCCGCAGGGCCATCACCGTCTTGATGATCCCGCCGACCCCAGCCGCCGCCTGGGCGTGCCCGATGTTGGACTTGAGCGAGCCCAGCCACAGGGGGCGTTCCGCCGGACGGCCCCGCCCGTACGCCTTGAGCAGCGCGTTCGCCTCGATGGGGTCGCCGAGCGTGGTGCCCGTGCCGTGTGCCTCCACCAACTCGACCGCGTCCGGCGCGAGACCGGCGTCGGCGAGCGCGAGGTCGATGGCCTGCTGCTGGGCGGGGCCGTTCGGGGCGGCCAACCCGTTGCTCGCGCCGTCCTGGTTGACCGCGGAACCGCGGATCAGGGCGAGTACCGGATGGCCGTTGCGCCGCGCGTCGGAGAGCCGTTCCAGGACCAGTACTCCAGCCCCTTCGCCCCAGCCCGTACCGTCCGCAGCGGCGGCGAACGGCTTGCAGCGCCCATCGGCCGCGAGACCGCGCTGGCGGCTGAACTCCAGGAAGATCCCCGCGCTCGGCATCACCGTGACCCCGCCGGCCAGAGCCAGCGAGCACTCGCCCTGTCGCAGGGAGCGCACCGCCAGGTGCAGCGCGACCAGTGAGGACGAGCACGCGGTGTCGACCGTGATCGCCGGTCCCTTCAGGCCGAGGAGATAGGCCAGCCGTCCGGAGGCGACACTCGTCGTACTGCCGGTGAGCCGGTAGCCCTCAAGTCCCTGTGCGTCCTCGTCCAGCCGTGGCCCGTAGTCCTGCGCCATCGCGCCCACGTACACGCCCGTCCGGCTGCCGTGCAGCGACTCCGGATCGATGCCCGCGCGCTCCACCGCTTCCCAAACGACCTCCATCATCAGCCGCTGTTGCGGGTCGATGGCCAGCGCCTCGCGCGGCGAGATGCCGAAGAACTCCGGGTCGAACCGGTCGGCGTCGTGCAGGAACCCTCCGTGCCGGACATAGCTGGTCCGCGGGTTGTCCGGGTCAGGGTCGTAGAGCGCGTCCAGGTCCCACCCCCGGTTCACAGGGAACTCGGAGATGGCGTCAGTGCCGTCGGCCACCAGCTGCCAGAGCCGTTCCGGGGTGTCGGCCCCGCCGGGGAACCGGCAGCCCATGGAGACGATGGCGATGGGGTCGTCCGCAGGCAACGCCTCGCGCCGGACCGGGCCTGCGGCCTCCGCCGCGCCCTCGCCGTCCGTCAGCTCCGCCAGCAGGTGTTCCGCGAGCAGGTCCGGCGTCGGGTGGTCGTACAGCAGGGACGACGGCAGCGACAGCCCGGTGGCGTCCACCAGCCGGTCCCGCAGTTGTACAGCGGTGAGCGATTCCACCCCGAGATCGCGGAACGTGCTCGTGGCGTCGATCTCCTCGGGGCTCGCGTAGCCGAGGACGATCATCATGTGCGCCCGTATCCCGTCGAGCAGCACCTGCGCCCGCAGGTCTCCGGTGGCGTCCAGCGCGCGGCGCACCAGCGCCGGTACGGGTGCGTCGGCTTCTGCCGCTGCCCGTGGCACGGGCTGCACCGTGGCGTTGTGCGGTGTGGGGGTTGTGGTGGTGATCCAGTGGCGTTGGCGTTGGAAGGGGTAGGTGGGCAGGGTCGGGGTGGTGCGGGGGGCGGGGGTGTGCCAGGTGGGGGTGTGGCCCTGGGTGTGGGCGTGGGCGGTGGCCAGCAGGAAGTCGTGACGGGTGCCGTGATCGCGGGTCAGAGTGCCGGTGGTGGTGTGGTGGGGATGACCGTGTTCGAGGGTGGTGCGGATCGCGGTCGTCAGGATCGGGTGGGCACTGGCCTCGACAAAGCGGGTGTGCCCGGACTCGGCGAGAGCGGTGAGAGTCGGGTGCAGGAGAACCGGTCGGCGCAGATTGGTGAACCAGTACTCGCCCGTCAGCGCCGTGGTGTCCAGGAGGGACCCGGTCACGGTGGAGTAGAAGGGAACCTCGGCAGCGGTCGGACGGATGCCGGCCAGAACGCTGCGGATGTCGTCGGCCAGGGGCTCGACGTGCGGCGAGTGGGAGGCGTAGTCGACCGCGATCACACGCGCCCGCACCCCGTGCTGCTCGCAGTGCTCACGGATGGCCGCCAACGCCTGCGCCTCGCCCGCCAGAACCGTGATGTCGGGCGCGTTCAACGCAGCCACATGGGCACGCTCGCGCCAGGGACCCAGCAGTTGTTTCGCCTCGTCGGCACTGAGGTTGACCGACAGCATGCCACCGGTCCCGGCAAGGGCACGCAGCGCACGACTGCGCAGGGCCACCACCCGGGCCGCATCGTCCAGGCTCAGCGCCCCGGCGACATGAGCCGCGGCGATCTCGCCCTGGGAGTGGCCGATCACCGCGTCAGGGTGGACGCCGTAGTGCTGCCACAGACGGGCGAGACTGACCATCACCGCCCACAACGCGGGCTGCACCACATCGACATCGTCCAGGGAAGCAGCCCCGGGAGCGTTGAGGAGCGTGTGGTGGGGATTCCACTCGGTGTGCGGGGCCAGGGCATCGGCGCACTCGGACAGATGCCGCGCGAAGACCGGCTCCTCCTCCGCGAGCTGACGGGCCATGTCCGGCCACTGCGAACCCTGCCCGGGAAACACGAAGACCGTCTTGCCACCCCGACCCGACACCGTCCCGGTGACCGTACGGGGATCAGGCTGCTCATCACGCAGACCGTGCAACGCCGACAACAGGTCCTGCCGGCTGTCCGCCACCACCACGGCCCGGTGCTCGAATCGGGTCCGCGCATGCTGCAACGCCCAACTCAGCTCACCCAACGGAACATCGGGAAGGCCCTCGGCCAGCCGCCCGGCCAGCTCCGCCAGCGCCGGACGCGAACGCGCCGACAACACAAACGGCACAGCACCCGAAGACCCTTCCACCACCGCATCGACGGCAGACTCGGACGCCGGAGCCTCCTCCACCACCACATGCACGTTCGTACCGCCCATGCCGAACGAGGACACACCCGCCCGACGCGGCACCTCCCCCGCCAGCCAGGGCATCAGCCGGGTCGGTACCCGCAGGTTCAGTTCGCGCAACGGGATCTCGGTGTTCGGGCGCTCGAAGTTCAGGCTGGCCGGCACCTCCTCATGCGCGATGCTGAGCACGGTCTTGAGTAGGCCCACGATTCCTGCCGCGCCTTCGAGGTGCCCGACATTGGTCTTCGCGGAACCGACCGGCAGCGGCGTGCCTGCGGGCCGGGCCGTGCCCAGGACCTCACCGAGGGCCGATGCCTCGATGGGGTCCCCGACCGGGGTGCCGGTGCCGTGCAGTTCGACATATCCGACATCGGCCGGGTCGACGCCCGCATGCGCGTACGCCCGGCGCAACACGTCCGCCTGCGCCTTCGGGCTGGGGCGCGTCAGGCCGTCCGTCCTGCCGTCGTTGTTGACAGCGCTGCCCCGGATCAGGCAGTGGATCCGGTCGCCGTCCGCCAGGGCCCTGGAGAGCAGCTTGAGGACGACGAACCCGCCGCCTTCCCCGCGGACGAAGCCGTTGGCGCGCTCGTCGAAGGTGTAGCTGCGCCCGTCGGGCGAGAGCCCGCCGAACCGGGCGACGGCCAGCGCGCCCTCCTCACTGAGGTTGAGGTGCACCCCGCCGGCCAGGGTGGTCTCCGACTCTCCGGAGCGCAGGCTCTCACAGGCCAGGTGGACGGCCACGAGGGAGGACGCCTGGGCCGCGTCGACGGTCATGCTCGGGCCCTGTAGTCCCAGGTGGTAGGAGACACGGTTGGCGATCAGGCCGCGTTCCAGGCCGGTCATGGTGTGCTGGGTGACGGCATCGGGGCCGCCGCGGGCCACCAGCGCGGCGTAGTCGCCGGAAATGGCGCCGACGAAGACACCCGTCCGGCTGTCGCTGAGCGCGGTCGGTGCCGTCCCCGCCGATTCCAGAGCTTCCCACGCCAGTTCGAGCGCGAGGCGCTGCTGGGGGTCCATCATCGCCGCTTCGTGGGGGGAGACGGAGAAGAAGGCGGCGTCGAATCCATCAACGTTCTCAAGGAAACCGCCCAGCCGGGTGCCGGACGTCGCGCGGCCGTCCGCGGCACAGTCCCATCGGCCGTCGGGCACTTCACAGATTCCGTGCTCGGCCTGCCGCAGCAGCTGCCAGAACGCCGTGGGGTCCGCCGCGCCGGGCAGTCGGCAGGAGAGGCCGGTTACGGCGATGGGCTCGGGAGCCGTGCCGGCCGCCGCCGGGGAGGGGGAAAACTCGCTCATTCGATTACGCCTCCTGCTCCCAACCCCTGGCGGTTGGATCGCTTGTGCTGTGTGCGGTACGGATACGTGCGGCGAGCTGGGCCGGTGTGAGGTCGGCGTAGAGGTCGGCGAGGGTCAGAGGTGTGCCGAAGGCCGCCTCGGCGCGCTGCACGAGCTGTGCCCCGAGGAGTGAATGTCCGCCGTGGGCGAAGAAGTTGGTATCGCCGTCGACGTCGGTACGCTCCAGCAGCTCCTGCCACAGCGCGATCAGCCCGCCGGTCACCGGGTCGCTCACGGCGGCGGCCCGCCCCGGCGCTGGCTCGGCCGCGTGGCGTTCGGCACGCATCCTCTGGGCGATGCGCTTCAGCTCCAGGTAGTCCGTCTTCTGGCTGACCGTGGTCGGGAAGGCCTTGAGCGCGATGAACTGCTGAGGCACGGCCGCTCCCGGCAGGGCGGCGCGCGCGTGCTCCCACAGCTGCTCGGTGAGGCTGTCCGGCACGGCCTCCGTCTCGACGAAGGCGATCAGCAGGGGGCCGCCGCTCGCTTCGTCGTCGGCGACGACTACGGCCACGCCCCGCACGTCGGGGTGCTCCAGCATGACGGCCTCGACCTCACCGAGCTCGAGGCGATTGCCCCGCACCTTGACCTGCCGGTCGACCCGCCCATGCAGTTCGATGGTGCCGTCAGGAAGCCAGCGGGCGAGGTCACCGGTGCGGTAGAAACGGCCGTACTCCGGGTGGGTGGCGAACCGCTCCGCCGTCAGTTCCGGCCGCCCGTGGTAGCCGAGGGCCACTCCCCTTCCCGCGATGCACAGTTCACCGCTCACCCCGACGGGGAGCTCCCGGCCTTCGGCGTCGGTGATGAAGGCACGGGTGTTGGACATCGGCACACCGATGTCGACGGTGGTGGCGCCTTCGGGCACCGCACCACAGGTGGAGTAGATCGTGGTCTCGGACGGTGCGTACGCGTTGCGCAGCTCGCAGCCGGCCGCGGTGATGCGACGGGCCAGCGCGGCCGGCAGGGGCTCGCCGCCGGTGACGCCCCGGATGCCGGCCAGTTGGTGCCCGGCCTGCTCCACAATGAGCCGCCATGTGGTGGGGGTGGCCTGGACGATGCTCACACCGTGCCGCGTCAGGTTGTCCAGGAGCACGGCACCGTCGGTGCGGGCGGTGTCGGGAGCGACGACGACACGGCCGCCAGAGACGAACGGCAGGAAGAGTTCCAGGGCCGAGATATCGAAGGTGAAGGTGGTGAGCCAGAGCGTCGCGCTCCCGGCATCCGCCCGCAGTTCGCGGACGAAGTGGCCGATGACGTTGGCGGCGCCGCTGTGGGTGATGACCGTGCCCTTGGGCCTTCCGGTGGAGCCCGAGGTGTAGATGAGGAACGCCGTGGCGTGCTCGTCGACGGCCGCGGTCAGTTCCTGCTCGGTGACCTCGGGGGCGCCGGTGTCGGCGACCGGGGCCATCGGCATCGTACGGACGCCGTGGCCGGCCCGGTGATCGACGCCGGGTGCGGTCAGCACGATCCGGGCCCCGGAGTCCTCAAGGAGGTAGGCGGTGCGCTGAGCGGGGTGGTCGGGGTCCAGGCAGAGGTAGGCCGCGCCGGCCAGCCAGGCGCCGAGGACCGCGGCGGCCAGCTCGGGCCCGCGCCGCCCGGCGAGCGCCACGATGTCTCCCGGCCCGGCTCCCGCCGCGCGCAGCAGATCGCGGTCGGACAGTGCGGCGCGCCACAGCCGCGCGTAGCTGACCGACCGTTCTCCGTCCACCAAGGCAACGGCACGCGGGCTGCGGCGCACCGTCCCGGCCACCGCCTCGATCAGCGTGGCGGGCACCACCGGGGCATCGGTGGCATTGGCCGCTTCAATGACGGCACGGTCGCGCTCGGCGGCCAGCGGGAGTTCGCCCATCGGGCGATCGGGGTCCGTGGCCAGGGTGACGAGCAGGGCGTCGTACCGCTCCAGGAGGAACCGGGTGTCCGTGGCTGTCAGCACCTCTGTGTAGAACACACCGCGGACGGTGAGGTCCTCGGAGGAGGAGAAGAAGAAGAACTCCAGGTCGAACTTGCTGTAGCCGTTCTCCACCAGCAGCTGCCGAGCCGGGGTGCCGGCGAGGTCGAAGGCGGGCTGTCCCGCGTTCGGCACGTAGTTGAATAGGTGGCGAAAGACGGTGTTGCGCCAGGTGGTACCCGCGTGCTTGATCTCCGGCAGGAGCACGTCGACGGGCACGTCGGCATGGGTGATCGCCCCGAAGAAAGCGGTACGGGCCTGCGCGGCCAGGTCCCGGAACCCGGCCCTGAGGTCGACTCGTGCCCGCAGCGGGAGTGTGTTGACGTGGTAGCCGACGGCGCGCGAGGACTGCGGCGGGCGGACGTTGGCGGGGGCGCCGACGACCAGGTCGGGCCCTGCACCGTGGCGGGCCAGCAGCAGGTAGTAGGCAGCGAGCAGAACGACGGCTTCGGGGGCGCGCAGCTCCTTCTGGAGGCCGCGGACCGCGTCCCGGGCCGCGGCCGACAGCGTGTGCAGGACCGAGTCGCCGGTGAGCGTCGGGGAGGGCCGGTCCTCCGTCCCGCAGGCCAGGCCGAGCGCCGCCGGGTCGAAGCCTTCCAGGTGCTCCCGCCAGTAGGCGAGGCTGGCATCGGAGTAGGACGCCGGGACCAGTGCGGGCTGCGGGGCGCTCAGCCCTTCGGGCACCCGCCCGCCGGCGGCGAGTGACTCGTAGACGTGCCGGAACTCTTCGAGAAGGATGGCGGCGGACGTGCTGTCGAAGACGATGTGGTGGACGACCAGGGCGACAACGTCACCGTCGGGGCCGCGGAAGTGGCCGACCCGGACCAGGGGCTGCCCGTCGAAGGTGAACGGGCGCCCGACGAGCGCCGCCACCGCCGCCTCGGTTCCGTCCGCCGGGACCGAGGCGAACTCCACGGTCACGGGGCACCGGTCGGCGGGCAGCGCCAGCTTGGTCAAGGCGCCCTCGACACCGTAGAACACGGTGCGCAGCGCTTCGTGCCGCCGCAGCAGTACGTCGAGGGTCTGCTGGACCTCCCGATGTCCCAACGGCCCTTCGGTGGTGAAGACGACCGAGAGGTTGTTGACAGCGCTGGTCGGAACAAGCTGCTCCAGGAGCCACAGCGCCTGCTCCTTGCGGCTGGCCGCGGTCAGGGTCGTGAGGGCGGAGCCGTGCGCGGAGGGCTGTGAAGGAGTGGGCATTCCGATTTTCCTGTCTCTGACGCGTGGATGCCGGCGGTTGCTGCGGCAACGTGGGCAGGTCAGCGGGCGGTAAGCAGTCGGGAGACGGCTCGGGCGACGTCGGAGCTGCGCAGCAGCTCGGTGTGCGGCGTCTCGAAGCGGTACTCGTGGGCCACGATCCGGGCGTCCCGGCCAGGATTGAGCATCCGGAACCCGTTCAGGCCGCTGGTCGGTGTGTGGGAGGTGATGGCCGTGCAGCGCCGCCAGACCTGGGTCGGATCGATCTGCTCGGCGATCGAGAGGTACGACAGGAAAGCGCCCGCGGTCTCGGACATCTCGGCGCATCGGCGTTCGTCCAGACCGAGCTTCGCGCAGGCGCTGTCGGCCACGGATTCGTAGAGCGGCAACAGCTGGTGGGCCAGCTCCGTGAGCGAGGTGCACTGCTCCTGGGCCCGCTGTCCGGCGTCCTGGGCCTGTCCCACCTCGGACTCCCCGAGGGTGGTGACCATCTGCCCGACCGCCTTGTGGAACTGCCAGTACAGGTTGGCGGCGGTCGCCCGCTCCGGGTCGAACAGCACCGTCACCGGGAACGTGCCCTGAGCCTTCTCGATCTCCGCCGCGATCGCGGCGGCATAGACGCTGCCCGCGCAGAAGGCCAGGACGCCCCGGACCGTGCGGCCGCTGTCCGCGACCTCGTCCACCCATTGCTTGACGTACGTTTCCGCGGGGAGGTCCGGACGGGCGGAAATGGCCTGGGGCCTGGTCTCCCAGACGGTGCCCCCCGGCCGCAGGAGCTGTACGAAGTCGGTGAAGCGGGCCTCGATGCGACCGGTCGCATCGAAGTCGACAGCGAGGACGACGTCGTCGGTGCCGTCACTGAGCTGTTTCCAGGTCGTCAGACTGCTCATGCTCTTTCCCGTTCTGTCGAAGCTGTCGTGCGAAGGGGGTGCGGTGGCCACGGGTCAGCTGACGATGTCGAAACCGCCCCAGCCCGCTCCGACCGCGACCGGCGGCAGGAAGGTGGCTCCCGGGTTCTCGGGGTCGAAGGAGCCGCTGTGTCGGTGCACGACGAGTTCGCCGTCCGGGCGTACCGCCAGCAGGTCGGGGCGGCCGTCGCCGTCGATGTCCGTGATGTCGATGACCGCAGTCTCCAGCCAGCCGGAGCCGAGGGTGTGCCAACCGCCGGGACCGAGGGGCAGGCCGTCCTCGCCCCGTCCGCCCGCGTAGACCTCGTGGGCGGACAGGGTGCCATCGGCATGCCGTACGAGCAGGTCTAGTTCGCCGCTGCCGGTGATGTCGGCGAGGCCGACCGGCAGGTCGGCGGGGGCGATGACGGCGAAGTCTGCGGGCGGGGCGAAGGTGTTCGCCGCGTCAACCTTGCCCTGGTGCATGATCCGGTGGACGTCCCCCGTTCCCTGCACCCGGCCGATGATGTCGACCACCCCGTTCCCGGTCAGGTCGCCGAGCGCGATGGTGTCGTAGGCGCGCTCCGGCGGTTTGCCGCCGACGTGGATCGCCTCGCCGAGCGTGCCGAGCCCGTCCAGGCCTCCCTGGTTGAGGAAGACCAAGGCGCGGTCGTCGTCGGTGATGCACACGACGTCCGCCCTGCCGTCGCCGGTCAGGTCGCCCGCGCACAGCCAGAGGTGCGAGCCGAAGCCCGTACCGATGAGGACCGGCTCCCCGTACGTCTCCGCGCCCCGGAACCCATCGCTGTGGGGAAAGACGAAGAGCTCTCCCGTGCGTGCGTCACGAGCAAGGATGTCCTGCTTTCCATCGCCGTTAAAAGAACCGGACCTGAATACCGAGGGAACGAAGTTTAGGGTGCCCATGAGAAATCCCTACTGATTGCCGAATTGATCTCGACTGCATGAAAACACTATGACTGCGCGGCATACGAAAACAACCCCAGAATCACCTCTCGACCCCTCTGGGGGCGGCAGTTCGCGGCACGTGCGCCACCCCGACCAACCGACTGCCACGCTCCAGAAAAATCATCTTGACCTGCCTATTTGCAGAGGTGAGCAGGAAGGGAGAACCCCTGAAACAGCTATGATCCGGAACCCAGGCGACCCCCTGGCCCGCGCCGCTCCACCGCTTCCCGCACGGATCGAAATAAGGAGGATCCCGAAATCGATGCACCGGAACAGGGGTTGCCCCGTGCAGCTGCCACCCACACCATTGTGACGCCGCCCCAACAGGAACAAGTGCGGGGAAATTTCCCCACGAAGTTGCGGAGAATTTCGTGACAGAGAACTATTTCGACGGTCGGCTCGCTGTCCTTGGAGCGGGTGTGATGGGTACGAGCATCACCGCGATGGCCATCGGCCACGGCGTACCCGTGACCCTGATCGACATCGACGGGGACCGGCTCAGCCCTGCTCGGGAAGAGGTCGGGGAGCAGCTCCGGATGGCCCGTCTGATGAACGCCCTTCCAACCGGCAGGGAGCCGGGCCCGCTGACCACCAGCAGCTCGGCCGACGCCGCCGCCGGCGCGACGGTCGTGATCGAGGCCATCACCGAGCTGGCCGAGGAGAAGGGCAAGGTGCTCGCCGACGTGGCGGCCGTGGTGTCCGAGGGCACCCCGCTCGTCTCCAACACCTCGGCGATCCCCATCGACGAGCTGGCCGGCGCCGTGTCCCGCCCCGCGGACCTGGCAGGCGTGCACTTCATGAATCCCGCGTACCTGATCCCGATGGTCGAGGTGGTCCGGGGGCCGCGCAGCAGCGAGCGCACCATGACCGCTGTCACGCGCCTGCTGACGGCGCTGGGGCGGCGGCCCGTGGTGGTGGGCGACGGGCCGGGTTTTGTCACCAGCCGGGTCCTGCACCGGATGCTCAACGACGCGATCCGCGTCGTTGAGGAGGGCCGCGCGACTCCGGAGGCGGTCGACGACCTGTTCCAGGGATGTCTCGGCCATCGCACGGGCCCGCTGCGCACGGCCGACCTTATCGGCCTGGACAACCTGGCCGACTCGCTGCGCGTGCTGGCCGAGCGTACCGGCGACGAGGGATGCCGCCCCTGCGGGCTGCTGCTGGAGAAGGTCGCGCGGGGCGACCTCGGCCGTAAGAGCGGCCGGGGCTTCTACGACTACGGAGGGCGTACATCATGACGACCACAGCCGAGGGAACGGTGAAGGAAGCGATCCGGGACTTCCTGTCCCAGCACACCCGGCGGACCTGGGAGGACGAGCAGGACATCTTCGCCCAGGGGGCGGTTTCTTCGCTGTTCGCCATGCAGCTGGTGGTCTTCCTGGAAAAGACCTTCCACGTCGTGATCGGCGGTGCCGATCTGCAGCTGGACAACTTCCGTACGGTGCGGACGATGAGCACCTTGGTGTCCCGGCTCCAGGAGCCGGCCGGCGGAGGCGACCGTGGGTGACACGCTCGCCGAAGCCAGGGAGCTGGCCACCGGACTCATCGGTGACCAGCCCGATTCCTGGGACCGCACGGGCGCGATACCCGACACCCTGGTGCGGGAACTGGGGGCGAAGGGCGTGTTGTGCGCCGAAGTGCCGCGGGAGTTCGGCGGGCTGGGTCTGTCGAGCCTGGAGAGCGGCGAGCTGACGGCGTACGTCGGCAGCCTGTGCAGCTCGTTGCGGAGCCTGATGACCTCGCAGGGGATGGCCGCCTGGACGATCAGCCGCATCGGCGGACCATGGCAGCGGAAGCAGTTCCTGCCCGCGCTGACCGGTGGCGAGCTCGCGGCCGTGGCGTTCAGCGAGCCCGACGCCGGCAGCGACCTGTCGGCGATGGAGACGCGCATCGTCCTCGACGGCAGCAGTGCCGTGGTCGACGGAACCAAGGTCTGGATCACCGCCGCCGCCTACGCCGACGTCCTGGTCGTCTTCGGCCGGTACGGCGAGGGCGCCGCCGTGGTGCTGGTTCCCGCCTCCACGCCCGGCGTACGGATCGAGCGGATACCCGACGCGCTGGGCTGCCGCGCGGCGGGCCACTCCGTCGTCGGTTTCGACGGGGTTCGTGTGCCCGCGGAGAACGTGCTGCCCGGAGCGGGCCAGCCCCCCGGGCTGCTGGTCACCACGGCCCTGTCGTACGGCCGGATGTCGGTGGCCTGGGGCTGCGCGGGCATCCTGCGGGCGTGCCTGGCCGCGTCCGCCCGGCACGCCGCGACCCGAAGGCAGTTCGGCAGCCGGCTCGCCGACCACCAACTGGTCGCACGGCACCTGGCCGAACTGCTGGTGGCGGAACAGTCCGTCACCCGCGCCTGCGAACACGCCAGCCGCTGCTGGGACGAGGGTTCCCCGGAAGTGGTGACCGCCAGCCTGCTGGCCAAGCACGTCGGGGCGACCCAGGCGGTCCGCGGCGCCGCGACGGCCGTCCAGGTCCTGGCCTCGGCCGGCGCCCGCGACGGCCACGCCGTGGCGCGCGCCCACCGCGACGCGAAACTGATGGAGATCATCGAGGGCAGCAGCGAGATCTGCCAACTTGCCCTCGGCGAGCAGGCACTGGCGGTGTGGGCATGAGCGAGAAGCAGCCCCAGTTGGTAAAGTGCCTGGTCTGGGACCTGGACAACACGCTCTGGCAGGGCACCCTTCTGGAGGACGACGAGGTCGTTCTGCCTCCTGCCGTCCGGGACGTCGTCATCGAGCTGGACAAGCGGGGCATCCTGCAGGCGGTGGCGAGCAAGAACGACCACGACCTGGCGTGGCAACGGCTCGAACAGCTCGGCATCGCCGAGTACTTCGTCCTTCCGCACATCGGCTGGGGCCCGAAGTCCACGTCGGTCGGCGCCATAGCGGAACGGCTGAACTTCGCCCAGCGGGCCATGGCGTTCGTCGACGACCAGCCGACCGAGCGCGCCGAGGTCGCCCACCACCTGCCGGAGGTACGGCTCTACCCCGCGGAGCACGTGCTATCCCTGCCGAAGCTGGCCGAGTTCACCCCTCCGGTGTCCACGGTCGACTCGCACCGCCGCCGGAAGATGTACCAGGCCGGCTTCGAGCGGGACTCGGCGCGTTCCGCGTTCGAAGGGCCCGACGAGGAGTTCCTCCGCTCGCTCGGCCTGGAGATGCGGATCGCGTCGGCCACGGACGAGGAGCTGCCCCGGGTCGAGGAACTCACCCTGCGGACCAGTCAGATGAACGCGACCGGTGTGCACTACTCCGAGGACACCCTGCGCGCGCTCATGAAGGACCCTCACCACGAGGTGCTGGTGACCACCCTCCGGGACCGCTTCGGTCCGCACGGCGCGGTGGGCGTCATGCTCCTGGAGAGAGGGTCGGCCGTCTGGCGCCTCAAACTGCTCGCCACCTCCTGCCGGGTGGTCTCCTTCGGCGCGGGCTCGGTCATCCTGCGCTGGCTGATCGACCAGGCGGCCGCGACGGGCGTGCACCTCGTGGCCGACTTCCGCGCCACGGACCGCAACCGCATCATGGAAGTGGCGTACCGCTTCGCGGGCTTCACCGAATCCGGGTGCGACTGCCTCGACGCCCTCCCGGCCGCCGTGGACACGGGCGTCCAGCGGTGGCACCTGGTGCCGGGCCCGCAGGAGCCTCCGTCCACCGTGAGCCTGCACGCGCCGACGTTGGCCACCGCGGGACAAACACCCCAGTGAGCGACCGTCCAGGACGGCGAGTGGGCCCCGTACCGAGGGGCCCGCTCGCCGCCGTTCGCCTTCCCGTGCCGACAGGAGGTCAGCCGATTGCCTGCCAGTCCGCCGACTCCTCCTGGTGCGGGTCATACTCCTCCGCCTTCTTCAGGAAGTCGAGGAAGTCGTCCACCATCCGCCCCCCGAGCCGTACGAGTTCGCGCCTGTCGCTCTCCGGCCACGACATGAACGCCTGAGACAGCCAGTCGATCACCACCGACCGATAGCGCGTACTGAGGTCAGCACCGGCCGGTGTCAGCTCGATCAGGCGGGCCCGCTTGTCCTGGGGATCGGTGACCCGGTACACCAGGCCCTTCCGCTCCAGACGCTGGACGTGTCTGGTGACGTGCGGGCCTTCGACTCTCATCTCGGTGGCGATCTCGCCGATCCTCAGGGGGCCGCCAGAGCCCTGCAGCACTCCGAGGATCTGCAGGGCCGGGCGCTCCAATGGAACGCCGGCCAGGGCGGTCGCCCTTTCATGGAGCCAGTTGCTGTTCAGCGTCGCGCCGAGCTGCGCGAGCTTCGGGGCGAGGGAGAACAGGCCGTCGATGCCTTCGTCCATGACACTTGCACCCTTCCCAGTATCTACCTAAGGTAGTTATCTACCTGAGCCGCCCCTCCGCGGCGGACAACTACCTATGTCAGTTATACACACCCCCGAAGGGGGACAGTCATGTCCGTGCCCTCCGCAGCCAAGATTCCAACAGATTCGTCCGCCCGGCCCACGGGACACCGCCAGGGCATGGTCGTCATCGCCCTGTCCGTGGCTGCCTCCACCGCGTCCATCCAGCAGAGCGCGGTCATCCCCCTCCTGCCCCGCCTGCAGGAATCGCTGCATGCCTCCGCCTCCGCGGTGAGCTGGGCCCTCACCATCAGCCTTCTGTGCGGCGCCGTGGCCACGCCGCTCTTCAGCCGCCTCGGCGACATGTACGGCCGACGACGGATGCTGCTGCTCACCCTCGGGTTACTGGTCGTCGGGTCCCTCGTCGCCGCCGTGTCCACCTCGATCACTGTCCTCATGGTCGGCCGGGTATTCCAGGGCGTCTCCGCGGCGACCGTGCCCCTGGCCATCGGCGCCGTACGCGACCTCCTGCCGCGCGAGAAGATGACCACCGGCATCGGCGTGCTGAGCGCGACCATGGGCATCGGCGTCGGTCTCGGCATGATCATCAGTGGTCTGATCGCCGAGTACACCAGTGGTTACCGCATCGTCTTCTGGCTCATCACCGGCCTTTCCCTCCTCGCCACCGCGCTCACCGCCTGGGTGGTGCGCGATGTGACGCCGCCCGTGGGCGGACGACCGGACGTACCCGGCGCCGTGACCCTCACGGCCGCGCTGATCGCCCTGCTGCTCGGCATGAGCAAGGGGAAGGACTGGGGCTGGACCTCGGGCTCCGTGATCGGCCTGCTCGTCGCGGCCGTCGTGCTCCTCGCCGTCTGGATCGCCATCGAGCGCCGGTCGCCCGCGCCCCTGGTCGACGTCGCGATGCTGACCCACCGCGGCACGATCGGCGCCAGCCTCGCCTCGTTCCTCCTCGGCTTCGCGCTCTACGCGGGATTCACCCTCTTGCCCAGCTACGTCCAGACCCCCTCCGAGGTGGGCTACGGCTTCGACGCCTCCGTCCTGATGGCCGGCGTCTACCTGCTGCCGACCACCGCGCTGCTTATCGTCATCTCCCCGCTCGCGGGCCGCTTCGTCCGCAAGACCTCGGCCGCCGCGATGGTCGCGACCGGATCGGCGGTCGCCGCCCTCTCGAACGTGTGGCTGATCATGCGGCACGACCACGCGTACGACATCTACGTCGCCACGGCCCTCCTCGGGATCGGTGTCGGCCTCTCCTTCGCAGCCCTCGGCACCATGGCCGTCGAGCACGTGGACCCCTCCAAGACCGCTGTCGCCAGCGCCGTCAACTCGCTCGTCCGGCTCATCGGCGGCAGCATCGCCAGCTCGGTGACCGCCGTGCTCCTCAGCTCGGACACCATCGAGGGCAGCAACGTGCCCACCGCCCATGCCTACCAGGTGAGCTTTACCGTCGCCGCCGTGTCGGTCGGCCTCGCCGCTGTCTTCGCGGGGTGCTTCGGCTGGCTCAACAAGCGCGACAGAACCCACACACCCCCGGCGTGACCGTCCCTCGGAGCCGTGGGGGGGGGCCCGGGGGGGGGGGGCGCCCCGCCCCCCCCCCCACCGGGGCCCGGGGGGGGGGTGAAAAGTTTTTTGGAAGAAAAAAAAATAAATTGTTGGGTTGAGCGGGTGGGTAAGGAGG
>NZ_JBIUYI010000018.1:77326-94552 GCF_044744425.1 Streptomyces sp. NPDC087300
GGGGCCTGGGGGGTGTGTGGGGGGGGTGGTGGGGTGGCAAAAACACGCCCCAAACACCCCACCCCCCCGGGGGGCGCCCGCCCCCGGGGGGGGGGGGGGGCCCCGGGGGGGCCCCCCCCCACGGCTCCGACCTCTTCGCGGCAACGGGAAGTGAGAGAAAGGGTGTTCACCTACCAATGAACTTCTTGGGTCGCTTACCGCGTTTCCTTCGCAGGCTATGGCCAGGACGCCGCTGCCGCGTGCCCACCGGCGCGTTCCCCGGGCAGCGCCGCTTCTTCAGTGCCCGTACCCGCGAAGTCAGCGGTCAGGTGGTGAGGGACGGCGGCCCTCCGATCGCCCGGGCGCGGCTGGCGCTCATCGACGCATCGGGCCAGGCCGCTTCCCGCGGCACCGCGGACCGGCGCGGTCACTTCCGGCTGCGGGCCCCGAAGGCCGGACGCTACCTCCTCGTCGTCGGCGCCACGGGCTACTTCCCCCAGACCCTGAGCATCACGGACCACGGCCGGCTGGCCTCGGGCATCGCGCTCATCGCCGTGGCTAGCATCGGCGGTACCGTACGCGAGGAGTCCCTGCGCAGCCCCATTTCCGACGCCATCGTCGTCTTGGCCCGAAGCGACGGCGCCGTACTGCACGCGGCCTGCACCGGCCCGAGCGGCAGGTACGGGTTCACCGCGCTGCACGCAGGGACCTACCTCCTCATCACCGAACACCGACTGCACCGGCCCACGACCCGTCCGGTACACGTCACCGCCTATACCACCGAAGTCGAGGACATCACCCTGGCGCACCGGCTGGTCTCCGTGGACGGCGTCGTGCGCCGCAAGGACGGCACACCGGCGGCCGGTGTCCACGTCACCCTCATCGACGACGTCGGCTTCTGGCTGGCCGCCCACGCGAGTCCCTCGGGGCACTTCGCCTTCACCGCCGTCCCCGCGGGGGAATACACACTGACCGTCTCGGGCTCTCCCAGCATTCGGCGGAGACTGACGCTCGACCTCGACGCCAGAGGGTTTGACATCGTTCTCGACGCAGCACCGCACTAGTGACCTGAGTTCGTAATGCGCCGACAGAAACGGGCGAGGGTCTGTCCAGTCAAATCGACACACCCTCAAGAGGTCGGTGCGGGGTTATCAGGATGCTGGTTGATCCACGCCAGGCCCGCAGGGTCGAGGTGGTGGCGGGCTCGGGTGACGGCGACGTAGGCGAGGCGTGCCTCGTCCGGATCGATGGGGCCGGGCACCGGGCGGCCGGTGGCGTCGTGTTCGTCGGTGTCGGGGGGCGGGGTGAAGTCGGGGGCGATGCGGACGTGGGGCCATTCGCGGCCTTTGGCTTTGTGGACGGTGGAGACGGTGACCTGGGCGTGGAGTTCGGGGACGAGGCGTTCGACGGCATGAAGGATGGCGTCGGGTCCGTGTTCGTCGACGAGGTTGGCGAAGGGCTGGAGGTCGGCGCCGGCGGGGTCGAGTTCGGCGTAGTCGCGCAGGGCGGGCCAGGTGGTGAACAGCACGAGTTCGGGGTGGTGGGTGCGCCGTCCCTGGATGAGGTCGCGGGCTGCCTGGGCGAGTGCACTCAGGGCGTCTCCTCCCCCGGCCAGCGCGCTGGGAACACCGGTCTTGAGGAGGGTGAGGATTTCGGTGACGGCGCCGGGGTGGCCGGTGTGCGGGCCGATGGTGGTGGGGATGTCGGTGCTTCCGGTGAGGCGGATGGGGGCGCCGGAGAGGGTGAGCCAGCGGTTGGCTTCGGTGGTGAGGTGGGGGCCGAAGCGGAAGGAGCGGGTGAGGGTGAGGTGGTGGCCCTTGAAGCCGGTCATGACGTCGCGGGCGCCGCGCCAGTCGTAGACGGCCTGGCGGAGTCGCCGACCATGACGATCTGAGTGCGGTCCTTTTGGGCCAGAACGATGTGTTCGAGGACGGGGTTGGTGTCCTGGGCCTCGTACAGCAGCAGGTAGTCGGCGTGCAGGACGGGTTCGGTCAGGGCCCACATCTTCAGGTAGTGGTCGTGTTCGAAGCAGACCGTGCCCGCGTCGGGGTTTTGCAGGTCGTCCCAGGCTTTCGCGGCGTAGGGCAGGAGGAGGTCGGCGAGTTCGGTGTGGGCTTCGTCGCTGTCGAGGCCACGTAGGTGCGGCACGTGGTGGTGGGCCAGGTCCGAATCGGCGGACTGGCAGTAGCGGGGTGTGAAGGCACGCCGACTTCCAGCGCGGCGCGGTGGATCAGGGCCAGGTCGATGATGCGGGTGCGGCGTTCCAGGCGGGAGAGGGTGGCCGGTGAGCAGCCGATCCGGCTGCCGAGGTGGACCAGGGTCCAGGCGTGGTGTTCGCGGCCGAGCCGGATGAGCGCGCCGGGGAGCCGCTGTGCGGCCAGCGTGCGGGCGCGTGTGCTGTTCCACAGCGGGTCAACGGGCATCGGGCCCTCCCACACCGCGCGGCCGGGGGCTTTCACGGTACGAGGGTCGGGCTCCGCCATCGAGTCTGCTTGCGTGATGTGCAAACGCCTTGCACAGAAGGGCAGTTGACCACGGCATAACGCCGAGGGGCGGCGTGCTGGGAGCACGGCCCCCATCGGCGGGGCACCGAGCATTTCGGAGGCATCATGGCCACTGCCGTCGTATCTCCCACGGCCCGCTCCAGCGGCCCGGTCCGCCGGGCGCGCGAGGCCGTCCCGGCCGCACTGTGGGAGAAGCAGATCGGGCTCCTCGTGCGCGACTACCCCTAGGACTCGGTCATGGCCGCCCGGGTCCTGGACCAGGCGTACGCCTACCTGCTGACCGCGATGGGACACCGCGGCGAGGCCCTCGGGCTCGCCCCCAGCACGCTGGTCGACATCGGCGTCCACACCGTCATCCTGGACACCGTCGCCTACGCCGAGCTGTGCGCGCAGCACAACGGCGGGCACTTCCTGCACCACGTTCCCGAGGTCGAGTTCAAGGACGACGGCTCCGTGATGCGGACGGCGCACCTGATCGCCGCCGACGGGTGGGAGGTGGATGTGCCGCTGTGGGCCGATGCCGCGCCCTGCGGCCCCTGCCATCCTGGCAGCGACTCGCACTGACCTCGCACACCGTCCGCTCGCGGGTCCCGGCCGGGCCGGGGCCCGCGAGCTCGACCGGGTGAGGTTGCGCGGACCCGGCCCGCGGCCGGGGCACAGCGGGCACGATCGGGCGGGTGAGCACTGCCGCCCCTGACCTCTGGCACCACTACGGCCGCACGCGTGCCGCCACCGACCAGCGCGTTCCGGACGCATTTCACTGGACGTGGAGCCAGGACTGCGGGCCCGGCCCGGACATTCTGGGCGACCTGGCCGGCCGGTGTGTCGGCGACCTCGGCGCCGGCGCCGCACGGCACGCCGCCTACCTGGCCGTCCGGCACCGCGCGGCCCAGGTCATCGCGGTGGATGCCTCACCCGCCCAACACGCGATGGCCACCTCCCTGTTCGGCCACCTCGCACCCCGCCTGCGCATCGTGCACTGCGACGTCGTGGACCACCTGCGGGCCGCGACCGGCACCTACGACGTGCTCTACAGCGTCTTCGGCGCCATCGACTTCGTCCCGCCGGGCGAACTGCTGCCCGCGGCGGCCGCAGCCCTGCGCCCCGGCGGACAGCTGGTCTTCTCCACACTGGCGCACTACCTGGACGGCGCCCCCGCCCAGAGTGACGTGCAGTGCGCCGAGATCCCGGCGAAGACCCCCGACGGCCAGGCGAGCACGATGCCCCGCTGGGTCCTTCAGGAACAGGTCTGGACGAAAGCCCTCCGCGAGGCCGGCTTCACCACCATCAGCACTCAGGAACTCCTCGCCCCCTGCCCGGGCCCGCGTACCGCCCGCACCCTGCTCGTCCAAGCACGAACCACCGGATTCTGCTGCACTGAATGACCGTCGACCGCCTCACGCAGATGCACTTCCGCGCTCTCCGAGACGAGCGTCCGGTACGGCAAGCCGGGCGGCATCGCCTACCACCACGTCTCGGACACCTACATCGCGCTGTTCACGCACGTCATCCCGTTCGGCGTGTGGGAGGCCGTATACATCATCGAGGGCCTGCTGAAGAACACGAGCGAAGTGCAGCCGACCGCGGTGCACGCGGATACGCAGGGCCAGAGTTTCCCTGTCTTCGCGCTCGCCCACCTGCTGGGCTTCGACCTGATGCCCAGGAGGAGCCCACAAGTTCGGGATTACCGAAGGGTTTTCGGGAAGGAACTTGAGGTGTAACCGTACTGCCGTTGCTCCGGTCGGCGTTCTCTAGTGGCCGCGGTTCAGCAGGAGGTGGGATGCCGGGCGGCATGGCCTGCCGATATCGGTGCATCGCCTCTCGAAGTCTGGTGGGAGCCAGCCGCGTCCCAGCAGTCGGGGATGGGCGGGGAAGGCTGCGACAGCGGCCAGGACGAACAGCAGGGACGCCCAGGGAGTGTGGAGCTGGACTGTCGTCTGCCGTCCGTTGTGGATGTCGCGGAAGCTGGTCTGGAAGACCTCGGGTGCGACGAGGTCAATCGCGTCCAGGCCGCTCCAGGCGAGGTCAAGTGGGCACTTCGGGTGTCCGAAGTAGACCTTGCGCGTGGTGACGGTGATTTCGCCGGATCCGTTCACCACCCAGCGCGGTTGCGCGTCGTTCGCTGCAGCGCGGCGGCGGGCGGAGTTACCGAGGGCCGAGCCGGCCATGCTGCCGAGTACGAATGTGGGACTGCCGAACGCAACGACGCTTCGGTGCATGTAGCTGCCGTCGCCCAGCGCCCGCCAGGTCAAACGCGTTGCGGGACCGACGGCGAGTGCGCGTTCTCCGGGCTCGAGCCGGGCGACGGTGGTGACCAGCGGACGCTGCTCCAGCCGGCCTTCGGCCAGATCGGAAATGATGTCGCACGAGACCCATAGGTACTCGTCGAGCCATGACCATCCCGGCTGTTTCTCCATGCCGGAGGCAGGGGCGTAAGGGTTGTTCACTGTCTCTCCATTCCCCGGTGCTGATGCGCCATCAACTTCATTCGAATCACGCCCACTTTACTGAGGTGCCTCTGCACTCACGAGGGCGTTGGTTTGGCCGCGCTGGTGGCAGTGGCCCGGTGCCGGAGCGGCCTAACGGGAGAAAACGGTTAACCGTCTCGAGGCGTACGCCTACTGCTAAAGGCGCTGTAGGCCGGGACCCCTCGCTACGCTCTTTCTCCATCCCACGGAAGGTGCCTCCTTCATGCCGCTGAATGTGCCGGTGACCCTAGCCCTGTCCTCGGCGGAGCGCGCCTTCACGGTGCACAGCGACCGCCAGCGGTGGAACGCCGGGCAACTCGCCGCCGCGCCGGACGGCCGCGCCGCGCTGGAGGCCGCAGTGCGCGCGGGCGTCCGTACAGCGGCATCCACCTGCGTCTACGCCGGGCTCTCCGAAGCCGACATCGACATCGACGAGCGTCCGGACGGTCGGTGGCGGTAACAGGCCGCGTGCTGTGCGACGAGGCGGTCTGTCATGACGCGGCGACGCGCCACCACTTCGACGCGGCCGAGGAGGTCGAGGCCAGGGCCGCCGCCCACTGGGTCGCGCAAAAGGAACGGAGGGCCGCCGGGGAGTTCGACGTGGCGCTGAAGCCTCTCCGGGCGGGCCGTGACCGGCGGCAACGCCGCACAACGTTGCTCCTGATAATGGCCGGATGGCTCTGCATGGCCGCCGGTGCGGGCATGAGCCAGTACGACTACCACCGCCCCGAGTTCGTCCGCGGCACCGGTATCGCGGTGTGGATCGGTGAGAACGCCGACGCGGTCTGCAACCACCTGGCTCTGCCTGCAGTCGTCGTCGGAGGCCTCCTCACCCTCGTGGGCTTCGGCCGCTTCGCCAGCACTCCGTCGGGTCGTGCCACACGCTCATCCTGACGTGTCGACTGCTGCGCTACCTGATGAGCCGCAGCCGCCGCTTCAGGGCTCTGCGATCGGGACGCGCCGTTTGACCGTAGCCGAGCCTGGCCGCAGCTCAGTCGTGCCCATGCTGCGGGAGCATCCACGCCCGCATCCGTGGCAGCGGCGACGAAGGCATGAACCGGCAGTCGGGCCTCGCCACACACCCACCGCGACGGGACTGAGCACTCGCCTGGGAGCCAACCTGAGCGAATCGCACCTGGTCGCCAGGCATCTGGTCAAGGCGCTGCTGTTCAGCACGACCCTCCGCGCCGCGGACTTGTCCGGCGCGGCCCTGAGCGAAGCGAACCTGACCAACGCGAGACTCACCAGCGCGAAACTGCGCGACGTGAACCTGATCGTGGCGGACCTGACCGACGCGGACCTGACCGAGGCGAACTTGGATGGGTGTAGCTCCCTCTGAGGGAAGAACTTGAAGGCTCGCCGTGACAGCATGCGCGCATGAACTTCGAGTTGGTCCCGCCGATAGGCATCGGTTCTCTTGTGATCGGCATGTCGCGCGAGGCCGCGAACAGCGCACTGGAGTCCCTGCGTGACATGAGGGAGCTCGCCGCTGCCGATCGGGCGGGGCAGCACATCTTCCGGCCCAGCGGCCTGATGATCAGCATCGGGTGCATGCGCAACCGTCTGGAATCCGTTGAGTTGGGACGCCCGTCGGCCTCTTCGGACGTCGTGCTCTTCCGCGGTATCGACGTCTTCGGCCTGCCAGCCCGTGAGGTCGTGAGCCGGATGGCCGAGATCACCGCTATCGAACCCGACGAGGACGATCCTGCATCCTTCGTCGCGCGAGACCTGTTGCTCAGCTTTTGGCGCCCTTTCGAAGCCGACGATGAACCAGAGGACGAGCAGGGCTACTACTTCAGCTCGGTGCTGCTGGCCCGGCCCGGCTACTACGACGGCCCTTCCCCAGACTGACCTCCGTGGATCACGCCTTTACCAGAGAGCGTCCTGGTCAAGCGGTGAGGTCGTATTCCTGCCGTTCGGCAGTGGGATAGAGCCGCTCATGTACGCGACCCGAATGAAAACGCCAGTAGTCCTCGAAATCACCGTTTGTGATCAGTGCGCGGAGTTGGAGGACGGCTTCGGCACCGTCGAGTCCCCAGCGGGCACCGGTGATGTCGAGGCGGTCGGCGATCAGATGTCGGCAGGCTCCTTCGACGGCGCCGGTGGCGATCGGCCAGCCCGCCGTGAGGGCGGTGTCGTAGTCGAGTTGGGCGAGGTGCCCGGTGAGGTAACGGTGACAGGTGGTGACCGCTGCGCGGCGGGCCGCGGGAAGCTGTTCGGCCGTGGCCTGTGCGCTCATCTCGGTGGCGGCCCGTGCGGACTATCCTGCGAGGATCGCTGTGAGTTTGTCCGCAGCCCACGTCGCGGCCTCGCGACTGCCGGGCGGATGAAAAGCATGGGCGGCCGTCCAGCAGTACTCCGCGACGTGCACGAAGTCGAGCAGGACGTGAACGCTGGCATCCCGGCGGGCTGCCTCGGCGTGGATCAGGTCGAGTTGGTGACGGGCGCCGTCGACAAGAACGACCCAGTCCCGCAGATGCTGCGGGTCACGGGCCTCCGCCTGCTCGAGGGCATCGGCCACGACCTGCTCCGACGTACGGATCACGGAGGCGGTGCACCATTTCTGCTGCGCCTTCGGGCCACGCCTCACCGGCCGGGTATCAGAGCGTCCGCCGGGCGGATGGATGATGTCGTGCGGCCGACGCGGGGCGGGAACGGTGTCGAAGACGCAGGCCACGGTCGCCATCCGCTTCCGGTTGGGCTTCTCGCCCGGGGCCAGGCGACCACGCCGCCCGGCAGCCGCACTTTTGGCAGCCGCCCGGCGGGTGGCTTCACTCAGGGCCTCGGGTCGCATGACCACTCCCTTGCCGTCGACCTGGATGGCCAACGGCATCTCGCGGGTGCATGGGGCGGGGATCTTCACCGTGTAGTAGGCGGCGAGGTCGACGGCCGCCTCCACGACGAGCTGTTCGAGACGCCGTTTCCCACCACTTTCCCGCAGCGCCGCTCGATTGCCTGCTGGGCCTGGTCGAACGGACCCCGCACCACCTCCACCACGGCAAGCCTGCGCAGTCCCATCGAGTGCCGTCCCGCGGGCAGCGACAGAGCCGAATCCGCCGGATGGACGTTCGCCATTCCGGGGCCCCGATGGGCCACCCTCTCCACGCGCACAAGCCCGAACAGGCAGGCCAGCCAGCGCCCGTGATCCGTCTCCCGCCACGGACGCGGGTATCCGTCCGGACCGGACACTGCCGGATGCAGACCGGACCGTACTGCTTCCTTCTCCGTGCGGGCCCGCAGGTCCAGGTGGTCCTGGAAGAGCTGCCGCAGCAACTCCCGGCCCTCGTGTTCCAGGTGTTCTTCGAGTGCGGCGTGCGTCCATGAGGCGGCAGGTCCGCCTGACAGGGTGCGTATCAGCGATTCGAAGGCACTGACCGAGCGGGCAAACAGGTCAGCACCCGTGTGAGAGGCATACGGTTCCATCCCGGGGCTCTTCTCGTGCTGGGTCGATTGGGTGGCACCTTCGACTGTAGAGAGAAGAGCCCCGCCTCTACTCGGAGTTGGACGAGGATCCCGCCCGGCCACGGGCCGGCGTGAACAGCCCCGGTTCGTCCTCGTCCAGCCAGCCCCGCTCGACCAGCCGCTTCAGCTTCGAGCGGGTGCCCTCGATCTTCCCGACCTGCGCGGGCAATCCGATCCGCGGAACGATCTGCTTGGCCCGTACCGGCCCCGGAGCATCCGCGACCACCTCCAGAATGTCCTGGTAAACCCGCGGCAGCACCTTCACGTCCATCCCTGGCTGTCACTTCGGCACCGCCAGAACCCCCACCACCCGCCGTTCCGCACCCGCGTACGGCGACGGCACCTGACCACCGTCCAGTCTTTCGACCTCGGGCTCCGCGTCCGAAGCCACCGAGATCTCAGCCATCACCTTGGCCACCGTCTCACGCGTGACCCGCAACCGCTCCAGCCCCTCCCGGGCCTGCCCCAACTGCGCTGAAACAAGAGCGAGTTCCTCCTCTAGCCCTTCCACCCGCACACGGGCAGCCGCCTCCCGAGCCTTCAACTCCTCAAACAGCGAACCCATCCGACACCCCCTCCACCACCACGGTAGAGACGGACAGCGGCAAGCACACCCCAACCGGCGTTACCCCAGCTCAACGCTCCACTTCAGAAGAGCCGCACCCAACTGAGTTCCCGCCTGGCTCGCGGGGAGATCCCGTCGTGATCGAGGAGCCGGGCGGTGTGCGCAGCGAGCTTGTCAGCGAGGACGGGGTCTGCCAGGGGGAGCCACCGGTTGGTAGTGAGGAGGGCCCAGAGCGAGTGAACAGTGAACGTAGACGTCTATGTACGCCGGAGCTTACTGAAGGCCGGTGGCGAGGCCCCGAAGGAACCGTACGGGCTCCCAGTTGGTTGGGCCGTGCCGCATGAAACCGTCGTCCGGCTCCGGCTCGCTGATCGAACCGAACCCGTAGGCCCAGTAGTTGAGGTTCGCGATCTCGGCGGAATCGTCGTTCGCCAAGCCTCGCTCCATGAAGTCGAGCAGCGGTTGACGGTCACCGAGCCGTACCAGTGCGGCGGCTGTTGACCTTGCGGTGGCCAGTGCGGGGTCCAGCCGCGGGCGGAGATCAGGTCGCGGCGGCTGTGTAGCGCGTGCACCATCCACGACGTCGCCTCGGAGCCGCGGTCGCAGGAGCAGAGGTAGAGGGTCTGGCGGTGTAGCAGCAGGCCGCCGTCTCCGGCGCGCAACGCGGATTCGGCAGTCTCCCGGAGGTGCGCGAAAAAGACGTCGCGGTCGGACGTAGGTAAGAGCGGGCCTTGGCGACGGGGCCGCGACGCCCCGTCGTCGCTCTGGGAACAAGAGCGCGTGGAGCAGTCCCGTTCAGTGCCCAGGCGATCATGTGAGCCGTATCGCGAGTGTGCACCCAACTCGCGAGGGGGTGAAGGTCGTTGATATCCGCGTCCATCGCCGGGTCGAGAAGGTGAAGGACACCGGGGTCCGCACCGACCGCGAGTAACCTGCGCCGGATGTAGAGAAGGACCCCGGCCTTCACGTTGGCGAGCGGTCGTCGTCCGGTCTCCCAGCCCTGCCAGGTGGCGAGATCGACGCCCATCGCTTCGGCCATGCCGACCTGCGTGCGGATGCTCGTACTCTCCCGGGCGACGCGCAGGACGAACCCGGCGATCGTGCCCACGGTCGCGCGTCCGCGGGCAACTCCCTTCGCGGCCATGCCTCCCCCTGTGCCCTCGGTCCGTCTAACCCGTACCCACAGTCAGTCCTACTGCATCCACCAACGAGACCAAGGGCTCGGCCGTCAACGACAGTTGGCTGTACTGCTACGACAAGGCAGGCAACCTCACCTCACAGGGCCGCAAGACCGGCTGCCCAGGCGGCATCACCTACAGCTACAACGACGCCTCCCAGATCACCGGCAAGGACGGCGACACCAATGGCTGGTCCTATGACAAGGCCGGCAATGAAACGGCCGGCGCCCCGACCGCTGAAACGGCGCGCACTGGCGGGCAGTGGAACGACTTCTCCCAGCTCACCTCGCTCACCCAGGGCGGCAAGGAGTTCAAGGGCCGCTACGCCTCCACCGACCAGTCCGAGCGCACCCAGTTCGGCGACACCAGCTTCCACCACGGCCCGGTCGGCCTCTCCTCCAAGACCACCGCCGGTGTGGATATGAACTTCACCCGTGAGCCGGGCGGCAACCTCAACTCCTTCCGCACCGAAGGCCCGTCGAGGACACAGAGCACGTACTACTACCTCACCGACGCCATCGGCAGCACCAGAGCAGTGGTCGACGACCAAGGCGCGAAGGTCAACAGCTACGACTACAGCCCGCGCGGCGTCACCCGGAACATCAACCAGAAGGTATCGCAGCCCTATCGGTTCGCTGCCGGTTACCAGGACCCCACGCAGCTCTACCACAACGGCGCCCGCTACATGGACCCGCGCACCGGCCGCTTCACCCAGCCTGGCCCCGCGGGCCTGGAAACCAACCCCTACCTGTACGCCTCCGGCGACCCCACCAACATCATCGACCCCAATGGCCTCTGGGGCGTCCCTGGCTGGGTTAAGTCGGCAGGCAGCGCGGTCGTGGGTGTGGCCGTCGGTGCCGCTACCACAGTGGCTGTTGGGACAGCCTGCGGAGCGACAGCGGGCGCGGCATGCCTGTTCGCAGGTGCAGTCACCGGTGCTCTGTGGGGCGGTGCAGCGGGCGCAGGGATGGCTAAGCTCACGGGCGAAAGCGTCACGGGCGGCCTCACCCAGGGCATCGTCGGCGGCGTCATGGCACCGTACATGCCTCAGTGGAGAGGGGCGCCGATACTGACCCCCTGACCGGAAATCCGCCGTGCTGTGTCGCCCACTGGCCAGGAGGTGACACAGCACGGCGTCCCCGCAGCCAGATCCAAGGAAACGCTCAAGGGAACGGAATGAACCCCGTGGCCAGAGTCATTGCGATCACTATCGCCCGGCTGTCTGCGTCCGCTCTTGCCGTAGCAGCCATCGCATATCCGCAGGTTGCCGAGTGGGCTCTTCCTGCGTCCGCTGCGTGGTACGCAGGACTTCTCGCCCTGGTGTACGGGACACACCTCGTTCTGCGACGAACGGCGTTCGGCTGCTCGTCCCCGTCCGCAGGAGAGTTGGCCGACTGCCCTACCCGCTACTCACAGAGGAGTTCACCGTCGCGCTCACCGACCACCACCTGCTGATCCAACCACGCTCCCTGTTCTCCGGACGCCCCACAGGAACTCTGCACAGAAGTGAGCAAGCCGCCCTCTACCGGACGAAGCTCCTCATCATCGAGAAGGAATCCGGCACCCGGATAGAGACAGTCGTACCCCTCACCCATCGGCCCGAGGTCGCCCACTGGATGACCATGTGGCAGACCCGCTGAGCCCCCTGGAACCTTGCAAATCTGCCGACGAGCCATGGCCCCGGCGGGCTGGACTGCCGACATGCGGTCGCACGGGCCCTTCTCAACCTCATGCTGAGACGTGAACGAGGAACAGGTCAGGTCCACGGGCCCAGCCAGGGCGGCCCACTGCTACCCACCCCATCGACAGTTCTCGCGATCCATCTCATCGTCATCACCCATAGTGATGAGAAGGGCCCGGGGCGGCCCAGATGCTTCTCCGATGGCTTCGTCAGGTGTGCTGCCCGCTCGCGAAGTCCTGCTTCGCACAGTGCTGCCGGGAGGTTCACGGAACGAGGGCTTCCGCGCTCTCACTCCATAACGGGCTCCTTCATGGCGGGGCGAGAACGTCTTGCGGAAAAGAGGAAGCAATGGATGTTCCAACAGCCGTTGTTACTGCGGTGCCGCTGGTATGTGGAAAGGCATGTGCCGTGCTCGAGCTGTGGCTGCGCTGGCGCATACGACGTATGGAGTACCTCACCGCCGTCGTGCAGAGGGCGGACGGCGCGGGTACGGGGGAAGCGGCTCATCAACACGACCGGCAGCGTGTCATGCGGGTCGGGGCGCCGCCCGAACTCGGGAGGTCGGCATGAACGACCACAACACGAGCGAGGGCAGGGAACCTCCCAGGACCGTCCCAGCCAGCGACAGTCCTTCCGTTCAGCACCGTCATCTGCGGGCCAAGGCGGATGAGGAGTTCGCCGCCTTCTACCGGGAGACCATCCACAAACTGACCGGCTTCCTGATGCAGCACGGTGCCCCGCTTCCCCTCGCCGCGGACATCGCGCAGGACACCATGATCAAGGCCTACCAACGCTGGGGAGGAATCCACCAGCCCAAAGCATGGGTTCACGCCGTTGCCTCACGAGCACTGGTCCGGGCAGCCGCCGACGTACGAGAGAGGCCGCTGGAACAGCCTGAACCCACCTCCCTGCTACCCGCACCAGACGCCTTCGCTCAATGGGAATTGCGCCACGACACCCTGCAGCTGCTGAAAAAACTGCCCTACCGCCAGCGCCAGATCATGGCGTGGACCCTCAGTGGCTACGCCCCGTCAGAGATCGCAGTTCAGTTGCAGCTGACTCCTGAAGCAGTACGGGCAAGCCTGAAAAAGGCACGCCGCGCTCTGGCGCAGCACGCTCCGAACGGAAGGAGGAACGCATGAGCGACAAGCCTCAGAACCCAGACAGCGGGGCGATCCCACCCCGTTGGCTCGCACTCGAGGTGGAGGAGTTCCACCGCCGTCTGATGACCGTCCTGGATATCGAGTCCGGCCTGCGCGAGATTCTCCTGCCGTCCCAGCACGAGGAGTTCGTGGACGGCCTCGCCCACGTCCTCGATGTCGAAGCAGGGCTGGGCGAAGTTCTGGCCCCGAGCCCGCTTCCCGCAGACACCTCATCGGGCAGGGTGTCCCGCATGCACCACCCCGAGGAGGTCGTGGAACTGCTCAGGTCAGTCGATCCACGTATACGCATGCGGGTTCGCACCGCCCCCGACCTCCAACCGCGACAGATGGTCTACTCCCACCTACGCGCCCTGCGTAACGCCCTCGATCGCGCCGCGGTACTCGTAGCCGCAGACGACGAAGCCGCCCATGACACAACAGGCCTCACACCCTCCATGGATGGCATTCTGACCAAAGCACACACCAGTGCTCTGGCTGTCGCCAGCGGCATCAATCGCGTCCGGGACCGCGACCACGCCCTGCGACGCGACCTCGACAGTGGCATCGTCCAGGCCGTCGCGCAGGCCCAGGATGTAGCTCGCCAGCTCACGCAGCTCCGCACCGCGGCCTCTCTGGGCCGCCGCCTCAGCAGCATCAGCCAGCACGCCGGACAGCTCGAGCTCGACTGGCTGGATGTACTGCACCAGTCTCTGACCGCCGTGGCACAACAACCCCTGCCACCCATGACCCCCGTCATGCTGGAGGCCTTCTTGAACGACTTCACTGCATGCGACCTGCGCGGCACCAGCCTGGACCGGACCGCACTGACGGGCGTGCTGTGGTCCGACCGCGGCACGACATGGCCCGCCAGCATCAACACGAGTGCATTGAAAGCACGCTCTGTGGAGAAGCCTGCCGGCAGCGGCATCTACCACGTTCGCTTCAGGACTCCCACCATGCACGATCTGAGCGAACGAGCCTGAGGAGCATGACGGCTCGGCCCACCGTTGGCCATAGCCGGTCTCTAAGAGTCCGTAGCCAGGCATTCTTCTACCGTCGCTCGGCTGCGCGTACCCGGGGTGAACGAACTCTGGGATTCTGCCGCGGAGCCCTGAGACGCGGGCTGCGCGGCGGTCTCCACCACTCACCCGTGGTCTGCAGGCGTCGCAAGCGGACGGTCTGAGAGAAATTCTGTCCGATGATGGGAAGTTCTTGGGTTCGCTCAAGGTAGCTTCCCGAGATCCCGTCCGATCGAGTCGATTGGGCGGGATCTTGCAGTTTTCGGAGGTCTTTTGAGGTCCGGCCGGGGCTGAGTGGCGGTTCCGGGGCCTCGGAGATGCCTTCCGGGAGTGGCCGATGCGGCGGAGCGCGCGGTGGTGTGGCTGCGGGACCGGGAACGTCTCGTGGCGGCGGTTGGTGTGGCTGTTCATTTCCGGATCATCGCGGTGCCTGTGGCGGAGGCCGTCCGGTCGGTGCGGGGACGGGGGGCTCGACAGTGATGGGGTCGGTGTCGTAGCTGGTGGCGGGCAGGTGTTCGCCCTGGGTGGTCTGGCAGAAGACATCAAGGATCATCAGGTTCGCCATGGTGACCATGAGTGCGATCAGCAGGGTCTGGGCGACGCGGCCGTGCGCGAGGCGGTTCTTCGGCTCGGAGATGTCGATCCTGTGGCCCTTGAGGATGCCGTTGACGCCTTCGTTCTGGGATCGGATGCCCGCGAAAGTGCTGGTCCAGGCGTCGGTGAGGTAGGGGAAGTCCTGGCGGAACTTCTCCAGTGTGCCGAGTTCACCTGGGCGAATGGTGATCGACTGCTGACGACAGATATCCGGCAGAAGGTCCGGCTGGGTGGAGGCGACGATCACGGTCGGCCGGGTGGCTGGATGGGTGCTCCGCTGCCGTGGATCAGTGAGATCGAGGGTTCGTGGCGGGCTGTGGGGAGAGTGCCTGCGCGGGCAGTTGACGGTCGGCGAGGTTCCCGCTGCCGGGCAGGCGAGCCGGATCGCCCCGGCCTCGTCGGGACCCTGCTTGAGGTGGACGAAGTACGGCTTGCGGTTGTTGATCCGGATGGCAGTGATCTCTGGCGGATGGCGTGCGACATCGTCATCGAGACGGTGTGTGGCGTTCGCGAGCGTGGCCGGGATGAACGGGCAGGCGAGGGTGCCGTCGATCATGACGGCTCCGCGGTGGGTGCCCTGGATGCCGCGCTGGTTTTGCTTGTAGTCCAGAGCGAGTCGGTATCCCAGCTTGCGGGCGGGCAGGGCGAAGGTCTCGGGACGGGCGTCGGTGTAAAGCCGGTCGACGGCCAAGGTGCCGGTGGGCAGACCAAGAGCGGCCAGCGGCTTCAGCAGAGTGATGGCGTTCATGCCAGTGCGGCGTCCGGGATAGTCGACGACCAGGCCGAGGACGATCTGAGCGATGCGTCCGGGACGGGGCCGGGGCAGGGCGGCCAGCGCGAGGTGGCCGCTGAGACCGAAGGTGGGTTCACTGGAGCCGCCGCTGAAGTGCCACCCCGCGGTGATATCGAGGGATGCGAGCGAGCGTCCTTCGCGGGCGGGCTTGTGCCAGGACGGCAGGGCCGTCGCGTCGATACCGACATCACCCCGCCAGTGCTTCAGTGCGCCGCAGCGGCGGGCGATCTTGACCGTCTCGCGGATCAGCGCGGTGCAGATCCGCTGCAGCACCGTCTTCTTGCGGACATGCCCAGGGTCGTCGTCCTCCCAGGCAGCGGCGAACCGGGCGGCCTCGCTGAGGGGGAGACGGCGCCTGCGATCACAGCGGGCCGGATCGATAGCGGAGACACCTCACGATGCCAACGCGTCAAGCGGCAGTGGCCAGTTCGGTGGGGAATGCGGTGTTCTCGTCGAACAGCTTGTGGTGCTGGAGGCAGTAGTAGAGCTGGCCGATCATGCGGTTGAAGAGGTTGCGCTGGGCGGCTGCGTGCCAGTCGCCGATCTCGCGTCGTCGCCGGTAGTGAGCGTTGGCCCCGGGTGAGCGACGCAGGGCGGCGAAGGCCCAGAGGTATCCGGCGTGGTTGAGCCGGTCATTCTTCACCCACCGCCGCGTGATCGATGACTTCTTGCCGGAAGCCCTGGTGATGGGCGAGGAGCCCGCGTAGGCCTTCAGCCCGCGGGCGTCGGCGAAGCGCGTGTGGTCGTCCCCGATCTCAGCCAGAATCCGGGCGGCGAGCTGGATGCCGAGCCCGGGGAAGCTCGTCAGAATCTCGGCGTCCGGGTGCTGAGGGAACGCCTCTTCCACCGCCTCGGCGAGTTGGTCTGCGGCGGTGCAGGCGGCTTCGAGCTGGACCAGGAGGGCGAGCATCTGCTTGCCCAGCGCGTCTTCGACCAGAGGCGGCTGATGAGCCCACTCGGCGCGGAAGATGTCGCGGAGGCGGTCGGCTTCGGCGGCGATGCCGCGCTGGCGGCCGGCCCGCTTGAGGGCGGCCTGGAGCTGGGAGCGTGTCAGCCGCGCGGCCCGCGCGGGAGTGGGGGCGGCCTTGAGGAGTTCGCGGGCCTCGGGGCGGCACAGGCCGTTGGCCCAGGGGGCGACGGCGTCCAGGGCGGCCGGGTAGTACTCGCGCAGGAGCGAGCGGAGCTGGTTGGCCATCGTCTGCCGGTTCCAGAGCGAGTCCTGCTGGGCGCGGGCGAGGACGGCGATGGCGCGGCCAAGGTCGGAGTCGTCGGGCAGCGGGCGGTGAGCGTGCATGTCGGTGCGCAGGATGTTCGCCAGGACGAGAGCGTCGCCGGGCTCGGACTTCTTGCGTGAGACGGAGTGGCGGTCGCGGTAGCGGGCGGCCGCCATCGGGTTGATCGCATAGACCTTCCGTTTGCCGGTCCGCAGGACCGCAACGAGCAAGCCGCGGGAGGTCTCGATGGCGACCGGTATCGGGTTCTCCTCAGTGTCGCCGTGCTCGGCGAGTAACTCCAGAAGCAGCTCGTAGCCGGTCGCGTCGTCGGTGATGTGCCGTTTGGCCAGTAGCTGGCCGGTGTCGTCGACCAGGGCGACGTCGTGTGTCTTTTCTGCCCAGTCGATGCCGCAGTAGATCAAGGTTCTCTCCCCGGTTGCTCACATGTTTGCGCTGGTCACAAGCGCATGCGGGGCCACGCGTGCTACCTAATCCCAGGCCTCAACCGCAGCAGGGTTGGGCCGACACCTCACTAGTAGTGCTTCGTTAGGTGTGCCGATCTTGCCTGCTCGGGAGCATGCTGCGGGGTATGAGGTTCGGGGAAGTGGAACGGCTCCGGGGTGATTT
>NZ_JBIUYI010000019.1:0-86324 GCF_044744425.1 Streptomyces sp. NPDC087300
TCCCGCTCCGGCCTTTCGGCTTTCGCGTTTCCCTTTCCGGCGAGTCCGACTCTATCAGATCCTTTCGGGCCCGATTCCCAGTCGAAGTGGGGTTGCCTTCCCGGCTGTTGGGCCGTTCCGACGAGTGAGACTTTAGCGGAATCTCGGCTCCCGACCTAATCGGGGGCGTCCTCTCGAACGCCGATTCCTCATTTCGCAAATACGCATGAAAACAATCCGAGGACGGGACCCTTGAGGGAACACGACATCGATTCGCTTGAATGGTTCTTGCGGAATGGCCGCCCGGGGACCGACCAAGTGGTCGACGCTCACGTCGGGCAACTCGGAGAACACTACGTACCGGCATGGGGAGTGTCAACTCCAGGACGGAGGGGTTCCTGAGGGCTACTCTGGGTCGCATGACAACGCATGCGCGCACCCAGCTGTGGTGGGCCGCCTGAAGGCGGCCGGACCTGCGCATGCACCTAACGGCCGCCGCTTCGGCGGCCGTTCGTGTTTCTCCCCCTGGAGGACCCGGAGCCCGGCCGTCGGGCCGGCGGTCCTGACCAGGAGGCGGAGAGATGAAGCGGATCTTCAGCGGGATCAAGCCCACCGGGCACCTGACCCTGGGGAACTACCTGGGAGCCGTCCGGCGGTGGGCTGAGATCGATCAGCATCAGGCCGACGCGCTGTTCAGCGTGGTCGATCTGCACGCGCTGACCGTGGAGCACGATCCGGGCCGGGTGCGCAGGCTCAGCCGGCAGGCGGCGACGCTGCTGCTCGCGTCGGGGATCGATCCCGAGCTCGCCACCGTGTTCGTACAGAGCCACGTCGACGAGCACGCCAGGCTCTCGTATCTGCTGGAGTGCGTCGCCACGGACGGCGAGATGCGGCGGATGATCCAGTACAAGGAGAAGTCGGCGCGGGAACGGGAGCGCGGTGGGAGCGTGCGGCTCTCCCTGCTGACCTATCCCGTACTGATGGCGGCGGACATCCTGGCGTACGGCGCGGACGAGGTGCCGGTCGGGGACGACCAGACGCAGCACGTCGAGCTGACCCGGGACCTCGCGGTGCGGTTCAACCAGCGGTACGGACAGACGTTCGTCGTGCCGCGGGCGACGGCGCCCGCGGTGGCGGCGCGGGTCATGGACCTTCAGGACCCGGCGTCGAAGATGGGCAAGTCCCACGAGGCCGGTGCCGGGATCGTCTATCTCCTCGACGAGCCCGACGTGGTGCGGAGGAAGATCCTGCGCGCCGTCACGGACAGCGGCACCGAGGTCGCCTACGACCGGGAGGCCAAGCCGGGCGTCACGAACCTGCTGGAGATCCTGGCCGCCTGTGAAGGTGGGAACCCAGAAGCCTTGAGCGGTGTATATGAGTCGTACGGCGCACTGAAAAAGGACACCGCCGAGGCCGTGGTGGAGCTGCTCAGGCCCGTACAGGAGCGACACAAGGAGCTGGTTGCCGATCCCGCGTATGTAGAGGAGGTGTTGCGAAGGGGAGCCGAGCGCGCCAGAGAGATGTCCCGGCCGACGGTGGACCGCGCCTACCGGACGATCGGGCTGCTGCCGCCGGTGGGCGAGGCCCGGTAGGCACGTGCGCTGGTGGTGAGGCCGGCGCGGGTGCTGTCGGGGCGGGTGCTGTCGGGGCGGGTGCTGTCGGGTCAGGCGTTGTTGCCCGAGGCCAGTTCCCTGCTGCGGTCCCGCGCGGCTTCCAGGGCCGCGATGAGGGCCGCGCGTACTCCGTGGTTCTCGAGTTCGCGGATGGCGTTGATCGTGGTGCCCGCGGGAGAGGTGACGTTCTCGCGGAGCTTCACCGGGTGTTCGCCGCTGTCGCGGAGCATCACGGAGGCGCCGACCGCTGCCTGGACGATCAGGTCGTGGGCCTTGTCGCGAGGGAGGCCGAGGAGGATGCCCGCGTCGGTCATGGCTTCGACCAGGAAGTAGAAGTAGGCGGGGCCCGAGCCGGACAGGGCGGTGCAGGCGTCCTGTTGGGTCTCGGGGACCCGCAGCGTCTTGCCGACGGCGCCGAAGATGTTCTCGGCGTGGGTCAGCGCGTCGCCGGTGGCGTGGCTGCCCGCGGAGATGACGGACATGCCCTCGTCGACGAGGACGGGGGTGTTGGGCATGACGCGGACGACCGGGGTCTTCTCGGCCAGACGCTCTTCGATGAAGGAGGTGGTGATGCCCGCGGCGGCGCTGATGACGAGGCGGTCGGCGGTGACGTGCGGGGCGAGCTCGTCGAGCAGCTTGGCCATGTCCTGCGGCTTGCAGGCGAGGATCAGGGTGTCGGCCTGCTTGGCGGCGTCGGCGTTGCTGACGGGGGTGACGCCGTAGCGGGTGCGGAGCTCGTCGGCGCGTTCCTGGCGGCGGGTGGTGACCAGCAGGTCTGCGGGGGCCCAGCCGCCGCGGATCATGCCGCTGAGCAGGGCTTCGCCGATCTTGCCGGTGCCGAGGACTGCGACTTTCTGGCTCGTGGTGCGGCTCATGAGCGGGGGCCTCCGGGGTTGCGTCGTCCGGTGGCCATCCTCGCACCGGTCCGGTGGCGGGGTCGGCGGCGTCCGGCTGGCGGACGGGCCGGGCCCGGTCAGGCGGTGCGTCGGCGCAGGGTGGCGGCGCCCAGGCCGAGGACGAGTACGGCGCAGGCCGCGACGATGACGGCGTCGCGGACGAAGTCGCCGGTGACCTCGGGGTGGTGGAGGACTTCGTTCATGCCGTCGACGGCGTACGACATGGGGAGGACGTTGGAGATCCATTCGAGGACCGGCTGCATGCTGGCGCGCGGCGCGAACAGGCCGCAGAGGAGGAGCTGGGGGAAGATCACCGCCGGCATGAACTGGACGGCCTGGAACTCGGAGGCGGCGAAGGCCGAGACGAAGAGGCCGAGCGCGGTGCCGAGGAGGGCGTCGAGCAGGGCGACCAGGAGCAGCAGCCAGGCGGATCCGGTGACGTCGAGGCCGAGGGCCCAGAGGGCGAGGCCCGTGGCGAGGGCGGACTGGACGATCGCGAGGGCGCCGAAGGCGAGGGCGTAGCCGGCGATGAGGTCGCCCTTGGCCAGGGGCATGGCGAGGAGGCATTCGAGGGTGCCGGAGGTGCGTTCGCGCAGGGTGGCGATCGAGGTGACCAGGAACATCGTGATGAGCGGGAAGATGCCGAGGAGCGAGGCGCCGATCGAGTCGAAGGTGCCGGGGCTGCCGTCGAACACGTAGCGCAGGAGCAGCAGCATCACGCAGGGGACCAGGATCATCAGGGCGATGGAGCGCGGGTCGTGGCGGAGCTGGCGCAGGACGCGGGCTGCGGTGGCGAAGGTGCGGTAGGCGTTCATCGGGTGCTCCAGGTCTTCTTCAGCGCTGGCTGTGGCGGGTGTTCGCCTGGGCGGGGTTCGCCTGGTCCACGAGGTGGAGGAAGGCGGCCTCGACCGTCTCGGATCCGGTGCGGGCGCGCAGTGCGTCGGGGGTGTCGTCGGCGAGGATCTCGCCCTCGCGCATGAGGAGGAGGCGGTGGCAGCGTTCGGCCTCGTCCATGACGTGGGAGGAGACGAGGAGGGTGGCGCCCCGGTCGGCGGCGATGGCGTGGAAGAGGTTCCACAGGTCGCGCCGGAGTACGGGGTCGAGGCCGACGGTCGGTTCGTCGAGCACGAGGAGTTCGGGGGCGCCGATGAGGGCCACGGCGAGGGAGACGCGGCTGCGCTGGCCGCCGGAGAGGTGGCCGGCGAGCGAGTCGGCGTGCGAGGCGAGGTCGACGTCGTCGATGGCGCGGGTGACGTGTTCGCGGCGGCGGGCGGCGGCGGACCTGCCCGGGTCGAGGACGGCGGCGAAGTAGTCCAGGTTCTGGCGGACGGTCAGGTCGTCGTAGACGGAGGGGTCCTGGGTGACGTAGCCGATGCGGGAGCGCAGGACGGGGGCGCCTGCGGGGTGGCCGAGAACGTCGAGGCGGCCGGTGACCTTGGCCTGGGTGCCGACGACCGAGCGCATGAGGGTGGACTTGCCGCAGCCGGAGGGGCCGAGCAGGCCGGTGATCTGGCCGCGCGGGACGGTGAAGTCGAGGCCGCGCAGGACCGTGCGGGGGCCTCGGACGACGGTCAGGTCCGCGGCGAGGACGGCGGGGTCTTCGGGGGTGGCGCCTGGCGGCCGCGGGGTCCCCAGGGTGGCCGGACTCTTATTATTCATCATGTGATGAATAATCCTCCGCGACGCCGGACCCGTCAAGGCGCCGCGCGTCCGCGCCGCGCCGCGCGCCCCGCGCAGCACGCCTCCGCCCGTGCCGCACCCCCACGCCCGCGCCGCGCGCCCCAGCGCTTCCGGGTTCACGCACCCGTAACGCCGGGGCGCCGCGTGGCCAACTTCCTTACGTGACAATGGGTTTCAGTGCCACGGGCCTCCCCCGCCCCGGCGCTCGACGCCCACGCATCTCCCGTACGCGCTCGTTCTCCGCGCGTACCACCCCGGAGGTGCCCTCTTGTCTCCCTCACCCCTGCCCCCCTCATCTCTGTCCCCCTCACCCCTGTCCCTCTTCCGCCGCCTCTCGCGGGCCGATCTCACCGCCTCGCTCGTCGTGTTCCTCGTCGCGCTCCCGCTCTGCGTGGGAGTCGCCGTGGCATCCGGTGTGCCCGCCGAGCTCGGCATCGTGACCGGCATCGTCGGCGGGCTCGTCGCCGGTGTGCTGCCGGGCAGCAGCCTCCAGGTCAGCGGGCCCGCCGCGGGCCTGACCGTGCTCGTGTACGAGGCGGTGCACACCTACGGGCCCGGTGCGCTCGGCGTGCTCGTGCTCGCCGCGGGACTGGTGCAGATCGCGCTGGGCGCGCTGCGGCTCGGGCGGTGGTTCCGGGCCGTCTCGGCCGCCGTGGTGCAGGGCATGCTCGCGGGGATCGGGCTCGTTCTGGTCTCCGGGCAGCTGTACGTGATGGGGGACCTGGCCGCGCCGGCCGGGCCCGGCGGGAAGATCACCGGGTTCGCGGGCCTCGCGGGGGCCGCCGAGCCCGCCGCGCTGGCGCTCGGCGCGGGCACGGTCCTGGTGCTCGTCCTGTGGCCGCGCTGGCGCGCCGCCGCGCGGATCCTGCCCGCCCCCCTGGTCGCCGTCGCGCTGGCCGCCACCGTCACGGCGCTGTTCGGGCTGCCCGTGCGCAGGATCGAGGTGCGCGGGCTGCTGGATGCCGTACGGCCGCCGGACCCGGGGGATTTCGCGCGGCTCACGGAAGTGGGCGTGGTCGGGACCGTGCTGGCGTTCGCGCTGATCGCGTCCGCCGAGTCGCTGTTCAGCGCGGCGGCGGTGGACCGGCTGCATCAAGGGCGGCGCACGGACTACGACAAGGAGCTGATCGCGCAGGGCGCGGGAAACACCGTCTGCGGGGTGCTCGGCGCGCTGCCGATGACCGCCGTGATCGTGCGCAGCGCCGCGAACGTGCGGGCCGGGGCGAGGACCAAGGCGTCCCGGGTCCTGCACGGCGCCTGGCTGCTGCTCTTCGCGGCCGTGCTGCCCGCGGCCCTGGGGCTCATCCCGGTGGCGGCGCTGGCCGGGCTGCTCGTGCACGCGGGCTGCAAGCTCATTCCCGTACGGGAGTTGGGGCCGCTGTGGCGTGAGCATCGGGGTGAGGCGCTGGTGCTCGCGGTGACCGCGGTGTCGATCGTGGCGACGGATCTGTTCAAGGGGGTCCTGGTCGGGCTCGCGGTCGCGATCGGCAAGACGGCGTGGGACATGAGCCACGTCCATGTGGAGACGGAGGACGGGGGCGCGGCGGGGCTGACCGTACGGGTGATCGGGAACGCCACGTTCCTGCGGCTGCCGAAGCTGCTCGACGCGCTGGAGGCGCTGCCCGCCGACCGGCCCGTACGGCTCGACCTCGAAGGGCTGCGCCATGTCGATCTGGCCTGCGCCGCCGCGCTGGAGAGCTGGTCGGAGCGGCGGGGGCGGTTTCGTACGCGGGAGGCGGGCGTGGATCAGGACGCGGGGTCCGGTGCGGTGGCGGAGGCTGCCGTGCCGGAGCCGGTACCGGTACCGGGCGCGGCGTCCGGGGAGGGCCGGATCGCGACCAGCAGGTCCACCACGTAACGCTCCTCGACGACCGCGTCCGGGAAGACCTTGAGCAGCTCGGCGCGCTCGGCCTCGACGAACTCCGCGGTGCGTTCGGCGCCGAGCACCAGGAACGCCGAGTGCGTGCCGAGGTTGGCGAGGTGGGTGTCGAGGGGGACGCGGCGGCGCCAGCTCACCCGGTCGCGGTGGAATTCCAGCGCGGTCGTCAGGGCGGCGACGCCGCGCCGGGTGCGGTCGGCGCTGTGTCCGGTGCCGTCGTCCATGCCGAGGTGGCGTGCGATGCGTGCGCTCTGCGCCGTGAGCCAGGGGGTGTCGGGGTCGGTGATGTTCCACCACAGGGCGAGGGCGCCGCCGGGGCGCAGCACGCGCAGGGCTTCGGGGACGGAACGTTCCTGGTCGGTCCAGTGCCAGGCCTGGGCGTACGTGATGAGGTCGGCGGTGCCGTCCGCGAGGGGCAGCGCGTTGCCGTCGCCGCGTACGACGGGGACGTGGGGGAGCGTACGGCGGAACTGTTCCGCCATGCCGTCGCCCGGCTCGACCGCGACGACGTCGGCGCCGCGGTCCACGAGCAGGGCGGTGGCGATACCGGTACCCGCCCCGACATCCACGACCCGCGCCCCCACGAGCGCCCGCCCCGCGAGGCGCTCGACGGAGTCGAGGAGGGCGGGCGGATAGGAGGGCCGGTTGGCCGCGTACTGGGCGGCTGCCGCGTTGAAGGAGTGGGCGCGGGGGTTGGGGGCGGGGGCGGAAGCGGAAGCGGAGGCGGACGTCATGGGGTCATCCTCACGCCGGTGGGGGGCGGGGATCCAGGGGTTGGCCTTCGGCTGGGGGGGCGGGGGCTTGGCCTTCGGCCGGGAAGCGGCGCTCGACCTCCGGCCGGGAGGCAGAGGCTCGGCTGATGCCGCCGTCGGCGGGGAGCGCTGCCGTCGGCTTCGGCCGGGAGACGGCGGCTCGGCCTCCGGCCGGGAAGCGGCGCTCGACCTCCGGCCGGGAGGCAGAGGCTCGACTGATGCCGCCGTCGGCGGGGAGCGCTGCCGTCGGCTTCGGCCGGGAAGCAGAAGGACTCGACTGATGCCGCCGTCGGCGGGGGCTGCCGTCGGCTTCGGCTCCGGGCCGAGGGCGAGTGCCGCCCTCGGCGCGGGGAGCTACCGCCGACTTCGGCTGCCGGTCGAGGGTCGGTGCCACCATCGGCGCGAGGAACGCCCTCGGCTCCAGCGACCGATCATGGGCCGACGCCCCCGTCCGTGCAGGAAGATGCCCTCGGCTTCAGCTTCAGCTACCCGTCCAGCGCAGGGCCTCCGCCCCTCACCCCTCGCGCCTCTTCTTCCGCGAAGGGTTGCCCGTGCGGCGGGACGTGCGTTTTTTGTACTGGGCCTGGGACGTTTCGTATTCCTCGCGGTGGAGGGATTCGCCCGGGGCCTCCTTCAAGGAGCGGAAGAAGTAGGCGAGGAGGGCGCCGATGAAGCCGATCGTCATCAGGCCGCGCATCGAGGCGACCGACGCCGGGTCGTGGCGGCGGGTGTAGCCCTCCCAGGTGCGGCGGAAGGCGATCGCGCTGCAGATCGCGAACATCACGACGACCAGCAGGTTCACGAACGTGCCGACGTCCGCGATGGCCAGGCCCTCGTAGGCGAAGCGCAGCACGAAGCAGCCCGCGGCCGCGAGCAGCAGCGAGCCGGCGGCGGCGCCGGCGCGGCGGGCTCCGTAGCCGTTGTCGTGGGCGACCCAGGTCGTCCCGAAGAAGCGGATGGGCTCGGGCTGCGGGCCTGGGGCGGTACCGGTGCCGGTGCCGGTGGATTCTTCGCTCACCGTTTGATTATCGCCCGCCGGGCACCCCGCCCGGCGGAGGGCGAAGCGTAGTGGGCGGTGAGGCGCGCCCTATTCGTCCCCCGCCTTGCGGGAGCACACCGTCCGGCCGCTAGTTTGGGCGGCGTAAGTCGTGTCCCGAGAGCATGGGGGAGGTTGGTGCGAGTGTCGCTCCGTGGAGGAGACCCGGAGGAGATCGGCGGCTATCCGCTGGAGGCCCGGCTCGGGTCGGGCGGCATGGGCACGGTCTTCCTCGCGCGTACGGCGTCGGGACGGCCCGTCGCGATCAAGCTGATCCACCAGCAGTTCGCGGACGACGAGGAGTTCCGGATCCGCTTCCGGCAGGAGATCGCCGCGGCCCGCCGGGTCAGCGGCGCCTTCACCGCGGCCGTGATCGACGCCGATCCCGAGGCCGAGCACCCGTGGATGGCCACCGCGTTCATCGAGGGCCACACGCTGGCCCAGCGCATCGCGAAGCAGGGCCCGATCGGCGGCTCCGAGCTGCGCACGCTGGCGATAGGCCTGACCGAGGCGCTGCGGGACATCCACCGCGCCGGGGTCGTGCACCGTGACCTCAAGCCGTCGAACGTGGTCCTCTCCCCCGAGGGCCCGCGCGTCATCGACTTCGGCATCTCGCGCGCGGCGGACCAGCAGACGCTGACGATGACGGGGCGGGTGATAGGCACACCGCCCTTCATGTCGCCCGAGCAGTTGCAGGCCCCGCGCGGGGTCGGGCCGCGCTCCGACGTCTTCTCGCTGGGCACGCTGCTGGTGTACGCGGCGACGGGCCAGGGCCCCTTCGACGCCGACAGTCCCTATATGACGGCGTATCAAGTGGTCCACGAGCCGCCCTCGTTGGGCGCGGTCCCGGACGCGCTGCGCTCGGTGGTCGAACCCTGCCTCTCCAAGGACGCCGAGGAGCGCCCCTCCGCCGACGAACTCCTCGTACGGCTGCGGGACCTGCCCGCCGACCTCGGCGGTCCCGCCGGAGCCGGTGGCGGCTGCCCCACCCGCGAGACGGACACCCAGCACCATCTGTCGGCGGACGACACCCCGTCCCCCGGCGCCCCGGAACCGGGCCCCGTTCGATCCGAGGGCCATCCGCAGACCGGGACCCTCATCGGCCGTCAGCTGCGCCGCCGTTGGCGTCCCGTGCTCGCCGCCGCGGTCGCCGTGGCCGCGATCGCGGGCGGGGCCGCGCTGATGCGGACCGGATCGTCCGACGAGCCCGGCGGTAACGGCGGCAACGTCGCGGCGACCGGATCTGCCGCGCTGCCCGCCAAGTTCGACCCGTGGCAGAAGCAGGTGCTCGGCGGCCGCGCGGACATCCCCGACGAGATGCGCTGTCTGGCCCACGACGACGCGGTGTTCTGCGGGGGCGGCGGGGTCGTCGCGACCCGCCTGCGCGCCTCCGACGGGTCCCGCGTCTGGACGGCGAAGAGTCCGGGCGTGCCGGTCCAGGGCATGCACATGGTGGGCGCCACCGAGGACACGGTGCTCGGCTACCGGTTCGCGGCCGAGGACGCGCCGGATGACCCGAACACCGAGGTCGTCGCCATCGACGCGGACAAGGGCAAGGAACTGTGGTCGGTGCCGTCGGGCGCCCAGTCGACGGCGGTGACGGGTCGTACCCAGGACGCCGTGGTCGTCGGCTCGACGGTCGTCACGGTCGACGCGTCGAACACCCGCTTCGAGGCCCGGCGCGCGCACACCGGCGAGGTCGACTGGCGGCAGCCGTTCCCCGCGGGCACGCAGTGCGCCCCGGTCCCCTCCGGCTCCCGGCTGTACGCGATGTGCGCGCCGACCGCCGAGGTGAACGCGAGCGAGGTGCGCCACTCCACGCTGCGCCTCGTCGACCTCGCGTCGGGGAAGCTCGGCAGCCCCATCGCCCTCAAGGGCCCCGCCCAGCCGGTCGGCACCAGCGGCAACAGCCTCGTCCTCCTGCACCGGGACGAACGGCGGCTGGAGTCCGTCGGCTACGACGGGGTGCTGCGGGTGGACCGGGACTCGCACAACGTCACGTACGCGCGGCTGCCGAAGACGTACCCGGGGACGCCGGGTCTTGCGGACGGCAGGGTCTTCGTGAGCGGGCAGACCGGCCTGGTCACGGCCTTCGACCCGGCGACGGGGCGCAAGGAGTGGGACCGGCAGACCGGCGTGGAGGGCGTCTCCGGACCGGTCCGCGGGAACGGCGACGGGGCGCTCTACTTCAGCTCGGCCAGCGGCCGGGTCGTCGCGCTGCCCGCACGCGGGGGCGCGCCGCTGTGGAGGACGGATCCGCGGGCGGACGGCCTCGCGGGCGAGTCGAACGCCAGCCCGCGGGTCGCCGTCGCGGGCCGCATGGTGGTCGTGACGGCCGCCAAGAACGCGGTGTTCGCCTTCGACGCCACGAAGCCGCCGAAGTCCGGCTGAGCTGGGCCGGGCCACCGAGGTCCGGCCGACAAAGCCCTACCGACCCCGGTGGCTCGCCGCCGCGTCGGCGCGGCTCAGCAGCGCGGCGCCACGTACCCGTTGCTCCCCGTGCGGACGTACGTGTCCGAGACGTAGCGGCCGCTGCCGATGCGGTCCCAGATCTTCGACGTGCCGGTCGGGCCCGTGACCGTCTCGCCCGCCTTCTGACACTGGATGGTGACGCGGGCACCGGCGCGGAGGCGGCCGACCTTGCCGTACGACGTGCCGGGGCCCGAGCGGACGTTGACGTCCGCGACGATCGGGTAGGACCCGGCCGCCGTGGTCTCGACGGCCTCCGCCGTCCCGGCCGCTTCCTGCGCCTCGATGACGTTCTCGCTCACCGTGCTCTCCCCCCGTAACGGGCGACGCGGGCCGCCCTCGGCATGTTCCTCACACCAAGGACGCACCCGCGCCGCACAGAGGTTCCCATGAACCCCCCAGGGGTTCAGCCCAGCTTCGAGACGTCCCTGACCGCGCCCTTGTCGGCGCTCGTCGCCATCGCCGCGTACGCGCGCAGCGCCGCGGAGACCTTGCGCTCGCGCGCCTTGGGCTCGTACACGCCGCCCAGGGCCTCGCGGCGCGCGGCCAGCTCCGCGTCGGGCACGAGGAGTTCGATGGAGCGGTTCGGGATGTCGATGCGGATCCGGTCGCCGTCCTCGACGAGCGCGATCGTGCCGCCGGAGGCGGCCTCGGGCGACGCGTGGCCGATCGAGAGACCCGACGTACCGCCGGAGAAGCGGCCGTCGGTGACCAGGGCGCAGGTCTTGCCGAGGCCCCTGCCCTTGAGGAAGGAGGTCGGGTAGAGCATCTCCTGCATGCCGGGGCCGCCCTTGGGACCCTCGTAGCGGATGACGACCACGTCGCCGTCCTTCACCGCCTTGTTGAGGATCTTCTCGACGGCTTCCTCCTGCGAGTCGCAGACGACCGCGGGGCCCTCGAACGTCCAGATCGACTCGTCGACGCCCGCGGTCTTCACCACGCAGCCGTCCACGGCGATGTTGCCCTTGAGGACGCCCAGGCCGCCGTCCTTGGAGTAGGCGTGGGCGACGTCGCGGATGCAGCCGTTCGCGGCATCCGTGTCGAGGGTGTCCCAGCGCTCGGACTGCGAGAAGGCCTCGGCGGAGCGCTTGCAGCCGGGCGCCGCGTGCCACAGCTCGACGGCCTCGTCGGAGGCGGAGCCGGAGCGGATGTCCCAGGCGTCGAGCCACTCCTTGATGGAGGGCGAGTGGACGGTGTGCACGTCCTCGTTGAGCAGGCCGCCGCGGTAGAGCTCGCCCAGGAGGGCGGGGATGCCGCCGGCCCGGTGCACGTCCTCCATGTAGTACGTCGTGGTGGGCGCGGCGTTCGGGGCGACCTTGGCCAGGCAGGGGACGCGGCGCGAGACCGCGTCGATGTCGCCCAGGTCGTAGTCGACCTCGGCCTCACGGGCCGCGGCGAGCAGGTGCAGGATCGTGTTGGTGGAGCCGCCCATGGCGATGTCGAGGGCCATGGCGTTCTCGAAGGCGGCGTGGGTGGCGATGCTGCGCGGCAGCAGGGAGGCGTCGTCACCGTCGTAGTACCGCTTGGTGATGTCGACGACCGTGCGGCCCGCGCGCTCGTAGAGCTCCTTGCGGGCGGTGTGCGTGGCGAGCACCGAGCCGTTGCCCGGCAGCGAGAGGCCGATGGCCTCGGTCAGGCAGTTCATCGAGTTGGCGGTGAACATGCCGGAACAGGAGCCGCAGGTCGGACAGGCGTTCTCCTCGATACGGAGGATGTCCTCGTCCGAGATGCTCTCGTCGACCGCGTCGCTGATCGCGTTGACCAGGTCGAGCTTGCGGACCGTGCCGTCGACGAGGGTGGCCTTGCCGGCCTCCATCGGACCGCCGGAGACGAAGACCGTGGGGATGTTGAGGCGCAGGGCCGCCATCAGCATGCCGGGGGTGATCTTGTCGCAGTTGGAGATGCAGATCAGGGCGTCCGCGCAGTGCGCCTCGACCATGTACTCGACCGAGTCGGCGATCAGGTCGCGCGACGGCAGGGAGTACAGCATGCCGCCGTGGCCCATCGCGATGCCGTCGTCCACCGCGATGGTGTTGAACTCGCGCGGGATGCCGCCCGCCTCGCGGATCGCCTCGGAGACGATGCGACCGACGGGCTGGAGGTGGGTGTGGCCCGGGACGAACTCCGTGAAGGAGTTGGCGACCGCGATGATCGGCTTCCGCCCGATGTCGGCCCCGGGTACACCGGAGGCGCGCATAAGGGCGCGGGCGCCCGCCATGTTGCGGCCGTGGGTGACGGTACGGGACCTCAGCTCGGGCATCGTCGCTCGCTCCTTCAGGGGCCCCGGAACGGGACCTTCGCGGCAGGGTAAGACTTGCTGCCGAGCGTACGCCGCCGCTCCACGATCTGGACAGCCTGTCCGGATGCCGGGACGGCCGTCTCGGTGAGCGACCGCGGGCGGCCGGTGCCCGTCGACCGCGGACGGCCCATACCCCGCGCGCGTGGCAGGGCTCGTGGCCTCAGGGCCCGGTGAGGTGCCCCTGCACCACCGGGGCCACCCGCGCCACGATCTGCTCCACGCTCGCCGACGCCAGCGGCTCGACCTTGATCACGTACCGCAGCATGGCCGTGCCCACCAGCTGCGCGGCGGCGAGCTCGGCCCGCAGCTCCGCGTCCGGCAGGTCGATGCGGCCCGCCACCCTGCTGAGCAGCTGGGCGGCGACCAGGCGCCGGAAGACGGCGGCCGCGGTGTCGTTGTTCATCGCGGAGCGCACGATGGCGAGCAGCGGGGCGCGCGTCGCCGGGTTCTCCCAGATGCCGAAGATGAAGCGGGTCAGCCGCTCGCCGACCGCGTCGAGCGGGCCCTCCTCGATGGCGGCGGGCGCTTCCAGCGCGGGGGCGAAGGTGACCGTGATGGCCGCCTCGAAGACCTGTTCCTTCGTGCCGAAGTAGTGGTGCACGAGCGCCGAGTCGACCCCGGCGGCCTTGGCGATGCCGCGCACGGAGGCCTTCTCGTACCCCCGCTCGGAGAACTCCTCGCGGGCCGCTTCGAGGATCCGGTCGCGGGTCGCGGGACCGGCCTCGGACTGCGTACGGGAGGGGCGGCCGCGGCGGCGCGGGGCCGCGGCGGGCCCGGTGGGGTCGCCGGAGGTCATGAGCGGGGCACCCGCACCGCCGACGCCAGGTGCAGCCGGGTGAAGGCGAGCGCCTCGGCGAGATCGGCCTCGCGTTCGGCGCTGGACATCGCGCGCCGCGTGTTGACCTCGATGACGACGTGCCCGTCGAAACCGGTGGTGGCCAGGCGCTCCAGGAGCTCGGCGCAGGGCTGGGTGCCGCGTCCGGGCACCAGGTGCTCGTCCTTGGCGGAGCCCTTGCCGTCGGCGAGGTGGATGTGGCCGAGCCGGTCGCCCATGCGGTCGATCATGTCCATCGCGTCCGTACGGGCGGTCGCGGTGTGCGAGAGGTCGACGGTGAAGTGCCGGTAGTCGTCCTTGGTGACGTCCCAGTCGGGCGCGTACGCGAGCATCTCGCGGTCCTTGTACCGCCACGGGTACATGTTCTCGACGGCGAAGCGCACGTCCGTCTCGTCCGCCATCCGCCAGATGCCCTCGACGAAGTCGCGCGCGTACTGCCGCTGCCAGCGGAAGGGCGGGTGGACGACCACCGTGGAGGCGTCGAGCTTCTCGGCGGCGGCCTTCGCGCGCTGGAGCTTCACCCAGGGGTCGGTGGACCACACGCGCTGGGTGATCAGCAGACACGGCGCGTGGACGGCCAGGATCGGGATGTGGTGGTAGTCGCTCAGGCGGCGCAGTGCCTCGATGTCCTGGCTGACCGGGTCGGTCCAGACCATGACCTCGACGCCGTCGTAGCCCAGGCGTGCCGCTATCTCGAAGGCCGTCGCCGTCGACTCCGGATAGACCGAGGCCGTCGACAGGGCGACCTTCGCATCCGGGATGCGCACCACTGGTTCTGCCACGAGGGACAGCGTACGGGCCGCGTCCCGGCGCCGGGGAGGTGGCCTCAAGTCGTCGGAAGACGGCCCTCCGCCGCCGGAAACCGGTCCCGTCCGGTCGTGATCCGGCCGCACGTCGCCGGGAACCGGCCGCACCCCGTCGTGATCCGGCCTCCCGTCGTGATCCCGCCTCACGTCGCCGGCAGGTGGTCCAGCCTGCGCAGGATCACGCCCTCGCGCAGCGCCCACGGGCAGATCTCCACGGACTCCACGCCGAAGAGGTCCATGGCACCCTCCGCGACGAGCGCCCCGGCGAGCAGCTGTCCGGCCCGGCCCTCGGAGACGCCCGGCAGCACCGCACGCTCCTGCGCGGTCATCGCGGCGAGCTGCGGCACCCAGTCCTCCAGGGACTTCCGCTTCAGCTCCCGCTGTACGTAGAGGCCCTCCGCCGAACGGGCCGCCCCGGCGAGCCTGGCCAGCTGCTTGAACGTCTTCGACGTGGCCACCACGTGGTCGGGGTTGCCGAACCGGCTGAACTCCCCCACGGTGCGGGCGATCTGGGCGCGCGCGTGCCGCCGCAGCGCCTTCACGTCGGAGGGGTCGGGCGGGTCCTGCTGGAGCCAGGCGGCGGTGAGGCGGCCCGCGCCGAGCGGCAGGCTGACCGCGGCGTCGGGCTCCTCGTCGATGCCGTACGCGATCTCCAGGGAGCCGCCGCCGATGTCGAGGACGAGCAGCTTGCCCGCGGACCAGCCGAACCAGCGCCGTACGGCGAGGAAGGTCAGCTTGGCCTCCTCCGCGCCGGACAGGACCTTCAGGTCGACGCCGGTCTCGTCCCTGACCCTGGCGAGCACCTCGTCCGCGTTGCTGGCCTCGCGCACCGCGGAGGTGGCGAACGGAAGCACTTCCTCCACGCCCTTGTCCTCGGCGGCCTCCATCGCCTCGCGCACGGTGGCGACGAGCCGGTCGACGCCGTCCGTGCCGATCGCACCCGCCGGGTCGAGGAGTTGGGCCAGGCGCAGGTCGGCCTTGTGCGAGTGCGCGGGCAGCGGGCGCGCGCCGGGGTGGGCGTCGACCACGAGCAGATGCACCGTGTTCGACCCCACGTCGAGGACACCGAGTCTCATATACGGAACGCTACGCCGAGTGGGGCGCTCGGCGGTCTTCGGGCGGTCCTGCGCACGCATACCCTGGAGACGTGCCAAAGACGAAAAAGGCGAAGACCGACAAATCGAAGTCGGGGAAGCCGTCGACGAAGTCGCCCGAGCAGAAGAAGTCGAAGAAGCAGGGGAAGCCGGGACCGGACGAGAAGGGTCTGGACTTCGCGCGGGCCTGGGTGGAGTTCCCTGACCCCGCGGACGACGAGCAGGTCTTCCGATGTGATCTGACATGGCTGACCTCTCGCTGGACCTGCATCTTCGGAAGCGGCTGCCAGGGCATCCAGGCGGGCCGCGCCGACGACGGCTGCTGCACGCTGGGTGCCCACTTCTCGGACGACGACGACGAGAAGCGGGTCGCCGGGTTCGTCGAGCGGCTCACGCCCGACATCTGGCAGCACCACGACGTCGGCAGGGAGAGCGGCTGGGTCTCCACGGACGAGGACGGCGACCGCCAGACCCGTCCGTACCAGGGCTCGTGCATCTTCCAGAACCGTCCCGGTTTCGCCGGCGGCGCGGGCTGCTCGCTGCACATCCTGGCGCTGAAGGAGGGCCGCGAGCCCCTGGAGACCAAGCCGGACGTCTGCTGGCAGCTGCCGGTGCGCAGGACGTACGACTGGATCGACCGGCCGGACGACACGCGGGTGCTCCAGGTGTCGATCGGTGAGTACGACCGGCGTGGCTGGGGTCCCGGCGGCCACGACCTGCACTGGTGGTGCACGTCGGCGACGTCGGCGCACGGCGCGGGCGACCCGGTGTACGTCTCCTACCGCCCCGAGCTGATCGAACTGATGGGCAAGGAGGGCTACGACCGCCTGGTCGAACTCTGCGAGGAGCGCCTGGCGTCCCAACTCCCGCTCCTGGCACCGCATCCGGCGGACCCGAAGCCGTAGAGGGCTCCTCGCAAGTCCCCGTGAGAGGCGAACCGGCCCTCATGGCACTCAGCCGGGACTCGGCCCCCCGCCGTCACTGGGCGGCGGGGACGAGTCGGAGGGCCCCGGATCCGACGGGGTCGGCGTGGGCGTCGGTGTCGGATCGGACGGGGTGGGCGTCGGCTCCGGGTCGGACGGGGTCGGCGTCGGGTCGGGTCCTGGCCCCGGATCGGAGGTCCCGGGGTCGGTCGGCGTCGGATCGCTCGGCGTGGGCCGCGGCCCGGGATGGCTGGGCGGCCGCCCCCCGTCGCCGAACCCGTCGATGGAGATGACCGCGCCCGAGGGCGCGATGGACACCCGCGCCCGCCAGTGGCCCGACGGCTCGCGGTCGTGATCGACGTACACCTGGATCGTGAACGACTCTCCCGGCGCGAGCGTTCCCGAAGAGCGGCTGAGATAGAGCCAGGAGGCGCCCTCGCTCGCCGACCAGCGGACCGGTGAACCGCCGGACGCCGTCAGCGTGATGAGGGTCGTGTCGCCGCTCGGCTGGGCCTCCACGGTGAGGCGTCCGGGGCCCGTGGAGGAGCGCGAGGGCGCGCCGCCGCCGCTGATGACCTCTACGGAGACGTCGGGTGAGCGGCTGCCCGCGGTGAAGCGGGAGTCGGGGCCCGTACGCGCGTTGCCCGCGTTCTCGTAGCCGCGGCGGTCGCCGCCGATCCCATCAGGGCCGTCCGCCTCACTGGCGGTGACCGAGCGGCCGTCGTGGCCCTCGCCGGTCAGCGGCGCTCCCCGGTAGGCGGCCCACAGGGCGAGCACCGGGGCGGCCACCACGGTGGCGACGACGGTCGTGGTGACGGCACGCGCGCGCAGCCGGTCGCGGCGCGCGGCGTGGTCCTTGGGATCCATCGGGAAACCGCGCCGGTCGTAGCGCGGACCCCCGCCACGCGCGCGTGGGACGTGCGCCATCGCCATGTGCAGGGCGGAGCGGGGCGCCTCGACGACGGGCAGCGCGGCGGGGCTGGCGGCGGTGCCCGGCCAGGCGCCCGCTCCCGCGCGCTCGGCGGTGCGGCGGCAGCGCGGGCAGTCGTCGACGTGCCGGACGAGCTCCTGGCGCAGCGCCGTGCCGAGCAGCAGCTGGTTGTCGCCGGTGAGGCGGGCCACGATGGGGCAGCTGCCGGTCTCCACGACGGCGAGCGCGGTACGGGTGCGCTCCACCTCGCAGGCGGCGGACGCCAGCAGGTCGCGGGCCTCCGCGGGTTCCAGGCCGAGCACGGCGGCGACCTCGGCGGGGGCGAGCTGGTGGCGCACCGCCAGTTCGAGCGCCTCGCGCTGCTCGGGGGTCGTGCCCGCGGCCTCCGGCCAGGCCAGCTGGGCGAGTTCGCGGCGGCGGTGCCGCTCGGCGTCCTCCGACAAAGTGGTTGCTTCGGAGGACTTGGGGGCGCGCGGATCGGCCGTGGCGGATCCGGGCGCGCCGGTGGCCGGTCCCGGCGCACCGGTGCGCGAAGTGCCCGGACCCGCCGCGTGCACGCCCTGGCGTTTCCGCTTGGCTTCGGCGAGCCTGCGCAGGCAGACCCAGCGCGCGAGCGCGTAGAGCCAGGCCCGCAGTTCGCCGTCGGAGCCGGGGCCGCGCGAGCCCCTGCGTTCGGCGAGGTGCAGCACGTCCCCCAGGGCCGCGGTCGCCGCGTCGTGGTCGCAGAGGACCGAGAGGCAGTACGTGAACAGGCCGTCCAGACACGGCTCGTAGCGCGCGGGCGGAGTCGTGCGGGGCGCCTGTCGGGGCACCACGCGCTTGCGCGCGTCACGGTGCGCCCGGTGTGCGCCGGTTGCGTTCGCGGGGGTTTCCGGCCTGCTGCTCATCACCCGTGCGAAGTTAGGCGGATGATGCAGGCCCCTTCCGCCCTCTTGAGCACATTTAATCCTTACGGGTGAACAGATCCCTCAAAAGGGGACAGGAACCCTTCATTCCGTGGCCTTGGCTCGTACACGGGGCGAGCAAAAGGACCGACGGCGCAGCGGCGGACCGCGTTGTCAGTGGGCTCGGCTACGGTTCCGACCATGGCTGCCCGTACGAAATCCACCAAGGACCGGCCTTCCTACCGCTGCACGGAGTGCGGCTGGCAGACGGCCAAGTGGCTCGGCCGCTGCCCCGAATGCCAGGCCTGGGGCACGGTCGAGGAGTACGGCGCGCCCGCCGTCCGCACCACCGCCCCCGGCCGCGTCACCTCCTCCGCCGTCCCGATCGGCGAGGTCGACGTCCGCCAGGCCACCGCGCGCACCACCGGCGTGCCCGAGCTGGACCGGGTGCTCGGCGGCGGTCTGGTCCCCGGCGCCGTGGTGCTGCTCGCGGGCGAGCCCGGCGTCGGCAAGTCCACGCTGCTCCTGGACGTCGCGGCGAAGGCGGCCAGCGGGGACCACCGCACGCTCTACGTGACCGGTGAGGAGTCGGCGAGCCAGGTCAGGCTGCGCGCCGACCGCATCGGCGCCATCGACGACCAGCTGTTCCTGGCCGCCGAGACCGACCTGTCCGCCGTCCTCGGCCACCTCGACGCCGTCAAGCCCTCGCTCCTTGTCCTCGACTCGGTGCAGACCGTCGCCTCGCCCGAGATCGACGGCGCGCCCGGCGGCATGGCCCAGGTCAGGGAGGTCGCGGGCGCCCTGATCCGCGCCTCCAAGGAGCGCGGCATGGCCACGCTCCTCGTCGGCCACGTCACCAAGGACGGCGCGATCGCGGGCCCCCGCCTCCTGGAGCATCTCGTCGACGTGGTGCTCCAGTTCGAGGGCGACCGGCACGCGCGCCTGCGCCTGGTCCGCGGCGTCAAGAACCGGTACGGGACGACGGACGAGGTCGGCTGCTTCGAGCTGCACGACGAGGGCATCACCGGCCTCGCCGACCCCAGCGGCCTCTTCCTCACCCGCCGCGCCGAGCCCGTCCCCGGCACCTGTCTGACCGTCACCCTGGAGGGCCGCCGCCCCCTGGTCGCCGAGGTCCAGGCGCTCACGGTCGACTCGCAGATCCCCAGCCCCCGCCGCACCACCTCCGGCCTGGAGACCTCCCGCGTCTCGATGATGCTGGCCGTCCTGGAGCAGCGCGGCCGGATCACCGCACTCGGCAAGCGGGACATCTACAGCGCGACGGTCGGCGGCGTGAAGCTCACCGAGCCCGCCGCCGACCTCGCCGTCGCGCTCGCCCTGGCCAGCGCCGCGAGCGACACCCCGCTCCCCAAGAATCTCGTCGCGATCGGAGAAGTGGGCCTGGCGGGCGAGGTCAGACGGGTCACGGGCGTCCAGCGCAGGCTGGCGGAGGCGCACCGGCTCGGCTTCACCCACGCGCTCGTACCGGCCGATCCGGGGAAGATCCCCGCTGGTATGAAGGTCATCGAAGTCGCCGACATGGGGGACGCCCTGCGTGTCCTTCCGAGGTCGCGTCGCCGAGAGGCCCCACGGGAGGACGAAGAGCGCCGGTAGACTTTGCCCTGGTCTCGCCCATCCGTACGAAGCACGGCGTGCGCTCCGCAGGGAGCGGCGCCCGGCGGAGACCTGGACAACCTGCGACCGAGGGAGTGCAGTGGCAGCCAACGACCGGGCAGCGAACCCCGGCAAGCCCGGCGGGAGCTCCGGTGCCGATGGGCTGATGCGCGCCTCCCTGAGCGCCGTCGCGCCCGGCCAGGCACTGCGCGACGGACTGGAGCGCATCCTCCGAGGCAACACCGGCGGCTTGATCGTCCTCGGCTGGGACAAGACCGTCGAGTCGATGTGTACCGGCGGTTTCATCCTGGACGTCGAGTTCACCGCGACGCGCCTGCGCGAGCTGTGCAAGCTCGACGGCGGCATCGTCCTCGACAAGGACATCACCAAGATCCTGCGGGCCGGCGTGCAGTTGGTGCCGGACCCGACGATCCCCACGGAGGAGACGGGCACGCGGCACCGCACGGCGGACCGCGTGAGCAAGCAGGTCGGCTTCCCCGTCGTCTCCGTCTCCCAGTCGATGCGCCTGATCGCCCTCTACGTGGACGGTCAGCGCCGCGTCCTGGAGGACTCCGCGGCGATCCTCTCCCGCGCCAACCAGGCACTCGCCACCCTGGAGCGCTACAAGCTCCGCCTCGACGAGGTGGCGGGCACGCTCTCCGCCCTGGAGATCGAGGACCTGGTGACCGTGCGGGACGTCACCGCGGTCGCCCAGCGCCTGGAGATGGTCCGCCGCATCGCCACGGAGATCGCCGAGTACGTGGTCGAGCTCGGCACGGACGGGCGGCTGCTCGCCCTCCAGCTCGACGAGCTCATCGCGGGCGTGGAGCCCGAGCGCGAGCTGGTCGTCAGGGACTACGTCCCGGAGCCGACCGCCAAACGTTCCCGCACGGTCGACGAGGCCCTCGCCGAGCTGGACTCCCTCAGCCACGCCGAGCTCCTCGAACTGCCCACGGTGGCGCGGGCGCTGGGCTACACGGGCTCGCCCGAGGCGCTCGACTCCGCGGTCTCCCCGCGGGGCTTCCGCCTCCTGGCCAAGGTGCCCCGGCTGCCCGGAGCCATCATCGACCGCCTCGTGGAGCACTTCGGCGGCCTCCAGAAGCTGCTCGCCGCGAGCGTCGACGACCTCCAGACGGTGGACGGCGTCGGCGAGGCCCGCGCCCGCAGTGTCCGCGAGGGGCTCTCGCGGCTGGCGGAATCCTCGATCCTGGAGCGCTACGTCTAGCCTTCGGCGTTGGCGGGGCACGGGGTGAGACCCGTGGGGCCGGTTCTTCTCGGACGGGGTGTCGTGTCGGGCGTCTTGCGTCGGCCGCCGGGCGCCCGCGGGTTCGTCGGGACTGGCCGCGCAGTTCCCCGCGCCCCTTAAGGGGCGCGTCACTCAGTCCCCGCGCCCCTTGCGGGCCCCCTACGGGGCCCTTGAGAGACGGTCAGTCCTTCTCCAGGACGAATGAAGCCCGTGCCGCGCCAAGACCCGGTGCCTTCGCCTCCACGAGGTACGTGCCGGGGGCCGCGCTCCCCGCCGGAGGCGTCGCGCAGTGCGGCTCGCTGGCCCGGCGGTCCCACTCGACCGCGTGTGTGACGCGGCCTTCCGCCGGGACCTTCAGCAGCAGGCTGCCGCCGCCCGACGGGCAGTCGTCGGACGACCAGAACTCCTTGTCGCCGTCGGCCTGAGTGATCGTCACCACCGTGCCCTTGCCGCCGAGATCGAGCTTGCAGGCCTTGCCGCCGCCGTTCTCCGCGATCAGCTCGAACTTCGGCTTCTCGCCGATCTCGTACGCGTTGCGGACACTGCGCACCTTCAACTTCACGTCACCCGCGGTGCAGTTCGGCAGGCTCGACCCGGCGGGCAGCCGGTCGCCCGAGCCGCCGCCGCCCTTGGCGCCGTCGTCGGATCCGCCGCCGCCCGAGCCCGATCCTCCGGATCCGCCCGAGCCCTCGTCGGACCCCGACCCGGAGCCGCCGCCGGAGCCCGAACCCGATCCGGCCGATCCCGAGCCCTCGCTCGACTCGTCCCGCCCGCCCGGGTGTTCACTGATCGCGGGTCCGGACTCGGAGGGTCCTGGGGTGATGGAGGTGGCGGGGCCGTTGCCGCCGGGGCCATCGGCACTGTTCTTCCCGCCCCCGCCGCCGGACACGACGACCCAGACGACGAGGAGCACCAGCAGTCCGAGCACGGACAGCAGAACGGCCCTCCGACGCCAGTAGATGGTGGAGGGAAGCGGCCCGACCGGATTGCGCAGAGATCCCACGCCCAAACCTTACGAGAGATCCGGCACTTCTCCTGCCCCACCCGCCGCCCTGACCGACAAAGTTTGCGGATCATCATCCCGGAACCGCCCCTTACACCCCCGCGGGCGGCTCGGGACCCTGTCCATCGTCAGGGTGCGTCACCGGTCGATCGCCAGATGTGACGATTCGGCGGCACTCCGTACCGTCCGTAATCATGGACACCATGACCGACGATCTCTACCGCGATATCACCGAGTTCGCCCACGACACGCCCTCGTGGTTCCAGCACCTGGCCGAGGTGTGGACGGAGCTCGGACTGCTGCTCTTCGGCGTGCTCTTCATCGTCGCCTGGTGGCGGGCCAGGAGCGGGGAGTCCCGCGCCGTGGCCGTCGCGGTGCTCGCTCCGCTGGTCACCGCGGTGGCGTACGTGTGCAGCGAGTTGTTCAAGTCGGTGGTCGACGAGGAACGGCCCTGCCGTGCGGTCGCCGGCGCGCTGACCCCGCTCGTGGAGTGCCCGCCGCACGGCGACTGGTCCTTCCCGAGCAACCACTCCACGATCGCGGGCGCCGCCGCCATCGGCCTCGCGCTCGCCTGGCCGCGCATCGCCGCGCTGACGGTCCCGATGGCCGTGCTCATGGCGTTCTCGCGGGTCTTCGTCGGCGTGCACTACCCGCACGACGTCGCGGTCGGTCTGGTCCTCGGCGCGCTCGTCGCGTTCCTGCTCGTACGGATCTGCACGCGCCCCACGGCCCGGCTCTTCGACGCGATGCGCGGCTCGTCCACGGGAATCGTGCGGTGGTTCGCGGGCCCGGGGCCCGCGGCGTACGACACGTCGGGCCAGCGCGGACGGCACAGCGCGGGCGCTCCCGGCACGCCTCCGCACGCCCCGCAGCACCACCAGGAGCAGTACCAGGAGCCGTACCAGCACTCGCAGTACCAGCACCCGCAGCACCAGCAGCACTCGCAGAACCCGCAGCAGCCGCAGCAGCCGAACCAGCAGAACCAGCAGCCCGCCGCCTGGACTCCCCCGGCCGACAACCCCACCATGGCGCTGCCCCGTACCGACCCCCGGCACGACCCGCGCCACGACCCGCGCCACGACCCCCAGCAGTACAACGGCTGACCGGCCGGGCAGGGCTCAGTCCGCGTCGGGGACGAGCCCCGCTTCGTACGCCACGATCGCCGCCTGGACGCGGTTCTTGACCTCCAACCGGTCGAGGACCGCGCTCACATACGCCTTGACCGTGCCCTCCACGAGGTGCAGCCGGGCCGCGATCTCCGGATTGGACAGGCCCGCGCCGACCAGGCCGAGCACCTCGCGTTCGCGCGGGGTGAGGCCGCCGACGCGGGCCCGCGCGGTGGCGCCGCGGCCGACGCGCCGCGCGCCGTAGCCGTCGATGACGTGCCGCGCGACCTTGGGCGAGAGGAAGGCGGCGCCGCCCGCCACCGCCCGTACGCCCGCGATGAGTTCGTGCGGATCGCCGGACTTCAGCAGGAATCCGGTGGCCCCGCCGCTCAACGCCCGTGCCACATAGGCGTCCTCGGAGAACGTCGTCAGCATGGCGACCGCCGTGCCCGGCACCGTACGGACGATTTCCTCGCCCGCGGCGAGCCCGTCGAGGCGCGGCATGCGGATGTCGAGCAGCGCCACGTCCGGACGGTGGGCCTGCGCGAGCGAGACGGCCTCGCGGCCGTCGGCGGCCTCCGCGACCACCTCGATGTCCCGGCCCGCGGCCAGGATGGCGCGCACGCCCGCCCGGATCATGGCCTCGTCGTCGGCCAGCAGCACCCGGATCGCCCGCTGCGCCCGCTCCCCCTGGTCCGCCCCGCCCGCCCGGTCCGCCCGGTCCGTTCGGTCCGTATCGCTCACCGCAGCCATTCCTTCTCTTCCTCCCGGAACTCGTCCATCTCACCCGCCGTGGGGATCACGGCCTTGTCCACGACGCGTCCCTCGCGCCCGCCGAAGCAGATCCTGAAGTGCCGTACGGCGGTGAAGAGTTCGCCGTCCGCCCGGTAGTAGAGGCACTCGGCGCCCTCCGGCGGCGGGCTCGGCGCGCGTTCCAGGGGCGGGTCGGAGACCGTCCTGTCCGGCAGGACCCCGGCCGCGTCGGCGCGGCTCTCGCCGACGCGCAGCCGGGCGTAGTCGGCGGGGTCGAGGACGGAGTGCGTGCGCGAGTACGCGTACCAGGCGAAGGTCCCGCCGACGAGCAGCGCCCCGGTCGCGACGGCGGCGCCGAAGGCCAGCAGGGTGCGGCGGCGCGCGTGCGTGAGGCGGGCCTCGGGGTGGCCGGCCGCGGGGTCGATGCCGCGGGCGGGCAGGCGCGCGGTGAGCCGGTAGCCGGGTCCGTGCGGGCCCGCGTCCAGGGTGCCGCCGAGGTCGGTGACGCGCTCGCGCAGCCCGCGCAGGCCCGTGCCGCCGCCGGACAGCGGGGCGCGGACGGCCGGTGAACCCGCTTCGCCGGGGCGGCCGTTGGTGACGGTGACCGTCGTCGTGCCGGCGTCGTGCGCGATCTCGACGGTGACGGCGGCGCCCGGCGCGTGCTTGGCGGCGTTGGTCAGCGCCTCCTGGACGACGCGGTACACGGTGCGTCCGGTCAACTCCCGGCCGCGCGCCTCACCCTGCTCCCGCGCACCGCCCTCGCCGTCCGCTCCCGCGCGGAGACAGGTGATCTCAAGACCCGACTCCGTCGCGCGCTCCACCAGCGCCGTGACGCTCTCGCCCGCGGGGGCCAGCGGGGCCTGTTCGTCGCCCTCGTCACGGAGTACGCCGATGATCTTGTGCAGCCGTCCGGTGGCGTCGGACGCGGCCGCGCGGAGCTCGGCGACCGCGTCGCGGTGCTCGCGCTCCAGGCCGGGGGCGACCTGGAGGGCGCCCGCACGGACGGCGATCAGGCTCAGTTCGTGGCCGAGCGAGTCGTGCATGTCCTGGGCGATGCGGGCCCGTTCGCGCAGCCGTGCCCGGTCGGCGACGATGCGCTGCTCGCGCTCCAGCTGGTCGGCGCGCGCCCAGCCCGCGGCGGCCAGTTCGCGCGCCTGGCGCCAGTAGCGGCCCGCGAGCCAGGGGAAGACCGCGCCGAAGATGAGCGTGCCCATCAGGACGAGCCACTCGACGACGGGGTCCACGTCCCGTACCGCGATCTTGGCCGTACCGGCGACCGCGAGGGCGGCGAAGGCCAGCAGGGCGGGCCGTACCCGGTCCGCGCGGCGGCCCAGAAGGAGTGCGAAAAGGGCGAAGGCGGGGCCGTAGGAGAGCGTGAAGAGGGAGGAGGCGGTGACCAGGCCGAGGGCCGCGGCGAGCAGGAACGCGAGCACCGGTGCGCGCCTGCGGACGGCGACGGCGCACCCGAGGACGGCGAGCGCGGCCAGTTGCCGCGGCAGCGTGCTCGGCTCGTTCAGACCGATCCGGTCCACGGACACGACCGGCACGGCGAGGGCCACCGCGAGGAGCGCGTCCCCGGTACGTCTGTTCACTCCCCCGACGCTACTGTCCGCCCCCACCCCGGCACCCCTGCCGATCGTCAGGGGTGCCCCCCGCGACCCTGGAGCGCGCGAAACCCCCCGCCCGAGCCGCGCGGTTGTGTCGTCCCCCGCCACCCCCGTGGCAGGATCGGATCTGCCATGACTGCGCCCACGAAGCCCACGCCGACCGCCCCCGACGCCAACGACGCCGCCGCAGCGCGCGACGGCCTCGACGCCATCGACGCTCCCGGTGCGACCCTGCACACCCCCGTCATCGCCTGGTTCGACGCGCACGCCCGTGATCTGCCGTGGCGGCGCCCGGACGCCGGGCCGTGGGGCGTGATGGTCAGTGAGTTCATGCTCCAGCAGACGCCCGTCAGCCGGGTGCTGCCCGTGTACGAGCAGTGGCTCGCCCGCTGGCCGCGCCCCGCCGACCTCGCCAAGGAGGCGCCGGGCGAGGCCGTCCGCGCCTGGGGACGGCTCGGCTATCCGCGCCGCGCCCTGCGGCTGCACGGCGCGGCCACCGCCATAACGGAGCGGCACGGCGGCGACGTCCCCGCGCACCACTCCCAGCTGCTCGCGCTGCCCGGCATCGGGGAGTACACGGCGGCCGCCGTGGCCTCCTTCGCGTACGGGCAGCGGCACGCCGTGCTCGACACGAACGTGCGGCGGGTCTTCGCGCGCGCCGTGACCGGCGCCCAGTACCCGCCGAACGCCACCACGGCAGCCGAGCGCAAGCTGGCCCGCGCCCTGCTGCCCGAGGACGAGCGGACCGCGTCCCGCTGGGCCGCCGCCTCGATGGAGCTCGGCGCCCTGGTCTGCACGGCCAAGAACGAGAACTGCGCGAAGTGCCCGATCGCCGCGCGGTGCGCCTGGCGTGCGGCGGGCAAGCCCGCCCACGAGGGCCCGGCGCGGCGCGGCCAGACGTACGCGGGCACGGACCGTCAGGTGCGCGGCAAGCTGCTCGCCGTGCTGCGGGAGGCGGTGGCCGCGGTGCCGCAGTCCGCGCTCGACCGGGTGTGGGACGAGCCGGTGCAGCGGGCCCGCGCGCTGGACGGTCTGGTCGCCGACGGGCTCGTGGAGCCGCTGGCGGACGGGCACTACCGGCTGCCGCTCACGTAATCGCCCCATCGCCCCCATAACCGCCGATAGGCCCGTGTAAGACCCATAGACCATCGCTCACCTGCGGTTTCACGGCGATCTTTATGTGGGTCCTACATCTGTTACACAACCTACGCACAGCCGTGCGCCCGCCGCTGGCTGCTCCGCACAACCTCGTGACAACGCCTCCGTAGCTTCATTGACGTGCCGCTCGGCAAGGGCCGCGGTCACGCATTTGGGGATGGAACGGAGGCGGTTGGATATGGCGCACGGCGAGGTGCTCGAGTTCGAAGAGTACGTCCGCACTCGGCAGGACGCCCTGCTGCGCAGTGCCCGGCGCCTGGTTCCCGACCCCGTGGACGCGCAGGACCTGCTGCAGACCGCGCTCGTACGGACGTACGGCCGCTGGGACGGCATAGCCGACAAGCGCCTCGCGGACGCCTACCTCCGCCGCGTCATGATCAACACCCGTACGGAGTGGTGGCGCGCCCGCAAGCTCGAAGAGGTGCCCACCGAGCAGCTTCCCGACGCGTCCGTGGAAGACTCCACGGAGCAGCACGCCGACCGCGCCCTGCTGATGGACATCATGAAGGTCCTCGCACCCAAGCAGCGCAGCGTGGTCGTGCTGCGACACTGGGAGCAGATGTCCACAGAGGAGACGGCCGCCGCGCTCGGCATGTCGGCCGGAACGGTCAAGAGCACGCTGCACCGGGCGCTCGCCCGGCTCCGCCAGGAGCTGGAGAGCCGCGACCTGGATGCCCGCGCGTTCGAACGTGAGGAGCGGGAGCGTTGCGCGGCCTAGGCCCTGAGGCCAGACGAAGCGTAAAGGCGGCGAGCACGGTGGTGACCGTGCTCGCCGCTCTCGGCCTTTCCCTCGCCGCCTGCTCGACGGGCGGCGCCGGCGCGCGCGACGAGGGTCCCGCGCGCAGCGAACCGGTGGTCTCCTCGTCGCCCTCGCCCGCACCGTCGGCCGCCGTGCCCCCGAAGAAGATCGACGCGGTCCGTCTCGTCAAGGACGACCCGAAGGTGAGTTCGGCCGTCAAGCGGGACCTGAAGCCGTGCGCCGGTGACTCCTACCCGATCGACGTGACCTACGGGAACCTGACCGGAGGAGCCTCGGCCGATGTCGTGGTGAACGTGCAGACCTGCGCGGACGCCGTCGGCATCGGCAGTTACGTGTATCGCGCCGAGGGCGATAAGTACGAGAATGTCTTCAGTGCCGAGGAGCCCGCGTCCGTCTACGCCGAGATCGACAGGGGCGACCTGGTCGTGACGAAGCAGATGTACGAGAAGGGCGATTCGGTGGCCTACCCGTCGGGCGAGGAAGTGATCACGTACCACTGGTCGTCGAACCACTTCACCGAGACGGAGCGCACCCGCAGCGACTTCAACAACTCGGTGGGCGGCGAGCCGACCGAACCGTCGGCCGCGGACTGACCCGCCGCGGACCGACCGCACGACCGTACGACCACACCCGACGCACCCGACGCACCCGACGCACCTGACGCACCGCACGTACTGAGAAGGACTGAGACTTCCGATGGCAGAACAGACCCACGTCCTGTTCGTCGAGGACGACGACGTCATCCGCGAGGCCACCCAGCTCGCCCTGGAGCGGGACGGCTTCGTGGTGACCGCCATGCCCGACGGCCTGTCGGGCCTTGAGGCGTTCCGCGCGAACCAGCCGGACATCGCGCTGCTCGACGTGATGGTGCCGGGCCTGGACGGCGTCTCGCTGTGCCGCCGCATCCGCGACGAGTCGACCGTCCCGGTGATCATGCTGTCGGCGCGCGCCGACTCCATCGACGTGGTGCTCGGCCTGGAGGCGGGCGCCGACGACTACGTGACCAAGCCGTTCGACGGCGCGGTCCTCGTCGCCCGCATCCGCGCCGTGCTGCGCCGCTTCGGACACGCCGGCGGGCACGGCTCGGCCGCGCCCGCCTCCGGTGAGGAGGCCGGGGCGGACGGCGGCGTCCTGCACTTCGGCGATCTGGAGATCGACACCGAGGGCATGGAGGTGCGCAAGGACGGCACGACCGTGGCCCTGACGCCGACCGAGATGCGCCTGCTCCTGGAGTTCTCGTCCGCGCCGGGCACCGTGCTCTCCCGCGACAAGCTCCTGGAGCGCGTCTGGGACTACGGCTGGGGCGGCGACACCCGCGTCGTCGACGTCCACGTGCAGCGGCTGCGCACGAAGGTCGGGCAGGACCGCATCGAGACGGTCCGCGGCTTCGGCTACAAGCTCAAGGCGTGAACGGACGCGTGACGGACGGAGTGCTGCGGCAATGCGGGGGCCGCGGACGGCTCGGGGGACTCGGGGGGCGCATATGAACGGGGGCCACCGGGCGGCCGAGCGGGTCCGCGAGATGTTCAGGACCGGTCTGCGCACCGGCGTGCGCTGGAAGATCAGCGCGGCGATCGCGCTGGTCGGCGCCCTGGTCGCGGTGGCGCTGAGCCTGGTCGTGCACAACGCGGCGCGCGTCTCGATGCTCGACAACGCGCGCGACGTGCAGGACGAGCGCATCCAGTTCGCACTGCGCCTCTACTCCGCCTCCCAGCGCCAGACGCTCCAGTTCGGCACGAAGGTCGACGACCCCGAGCTGCCGCAGGAGCTGCGCCAGAAGGTGCTCAAGGGGCGGCGCGCCACCTTCGTCGAGGAGAAGCCCGACGGCACGCCCGACATCTGGGCGGCCGTGCCGCTGGCCGACGGGCACGTCCTTTCGCTGCACTCCCGCTTCACCGACCGCAGCGCCACCGTCATGAAGGACCTCGACCAGGCCCTGGTCATCGGGTCGATCGCGGTCGTCTTCGGCGGCTGCGCGCTCGGCGTGCTGATCGGCGGGCAGCTCTCGCGGCGGCTGCGCAAGGCGGCCACGGCGGCGAGCGAGGTCGCCCAGGGCCAGACGGACGTCAGCGTGCGCGACTCCATCGGTGGTGTCGTCAAGGACGAGACCGACGACCTGGCGTCCGCCGTGGACGCGATGGCCGACGCGCTCAAGCAGCGCCTGGAGGCCGAGCGCCGGGTCACCGCGGACATCGCGCACGAGCTGCGTACGCCGGTGACCGGCCTGCTCACGGCGGCCGAACTGCTCCCGCCCGGCCGGCCCAGCGAGCTGGTCAAGGACCGCGCGCAGGCCATGCGCACCCTCGTCGAGGACGTCCTTGAGGTGGCCCGCCTGGACTCGGCCGCCGAACGGGCCGAACTGCAGGACATCACGCTCGGCGAGTTCGTCTCGCGGCGCATGGCGGCCCTGAACACCGAGGTGTCCGTCACCGTCGTGCACGAGTCGGAGGTCACCACCGACCCGCGCCGCCTGGAGCGCATCCTCGGCAACCTCGTCGCCAACGCCGCCAAGCACGGCAAGCCGCCCATCGAGGTCAGCGTCGAGGGCCGGGTGGTCCGCGTACGCGACCACGGGCCCGGCTTTCCCGAGGCGCTCCTGGACGAGGGCCCGAGCCGCTTCCGCACCGGCAGCACGGACCGCGCGGGGCACGGCCATGGACTGGGTCTGACGATCGCGGCGGGTCAGGCGCGGGTGCTCGGCGCGCGGCTGACGTTCCGCAACGTGCGGCCCGCCGGCGTCTCCCCCGACGAGCCCGCCGAGGGCGCTGTCGCCGTCCTGTGGCTGCCGGAGCACGCGCCGACGAACACGGGCAGCTTCCCGATGCTGAAACTGCCGGAGAACCTGTGAGCCGGGCCGTCCGGCGGGACGCCCGCTAGCAGGACCAGTCCTTGTCGAGGTCGAGCCCGCCCTCGCGGCGCTGGGTGAACGAGAACCAGTTCCCCGAGTCGTCGCGGAAGAGCGCCTCGGTGCCGTACGGACGCTCCTGCGGCTCCTGGAGGAACTCGACGCCGCGCGCCGACAGCTTCTCGTAGTCCCCGTGGACGTCGTCGGTGACCAGGACGCCCGCGCCGAGGATGCCCTTGGCGACCAGCTTCTTCATGGCCTCGGCCGACTCGGGGTCCATGGCGGGCGCGCCCGGCACCATCAGGGTGAGCTCGACGTCGGGCTGGTCCTTGGCGCCGACCGTGAGCCAGCGCATGCCGCCGTCGCCCATCGTCATGTCCGTACGGACCTCAAGGCCGAGCTTCTCCGTGTAGAACTCCTTGGCCCGGTCCTGGTCGAGGACCCAGACGGTGGAGATGGCGAGTCCCTTGATCATGACGTGCTCCCAGCTTTCCGAGGGTGGCGCGCGGCGGAAATCCGCGCTGCCGAATCACCGTAGGCAGCCTGATTCTCCGTCCGCTTCTCCAGAATTGCGGGGCTCGTCCGGGCTCCCCGCCGGTGCGCCCGCGCCCGCCCCCGGGCCTCTGGCGGGGAAGCCTCCGGCCCACAGCATCGCGTAACACCCCGGGATGAGCGCGGCTCCGCGGCCCACGTGCCGGCTCCGGTACTCGCTCGGGGAGAGTCCGGTCTGGCGCTTGAACGTCGACGAGAACGTGCCGACGCTGCTGAAGCCGACGAGCATGCAGATCTCCGTCACGGACAGGTCCGCCGCGCGCAGCATGTCCTGGGCGCGCTCGATCCTGCGGCGCGACAGATACTGCCCCGGCGTCTCCGCGTACACCTCCTTGAACGCGCGGATGAAGTGAAAGCGGGAGTAACCGGCGTGCGCCGCCACCGCGTCCAGGTCGAGGTGCGGGTCGGCCCAGTCACGGTCCATGGCGTCCTTGGCGCGGCGCATCTGCCGCAGTTTCTCCACGCCTCCGATGCTGGCACGCGCCACTGACAACGGCCCCCGGTGCGCGGGGCACGGGCCGGGACACAGGCCGGGGCGCGGACGCACGACGGCCCCCGGCGCCAGGGGCACCGGGGGCCGTCCAACCGCCGGGGAGGGCGGTCCTACGGGTCAGACGGCCTCTGCAACCGGCTCCCTGACCACCTGCGCGGAGTCCCCGTCCGCGTCCCCTGCGGGCTTCTTGTCCGCGGGGCCCGAGCCCCGCAGCGGCGTCTCCTTCACGAAGAAGGCGGCGATCAGCGCGGCGACGCCGAGCGCGGCGCCCAGCAGGAAGGCCGCGTGCGTACCGGCCGACACCGCGTGCTGGTAGGCGTCCCTGACCATCTCGGGCAGCTGCGCGAGCTTGTCAGCGGTCGGCTGCGCGGTCGCCTGGGTGGCGTCGCTGCCGGCCGATCCGGCCCGCTCGGCCATCACGTCCTGGACGCGGTTGTTGAAGAGCGCGCCCATGATCGCGACGCCGAAGGAGGAGCCGAGCGTACGGAAGAGGGTGGCCGAGGAGGACGCGACGCCCATGTCCTTCATCTCGACGCTGTTCTGCGCGACCAGCATGGTGATCTGCATCAGGAAGCCCATGCCGGCGCCGAGCACGGCCATGTAGAGGCCCGAGGTGAACCGCGTGGTCTCGGTGTCCATCTGCGAGAGCAGGAAGAACCCGACGACCATCAGTACCGTGCCGATGATCGGGAAGATCTTGTACTTGCCGGTGGACGTGGTGACCCGGCCCGCGACCATCGAGACGGCCATCATCGAGAGCAGCATCGGCAGCAGCAGCAGCCCGGAGTTGGTGGCCGAGGCGCCCTGCACCGACTGCTGGTAGAGCGGCAGGAAGAGCATCGCGCCGAACATCACGAAGCCGGTGATGAAGCCGATCACGGACATCAGCGAGAAGTTGCGGCTGCGGAAGATGTGCAGCGGCATGATCGGCTCGGCGGCCTTCTTCTGTACGAAGAGGAAGCCGATGAGCGCGGCGACGCCGATGCCGATGAGCTCCATGATCACGGCCGAGCCCCAGGCGTACTCGGAGCCGCCCCAGGTGGTGACGAGCACGAGCGCGCTGATGCCGACGGTCAGCAGGGCGGCGCCCAGGTAGTCGATGCGCCCCTCTGCCTTCTTCTTCGGCAGGTGCAGGACGGCGGTCACCATGGCGAGCGCGACGGCGCCGAGCGGCAGGTTGATGTAGAAGGCCCAGCGCCAGCCGAGGTGATCGGTGATGGTGCCGCCGACCAGCGGGCCGCCGATCATCGCGACCGCCATGACGCCGGTCATCATGCCCATGTACTTGCCGCGGTCCCGCGGCGGCACCAGGTCACCGATGATCGCCATGACGCCGACCATCAGGCCGCCCGCGCCGAGTCCCTGGACCGCGCGGAAGCCGATGAGCTGGGTCATGTCCTGTGCCATGCCGCTGAGTGCGGAACCGGCCAGGAAGATCACGATGGAGGTGAGGAAGGCGCCCTTGCGCCCGTACATGTCGCCGAGCTTGCCCCAGATCGGCGTCGACGCCGCGGTCGCCAGCGTGTAGGCGGTGACCACCCACGACAGGTGCGCCATGCCGCCGAGGTCGCCGACGATCGTCGGCATCGCAGGGCTCACGATCATGTTGTCGAGCATCGCGAGCAGCATCGTGATCATCAGCGCCATCAGGACGACGCGCACGCTGCGCGGCTGCGGCCCGCTCTCCCCCGCGGCCGCCGCCGCTCCTGCTTCCGCTTTCTCCAGTGACGCTTTGGGTGTCCCCGTCATGATCTCCACTCCCCGGTTGTCGCCGTACCACTACTTACTTGCCGCCCGGCAAGTTGACTACACTGAGGGAAGGTAGACCCGTAACTAGCCGGGCGTCAAGTAAGTTTGCTTACGGGCACGTCAGGACACGTACGGACATGCATGAGCAAGTGGAGTCGAGGAGCAACCCGATGGGCACAGGCAAGCAGCAGCGGCGCGGCGACACCCGCCAGCGCATCCAGGAAGTGGCCCTCGCACTCTTCGCCGAGCAGGGGTACGAGAAGACGTCACTGCGCGAGATCTCCGAGAAGCTGGAGGTCACCAAGGCGGCGCTGTACTACCACTTCAAGACCAAGGAAGACATCCTGACCAGCATCTTCGACGACCTCACGGGGCCGATCGACGAGCTGATCGAATGGGGGCGCGCACAGCCGCAGCCGGTCTCCCTGGAAACCAAGAAGGAAGTGCTGACCCGCTACAGCGGCATCCTGGTCAACGCGGCGCCGCTCTTCCGCTTCATGCAGGAGAACCAGGCGACGATGCGCGACCTGAAGTCCGGCGAGAGCTTCAAGGACCGGATGCTCGGGCTGCACGAGATCCTCAAGGACCCGGCCGCCCCGATGGCCGACCAGGTGCGGTGCTTCAGCGCGCTGTTCACCATGCACGCCGGGATGTTCGTGCTCAAGGACGCGGAAGGCGACCCCCAGGAGAAGCGCGAGGCCATCCTGGAGGTCGCCATCGATCTGGTGACGCGGGCACACACGAGCGGCTGAGCCCGCGGCGCCGGTCCGGACCGGACCGGTCAGACCGTCACGCCCGCCGAGCGCAGGAAGGCGACGGGGTCGACGGCCGAGCCGTAGTTCGGGGTCGTGCGGATCTCGAAGTGCAGGTGCGGGCCACTGGAGTTCCCGGTGTTGCCCGAGAGGGCGATGCGCTGGCCGGTGCCGACCGCCTGGCCGACCCGGACGTCGACCTGCGAGAGGTGCGCGTACTGGGAGTACGTGCCGTCGCCGTGCTTCACCACGACGGCGTTGCCGTACGCGGGGCCGTCGCCGGCGCCGTTGGGGCCCGCCTTCACGACGGTGCCGCCGTGCACGGACGCGACCGGGGTGCCGATCGGCACGGCGAAGTCCTGGCCGGAGTGCTTGTGGGACCACATGCTGCCGCCGAGGCCGAAGCTCGCGGAGAGCGTGTAGTTCTTGACCGGGTCGATCCACGCGGCCGCGGCGCGCTTGGCGTCGGCGGCCTTCTTCGCCTCGGCCTGCTGCGCCTTGCCCGCGGCCTTGGCCTGGGCGGCGGCCTGCTCCTGGAGGGAGCCCACGGCGACGCCGGGCAGCGCGCCGCCCTTGGCGTCGGCGGCGACCGAGACCCCGGCCCCGAGCACCGCCGACGCTCCGATGCCCGCGGCGACGACGGCCGCCCGCGTACGGAGCATGGACGGGCGGGGATGGTGGGAGGTGGTGCGCTGCGACATGGGGATGTCCTCCGGGGTGTGACGACTGCGATGACGACTGCGTTGACGGCTGCGGTGGCGCCTGACGCGACGACCGAGGGGGGCATGAGCGAACCCGGCAGGCGGGGCGGGTGGATCACCCGCCGACCGCGCTTCGCCGGGTCGGTCATCCCTTGGTAACCCCCACCCTCACCACCGCCCAAAACGCCCATCTACTACGCAAAGCCGTAGCGAGAGGCAAGGATTTAGTCCGCTTGACACCATCAAATCCAGACAATTACCCCACAGTCCGGTAACGGGGTTTCCTCGCCTCCCGCAGGTTTAGCCGCACATCGGAGCCCCTCCCGACCCGCACCCCCACCAGGGCCGCACCCGCCGCAGCGGAACGCGTCCAAGGTCCCGGAGGTCGCGGGCCGAAGGTCCCGCCCCGCGCTCCCGCCGCATCCACTATTCCGCCTAGTACGGGACGAAACGCCTGTGCGCCATGTCACCGGCCTCCGAGATCCACCTCGCCGCGAATGTGACCCCCACTACGCTCACGCCCATGGATCCCGCGCTCATAGGCACCCGCCTGGCATCGAGTGCCGTCGCCCCACTGGTCAAGAGGCTGTTCGTACGGGAGGGACCGGGCGCGGGCCTGGTGGCGAAGCCGGTACGGCTGTCCTCCCTGGTGTCGTTCAAGGGCGAGCAGCGCACGCTGGGCAGGCGGGACGTCCGGCGCCTAGCGGAGCGGCTGGTGGCGGCGTCCCTGGCCGCTCCCGGCGAGCGCACCTTCCCGCCGGACGAGGCGCTTGCCGTCACCGACGCCCTGACCCGGGTGCTGCTCGCGCTCGGGGACCTCGACATGGACGACGTCCAGGCCGTCCGCCTCGGCCACCGGGAGCTGGCCCGCGAGCTCGCGCGCGGCGCGGCGCGCAGCGGGCCGCTCCTCGCCGCCGGGCTGTCCCAGGACGCCGCCCTCTACCTCGACTCGGTCACCGAGTGGGCGTGCCTGCACATCCTGCAGTTCTTCACGCAGCGCTCCACGTTCGTCGCGGCGACGCTGGTCGCGCAGAGCCGGGGCCAGGACGAGCTGATCGCGAAGGTCGACGAGCTGATCGCTCGCAGGCCGGTCGCCGGGGCGCTGGACCTCGCCTTCGAGCGGCGCTACCTCGCGTACGTCGCGAAGAAGCACGCCAAGCTGACGATCTTCGGCATCGATCTGTCGGGCTCCCCGGCGAAGTGGCCGCTGGACGCGGCGTACATGTCGCTGGAGGCGGAGCCGCCCGGACTCGTGGAGACGGTCCACTACCCGTCGGGGGCCGAGCACCACGCGGAGGACGTGGCGGTCGTCGAACACACGCCCCCGCTCCCCGCCGACCAAGCCCTCGCCGCCCACGACAGGGTCCTCCTGCGGGGCGAGGCGGGCTCGGGCAAGACCACGCTCGTGCAGTGGCTGGCAGTGAGCGCGACCCGCAGGGACGCGGCAGGACCGGACCACTCAGGGCCCCACCCCACCATGGCGTACCTGGACGACCGCGTCCCCTACGTACTCCCCCTGCGCACCCTCACCCGCCACGGCGAACGGCTGCCCGCTCCCCCTGGCTTCCTCGCCTCGGTGGGCTGCCCGCTCGCGGGCACGCAGCCGCACGGGTGGGAGGCGCGCGTCCTCACCGCAGGCCGCGCCCTCGTCCTGATCGACGGCATCGACGAGATCCCGGACGCCGAGCGCGACCGGACCAGGGCCTGGCTGAGCGACCTGATCGACGCCTTTCCCGGCAACCGCTGGCTCGTGACCTCCCGCCCGTCGGCCGTACGCGAGGACTGGCTCACCGAGGAGGGCTTCACCGAGCTGACGCTCTCCCCGATGGGGAAGGTGGAGGTGGCGGCGTTCATCGAGCGCTGGCACACCGCCGCGGCCACGGGGGTCCCGGAGGAAGACGCCGAACTCGTCGCGTACGAGGGTCAGCTGTTGGAAGCGGTGCGGTCGAAGCCGGATCTGGGCCGCCTCGCCACCAACCCCCTGATGTGCGGCCTGATCTGCGCCCTCCACCGGGACCGGCGGGGCTTCCTGCCGCTGGGCCGCAAGGACCTCTACACGGCGGCCCTCTCCATGCTTCTGGTCCGCCGTGACCGCGAGCGCCACATGAACGTGCCCGAGTTGCGGGAGGAGCCGCAGCTCCAGCTCCTGCAGCGGCTCGCGTACTGGCTGATCCGCAACGGCCGTACGGTGATGGACCGTTCGCGGGCGGAGTCCATCATCGCGGACGCGCTGCCCGCGGTGCCGGAGCTGGCCCCGCTCGGCGACGCGCGGGCCGTCTACGCCCACTTCTTGCACCGCAGCGGGCTGTTGCGCGAGCCCGGGCCCGGCACCGTCGACTTCGTCCACCGCACCTTCCAGGACTTCCTGGGCGCGCGGGCGGCGGTCGACGAGGGCGACTTCGGCGTACTCGCCCGGCACGCGGCGGACGACCAGTGGGAGGACGTCATCCGCATGGCGGTGGCGCAGGCGCGGCCACGTGAACGGGCGGAGATCCTCGGCGACCTGCTCGCCCATGGGGACCGCCACCCGGACGAGGGGGCTCGCAAGCGGATCCACCTCCTCGCGGCGGCCTGCCTGGAGCACGCGGCTGAGCTGGCGCCCAGGGTGCGGGAGGAGGTGGAGCGGCGCACGGCGGCGCTGATTCCGCCACGGAACGCGGAGGACGCGCGGGCCCTTGCGAAGGTCGGGGCCATGGTGCTCGACCTGCTGCCGGGGCCCGACGGACTCTCCGACGACGAGGCCCAGCAGGTGGCCGTCACCGCGACGCACGTGGACTCGGACGCCACGATCCCCTTCCTCGCCCGGTTCACCCGGCACGAGGGGATTGGCGTCCGCAGCCAGCTGATGTGGGGGTGGCACCGCCACGCCTGCCGTCCGTACGCGGAGCAGGTCATCGCCCGGCTCGACGGTCACGACATCCACTTCACGCTCCGCACCGACGAACAGGTGACCGAGCTCGAACGCCTTGGTCTGTACCCGGAGAGGCTCGACATCAGACCGGGGGTCAGCCCCGACGTCGCTGCCCGCTTCATAGCGGCCTGCGAACCCACCTTCCTGCTGCTCAACAGGTTCCCGCCGGGCCTCCTGACGGCCGAGGCGCTGGCTGCCCTGGGCCGCCTGGACGGACTCAGCGTCGTCGGCGCACAGGAGCCGTGGAGCCTGGCGCCGTTCCCCGCCGAGGCTCCCCTGACGTTCCTCGGCCTGGTGGACTCCCGCGCCGCTCTGACCGACCTGCCGCGCGCGATCCAATGGCCGAAGCTGGCGCGGGTGACCTTCAGCGTCGACGATCCGCTGGACGCGAGGGACTGGGAGGTGTTCGCGGCCCTGCCGGGGCTCACTGGTCTACACCTGCCGTCGCGCTCCCTCATGACCATCCCGCCGGGGCTGACCCTGCCCGGTCTGGTCTACCTGCAGGTCGCTCCCGACGCCTCCCGGGCAGACATGGCCTCCCGCCTCTGCACGGTCGCACCGGGACTCAAGCGCCTGTTCCTGCACAACCATCCCGAGAGCAGCCCGGACCGGGACACCCCCATCGACGTCTCCGCCCTGGCCGACCACCCGAGCCTGACGGAGCTGGCGGTTCCCGCCGTGGCGGTAGGCCTGGACAGGCTGCCTCCCCACATCGCCGTAGACGTCTACGGCCCCACTATCGATTGAGCTGAAACCACACGCCTTTGCCCGCACTCGCGGGCGTCACCCCGCACACGTCCGACAGAGCCGTCACGAGGAAGAGCCCCCGCCCTCCTTCCTAGCTCACCCACCTGATTTCCCTGGTGGCCGCCTCGGTCGGCAGCTCGTCGGCGCTGCACTTCCTGACGCGCTTTCGTCGAGGACCTCACCGAACTCATCGTGCCCGAACAGCTCACCCACCTCACGCTGGACGCACCCCACCCCGTCGAAGGGCTCGCCTGGCTCTCGGCCTTCCCGAGCCTGACCGACGTCTGGCTGTACTCACCCGTGAGCGAGGCCGAAGCGCGGCAGGTACCGCCGCACGTTCGCCTCACCGTCCGCCCGTCGCACGGCAATTGACCGCACGGAAAAGGGGCTGCCCCGGAACCGTACGAAACGGTCCGGGGCAGCCCCTTCAAGCGGTCAGCTCAGTGCGAGCGTCACGCCTCCTTGCTCAGGTTCGGGCCCGCACCGCCACCGGCGGCCGACTCGATCGGCGGGACGTCCGGCAGCGCCGCCTTCTCCTCGCCGCGGAAGGTGAACGTGGCGGTCTCGCCCTCGCCCTCCACGTCGACGACCACGATGTGGCCGGGGCGGAGCTCACCGAAGAGGATCTTCTCGGAGAGGGTGTCCTCGACCTCGCGCTGGATCGTGCGCCGCAGCGGACGCGCGCCGAGCACCGGGTCGTAACCCTTCTTCGCGAGCAGCTCCTTCGCGGGCTGGGAGAGCTCGATGCCCATGTCCCGGTCCTTGAGGCGCTCGTCCACCTTGGTGATCATCAGGTCGACGATCTGGAGGATGTCGTCCTGGCTGAGCTGCGGGAAGACGACGACGTCGTCGACGCGGTTCAGGAACTCCGGGCGGAAGTGCTGCTTCAGCTCGTCGCTGACCTTGTTCTTCATCCGCTCGTAGTTGGACTTCGTGTCGCCCTGAGCCGCGAAGCCCAGGTTGAAGCCCTTCGAGATGTCACGGGTTCCAAGGTTGGTCGTCATGATGATGACCGTGTTCTTGAAGTCCACGACGCGGCCCTGGGAGTCGGTCAGACGACCGTCCTCCAGGATCTGCAGGAGCGAGTTGAAGATGTCCGGGTGGGCCTTTTCGACCTCGTCGAAGAGAACGACGGAGAACGGCTTGCGACGGACCTTCTCGGTCAGCTGGCCGCCCTCTTCGTAGCCCACGTATCCGGGGGGCGAACCGAAGAGACGCGAAACCGTGTGCTTCTCGCTGAACTCCGACATGTCGAGGGAGATCAGCGCGTCCTCGTCACCGAAGAGGAATTCGGCGAGCGCCTTGGACAGCTCGGTCTTACCGACACCGGACGGGCCCGCGAAGATGAACGAACCGCCGGGACGCTTCGGGTCCTTCAGACCCGCACGCGTACGCCGGATCGCCTTCGAGAGCGCCTTGACGGCGTCCTTCTGGCCGATGACGCGCTTGTGGAGCTCGTCCTCCATGCGCAGCAGACGGGAGGACTCCTCCTCCGTCAGCTTGAAGACCGGGATGCCGGTGGCGGTCGCGAGGACCTCGGCGATCAGCTCGCCGTCGACCTCGGCGACGACGTCCATGTCGCCGGCCTTCCACTCCTTCTCGCGCTTGGCCTTCGCGGCGAGCAGCTGCTTCTCCTTGTCGCGGAGAGAGGCCGCCTTCTCGAAGTCCTGGGAGTCGATCGCCGACTCCTTGTCGCGACGCACGCCCGCGATCTTCTCGTCGAACTCGCGGAGGTCCGGCGGCGCGGTCATCCGGCGGATGCGCATCCGGGAACCGGCCTCGTCGATCAGGTCGATCGCCTTGTCCGGCAGGAAGCGGTCCGAGATGTACCGGTCGGCCAGGGTCGCGGCCTGGACGAGGGCCTCGTCCGTGATCGAGACGCGGTGGTGCGCCTCGTACCGGTCGCGGAGGCCCTTGAGGATCTCGATGGTGTGCGGCAGCGACGGCTCCGCGACCTGGATGGGCTGGAAGCGGCGCTCCAGCGCGGCGTCCTTCTCCAGGTGCTTGCGGTACTCGTCGAGCGTGGTGGCACCGATGGTCTGGAGCTCACCGCGGGCCAGCATCGGCTTCAGGATGGAAGCCGCGTCGATCGCGCCCTCGGCGGCACCCGCACCCACGAGCGTGTGCAGCTCGTCGATGAACAGGATGATGTCGCCGCGGGTGCGGATCTCCTTGAGGACCTTCTTCAGGCGCTCCTCGAAGTCACCGCGGTAGCGCGAACCGGCCACCAGGGCACCCAGGTCGAGGGTGTAGAGGTGCTTGTCCTTGAGGGTCTCGGGCACCTCGCCCTTGACGATGGCCTGGGCGAGGCCCTCGACGACGGCGGTCTTGCCGACGCCGGGCTCACCGATCAGGACCGGGTTGTTCTTCGTACGGCGGGACAGCACCTGCATGACCCGCTCGATCTCCTTCTCGCGCCCGATGACCGGGTCGAGCTTGGATTCGCGGGCCGCCTGGGTGAGGTTCCTGCCGAACTGGTCGAGGACCAGGGACGTGGAGGGCGTGCCCTCCGCAGGACCGCCGGCGGTGGCGGTCTCCTTGCCCTGGTAACCGGAGAGCAGCTGGATGACCTGCTGCCGCACCCGGTTGAGATCGGCGCCCAGCTTGACCAGGACCTGGGCGGCGACGCCCTCGCCCTCGCGGATCAGGCCGAGCAGGATGTGCTCCGTGCCGATGTAGTTGTGGCCCAGCTGAAGGGCCTCGCGGAGCGAGAGCTCCAGGACCTTCTTGGCACGGGGGGTGAAGGGGATGTGGCCGGACGGAGCCTGCTGGCCCTGCCCGATGATCTCCTCCACCTGCTGGCGGACCGCCTCGAGCGAAATCCCGAGGCTCTCCAGGGCCTTAGCGGCGACACCCTCGCCCTCGTGGATCAAGCCCAGGAGGATGTGCTCGGTGCCGATGTAGTTGTGGTTGAGCATCCGGGCTTCTTCCTGAGCCAGGACGACAACCCGCCGCGCGCGGTCGGTGAACCTCTCGAACATCGTTAATCGCTCCTCAGAGCGGTCAGGCAGTAAAGGGGTCGGTCCCCTCCCTGTCCTTCCGCAGCTTAGTCCCGCAAGCGGGGACCGCTCATTCCAACTGCCGACACCCGGACACCATCTCGGAGGATCTCCTGACCCCGAACGCCGACAACTGCTCCAACCCGATGGTGCGAGACGATGTTCCCGCAGGCCAAGCAGTTACCCCCACCATCACTACGCCGATGGCGAACGTGAGACGCCGAAGCCCGCGTGTCGCCCCTCCCCACTAGGGATGTCTTACCCGTAAGGACTGACACTCCATGCGGCGCGCACCGGTTCCCTCCGCTACGGGCGAACACCCTTGCGCGGCCGAACACGCCCTTACGCCCTCTTTCCGGACACCGTACGCAACCAAGCGGCGACCCTGCGTAACCCCGGCGGCCTTCCGGCTGTTGCTCGGACATGGCCCCCACGGTTCCCCAGCCCCGCACGCCGGTCGAGCAGAGCGACCCGGTGCGGCAGTGGTACGAGAACGAACTCGGCTGGGCGACCGCGCCGGAGCCCGGTCCGGTGCGACTGCTCACGGGCCTGCGCTTCGACGTCCTCGAGCTGCCCGCGGAGGCGGGCTTCGCGGCCCTGCGCCACCTCGGCCCGAAGGCTCCGGTGGCCCTGCGCGGGGAAACGATGCGTCTCCTGGTGACCGCGGGAGGCGCGGACGAGCTGCCGGGGCTGCTCGACTGGCTCGAATGGGGCGACATTCCCCTGGGTCTCACCGCGATCGGGGCCGGTGGGCGGATCGACGCGCCCACGCCCCCGGGGTGGTCCGGCTCCCGAGGGGCCGCCGTGTGGCTGCGACCCCCGGAGCCCGGCTGCGAGGTGGAGCCGACGCTGCCGGCGCTTCCGTCCCTGCCCGCTGTGGGGGGAGGCGGGACGGTGCCCCACAGCGACCCCGCCGTGGGCTCCGATCTCGTACGACTTGTGGACACGGCGGCAACGCAGTGCCACCGGGTCCGGCTACGGCGTCGCAGCCGTCAGCCGTTGGCCTTCTCGTAGGCCTCACGAATGGACGCGGGAACGCGGCCGCGGTCATTGACCTCGAAACCGTTCTCCTTTGCCCACGCGCGAATCGCGGCGGTGTCCTGACCACCGCTCGCGGCAGCGGCACGAGCCTTGCCGCGGCCGCCGGAACCACGGCCACCGGTACGCCGGCCGGCCTTGACGAAGTCCTCAAGAGCCCCACGGAGCTTGTCCGCGTTGGCAGTGGTGAGGTCGATCTCGTACGCCTTGCCGTCCAACGCAAACGTCACGGTCTCGTCCGCCTCGCCACCGTCGAGGTCATCGACAAGAAGGACCTGAACCTTCTGTGCCACCGGATTTCCTTTCATCGATAACTACGAGGCCGTCCCGCACGACGTACGCCGCCGATTCACCGGCCCCTGTTATATGCAGTACTGCAGTACGTCGGAAAGCAAACCGCTTTTGCTGGAAAAACACAAACCCCTGGGAGAGACCGGACGCCGCGAGAAGCCTGGAAACATACGCGTTTCGGACATAGGCCACCGGGGCAGGAGGCCGTCCGGAATACCACGGTGGCGATCACAGATGCAGAAGCATCCGGCTGTTGCCCAAGGTGTTCGGTTTCACTCGTTCGAGGCCGAGGAACTCCGCGACGCCCTCGTCATAGGAACGCAGGAGCTCGCTGTAGACATCTCCGTCGACCGGAGTCTCGCCGATCTCCACGAACCCGTGCTTCTGGAAGAAGTGGACTTCGAAGGTGAGACAGAAAACCTTGCGGACACCGAGCCAGCGGGCGGTCTGGAGCAACTTCCCGAGCAACTGATGTCCCACCCCGGCACCCTTGACCTCCGGGTTCACCGCGAGCGTGCGGACTTCCGCGAGGTCTTCCCACATCACGTGCAGAGCGCCGCAGCCGACCACCTCCGCGTTGTCGTCGCGTTCGGCCACCCAGAACTCCTGGATGTCCTCGTAAAGCGTCACCGTGGCTTTGTCCAGGAGGATGCGGTCGCCGACGTAGGAGTCGAGGAGCCGGCGCAGGGCCGGGACATCGGCGGTTCGGGCCCGACGGAGGGAGACCGCTTTTGCACTGAGTTCGCTGAGTTCGGGTACCTCTGCTGCCATGACCGGACGCTATCGCTCTGCGCCGCGCTCTGGGGAGGCGGGGTTCTCGGGGCCTTGGACGATACGCATGGCATCACTGAGGGCTTCCCGCTGTTCCGGCGACATCATGCCGAAGAAGGCGACGAGTGCGGCGGCGGGGTTGTCACTGCGCGACCACGCTTCGTTCATCAGTGCGGCCGCGTAGGCGGCACGAGTCGACACCGCCTCATATCGATAGGCGCGACCTTCCGCTTCACGACGCACCCAGCCCTTCTGATGGAGATTGTCCAAAACGGTCATCACGGTCGTGTACGCGATGGACCGTTCCTGCTGAAGGTCTTCCAGGACTTCTCGAACGGTCACGGGGCGGTTCCACTTCCACACCCGCGTCATGACTGAGTCTTCGAGTTCTCCCAATGGACGAGGCACAGCAGAACAATAGTGGGAGACGTCACTATTGGCGTGATGCGTGAGGGACGTGGCGTACCCCTAATTTCTGCAACAAAAAGGGCGTACGACTCTAAAACGCTTGAGTCGTACGCCGTGCTGCGCGCCCGGGTACGCCGGGTGACCTGCGCAGGTCACGCCGGGGGAACCGGGCGCCCTTCGTGGCGGGGAAGCCGGGTCGGGCGCCGGGTCAGGCGCTGCCGGCCCCGGGGGACTGCCGGACGGATTCGGCGCGGGAGACGGCGGCGTCGACGGCCGCGTCCTCCTTGGCCTTGTTGGCACCGCCCTGGGTCTTCACGATCGTCACGATGAGACCGATGAAGAACACGGCCATCACTACGGGGGGCACGAGCGCGGAAACGTAGTCCATGCCCCCAGAGTAGCTAGCCCGCGACGAGCTGGTGCGGCGGGTCCGCGGGCGTCTCGGGGCGGCGCTTGGGCGGGAAGACCTCGGCCGGGGTGGGCACCGGCCGCGGCGGCCCGGGAGTCGCCGGGCGTTCGGCGGGCGTCTTGGGCTTCGGCGCCGCCGGTTCGTCCGCCGCGGCCAGGCCGCCGGGCAGCGCGAGCAGCCTGGTCCGGGACGCGGGGACCGCGACGCGGGCGGGCACCGGGACGGCGCGGCCCGCGAGTCTGGCCCGCACGGCCCGTTCGGCGAGGATCCGGCAGCGGTCGAGCAGCGCGGCCGCGACGGGGTTGCCGCGCAGCGCGCGCAGCGCCGCGAGATCGTCGGCGCCCGGCTGGTACCCGGCGCCGAGCGCGTCGGCGAGGAGGCCGAGATAGCCGGATGCGGTGCCGGGCAGGGCCGCCCGGTAGCGGGCGAGGTCGGCCACCAGGAACGCGCGGAGCCTGGCTGCCTCGCGTACGGCCTCGTCGACCGATTCGGCGAGGCGAAGACAGTCCTGGACGTCCTCGTCGCTGACGGGGCTGGGGTGCAGGGCGAGGGCCAGAGCGCGGCGGAGCACACGCAGTTCCTCCGCACTGAAGGCCATGCCGCCGCGGGATCCATAGGGCGTGGGCATAGGACGACGATACGCACGGAACGGACAAAATCCGCTTAACGCCACTTCATGGCGCGGCGGTTCTTCCGCCGATTCGCCTACTCGGCGCGGCGCCGGACCAGGGCGAAGGTGACCGCTCCGACGCCGAGCAGCGCGGCGGCCGCGGCGGCGATCCACGGCAGGACGCCGGCGCCCGCCTCCGCCATGGGCCGAGCGTCGGTGGTCTTCTTGCCGACGACGATCGACGCCTCGTCGTTGGACGGGTCGGGGTCGTTGAGGTCGAAACCGCCGTCTCCGGGGCGGTCGGTGTCCCCGGAGCGCACCCGGACCGTGCCCTCGGCTCCGGATACGTCTTCGGAGTAGCGCACTTCGAAGAGGTAGGACTGGCCGCTGCCGGGTTCCTCCACTCCCGCGTCGGGGCACAGGTAGCGGCGGTGGCCCGGTTCGAAGGGCTTCCGTTTCCCGTCCTCGTAGGTGAAGCAGTTGCCGTCCGCGTCCTCGTCCGGTTCCTCGTCCACGCGCACGGTGCTCGCCACCACGCCCTTGGGCAGCGTCACCTCTACGTAGACGGCCGGTTCGCGCAGGGGGCGGTTGAGCAGGGCGGGGCCTTCGTTGTGCAGGCCGAAGGTGAGCTCCCGGGTCGTGCCCTTCTTGCCGGGCTTCAAGGTGTCGCCGATCGCGCGGATGTCCGCCGAGTTCTTCGCGACGAACCGCACCAGACGCTCGGCGGCGAAGCCGGTGCCCTGCCCCCGCGCCGGGACGAGGGCCAGCTCGGGGCCGTGGCCGGAGGTGCCTCCCGCGGTCGTGTCCTGGTCCCCGGGGACGGCCTCGGCGGAGTACGTGACCTGGGTGTGGAAGGCGTCGTCGGTGAGCGAACCGGGCAGCGGCGAGGCGAGCGCGACGGTCTCGTCGGGGGCGACGGGACGGTCGAAGTAGCAGGTGGCCGCGGCGATCTGGTCGCCCTGAACACCCTGCCGGTAGCGGCAGTTGCGGTGCCGTTGCGCGAGCCGTACGCCCCCGTCGCCCTCGACCCGGACGGCGACCCGCTCGGTCACCCGGTCTCCCGTGTTGCGCAGGACGACGGGGATCCCGATGTCCTGGCCGCTCTTCAGGCCCTCCTTGTCGGGGAGTCGGGCGACTTCGAGTTCGGGTGTGCCGATGGAGACGCGGGAGGTGGTCCGGGCACCGGTGAGGCGCTTGCCGGTCACTTCGTAGCGGATGGTTCCCGAGGTGCCCGCGGCGACGCCTTCGACGGCGGTGACCGAGATCGGCTTCTCGGGTTCCCTCAGGTACTTCCCGAACCCGCAGGTGACGACCGGGCCTTCGGCCGTGCAGAGGTCGTCGGTGACCTTCACGGTGGCGATGCCCTTCAGCCCGCTCGTGTCGATGACGAGCCGCACCTCACGGGGGCCCGGCAGGGACTTGGCGCCGTCGTAGAACTCGATCATCGGGTCGACGGCGACGGCGCGGCCCGAGCGCGGCAGGGACAGGTGCGGGACCTGGATCCTGGTCCAGACCCGGGTGGGGTTCTCCGGGGGCTCCGTGGGCCCTTCAGAGGGCTCGGAGGGGCCTTCGGGGGCCGGGGCGGCGGGTGGGGCCGTCGGCGGGGCCGCGGGGTGCTGGACGCGGGCCTCGGCGGCGGGCCGGACCGCCGCTGTCGGGGCGGGCAGGGCGGCCGCTGTCGGGGCGGCCGCCGGTATCCCCAGCGCCATGACCGCCACGGCAGCCCACAATCGTCCCTTACGTGTCATTCGCCCCAGCCCGTCCGAACCCGCTCAAGTCCCGTCCCCGCGCAGACTCTTGTAGAGGAGCCGGGGTCGTGCGCGCAAGCCCGTTCGACTCACGCGCACGCGGCGGCGGCTGGTTAGGGCCTGTCCGATGGGTCGCCGCGACGCCGCGCCGACCCATCGGACAGGCCCTGGCGCCGTCCGGTGCTGGCCCGGCTCAACTGCGGGACACGTTGCGTTCGTAGACGAGGCGGAGCCCGATCAGCGTCAGCCACGGCTCGTGCTCGTCGATGGCCGACGCCTCGCCGAGCACCATGGGGGCGAGGCCGCCCGTGGCGATCACCGTCACGTCGTCGGGGTCGCCGCCCGGACCCGCGAGCTCGCGCGCCATGCGGCTCACGACGCCGTCGACCTGGCCCGCGAAGCCGTACAGGATGCCCGCCTGCATGGCCTCCACGGTGTTCTTGCCGATGACGCTGCGCGGCCTGGCCAGCTCGATCTTGCGGAGCTGCGCGCCGCGCACGCCGAGGGCCTCGACGGAGATCTCGATGCCGGGGGCGATGACACCACCCGCGTACTCCCCGCGCGCGGAGACCGCGTCGAAGGTCGTCGCCGTACCGAAGTCGACGACGATCGCCGGGCCTCCGTAGAGCTCGACCGCCGCGACCGCGTTGATGATGCGGTCGGCGCCGACCTCCTTGGGGTTGTCCATGAGGATCGGGACGCCGGTCTTGATGCCCGGCTCGACCAGGACGGCGGGCACGTCTCCGTAGTAGCGCCTGGTGACCTCGCGCAGCTCGTGCAGGACCGAGGGGACGGTGGAGCAGATCGCGATGCCGTCGATGCCGTCGCCCAGCTCCTCGCCGAGCAGCGGGTGCATGCCCATCAACCCGTTGAGGAGCACGGCCAGTTCGTCGGCGGTGCGGCGGGCGTCGGTGGAGATGCGCCAGTGCTCGACGATGTCCTCGCCGTCGAAGAGGCCGAGGACGGTGTGCGTATTGCCTACGTCGATGGTGAGCAGCATCAGTCCAGCACCGCTTCCCGCAGGTCGAGGCCGATGTCCAGGATCGGCGACGAGTGGGTGAGACCGCCCACCGCGAGGTAGTCGACGCCCGTGTCGGCGTACGCCCGCGCGTTCTCGCGCGTGAGGCGGCCCGAGGACTCCAGGAAGGCACGGCCGGCCACGAGGGCGACGGCCTCCTCGGTCTCCCCCGGCGTGAAGTTGTCCAGGAGGATCAGGTCGGCGCCCGCGTCGACCACCTCGCGCAGCTGGTGCAGGGTGTCGACCTCCACCTCGATGGCCAGGCCGGGGAACTGCTCGCGCACGGCCTTGAACGCCTGCGCGACGCCGCCGGCCGCGACCACGTGGTTGTCCTTGACCAGGGCCGCGTCGGAGAGCGACATCCGGTGGTTCACGCCGCCGCCCATGCGTACCGCGTACTTCTCCAGGGCGCGGTAGCCGGGCGTCGTCTTGCGGGTGTCGCGCACCTTCGTCTTCGTGCCCTCCAGGGCGTCCGCCCACGCGCGCGTGGCGGTCGCGATGCCGGAGAGGCGGCACAGGATGTTCAGCGCGCTGCGCTCGGCGGTGAGCAGGTCGCGGGTGCGGGTGGTGACGCTGAGCAGCACCGTGCCCGCCTCGACGCGGTCGCCGTCCTCGACGTGCCGCTCCACCTCGAACTCGTCCTCGCACACTACGGAGAGGACCGCTTCGGCGACGCGCAGACCCGCGACGGTGCCCGCCTCGCGCGCGGCGAAGTCGGCGGTGGCCACGGCGTCCTCGGGGATGGTGGCGGCCGTGGTGACGTCCACGCCGCCCGCCAGGTCCTCCTCGATCGCCATGTGCGCGATGTCCTCGATCTGCACGGGGTCGAGGCCCGCCTCTTCGAGGAGCTGCGCGAGCGCGGGGTCCAGACCGCACTGCATCGGGTCGTACGCGTCGTCACCGCCGCAGCCGCAGGCGTCGCCGCAGCCACCGCCTGCGGCTGAGGGGGCGGCGAGGGGGAGGTCGTCGGGGGTGCTCACGGTCACTGCTCCTGGGGACGGGTCGGAGGGAAGTCGGGGGTCTGTGTGGTGTGTGCCGCCAGCGTCCTGTCCGGATTCAGCCGTACGACGATGTGGCGGCGCCAGGCCGCGTCGTCGCGGTCGGCGTGGTCCTCGCGCCAGTGGCAGCCGCGGGTCTCCTCGCGGCGCTGGGCCGCGGCGACCAGGACACGGGCGACGCACAGGAGGTTGGTGGTCTCCCAGGTGTCGACGCCGGGCTCCGCGGTCTTGCCCTCCTCGGCGAGCGCGCCCGCCGCATCGGCGTGCACGCGGGCGAGGCGGGCGGCGGCCTCGGCGAGGGACGCGGCGGAGCGCAGCACTCCGGCGCCCTCGGTCATGACGCGCTGGATGGTGAAACGCGCCTCGGGCGGCAGCAGGGGGTGGGTCGGCGTCTCCGGCCGGGTGACAGGGGCGGGCACGCGCGCGTGGAGGGTGTGGTCCGCGTGCCGCGCGGTGATGTCGGCGGCGATGCGCTCGGCGTAGACCAGGCCCTCAAGGAGGGAGTTGGAGGCGAGCCGGTTGGCGCCGTGCACGCCGGTGCAGGCGACCTCTCCGCACGCGTACAGGCCGGGGACGGTGGTGCGGCCGTGCGGGTCGGTGCGAACGCCTCCGGAGGCGTAGTGCGCGGCCGGGGAGATCGGGATGGGCTCGGTGACCGGGTCGATGCCGTGGGCGCGGCAGGCGGCGAGGATGGTCGGGAAGCGGTTCTCCCACATCTCGGCGCCGAAGTGCCTGGCGTCCAGGTACATGTGCTCGGCGCCCGTCTCCTGCATGCGGCGCGTGATGCCCTTGGTGACGATGTCCCGGGGCGCGAGCTCGGCGAGCTCGTGCTGGCCGACCATGAAGCGCACGCCGTCGGCGTCCACCAGGTGCGCGCCCTCGCCGCGGACCGCCTCGGAGACCAGCGGCTGCTGGCCCTCGGCGTCGGCGCCGAGGAAGAGCACCGTGGGGTGGAACTGCACGAACTCCAGGTCGGAGACCTCGGCTCCGGCGCGCAGCGCGAGCGCGACGCCGTCGCCCGTGGAGACGGACGGGTTGGTGGTGGCCGAGAAGACCTGGCCCATGCCGCCGGTGGCGAGGACCACCGCGGGGGCGTGCACGGCGCCCACGCCGTCGTGCTGGCCCTCGCCCATGACGTGCAGGGAGACGCCTGCGGTGCGGCCTTCGGCGTCCGTGAGCAGGTCGAGCACCAGGGCGTTCTCGACGGTCGGCACGCCCTGGGCGCGGACCGCGTCGACGAGGGCGCGGGAGACCTCCGCGCCGGTCGCGTCGCCGCCCGCGTGCGCGATGCGGCTGCGGTGGTGGCCGCCCTCGCGGGTCAGGGCGATGTCGCCCCCGGCGCCCAGGTCGAACCGGGCGCCGGTCCCGATGAGGCGGCGCACGGCGTCGGGGCCCTCGGTGACGAGGGTGCGCACGGCCTCCTCGTCGCACACGCCCACGCCCGCCACGAGCGTGTCCTGGAGGTGCTGTTCGGGGGTGTCGCCCTCGCCGAGCGCGGCGGCGATGCCGCCCTGCGCCCAGCGCGTGGACCCGTCGTCCAGGCGGGCCTTGGTGACCACGACCGTCTTGAGGCCGGCGGCGGAGCAGCGCAGGGCCGCAGTGAGCCCGGCCACTCCGGAGCCGACGACCACGACGTCGGCTTCGAGCGACCAGCCGGGGGCGGGGGCGTGCAGGCGTATTCCGGTGGCACTCATGCGGTGGCTCCGTTCGCGCTCATACGGTGGTTCCGAAGGTCAGCGGGATGTTGTCGATCAGTCGCGTGGAGCCGACCCGGGCGGCCACGGCGAGGACGGCGTCACCGCTGTGCCCCGGACGTACGTCGGTGAAGTCGGCGGGGTCGACCAGCGCCACGTAGTCCAGCTCCAGCGGGGGCCTCAGGCGGGCCGCCTCGTCGAGGACCTGCCGGGCGGCGGCGAGCACGGCCGCGGGTCCGCCGGTCGCGGCGGGCGGCCCGGACTGGGCGACCGCGTGGGCGTCGGCGGCCGCGCGGGACTCGCCGATGGCGCTCAGGGCGACGGCACGCGCGCGGGTGGCGGGCGCGGTGGCGGCACGCGCGCGCAGGGCCTCCTGCGCGGCATGCCGGTCGCGGCCCGCGAAGAGGGCCTGGGAGAGGGCGAGCGCGGTGCGGCGCTCGTCGGGCGCCAGGTAGCGGTTGCGGCTGGAGAGCGCGAGGCCGTCGTCCTCGCGGACGGTGGGGACGCCGACGATCTCCACGTCGAAGTTCAGGTCGCGCACCATGCGGCGGATCAGGGCGAGCTGCTGGGCGTCCTTCTGCCCGAACAGCGCCGCGTCGGGCCGGGTGAGGTGCAGCAGCTTGGCGACGACGGTGAGCATGCCGTCGAAGTGGCCGGGGCGGGTGGCGCCTTCGAGGACCGTGCCCATGGGGCCGGCGCCGATGCGGACCTGGGGCTCGCCGCCCGGGTAGACCTCGTCCGCGGACGGGGCGAACACGGCGTCCGCGCCCGCCTGTTCGGCGATCTTGAGGTCGGCTTCGAGGGTGCGCGGGTAGCGGTCGAGGTCCTCGCCCGCGCCGAACTGGAGCGGGTTCACGAAGACCGTGACGACGACCTCGCCGTCCGGGCCCGCGAGGCGGCGGGCGGCGCGGATCAGCGAGGCGTGCCCGTCGTGCAGGGCGCCCATGGTCATGACGACGGCCCTGCGCCCTTCACGCGCGCGCGTGCGCAAGGACTCGGCGGTGTGCAGCAGGGTGGTGGTCATCGGCTTTCCCCCTCGGCTCCGCCGCTGCCGCCCGCCCCGTTGGCGAGCACGCCGAGGAGGTCCTCGGCGAGCTCCGGCTTGAGCAGGCCGTGCGCGAGGGCGCGGTCGGCGGTGGCGCGGGCCATCGCGAGGTAGCCCGCGACGGTCCCCGGGGCGTGCTTGCGCAACTCGGCGACGTGCGCGGCGACGGTGCCCGCGTCCCCGCGCGCGACGGGTCCGGTGAGCGCGGCGTCGCCGGAGCGCAGGGCGTTGTCGAGGGCGGCGCCGAGCAGCGGGCCGAGCATCCGGTCGGGGGCGGCCACGCCCGCGTCGCGGAGCAGCTCCATGGACTCGGCGACCAGCGTGACCAGGTGGTTCGCACCGAGGGCGAGGGCCGCGTGGTAGAGCGGACGGTTCTCCTCGGCGATCCACTCGGGCTCGCCGCCCATCTCGATGACCAGGGCCTCCGCGGCGAGCCGCAGTTCCTCGGGCGCGGTGACGCCGAAGGAGCAGCCGGCCAGGCGCTGTACGTCGACGGCGGTGCCGGTGAAGGTCATGGCGGGGTGCAGCGCGAGCGGCAGGGCGCCGGCCCGCAGCGCGGGTTCGAGGACCTTGGTGCCGTACCTGCCGGAGGTGTGCACGAGCAGCTGTCCCGGGCGCACGGCCCCGGTCTCCGCGAGGCCCTCGACGAGGCCGGGCAGGGCGTCGTCGGGGACGGTCAGGAGCACCAGGTCGGCCCGCTTCATGACCTCGGCGGGCGTGACGAGGGGGACGTCGGGCAGCATCGCGGCGGCGCGTCGTACGGAGGTGTCGGACACTCCGGACGCGGCCACCGGACGGTGCCCTGCGAACTGCAGCGACGCGGCGAGCGCGGGGCCCACGCGGCCCGCTCCCACGACGCCCACGGTGAGCCTCGCGGGACGGTCCCGCGGGTCTGGCTGATGCGATGCGTTCACGCGATGACGCCTTCCGTTCCAGTCCGCTCGGGGTACCGGACGATTTCTCGTCATGCTAACGCTATTGGTTCGCGCCGCGTCCTGCGCTGTCCACAGGCTGTGGTTATTCGTATGCCCGGTGGCGGCGGGCGGGTCATGCTCGGGGGATGACTGCGAAGAACGCGGAATCCCCAGAGGACGCGGCGACCACCGAGGGCACCGGGAACACCGAGGTCGCGGAGGATGCTGCGCACCCGGAGCAGGGCCAGGATGTGGAGCAGGACCAGCGCGTCCGGCGGCGCGCGGCCGCGCTGGGCGCCGCACGGACCCTGCACCGCACTCCCCTGCACCTCTCGCTCACCGAGCGCCTCTCGGCCCTCGCGGCCGCGGCCCCCGAGGTGGTGGGCGCCGACGATCCCACGGACATCTACGGCGACGCCGTGGTGGCCACCCTGGAGGAGGAGGTCGCGGACCTGCTCGGCAAGGAGGCCGCCGTCTTCTTCCCGACCGGCACGATGGCCCAGCAGGTCGCCCTGCGCTGCTGGGCGGGGCGCACCGGGAACGCGACCGTCGCCCTGCACCCGATGGCACACCCCGAAGTCCACGAAGGGGGCGCCCTGTCCACGGTGAGCGGGCTGCGCACGGTGCACCCGACGCAGGCTCCCCGGCTGCCGACGGCCGACGAAGTGCGCGACCACGAGGAGCCCTTCGGGACGCTGATGCTCGAACTGCCGCTCCGGGACGCCGGTTTCGTCCTGCCCACCTGGGAGGAGCTCGAAGAGGTGGTGGCGGCGGCCCGCGAGCGGGACGCGGTGGTGCACTTCGACGGGGCCCGCCTGTGGGAGTGCACGACGCACTTCGGCCGCCCTCTGGCGGAGATCGCCGGGCTCGCGGACAGCGTGTACGTCTCGTTCTACAAGTCCCTCGAAGGTCTCAGCGGCGCCGCGCTCGCCGGGCCGCGCACGCTGATCGACGAGGCGCGGGTGTGGCGCCACCGCTACGGGGGCCACCTCTTCCAGCAGTTCCCGACCGCCGTGTCGGCCCTGCTCGGCCTCAGGCACGCGCTGCCCAGGCTGCCCGAGTACGTCGCCCACGCGCGCGTGGTCGCCGAGGCGCTGCGCGACGGGCTCACGGCCGCCGGTGTGCCCTGGTCGCGCGTGCACCCCGAGCGGCCGCACACCCATCAGTTCCAGGTCTGGCTGCCGTACGCGACGGACGTGCTCGACGAGGCCGCGCTCGGGCAGGCGGAGGAGACCAGGACCATGCTCTTCGGGCGCTGGTTCGCCGACGGTCCTCCCGGCCTCTCGGTCACGGAGGTCACCGTGACCGACGCGGGCCTGGACTGGACGGCCGACGACGTCAAGGAAGCGGCCGCGGAGTTCGTGCGACGGCTCCCCGGCTGACCTGGCCGCCGCGCAGCAGCCGGGCCAGGGCGGCGCGCAGCCTGCCGTGGGCGGGGCGTTCCTCGACGACGGCACGGAAGCGGCCGTAGTCGCGGACCTCGCGGACGGCCTGCCATTCGTCGCCGCCGGGCGCGGGGGGCGTCGGCTCGTGGCGCTGGGCGGCGCGGTAGGTGTCGAGCAGGTACTGCTGGGTGACGCTCATGACGGTTCGCCTCTCATGGCAAATAGTACTTAACGGACACCTAAGGGCCCGTTGATCACAGGTCTCGGAAGGGGAGTCGGAAGGGGCATCGGAACGGGAGCCGGGTCGGCCACGCGGCGACGCTGCCGCGCTCCGTCCGATGACCACAGCCTGCTCCCCCGTCCCCTCCCCCGTCGCGCCGATTGACGACGCTCGTCAATCGGCGGCGGCGCTGTCAGTGGCGCGGTGCACCATGGGGACATGAGCGTGAGCATCGACATCACCGGGCTTCCCACCGAGCGGATCCACGTCGTGCCCTCACCCCTGGCCGAGCTCGGCATGGCGCTGCACGCGCTCTCCGAGCCGGGTCACCACCCGGGGCTGCAGGGCTGGGCGACGGCCGTCTCCGCCCGCCTCGACCCCTGCCTCGCGGACCGCATGTGCGAGGCGGACTTCCTGTGGCGCACCACGTTCTCGGACGTGTTCACGCCCTTCGCGGGCCTGCCGGGGCAGAACGGGCTGCCCGGGGCCACGCTCGCCGAGGAGCTCGACCAGCTGGACAAGCTGACCGACGAGCAGTTCGTGGACGCGGCCCTGGAGTTCACCTGCCAGTCGACGTACGCGGAGCCGGACCGCAATCTCCTGACCGACCCCGCGGTGCGCCAGCGCGCGCTGGACCTGGCCGCCGCCCGCGGCCCGCTCCAGATGCGCTTCACCCAGCGCCTGCTGGACGATCCGCCGGCCGTCCGCGCCTGGTTCCGCACGCTCTTGCAGGACTGCGAGGAGGCCTTCTTCGCGGACACCTGGGCCCGGGTGAGCCACCAACTGGCCGCGGACGCCCGGCACAAGACCGAGCTGCTGCGGCGCAAGGGCCTCCCGGAGGCTCTGAAGGCCATGTCCGGAGCGGTGTCCCTGGACGAGAGCGGGCGGGTGCTCACCGTCGACAAGATCAGCGTGGGCCGCACCGCCACGGGCTCGGGCGGCCTGGTGATCGTCCCGACCAGCCTCGGCTGGCCGCACCTGTGGGTGCTGCACCGCAAGGGCTGGCAGGCGTCGATCACGTACCCGATCAGCTCCCCCGGCCTCACCGCCCCGCCCTCGGTCGAGCAGCTGACCCGCCGCATGTCCGCGCTCGCGCACCCGGTGCGGATGCGCCTGTGCCGCCACCTCGCGCGCGGGGCGTACACGACGAGCGAGCTGGCCGACGCGCACGGGATGACGGCGCCGGAGATATCCCGGCACCTGAGCGTCCTGAAGAAGGCGGACCTGGTCAGCACGCGCCGCCGCGGACGCTATGTGCAGCACCAGTTGGACATCGGCGTGGTGTCCCGGCTCGGCAGCGACTTCATCGAGGGCGTCCTGCGTTAGGGCCCTAGGGCCGGTCGTGCGGGTCAGGCCCTGGGCGAGCGCGAACGCCCCCGCCCGGTACGGAAGTACCGGGGGCTAACCCCACCGGATCCGGGCGGTTAGCAGGATCGCCCCGGGTGATCACCGGCGGAAATGCTGGAGGCGGCAGATGCCGCTGGTCGACCGACGTTTCCGTAGGAGTCATTCGTGCGTGAGCAGGCAAGGCAGAAGTTCCGTTCCACCGGGCGGCGGCGAGGTGCCCGGCGCAGGACGGTGCGGGCCGCCGCCGCGCTGTCCGTGGGCATCGTGGCGCTGGGTGCCCTCGGACAGTCCGCGTCGGCCGCAGCCCGGCCCGACTCCGCCCCGCGGACCGGCTCCGTCCACCGGACCGACTCCGTCCAGCGGGGCCTGGACTCCCTGGTGCGGCAGGACGGCGTGCCCGCGGCCCTGGCGAGCGTCGGGGACTCCAGGGGCCACACCCGTACGTACACGGCGGGGGTCGCCGACCTGGCCACCGGCGCGAAGGTGCCCGACGACGGCCAGGTGCGGATCGGCAGCAACACCAAGACGTTCACCGCGGTGGTCGTGCTCCAGCTGGTCGACGAGGGGAAGGTCCGCCTCGACGCCCCGATCGAGGACTATCTGCCGGGCCTCGTCCGCGGCGACGGGATCGACGGGCACCGCATCACCGTCCGCCAGCTCCTCCAGCACACCAGCGGGCTGCCCAACTACGTGAAGTACCTCGACGCCGAGCCCCGCTCCTACACCCCGCGCGAGCTCCTGGACCGCGCCCTCCAGCACAAGAAGGACTTCGATCCGGGCGACAAGTGGGAGTACAGCAACACCAATTACGTACTGGCGGGGATGCTGATCGAGAAGGTCACCAAGCACCGCGTGGCCCACGAGATCGAGCGGCGCGTCATCGAGCCCCTCGGGCTGCGCCACACCTACTTCCCCGCCCCCGGTGAGACGAAGATCCGGGAGGCCCACCCCAAGGGCTACGACAAGGACGCGTCGGGCGCCCCGCTCGACGTCACCGAGTTCGACCCCTCCTGGGGCTGGTCGGCGGGCCAGATGGTCTCCACCGACTCCGACCTGAACCGGTTCGCCACCGCGATCCTGGACGGCGGCCTCCTCTCGGAGCGGCGGCTCGCCGAGATGCGCACCACCGTCCCCGCCGAGTACTTCGGCCGCGGCGCGCGCTACGGCCTCGGGCTCGTCAGCAAGCCGCTGTCCTGCGGCGGCGTCTACTGGGGCCACGGCGGCAGCATGACGGGGTACGAGACCCGGGGCGGCGCCACCGACGACGGCCGCGCCGCCAACGTCGCGGTCACCACCCAGCCGTCCGACGAGAAGGTCATGAAGCACGTCGACCGCCTCGTGGACAAGGCCCTGTGCCGCAGCTGAACCGCCCCTCCGTAGAGCCCGTCCGGTGAACCGTCGTCTCCGTAGAGGCCGTCCGGTGAACCACCGTCTCCGTAGAGCCCGTCCGGCGCGCGACGCCGGGCGGGCCGCCGGGCGACTCCTAGGCCGAGCCCCCGGCGCGCACCAGACCCGTCTCGTACGCGAGCACGACCACCTGCACGCGGTCGCGCAGTTCCAGCTTGGTCAGGATCCGGCCGACGTGCGTCTTCACGGTCGCCTCGGAGAGGACGAGCCGCGCCGCGATCTCACCGTTCGACAGGCCCTGCGCGACCAGGATCATCACCTCGCGCTCGCGCGAGGTCAGGCGCTCCAACTGCTTGTGCTGGGGCTGCCCTCCGGTGTTCGGCAGCATCGGGGCGAAGCGGTCGAGCAGCCGCCGCGTCGTGGAGGGCGCGACCACCGCGTCACCGCTGTGCACCGAGCGGATCGCGGCGAGCAGCTCCCCCGGAGGCACGTCCTTGAGCATGAAGCCGGACGCGCCGGCCTTCAGCCCGGAGAAGGCGTACTCGTCCAGGTCGAAGGTGGTCAGGATCAGCACCTTGGGCGGGTGCGCGCCCTGGCAGATGCGCCGGGTGGTCTCCACACCGTCGAGCTTCGGCATGCGCACGTCCATGAGGACCACGTCGACCTTCGTGGCGCGCAGCACCTCCAGCGCCTCGACACCGTCGCCCGCCTCCGCGACGACCTCCATGTCCGGCTGGGCGGCGAGCACCATCCGGAACCCGGTGCGCAGCAGCACCTGGTCGTCGACGAGCATCACGCGGATCGACATCAAGGGGGTCCCTTCGGGGAGCGGGCCGGTGACAGGTGTCATCGGCGGACATCAATGTGCGGGCTTGAGCGGCAGCAGCGCGCTGATGCGGAAGCCCCCGCCGGGCCGCGGTCCCGCGTCCAGCGTGCCGCCGACCATACCCACGCGCTCGCGCATGCCGATGAGCCCGTGCCCGCTGCCGTCGGCGCCGCCGTCCTCGTACAGCTCGTGCGGGGCGCCCTTGCCGTCGTCCTCGACGAGCAGCCCGAGGCCGTCGTCGAAGTAGACGAGGCGCACGCTCGCACCGGCGTTCTCACCGCCGTGCTTGCGGGTGTTGGTGAGCGCCTCCTGCACGATGCGGTACGCGGTGAGCTCCACGCCGCTCGGCAGCGGGCGCGGGGTGCCCTCGACCTTGTAGTCGACGGGCAGCCCCGCCGTGCGCACCTGTTCGATGAGCTCGTCGAGCTGCTCGACGTCGGGCTGCGGGACGTACTCGCCGCTCTCCTCGGGCTCCCCGGTGCGCAGCACGCCCAGCAGGCGGCGCATCTCCGCGAGGGCCTGGCGGCCGGTGCCCGAGATGGTCTCCAGGGCCTTCTTGGCCTGGTCGGGCGCGGCGTCCATGACGTACGCGGCGCCGTCGGCCTGCACCACCATCACCGAGACGTTGTGCGCGACGACGTCGTGCAGCTCGCGGGCGATCCTGGCCCGCTCGGCCGCCACCGCGACCTTGGACTGTGCCTCGCGCTCCCGCTCCAGGCGGTCGGCGCGCTCCTCCAGCTGGGCGAGGTAGGCCCGGCGGGTGCGGATGGAGTCGCCGAGCACCCAGGCGAGCACGAAGGGGACGGTCTGGAAGACCGCGAAGAGGACGCTCCCGAAGACACTTATGTTCTCGGTGGGCCAGCGCATCATCGACAGCGGCGCCGCGCACAGGCCGCCGATCAGCGCGAACCGGGAGGCCCACTTCTCGCCGTCGGCCGCGGCCGTGTAGATGATCACCAGCATCGAGAAGTTCGCGGGCATCGTCCGGACGTCGAAGATCAACTGGGCGACGCCGACCACCGCGGCGAGCACCAGCATCCGCTCGGTCGCCCTCCGGCGCAGCGCGACCACCAGGGACAGGCCGATCGCCACCGGGACCGCGGCCAGGTTCGGCTCTCGGGAACTGCCCTCGATCATGGTGAGGAGACCGATCCCGGAGATCCCGAGCAGGACGAGGCCCCAGAAGCCGTCGACCCACGTCGGGTGTCTGCGGAGGAAGTCGTAGAGGCGCTGCACGTAACCCAGCGTAGGCAGCCCCACGGCACCCCGGGGTCAACCGAAGGTCCGATCCGTATCGAGCACATGTACTCCCCAAGGTGGAGGCCCGCTTAACCTGCGCGCTGTGACGAACGACAAAGAACCCGCGCCCGCGGCCCGGCGAGGCGGCTGGCGCACGGCCTCGGAAACCGCCCTGTACGGCCCTGACGGCTTCTATCTCAGCCCCGAGGGACCCGGGGGCCACTTCCGTACGTCCGTGCACGCCTCGCCCCTCTACGCGGGCGCGGTGGCACTGCTCCTGTGCCGCGTGGACGCGGCGCTCGACCACCCGGACGAGTTGGCGTTCGTCGACATGGGCGCGGGCCGCGGCGAGCTGACGACGGGCGTCCTCGCCGCGCTGCCCGCCGACGTGGCGGCACGCGTGCGTGCGTACGCCGTGGAGCGCGCGGAGCGTCCCGCGGGACTCGACCCCCGCGTCGAGTGGCGGTCCGCTCCCCCGGCCGGCGTCACCGGCCTGCTCTTCGCCAACGAGTGGCTGGACAACGTCCCCTTGGACGTCGTCGAGGTGGCGGCCGACGGCACGGTGCGCCGCGTCCTGGTCGACGGCGCGGGCGACGAGTCGCTGGGCGGTCCCGTCGAAGGGGCGGACGCCGAGTGGCTCGCGCGCTGGTGGCCGCTGGAGTCCGAACCGGGCCTGCGCGCGGAGATCGGCCGCCCCAGGGACGAGGCGTGGGCGTCCGCCGTGGCGACCCTCGCGCGCGGCCTCGCGGTCGCCGTGGACTACGCCCACTTCCGCGCAGCGCGCCCGCCGTTCGGCACCCTGACGGGCTTTCGCGCGGGCCGCGAGACGACCCCGGTGCCGGACGGGACCTGCGACATCACCGCGCATGTGGCGCTGGACGCGTGCGCGCTCGACGGGGCCGCGCTGCTCACCCAGCGCTCGGCGCTCGGCGCCCTCGGAGTGAGCGGCGGCCGCCCGCCGCTGTCCCTGGCCTCCAGCGACCCGGCCGCGTACGTGCGGGCCCTCGCGGGCGCCGGGGAGGCGGCGGAGCTGACCGCGTCCGGCGGACTCGGGGACTTCGGCTGGCTGGCGCAGCCCGTGGGCGTACGCCTTGAAGGGACCCTTCTTACTGAAGAGGCTGATGGGGCTGAAGGGGCCCTACTTGTCGATGTCGCCGACTACGAAGAACAGTGATCCCAGGATCGCCACCATGTCCGCGACCAGCTGGCCGGGGAGCAGGACGGCGAGCGCCTGGATGTTGTTGTACGAGGCGGAGCGCAGCTTCAGTCGGTATGGGGTCTTCTCGCCCTTGCTGACCAGGTAGTAGCCGTTGATGCCGAGCGGGTTCTCGGTCCACGCGTACGTGTGGCCCTCGGGGGCCTTGAGGACCTTCGGCAGGCGCTGGTTGATCGGGCCCTGCGGCAGGTCCACGATCCGGTCCAAGCAGGCGTCCGCGAGGTCCAGGGCGTTGTGGGTCTGCTCCAGGAGGCACTCGAAGCGGGCCAGGCAGTCGCCCTCCTGGCGCGTGACGACCTTCAGGGTGTCCTGGAGTTCGCCGTACGCCAGGTAGGGCTCGTCGCGGCGCAGGTCGAAGTCGACTCCGGAGGCACGCGCGATGGGACCGCTCACTCCGTAGGCGTGCACCGCCTCGGGGGTGAGCACTCCGACGTCCCTCGTACGGCCGCGGAAGATCTCGTTGCCGAGCACCAGACGGTCGTACACGTCCATGCGCGAGCGCACCGAGGCGACGGCGGCACGCGCGCGCGTGGTCCATCCCGCGGGCAGGTCCTCCTTGAGGCCGCCGACGCGGTTGAACATGTAGTGCATGCGGCCGCCGGAGATCTCCTCCATCACGTTCTGGAGCTCCTCGCGCTCGCGGAACGCGTGGAACACCGGGGTGATGCCGCCCAGTTCGAGGGGGTAGGAGCCGAGGAACATCAGGTGGTTGAGCACCCGGTTCAGCTCGGCGAGCAGCGTGCGCGTCCAGACCGCGCGCTCGGGCACCTCCATGCCGAGCATCCGCTCGACGGCGAGCACCACGCCCAGCTCGTTCGAGAACGCCGACAGCCAGTCGTGGCGGTTGGCCAGCATCACGATCTGCCGGTAGTCCCTGGCCTCGAAGAGCTTCTCCGCGCCGCGGTGCATATAGCCGATGACCGGCTCCGCGTGCTGGATGCGCTCGCCGTCCAGGACGAGGCGCAGACGCAGCACGCCGTGCGTGGACGGGTGCTGGGGGCCGATGTTGAGCACCATGTCGGTGCTCTCCGCGGCGCCGCCGATGCCGAGCGTGGTCTCCGTGGTGGTCTCCGTCGTGGGACTCATGCGCACAGTGTCTCGTACCCGCCGTCGTACGCGGCGGCCCCTTCGTCGTACGCGGCCGCCCCTTCGTCGTACGCGACCGTCACTGGTCGTACGTACGCTTGAGGCATGGAAACGGGGATGGCGGGACCCGCAGGACCGGACGCGACGCGGGCGGAGCCGGTGTGGACCGGGCTGCCGCGGGGGCTGCTGAAGATGCGGCGGCTCCTGCTGGTGATCTGGTTCGTGCCGATCGCGGTGGCGCTGGGGGTGCTGCTCGGTGTGTTCGCGGGCCCGGTCTGGGCGGCGTTCGCACTGCTGCCGCTCGCCGTCGTGGCGTGGGGCTGGCCGATGCTGGGGCGCAACTGGCGCTCGTGGCGCTACGCCGAGCGCGCCGACGACCTGCTGCTCAGCAGGGGCGTGCTGTGGCGCGAGGAGACCGTCGTGCCGTACGGCAGGATGCAGCTCGTCGAGGTGACGTCGGGCCCCGTGGAGCGGTACTTCGGCCTCGCGGGCGTCCAGCTGCACACGGCGGCCGCCGCCACCGACGCGCGCATCCCCGGCCTGCTCCCCGAGGAGGCCGAGCGGCTGCGCGACCGGCTCACCGAGCTCGGCGAGGCCCGATCGGCGGGGCTGTGAACGAGGTCGACGGGGCCGTGAACGAGACACGGGAAGCGGAAGCCACGGAAGCCGCGGCGCAGGGCCGCTCCGAGGCCGTCGACGCGGTGCAGGAGCTCCAGGAGCGGCGGCTGCACCCCGTCACACCGCTGCGCCGCGCGTGGGCGCCGTTCGCGGTCCTGGTGGGCCTGGCGGTGCACGATCCGAACGGCACCCAGCAGCGGGTCACCGAACTCCCCGTGGTGCAGCTGCTCGCCGGGATCGCCGTCGTCCTCGTGAGCGGCTCCGTCTACGGCTTCCTGAGCTGGTGGTTCACGCACTTCGCGGTCACCGACACCGAACTGCGCATCCGCACCGGACTGTTCTTCCGGCGCACCGCCCACATCCGGCTCGACCGGCTCCAGGCCGTCGACGTGACACGGCCGCTCCTCGCCCGCATCGCGGGCGTCGCCAAGCTCAAGCTGGACGTCGTCGGCACGGAGGACAAGGACGAACTGGCGTACCTCGGCGAGCAGGAGGCCGTCGCGCTGCGGGCCGAACTCCTCGCGCGGTCCGCCGGATTCGCCCCCGAGGAGGCCCGCGAGGTCGGCGAGGCCCCGGTGCGCGGCCTGCTGCACGTACAGCCGAAGATGCTCGCCGTGTCGCTGCTGCTCACCGGCGCGCCCTGGGTGATGCTCATCGCCGCGATCGTCGTGCCGTCCTTCCTGTGGATCGCCACGCACAACCTGTGGACGGTCCTCGCGACCGGACTGCCCATGCTGGGCGGCGCGTTCGCGAGCAGCGCGGGCCGCTTCATCGGGGAGTACGACTGGACGGTGGGCGAGTCCCCCGACGGTCTGCGCATCGACCACGGGCTGCTCGACAAGGCGCACGAGACGGTGCCGCCGGGCCGCGTGCAGACGGTGCACATCGTGCAGCCGCTGTTGTGGCGACGGTTCGGCTGGGTGCGGGTCGAGCTCGACGTGGCGGGCTCGGACAACAGCGTCCTGGTGCCGGTCGCCTCGCGCGAGGTCGCGGAGTCGGTCATCGCGCGGGTGCTGCCGGGCGCGCGCGTGCCGGAGCCGGCGGAACTGACCCGCCCGCCCGCGCGCGCGGCGTGGTGCCTGCCGCTGTGGTGGAAGGGGTACGGCCTGGCCGTCACCGACGCGGTCTTCGCCGCCCGCCACGGCCTGCTCAAGCGCCGCCTCTCCCTGGTGCCGCACGCCAAGGTGCAGAGCGTGCGGCTCTCGCAGGGCCCGTGGGAGCGGTACAAGGGCGTGGCCGACGTACGGGTGCACACGGGCGCAGGCAAAACGATCTCGGCCCGCCTCCGCCCCACAGAGGAGGCACACGCCCTCCTCCAATCCCAGGCAGACCGCTCCCGCACGGGCCGCAGAGAAGCGTTGCCGGAACGCTGGATGTCCACGTCGTAGTCGGAGGCGTAGCCGCAGCCGTAGAGGACGGGACGGGCGGGACGCCCCGGATCAGGTGCGACGGGACGGTTGGGCGCCGCATCAAGCGCACGGGGCGGGTGAGCCCGCATCAGGGACACGGGGCAGGTGAGCCCCGTCACGGGCACGGGTAGGCACGCCCCGCATCAAGCGCACGGCGCCGAGGAGCCCGTCAAGGGGCGCGGGGAACTGCGCGGCCAGCCACAACGCCCCCGCAGGGCCCCACAACGAACGCCCCCCGAACCCGGCCAGGGCCCGGCACGGGCCGAAGCGAACCCCGAGCCGAACCCTGCACGGGCCAGGAAGAACCCGGTGCAGGCCGAGGCGAACCCGACGCAGGCCCACCCCGATCCGCTCAACCCAGCAGCGCGCTCCGCAACCCCGCCACATCGATCTGCTCGGTCTCGTCATGCGCCGTCAGATCGATGACCTGCCCCACACCCCGCTCGGCGTCCCCCTGGGGCGCGGCCTTGAACTCCGCCTCCGCCTCGGCCTTGTGGACCGCGAGCGCCTCCTCGCCGACCACATCGGCGAGGTCCTCGTTCTGCACCGACTCCAGCGCGGCGGGCGCCACGCTCTTCGTACCGAAGAAGTCGAATCCGCCCTGGGGAACAGGGCGTCGCGCCTGCACGGGCGGCGCGACGGCGACCGCGCGCTCGTGCCCGCCGTATCCGTCGGCCGCCCCGGACTTCCCCTGCGCGTCGCCGCCTTCCGCTTCGGCGGGCCCGGCGGATTCCGGCGCGGCGGTGGCGCGGGGCCGCGGAGCCAGCCGGTCGAGCGCGGCGTTGGCCCGCAGGAACAGCGAGGGAGTGGGGCTCGCACCCGGCCGCACGGCGGACGGGGAGCCTACGTTCTCGTCGTCCCGGGACTTGTCGTCGTGGGACTTGTCGTCGTGGGACTGATCGCCCCCGGAGTTCTTCACACCGTCAGAAGCACGCTCAGGACCGCCCTCAACAAGCCCCTCAGCAAGCCCCTCGGGACCGTCCCCAGCAACGCCCTCAGGACCGCCCTCAGCCGCCCCCTCAGACACCTGCCCGCCCATGGAGGCATCGACGTCAGAAGCCCCCCGAGCCCGCGCCCCCGGCGCAACCGGCGCCCCCGCCCGCACCGCGGGCACCAGATCCACCGCACCGGGCACGAGCCCCTCGGGACCGGAACCGGAACCCGCACGCGGCAGTGCCGGTGCCGACGACGACGCCTCTATGGCGAGCAGCCTGCGCCCTTCGAGCGCGCTGGCCCGCTCGGTCTCCGCGGTGGCGTACCTCCGCAGGAGCGCCGCGTGTTCGTTGCGGAGCGCGGCCAGCTCGGCGCGCTTGGCCCGCAGCTTGTTCTCCAGCTTGCCGCGCATCTCGCGGGACTCTTCGAGGTCGGACTCGGCCTCGGCTATGCGTTCCTCGTAGCGCCACTCGTCGCCCGCGCGGGCCCGGCCCAGCTCGGCGACGCGTCTGCCGGCCGCCTGGTCCCAGCGGCGCATGACGACCGAGCCCACGACGGCAGCGGCGGCCGCGGCCGCGACGAGTCCGCGGAGCACGACCGGTTCCGCGAACATCCAGGCGCCGCCGGCGCAGAGAACTGAGACGCCTGCGACCGTCGAGGGAGGAAGCAGCCTGTGCAGGGGTGGGGAATGGCGGTGACGTCCACGTGGCATGGCCAGAAACTTACCGCGCGTAGGCGAAGTCTGGTGCCCCGGGCGCCAAAATGCCGGTGCCACAACCGTAACTCGCCACAACTCCCCACCCCTGCTCCGCTTTGCTTCAGCGGTCAACTTCCGCTTCGGTCACGGAACTTCTCCGGAAATCCAAGATCAACTTCTGAACCGGATCCCCGACTTCCTGATCGGAGCCTTAACTTCCGGATTGACTCCTCCCTTGACGTCAGGGCTCCGGAGTCGGCACTCGGGAGTCAGGACTTCCCGATCAGGCCCTTCGACTCCAGATACTCCTTCGCGACATCCGCTTCCTTCTGCCGCTCCTCGTCGACCTTCCGGTTGAGTTCGACGAGGTCGTCCGTCGTGAGCGTCTTCGTCAGCTTCGCGAGCGCCGCCGCTATCTCCTTGTCGCCCGCGTCCTTGGCGTTCACCACGGGCAGGATGTTGTCCGCGTTCTGGAGCTTCTTGTCGTCCTCCAGGATCACGAGGTCGAAGTTCTTCAGCGTCGCGTCGGTCGTCGTGGTCAGCACCAGCTGGTCCGTGCCGTTCTTCACGGCCTGCTTGGACTGCGTGGTGCCGACGCCCTTGGGGTCGATTCCGGTGACGTCGATGCCGTACTTCTTCTTCAGCCCCGGCGCGCAGAACGGCCTGGACTCGCATTCGTCACTCGCCGCGATCTTGACCTTCTCGCCCGACTTGCCGAGATCCGAAAGCGTCTTGAGCTTGTGCTCCTTGGCGAAATCCGCCGACACCGCGAACGCGTTCTGGTCGACCGCGTCACCGGCGGGAAGGACCTTCAGGCCCTCCGGCTCCGCGAGCTTCTTCAGCGCGGCCACCGTGGCGTCGGCATCGCTGGACGCGACGGGCTTCGCCTTCGGGCCGTTCTTCTCCAGGTTGAGGAATTCCGCGAGCGTGGCCGCGTATTCGGGCGCGATGTCGATCGAGCCCTTCTTCAGTTCGGGCTTGTAGATCTCGCGGTTCTGCACGGTCTTGACCGACGCGTCATATCCCGCGTCCTCCAGGAGACCGGCATAGAGCTCGGCGAGCACCTTCTGTTCGGTGAACCGGGCCGAACCCACCACCAGCGAGCCCTTCTTGTCACCGCCCGCCTTGTCCGACCCCCCGTCCTTGTCCTCCAGGCTGTCCCCGCCGCACGCGGCGAGCCCAGCGGTCAGGGCCACGACGGCCGCGGCCGCCCCCGCCATCCGTCGCGCGCGACGCGTAGTGCTGTTCATCGGTGAACCACCATTTCGAAAGGAATCAGAAAACCCACTGCCCGGCCCAGCCTCATGGCCCGGCCCGGACTCACTGCCCGGACTCACTGCCCGGCCTCACTGCCCGGCCTCACTGCCCGGACTCACTGAACCGCGTCCCCCTGCGCGGGTCGAAGAGCCGGCCCACCAGGACGAGCACCGCCTCGACCAGCAGCGCGAGCAGCGCCACCAGGAGCGCGCCCGCGACCACTTGGGGCGTGTTCTGCAGGTTGAACCCGGCCGTGATGATCCGGCCCAGACCGCCCTCGCCCGCCATCGCGGCGAGCGTGGCCGTCGCGACGACCTGCACGCCCGCCGACCGTACGCCCGTCATGATCAGCGGGTACGCCAGCGGCAGCTCGACCCGGGCGAACAGCTGGCCGCCGCTCATGCCCATGCCGCGCGCCGCCTCCACCACCGCCCTGTCCACCTCGCGCATCCCGAGGTAGGCGTTGGTCAGCAGCGGCGGCACCGCGAAGAGGACCAGCGCGATCAGCGTCGGCGCGTCCCCGTGCTCCCCGAGCGGGGTGAGCGTCAGCAGGATCAGCAGCGCGAGCGTGGGCACCGCGCGGCCGATGTTGGAGATGTTGACCGCGAGGGCGCCGCCCTTGCCGATGTGGCCCAGGTAGAGCGCGAGGGGCAGCGCGATCACGCAGGCGACGGCGAGCGTGACCCCGCTGAAGTACAGGTGCTCGGACAGGCGGTGCCACACCCCCTTCTCGCCCTGCCAGTTGGCGCCCGTGGTCAGCCAGTCGTACGCACCGGTGATCTCGTTCATGCGGGTTCAGCCACCTTGGCCACGGCCGCCTTGCGGGCGGCACGGCTCGTCCGTATTCGGTGGACGCGGGTCCACGGCGTCAGCAGGCGCTGGAGCCCGAGCAGCAGCACGTCCGCGACGATCGCGAGGAGCACGCAGAGCACCGAGGCGGTGAGCACCTGGGCCTTGAAGGTCGTGTCGAGCCCGTCGAGGATCAGCGTGCCGAGGCCGCCGTAGTCCACGATGGCGCCGACGGTGGTCAGGGCGACGGTGGAGACCGTGGTGATCCGGACGCCCGCGAGCAGGGCGGGCAGCGCGAGCGGCAGCTCCACTTCCCACAGCAGCCGCAGCGGGCCGTACCCCATGCCCTTCGCCGCGTCCCGTGCCTCGTCGGGCACGGCTTGCAGGCCGGCCAGGATGTTCCGCACGAGGACCGTGAGCGAGTACAGGACGAGGCCCGTGACGACCAGGGAGATCGAGAGTCCGAAGAACGGCAGCAGCAGCGAGAACATGGCGAGCGACGGGACCGTGTAGAGCACGGTCGTCACGCCCAGGATCGGTCCCGCGAGGAAGCGCCAGCGCCGCGCGAGCAGGGCCAGCGGCAGGGACACCGCGAGCCCGATCGCGACCGAGACGAGCGTGATCCCGATGTGCTGAAGGGTCGCGTCGATCAGTTCCTGGCTGCGGGTGCGGAGATATTCCCCGCAGATCCAGTCGTTCGTCACCAGACAGCTCTGCTTCGCCACGCGCCCCACCTCCCCCGAATCCCCGGACGTATGCCGTACACACGTCCCCCCGTGTCTGGCGACCCTAACGCGAGGCACTGACAATCGCCGAGACTCGTTGTACGGCCGCAACATGGCCTTCACGCAAAGCCCGCCACCGCCCGCCACAATGGGGAATCATGATCCGGTTCGAGCACGTCACCAAGCGCTACGCGGACGGCACCACGGCCGTCGACGATCTGTCCTTCGAGGTCGCCGAGGGTGAACTGGTCACGCTCGTCGGCCCGTCCGGCTGCGGCAAGACCACGACGATGAAGATGGTGAACCGGCTCATCGAGCCGAGCGAGGGCCGGATACTCGTCGAAGGCGAGGACATATCCGGCACCGACCCGGTCCAACTCCGGCGCCGCATCGGCTATGTGATCCAGCAGGTCGGCCTCTTCCCGCACAAGACGGTCCTGGAGAACACCGCGACCGTCCCGCACCTCCTGGGCGTCAAGCGCGGCAAGGCCCGCGAGCGCGCCGCCGAACTCCTGGACCTGGTGGGCCTCGACCCCGCCGTCTTCGGCGACCGCTACCCCGAGCAGCTCTCCGGCGGCCAGCGCCAGCGCGTCGGCGTGGCCCGCGCGCTGGCCGCCGATCCGCCGGTGCTCCTGATGGACGAGCCGTTCGGCGCGGTCGACCCGGTGGTGCGCGAGCACCTCCAGAACGAGTTCCTCCGCCTCCAGCAGGCCGTGCGCAAGACCGTGCTCTTCGTCACGCACGACATCGAGGAGGCGGTCCGGCTCGGCGACCGCATCGCCGTCTACGGACAGGGCCGCATCGAGCAGTTCGACACCCCCTCGACCGTCCTGGGCGCCCCCGCGAACGACTACGTGGCGGACTTCGTCGGCGCGGACCGCGGCCTCAAGCGGCTCTCCGTGACGCCGATCGAGGAGGGCGACCTGGAGCAGCCGCCCGTGGTGCACCTGGACGACCCGCTGCCCAAGAAGCTCGACGCCCGCTGGGCCGTCGTCCTGGACGGCGAGAACAACCTGCACGGCTGGATCTCCGCCGAGCACGCGCGCGTGGGCAGCGGCACGGTCCGCGAGCACGCGCGGCGGATGGAGGCCTGGCTCCCGGTCGGCGCGAGCCTCAAGCAGGCGTTCGCGACGATGCTCCAGCACGACGCGGGCTGGATCGCGGTCATCGACAAGGACAGCGAGGGCCGCTTCCTGGGGGTGCTCACACCGGCCAGGCTGCACGAGGCGCTGCGCCGCTCCACGGCGGCGGACGCGCGGGACATCGCGCGCGACGAGGTGCAGTTGGAGACGGTCACCAAGGTGTGAGGGCGGGCGGGGCCGCGGGACTGCGGTCCCGCGCCGCTCAGTTGTCGGTGAGGCGCCCGCTGATCCACTGCAGGGTCGCGGGGATCTCCCGGCGCCAGGTGTTGAAGTTGTGGCCGCCGCTCTCGAGCGTGATCGACGAGATCCGCGTGGGGGCCTTCACCTTGTCGATGAACTTCAAGGTGTCCTTGTAGTTGCTCTCGCCCTTCTTGCTGCTGCTCACCAGCAGGGAGGTCTTGGGCGGCGGCATGTGCTCCAGGTACCAGTTGAGGTTGGCGCGCTGCTCCAAGTCCTTGTCACCGTGGAAGAGATCGCCCGTGGTGACGTCGATGGGCGCCTTGTAGTACGCGGAGAGGCCGGCGCCCGCGCCGTACTTCTCGGGGTGGTGCATGGCGAGCTTCAGGGCGCAGTAGCCGCCGGTGGAGTCGCCGATGATGCCCCAGTTCTCGGCCTTGGTGCCCACCCTGTAGTGGCCCGAGATCGCGCCGGGCAGGTCCTGGGCGAAGAAGGTCTCGGTCTGCGGTCCGCCGGGGATGTCCACGCACTCGGTGTCCCTGGGCGGCGCGACGGTCGGCCGCAGCATGATCAGGATCATCGGCTGCATCTTGCCGTTGGCGGCCTGGCGGTGGGCGGTCTGCGGGTAGTGCAGGCCCTTGATGAGCGCCTCGGCGGTGCCCGGGTAGCCGGTGAGGACCACGGAGGCGGGGAACTTGCGGTTCTTGTACTGCGGCTGGAAGTACTCGGGCGGCAGGTAGACGTAGGCGGGGCTGGCTATGTTCGACGCCTTGCCCCCGATGTCGATCTTCTGGATCTGACCGCCGGTGGCGGGCCTGCTGCCGCCGGGTACGTTCACGGGCTGGGTGTCGAGGACCTTCACCGGGCCCTCCCCCTTGGCCGGGTCGTGGTCCACCACCACCCCGGGGCTCGTCTCCTGACCGAAGAGGTCGGCCCACGTCGCGTAGAAACCGAACGCCTGGTTCGCCGAGAGACCGACCGATGCGAAGATCGCGATCTGCGTGGCGACGAGCAGCCCGACGCGCCCCGTGACGGCCTTCCACGACTGGCGTGCGAGCCGCGGCCAGAGCCAGACGGTGCCGACGAAGAGCAGAACGGCCAGCAAGACCGCAAGGGCCAGGACCTTGTTGCTCGTGAGTCCCATGGGGTGTTCCTGCCTGCACTTTCTACTTTGCCCGGCTTTGCCGTGGCCTGCCGGACCGTGACCGAACCCGGACCTCGGCCTTACTGGCGCTTGCCGGAGCTTTTCCTCCGGTTTTCCGGTCGGGAGTGAACCCGTCTCCCGGAAGGACCGTCCTAGAGGGCGCAATAGTGCCGGATGCCGTTTTGGCACCGGATTCAAGCTCTCTCGCAGAACTACGGGATGCGATGTCTGTCAGGATAGATGGGGAAATGTCGGGTGGGGTTCCGAGCAGTGAGGACCACCATCATGACGGGCGGATGCGCCGGATGATGCGCGGCCCGCGCCCGGAGGCAGTGCCGACCCTCGTCGCCAGGGCCTGCATGCTCGTAGGGCTGCTGAACGTCGCTGCGGGCGTGTTCCCGCGCTTCAGGCGCAGCAGGATGCACGCCATCGCGGAGGTCCTGCCGGGCGCGCTCGGCCCGTTCGCGGCCGCGCTCGCGCTCAGCTCGGGCATCCTCCTGCTGCTGCTCGCGCACGGCCTGCGCCGCCACAAACGGCGGGCCTGGCGGGCCGCCGTGGTGCTGCTGCCCGCGGGAGCCGTGGCGCAGTTCGCGTACCGGCACTCCGTGATCGGTGTGGTGATCTCGCTCGCGCTGCTCGCCCTGCTGCTGCGCCATCGGAGTGAGTTCACGGCGCTGCCCGACCCGCGCAGCCGCTGGCGGGCACTGGCCAATTTCGTCCTCCTCGGAGCCGGATCCATCCTCCTCGGCCTGGTGATCGTCAGCGCCCACCCGGGGAAGGTGATCGGGGACCCGAGCATCACCGACCGCCTGGAGCACGTCCTCTATGGCCTCTTCGGCCTCGAGGGCCCCGTCGACTACTACGGACGCACATCCTGGACGGTTGGTTTCTCCCTCGGCGCACTCGGCATGCTGACCGCGCTGACCACCATCTACCTGGCCTTCCGCCCCGAGCACCCGGCCGCGCGCCTCACCGAGGACGACGAGAGCAGGCTGCGCGCGCTGCTCGACAAGCACGGCGGCCGCGACTCCCTGGGCCACTTCGCGCTCCGCCGCGACAAGGGCGTCGTCTTCTCCCCCAGCGGCAAGGCCGCCGTCACCTACCGCGTCGTCTCCGGAGTGATGCTCGCCAGCGGTGACCCGATCGGCGACGTCGAGGCCTGGCCCGGCGCGATCGAGCGCTTCATGGACGAGGCGAAGGCCCACTCCTGGACCCCCGCCGTCATGGGCTGCTCCGAGACGGGCGGCGAGGTCTGGACCCGTGAGACGGGTCTGGACGCCCTGGAACTCGGCGACGAGGCGGTGGTGGACGTCGCGGATTTCTCCCTGTCCGGGCGTGCGATGCGCAACGTACGCCAGATGGTCAAGCGGATCGAGCGCAATGGCTACGAGACGCGCGTACGGCGCATCCGTGACCTCGGCGAGAACGAGCTCGCCAGGATCCAGCGCGCCGCCGACGACTGGCGCGGCACCGACACCGAGCGCGGCTTCTCCATGGCGCTCGGCCGCATCGGCGACCCCGACGACGGCGACTGCCTGATCGCGACCGCCCACAAGGCCGACGAGGAGCCGGGTGCCTACGGCGACCTGAAGGCCGTCCTGCACTTCGTCCCCTGGGGCAAGGACGGCGTCTCCCTCGACCTGATGCGCCGCGACCGCTCGGCCGACCCCGGCATGAACGAGCTGCTCATCGTGGCCGCCCTCCAGGCCGCCCCGAAGCTCGGCATCGCGCGCGTGTCCCTCAACTTCGCGATGTTCCGCGCGGCGCTCGCCCGCGGCGAGAAGATCGGCGCGGGCCCGGTCCTGCGCGCCTGGCGCGGACTGCTCGTCTTCCTGTCCCGCTGGTTCCAGATCGAGTCCCTGTACAAGTTCAACGCGAAGTTCCGCCCCCGCTGGGAGCCCCGCTTCGTGGTCTACCGCTCCAGCAAGGACCTGCCCCGCATCGGCTTCGCCGCGATGCAGGCCGAGGGCTTCGTCACCCTCGCGCTGCCCCGCTTCCTGCGCAGGGGCACCGCACAGCGCCGTCCCTGCCCGCACCAGGCGAGCGAGCGCGAGGTCCAGGCGGCGTAATCGGCCCTCACCCGGGCCTAGGCTGGACACATGAGTACGTTGCGCGGGCGGGGAACGGTCCAGGGGCTGCCGGAGTGGGACCGCTGTGCGGTCATGGGCGTCGTGAACGTGACGCCCGACTCCTTCTCCGACGGCGGCCGCTGGTTCGACACCACGGCCGCCGTGAAGCACGGCATCGACCTGGTCGCGCAGGGCGCCGACCTGGTCGACGTCGGCGGCGAGTCCACCCGCCCCGGCGCACCGCGCGTGGACGAGGACGAGGAGCTCAAGCGCGTCGTCCCCGTGGTGCGCGGGCTGGCCGCGGAGGGCGTCACGGTCTCCGTGGACACCATGCGCGCCACCGTCGCCGAGCAGGCGCTCGCCGCGGGCGCCGTCCTGGTCAACGACGTCAGCGGCGGCCTCGCCGACCCGCGCATGGTCCCCGCGGTCGCCGCCGCGGAGGCCCCCTTCGTCGTCATGCACTGGCGGGGCTTCCTCACCGACATCCATGCCCAGCCGCACTACGACGACGTGCTCTCCGAAGTCGTCGACGAGCTCCACGCACGCGTGGAGGCCGCCATCGAGGGCGGCATCGCGCCCGAACGCATCGTCGTCGACCCGGGCCTCGGCTTCTCCAAGGAGGCCGAGCACGACCTCGAACTCCTCGCGGGCCTCGACCGGCTGCGCGGCCTCGGCCACCCGATCCTGGTCGCCGCGTCGCGCAAGAGGTTCCTCGGCCGCGTCCTCGCGGGCCCCGAGGGCGCCCCGCCGCCCGCCCGCGAGCGCGACGCCGCCACCGCCGCGGTCTCCGCCATCGCCGCCCACCAGGGCGCCTGGGCGGTCCGCGTGCACGAGGTGCGGGCGACGGCCGACGCGGTCCGTGTCGCCCAGGCCGTGACGGACGCCGGCGGCCGCCGGTGACCGGGGCCCAGACCGACGTCGAGCAGGTCGAACGCGCGAACACCGCCTTCTACGAAGCCCTCGAACGAGGCGACTTCGACGAGGTCTCCGACCTCTGGCTGGACTCCGAGGCCGACGGCACGAGCCTGGCCGACGAAGACGGCGACGAGGACGGCGGAGACAGCGCAGACAGCGACGACGGTGCGAACAGCGAGGACGGCGGGGGCGGCGCGGAGGACGGCGGCGGCGCGGCCGAGGACGCGATCTCCTGCGTGCACCCCGGCTGGCCGGTGCTCACCGGCCGCGGCGAGGTCCTCAGGTCGTACGCGCTGATCATGGCGAACACGGAGTACATCCAGTTCTTCCTGACCGACCTCAAGGTCGGCGTCGCCGGTGACACCGCCCTGGTGACCTGCACCGAGAACATCCTCAGCGGCGGCCCGCCCCCCGAAGGCGGCGGCGAGCTCGGCCCGCTGGTGGGCCAGCTCGTGGTCGCCACGAATGTGTTCCGGCGCACACCCGACGGCTGGAAGCTCTGGTCGCACCACGCGTCGCCCGTACTGGCCGAAACCGACGACGAAGAAGGCGACGAGACACCCTCCTGAGTGGGTAGGTGCCGAGAAGTGGTTGGGATCACCAGCCGCCGGGTATGGGCGGCTACCAGCCATCCGCCGCGGCCGGAACGCGGCTCGACCGCCGTCCACCGCGGCGGCCGACGGGCCCCGCAGGCGAGCACTGTCGGTGCTCGCAGGTAGATTCGATCGAGGCTGGTGTGCCGACCGCACTCGGTGCAGGCCTGCCGATACCGACGATTGCAGGAGTGATTCGCGTGGATCGTGTCGCGCTGCGCGGCCTCAAGGCCCGCGGGCACCACGGTGTCTATCCGCGGGAGCGCGAAGAGGGCCAGACCTTCATCGTGGACCTGGTGCTTGGCCTGGACACGCGAGCGGCCGCGGCCGACGACGACCTGGCGAAGACCGTGCACTACGGAATCGTGGCCGAGGAGGTCGTGGCCGTCGTCGAGGGCGAGCCCGTCGACCTCATCGAGACGCTCTCCGAGCGCATCGCCCAGGCGTGTCTCAAGCACGACGGAGTCCTGGAGGTCGAGGTGTGCGTGCACAAACCGGACGCCCCGATCACCGTCCCCTTCGACGACGTGACCGTCACCATCACCCGGAGCCGAGTATGACTGCGCCCTTCAAAGCGGGTCAGAGCGACCCGACCGTCCAGCCGGTGCCCACCTCGGTGGTCGAGCAGGTGGACGCCGCGGACACCACCCTGTCCAACCCCAAGCGCGCCGTGATCTCCCTCGGCAGCAACCTGGGCAACCGCCTGGAGACCCTCCAGGGCGCCGTCGACGCCCTGGAGGACACCCCCGGACTGCGCGTCAAGGCCGTCTCCCCGGTGTACGAGACCGAGCCGTGGGGCGTCGAACCCGGCTCCCAGCCCTCGTACTTCAACGCGGTGGTCGTGGTGAAGACGACCCTGCCGCCCGCCTCGCTCCTGGAGCGCGCGCACGCGGTCGAGGAGGCCTTCCACCGCGTACGCGACGAGCGCTGGGGCCCGCGCACCATCGACGTCGACATCGTGGCGTACGCCGACGTGGTCTCCGACGACCCGACGCTCACGCTGCCCCACCCGCGCGCGCATGAACGTGCCTTCGTGCTCGCCCCCTGGCACGACGTGGAGCCCGAGGCCCAGGTGGCCGGGCGCGGACCGGTGGCCGAGCTGCTCGCCGGGATCGGCAGGGACGGCGTCCTGCCCCGCGCCGACCTGGAACTCCGGCTGCCCGAGTAGTCGTTAGGGTCTAACGGATCCGTACGACGGCCACGGACGACCAGGCGGTCGGCGGTCCATGACGACGATGAAGGCGATGAAGGGTCACCCGTGAAGCAACTGCGCATCAGGACACTGGCCGGCCTCTTCCTCGCGGCCGGCGCGCTGTCCTGGTCGGGCGCCCGCCTGTGGGACTCCCACGGCACGCTGCCGCGGGTCCCGCTGGCCGCGCCCATCGTGCTCGCGGTGATCGCCGTCGTCCTGCTCGCGACGGCGCTCTCGCTGCGGTCCCGGCTGCGCGCCCAGCGCGAGCGGCGGGCCGACGCCAAGGGCGTCGACCCGATGATGGCCGCCCGCGCCCTGGTCTTCGGCCAGGCGAGCGCCCTGGTCGCGGCCCTCGTCTCGGGGATGTACGGCGGCGTGGGCGTGTTCATGCTGGAGTTCCTCGACATCCCCGGCCGCAAGGACCAGGCGGTCTACGCCGGGCTCTCCGTGCTGATGGGCATCGCCGTCATCGCGGCCGCCTTCTTCATGGAGCGGGTCTGCAAGCTCCCTGAGGACGACGACGAGGACGCGGGGGCGGCCCCGGCGGCCTGACGCCGGACCCACCCTCCCCGCCGCTCACAGGCGCCTCTAGGCGCCTCCAGGCAGCCGCGGACGGCCGCGGCTACATCAGCGTCCCGCCCTCGACCTCCGTCTCGCCGAGGATCGCCGCGAGGCGCGTGAGCACCTCCGCGTCCAGCCGCACCAGCGCCGCGGCGAGGTTCTCCTCGATGTGCCGCGGCGTACGGCTGCCGGGGATCGGCACCACGTTCGGGTCCTGGTGGAGCAGCCAGGCGAGGGCCAGCTGTGCCGGGGTGATGCCCAGCTCCTCGGCCACGCCCCGCACGGGTGCGAAGCGGTCGTTGTTCGCCTTCAGGTTCGCCGCGTCGAAGCGCGGCGCGTTCTGCCGGAAGTCGCCCTCGTCGACCTTGCCGACCGTGCCCGTCAGGAACCCGGCGCCCAGCGGCGACCACGGCACGAGACCGACCCCCAACTCACGCGCGGCGGCGAGCAGTTCCGGCTCGGCGGGCTTCCACATCGACCACTCGATCTGCACGGCGGCCACGGGGTGCACGGCGTGCGCGGCGCGCAGCTGGTCCGCGGTCACGTTGGAGACCCCGAGATGGCGCACGAGGCCTGCGTCGATCAGCTCGGCGACCGCGCCGACGGTGTCCTCGAAGGGCACCTGCGGGTCGGGGAAGTGCGGGTAGTACAGGTCGATGTAGTCCGTCCCCAGGGCCCGCAGGCTCGCCTCCGCGTAGCCCCGCACGTGCTTGGGGTCGCCGTTGACCGCGAGCTCCCCGAAGGCGTACCCGATGGGGAAGGGATGCGGCTCGACTCCCTCCGGCAGCAGGAAGCCGAACTTGGTGGCTATCGCGACCTGGTCGCGGCGCCCGCGCAGGGCACGCCCGACGAGCCGTTCGTTGTGCCCGTCGACGCCGTAGCCGTCGGAGGTGTCGAAGATCGTGGCGCCCGCGTCGACGGCGGCGCGCAGCGCCCGCTCGCCGCGCTCGTCGTCGACCTCGCCGTACATCCCCGGGGAGAGCGCCATGGCGCCGTATCCCAGCGCGGAGACCTCGAGTCCGCCAAGCCGACGGGTGGGCAGCGACCGCGTGCTCGGATGCGAGTTGCTCGAATTCGTCATACACGCAGTCTTTCGGCCGCCGCGCCCACCCGTCCAACACTTCCGCCACAACCACCGGTCACGTAGGGGGAGTTGGGCGGGTGGGCCGGAAACGTCCCGGCTCAGCGGGCCATGATCAGGCTCATCGCCTCGTTGCGCGTGGCGGGATCGCGGAGCTGCCCGCGCACCGCGGAGGTGATGGTCTTCGCGCCCGGCTTGCGCACGCCGCGCATCGACATGCACATGTGCTCGCACTCGACGACCACGATCACCCCGCGCGGCTCCAGGATCTGCATCAGGGAGTCGGCGATCTGCGTGGTCAGGCGCTCCTGGACCTGCGGCCTGCGCGCGTACACGTCCACGAGCCTGGCCAGCTTGGAGAGGCCGGTGATCTTTCCGTCCGCCGACGGGATGTAGCCGACGTGGGCGACGCCGTGGAACGGGACCAGGTGGTGCTCGCAGGAACTCTGCACCTCGATGTCCTTCACCAGGACCATCTCGTCGTGCCCGAGGTCGAACGTCGTCGTCAGGACGTCCTCAGGACGCTGCCACAGTCCCGCGAATATCTCCTTGTACGCCCGCGCGACGCGCCCGGGGGTCTCCCGCAGGCCCTCCCGGTCGGGGTCCTCCCCGACGGCGATCAGAAGCTCACGCACGGCGTTCTCGGCCCGCTTCTCGTCGAACTCACCGATCGCGCCCTCGCCGTCCAGCGTCACGGGGTCGGTCATCTGTGCCTCGTTCCTGTACGTTCCCGCGCCTACCGTGCGCGGAAGTAAGGGTGCCAATTGCGGGCGTACGAAATAAGCCGCGCCCCCCAGGCTAAAACCAGGGGGGCGCGGCATCCATTCCGGGCCTGCTGAGGCTCGCGGGATCAGCTCTCGGGGCGGTCCTCGGGGACGACCTCGACGGGCTGGTCCTTCGTCGTGCCGGCGGTCACCGCGGGGGTGGCGCCGTTCGCACCGTTCGTCAGCGACAGCTCCTTGGGGGAGAGCACCGGCGGACGGGTCGACGGCGTACGCCGCGAGGAGCCGGTCCACGCCGGGCGGGCCGGGCGCTTCACGATGCCGGCGAAGACCTCGGCGATCTGCTCCTTGCCGAGGGTTTCCTTCTCCAGAAGCTCGAGGACCAGCTTGTCGAGGACGTCGCGGTTCTCGACGAGGATCTCCCACGCTTCGTTGTGCGCGGTCTCGATGAGCTTCTTGACCTCTTCGTCGACCAGCGCCGCGACCTCTTCGGAGTAGTCCCGCTGGTGACCCATCTCGCGGCCCAGGAAGGGCTCCGAGTTGTCACCGCCGAACTTGATCGCGCCGAGCCGCTCGGTCATGCCGTACTGCGTGACCATCGCGCGGGCCGTGCTCGTGGCCTTCTCGATGTCGTTCGCCGCGCCCGTCGTCGGGTCGTGGAAGACGAGCTCCTCGGCCGCGCGCCCGCCCATCATGTACGCGAGCGTGTCGAGCATTTCGTTGCGCGTGGTCGAGTACTTGTCCTCTTCGGGCAGGACCATGGTGTAACCCAGGGCCCGGCCGCGGGACAGAATCGTGATCTTGTGGACCGGGTCCGCGTTCGGAGAGGCCGCCGCGACCAGGGCGTGTCCGCCCTCGTGGTACGCGGTGATCTTCTTTTCCTTGTCGGACATGATCCGGGTCCGCTTCTGCGGGCCCGCCACGACTCGGTCGATCGCCTCGTCGAGGGAGTGGTTGTCGATCAGCTTCTTGTCGCTGCGCGCCGTGAGGAGCGCCGCTTCGTTCAGCACGTTCGACAGGTCGGCGCCCGTGAAGCCCGGCGTACGCCTGGCCACCGCGCCCAGGTCGACGTCCGGGGCGACCGGCTTGCCCTTCTGGTGAACCTTGAGGATCTCCAGACGGCCCAGCATGTCCGGGCGGTCGACGGCGATCTGCCGGTCGAAACGTCCCGGGCGGAGCAGCGCCGGGTCGAGGATGTCCGGCCGGTTCGTGGCGGCGATCAGGATGACGCCGCCCTTCACGTCGAAGCCGTCCATCTCGACGAGCAGCTGGTTCAGCGTCTGCTCGCGCTCGTCGTGGCCACCGCCGAGACCGGCACCGCGGTGGCGACCCACCGCGTCGATCTCGTCGACGAAGACGATCGCCGGGGCGTTCGCCTTGGCCTGCTCGAAGAGGTCGCGCACACGGGAGGCACCGACACCGACGAACATCTCGACGAAGTCGGAACCGGAGATCGAGTAGAACGGCACCCCGGCCTCACCGGCGACGGCGCGCGCGAGCAGCGTCTTACCCGTACCGGGCGGGCCGTAGAGGAGCACGCCCTTGGGGATCTTGGCGCCGACGGCCTGGAACTTCGCCGGCTCCTGGAGGAACTCCTTGATCTCGTGGAGCTCCTCGACCGCCTCGTCGGACCCCGCCACATCGGAGAAGGTCGTCTTCGGGGTGTCCTTGGTGATCAGCTTGGCCTTGGACTTCCCGAAGTTCATGACTCGGGAGCCGCCGCCCTGCATCTGATTCATCAGGAACAGGAAGACAACGACGATGAGGACGAAGGGGAGCAGGGAAAGCAGGATCCCGACGAACGGGTTCTGCTTCGACGGGGAGACGGTGTAACCGTCCGGGATGTCCTTGCTCTCGAACTTGGCCTGCAGGGACTTGGCGAGGTCGACGCCCTGGTCGCCGATGTAGCTCGCCTGGATCTTGCTGCTGTCCTTGACCTTCTGGCCGTCCTTGAGCTCGACCTTGATGATCTGCTCGTCACCGGTGGTGAGCTTGGCTGATTCGACCTTGTTGTCGTTGATCGCCTGGACGACCTGGCCGGTGTCCACCGTCTTGTAGCCACCGGACGAGCCGACGACCTGCATCAACACGACCACGGCAAGGACGGCCAGCACGATCCACATGACTGGCCCACGGAAGTATCGCTTCACGTCCATCCATACGGAGCGATGACGCCCCGTCCCTCCTGCCATAGTGAGTTTGATAAAGACTGTTCTTCGGACGGTACCCCAGCATTGTGACCCGAAGCCGCACGGGACGGCTGGCAATCCCGCCTTCGCTTGCTCCAACGGCGGGAAACGGGTGAGGGTTCCCCGACGCCGTGCACGCCCTTACGGAGCGTCAGCCTCCGTAGACGTGCGGAGCGAGCGTTCCGACGAACGGGAGGTTGCGGTACTTCTCCGCGAAGTCGAGGCCGTATCCCACGACGAACTCGTTCGGGATGTCGAAGCCGATCCACTTCACGTCGATCGCGACCTTCGCCGCCTCCGGCTTGCGCAGCAGCGTGCACACCTCGAGGGAGGCGGGCTCGCGCGAACCGAGGTTGGACAGCAGCCAGGACAGCGTCAGACCGGAGTCGATGATGTCCTCGACGATCAGGACGTGCTTGCCCTTGATGTCGGTGTCCAGGTCCTTGAGGATCCGGACGACGCCCGAGGACTGCGTGCCCGCGCCGTACGACGACACGGCCATCCAGTCCATCGTGACGGGGGTGGACAGCGCACGCGCCAGGTCCGCCATGACCATCACCGCGCCCTTGAGGACGCCGACGATCAGCAGGTCCTTGCCCGCGTACTCCGCGTCGACCTTCGCCGCCAGCTCGGCCAGCTTCGCGTCGATCTCTTCCTTGGTGATGAGCACCGACTGAAGGTCGGTGCCCATGTCTTTCGCGTCCACCCGCATCACTTTCGGTCGTCCCACCAGCCGCACGGGGCCCACGGTGAACGTGGCCTCTCGTCAGCCTTGCCGGATGACCAGTCTGCCACCCTGCCGCTGAGCCACGACTTTGCCCGGGAGGTTGATGGCTCCCTGGCCGCGCCAGCCGGTGATCAGACGGTCGACCTCTTCGATGTGCCGGGCGAACAGCGAACCGGCGGGCGCCCCTGCCTCGATGGCGGCCCTGCGCACGATCCGGCGGCGCACGGCGGGCGGCAGCGCGTAGAGCTTGGCGCACTCCAGGAGGCCGGTGGCGTCCCGCACGCTCGTCTCGGCCTGGGCCGCCCAGCTGTCGAGCGCGTCGGCATCGTCCCTGGACAGCTGCGCCGTACGGGCGAGGGCCTCGACGACTCCCTTGCCGAGCGCCTTCTCCAGGGCGGGCAGTCCCTCGTGGCGCAGCCGGGAGCGGGTGTACGCCGGGTCCGTGTTGTGCGGGTCGTCCCAGACGGGCAGCGACTGGACCATGCAGGCCTTGCGGGCGGTCTGCCGGTCGATGTGCAGGAAGGGGCGCCGGTAACGTCCCGCGGCCCCCGAGGTCGCGGCCATTCCGGACAGGGAGCGGATCCCGGAGCCGCGGGCGAGACCGAGCAGGACGGTCTCCGCCTGGTCGTCGCGGGTGTGCCCGAGCAGGACAGCGGCTGCTGAATGCCGTTCGGCGGCGGCATCCAGGGCTGCGTAGCGGGCGTCACGGGCGGCGGCCTCGGGGCCGCCGTCGCGGCCCACGTCCACGGCCACGGATTCGACGGGGGCGAGCCCCAGGGCGGTCAGCCGCACGACGACTTCGGCGGCGCGCAGGTCCGAGCCCGGCTGGAGGCCGTGGTCGACGGTGACGCCGCCGGCCCGGATGCCGAGCTTGGGCGCCTCGAAGGCGAGGGCGGAGGCGAGCGCCATGGAGTCGGCGCCGCCGGAGCATGCGACGAGCACGAGCGGCGGAGCCTGCTCGTGTGGGGGTGGGGGGTCGGTTTCGGAGCTGCGCTGTACGTCGGTCAGTACGTCGTGGAGTACGCGGCGGACCGCCAGGCGTATCGCCGCGACCGCAGGATGGGGACCCATGTCCGGTTCCCTTCATGAAGTTCGGGGGGTGAGCCTCGGATCAGTCACTCAGGACCCACTCGGGACTTCGGGACCCGCTGGGGCCCTTCTTTCCGTCGAGTTCGGTCACTCAGAGTGTGTCGATGGTGACAGAGCCGAGCCGTTCCCCGAGCATTGCACGCCTACCCATCGCCTACGGTCCCTCGGACGGGTGATTGCGGGGGCGTTCTCCTGCCATCGGCCGCATCCGGTCCCTCACTCTCCCTTACGGTGCACCCTCGCGACCCAGTCCGCCGGTTTGGCGATCTCCGCCTTGGTGGGCAGTGTGTTCGGTGACGTCCAGACGCGGTTGAAGCCGTCCATGCCGACCTCGCCCACGACCGCCCGCACGAAGCGCTCGCCGTCGCGATATTGGCGCAATTTCGCGTCGAGCCCGAGGAGCTTGCGCAGTGCCTGGTCGAGGCGGCTCGCCCCGCGGGCCCTGCGCTCCTTGAACTTCTCCCTGATCTCGCCGACGGAGGGCACCACCTCGGGGCCCACGCCGTCCATCACGAAGTCCGCGTGGCCCTCCAGGAGGGACATCACGGCCGTGAGGCGGGCGAGGATCTCGCGCTGGGCGGGGGTCTGCACCAGCTCGACGAGGGAGCGCCCGCCGTCGTCCTCCTCGCCCTCGGGGCGGCCGCCCGCCAGCGACTGGGCGGCCTCCCTGACGCGCTCCAGGACCGTCATGGGGTCGACCTCGGTCTCGCCGAGGAACGACTGGATCTCACCCTCCAGGTGGTCCCTGAGCCAGGGCACGGCGGAGAACTGGGTGCGGTGCGTCTCCTCGTGGAGGCAGACCCAGAGCCTGAAGTCGTGCGGGTCCACGTCCAGTTCGCGCTCGACGTGCACGATGTTCGGCGCGACGAGGAGAAGCCTGCCGCCGCCGTTGGCCCCGGCGGGGAGCTCGCGGGTGGCCGGGGCGAAGGTCTCGTACTGCCCGAGGACGCGGGAGGCCAGGAAGGACAGGAGCATGCCCAGCTCCACGCCCGTCACCTTGCCGCCGACCGCGCCCAGCACGGCGCCGCCGGGGCCCGCGCCGCGCCGGTCCTGCATCTTCTCCAGGAGGGGCTTGAGGAGCTCGCGGAAGCCCGCCACGTTCGCCCGGACCCAGCCTGCGCGGTCCACGACGAGGACGGGGGTGTCGTGGATCTCGCCCGAGCCCATCCGCGTGAAGGAACGGACGTGTTCCTCCGAGGACTTGGCATGCCTGCGGAGCTCCGCGACGACGGCGCGCGCCTCGTCCCGGCTCACCTCAGGGCCCGGCCGCACAAGCCGGGTCGCGGTCGCCACCGCGAGATTCCAGTCGACCATCTCGGCACCACCGATGCTCGTCATGCGTCAACGGTACGTGGTTGCTCCGCTCCGTGGAGGGGGTTGGAACCCGGGGTTGGCCCGGAGCGGGCCCCTAAGGGCCCCGGGGGCGGGGCGGGGCAGGGGTGTCCTCGTCCGCGGGCCGGACGTGGCCGCTCGCGCAGTTCCCCGCGCCCCTTACGGGGCCGCCCTCGATGGCCGCGCCCGCGCGGCGGAGCCGCACATGACACGGCCCCGCGCCCCTGACGGGGCCCGCACCGCCCCTCAAGCCCGGCAGCCGCAGTTCGCCACCGCGGAAGCCATGTGGTCCAGGGCCTTCTGCGCGCCGTCCGCGTCCGTCGTGCCCGTGGTCATGAAGGCGAAGACCAGGAGGCGGCCGTCGGCGTCCACGACCGTGCCGGAGAGGGTGTTCACGCCGGTGAGCGTGCCGGTCTTGGCGCGGACCAGGCCCGTGCCCGGGGAGTCCTTGGGGTAGCGGTCGACGAGCGTGCCGGTGAAGCCCGCGATGGGCAGGCCCGTGAGGACGGGGCGCAGGGCGGGGTGGCCGGGGTCGGCGGCGCGGTCCAGGAGCTCGGTGAGCAGCAGCGCCGAGGCCCTGTCGGCCCGGTCCAGGCCGCTGCCGTCGGCGAACTCGGCGTCGCCGACGGGGAGTTCGAGCTTTTCGAGCGCCGCGCGGGTCGCCTTGCCCGCGCCGTCGAAGCTGGCGGGCTCCTCCGCGGCGATCGCCGTCTGGCGGGCCAGGTGCTCGGCGATGTCGTTGTCGCTGTGCGTCAGCATCCGCTCGACCAGGAAGGACAGCGGCGGCGACTCGACCTTGGCGAGGGACTCGGCGCGGCCGGACGCCTTGGAGGGCCCCGGCTGCCCCGTGGTCCTGATGCCGTGGTCCTTCAGGAAGCCCTCGAACTTGCGCACCGCGTCGCCCGCCGGGTCCTCGGTGCGCGTCGCGGGGCCGCTGGACGAGTCGTCGAGGCGGCCCTCGTCGACCATCAGGGCACTGACCGGGGTGATGTTCTCGTTCGGGCTGATGGGGTGCAGCGGGGGCCCCGAGTACAGCGAGGTGTCGTACGAGAGGGTCACCTCGTCGACGTCCCGGGCCTTCAGGGCGCGGGCGGTGTCCTCGGCGAGGGCGCGCAGGCTCGCCGCGGTGTCGGTGTAGCGGCCCTCCTTGCGGGCGGTGAGCGTCGGGTCGCCGCCGCCGACCAGCACGACTTCCTTCGTGTCGGGCTCGATCACCGTCTTGGTCGTGATGCGGTGATCGGGTCCTACGGAGGACAGCGCCGCGACCGCCGTGGCGATCTTGATCGTGGAGGCGGGCGTCAGGAGCTTGTCCGCGTGCTTGTCGTAGACGCGCTTGCCGGAGGCCGCGTCGACCACGACGGCCGCCTTGTCGGGGCCGAGCGCGGGGTCCTTCATGATCGGGTCGAGGACGTCCGCCAGGGCGCGTCCCGTCGGGACGGGCGCCTTCCCCGCGGGCGCGCCGAGCCCGGCGAGCACGGACGGCGCGCTGGGAGCCGTGCCGGGCGCCCGACCAGGCGTACGACCTGCGTGATCTGCGCCACCCCCGGCCTCCTGGGAAGCGGCCCACTCCCGCTCGGCCGTACGCTGGCCGGAGGAGTCCCAAGGGCCGGCCGCGGCCACCGCCCCGGCCGAGATCGCCAGGCCGACGGTGGCGGCACCCGCCGTGAGCTGCCAGGTCTTGAGCTTCCCCGAAACCTGGGGGAGCTTGACGGCAGGAGGCTTGGGCAGCTGTCTCCACAGCTGCCGAGGCCGCTGCCAAGGCTTGAGCTCCGGCACGACGTCCAGCCCCTTTCGCGATCACACATCTGCGTGAGGGACACTTAATCACCCGAAGTATGTGCTGATCATGGAGGAGCCACCCGTGGAGTTCGACGTCACCATCGAGATTCCGAAGGGTTCGCGGAACAAGTACGAGGTGGACCACGAGACCGGCCGGATCCGTCTGGACCGTCGCCTCTTCACGTCGACCAGCTACCCCGCGGACTACGGCTTCGTCGAGAACACCCTCGGCGAGGACGGTGACCCGCTGGACGCCCTCGTCATCCTGGACGAGCCGACCTTCCCGGGCTGCCTCATCAAGTGCCGCGCGATCGGCATGTTCCGGATGACCGACGAGGCGGGCGGCGACGACAAGCTGCTCTGCGTCCCGGCCTCGGACCCCCGTGTGGAGCACCTGCGGGACATCCACCACGTCTCCGAGTTCGACCGCCTGGAGATCCAGCACTTCTTCGAGGTCTACAAGGACCTGGAGCCCGGCAAGTCCGTCGAGGGCGCCGACTGGGTCGGCCGTGCGGACGCCGAGGCCGAGATCGAGAAGTCGTACAAGCGTGCGGAGGCGCAGGGCGGCCACTGAGCCACCTGCCTCGTACGGGCCGCGTGATCCGATCACTGGATCACGCGGCCCGTTCGTGCGTCCGTGCTCATACTGACGTACGGATCTGTGCTCATACTGGCGTACGGAGGGTGCGCACGTAGCGGACGAGAAGTGAGGCGAGGAGTGTCCGAGCAGGAGGCCGAGGACCGCAAACCGCAGTCGGACGAGGCCCGCAGTGCCTTCGTGCAGCCCAGCGGGGTGACGCAGCAGGCACCGACGCTCGAGGACGAGTCCCAGACCACGTCGGAGTTCGCGCTCCCCACGGGCCTGGCCACCCCGGCGTCGACGACGCAGGAGACCGAGAAGTCGGCGTTCACCACGCCGCACACCTACAGCTCCCGCAACGCCCCGCAGGCCTTCACGCCCGCGCAGGGCATACCCCTGGTGAAGCTCACCAAGGAGGTGCCCTGGCAGGACCAGATGCGCACCATGCTGCGGATGCCGGTCGCCGAGCGGCCCGCTCCGGAGGCGGCGCAGAAGCAGGAGGACGAGACCGGGCCCGCCGTGCCCCGCGTGCTCGACCTGACGCTGCGTATCGGGGAGCTGCTGCTCGCGGGCGGTGAGGGCGCCGAGGACGTCGAGGCGGCCATGTTCGCCGTCTGCCGGTCCTACGGCCTGGACCGCTGCGAGCCGAACGTGACGTTCACCCTGCTGTCGATCTCGCACCAGCCCTCGCTCGTCGACGACCCCGTCACGGCCTCCAGGACGGTCCGCAGGCGCGGCACCGACTACACCCGGCTCGCGGCCGTCTTCCACCTGGTGGACGACATCAGCGACCCGGACATCGACGTCTCCCTGGAGGAGGCCTACCGGCGTCTCGCGGGCATCCGGCGTAACCGTCACCCCTACCCGGGCTGGGCCCTGACGGCGGCCAGCGGGCTGCTCGCGGGCTCCGCGTCCGTGCTCGTCGGCGGTGGCGCGCTGGTCTTCGTGGTGGCCGCGGTCGGCGCGATGCTCGGCGACCGGCTCGCGTGGCTGTGCGCGGGGCGCGGGCTGCCGGAGTTCTACCAGTTCGTGGGCGCCGCGATGCCGCCCGCCCTGATGGGTGTGGCGCTCAGCTTCACGCACACGGAGGCGTCGATGGCCTCCGCGGTCATCACCGGTGGGCTCTTCGCGCTGATCCCCGGGCGGGCCCTGGTGGCCGGTGTGCAGGACGGCCTGACCGGCTACTACATCACCGCGGCCGCGCGCCTCCTGGAGGTCATGTACCTCATCGTGGGCATCGTCTGCGGTGTCCTGCTCGTGCTGTCGCTCGGCGTGATGCTGGACGCGACGAACCTGACCCCGGAGACGAAGTTCGGCGTGACCTCGTCGCGCCCCGTCATCCAGATCCTGGCGTCGATGGCGCTGAGCCTCGCCTTCGCGATCCTGCTCCAGCAGGAACGTCACACCGTGGCGATCGTGACGCTCAACGGCGGCATCGCCTGGGTGATGTTCGGTGCGCTCGCGCAGACCCCGCTGAAGCTCTCGCCGGTCGCCGCGACGGCCATCGCGGCCGGGCTCGTGGGCCTCTTCGGGCAGCTGTTCTCGCGCTACCGGTTCGCGTCCTCACTGCCGTACGTGACGGCCGCGATCGGGCCGCTGCTGCCAGGTAGCGCGACGTACTTCGGGCTGCTCGCGCTCGCCCAGAACGACCTCAACACGGGCATCAACTCGCTCACCAAGGCCGTCGCGACGGCGCTCGCCATCGCGATCGGCGTGAACCTGGGGAGTGAGGTGTCGCGGCTGATCCTGAAGCAGCCGGGTGCCGCTTCTGCGGCGAATCGCCGTGCGGCTAAGCGGACCAGGGGGTTCTGACCCTGTGGGCGGGGGGTTGGGGGGGGGGGGGGGGGGGGGGGGGGGGGGGGGGGGGGGGGGGGGGGGGGGGGGGGGGGGGGGGGGGGGGGGGGGGGGGGGGGGGGGGGGCGGGG
>NZ_JBIUYI010000020.1:0-80098 GCF_044744425.1 Streptomyces sp. NPDC087300
CGGTCCGGTTCGAGGAGGCCACCCGTGGTCTGCTGGACCACGGGGTGACCGCGTTCGTGGAGTGCAGCCCGCACCCCGTCCTCACCATCGGCGTCCGCGAAACGGTGGAGTCCGCCGAGCGCGATGCCATCGTTGTCGGAACCCTGCGCAGGACCGACGGAGACCTCGAACGGTTCCTGCTCTCCGCCGCCGAGGCGTACGTGGAAGGGCTGGAGTTCGACTGGCGCGGCCTGGTCCCCACGGGCCGTCACGTCGACCTGCCCACCTACCCGTTCCAGCGCAGGCGCTTCTGGCTGGAGGAGACGGCCCGCCCGGCCGCGGTGGCCGACTCCGCCTTCGAGGAGTTCTGGTCCGCCGTGGAGCGCGGCGACCTCGCCACCACGCTGAACGTGCCCGCCGACGCACCGCTCACCGACGTCCTGCCGAGCCTCGCCGACTGGCGCCGCCGCAGCCAGGAGCGGTCCGCCGTCGACTCCTGGCGGCACCGGATCACCTGGCGTCCCCTCGCCGCCGCCACCCCCGCCCTGAGCGGGACGTGGCTCGTGGTCGGCGCCCCGTCCGAGGCGGCGCACCCGTGGCGGGCCGCGGCCCTCGACGCGCTGCGCGTCCACGGCGCCGACGTCCTGGAGACCGAGGGCTCGGCCGACGCGCTGCGCGCCCTGGACGTCGTACCCAGCGGTGTGCTGTCCCTGCTGGCCCTCGACGAGCAGCCCGACCCGGCGGCCCCGGCCGTCCCGAACGGCCTCTCCGGCACGCTGGCCCTGGTCCAGGCGCTCGGCGCCGCCGGGATCGGCGCGCCGCTCTGGCTCGCGACGACGGGCGCGGTGTCCGTCGGCCGGTCCGACGCGCTGACCCACCCGACGCAGAGCCAGACCTGGGGCCTCGGCCTCGCCGTCGGCCTGGAACACCCCGACCGCTGGGGCGGTCTCGTCGACCTTCCCGTGGCCCCCGACGCCAGGTCCGCGACGCGGCTCGCCGCCGTGCTGTCCGGGCGGACGGACGAGGACCAGCTGGCCATCCGCGCGTCCGGCGTGTCCGTACGACGGCTGACCCCTGCCCCCGCACCCGCCACGGCACCCGCCTGGCGTGCCGCGGGCACCGTCCTCATCACGGGTGGCACCGGCAACATCGGCGGCCACGTAGCCCGCTGGCTCGCGGGCAACGGCGCCGAGCACATCGTGCTGACCAGCCGCAGCGGCGCGGACGCCCCCGGCGCCGCCGAGCTCACCGCCGAACTGACCGAGCTCGGCGCCCGGGTCACCGTCGCGGCCTGCGACGCCGCCGACCGTGCCGCGCTCGCCGACCTGTTCGCCCGGCTCGACGCCGAAGGCGCCCCGGTCCGCTCGGTCTTCCACGCGGCGGGCACCGTCCCGTCCCTGCCGCTCGCCGACACCGACACCGCCGACCTCGCGTACGCCCTGACGGCCAAGGCCGTCGGCGCGGCCCACCTCGACGAGCTGTGCGCGGGACGGGAGCTGGACGCCTTCGTGCTGTTCTCCTCCGGCTCCGCGGTGTGGGGCAGCGGCGAACTCGGCGCGTACGGAGCCGCCAACGCCTTCCTCGACGGCCTCGCGCAGCGCCGCCGCTCCGAGGGACTGCCCGCCACCTCGGTCTCCTGGGGCATGTGGGCCGGCGGCGGCATGGTCACCGGCGACCTGGACGAGCAGCTGCGCCGCAGGGGCATGCGCCCCATGCGGCCCGAGCTCGCGGTCGGCGCGCTCGCCGCCGCCCTCACGGCCGACGAGACGGCCGTGACCGTCGCGGACGTCGACTGGGCCCGCTTCGCCCCCGGCTTCACCGCGGCCCGCTCCCGCCCCCTGATCAGCGAGATCCCCGACGTCGTCGCGCTCGCCGCGCAGGACGCCGAGGACCGGCCCGCCTCCGGCGGAGCCCTCGCCGAGCGGCTGACCGGGCTCAACGACGCCGACCAGCACCGGCTCCTGCTCGACCTGGTGCGCGGCAACGCGGCCGCGGTGCTCGGCCACGAAGGACCCGACACCGTCACGCCCGACCGGGCCTTCCGCGAGCTGGGCTTCGACTCCCTCACCGCCATCGAACTCCGCAAGCGCCTCAACGCGGCGACCGGCGTGCGGCTTTCGGCGACCGTCGTCTTCGACCACCCCTCACCGGAGGCGCTGGCCGGACACCTGCACTCCGTGGTGCTCGGCGAGCGGGCGACCCCCGCGCCCGCCGAGCCCGCGGGCACCGCGCCCCGCGGCGCCGACGAGCCGATCGCCGTCGTCGCCATGAGCTGCCGCTACCCCGGCGGCGTACGGGGCCCCGAGGACCTGTGGTCGCTCGTCCTCGAAGGGCGCGACGCCATCGGTCCCTTCCCCGAGGACCGGGGCTGGGACACCGACCGGCTGTACCCGGCCGACGCGGCGGAGCAGGGCCGCAGCCACACCCTGGAAGGCGCCTTCCTCGACGAGGCGGGCGGGTTCGACGCGGGCTTCTTCGGCATCGCGCCGCGCGAGGCCCTCGCGATGGACCCCCAGCAGCGGCAGGTGCTCGAACTGGCCTGGGAGGCCTTCGAGCGGGCGGGCATCGACCCGTCGTCCGTACGCGACAGCCTCACCGGCGTCTACGTCGGCGCCTCCCCGCAGAGCTACGCGGGCAGCCTGGAACAGGCGACGCCCGAGATGGACGGCTACCGGCTCACCGGCGACGCGCTGAGCGTCGTCTCCGGCCGCATCGCCTACTCGCTCGGTCTGCGCGGCCCCGCCGTCACCGTGGACACCGCGTGCTCGTCCTCGCTGGTCGCCCTGCACCTCGCGGTGCAGGCGCTGCGGTCGGGGGAGTGCTCGATGGCCCTTGCGGGCGGCACGGCGATCATGGTGACGCCGACCCCGTTCGCCGAGTTCAGCCTCCAGGGCGGCCTGGCCCCCGACGGCCGGTGCAAGCCCTTCGCCGACGCCGCCGACGGTGTCGGCTGGGGCGAGGGCGCGGGCCTGATCCTCCTCGAACGGCTCTCCGACGCCCAGGCCAACGGCCACGAGGTGCTCGCCGTCGTCCGGGGCTCCGCGACCAACCAGGACGGCGCGTCCAACGGCCTCTCCGCGCCGAACGGCCCCGCCCAGCAGCAGGTCATCCGCGCCGCGCTCGCCAACGCGGGGCTCACCACCGCCGACGTGGACGCGGTCGAGGGCCACGGCACGGGCACCCGCCTCGGCGACCCCATCGAGGCACAGGCACTGCTCGCCACCTACGGCCAGGACCGCCCCGCCGAACGGCCGCTGCTCCTCGGCGCGCTGAAGTCCAACATCGGCCACACCCAGGCCGCTTCGGGCATCGCGGGCGTCATCAAGATGGTGCAGGCGATGCGGCACGGCGTACTGCCCCGCACCCTCCACCTCGACCGCCCGTCCGAGCACGTGGACTGGACGACCGGCGCCGTGGAGCTCCTCCCCGACGTACGGCCGTGGCCCGAGCTCGACCGCCCCCGGCGCGCCGCCGTCTCCGCGTTCGGCGTCAGCGGCACCAACGGCCACGTCATCCTCGAACAGGCCGAATCCGTGCCCGCGGCCTCCGTGGCCGCGCCCGAAGGCCAGGCGCTGGCGTGGGCGCTCTCCGCCCGTGACACGGCCGCGCTGCGCGCCCAGGCCGCCCGCCTGACCGCCACCGTGGACGAGCGGCCCGACCTCTCGCCGGTGGACGTCGCCGCGACCCTCGCGACGGCACGCGCCGCGCTCGACCACCGCGCCGTCGTCCTCGGCACCGACACCGCCGAACTGCGCGCCGGACTCGACGCGCTGGCCGAAGGCACCGACCACCCGGCCGTGGTCCGGGGCACCCCCGACGGCGGCAGGCTCGCCGTGCTCTTCTCCGGCCAGGGCTCCCAGCGCATCGGCATGGGCCGCGGCCTGTACGAGGCGCACCCCGCGTTCGCCGACGCGCTCGACGAGGTCTTCGCCCACCTCGACCCGCTGCTCGCCGTGCCGCTGCGCGACGTCGTCTTCGGCGACGACCAGGCACTCCTGGACCGCACCGAGTACGCACAGCCCGCGCTGTTCGCCGTCGAGGTCGCGCTCTACCGCCTGTGGGAGTCGTGGGGCCTCACGCCCGACGCGCTCGCCGGACACTCGATCGGCGAACTGGCCGCCGCACACGTGGCGGGCGTCTTCTCGCTGGCCGACGCCTGCACCATCGTGGCCGCGCGCGGCGCGCTCATGCAGGCGCTGCCCGCGGGCGGCGTCATGGTCGCGGTGCGCGCCACCGAGGACGAGATCATTCCGGAGTGCTCCGAGAACGTCGGCATCGCCGCCGTCAACGGACCGGACTCACTCGTCCTCTCCGGCAGCGAACTCGAAGTGCTCGAACTGGCCGACCGGCTCAAGGCGCAGGGCCGCAAGGTGACCCCGCTGCGGGTCAGCCACGCCTTCCACTCGCCGCTGATGGAGCCGATGCTCGACGCGTTCCGCCGCGTCGTCGCGGGCACCACCGCCCACCCGCCCGTACTGCCGATCGTCTCCACGCTGACCGGCGCGCCCGTCGACGCCGAGGAACTGGCGTCACCGGAGCACTGGGTGCGCCACGTGCGCCGGCCCGTCCGGTTCGCCGACGGCGTCACCGCGCTCGTCGCGCAGGGCGTCACCACCATGCTGGAGGTCGGGCCCGGCGGCGCGCTCGCCGCGATGGGCCAGGACAGCGCCCCCGACGCCGTGTTCGTGCCGACGCTGCGCTCCGACAGGAGCGAACCGGACGCGCTGACCCTCGCCGCCGCTCGCCTGCACGTACGGGGCGCGCACCTGGACCCCGCCGCGCTGACCGGCGGCCGCGGCACCCGCGTCGACCTGCCCACCTACGCCTTCCAGCACGAGCGGTACTGGCTGACCGCGGCCGTCGCGCCCGCGGGTGACGGCGCCACGACGGCCCTCGGCGTCGCCACGGGCGACCACCCGCTGCTGCGTGCCGCGGTCGCGCTGCCCGACTCCGACGGCGTGGTGTTCACCGGCAGGCTGTCCACGCGGACCCAGCCCTGGCTCGCCGACCACGGCGTCGGCGACCGGGTGCTGTTCCCCGGCACGGGCTTCCTCGACCTCGCCCTGCACGCCGCCGGCCACTGCGGGCTCGACACCGTCGAGGAACTGACCCTGCACGCCCCGCTGGTCCTGCCCGAGCGCGGCGGCAGCGTCCTGCGCGTCACGGTCGGCGCCGAGAGCGACGACCGGCGCACGATCCGCGTCCACTCGCGGGCCGAGGACGCCGACCGGGACGCGCCGTGGACCGAGCACGCGACCGGCACGCTCACCACGGGGGAGACCCCGGCGACCGAGCTGTCCGCGTGGCCGCCGCGGGACGCCGAACCCATGGACGCCGACGGCATCTACGAGCGCCTCACCGAACTCGGCTACGCCTACGGTCCGGTGTTCCGCGCGGTCCGCGCGGCCTGGCGCCTGGGCTCCGACGTGTACGTCGAGGTGTCCCTGCCCGAGGGCACCGGCGGCGACGGCTTCAGTGTCCACCCCGCCCTGCTCGACGCCGCCCTGCACGCGCCGGTCCTGCGCGCCCTCGACGAGACCGGCGGCGGCCCCCGGCTGCCGTTCAGCTTCACGGGCGTACGGCTGCACGCCGTCGGCGCCTCCACGCTGCGGGTGCGCTGGTCGCCCACCGGGACCGGCCAGGACCAGATGTCCCTGGCCGTCGCGGACCCGACGGGCAGGCCCGTCGCGACCGTCGAGTCGCTGGTGATGCGACCGGTGGACCTCCGGCAGACCGCTTCACCGACCGCCGACGCCCTGTTCGAGCTGGAGTGGACGCCCGCCGAGGCGAGCGCTCCCGCGGAAAGGCCGGTGCGGCTCGCCGTGTTCGGCGGGGACGGCACGGGCGAAGTGGGCCCGAACATGCGGGACTTCGACCTCGACGTGCCGGCCGTGGCCGACTTCGCGGCCCTCGACGGCGTGACCGACCTGCTCGCCCCCTGCCCCCTGCCGGCCGGTGCGGACGGCGGGGCGGTGCGCGAGACGGTCACCTGGGCGCTGGCACTGGCCAAGGACTGGCTCGCCGACGAGCGGACGGCCGACGCCCGCCTGGTCTTCGTGACCCGCGGCGCCGTCGGCACCGCGACGCCCGACCCGGCGGGAGCCGCCCTGTGGGGGCTCGTGCGGTCGGCGCAGACCGAGAACCCCGGCCGGTTCGCGCTCGTCGACCTCGACGACGCCGCCGAGTCCGCCCTCGCCGTACCGGCCGCACTGGCCTCCGGCGAGCCCCAGGCGGCCGTCAGGGCCGGCCAGGTGACGGTGCCGCGGCTCGCCCGCGCCAGCGCCGGAGGACTGCTCACACCGCCCGCCGAAGGCGCCTGGCGCCTCGACGTCAAGGCGTACGACTCACTGGACGAACTCGCCCTGGTGGCGCACCCCGAGGCCACCGCGCCCCTCGCGCCCGGCGACGTGCGTATCGCCGTGCGCGCGGCGGGCCTGGACCTCAGGGACGTCCTCGTCGCCCTCGGCACCCACCACGACGAAGGCGAGCCCGGCAGCGGGATCGCGGGCGTGGTGACCGAGACCGGCGCGGCCGTGACCGGCCTGACCGTGGGCGACCGCGTCCTCGGCACGGCCACCAAGGCCTTCGGGCCGCTCGCGGTCACCGACCGCAGGCTGCTCGCCCCGGTCCCCGCGGGCTGGTCCTTCGCCAGGGCCGCGGCCGTACCGCCCGCCTTCCTCACGGCCTACTACGCCCTGCGCGACCTGGCCGACCTGCGCGACGGCGACTCCGTGCTCGTGCACGACGCCGCGGGCGACGTCGGCCTGGCGGCCGTGCAGCTCGCGCGGCACTGGGGCGCGGAGGTGTTCGCGACCGCACGCCCCGCCGAGTGGGACACCCTGCGGGCGGCGGGTGTGCCCGACAGCCACCTCGCCTCCTCGCTCGACACCGACTTCACGGCGCTGTTCGACGCGGAGACCGGTGGCCGGGGCGTGAAGGCGGTGCTCAACTCCTCGCTCAGGGAGTTCACCGAAGACGGCCCGGAAGCACGCGAGTTCATCCACGCGTCCCTCGAACTGCTCCCCGACGGCGGCCGGTTCATCGAACTGGGCACGGCCGACCTGCCCGAGCCCGACGACCTGCCGCCCGGCGTCAAGTACGCCGCCTGCGACCGCGTGCCGTCCGACCCCGACCGCTGCCAGGACATGCTGGCCGAGGTGCTCGCGCTGTTCGCGGCGGGCACGCTGACCTCCCCGCGGGTGCACGCCGTCGACGTACGCCGCGCCCCCGAGGCGTTCCGCGGCCTCGACCGGGACCGGCCCGCGCGGCGGACCGTCCTGACCGTGCCCGCCCCGCTCGACCCGGACCGCCCGGTCCTGGTCACCGGCGGCCTCGGCACGCTCGGCACCCTCGTGGCCCGGCACCTGGTCGCCGACCGGGGCGTGCGGAACCTCGTCCTCACGGGCCGCAAGGGGCTCGCGACCGACGGCGCCGCGGAACTGCGCGACGAACTGACCGCCCTGGGCGCCGAGGTGACCGTCGCGGCCTGCGACGTGGCCGACCGCGACGCGCTGGCCGCGCTCCTCGCCTCCCTCGACCGCCCGCTCGGCGCGGTCGTGCACGCGGCGGGCGTCGTCGACGACGGCGTACTCGAATCCCTGACACCCGCCAGGATCGACCGCGTGTTCGGCCCGAAGGTCGAGGGACTGCGGCACCTGGACGAACTGACCAGGGACGCCGACCTCTCCGCGTTCGTCGTGTTCTCCTCGGCCGCCGGAATCCTCGGCAGCGCGGGACAGGCGAGCTACGCCGCCGCGAACGCGACACTCGACGCACTCGTACGGCGCCGCAGGGCCCACGGCCTGCCCGGCATCTCCCTCGCCTGGGGCCTGTGGGCGGCCGCGAGCGGCATGACGGCGGCGCTCGACACCGACGACCGGGCCCGGCTCGGCCGCTCCGGCATCCGCGAACTGCCCACCGACGACGCCCTCGCGCTGTTCGACGCCGCGACACGGGACGACCGCGCCGCACTCGTGCCGGTCCTCCTCGACACCGCGACGCTGCGCGGCCAGGCGGCGGACGGCACGCTGCCGCCGATGCTGCGGCGCCTGGTCAGGGCACCTGCCCGCCGGGCCGCCGCGGCGAGCCAAGCCGCGGGCACGACGTTCGTGGACACCATCGCGGGCCAGTCCGCCGCGGACCGCGAACAGACGGTCCTCGACCTGGTCTGCGAGCAGGTCGCCGCGGTGCTCGGCCACTCGGTCGGCACCCAGGTCGATCCGGGCCGTGCCCTCCAGGACCTCGGATTCGACTCGCTGACCTCGGTGGAACTGCGCAACCGGCTCACCACCGCCACCGGCCTGCGGCTGCCCTCGACCCTCGTGTTCGACCACCCGTCGGCCGCCGCGATCGCCCGGCACGTGCTCACGCTGCTGCCGCGCACCGAACCCGAGCCGGAGAGCGGCGTGCTCGACCAGCTCGACCGCCTCGAAACCGCCCTGCTCGCCCTCGGCGACGACGGCGCCGCGACCAAGGTGGACCTGCGCCTGCGCGCCCTGCTCGCCAAGTGGAGCGACCAACGGGCCGACGGCACCGACGAGGACGTCGCATCCGACGACCTCACGTCGGCCACCGACGACGAACTCTTCGGCTACCTCGACAACGAACTCGAGACCTCGTGACCGGGTCGGACCGCGACGACGTCGTCCGTACCCCGCTAAGGAGCACAACCCAGATGGAGAACGAGGACAGGCTCCGCGATTATCTCAAGCGGGCCACCACCGATCTGCGCAGTGCGCGCCGGCGCCTGCGCGAGGTCGAGGAGCGCGAGAACGAGCCCGTCGCGATCATCGGGATGAGCTGCCGCTACCCCGGCGGCATCGAATCGCCCGAGGACCTCTGGCAGTTGGTGGCCGAAGGCCGGGACGCCGTGGTGGAGTTCCCCGCCGACCGCGGCTGGGACGTCGAATCCCTCTACGACCCCGACCCGGACCACGCGGGCACCTCCATCACCCGGCACGGCGGCTTCCTCCAGGACGCCACGGGCTTCGACCCCGCGTTCTTCGGGGTCAGCCCGCGCGAGGCCCTCGCGATGGACCCGCAGCAGCGCCTGCTCCTCGAAACCTCCTGGGAGGCCTTCGAGCGCGCCGGCATCGACCCGGCCCAGGCCAGGGACTCCAGGACCGGTGTGTTCGCGGGCGTCATGTACAACGACTACGCGTCGCGGCTGACCCAGGCGCCCGAAGGGTTCGAGGGCTTCCTCGCCAACGGCAGCGCGGGCAGCATCGCCTCCGGCCGGATCGCCTACACGCTCGGCCTCGTCGGCCCCGCCGTGACGGTCGACACCGCCTGCTCCTCGTCGCTCGTCGCCCTGCACCTCGCGATGGTGGCGCTGCGCCGTGACGAGTGCTCCCTCGCACTCGCGGGCGGTGCCACCTTCATGTCGACGCCGCGCACGTTCGTCGAGTACAGCCGCCAGCGTGCCCTGTCCGTCGACGGCCGCTGCAAGGCCTTCTCCGACAGCGCCGACGGCACCGGCTGGGGCGAGGGCGTCGGCATGCTCCTGGTGGAGCGCCTCTCCGACGCCCAGCGCAACGGCCACCCCATCCTCGCGGTCGTACGCGGCTCCGCCGTCAACCAGGACGGCGCCTCCAACGGCCTCACCGCGCCCAACGGCCCCTCCCAGCAGGCCGCCATCAACCAGGCCCTGGCGAGCGCACGGCTCACCCCCGCGCAGGTCGACGCGGTCGAGGCGCACGGCACCGGCACCACCCTCGGCGACCCGATCGAGGCCCAGGCCCTCATCGCGACCTACGGCGCCGAGCGCACGGACGACCGCCCCCTGTGGCTCGGCTCGCTGAAGTCGAACATCGGCCACTCCCAGGCGGCGGCCGGCGCCGGCGGCATCATCAAGATGGTCATGGCGATGCGGCACGGCACGCTGCCCAGGACCCTGCACGTCGACGAGCCGAGCAGCCACGTCGACTGGTCGGCGGGCACCGTGGCGCTGCTGACCGAGGGCCGGCAGTGGCCGGAGACCGGCGAACCACGCCGCGCCGGCGTGTCCTCGTTCGGCGTCAGCGGCACGAACGCCCACATCATCCTGGAAGAGGCGCCCGCGCCCGATCCGGAGTCCACGACGGACACCGCGGCTCCGGCCCCCGTGGCACAGCCCGCGGTCACGCCGTGGGCACTGTCGGCCCGGACCCCCGACGCCCTGCGCGCCCAGGCCGACCGCCTCCGCGCCGCCCTGACGACCACCAGCGACTTCGACCCCGCGGGCGTCGGCTTCTCGCTGGCCACCACGCGCTCCGCGTTCGAGCACCGTGCCGTACTCCTCGCCGAGGACAGGACCACTACCCTCGACCGCCTCACCGCACTCGCCGAGGGCCTGAGCGGCCCTGGCGTCGTACTCGGCGAGGCGACGCGACACCGGCTGGGTTTCCTGTTCTCGGGGCAGGGTTCGCAGCGGCTGGGGATGGGGCGTGAACTGGCCGCCCGTTTCCCGGTGTTCGCGGAGTCTCTGGACGCGGTGCTGTCGGAGTTCGACCCCGCCGTACGTGAGGTGCTGTTCGGCGAGGACGCCGACGCGCTCAATGCGACAGGTGTGACCCAACCCGCGCTGTTCGCCGTCGAGGTGGCCCTCTTCCGTCTCCTGGAGTCGCTCGGGGTGCGCCCCGACGTCCTCGCCGGACACTCGATCGGCGAGCTGGCCGCCGCACACGTCGCGGGCGTCTGGTCGCTGACCGACGCCGCCAAGGTGGTGTCCGCGCGTGCCGGGCTGATGCAGGCGCTGCCGTCAGGTGGCGCGATGGTCGCGATCCAGGCCTCGGAGGCGGAGCTGGCCTCGGACCTGTCCGACACGGTGGGTGTCGCGGCGGTCAACGGCCCGTCCTCCGTGGTTATTTCGGGCGTCGAGGCCGATGTCGAGGCAGTGGCGGAGCGGTGGCGTGCGGCGGGTCGCAAGGTGTCCCGTCTCAAGGTCAGCCACGCGTTCCACTCGCCTCTGATGGACCCGATGCTGGACGAGTTCCGTACGGTCCTGGAGTCCGTTTCGTACGCGGCTCCGTCGATCCCGATCGTCTCGACGCTGACGGGTGCGCGCGCCACCGCCGATGAGCTGACCTCGGCGGAGTACTGGGTACGGCACGTCCGCGAGTCCGTACGTTTCCACGACGCGGTCGTGGCGTTGGAGGAGCAGGGCGCCGACGTCTTCCTGGAGATCGGTCCCGGCGGTGTGCTCTCGGGTCTCGGGCAGCTCAACGCCCCTGAGGCCGCCTTCGTCCCCGCGCTGCGCGGCGACCGTCCCGAACTCGTGGCTCTGACGACCGCCGTCGGTCAACTGCACGTACGCGGCGTCGAGGTGGACCTGGCGGCCCTCTTCGAGGACGGTACCGAGCGCGTCGACCTGCCCACGTACGCCTTCCAGCGCGAGCGCTACTGGCTGGACGCTCCGGTCGTGGAGCCGGGTGTCGAGCGGATGTCGCCGGTGGAGGAGCGGTTCTGGGAGGTCGTCGAGGAGGGTGATCCGGCGGATCTCGCCCGCACGTTGGGTGTGTCCTCGGACGACCCCCTGAGCGCGGTCCTGCCTCGGCTCTCGGCGTGGCGCAGGAAGCAGCGGGACCGGTCGACGGCCGACGGCTGGCGCTATCGGGTCGAGTGGCGGCCGGTGGCCGTCGAGGGCCGGCCGGTCGAAGGTGCGTGGCTGATCGTTGCCGCGACGGGTGAAGAGCGTGCCGAGTGGGTGCGTGAGTCGCTGACTCGGAACGGTGCGGGCGATGTGCGCGTCCTGCACGTGGATCCGGAATCGGCGGACTGGGCAGGGGAGTTGGCGGGGCTTTCGTCGTTCGACGGAGTCGTCTCGCTGCTCGGGCTCGCGGACGCGGGCGGGGCGACCGTGCCCGTCGGCGTCGCGGCCACGATCGGTCTCGTGCGCGCCCTGGACGACGTGGACGCGCCGCTCTGGTGCCTGACATCGGGTGCGGTCTCGGTCGACGAGGGCGAGTCCGTCGACGGGTTCGAGCAGTCGATGCTGTGGGGCCTCGGCCGCGCCGCCGCGCTGGAGCACCCCGACCGCTGGGGCGGTCTGGTCGACCTGCCCGGCACGCTGGACGACGCGACGGGAGATCTTCTCGCTGCCGCCCTCGCCGCTTCGGCCGGTGTCGATGAATCGACGGACGCTGCCGGTCGGCGCGGCCTCGCCGACGGGAACGCTCCCGCCGTGACGTCGGGAGAGGACCAGATCGCCCTGCGCGGCGACCGGATCCTCGGCCGCAGGCTGGTGCCCGCCCCGCTCGGCGAGGCAGCCGACGCCTCCGGCGAGCCCTGGACGCCGCGCGGCACCGTGCTCGTCACCGGCGGCACCGGCGCCCTGGGCGGCCACGTGGCGCGCTGGCTCGCGACGCACGGAGCCGAGCACATCGTGCTCGCGGCACGTCGCGGCCGCGCCGCCGTGGGTGCCGAGGAACTGGAGTCCGAGCTCGTCGAGTTGGGCGCGCGCGTCACCTTCGCGACCTGTGACGTGGCCGACCGGGACGCCGTCGCGGCGATGCTGGAGAGCATCCCGGCGCTGACCGCCGTCGTCCACACGGCGGGCGTCGAGCGCTCGGCCGCCCTGGCCGACCTCGACCCGGCCGACCTCACCGGATTCGGCGAGGTCCTCGCGGCCAAGGCCGACGGCGCGCGGAACCTGCACGAGCTGCTCGCCGAGCGCGACACCGAGCTGGACGCGTTCGTGCTGTTCTCGTCCATCGCCGGTGTGTGGGGCAGCGGCGGCCAGGCCGCCTATGGTGCGGCCAACGCCTACCTGGACGCCCTCGCGGACCACCGCACGGCCGCGGGCCTGCCCGCCACGGCCGTCGCGTGGGGCCCGTGGGGCGGTGGTGGCATGGTCGAGGACTCCGGGCAGGGCGCCCACCTCCAGCGCCTCGGCCTGGCCACGATGGACCCCGAGGCGGCACTCGCCGGGCTCGGCTCCGCCATCGAACGCGGTGACACCAAGGTCACCGTCGCGGACGTCGACTGGACCCGCTTCGCCGCGACCTTCATGGCGCAGCGCCCGAGCGCCCTCCTCCGTGAACTTCCCGACGTACAGGCCGCGTTCGAGCCCGCCCCCGCCGAGCAGGCCGGTACGTCGGCCCTCGCGCAGCGCCTCGCGGGCCTCCCCGCGGCCGAGCAGGAGCGGCAGCTCACCGAGCTGGTCCGCACCGAGGCCGCCGCGGTCCTCGGCCACGCGTCCGCCGACGTCTTCTCCGCGACGCGCGCATTCCGCGAGCTCGGCTTCGACTCGCTGACCGCCGTGGAACTGCGCGCCCGGCTCAGCGAGGCCACCGGCGTCGCCCTGCCCGCGGCCGTGGTGTTCGACTACCCGACCGCCGCCGCCCTCGCCGCCTACCTGCGCGAGGAACTGTCCGGAGCCGCGCCCGCGGCCACCGGCCCCGGCACCGTCGCGGGCGTGACCGACGAGCCGATCGCGATCGTGGCGATGGCGTGCCGCTACCCCGGCGGCGTGGCGACCCCGGAGGACCTCTGGCAGGTCCTGCTCTCGGGCGAGGACGCCGTCACCGACTTCCCGACCGACCGCGGCTGGGACGTCGAGGCGCTGTACGACCCCGACCCGGACACGGCGGGCGTCGGCACGACGTACTCCCGCAGGGGAGCCTTCCTCGACGGCGTGGCGGACTTCGACCCGACGCTCTTCGGGATCTCGCCGCGTGAGGCCCTGGCGATGGACCCGCAGCAGCGCCTGCTCCTTGAGACCTCTTGGGAGGCGTTCGAGCGGGCGGGCATCGACCCGAACTCGCTGCGCGGCAGCCGGTCCGGTGTCTTCGTCGGCACCAACGGCCAGGACTACACGACGCTGATGATGGCCGCGCCCGACAGCGTCGACGGCTACTTCGGCACCGGCAGCGCGGCGAGCGTCATCTCCGGCCGCCTCTCGTACACCTTCGGCCTCGAAGGCCCGGCCGTCACCGTGGACACGGCGTGCTCGTCGTCGCTCGTCGCCCTGCACCTCGCGGTGCAGGCGCTGCGCAAGGGCGAGTGCGAACTCGCCCTCGCGGGCGGCGTGACCGTGATGTCGACGCCCGCCGCCTTCGTGGAGTTCAGCCGCCAGCGCGGCCTCTCGGTCGACGGCCGCTGCAAGGCCTTCGGCGCGGACGCGGACGGCACCGGCTGGGGCGAGGGCATCGGCATGCTCCTCGTCGAACGCCTCTCCGACGCCCAGCGCAACGGCCACCAAGTCCTCGCTGTCGTACGCGGATCCGCCGTCAACCAGGACGGTGCGTCCAACGGTCTGACCGCCCCGAACGGCCCCTCCCAGCAGCGCGTCATCCGCGCCGCCCTCGACGAGACCGGCCTCACGCCGTCCGACGTGGACGCGGTCGAGGCGCACGGCACCGGCACCAAGCTGGGCGACCCCATCGAGGCGCAGGCGCTCCTCGCCACGTACGGCCAGGACCGCCCTGCCGACCGGCCGCTGCTGCTCGGCTCGATCAAGTCGAACATCGGTCACACGCAGGCGGCCGCCGGTGTGGCCGGCGTGATCAAGATGGTCATGGCGATGCGCCACGGCGTCCTGCCCAAGACCCTGCACGCCGACGAGCCCTCGCCCCACGTGGACTGGTCCGTCGGTGCGGTGGAGCTGCTCTCCGAGCAGCGCGCATGGCCGGTCACCGACCGGCCGTTGCGTGCCGGTGTGTCGTCGTTCGGCTTCAGCGGCACGAACGCGCACGCCATCATCGAGCAGGCCCCCGCCGTGCCGGAGCAGGAAGCGGCCGCGGAGCCGCTGCCCGCGGGCACGGTCGTCCCGTGGACGCTGTCGGCCAAGAGCCCCGAGGCGCTCCGCGAGCAGGCCGCGCGGCTCACGTCCTTCCTGGACGCGGCGCCGGACCTGGCCGTACCGGACGTCGCCCGCGCGCTGGCGTTCTCGCGAGCCGCCCTCGAACACCGCGCGGTGGTGTCCGCCACGGAGCCCGCCGAGTTCCGGTCGGCGCTGAGCGCGCTCGCCGAAGGGCGGGGCGGCCCGGGTGTCGTGCTCGGCGAGGCCGTTCCGCACCGGCTGGGTTTCCTCTTCTCGGGCCAGGGTTCGCAGCGGCTGGGGATGGGGCGTGAACTGGCTTCCCGTTTCCCGGTGTTCGCGGAGTCGCTGGATGCGGTGCTGTCTGAGTTCGACCCCGCCGTACGCGAGGTTCTGTTCGGCGACGACACTGACGCGCTGAACGAGACGGGCGTGACGCAGCCCGCGCTGTTCGCGGTCGAGGTCGCGCTGTTCCGGCTCCTTGAGTCGTGGGGCGTGCAGCCCGACGTTCTGGCCGGTCACTCGATCGGTGAGCTGGCCGCCGCGCACGTGGCGGGTGTGTGGTCCCTCGCGGACGCCGTGAAGGTCGTGTCGGCGCGGGGCGCGCTGATGCAGGCGCTGCCTGAGGGCGGCGCGATGGTCGCCATCCAGGCGACGGAGGCCGAGGTCGCCTCGGACCTGTCCGACACCGTGGGTGTCGCGGCGGTCAACGGCCCGTCCTCCGTGGTGATTTCGGGTGTCGAGGCCGACGTGGACGCGGTCGCCGAGCGTTGGCGTGAGTCGGGTCGCAAGGTGTCCCGTCTGAAGGTCAGTCACGCGTTCCACTCGCCGTTGATGGATCCGATGCTGGAGGAGTTCCGTGCGGTCCTGGAGAGCGTTTCGTACGTCGCTCCGGCGATTCCGATCGTTTCGACGCTGACCGGATCGCGTGCCGCGGCCGAGGAGTTGACCTCGTCCGCGTACTGGGTGCAGCACGTCCGTGAGTCGGTGCGGTTCGCCGACGCGGTCGGCACGCTCGTCGACGAGGGCGTGGCGACGTTCGTGGAGATCGGCCCCGGCGGGACGCTGTCCGCGCTCGGACAGGAGTCCGCGCCGGACGCCACCTTCGTACCGACGCTGCGCGGCGACCGCTCCGAAGAGATGTCCGCCACGACGGCCCTGGGCCACCTGCACGTACGCGGTGTCGATGTCGACTGGGAAGCCTTCCTGGCCGGTCGTGGCACCCAGCGCGTCGACCTGCCGACGTATGCCTTCCAGCGCGAGCGCTTCTGGCTGGACGCTCCGGTCGTGGAGCTGGGCGTCGAGCGGATGTCGCCGGTGGAGGAGCGGTTCTGGGAGGTCGTGGAGGAGGGTGATCCGGCGGATCTCGCCCGCACGTTGGGTGTGTCCTCGGACGACCCGCTGAGCGCGGTCCTGCCTCGGCTCTCGGCGTGGCGCAGGAAGCAGCGGGACCGGTCGACGGCCGACGGCTGGCGCTATCGGGTCGAGTGGCAGTCGGTGACTGCCGGAACAGGGCGCCTGAACGGTGACTGGCTGATCGTTGCCGCGACGGGTGAGGCGCGTGCCGAGTGGGTGCGTGAGTCGCTGACTCGGAACGGTGCGGGCGATGTGCGCGTCCTGCACGTGGAGCCGGAATCGGCGGACTGGGCCCAGGAGTTGAGGGGACTTGCATCTCTCGACGGCGTGGTTTCGCTGCTCGGGCTGGCTGATGCGGGCGGGGCGACCGTGCCCACGGGTATCGCGGCGACGGTCGGTCTGTTGCAGGCTCTTGGTGACGCGGACGTGCGTCTGTGGTCGCTGACGTCGGGTGCGGTGTCGGCGGGTGCGGACGACGCGGTCGTCGGGTTCGAGCAGTCGATGTTGTGGGGTCTTGGCCGCGTGGCCGCCCTGGAGCAGCCGGGCCGTTGGGGCGGCCTGGTCGACCTGCCCGAGACGCGGGACGACAGGACCGGCGATCTGCTGGTCTCCGTCCTCGCCGGCACGAGTGGCGACGACCAGGTCGCGCTGCGCGGCGGCAAGATCCTGAGCCGCAGGCTGGTGTCCGCTCCGGTGCGCGGGGCGGCCGGGGACGGCTGGTCCCCGCGCGGCACGGTCCTCGTCACCGGTGGTACCGGCGCCCTGGGCGCGCATGTCGCCAGGTGGCTGGCGGGCAAGGGCGCCGAGCACCTGCTGCTGACCAGCAGGCGCGGCGCGGCCGCCGAGGGCGCGGAGGAGCTGCGTGCGGCGCTCACCGCGCTCGGCGCCCGGGTCACGATCGCGGCCTGCGACGCGGCCGACCGGGACGCGCTGGCGGACGTACTCGCCTCCGTGCCCGCGGAGTTCCCGCTCACCGCGGTGGTGCACGCAGCCGGCATCGAGCGCTCGGCCACCCTCGCCGACCTCGACCCGGCCGACCTCACCGAGTTCGGCGAGGTCCTCACGGCCAAGGTCGACGGCGCGCGGAACCTGCACGAGCTGCTCGCCGAACACGGCACCGAGCTGGACGCGTTCGTGCTGTTCTCGTCCATCGCCGGTGTGTGGGGCAGCAGCGGGCAGGGTGCATACGCGGCCGCCAACGCCTACCTGGACGGCCTCGCCGACCACCGCAGGGCCGCGGGCCTGCCCGCCACCGCGGTCGCCTGGGGCCCGTGGGGCGGCGGCGGCATGGTCGCGACCGACGAGCAGACCGCGCAGCTGCACCGCTGGGGCCTGGGCACGATGGCTCCCGACGTGGCGATCGCGGGTCTGGCCACGGCGGTGGAGCGCGGTGACGGGAACGTCGTCGTCGCGGACGTCGACTGGGCCCGGTTCGCCGGAACGTTCATGGCGCAGCGCCCCAGCGCGCTGCTCGGTGAACTGCCCGAGGTCCGCGCCGTGTTCGATGCGGCGCCCGCAGAACAGGGCGGCACGTCGGCACTCGCGCGGCGCCTCGCCGAGGTGGACGCGGCCGAGCAGGAACGGCAGCTCACCGAGCTGGTCAGGTTCGAGGCCGCCGCGGTCCTCGGCCATGTGTCCGGCGACGCCCTCTCCCCGACACGTGCGTTCAAGGAGCTCGGTTTCGACTCGCTGACGGCCGTGGAACTGCGCGCCCGACTTCGCGAGGCGACGGGCATCGCGCTGCCCGCGACCCTGGTGTTCGACTACCCGACGGCCGCCGCGCTCGCCGCCTACCTGCGCGAAGAGCTGTGCGCGGTGGACGCGACGCCCACCGCCGCCACCCCTGCCGCCGTCTCCGGCGTGATCGACGAGCCCATCGCGATCGTGTCGATGGCGTGCCGGTTCCCCGGCGGGGTGACGGGGCCCGAGGACCTGTGGGACTTCCTCAGGTCGGGCGGGGACGCCGTCACGGAGTTCCCCGCCGACCGCGGCTGGGACGTCGAGGCGCTGTACGACCCCGACCCGGACGCGGTGGGAACCACGTATCTGCGCTCCGGCGCGTTCCTCTCGGACGTGAGCGGATTCGACGCGGGCTTCTTCGGCATCTCGCCGCGCGAGGCCCTCGCGATGGACCCCCAGCAGCGGCTGCTCCTCGAAACCTCCTGGGAACTCCTGGAGCGGGCCGGGGTCGACTCGGCGTCGCTGCGCGGTGAGCGCGTCGGCGTGTTCGTCGGCTCGAACGCCCAGGACTACGGCCTCGTCCTCGGTGATGCGGCCGAGGACGTCGGCGGCTATGTGGCGACCGGCAACGCGGCGAGCGTGGCCTCGGGCCGACTGTCGTACACCTTCGGCTTCGAGGGCCCCGCCGTCACGGTCGACACCGCGTGCTCCTCGTCGCTGGTCGCCCTGCACCTCGCGGTGCAGGCGCTGCGCACGGGGGAGTGCGAGATGGCCCTGGCGGGTGGCGTCACCGTGATGTCGACGCCCGGCGCCTTCATCGAGTTCAGCCGCCAGCGCGGCCTGTCGCTCGACGGCCGCTGCAAGGCCTTCGGCGCGGACGCCGACGGCACCAGCTGGGGCGAGGGCGTCGGCATGCTCTTCGTCGAGCGCCTCTCGGACGCCCGGCGCAACGGACACCCCGTCCTCGCGGTCGTACGCGGCTCCGCCGTGAACCAGGACGGCGCCTCCAACGGCCTCACCGCCCCGAACGGCCCCTCCCAGCAGCGCGTCATCCGCCAGGCCCTGGCCACCGCGGGTCTGACCCCGGCCGACGTGGACGCGGTCGAGGCGCACGGCACGGGCACCAAGCTGGGCGACCCGATCGAGGCCCAGGCGCTCCTCGCCACGTACGGCCAGGACCGTCCCGAGGACCGGCCGCTGTGGCTGGGTTCGGTGAAGTCCAACATCGGTCACACGCAGGCGGCCGCCGGTGTCGCGGGTGTCATCAAGATGGTGATGGCCATGCGCCACGGCGTCCTGCCCAAGACCCTGCACGCGGACGAGCCCTCGCCGCACGTGGACTGGTCGGCGGGCGCGGTGGAACTGCTCTCCGACGAGCGTGAATGGCCCGCCACGGACCGGCCGTTGCGTGCCGGTGTGTCGTCGTTCGGTTTCTCCGGCACGAACGCGCACACGATCATCGAGCAGGCCCCGCAGGTCGACGCGGTCGAGCCGGTCGAGGCTGTTGAGCCGGTACGTGACGGTGGCGTGGTGCCGTGGGTGCTCTCGGCCGGTGACGAGGGCGCGTTGCGTGGGCAGGCGGAGCGTCTGCTGTCCCTGGTGGATGCGCACGAGCCCGTCGACGTCGGCTACTCGCTGGCTACGACGCGTTCGGCATTGGACCACCGCGCGGTGGTCGTGGCCGCCGACCGTGCCGAGTTCGTGTCCGCGCTGACGGCTCTGGCCGACGGCCGGACGACGGGTGCCGTGGTCAGCGGAGTGGCCGCCGAGTCCGCCCGGGTGGGCTTCCTGTTCTCAGGGCAGGGGTCGCAGCGGCTGGGGATGGGGCGTGAACTGGCGTCCCGTTTCCCGGTGTTCGCGGAGGCGCTGGATGCGGTGCTGGGGGAGTTCGACCCGGTCGTACGTGAGGTTCTCTTCGGCGAGGACGAGGGCGAGCACGCCGATGCTGACGCCGCCGCGCTCAACGAGACGGGCGTGACCCAGCCCGCGCTGTTCGCGATCGAGGTGGCTCTCTTCCGTCTCCTGGAGTCGTGGGGCGTGCGCCCCGACCTGCTCGCGGGCCACTCCATCGGTGAGCTTGCCGCCGCACACGTATCGGGTGTCTGGTCGCTGACGGATGCCGTCAAGGTGGTGTCCGCGCGTGCCGGGCTGATGCAGGCGCTGCCGTCCGGCGGCGCGATGGTCGCGATCCAGGCGTCGGAGGCGGAACTCGCCTCGGACCTGTCCGACACGGTCGGCATCGCCGCGGTCAACGGCCTGTCATCCGTGGTTATTTCGGGTGTCGAGGCCGACGTCTTGGAGGTCGGCGAGCGTTGGCGCGAGACGGGCCGCAAGACGTCCCGTCTCAAGGTCAGCCACGCCTTCCACTCGCCTCTCATGGACCCGATGCTGGACGAGTTCCGCACGGTCCTGGACAGTGTCTCCTACGAAACCCCTGCCATCCCGATCGTCTCGACGCTGACCGGTCGCCCCGCCACGGCCGAGGAGCTTGCCTCCCCCGAGTACTGGGTGCGCCACGTGCGCGAGTCCGTCCGGTTCGCCGACGCCGTCGGCACGCTCGTGGGCGAGGGCGTGGGCACGTTCGTCGAGGTCGGTCCCGGCGGCACGCTGTCCGCGCTGGGTCTCGGCTGTGCTCCCGACTCCGTGTTCCTTCCGGCGCTGCGTGCGGACAGGGCCGAGGAGAACGCGCTGGTCGGCACTGTCGGCGCACTGCACACGCACGGCGTGGCGGTCGACTGGGCCGCGTACTTCGCCGGTCGTGGTGCTCGGCGCGTCGAGCTGCCGACGTACGCCTTCCAGCACCGGCGCTACTGGATGGACGCCGCGCCCGTCGCCGTCGAGGCCGCGCCGAACGCGGACGAGGCACGGTTCTGGGCCGCGGTGGACGGCGAGGAGGCGTCCGCGCTCGCGTCGTCCCTCGGCATCACCGACGACGGGGCGACCGATTCGCTCCGCGCCGTGCTGCCGTTCCTGACGTCCTGGCGACGCCGGAGCCACGAGAAGTCCACCCTGGACGCGTGGCGTTACACCGTCGGCTGGAAGTCCGTCGGCGTCCCGGCGACGACGCCGCCCTCGGGCACCTGGCTGGCCGTACTGCCTGCCGGTGACGAGCGCGCCGCCGCGCTGAGCGCACTGCTCGCGGACAGCGGCCTGACGTTCGACACGGTCGAGGCCGACGCCCAGGCGTCGGACCGCGCGGGTCTCGCCGGCGCGCTGCGCGCGGCCGCCGCCCGGGTGCTCTCGCGGGGCGACGAGCTCGGCGGAGTCCTCTCGCTGCTCGCGTTCGACGAGTCGCCGCACGCCGACCACCCCGCGGTGCCGCGGGGCGTGGCGGCCACCCTCGCGCTGATCCAGGCGCTCGGTGACACGGACGTCCAGGCACCCCTGTGGTGCGCGACGTCCGGCGCGGTGGCCGCGGTCGCGGGTGACCAGGTCACGGGCTTCGCACAGTCGATGGTGTGGGGCCTCGGCAGGGCCGCCGCACTCGAACTCATCGACCGCTGGGGCGGGTTGATCGACCTGCCCGAGGCAAGGGAAGAGGCGGCGTCGGAGACGGACGCGCTGGACGAGCGCGTGGCCGCGCGGCTGTGCGGGCTGCTCGGCGGCGCTGAGGACCAGGTCGCCGTACGCGGGACCGGGGTGTTCGCACGCCGGCTCCGCCGCGCCGACCGGGTCGCCCCGGAAGCCGGTACCGGCTGGACGCCGCGCGGCACCGTCCTGGTGACCGGCGGCCTCGGTGCCCTGGGCGCGCGGGCCGCGCGCTGGTCCGCCGAGCGCGGCGCGGACCACGTCGTCCTGGCGAGCCGTCGCGGCGCCGAGGCGGAGGGCGCCGCCGAGCTGACGGCCGAGCTCGTCGGGCTCGGCGCGCGCGTCACGGTCGCCGCCGTGGACATCGCGGACCGGGACGGGCTCGCCGCCCTGCTCGACGGCCTCGCCGCCGCCGGGGACCAGGTCGACGCCGTCGTCCACACCGCGGGACTCAACGACAGCGCCCCGGTCGGCGAGACCGACCTCGCGCGCTTCGCGCACGTCGTCGGCGCCAAGGTGGCCGGTGCCGCACACCTGCACGAACTGCTCGCGGACAAGCCGCTCGACGCGTTCCTGTCCTACTCCTCGATCGCCGGTATCTGGGGCAGCGGCGGCCAGGTCGGCTACAGCGCGGCCAACGCCTACCTCGACGCGCTCGCCGAGCACCGCACCGCGCACGGCCTGCCCGGCACCGCCGTGGCCTGGGGCCCGTGGGGCGGCGGCGGAATGGCCGACGACGAGGCTCAGCGGCAGCTCTCCCGGCGCGGACTCCTGTCCCTGGCGCCCGAACTCGCGGTCGGCGCCCTCGCCGACGCGGTCGCGGGCGGCACGCCGACCACCGTGGTGGCGGACGTCGACTGGGAGCGGTTCGCGCCCGCGTTCACCGTGGGCAGGCCGAGCCCGCTGCTCTCCGACCTGCCCGAGGCACGCGACGCCGTCGCGGGGCGGACCGAGAACTCTTCGGGCCCTGCGGAGTCCGACCGGGACGGGGCCGCGCTGCGGGGCCGTCTGACCGGCCTGGACGCGGCGAAGCGGGGCGAGCTGGTGCGCGGCCTGGTGGCCGCGGAGGCCGCCGCCGTCCTGGGGCACGCCACGGCAGGCGCGGTCGACCCGGACCGGGCCTTCCGCGACCTGGGCTTCGACTCGCTGACCGCCGTGGAACTGCGCAACCGGCTGACGGCCGCGACCGGCCTCACCCTCCCCGCGACCGTCGTCTTCGACTACCCCAACCCCGCGGCGCTCGCCGACCACCTCCTGACGGTGGTCCTGGAACCGCTGGGCGGTACGGACCCGGCGCGGGACACCGCGCGGCAGGACGTGACCGACGAGCCGATCGCGATCGTGGCGATGGCCTGCCGCTACCCCGGCGGCGTCGCCAGCCCCGAGGACCTGTGGCGGGTGCTCAGGTCGGGCGGGGACGCGGTGACCGACTTCCCGGCCGACCGCGGCTGGGACATCGAGGCGCTGTACGACCCGGACCCCGCGGGGATCGGCACGACGTACTCGCGCAAGGGCGCCTTCCTCGACGGCGTGGCGGACTTCGACGCGACCTTCTTCGGCACCTCACCGCGTGAGGCCCTGGCGATGGACCCGCAGCAGCGGCTGCTCCTGGAAACCTCCTGGGAGGTCTTCGAGCGGGCGGGCATCGACCCGAACTCGGTGCGCGGCGAGCGCGTCGGCGTGTTCGTCGGATCGAACGTGCAGGACTACGGCCTCGTCCTCGGTGAAGCCGCCGAGGACGTGGGCGGACACGTGGCGACGGGCAGCGCGGCGAGCGTCATGTCCGGCCGCCTGTCGTACACGTTCGGCCTCGAGGGCCCGGCCGTGACCGTGGACACGGCGTGCTCGTCGTCCCTGGTCGCCCTGCACCTGGCCGCGCAGGCACTGCGCTCCGGCGAGTGCGAGATGGCGCTCGCGGGCGGTGTCACCGTGATGTCGACGCCCGGCGCGTTCATCGAGTTCAGCCGCCAGCGCGGGCTCTCCGTGGACGGCCGCTGCAAGGCCTTCTCGGACAGCGCCGACGGCACCGGGTGGGGCGAGGGCATCGGCATGCTGATCGTCGAGCGCCTCTCCGACGCCCGGCGCAACGGCCACCAGGTCCTCGCCGTCGTACGGGGATCCGCGGTGAACCAGGACGGTGCGTCCAACGGTCTGACCGCCCCGAACGGCCCCTCTCAGCAGCGCGTCATCCGCCAGGCGCTGGCCAGCGCGGGCCTGCACCCGTCCGACGTGGACGCGGTCGAAGCCCACGGCACCGGCACCACCCTCGGCGACCCGATCGAGGCACAGGCCCTGCTCGCCACCTACGGCCAGGACCGCGCCGCCGACCGGCCGCTGCTGCTCGGCTCGGTGAAGTCCAACATCGGCCACACCCAGGCCGCCGCCGGCGTCGCCGGAGTGATCAAGATGGTGATGGCCATGCGGCACGGCGTACTGCCGCAGACGCTGCACGTCACCGAGCCGTCCTCGCACGTGGACTGGACGGCCGGCGCGATGGAACTGCTCACCGGCGAGCGGGCCTGGCCCGCCGTCGACCGGCCGTGGCGGGCCGGCGTGTCGTCCTTCGGCTTCAGCGGGACCAACGCGCACACCATCATCGAGCAGGCCCCCGAACCGGAGGCCCCCGACACCGAACCGGCGGAGCAGGACGCGCCCGGCGTCGTGCCGTGGATCCTCTCGGCGCGGACCGCCGATGCCCTGCGGGCACAGGCGGCCCGCCTCCAGGCGGAGTTGGGGCGCGCCGACGCGGCCGCGTCGGTCGCCGACGTCGCCCACTCGCTGCGCTCCCGCGCGCTGTTCGACCACCGGGCCGTCCTCGTCGGCCTCGAAAGGGACGACTTCGGCACCGGCCTCGCCGCGCTGGCCGAAGGCCGCGAGGCACCCGGCGTCGTCACGGGCACGGCAGGGCACCGCGGCACCGGAACGGTGTTCGTCTTCCCCGGCCACGGCACGCAGTGGGTCGGTATGGCCCTCGAACTCCTCGACACTTCACCGGTGTTCAGGGAGCGGATGCAGGAGTGCGCCGAAGCACTCGAAGAGCACGTCGACTGGACGCTCATCGACGCCATCGGCGACCCCGATCTGATGGAGCGTCTGGACGTCGTCCAGCCCGCCCTGTTCGCCGTGATGGTCTCCCTCACCGCCGTCTGGCGTTCCTGGGGCGTCGAGCCCAGCGCCGTGCTGGGGCACTCCCAGGGCGAGATCGCCGCGGCCTGCGTCGCGGGCGCCCTGTCCCTGCCGGACGCGGCACGCCTCGCCGTCCTGCGCAGCAAGGCGCTCACCGCGCTGGCGGGCCGGGGCGGCATGGTCTCGGTCGCGCTCGCCAAGGAGGACGCGCGGGAACTCCTCACGCGCTGGGAAGGACGCCTCGCCGTCGGCGTGGTGAACGGCCCCGCCTCCGTCGTCGTCTCCGGTGACGCCCCTGCGCTGGACGAACTCATCGAGGTCTGCGCCGAACAGGGCGTATGGGCGCGGCGGGTCCAGGCGGACTACGCCCCGCACTCCCACCACGTCGAGCAGGTCGAGGCCGACATCCTCGCGGGCCTGGCCGACGTGACGCCGCGCACCGGCGACGTGCCCTACTTCTCGCCGCTGACCGGCGACTGGCTGGACACCCGGGAGCTGGACGCCGCGTACTGGTACCGCAGCCTGCGCAGGACGGTGGAGTTCGCGGACTCCGTCACCGCCCTGGTCGCCGCGGGCCACACCACCTTCGTCGAGGTCAGCCCGCACCCGGTCCTGGCGGCCGGACTCGGCGAACTCGCCGGACCCGAAGGCCTGGTGGTCGGCTCGCTGCGGCGCGGCGACGGCGGCATCGACCGGCTCATCGACTCCGCCGGCAGGCTCTTCGTACGCGGCGGCCGGGTGACCCTGCCGCTGCCCGCGGCCCGCCAAGTGGACCTGCCCACCTACCCGTTCCAGCGTGAGCGCTTCTGGCCCACGACGACGCACGCCGCACCCGGCGACGTGACCTCGGCAGGCCTCGGCCGCGTGGACCACCCCCTGCTCGCCGCCGTCACCGAACTCGCGGACTCCGAGGGCCTCGTGTTCAGCGGCAGGATCTCCGCGCGCACCCACCCCTGGCTGGCCGACTACCGCATCCTGGACACCGCGGTACTGCCCGGCGCCGCCTACGTGGACCTCGCGCTGCGCGCCGGTGACCACGTCGGCTGCGCGTCCCTGGACGACCTGGTCCTCGAAGCGCCCCTGGTGCTGCCCGAACGGGACGGCGTCCAGATCCGGCTCAGCCTCGAAGGACCCGACGCCACCGGCACCCGGGCGTTCACCGTCGACTCCCGGCGGGACGACGGCGGCGGCTGGACCCGGCACGCCACCGGCACCCTGACGGGCGAGGCACGCCCCGTCACCGACGACCTCGTCGCCTGGCCGCCGAGCGAGGCCGAACCCGTCGACCTCGACGGCCACCGCGCCACCGTCGCCGCCTCCGGCATCGACCACGGCCCCGCCTTCCAGGGCCTGCGCGCCGCCTGGCGCAAGGGCGACGAGGTGTTCGCCGAAGTGGCACTGCCCGACGGCCTCGCCGACGAGGGCTTCGGGCTGCACCCCGCCCTCCTGGACGCCGCACTGCACACCGTCGGACTCGGCGTGAGCTCGGACGGCCTCCCCTTCTCCTGGGCCGGGGTACGCCTGTTCGCGACCGGGGCGACGGCACTGCGGGTCCGGCTGACGCCGGCCGGCGTGGACGCCGTGGCCGTGCTCGTCACCGACGGCTCCGGTGAACCGGTCGCCACCGTCGACGAGTTGAGCCTGCGGCCGCTCTCCGCCGACCAGCTCGACGCCGCACGCTCCGCCCACCGCGACTCGCTGTTCGAGGTGAAGTGGGTCCCGATGCCGGACGCCGCGCCCGACCACGGCACCTGGGCGGTCATCGGCGGCGACACCGCCCGCCTCACCCAGGCACTCACCGCCGCGGGCGAGCCGGTCGACGAGCACGCCGACCTGGCCGCACTGCGCGCCGCACTCGACGCGGGCCTGCCCGCACCGCGGTGCGTGGCCGTGACGCCCGGCGAAGGAGCGACGAGCCCGCGCGAGGCGACGCACCTCACCCTGGACCTGCTCCAGGAGTGGCTCGCCGACGACCGGTTCGCCGCGTCGCGGCTCGTGCTCGTCACGAGCGGAGCGGTGGCGGCGGGGCCGGAGGACGCCGTACCCGACCTGGTGCGCGCCCCCGCGTGGGGCCTGGTCCGATCGGCACAGACCGAGCACCCCGACCGGTTCGTCCTCGTCGACGTCGACGGGCACGACAAGTCGCTGCGCAGGCTGCCCGCCGCCGTCGCCACCGGGGAACCCCAGGTGACCGTAAGGAACGGCACCGCCACCGTGGCCAGGCTGGCCCGCCTCGCCGCTCCTGCCGACGCCTCCGAGCAGACCGGGTTCACCCCCGAGAGCACGGTGCTCGTCACCGGCGGCCTCGGCGTACTCGGCGGCCTGACCGCACGCCACCTGGTCACCCGCCACGGCGTACGGGACCTCGTCCTGACCGGCAGGCGCGGACCCGCCACCCCGGGCGCGACGGAACTGCGCACGGAACTCGCCGCACTGGGCGCCCGGGTCACCGTCGTGGCCTGCGACGTCAGCGACCGCGCCGCGGTCGCCGCACTCCTCGCCGAGCACCCCGTCACCGCCGTCGTGCACACGGCGGGCGTCCTCGACGACAGCGTCATCGAGTCCCTGACAGCGGCGCGCATCGACACCGTGTTCGGCCCCAAGGCCGACGCGGCGCTGCACCTGCACGAGCTGACCCGGGACGCGGACCTCACGGCATTCGTACTGTTCTCCGCGGCCGCCGGTGTGTTCGGCGGCCCCGGACAGGGCAACTACGCGGCCGCCAACACGTTCCTCGACGCGCTCGCCCAGCACCGCAGGGCGGCGGGGCTCCCCGCGACGTCCCTCGCCTGGGGCCTGTGGGCCGAGGCCAGCGGCATCACGGGGCACCTCGACGACGCCGACGTACAGCGGATGGCCAGGGGCGGCATGACGCCGCTGTCCTCCGCCGACGGCATGGCACTGTTCGACGCGGTGCGCACCACCGGCACCGCGACGGCGATGCCCGCCGTGCTCGACCTGGCCGCACTGCGCGCCCACCCGGAACAGGTGCGGCCCCTGCTGCGCGGCCTCGTCCCGACGCCGGCCCGCAGGACCGCACGCTCCGGCGAAGGCCCGGGAACGGTCTCGCTGGCCCAACGGCTCGCCGGGCTCACCGAGGCGGAGCAGGACCGAACCCTGGTGCGGCTCGTCCGCACCCACACCGCGGCCGTGCTCGGCTTCGCCGGCCCGGAGGCCGTCGAGGCGGACCGGGCGTTCAAGGAACTCGGCTTCGACTCGCTCACGGCCGTGGAACTGCGCAACAGGCTCGACGCCGAGGTCGAATCGCGACTGCCCGCCACCCTGGTCTTCGACCATCCCAACCCGGCGGCACTCGCGGCCCACCTGCGGACGACGGTGCTCGCCGGCGACGGCACACCCGCCGCCGCGGTCCTCGGCGAGCTGAACAAGCTGACCGTCGCCATCTCCAAGCTCGACCCGGACGACGCCCTGGCCGGGGACATCCGGCTGCGGCTCAGGTCGCTCCTGTCCACCTGGGACGAGAGCGAACCCGAGCCCGCCGCCGACGACTTGACCTCGGCAACGCTCGATGACGTCTTCGACATCATCGACGAGGAGCTCGGAAAGTCCTGACCTGCGGGTACGTACTCGCACCAAACCGACAAGCCCGCTACGGACTCCCATCACGACGGGTACGGACTCTCACCCAGAGGGGTATCAAGCACATGTCGACCGACGACAAGGTCCTCGACTATCTGAAGCGCCTGACCGCGGACCTGCGGCAGACCAAGCAACGTCTCCGCGAGGTCGAGGAGAAGGACAGCGAGCCGATCGCCATCGTCGGCATGAGCTGCCGCTTCCCCGGCGGGGTCGAGTCGCCGGAGGACCTGTGGCGTCTTGTCGAGTCCGGTGCGGACGCGGTCGCGGGATTCCCCGCCGACCGCGGCTGGGACCTGGAGTCGCTGTACGACGCGGACCCCGAGCACAAGGGCACCACCTACGCCCGTGAGGGCGGATTCCTCTACGAGGCAACGGAGTTCGACCCCGGCTTCTTCGGGATATCCCCGCGCGAGGCCGCGGCGATGGACCCGCAGCAGCGCCTGCTCCTGGAGACCTCCTGGGAGGCGTTCGAGCGGGCGGGCATCGACCCCGACTCGCTGCGCGGCAGCAGGTCCGGTGTCTTCGTCGGCACCAACGGCCAGGACTACGCCTCGCTGCTCATGGCCGCACAGGAGGAGGTCGAGGGCTACGCGGGCACCGGCATCTCGGCGAGCGTCATCTCCGGCCGCCTCTCCTACACCTTCGGCCTCGAAGGCCCGGCCGTCACGGTCGACACCGCGTGCTCCTCGTCCCTCGTCGCCCTGCACCTGGCCACCCAGGCCCTGCACAAGGGCGAGTGCGAGATGGCCCTCGTCGGCGGTGTGACCGTGATGTCGACGCCCGGGTCGTTCATCGAGTTCAGCCGCCAGCGTGGCCTCGCCCCCGACGGCCGCTGCAAGGCGTTCTCCGACAGCGCCGACGGCACCGGCTGGGGCGAGGGCGTCGGCATGCTCCTGGTGGAGCGCCTCTCCGACGCCCAGCGCAACGGCCACACGATCCTCGCGGTCGTACGCGGCTCCGCCGTCAACCAGGACGGCGCCTCCAACGGCCTCACCGCCCCGAACGGCCCCTCCCAGCAGCGCGTCATCCGCCAGGCGCTCACGAGCGCGGGTCTGACCCCGGCCGACGTGGACGCCATGGAGGCGCACGGCACGGGCACCAAGCTGGGCGACCCCATCGAGGCCCAGGCACTCCTCGCGACCTACGGCCAGGACCGCCCCGAGGACCGCCCGCTCTGGCTCGGCTCGGTGAAGTCCAACATCGGTCACACGCAGGCCGCGGCGGGTGTCGCGGGTGTGATCAAGATGGTCATGTCGATGCGGCACGGCCTGCTGCCCAAGACGCTCCACGTCACCGAGCCCTCGTCCCACGTGGACTGGTCGGCGGGCGCGGTGGAACTCCTCACGGAGACCCGCAAGTGGCCGCGGACGGGCCGCCCGTGGCGGGCCGGCGTGTCCTCGTTCGGCGTGAGCGGCACGAACGCCCACGTCATCGTCGAGCAGGCTCCCGAAGCCGAGCAGACCCCGGAGACCGAGCAGTCCCCGGCGGTCGAGGAGTCCGCCCCCGCGGAGAACTCCGTGCAGGGCGGCCTCGTGCCGTGGGTCCTCTCCGCCCGGAACGCCGACGCCCTGCGTGAACAGGCGGAACGCCTCCTCTCCGGAGTGCTCGGCCTGGACCCCGTGGACGTCGCCTTCTCCCTCGCGACGACGCGCGCCTCGCTGGAGCAGCGCGCCGTGGTCCTCGCGGGCGACGCGGACGCCCGGACCGCCGCACTGACCGCGCTCGCCGAGGGCGGGCAGGCGGCGGGCGTGGTGACGGGTTCCGTGGCCGGTGGACTGCTGGGCTTCCTCTTCTCGGGCCAGGGTTCGCAGCGGATCGGGATGGGGCGCGAACTGGCCGCCCGTTTCCCGGTGTTCACGGAGACGCTGGACGCGGTCCTTTCGGAGTTCGACCCCGCCGTACGCGAGGTGCTGTTCGGTGAGGACGCGGATGCTGATGCCGCTGCGCTGAACGAGACAGGTGTGACCCAGCCCGCGCTGTTCGCGGTGGAGGTGGCACTCTTCCGCCTCCTGGAGTCGCTCGGTGTGCGCCCCGACGTGCTGGCCGGTCACTCGATCGGCGAGCTGGCCGCGGCACACGTATCCGGCGTGTGGTCGCTTGCCGATGCGGCGAAGGTGGTGTCGGCGCGTGGTGCGCTGATGCAGGCGCTCCCTGAGGGCGGCGCGATGGTGGCGATCCAGGCGTCGGAGGCGGAGCTTGCCTCGGACCTGTCCGACACGGTCGGCGTCGCGGCGGTCAACGGCCCCTCGTCCGTGGTGATTTCGGGCGTGGCCGCTGACGTGGACGCGGTGGCGGAGCGCTGGCGCGAGGCGGGCCGCAAGGTGTCCCGTCTCAAGGTCAGCCACGCCTTCCACTCGCCGCTCATGGACCCGATGCTGGAGGACTTCCGCACGGTCCTGGAGAGCGTGACGTACGAAGCTCCCGCGATCCCCGTCGTCTCCACGCTGACGGGCCGGCCGGCCACCACCGAGGAGCTGACCTCCCCGGCGTACTGGGTACGGCACGTGCGCGAGTCCGTGCGGTTCGCCGACGCCGTCGGCGCGCTCGTGGACGAGGGCGTTACCACGTTCGTCGAGGTCGGACCGGGCGGCACGCTGTGCGCCCTCGGTCAGGAGTCCGCGCCGGAGGCCGGGTTCGTCCCGGTGCTGCGGAACGACCGCCCGGAGCAGGCGGCACTGACGGCCGCCCTCGCGGAGGCGCACGTACGGGGCGTCCAGGTGGACTGGGCCGCGTACTTCGCCGGCCACGGGGCCCAGCGCGTCGACCTGCCGACGTACGCCTTCCAGCGCGAGCGCTTCTGGCTGGACGCCCTGCCCTCGGCGGGCGACGTCACGGCGGCCGGACTGGGTTCGGCCGAGCACCCGCTGCTCGGCGCGGCCGTCACGGTGGCGGGCACGGACGGTGTGCTCCTGACGGGCCGCCTCTCGGTCCAGTCCCATCCGTGGCTCGCCGACTACGTGGTGCGCGGTTCGGTACTGCTGCCGGGCACGGCCTTCGTCGAGCTGGCGGTGCGCGCCGGTGACCAGGTCGGATGTGACCTGGTCGAGGAGCTGACGCTCGAAGCCCCTCTCGTCCTGCCCGAGCACGGTTCGGTACGGGTTCAGGTGTGGGTCGGCGCGGGCGACGAGTCGGGCCGCCGCGAGCTGACGTTCCACTCCAGCGCGGGGGACGCCGACGACAGCCGTTCGTGGACGCGGCACGCCACGGGTGTGCTCGGCGCGGGCGGACGCTCCGGCGGCGTCGCGCAGGCGGAGTGGCCTCCGTCGGGCGCGGAGGGCGTCGAACTCGGCGCGTTCTACGGAGAGCTGGCGGATCTCGGCTTCGGCTATGGCCCGGTGTTCCAGGGGCTGCGGTCCGCGTGGCGGGTCGGCGATGAGGTGTTCGCCGAGGTCGCGCTGCCGGAGGGTGTGAAGGTCGACGGCTTCGGTCTGCACCCGGCGCTGCTGGATGCGGCGTTGCAGGCGGTCGGTCTGACGGACGGCGATGTCGAATCCGGCGGTCTGCCGTTCGCGTGGTCGGGTGTGCGCCTGCACGCCTCGGGTGCCACGGCGCTGCGGGTGCGGGTGACGCCGACGGGCACGGACGGCGCGTCGCTGGTCCTGTCGGACGGTTCCGGTGCCCCGGTCGCGACCGTGGACTCGCTGGTGCTGCGCCCGGTGTCGCAGGAGCAGCTCGCCGCTGATGACCGCGATGACGCGCTGTTCGGCGTCGACTGGGTGTCGGTGCCGACGACCGGGGGCGACGCTCCGACGGTCGCGTGGACCGAGTCGGGCGCGCTTGCCGGTGCGGCGGAGCTGCCCGAGTTCGTCGCCGTGTCGTGCCCGGTCACGTCGGGCTCGGACCCGGTCGCCAATGCCCACGAGGCGGCGCACTGGGCCCTCGCCACGGTCCAAATCTGGCTGGAGAGCGAGCAGTTCGACGGCTCGCGCCTGGTGATCGTCACGAATGGCGCGATCGCTGCCACGGCCGACGAGGACGTACGGGATGTGGCGCAGGCCGCGGTGTGGGGCCTGGTGCGTTCGGCTCAGTCGGAGAACCCGGACCGCATCGTCCTGGTCGACATGGACGAGTCGGCCTCCCGCGAGAACCTGGCATCCGCGCTGGCCACCGGGGAGCCGCAGTTGGCGCTGCGCGCGGGTGCGGTCAGCGCGCCGCGCCTGGCGCGGGCCGGTCGGTCCGTGGTGGAGGACTCCGGTTTCGGTGCCGGTGCGGTCCTGGTGACCGGCGCGACGGGCACGCTCGGCGGCCTCCTTGCCCGGCACTTGGTCGCTGAGCGGGGCGTACGCAACCTGCTGTTGGTCAGCAGGCGCGGCGCCACAGCCGAGGGCGCCGATGAGCTGCGCGACGACCTCGTCGCGCAGGGCGCCGAGGTGACCTTCGCGGCTTGCGATGTCGCCGACCGCGACGCCGTCAAGGATCTGCTGTCCCAGCACGAGATCTCCGCCGTGCTGCACACGGCAGGCGTGCTGGACGATGCCACGATCGGCTCGCTGACCGCCGGGCGGATCGACACGGTGTTCCGCCCGAAGGTCGACGCGGCCTGGCATCTGCACGAACTGACCCGCGACCTGGACCTGTCCGCCTTCGTGCTCTTCTCGTCCGCCGCCGGTGTGTTCGGCGGCCCCGGTCAGGGCAACTACGCGGCCGCGAACGCCTTCCTGGACGCGCTCGCCCAGCACCGCCGCGCCAACGGCCTGGCCGCCACCTCCCTCGCGTGGGGCTTGTGGGCCGACGCGGACGGCATGGCGGGCAGCCTCGACGAGACCGACGTCCAGCGGATGACCCGTGGCGGTGTGATCCCGATCGGCGCGGCCGAGGGCCTGGCCCTCTTCGACGCCGCGGGCACGACGGGTCGTTCCACGCTGGTCCCGATCCCGCTCGACCTGCCGGTGCTGCACCGCCAGGCGCGTTCGCAGCCGGTGCCGTATCTGCTGCGTGGTCTGGTGCGGGGTTCGGTGCGCCGGGTGGCCGAGTCGGGTCTCGTGGTGGCCGGTTCTGCGCTGGCGCAGTCGCTGGCGGGCCTGCCGGTCGCGGAGCGTGAGAAGGCGCTTCTCGATCTGGTGCTGGGGCATGTGGCGGTGGTGCTGGGCCACGGCTCGGCCCAGGCGATCGGCTCCGAGCGTGCGTTCAAGGAGCTCGGGTTCGACTCGCTCAGCTCGGTGGAGCTGCGTAACCGCTTGAACGCGGCGACGGAGCTGGCGCTCCCGGCCACGCTGGTGTTCGACTACCCGACCCCGGCTGCGCTGGCCGCGCATCTGGGTGCGGAGCTGCTCGGCGGCGTGGTCGATGTGGTCTCCAACGACTCGGTCGCGGTGGTGGCGGACGAGCCGATCGTGATCGTCGGCATGAGCTGCCGCTTCCCCGGTGGCGTCGAGTCGCCGGAAGACCTGTGGCGCCTCGTCGAGTCCGGCGGGGACGCGGTGGCCGGGTTCCCGGACGACCGCGGCTGGGACCTGGAGTCGCTGTACGACGCGGACCCCGATCGTTCGGGCACCAGCTACAGCCGGATGGGCGCCTTCCTCGACGGCGTCGCGGAGTTCGACCCGACGTTCTTCGGCATCTCGCCGCGCGAGGCCCTCGCCATGGACCCGCAGCAGCGCCTGCTCCTGGAGACCTCCTGGGAGGCGTTCGAGCGGGCGGGCATCGACCCGAACTCGCTGCGCGGCGGCCGTTCGGGCGTCTTCGTCGGCACCAACGGCCAGGACTACGCGGCGCTGTTGATGGCCGCGCAGGAGGAGGTCGAGGGGTACGCGGGCACCGGCATCTCGGCGAGTGTCATCTCCGGCCGGCTGTCCTACACGTACGGCTTCGAGGGCCCGGCCGTCACGGTCGACACGGCCTGCTCGTCGTCCCTGGTGGCGCTGCACCTGGCCGTGAACGCCCTGCACAAGGGCGAGTGCGAACTGGCCCTGGTCGGCGGCGTTTCGGTGATGTCGACGCCGAGCTCGTTCATCGAGTTCAGCCGCCAGCGCGGCCTTGCCGCCGACGGCCGGGTGAAGGCGTTCGCGGATGCCGCGGACGGCACGGGCTGGGGCGAGGGCGTGGGCATGCTCCTGGTGGAGCGCCTTTCCGACGCCCAGCGCAACGGCCACCCCGTCCTCGCGGTGATCCGCGGCTCGGCGGTCAACCAGGACGGCGCGTCCAACGGCCTCACCGCCCCGAACGGTCCCTCCCAGCAGCGCGTCATCCGCCAGGCGCTCACGAGCGCGGGTCTGACCCCGGCCGACGTGGACGCCATGGAGGCGCACGGCACCGGCACCACGCTCGGCGACCCGATCGAGGCTCAGGCCCTGATCGCCACCTATGGTCAGGACCGCGCCGCCGATCAGCCGTTGTGGCTGGGTTCGGTGAAGTCGAACATCGGTCACACGCAGGCGGCCGCCGGTGTGGCGGGTGTGATCAAGATGGTCATGGCGATGCGGCAGGGCGTGCTGCCCAAGACGCTGCACGTCGACGCGCCGTCCTCGCAGGTCGACTGGACGGCCGGTGACGTGGAACTCCTCACCGAGGCACGTCCGTGGCCGGAGACCGACCGCCCGCGCCGGTTCGGTGTGTCGTCGTTCGGCTTCAGCGGCACGAACGCGCACACCATCATCGAGCAGGCCCCGGCCGTCGAGGAGCCGACTCCCGCGACGCCGACCGTGGTCGGCGGCTCGGTGCCGTGGGTCCTCTCGGCCCGGAGCGCGGAGGCGCTCCGCGAGCAGGCTGCTCGGCTGCTGTCCGACGTGATCGACCTCGACCCCGCGGACGTCGGCTTCTCTCTCGCGACGACGCGTGCGTCGCTGGAGCAGCGCGCGGTGGTCGTCGCGGAGGACACGGAGACCCGGACCGCCGCGCTGACCGCGCTCGCGGAGGGCAGGCAGTCGGCGGGTGTGGTGACGGGTTCCGTCGTCGGTGGGCTGCTGGGCTTCCTGTTCTCGGGTCAGGGTTCGCAGCGGCTGGGGATGGGGCGTGAACTGGCGGCCCGTTTCCCGGTGTTCGCGGAGGCTCTGGATGCGGTCCTGGGGGAGTTCGACCCGGCCGTACGTGAGGTTCTCTTCGGTGAGGACGAGGACGCCGCTGCGCTGAACGAGACGGGTGTGACGCAGCCCGCGCTGTTCGCGGTCGAGGTCGCGCTGTTCCGTCTTCTTGAGTCGTGGGGCGTGAAGCCCGATGCCCTGGCGGGTCACTCCATCGGTGAGCTTGCCGCGGCACACGTATCGGGTGTCTGGTCGTTGGCCGACGCGGTGAAGGTCGTGTCGGCGCGTGCCGGGCTGATGCAGGCGCTGCCGTCGGGTGGCGCGATGGTTGCGATCGAGGCGACGGAGGCCGAGGTCGCCTCGGACCTGTCGGACACGGTGGGTATCGCGGCGGTCAACGGGCCGTCGTCCGTGGTGATTTCGGGCGTCGAGGCCGATGTGGACGCCGTCGCCGAGCGTTGGCGTGAGTCGGGTCGCAAGGTGTCCCGTCTGAAGGTCAGCCACGCCTTCCACTCGCCGCTGATGGACCCGATGCTGGACGAGTTCCGTGCGGTCCTGGAGTCCGTTTCGTATGCGGCTCCGGCGATTCCGATCGTGTCGACGCTGGCGGGTCGCCCCGCTACGGCGGAGGAGCTTGCCTCGCCCGCGTACTGGGTGCGCCACGTGCGCGAGTCCGTGCGGTTCGCCGACGCGGTGCTTGCGTTGGGTGAGCAGGGTGTCGGCACGTTCGTCGAGGTCGGCCCGGGTGGCACGCTGTCCGCGCTGGGTCTCGGGTGTGCTCCCGACTCCGTGTTCCTGCCCGCGTTGCGCGCGGACAGGGCCGAGGAGAGCGCGCTGGTCAGCACGGTCGGTGCGCTTCACACGCGGGGTGTGACGGTCGACTGGCCCGCGTACTTCGCGGCTCGTGGTGCCCGGCGCGTCGACCTGCCGACGTACGCCTTCCAGCACCAGCGCTACTGGCTGGACGTGCGGCCCTCCGAGCGCGCCGAGCAGCTGTCGCCGGCCGACGCGTGGTTCTGGGACGTCGTCGAGGACGGCGATCTGGACGATGTCGCCCGCACGCTGGACGTGTCGTCGGACGCTCCGCTGAGTGCGGTCCTGCCTCGGCTTTCCGCGTGGCGCAAGGAGCAGCAGGGGCGTTCCACGGTCGACGGCTGGCGTTATCGGGTGGAGTGGCAGCCGGTGGCTGCCGGGTCGGGTCGCCTGGACGGTGAGTGGCTGGTCGTCGCCGCGACGGGTGAGGCGCGTGCCGAGTGGGTGCGTGAGTCGCTGGTCCGGAACGGTGCGGGCGATGTGCGCGTCCTGCACGTGGATCCGGAATCGGCGGACTGGGCAGGGGAGTTGGCGGATCTTTCGTCGTTCGACGGAGTCGTCTCGCTGCTCGGGCTCGCGGACGCGGGTGGGGCGACCGTTCCTACGGGTATCGCTGCGACGGTCGGTCTGTTGCAGGCCCTTGGTGACGCGGACGTACGTTTGTGGTCGCTGACGTCGGGTGCGGTGTCGGCGGGTGCGGATGACGCGGTCGTCGGGTTCGAGCAGTCGATGTTGTGGGGTCTTGGCCGGGTGGCCGCCCTGGAGCAGCCGGGCCGTTGGGGCGGCCTGGTCGACCTGCCCGAGGCGCAGGACGAAGCGACGGGCGACCTGCTGGTCTCGGTGCTTGCCGGGTCCGACGGCGAGGACCAGGTCGCGCTGCGCGGCGGCGGGATCCTGGGGCGCAGGCTGGTGCCCGCGCCGCTGGGCAAGACGTCAGGGACGGGCTGGTCCCCGCGAGGAACGGTCCTGATCACCGGTGGTACCGGCGCGCTCGGTGCGCATGTCGCCAGGTGGCTGGCGGGCAAGGGCGCCGAGCACCTGCTGCTGACCAACCGGCGCGGACCGGCGGCCGAAGGCGCGGAGGAACTGCGTGCGGAGCTGACCGAGTTGGGCGCCCAGGTCACGATCGCGGCCTGCGACGTCGCCGACCGGGATGCCCTGGCGGACGTGCTGGCCTCGGTGCCCGAGGAGTTCCCGCTCACCGCGGTGGTGCATGCGGCGGGTGTGGAGCGTTCGGGTGTGCTGGTGGACATGGATCCGGCGGACTTGAGTGGGTTCGCGGGTGTGCTGACGGCGAAGGTCGACGGTGCGCGCAATCTCCATGAGCTGCTGGGGGAGCGGCAGTTGGACGCGTTCGTCTTGTTCTCGTCGATTGCCGGTGTGTGGGGCAGTGGTGGGCAGGGCGCGTATGCGGCGGCCAACGCCTATCTGGACTCGCTTGCTGAGCATCGTCGGGCATCTGGTCTGTGTGCGACGGCTGTTGCGTGGGGTCCGTGGGGTGGCGGCGGCATGGTTGCTGGTGCCGGTGTGGATGCGGCGGAGCAGTTGCGGCGTCGGGGTCTGCCGACGATGGCTCCGGCGGTGGCGATCACGGGTCTGGCCACGGCGTTGGAGCGCGGTGACGGGAACGTCGCTATTGCTGATGTGGACTGGGAGCGGTTCGCGGGCACGTTCATGGCCCAGCGTCCGAGTCCGTTGTTGAGTGAACTGCCGCAGGTGCGGGAGGCGTTCGCGGCGACGTCCGCGGACAGTGGGCTCTCGGAGCTGGCGCAGCGTCTGGTGGGTCTGGACGAGGCCGAGCAGGAGCGTCAGCTCACCGAGCTGGTGCGCTATGAGGCTGCGGCGGTGCTGGGCCACGTGTCCGGTGACGCCCTCTCCCCGGCGCGTGCGTTCAAGGAGTTGGGCTTCGACTCACTGACTGCCGTGGAGCTGCGTTCGCGGCTGAGTGAGGTCACGGGTGTCGCGCTTCCGGCGACGCTGGTCTACGACTACCCCAACGCGGCGGCCCTCGCTGCCTTCCTCCGCACCGAGCTCTCCGGCGCGGACTTGGCGGCCCCCGCCGGTCCCGCCGCTGTCTCCGGTGCCACCGACGAGCCGATCGCGATCGTGGCGATGGCCTGCCGTTACCCCGGCGGCGTCGCCAGCCCCGAAGACCTCTGGCAGGTGCTCCTGTCCGGCGGGGACGCGGTGTCGGAGTTCCCGACCGACCGCGGCTGGGACCTGGAGGCGCTGTACGACCCGGACCCGGACGGGATCGGCACTTCGTACTCGCGGTCCGGCGCGTTCCTCTCGGACGTCGGCGGGTTCGACGCGGGCTTCTTCGGGATCTCGCCGCGCGAGGCCCTGGCGATGGACCCGCAGCAGCGCCTGCTCCTCGAAACGTCGTGGGAGGCGTTCGAGCGGGCCGGGGTCGACTCGGCGTCGCTGCGCGGTGAGCGCGTCGGCGTGTTCGTCGGCTCGAACGTGCAGGACTACGGCCTCGTCCTCGGCGGTGCGGCCGAGGATGTCGGCGGCTATGTGGCGACCGGCAACGCGGCGAGCGTGGCCTCGGGCCGTCTCTCGTACACGTACGGCTTCGAGGGTCCGGCCGTGACCGTGGACACGGCGTGCTCCTCGTCGCTGGTCGCCCTGCACCTCGCGGTCCAGGCGCTGCGCTCCGGCGAGTGCGAGATGGCCCTGGCGGGTGGCGTCACGGTGATGTCGACGCCGGGTGCGTTCGTGGAGTTCAGCCGCCAGCGCGGCCTCGCCGAGGACGGCCGCTGCAAGGCGTTCGCCGCCGGCGCGGACGGCACGGGCTGGGGCGAGGGCGTGGGCATGCTCTTCGTCGAGCGCCTCTCCGACGCCCAGCGCAACGGGCATCAGGTGCTTGCCTTGGTGCGGGGTTCCGCGGTGAACCAGGACGGCGCGTCCAACGGCCTCACGGCCCCGAACGGTCCGTCGCAGCAGCGCGTGATCCGTCAGGCGCTGGCGAGCGCGGGCCTGGCCCCGTCCGACGTGGACGTGGTCGAGGCGCACGGCACGGGCACCAAGCTGGGCGATCCGATCGAGGCCCAGGCGCTTCTCGCGACCTACGGCCAGGACCGTGACGGTGAGCCGCTGCTGCTGGGTTCGGTGAAGTCGAACCTCGGTCACACGCAGGCCGCGGCTGGTGTCGCCGGCGTGATCAAGATGGTCATGGCCATGCGCCACGGCGTGCTGCCCAAGACTCTCCACGTGGATGAGCCGTCGCCGCACGTCGACTGGTCGGCGGGCGCGGTGGAGCTGCTGGCGGAGGCGCGCTCCTGGCCGGAGACGGGTCAGCCGTTGCGTGCGGGTGTGTCGTCGTTCGGTTTCTCCGGCACGAATGCGCACACGATCATCGAGCAGGCCCCGGCCGCCGAGCCGGTCGAGGCTGTTGAGCCGGTACGTGACGGTGGCGTGGTGCCGTGGGTGCTCTCGGCCGGTGACGAGGGCGCGTTGCGTGGGCAGGCGGAGCGTCTGCTGTCCCTGGTGGATGCGCACGAGCCCGTCGACGTCGGCTACTCGCTGGCTACGACGCGTTCGGCGTTGGACCACCGTGCGGTGGTCGTGTCCGCCGACCGCGCCGAGTTCGTGTCCGCGCTGACGGCTCTGGCCGAGGGCCAGGTGACCGGTGCGGTGGTCACGGGCGTGGCTGATGAGCCTGGTCGGGTGGGCTTCCTGTTCTCGGGTCAGGGTTCGCAGCGGCTGGGGATGGGGCGTGAGCTGGCCGCCCGTTTCCCGGTGTTCGCTGACGCTCTGGACGCGGTGCTGTCGGAGTTCGACCCGGCGGTGCGTGAGGTTCTCTTCGGTGAGGATGCTGACGCGCTGAACGAGACGGGTGTGACGCAGCCCGCGCTGTTCGCGGTCGAGGTCGCGCTGTTCCGGCTCCTTGAGTCCTTCGGGGTGCGCCCCGATGTCCTCGTTGGTCACTCGATCGGTGAGCTTGCTGCCGCGCATGTGGCGGGTGTGTGGTCGCTGGCCGACGCCGTGAAGGTGGTGTCGGCGCGTGGCGCGCTGATGCAGGCGCTGCCTGAGGGCGGCGCGATGGTCGCGATCCAGGCGTCGGAGGCCGAACTCGCCGCTGACCTGTCCGGAACGGTGGGCATCGCGGCGATCAACGGCCCGTCCTCTGTGGTGATTTCGGGTGTCGAGGCTGACGTGGACGCGGTCGCGGAGCGTTGGCGTGCGGCGGGCCGGAAGGTGTCCCGTCTGAAGGTCAGCCACGCCTTCCACTCGCCGCTGATGGACCCGATGCTGGACGAGTTCCGCACGGTTCTGGACAGCGTTTCCTACGACACCCCTGCCATCCCGATCGTGTCGACGCTGACCGGATCCCGTGCCACGGCCGAGGAGTTGACCTCGTCCGCGTACTGGGTGCGCCACGTCCGCGAGTCCGTCCGGTTCGCCGACGCGGTCGGCACGCTCGTCGGCGAGGGCGTGGGCACGTTCATCGAGGTCGGCCCCGGCGGCACGCTCTCGGCCCTCGGCCAGGAGTCCGCGCCGAACGCCACCTTCGTACCGACGCTGCGGAGCGACCGCCCCGAGGTGGCGGCCGCGATGACGGCCGCCGGACAGCTCCACGCGCGGGGTGTCCGAGTGGACTGGGAGGCCTTCTTCGCAGGTCGCGGCGCCCGCCGCATCGAGTTGCCGACGTACGCCTTCCAGCGCGAGCGCTTCTGGCCCGACGTCCTGCCGGTGATCGGCAACGTCGCGGCGGCCGGGCTCGGTGCCGCCGAGCACCCGTTGCTCGGCGCGACGGTCACCCTCGGTGGCACGGACGGCGTGCTGCTGACCGGCCGCCTCTCGCTCCAGACCCACCCGTGGCTCGCCGACTATGTGGTGCGGGGTTCCGTACTGCTGCCGGGCACGGCCTTCGTCGAGCTGGCGGTACGTGCGGGTGACCAGGTCGGATGTGACCTGGTCGAGGAGCTGACGCTCGAAGCCCCCCTCGTACTGCCCGAGCACGGTTCGGTACGGGTTCAGGTGTGGGTCGGGACTGCCGACGAATCGGGTCGGCGTGAGCTGACCGTCCACTCCAGCGTCGGCGACTCCGACGACGGCCGCGCATGGACCCGCCACGCCACGGGTGTGGTGTGCGAGGGCGGCCGTTCTGATGAGGTGTCGCTAACCGAGTGGCCGCCGGCGCGTGCCGAGGCCCTGGAACTGGACTCGTTCTACGGTGAGTTGGCGGAGCTGGGCTTCGCCTACGGTCCGGTGTTCCAGGGGCTGCGGTCCGCGTGGCGGGTCGGCGATGAGGTGTTCGCCGAGGTCGCGCTGCCGGAGGGTGTGAAGGCCGAAGGGTTTGGTCTGCACCCGGCGCTGCTGGATGCGGCGTTGCAGGTGGTCGGTCTGACGGACGGCGATGTCGACGGCGACTCTGGCGGTCTGCCGTTTTCGTGGTCGGGTGTGCGCCTGCACGCCTCGGGCGCGACGACGCTGCGGGTGCGCCTCGCGCCCACCGGCTCGGACGGCGTCGCGCTGACGGTCGCGGACGGCTCCGGCGCTCCGGTGGCCACGGTCGACTCGCTGGTGCTGCGCCCGGTGTCGCCGGAGCAGTTCGCCGGCCGCGGTCAGGACGACGCCCTGTTCGGCGTCGAGTGGGTCTCAACTCCGGTGCCGGACAGTGCTGTTCCGGCGGTTGCGTGGTCTGGCCTGGACGCGCTCGCGGGTGCGCAGGAGCTGCCTGAGTTCGTCGCCGTGGCGTGCCCGGTCACGTCGGGCTCGGACCTGGTCGCCAACGCCCACGAGGCGGCGCACTGGGCCCTGGCCACGGTCCAATCCTGGCTGGACGGAGCGGAGTTCGATGCTGCGCGCCTGGTGATCGTGACCCGTGGCGCGATCGCCGCCACGGCCGGCGAGGACGTATGGGATGTGGCGCAGGCCGCCGTGTGGGGCCTGGTGCGTTCGGCTCAGTCGGAGAACCCGGACCGGATCGTCCTGGTCGACATGGACGATGACGCGGTCTCGCGTGACGTACTGGCGTCCGCGCTGGCCACGGGTGAGCCGCAGCTCGCGGTGCGTTCCGGCGAGGTGCGTGTGCCGCGCCTGGCCAGGGTCGAGCCCTCCGCAGCGGAGGACCCGGGCTTCGGTTCGGGCGCGGTGCTGGTCACCGGTGCCACCGGCACGCTGGGTGGACTCTTCGCCCGGCACCTGGTCGCCGAGCGCGGCGTACGCAACCTGCTGCTGGTCAGCAGGCGCGGTGCGGCCGCCGAGGGTGCCGAGGAACTGCGCGACGACCTCGTCGCGCAGGGCGCCGAGGTGACCTTCGCCGCTTGCGACGTCGCCGACCGCGACGCCGTCAAGGACCTGCTCGACAGCCACGAGATCTCCGCCGTCGTACACACGGCAGGCGTGCTGGACGACGGCACGATCGGCTCGCTGACCGCGGAGCGGATCGACACCGTCTTCCGTCCGAAGGTCGACGCGGCCTGGAATCTCCACGAGCTGACCAGCGACCTGGACCTGTCCGCCTTCGTACTGTTCTCCTCGGTGGCAGGCCTCCTCGGCGGCCCCGGTCAGGGCAACTACGCCGCGGCCAACGCCTTCCTGGACGCGCTCGCCCAGCACCGTCGCGCCAGCGGCCTCGCCGCGACCTCCCTCGCCTGGGGCCTGTGGGCCTCGGGTGGCGGCATGGCGGGCAGCCTCGACGACACCGACGTGCGACGGATGACGCGCAGTGGTGTCGTCCCGATCGGTGCGGCCGAGGGGCTCGCGCTGTTCGACGCGGCGGGTACGACGGGCCGCGCGCTTCTCGCGCCGGTTCCGCTCGACCTGCCGGTGCTGCATCGCCAGGCGCGTTCGCAGCCGGTGCCGTATCTGCTGCGTGGTCTGGTGCGGGGTTCGGTGCGCCGGGTGGCCGAGTCGGGTCTTGTCGTTGCCGGGTCGGCGCTGGCGCAGTCGCTGGCGGGCCTTCCGGTGGCGGAGCGTGAGAAGGCGCTTCTCGATCTGGTGCTGGGGCATGTGGCGGTGGTGCTGGGCCACGGCTCGGCCCAGGCGATCGGCTCCGAGCGTGCGTTCAAGGAGCTCGGTTTCGACTCGCTCAGCTCGGTCGAGCTGCGTAACCGCTTGAACGCGGCGACGGAGCTGGCGCTCCCGGCCACGCTGGTGTTCGACTACCCGACCCCGGCTGCGTTGGCCGCGCACCTTGGCGCGGAGCTGCTGGGTGGCGTGGTCGATGTCGTGTCGAATGACTCGGTCGCGGTGGTGGCGGACGAGCCGATCGTGATCGTGGGCATGAGCTGCCGCTTCCCCGGTGGCGTCGAGTCGCCGGAGGACCTGTGGCGTCTCGTGGCCGAGGGCGGGGACGCCGTGGCGCAGTTCCCGACGGACCGGGGTTGGGACATCGAGTCGCTCTACGACCCCGACCCCGATCCCGAGCGTTCGGGCACCACCTACAGCCGGATGGGTGCCTTCCTCGACGGTGTCGCGGAGTTCGATCCGTCGTTCTTCGGGATCTCGCCGCGTGAGGCCCTGGCGATGGACCCGCAGCAGCGCCTGCTCCTGGAAACCTCCTGGGAGGCGTTCGAGCGGGCGGGCATCGACCCCAACTCGCTGCGCGGCAGCCGGTCCGGTGTCTTCGTCGGCACCAACGGCCAGGACTACGGCACGCTGTTGATGGCCTCCCGCGAGAGCGTGGAGGGGTACGCGGGCACCGGCAACGCCGCGAGTGTCATCTCCGGCCGGCTCTCCTACACCTTCGGACTCGAAGGCCCGGCCGTCACGGTCGACACGGCCTGCTCGTCGTCCCTGGTCGCCCTCCACTGGGCGAGCCAGGCACTGCACAAGGGCGAGTGTGAACTGGCCCTGGTCGGCGGTGTGACCGTGATGTCGACGCCGGGTGCGTTCATCGAGTTCAGCCGCCAGCGAGGGCTGTCCGTGGACGGCCGCGTCAAGGCGTTCGCGGATGCCGCCGACGGCACCGGCTGGGGCGAGGGCGTCGGCATGCTGCTCGTCGAGCGTCTCTCGGACGCTCAGCGCAACGGCCACCAGATCCTCGCGGTCGTACGCGGCTCGGCGGTCAACCAGGACGGTGCGTCCAACGGTCTGACCGCCCCGAACGGTCCCTCCCAGCAGCGCGTCATCCGCCAGGCACTGGCGAGCGCGGGCCTTGCCCCGACCGACGTTGACGTCGTCGAGGCACACGGAACGGGCACCAAGCTCGGTGACCCGATCGAGGCCCAGGCGCTTCTCGCGACCTACGGCCAGGACCGCGGCGCCGAGCCGCTGTTGCTCGGCTCGGTGAAGTCGAACATCGGTCACACGCAGGCCGCGGCGGGTGTCGCGGGTGTGATCAAGATGGTCATGGCGATGCGGGAAGGTGTGCTGCCCAAGACGCTGCACGTGGACGCGCCGTCGTCGCACGTGGACTGGTCGGCGGGTGCGGTGGAGCTCCTCACCGAGGCGCGCGCCTGGCCGGAGACCGGGCAGCCGTGGCGTGCGGGCGTGTCGTCGTTCGGCGTGAGCGGCACGAACGCGCACGTCATCGTCGAGCAGGCCCCGCGGACTCCCGCCGCCGAGCAGGCGGAAGCCCCCGAGCCTCAGCACGAGGGACTTGTCCCGTGGGTGCTCTCCGCGCGGAGCGTGGAAGCGCTGCGGGAGCAGGCCGCGCGGCTGAAGTCCTTCGTGGACGAGGCGTCCGATCTGTCCGTGACGGACGTGGGTCGTGCGTTGGTGTCCTCCCGCGCAGTGCTTGAGCACCGTGCCGTGGTGGCCGGCGCCGACCGCTCGGAGCTGCTTGCCGCTCTGGAGACCCTGGCCGAGGACCGGGCAACCGGCGCCGTGGTCACGGGGCTTGCCGATGCGCCCGGTCGGGTGGGCTTCCTGTTCTCGGGGCAGGGTTCGCAGCGGTTGGGGATGGGGCGTGAACTGGCGGTTCGTTTCCCGGTGTTCGCGGACGCCCTGGATGCTGTACTGGGTGAGTTCGACCCTGTCGTACGTGAGGTGCTGTACGGCGAAGACGAGGATGCTGATGCCGCCGCGCTGAACGAGACGGGCGTGACCCAGCCCGCACTGTTCGCGGTCGAGGTCGCCCTCTTCCGTCTCCTGGAGTCGTGGGGCGTGCGCCCCGACCTGCTCGCGGGTCACTCCATCGGTGAGCTGGCCGCCGCACACGTATCGGGTGTGTGGTCCCTCGCGGACGCGGTCAAGGTCGTCTCGGCGCGTGGCGCGCTGATGCAGGCGCTGCCGTCCGGCGGCGCGATGGTCGCGATCCAGGCGTCGGAGGCGGAGCTGGCCTCGGATCTGTCCGACACGGTGGGCATCGCGGCGGTCAACGGCCCGTCCTCCGTGGTGATTTCGGGCGTCGAGGCCGATGTGGACGCGGTCGCCGAGCGGTGGCGCGAGGCAGGTCGCAAGGTGTCCCGTCTGAAGGTCAGTCACGCCTTCCACTCGCCTCTGATGGACCCGATGCTGGACGAGTTCCGCGCGGTCCTGGAGAGCGTTTCCTACGAGGCCCCTGCCATCCCGATCGTCTCGACGCTGACGGGTCGGCCTGCCGGTGCCGAGGAGCTCGCCTCCCCGGAGTACTGGGTGCGCCATGTACGCGAGTCCGTCCGGTTCGCCGACGCCGTCGCCACGCTCGTGGACGAGGGTGTGGGCATCTTCGTCGAGGTCGGCCCCGGCGGCACGCTGTCGGCGCTGGGCCGTGAGTCCGCGCCGGACGCCACCTTCGTACCGACCCTGCGCGGCGACCGCCCCGAGGCGCTGGCCGCCACCACGGCCGCCGGTCAACTCCACGTGCGTGGAGTCCGGGTGGACTGGGACGTGTTCTTCGCCGGTCGCGGCGCGGGACACGTGGACCTGCCGACGTACGCCTTCCAGCGCGAGCGCTTCTGGCCCGCCGTCCAGCCGATGCTGGGCGATGTCGCCGCGGTCGGGCTCGGTTCGGCCGAGCACCCGCTGCTCGGCGCGGCCGTCACGGTGGGCGGCACCGATGGTGTGCTGCTGACCGGCCGGCTCTCGCTCCAGACCCACCCGTGGCTCGCCGACTCCCTCGTCCAGGGTTCGGTGCTGCTGCCCGGTGCCGCGTTCGTCGAACTGGCGGTGCGCGCCGGTGACCAGGTCGGATGTGACCTGGTCGAGGAGCTGACGCTCGAAGCTCCCCTCGTACTGCCCGAGCACGGTTCGGTACGGGTTCAGGTGTGGGTCGGCGCGGAGGACGCGTCGGGCCGCCGCGAGCTGACGTTCCACTCCAGCGTCGGCGACACCGACGACGGTCGCGCATGGACGCGCCACGCCACCGGCGTGCTGCGCGAGGGCGCGCAGTCCGCTGGGACCTCGCTGGTCGCGTGGCCGCCCGCGGATGCGGAGGCCGTGGACCTGGAGGGTCACTACGACCGAATGTCCGACGGTGGTTTCGGCTACGGCCCGCTGTTCCAGGGCCTGCGGGCCGCCTGGCGCAAGGGCGACGAGGTGTTCGCCGAGGTGGCCCTGCCGGACGGCACGGGCGTGGACGGCTTCGGTCTGCACCCGGCGCTGCTCGACGCCTCGCTGCACGCGATCGGTCTCGCGGGTGGCGACGGCGAATCCGGCGGTCTGCCGTTCGCGTGGTCGGGTGTGCGCCTGCACGCCTCGGGCGCGACGTCGCTGCGGGTGCGCCTCGCACCTGCGGGCGCGGACGCGGTGGCGCTGACGGTCGCGGACGGCTCCGGCGCTCCGGTGGCCACGGTCGACTCGCTGGTGCTCCGTCCCATGGCGGCGAAGCCCGCGCGACAGGACCGGGAGTCGCTGTTCGGCGTCGACTGGGTGTCGACCGCGGTGTCGGACAGCGATGTTCCGACGGTCGAATGGGCTGATCTGGACTCGCTCGCGGGTGCGCAGGAACTGCCCGAGTTCGTGGCCGTGTCGTGCCCCGTCACCTCGGGAACGGACCCGGTCGCCAACGCCCATGAGTCGGCGTACTGGGCTCTCACCACGGTTCAATCCTGGCTGGACAGCGAGGAGTTCGGCGCTACGCGCCTGGTGATCGTCACCAACGGTGCGATCGCCGCGACCGTTGACGACGACGTACGGGATGTGGCGCAAGCCGCCGTATGGGGCCTGGTTCGTTCCGCCCAGTCGGAGAACCCGGACCGGATCGTCCTGGTCGACACGGACGGCTCAGCTTCCCGTGAGGAACTGGCGTCCGCGCTGGCTACCGGTGAGCCGCAGCTCGCGGTGCGTTCCGGCGAGGTGCGTGTGCCGCGCCTGGCCAGGGTCGAGCCCTCCGCAGCGGAGGACCCCGGTTTCGGTTCGGGCGCGGTGCTGGTCACCGGTGCCACTGGCACGCTGGGTGGACTCTTCGCCCGGCACCTGGTCGCCGAGCGCGGCGTACGCAACCTGCTGCTGGTCAGCAGGCGCGGCGCCACAGCCGAGGGTGCCGAGGAGCTGCGCGATGAACTCACCGTGCAGGGCGCCGAGGTGACGTTCGCGGCCTGCGACGTCGCCGACCGCGACGCCCTCAAGGGCCTGCTGTCCGAGCACGAGATCTCCGCTGTCGTACACGCGGCAGGCGTGCTGGACGACGGCACGATCGGCTCGCTGACCCCGGACCGGATCGACACCGTCTTCCGGCCCAAGGCCGACGCGGCCTGGCACCTGCACGAGCTGACCCGCGACCTGGACCTGTCCGCCTTCGTGCTGTTCTCCTCGGCGGCCGGGACCCTCGGTGACTCCGGACAGGGCAACTACGCGGCGGCGAACGCCTTCCTGGACGCCCTCGCGCAGCACCGCCGTGCCAACGGACTCGCCGCTACCTCCCTCGCCTGGGGCCTGTGGGCCGACGCGAACGGTACGGCGGGCGGCCTCGACGAGGCCGACGCGCTGCCGATGACCCGGAGCGGTGTGGCTCCGATCGGCGCGGACGAGGGCCTGGCCCTCTTCGACGCGGCGGGCGCCACGGACCGTGCCGTGCTCGTCCCGATCCCGCTCGACCTGCCGGTGCTGCACCGCCAGGCGCGCTCGCGGCCCGTGCCGCACCTGCTGCGCGGACTCGTGCGGGGCTCCACGCGCAGGGCGTCCGCGTCCGCGGGCAACGGCGCCGCCGCGTCCGCCCTTGCGCAGTCGCTCGCGGGGCTGACCGCGGCGGAGCGGGAGAAGACGCTGCTCGACCTCGTGCTCGGGCACGTGGCCGTGGTGCTCGGGCACAGCTCGGCGCACGCCGTCGTACCCGAACGCGCCTTCAAGGAGCTCGGGTTCGACTCCCTGACCGCCGTCGAGTTCCGTGACCGGCTCAACGCGGCCACCGAGCTGCGGCTGCCCGCCACGCTGGTCTTCGACTATCCGACCCCGGACGCGCTCGTCGCGTACCTGGTGTCCGAGCTCGCGGGCGCGCCCGCCGTCGAGGCACGCACCCGCAGGACCGTCGCCGTGTCCGACGAGCCGATCGCGATCGTCGGCATGAGCTGCCGCTACCCGGGCGGGGTCACCTCGCCGGAGGACCTGTGGCGGCTCGTCGCCGACGGCGCCGACGCCATCAGCGAGTTCCCCGTCAACCGTGGCTGGGACCTGGACGCGATCTACCACCCGGACCCCGACCACATGGGCACCGCGTACACCCGCCACGGCGGCTTCCTGCACGACGCCGACCAGTTCGACCCGGCGTTCTTCGGGATCTCGCCCCGCGAGGCCCTCGCCATGGACCCGCAGCACCGGCTGCTCCTCGAAATCACCTGGGAGGCCTTCGAGCGGTCGGGCATCGACCCGAACTCGGTGCGGGGACGCGACATCGGCGTCTACGCCGGTACCAGCATCCAGGACTACGCCACGCTGCTCGGCGCGAGCGAGGAGAGCGTCGAGGGGTACGTCGGTACGGGCAACGCGGCGAGCGTCACGTCCGGCCGGCTGTCGTACACGTTCGGCCTCGAAGGTCCGGCCGTCACGGTCGACACGGCCTGCTCGTCGTCGCTGGTGGCCCTGCACCTCGCCGCGCAGGCGGTGCGGTCGGGCGAGTGCTCGATGGCGCTCGCCGGTGGCGTCGCGGTGATGACGACCCCGGGCGCGTTCCTGGACTTCAGCCGCCAGCGCGGCCTGTCCGCCGACGGCCGTTGCAGGCCGTTCTCTTCGGACGCCGAAGGCACCGGCTGGGGCGAGGGCGTCGGCATGCTCGTCCTGGAGCGCCTCTCCGACGCCCGCCGCAACGGGCACGACGTGCTCGCCGTCGTACGCGGAACCGCGGTGAACCAGGACGGCGCGTCCAACGGTCTGACCGCCCCGAACGGTCCCTCGCAGCAGCGCGTGATCCGTCAGGCGCTCGCGAGCGCCGGTCTGGAGTCGGCCGACGTGGACGCCATGGAGGCGCACGGCACCGGCACCAAGCTGGGCGACCCGATCGAGGCGCAGGCGCTCCTGGCCACCTACGGCCAGGACCGTGACGAGGACCGGCCGCTGTGGCTCGGTTCGCTGAAGTCGAACATCGGTCACACGCAGGGCGCGGCGGGCGTCGGCGGCGTCATCAAGATGGTCATGGCGATGCGGCACGGCGTGCTCCCCAAGACGCTGCACGTCGCCGAGCCGACCCCGCAGGTCGACTGGTCGGCCGGTGACATCGAGCTCCTCACCGAGGCCCGTCCGTGGCCGGAGACCGAGAGGCCGCGCCGGTTCGGCGTGTCGTCCTTCGGCTTCAGCGGCACCAACGCGCACGCGATCATCGAGCAGGCACCGGACGTCCCGGCCGCCGCCCCGAAGGCCGTGGCCCAGGACCCGTCCGCACTTCCGCTGCTGGTGTCGGCGCGCGGCGACGACGCGCTGCGGGCACAGGCCGGACGGCTGCGCGCCCACCTGGTGGCGCACCAGGACCTGGACCCGCTCGACGCCGCGGCCACGCTCGCGGAGACGCGGGCCACGCTCGACCACCGGGCCGTCGTCGTCGGGCAGGACCGCGAGGGACTGCTCACCGCGCTCGACGCGCTCGCCGGCGGGCGGACCGCCAACGGTCTCGTCTCCGGTGTCGCGGCCGGGCGCAGGACGGCGTTCCTGTTCTCGGGCCAGGGTTCGCAGCGCATCGGGATGGGCCGCGAACTGGCCGCCCGTTTCCCGGTGTTCGCCGAGGCGCTGGACGCGGTGCTGTCGGAGTTCGACCCCGCCGTACGAGAGGTTCTCCTCGGCGAGGGCACGGACGCCGATGCCGATGCCGCCGCGCTGAACGAGACAGGTGTGACCCAGCCCGCTCTGTTCGCGGTCGAAGTGGCGCTCTTCCGGCTCCTGGAGTCGTGGGGTGTGCGGCCCGCCATGCTGGCCGGGCACTCCATCGGCGAGCTCGCCGCGGCACACGTGGCCGGTGTCTGGTCGCTGGCCGACGCCGCCGCCGTGGTGGCGGCGCGCGGTGCGCTGATGCAGGCGCTGCCGACCGGCGGCACGATGACCGCGGTCCAGGCGACCGAGGCGGAGATCCTGCCGGAGCTGACCGACACCGTGGGCATCGCCGCGGTCAACGGCCCCTCCTCGGTGGTCATCTCGGGCGTCGAGGCCGACGTCGAGGCCGTCGCCGAGCGGTGGCGCGCCGCGGGCCGGAAGGTGTCCCGCCTGAAGGTCAGCCACGCGTTCCACTCGCCGCTGATGGACCCGATGCTGGACGACTTCCGCAAGGTGCTCGACACCGTGTCGTACGCCGCGCCGGGCATCCCGATCGTCTCCACGCTGACCGGCGAGCGGGCCGGTGCCGAGGAGCTGACGTCGCCGGAGTACTGGGTGCGGCACGTGCGCGACGCGGTGCGGTTCGCCGACGCCGTCGGCACGCTGCGGGACCAGGGCGTGGACACGTTCCTGGAGATCGGCCCCGGCGGGGTGCTCACCGCGCTGGGCCAGCAGACCGCGCCCGAGGCGGCGTTCGTGCCCGCGCTGCGCGCCGACCGGTCCGAGACGCTCGAACTGGTCACGGCCGCGGCCAGGCTGCACGTGCTGGGTGTCGCCGTCGACTGGACCGCACTGACCGCCGGTGGCAGGCACGTCGACCTGCCCACCTACGCCTTCCAGCGGCAGCGCTACTGGCCGACCCTGGCCGCGGCCCCCACGGGCGAGGTCTCCGGGTCCGTCGACGCGCGCTTCTGGGCGGCCGTCGCCGACGGCGACCTCGGTGAACTCGCCGACGAGCTCGCCGTGTCCCTGGACGACCCGATCAGCGCCGTGCTGCCCCGGCTGTCGTCGTGGCGCAAGGAGCAGGCGGAGAACTCCGCGGTCGACGGCCTGCGCTACCGCGCCACCTGGCAGCCCGTCGGCGAGACGGCCGCCGCGCTCACCGGCACCTGGCTCGTGGTCAGCAGGGACGGCACCGGTGAGGAATCCGTCGCCGCCGCGCTGAGCACGCACGGGGCCCGCGTGGTTCCCGTACGGACCGGCGAAGCGGTGGACCGGGAATCCCTCGCGGTCACGATGGCGACCGGCGAGCCCGTCGCGGGCGTCCTCTCGCTGCTCGCGCTCGACCCCGCACTGCCGTCCGGCGGTCTGCACGCCACCCTCGCCCTGGTCCAGGCCCTCAGCGACACCGGCCTCGCGGCCCCGCTGTGGTGCGCCACGCGGGGCGGCGTCACGGTCGGTGACTCCGACGCGCCCGCAGCACCCGAGCAGGCGATGGTGTGGGGCTTCGGCCGGGTCGTCGCACTCGAATACCCCGAGCGCTGGGGCGGCCTCGTCGACCTGCCCGAGACGCTGGACGAGCGCGGCGGCGCCCGCCTCGCCGGTGTCCTGTCCGGTACGCAGGGGGAGGACCAGGTCGCGCTGCGCGCCGGCGGGGTCCACGCCCGAAGGCTCCTGCCGGTGTCCTCGGCGCGCCTGAACGACTGGGACCCCACCGGCACGGTGCTCGTCACCGGCGGCACCGGCTCGCTCGGCGGCCACGTCGCCAGGTGGCTGGTCGCCAAGGGCGCCGAACACCTCCTGCTGACCAGCAGGCGCGGGCTCGCCGCCGAAGGCGCCGAGGAACTGCGCGCGGAGCTCACCGCTCTGGGCGCCCGCGTCACCGTCGCGGCCTGCGACGTCGCCGACCGGGACGCGCTCGCGGCCCTGCTGGCCTCGGTGCCCGAGGAGTTCCCGCTCACCGCCGTCGTGCACGCGGCGGGCACCCTGGACGACGGCGTCCTGACCGCGCTCACCCCCGAGCGGCTCGACGCCGTGCTGCGGCCCAAGGCAGGGGCCGCCGCCAACCTGCACGAGCTGACCCGCGACCTCGACCTGTCGGCGTTCGTGATGTTCTCCTCCGTGTCGGGCACCTTCGGTGCGGCGGCCCAGGGCAACTACGCGGCCGCCAACGCCTTCCTCGACGCACTCGCGGAACAGCGCGTGGCGGCGGGCCTGCCCGCCACCGCGGTCGCGTGGGGGCCTTGGGGCGGCGGCGGCATGGCCGACGGACAGCTCGGCGAACAGCTGCGCCGCCGCGGCCTCGCCCCGCTGGAGCCCGAGCAGGCCGTCGCGGCCCTCGACCGGGCCATCCGGCAGGGCGAACCGACGGCACTCGTCGCGGACGTCGACTGGAGCGTGTTCGCACCGGCGTTCACGTCCGTACGCCCGAGCCCGCTGCTCCAGGACCTGCCCGGCGTACAGCGCGGACAAGGATCGGCGGAGGCACCGGCGCCGGTCGACATGGTGGCCAAGCTGACCGCCCTGTCGGGTCCCGACCGCGAACGCGCCGTGCTCGACCTCGTACGGGAGGCGGCGGCCGCCGTCCTCGGACACGAGGGCACCAAGCTGGTGGAACCCGGCCGCGCCTTCCAGGAGCTGGGCTTCGACTCGCTCACCGCGGTCGAGTTCCGCAACCTCCTCAACGCCACCACCGGGCTGAGCCTGCCCGCCACGCTCGTCTTCGACTTCCCCACGCCGTCCGCGCTCGCCGCGCACGTGCTGGACGGGCTGCCGGGCGGCGGGACACCGACCATCGACACCGAACTGGACCGACTGGAATCCACCCTCTCCCTCCTCACCCCGGACGACGAACAGAGCGTGGCCGTCGGAGACCGTCTCCGCGCCCTGCTCGCCATCTGGGAAGAAACGCACCACCGCACGGAACCCGCCGAGTCCGGTACGGACGCACGTACCGCGACGGCGGATGAGCTGCTCGCGCTGCTCGACGAACAACTCGGCAATTCCTGAGCACGAGCCGCTCCCGCTGCTCGAAACGAACAACTCGGTAGGTCCTGAGCCCATGAACTCCCCTGAAGGGTCCGAACACATGTCCTCCAACGAGGAGAAGTACCTCGACTACCTCCGCCGAGCCTCCGTCGACCTCCAAGAGGCGCGCGGCAAGCTGCGCGAGGCGGAGGACCGCGAGGTCGAGCCGATCGCGATCGTCGGCATGAGCTGCCGGTTCCCCGGCGGCGTACGGTCCCCGGAGGACCTGTGGCAACTCCTGAACGACGGCAGGGACGCCGTCTCCGAGTTCCCCACCAACCGCGGGTGGGACCTGGAGGCGCTCTTCGACGACGACCCCGACCGGCAGGGCACCTGCTACACCCGTGAAGGCGCCTTCATCCACGACGTGCCGGACTTCGACCCGGCGTTCTTCGGGATATCGCCGCGCGAGGCCGCCGCGATGGACCCGCAGCAGCGCCTGCTCCTGGAGACCTCCTGGGAGGCCTTCGAGCGGGCGGGCATCGACCCGCACGCGCTGCGCGGCAGCCGGTCCGGCGTATTCGTCGGCACCAACGGCCAGGACTACCTGGCCCGCCTGCTGACCGGCGCGCCGGACGGCTACGAGGGCTACCTCGGCACCGGCAACGCGGCGAGCGTCATCTCCGGCCGCCTCTCCTACACCTTCGGCTTCGAAGGCCCCGCCCTGACCGTCGACACGGCCTGCTCGTCGTCCCTGGTCGCCATGCACCTCGCGGTGCACGCGCTGCGCCACGGCGAGTGCCCGATCGCCCTCGCGGGCGGCGTCACCGTGATGTCGACGCCCGGTGTGTTCATCGACTTCAGCCGCCAGCGCGGCCTGGCCACGGACGGCCGCGTCAAGGCGTTCGCGGACGCCGCCGACGGCACCGGCTGGGGCGAGGGCGTCGGCCTGCTCGTCCTCGAACGCCTCTCCGACGCCCAGCGCAACGGCCACCCCGTCCTCGCGGTGATCCGCGGCTCGGCGGTCAACCAGGACGGCGCGTCCAACGGCCTCACCGCCCCGAACGGCCCCTCCCAGCAGCGCGTCATCCGCCAGGCACTGGCGAGCGCACGGCTCTCCGCGGCACAGGTGGACGCGGTCGAGGCGCACGGCACGGGCACGAAGCTCGGCGACCCCATCGAGGCCCAGGCGCTCCTGACGGCCTACGGCCAGGACCGCCCCGCCGACCGCCCGTTGTGGCTGGGTTCGGTGAAGTCGAACATCGGTCACACGCAGGCGGCCGCCGGTGTGGCGGGTGTGATCAAGATGGTCATGGCGATGCGGCAGGGCATGCTGCCCAAGACCCTCCACGTCGACGCGCCGTCCTCGCACGTGGACTGGTCGGCGGGCGCGGTGGAGCTGCTCACCGAGGCCCGTCCGTGGCCGGAGACGGGCCAGCCGTGGCGCGCGGGCATCTCGTCGTTCGGCGTGAGCGGCACGAACGCGCACGTCATCGTCGAGCAGGCTCCGGTGGCCTCTCCGGCGGAGCCCGTCGCGGAGCCGGTGCGTGAGGGCGGTCTGGTCCCGTGGGTGCTCTCGGCACGGAGCGTCGAGGCGCTGCGGGAGCAGGCGGTACGGCTGAAGTCCTTCGTGGACGAGGCATCCGACCTGTCCGTGACGGACGTGGGCCGCGCGCTGGTGTCCTCGCGGGCGACGCTCGAACACCGCGCGGTCGTGGCCGGTGCGGACCGGTCGGAGCTGCTCGCCGCTCTTGAGGCGGTGGCGGAGGGCCGGTCGGCCGGCGCCGTGGTCACGGGACTTGCCGATGCGCCCGGTCGGGTGGGCTTCCTCTTCTCGGGTCAGGGTTCGCAGCGGATCGGCATGGGGCGCGAACTGGCCGTTCGTTTCCCGGTGTTCGGCGAGGCGCTGGATGCGGTGCTGTCGGAGTTCGACCCGGCCGTACGTGAGGTTCTGTTCGGCGAGGACGTCGACGCGCTGAATGAGACGGGTGTGACGCAGCCCGCGCTGTTCGCGGTCGAGGTCGCGCTGTTCCGGCTTCTGGACTCGTGGGGTGTGCGCCCCGATGTCCTCGCCGGTCACTCGATCGGTGAGCTTGCCGCGGCACACGTTTCGGGTGTGTGGTCCCTCGCGGACGCGGTGAAGGTCGTGTCGGCGCGTGCCGGGCTGATGCAGGCGCTGCCGTCGGGTGGCGCGATGGTCGCGATCGAGGCGACGGAGGCCGAGGTCGCCTCGGACCTGTCCGACACGGTCGGCATCGCGGCGGTCAACGGGCCGTCGTCCGTGGTGATTTCGGGCGTCGAGGCCGATGTCGAGGCGGTGGCCGAGCGTTGGCGTGAGGCGGGTCGCAAGGTGTCCCGTCTGAAGGTCAGTCACGCGTTCCACTCGCCGCTGATGGACCCGATGCTGGAGGAGTTCCGTGCGGTCCTGGAGTCCGTTTCGTACGCGGCTCCGGCGATTCCGATCGTGTCGACGCTGACGGGTCGCCCCGCTACGGCGGAGGAGCTCGCCTCGCCCGCGTACTGGGTGCGGCACGTGCGCGAGTCCGTGCGGTTCGCCGACGCCGTCGGCACGCTCGTCGGCGACGACGTGACCACCTTCGTCGAGGTCGGCCCCGGCGGCACGCTCTCCGCGCTCGGTCGGCAGTCCGCGCCGGACGCGGCCTTCGTGCCGACGCTGCGCGGCGACCGCCCCGAGGCGCTCGCCGCGACGAACGCGGCAGGTCAACTCCACGTGCGGGGCGTCCGGGTGGACTGGGACGTGTTCTTCGCCGGTCACGGCGCGGGTCACGTGGACCTGCCCACGTACGCCTTCCAGCGCGAGCGCTACTGGCTGGACGCCCGGCCCGCCGACCTGGACGTCGAGCTTCTGTCGCCGGTGGACGCGCGGTTCTGGGGCGTCGTGGAGGACGGCGACATCGCCGACCTGGCCCGCACACTGGATGTGTCGTCGGACGCTCCGCTGAGCGAGGTCCTGCCGCGGCTGTCCGCGTGGCGTAAGGAGCAGCAGGGGCGTTCCACGGTCGATGGCTGGCGCTATCGGGTGGAGTGGCAGCCGCTGGCTGCCGGGTCCGGGCGCCTGAAGGGTGCGTGGCTGGTCGTCGCGCCGGTCGGTGAGGCGCGTGCCGAGTGGGTGCGTGAGTCGCTGGCCCGGAGCGGTGCGGAGGACGTGCGTCTCCTGCACGTGGATCCGGAATCGACCGACTGGGAAGGGGAGTTGACGGGTCTTTCGTCGCTCGATGGCGTGGTCTCGCTGCTCGGGCTCGCGGATGCGGGCGGGACGACCGTGCCCACGGGCATCGCTGCGACGGTCGGTCTGTTGCAGGCTCTTGGTGACGCGGACGTGCGTTTGTGGTCGCTGACGTCGGGTGCGGTGTCGGCGGCTGCGGATGACGCGGTCGCCGGCTTCGAGCAGTCGATGCTGTGGGGCCTCGGCCGGGTCGCGGCGCTTGAGCTCTCCGCTCACTGGGGCGGTCTGGTCGACCTGCCCGAGACGCAGGACGAGACGACCGGGGACCTGCTCGCCTCCGCGCTCGCGGGCACGAACGGCGAGGATCAGATCGCCGTACGAGGCGGCGAACTCCTCGGCCGCAGGCTGGTGCCCGCGCCGCTGAGCGGGACCGCGCCCGGCGCCGGCTGGACGCCGCGCGGCACGGTCCTCGTCACCGGCGGCCTCGGCGCCCTGGGCGGTCACGTGTCGCGCTGGCTCGCCGGGCAGGGTGCCGAGCACCTCGTGCTGGTCAGCCGCCGCGGCAGCGCGGCCGACGGCGCCGCGGAGCTGGAGGCCGAACTCACCGAACTGGGCGCGCGCGTCACGTTCGCCGCCTGCGACATGGCGGACAGGGAGTCCGTCGCCGAGCTCCTGGCGGGCATTCCGTCCCTCACCGCGGTGGTGCATGCGGCGGGTGTGGAGCGTTCGGGTGTGCTGGTGGACATGGATCCGGCGGACTTGAGTGGGTTCGCGGGTGTGCTGACGGCGAAGGTCGACGGTGCGCGCAATCTCCATGAGCTGCTGGGGGAGCGGCAGTTGGACGCGTTCGTCTTGTTCTCGTCGATTGCGGGTGTGTGGGGCAGTGGTGGGCAGGGCGCGTATGCGGCGGCCAATGCCTATCTGGACTCGCTTGCTGAGCATCGTCGGGCATCTGGTCTGTGTGCGACGGCTGTGGCGTGGGGTCCCTGGGGTGGCGGCGGCATGGTGGCTGGTGCCGGTGTGGATGCGGCGGAGCAGTTGCGGCGTCGGGGTCTGCCGACGATGGCTCCGGCGGTGGCGATCACGGGTCTGGCCACGGCGTTGGAGCGCGGTGATGGAAACGTCGCTATCGCGGACGTGGACTGGGAGCGGTTCGCGGGCACGTTCATGGCCCAGCGTCCGAGTCCGCTGCTGAGTGAACTGCCGCAGGTGCGGGAGGCGTTCGCGGCGACGTCCGCGGAGAGCGGATTGTCGGAGCTGGCGCAGCGTCTGGTGGGTCTGGACGAGGTCGAGCAGGAGCGTCAGCTCACCGAGCTGGTGCGGTACGAGGCGGCGGCGGTGCTGGGCCACGTGTCCGGTGACGCCTTCTCCGCGTCCCGCGCGTTCAGGGAGCTGGGCTTCGACTCGCTCACGGCGGTGGAGCTGCGCTCCCGGCTGAGCGAGGTCACAGGTGTCGCGCTTCCGGCGACGCTGGTCTACGACTACCCCAACGCCGCGGCCCTCGCCGCCTTCCTCCGCACCGAACTCTCCGGCGCGCTCCCCACGGACTCCGCTTCCGTGACGGTGTCGAACGCGTCCGACGAGCCGATCGCGATCGTCGCGATGGCGTGCCGGTTCCCGGGCGGAGTGTCGAGCCCGGAGGAACTGTGGGACATCGTCCTGTCGGGTGAGGACGCGGTGTCCGAGTTCCCGAACGACCGCGGCTGGGACCTGGAGGCGCTGTACGACCCCGACCCGAACGGGATCGGCACCTCCTACTCGAAGTCGGGCGCCTTCCTCTCGGACGTGGGCGCGTTCGACCCCGCCTTCTTCGGCATCTCGCCGCGCGAGGCCCTCGCCATGGACCCGCAGCAGCGCCTGCTCCTCGAAACGTCGTGGGAGGCGTTCGAGCGGGCGGGCATCGACCCGGACTCGCTGCGCGGTGAGCGCGTCGGCGTGTTCGTCGGCTCGAACATGCAGGACTACGGCTGGGTCCTCGGCGCGGCCTCCGACGACATGGGCGGCTACGTCGCGACCGGCAACGCGGCGAGCGTGGCCTCAGGTCGGGTCTCCTACACGTTCGGCCTCGAAGGCCCCGCGGTGACGGTCGACACGGCGTGCTCGTCGTCCCTCGTCGCCCTGCACCTCGCCGTGCAGGCGCTCCAGCGGGGCGAGTGCGAACTGGCCCTGGCCGGCGGTGTGACCGTGATGTCGACGCCGACCTCCTTCGTCGAGTTCAGCCGCCAGCGCGGCCTCGCCGTGGACGGCCGCTGCAAGGCCTTCGCGGGTGCCGCCGACGGCACGGGGTGGGGCGAGGGCGTGGGCATGCTCTTCGTCGAGCGCCTCTCCGACGCCCAGCGCAACGGCCACCAGGTCCTCGCGGTCGTACGCGGATCCGCGGTCAACCAGGACGGTGCCTCCAACGGCCTCACGGCCCCGAACGGCCCCTCCCAGCAGCGCGTCATCCGCCAGGCCCTCGCGAGCGCGGGCCTCGCCCCGTCCGACGTGGACGTGGTCGAGGCGCACGGCACCGGCACCAAGCTCGGTGACCCGATCGAGGCGCAGGCCCTCCTCGCCACGTACGGCCAGGAGCGCCCCGCGGACCGTCCGCTGCTGCTCGGCTCGATCAAGTCGAACCTCGGTCACACGCAGGCCGCGGCCGGTGTCGCCGGCGTGATCAAGATGGTCATGGCCATGCGCCACGGCGTGCTGCCCAAGACCCTCCACGTGGACGAGCCTTCGCCGCACGTCGACTGGTCGGCGGGCGCGGTGGAACTGCTCACCGCCGAGCGTGAGTGGCCCGTCGCGGACCGGCCTTGGCGTGCCGGCGTGTCGTCGTTCGGCTTCAGCGGCACGAACGCGCACACCATCATCGAGCAGGCCCCGCAGCCCCCGGCCGCCGAGCAGGAGAAAGCTCCTGAGCCGGAGCACGAGGGACTTGTCCCGTGGGTGCTCTCCGCGCGGAGCGTGGAAGCGCTGCGGGAGCAGGCCGCGCGCCTTGAGTCCTTCGTGAACGAGACGCCCGAGCTGACCGTGACCGACGTGGGCCGCGCGCTGGTGTCCTCGCGGGCGACGCTCGAACACCGCGCGGTCGTGTCCGGTGCCGGCCGGTCGGAGCTGCTCGCCGCTCTGGAGGCCCTGGCCGAGGGCCGGTCGACCGGCGCCGTGGTCACGGGCGTGGCCGACGAGCCCGGCCGTGTGGGCCTGCTCTTCTCGGGGCAGGGTTCGCAACGGCTGGGGATGGGCCGTGAACTGGCCGCCCGTTTTCCGGTGTTCGCCGACGCTCTGGACGCGGTGCTGTCGGAGTTCGACCCCGCCGTACGTGAGGTGCTGAATGGCGAGGACGCCGACGCGCTCAACGAGACGGGTGTCACGCAGCCCGCGCTGTTCGCGGTCGAGGTCGCGCTGTTCCGTCTCCTTGAGTCGTGGGGTGTGCGCCCCGACCTGCTGGCGGGCCACTCGATCGGTGAGCTGGCCGCCGCGCATGTGGCGGGTGTCTGGTCCCTCGCGGACGCGGTGAAGGTCGTCTCGGCCCGGGGCGCGCTGATGCAGGCGCTGCCGTCCGGCGGCGCGATGGTCGCCATCCAGGCGTCGGAGGCCGAGCTGGCCTCGGACCTGTCCGACACGGTCGGCATCGCGGCGGTCAACGGGCCGTCGTCCGTGGTGATTTCGGGCGTCGAGGCCGATGTGGACGCGGTCGCCGAGCGTTGGCGTGAGGCGGGTCGCAAGGTGTCCCGTCTGAAGGTCAGCCACGCCTTCCACTCGCCGCTGATGGACCCGATGCTGGACGAGTTCCGCGCGGTTCTGGAGAGCGTTTCCTACGAGGCCCCTGCCATCCCGATCGTGTCGACGCTGACCGGATCCCGTGCCACGGCCGAGGAGTTGACCTCGTTCGCGTACTGGGTGCGCCACGTCCGCGAGTCCGTACGATTCGCCGACGCCGTCGGCACGCTCGTCGGCGAGGGCGTGGGCACGTTCATCGAGGTCGGCCCCGGTGGCACGCTCTCCGCGCTCGGTCTGGAGTCCGCGCCGGACGCCACCTTCATCCCGACCCTGCGCGGCGACCGCCCCGAGGCGCTGGCCGCCACGACGGCCGCCGGTCAACTCCACGTGCGTGGAGTCCGGGTGGACTGGGACGTATTCTTCGCCGGTCGCGGCGCGGGACACGTGGACCTGCCGACGTACGCCTTCCAGCGCGAGCGCTTCTGGCCCGACGTGCAGCCGATCATCGGCAACGTCGCGGCGGCCGGGCTCGGTGCCGCCGAGCACCCGCTGCTCGGCGCGACGGTCACCCTCGGTGGCACGGACGGCGTGCTGCTGACCGGTCGCCTCTCGCTCCAGACCCACCCGTGGCTCGCCGACCACGAGATCATGGGCTCGGTGCTGCTGCCGGGCACGGCGTTCGTCGAGCTGGCGGTGCGCGCGGGTGACCAGGTCGGATGTGACCTGGTCGAGGAGCTGACGCTCGAAGCCCCTCTCGTACTGCCGGAGAGCGGTTCGGTACGGGTTCAGGTGTGGGTCGGCGCGGCGGACGACTCCGGTCGGCGTGAGCTGACGTTCCACTCCAGCGTCGGCGACTCCGACGACGGCCGCGCATGGACCCGCCACGCCACCGGCGTGCTGGGTGCGGGTGGCCGCGCCGGAGGGGACTCCCTGGTCGAGTGGCCGCCCACGGGCGCGGAGGCCGTGGACCTGGACGGCTACTACGACCGCATGGTCGCGGGTGGCTTCGGCTACGGTCCGGTGTTCCAGGGGCTGCGGTCCGCCTGGCGCAGCGGTGACGAGATGTTCGCCGAGGTCGCGCTGCCGGACGGCACGAAGGCCGAAGGATTCGGTCTGCACCCGGCGCTGCTGGACGCGACGTTGCAGGCCATCGGCCTGATGGGCGAGCCCGACGCTCCCGGCAAGCTGCCGTTCGCGTGGTCGGGCGTGCGCCTGCACGCCTCGGGCGCGACGACGCTGCGGGTGCGCCTCGCGCCCACCGGCTCGGACGGCGTCGCGCTGACGGTCGCGGACGGCTCCGGCGCCCCGGTGGCCACGGTCGACTCGCTGGTGCTGCGCCCGGCCGCGCCGGTCGAGGCCGGCGGTGACGACCGTGACGACGCGCTGTTCGGCGTCGACTGGGTGTCGGTCCCGGTGTCCGACAGCGATGTTCCCACGGTCGCGTGGACCGAGTCGGGTGCGCTTGCCGGTGCGGCGGAGCTGCCCGAGTTCGTCGCCGTGGAGTGCCCGGTCACGTCGGGCACGGACCCGGTCGCCAATGCCCACGGGGCGGCGCACTGGGCCCTGGCCACGGTCCAATCCTGGCTGGACGGCGCGGAGTTCGACGCTGCGCGCCTGGTCATCGTGACCCGTGGTGCGATCGCTGCCACGGCCGACGAGGACGTACGGGATGTGGCGCAGGCCGCCGTGTGGGGCCTGGTTCGTTCCGCCCAGTCGGAGAACCCGGACCGGATCGTTCTCGTCGACATGGACGAGGACGCGGTCTCGCGTGACGTACTGGCGTCCGCGCTGGCCACGGGGGAGCCGCAGTTGGCGCTGCGCGCGGGTGCCGTCAGTGCGCCGCGCCTGGCCAGGGCGCGGCGGTCCGTGACGGAGGACCCGGGCTTCGGCTCGGGTGCGGTGCTGGTCACCGGTGCCACCGGCACGCTCGGTGGACTCTTCGCCCGGCACCTCGTCGCCGAGCGCGGCGTACGCAACCTGCTGCTGGTCAGCAGGCGCGGCGCGGCCGCCGAGGGTGCCGAGGAACTGCGCGACGACCTCGTCGCGCAGGGCGCTGAAGTGACCTTCGCCGCTTGCGACGTCGCCGACCGCGACGCCGTCAAGGACCTGCTCGACAGCCACGAGATCTCCGCCGTCGTGCACACCGCCGGTGTGCTGGACGACGGCACGATCGGCTCGCTGACCGCGGAGCGGATCGACACCGTGTTCCGTCCGAAGGTCGACGCGGCCTGGAATCTCCACGAGCTGACCCGAGACCTGGACCTCTCCGCGTTCGTGCTCTTCTCCTCGGCCGCCGGTGTCTTCGGTGGCGCGGGTCAGGGCAACTACGCGGCGGCGAACGCCTTCCTGGACGGGCTCGCCCAGCACCGCCGTGCCCACGGCCTCGCCGCCACCTCGTTCGCCTGGGGCCTGTGGGCCTCGGGCGGCGGCATGGCCGGCAGCCTCGACGAGACCGACGTACGCCGCATCACCAGCGGCGGTGCGATCCCGATCGCCGCGGCCGAGGGCCTCGCGCTCTTCGACGCGGCGGGTACGACGGGCCGCGCGCTCCTGGCGCCGGTTCCGCTCGACCTGACCGTGCTGCAACGGCAGGCCCGTCAGCATCCCGTGCCGCACCTGCTGCGCGGACTCGTGCGGGGCACCGCGCGCAGGGCCGTCGACCCCGCGGCCGCCCGGACCGCGCTGGCGCAGTCGCTGGCCGGCATGACCGAGACCGAGCGCGAGAAGGCACTGCTCGACCTCGTGCGGACCACCGCCGCCACGGTCCTCGGCCACAGCTCCGCGCACGCTGTCGCGGCCGACCGCGCCTTCCGTGAGCTGGGCTTCGACTCGCTCAGCTCCGTCGAACTCCGCAACCACCTCAACGCGGCCACCGAACTGCGGCTGCCCGCCACGCTGGTCTTCGACCACCCGAACCCGGCCTCGCTCGCCGCGTTCATCGGCACCGAACTCGCGGGCGCACCCGTCGTCGCGGCGCCCACGCGCGCCACCGTCACGGCGAGCGACGAACCGATCGCGATCGTCGGCATGAGCTGCCGCTACCCCGGCGGGATCAACTCGCCCGAGGACCTGTGGCGCCTGGTGCTCGAAGGCACCGACGCCATCAGCGAGTTCCCCGTCAACCGTGGCTGGGACGTCGAGGCCCTGTACGACCCGGACCCCGAGCACGTGGGCACCTCGTACACCCGCGAGGGCGGCTTCCTGCACGACGCCGACCTGTTCGACCCGGCGTTCTTCGGCATCTCGCCCCGCGAGGCCCTCGCCATGGACCCGCAGCAGCGGCTGCTCCTCGAAATGTCCTGGGAGGCGTTCGAGCGGGCGGGGATCGCCCCGGAGAAGGCGCGCGGCAGCGCGACCGGCGTGTTCGCCGGTGTGATGTACCACGACTACGTGGCGCGGCTGCGTTCCGTGTCGGAGGAGGTCGAGGGCTACCTCGGCACCGGCGGTGCGGGCAGTGTCGCCTCCGGGCGCGTCGCCTACGCGCTCGGTCTGGAGGGCCCCGCCGTCACCGTCGACACCGCGTGCTCCTCCTCGCTGGTGGCCCTGCACTGGGCGATCCAGGCGCTGCGCCAGGGCGAGTGCTCGATGGCGCTCGCCGGTGGTGTCGCCGTGATGGCGAGCCCGGCGACCTTCGTCGACTTCAGCCGCCAGCGCGGCCTGTCCGCCGACGGCCGCTGCAAGTCGTTCTCCGACGACGCGGACGGCACCGGCTGGGGCGAGGGCGTCGGCATGCTCCTCGTCGAGCGCCTCTCCGACGCCCGCCGCAACGGTCACCCCGTTCTCGCCGTCATCCGCGGCTCGGCGGTCAACCAGGACGGCGCGTCCAACGGTCTGACCGCCCCGAACGGTCCCTCGCAGCAGCGCGTCATGCGACAGGCGCTGGCGAGCGCGGGCCTTGCCCCGTCCGACGTGGACGCGGTCGAGGCGCACGGCACCGGCACCACTCTCGGCGACCCGATCGAGGCGCAGGCCCTCCTCGCCACCTACGGCCAGGACCGGCCCGCCGACCAGCCCCTGTGGCTCGGCTCGATCAAGTCGAACATCGGTCACACGCAGGCGGCCGCCGGTGTCGCGGGCGTGATCAAGATGGTCATGTCGATGCGGCACGGCGTACTCCCGCGGTCCCTGCACGTCGGCGACCCCTCGTCGAAGGTGGACTGGTCCGCGGGTGACGTCGAGCTCCTGACGGAGGCGCGTCCGTGGCCGGAGACCGGCCGGGTACGGCGTGCCGGTGTGTCGTCGTTCGGCGTCAGCGGCACGAACGCGCACACCATCATCGAGTACGTCCCCGAGAAGGAACACTCGCCCGCCCCGCTCGTCGGCACCCTGCCGTGGGTGCTGTCGGCGCGGACCGCTGAGGCCCTGCGGGACCAGGCGGTCCGGCTGCGCGAGCACGTCGTGGCCGCCCCTGCGGCCGGTGCGCTCGACCTCGGCTACTCGCTGGCGACGACGCGCTCGGCCTTCGACCACCGGGCGGTCGTCGTCGGAGACGACCGCGCGGCACTCCTCGACGGCCTCACCGCGCTGGCCCAAGGCGAGCAGGCCCCCGGCCTGATCGACGGGTCGGTCTCCGTGGGCGGGCTCGGCTTCCTGTTCTCGGGTCAGGGTTCGCAGCGGCTGGGGATGGGGCGTGAACTGGCCTCCCGTTTCCCGGTGTTCGCGGAGGCCCTGGATGCCGTGCTGGGGGAGTTCGACCCGGTCGTACGTGAGGTGCTGTACGGCGAGGACGCCGACGCGCTGAACGAGACGGGTGTGACGCAGCCCGCGTTGTTCGCGGTCGAGGTCGCCCTCTTCCGTCTCCTGGAGTCGTGGGGCGTGCAGCCCGACGTTCTGGCCGGTCACTCGATCGGTGAGCTGGCCGCCGCGCACGTGGCGGGTGTGTGGTCCCTCGCGGACGCGGTCAAGGTCGTGTCGGCGCGTGGTGCGCTGATGCAGGCGCTGCCTGAGGGTGGCGCGATGGTCGCGATCCAGGCCTCCGAGGCCGAGTTGGCCTCGGACCTGTCCGACACGGTGGGCATTGCCGCTGTCAACGGCCCGTCCTCTGTGGTGATTTCGGGTGTCGAGGCTGATGTCTCGGAGATCGCCGAGCGCTGGCGTGAGTCGGGCCGCAAGGTGTCCCGCCTGAAGGTCAGCCACGCGTTCCACTCGCCTCTGATGGACCCGATGCTGGACGAGTTCCGTACGGTCCTGGAGTCCGTGTCGTACGCGGCTCCGGCGATCCCGATCGTCTCGACGCTGACCGGATCGCGTGCCACGGCCGAGGAGTTGACCTCGTCCGCGTACTGGGTGCGCCACGTCCGCGAGTCCGTGCGGTTCGCCGACGCCGTCGGCACGCTCGTGAACGACGACGTGACCACCTTCGTCGAGATCGGCCCCGGCGGCACGCTCTCCGCGCTCGGGCAGGAGTCCGCGCCGGACGCCGGGTTCGTCCCGGTGCTGCGGAACGGCCGTCCCGAGGAACTCTCGCTGGTCTCCGCCGTGGCGCAGCTCTGCACGCGGGGCGTGCGGCTGGACTGGGAGGCCTTCTTCGCCGGTCGCGGCGCGCGCCGCGTCGACCTGCCCACCTACGCCTTCCAGCACCAGAGCTACTGGCTGGACGCCGGTGTCGCGGCGGGGGACCTGGACGCCGCGGGCCTCGGCCCCGCCGGGCACCCGCTGCTCGGCGCGTTCGTCGAGACGGCCGACTCGGAGGGACAGCTCTTCACCGGCCGCCTGTCGGTGGCGACCCACCCGTGGCTCGCCGACCACGTGATCCAAGGCTCGATCCTGCTGCCCGGCACCGCGTTCCTCGACCTCGCGGTGCGCGCGGGCGACCAGGTCGGCTGCGACCTCGTCGAGGAACTGACGCTGGAGGCGCCCCTCGTGGTGCCCGAGAGCGGTGGCGTACGGGTACAGGTGCAGGTCGGCGCGCCCGACGAGTCCGGACGGCGCGCCGTGACGGTGCACGCGCGGGACGACGAGGGCGACCTGTGGGTGCGGCACGCGAGCGGTGTGCTCGCGGGCGGCGCCGACGCTCCCGCGGCCGACGTCGGCGCCTGGCCGCCGGCCGGTGCGCGGGCCGTCGACCTGGACGGTCTCTACGACCGCATGTCAGACGGCGGATTCGGCTACGGGCCGCTGTTCCAGGGGCTGCGGGCCGCGTGGCGCAAGGGCGACGAGGTGTTCGCCGAGGTGGCCCTGCCGGACGGCGCGGGCGTGGACGGCTTCGGTCTGCACCCGGCGCTGCTCGACGCCGCGCTGCACGGCATCGGGCTGATGGGCGAAGGGGAAGGCCCCGGCAGGCTGCCGTTCTCGTGGTCGGGTGCGCGGCTGCACGCCTCGGGCGCGACGGTGCTGCGGGTGCGCCTCACGCCCGCCGGTTCGGACGGCGTCGCGCTGGCCGTCGCGGACGGCTCCGGCGCCCCGGTCGCCTCGATCGACTCGCTGGTCCTGCGCCCCGTGACGGCGACGCTGTCGCGGCAGGGATGGGAGTCGCTGTTCCGCCTCGACTGGGCGCCCGCCCAGGTGCCGGCGGCGGCACAGGCCCCTTCGGCCGCGGAGTTCGCGGACTGGGCCGCGGTGCGCGCGGCGCTGGACGCGGGCGAATCGCTGCCGGACCACGTCGTGGTCCGCTGCGCGGGGACCGACGACGTGCACGCCGCTCGCAGCCAGACCGTGCACGCGCTGGAGCTGGTGCGGGGCATGCTGACCGACGACCGGTGCCTGGCGTCGCGGCTCGTGCTCGTGACGCGCGGCGCCGTCGCGGTGGACTCCGGGGCCGACGTGGCGGACCTGGCATCGGCCGCCGTGTGGGGTCTGGTGCGGTCCGCCCAGCTGGAGGACCCGGACCGCTTCGTCCTCGTCGACGTCGACACGGACGGCGCGGACGGCTGGCGGCAGGCGCTGGCGGCCGGGGAGTCCCAGGCCGTCGTGCGGGACGGGCGCGTGTACGTCGCCCGCCTGGCGCGGGTGCGCCCGGAGGCCGGCACAGACCAGGCGTTCGGCCCCGAGAGCGCGGTCCTGGTGACCGGCGCGTCCGGCGCGCTGGGCAGCCTGATGGCCCGGCACCTCGTCGGCACGCACGGCGTCGGGCGGCTCGTCCTCGCCAGCAGGCGCGGGGCGACGGCCGAAGGCGCCGGGGAACTGGGCGCCGAACTGGCCGCGCAGGGCGCCGAGGTGACCTTCGCGGCGTGCGACGTCGCGGACCGGGACGCGCTGGCCGCGCTCATCGCCGAGCACCCCGTGACCGCCGTCGTCCACACGGCAGGCGTGCTCGACGACGCCACGATCGGCTCGCTGACCCCGGAGCAGATCGACACGGTGTTCCGGCCCAAGGTCGACGCGGCCCTGCACCTGCACGAGCTGACCCGGGACATGGACCTGTCGGCCTTCGTGCTGTTCTCCTCGGTGGCGGGCACCCTCGGCGCGACCGGGCAGGCCAACTACGCCGCGGCCAACGCGTTCCTCGACGGCCTGGCCCGGCGCAGGCGCGCCCAGGGCCTGCCCGCGACCTCGCTGGCCTGGGGCCTGTGGGCCGACGGCATGGGCGCCCAGGTGGCGCAGTCCGCCGAGACCGGCCTGGCCGCCGCGGAGGGCGTCGCGCTGTTCGACGCCGCGGTCGCCGGGACCGACCCGGTCGTCGTGCCGATGCGGCTCGACCTGCGGGCGGTGCGGGAACTCCCGGCGATCCCGCCGGTGTTCAGCGGCCTGGTGCGGACGACGACCCGCCGGGCCGCCGAGAGCGGCAGCGACCCCGCCGCCGCGCTCCGCGCCCGTCTCGCGCCGCTGGTCGCGGACGAGAGGGAGCGGGTGCTCCTCGACCTCGTCCGCACCCAGGCCTCCGCGGTGCTCGGCCACGCGGGACCCGAGGCGGTCGCGCTCGGCCAGGCCTTCACCGAGCTCGGCTTCGACTCGCTGACCGCCGTCGACCTGCGCAACCGGCTCAACCTGGCCACCGGCCTGCGGCTGCCCGCCACGCTGGTCTTCGACTACCCGAACCCGGCCGCGCTCGCCGAGTTCATCGGGACGGAGTTCGCCGACGCGCCGGTCGCCGCGGCCCCGGCCGCCACGGTCGTGGCGGCGACCGACGAGCCGATCGCGATCGTCGGCATGAGCTGCCGCTACCCCGGCGGCGTCCGCTCGCCGGAGGACCTGTGGCGACTCGTCCTCGACGGCGCCGAGGGCATCACGCCCTTCCCGACCGAACGCGGCTGGGACGTGGAGGCGCTCTACGATCCGTCGGGCGAACGGGACGGCAGCTCCTACACACGCGAGGGCGGCTTCCTGCACGACGCCGACCGGTTCGACCCGACGTTCTTCGGGATCTCGCCGCGTGAGGCCCTCGCCATGGACCCGCAGCAGCGCCTGCTCCTGGAGACCTCCTGGGAGGCGTTCGAGCGGGCCGGCATCGACCCCAGGTCGCTGCGCGGCAGCGCGACCGGCGTGTTCGCCGGCGTGATGTACCACGACTACGCCTCGCAGCTGCACGGCGTGTCGAAGAGCTCCGAGGGCTTCCTCGGCACGGGCAACGCGGGCAGTGTCGCCTCCGGCCGGGTGTCCTACACGTTCGGCCTCGAAGGCCCCGCGATGACCGTGGACACGGCCTGCTCGTCGTCGCTCGTGGCGCTGCACCTCGCGGCGCAGGCACTGCGCTCCGGGGAGTGCTCGCTCGCGCTCGCGGGCGGCGCCACCGTCATGGCGACGCCCGGCGCGTTCGTCGACTTCAGCCGCCAGCAGGGCCTGTCGCCCGACGGCCGCTGCAAGTCCTTCTCCGCCGACGCCGACGGCACCGGCTGGGGCGAGGGCGTGGGCATGCTCGTCCTGGAACGCCTCTCGGACGCCCGCCGCAACGGACACCCTGTCCTCGCGGTGGTCCGCGGCTCGGCGATCAACCAGGACGGCGCGTCCAACGGCCTGACCGCCCCGAACGGCCCGTCCCAGCAGCGCGTCATCCGCCAGGCGCTGGCCAGCGCGGGCCTGACCACCTCCGACGTGGACGTGGTCGAGGCGCACGGCACCGGCACCACCCTCGGTGACCCGATCGAGGCCCAGGCCCTGCTCGCCACGTACGGGCGGGACCGCGCGGGTGAGCCGCTCTGGCTCGGCTCGCTGAAGTCCAACATCGGCCACACGCAGGCCGCCGCGGGTGTGGGTGGCGTCATCAAGACCGTGATGTCGCTGCGCCACGGCGTACTGCCGAAGACGCTGCACGTCGGGGAGCCCTCGCCGCACATCGACTGGTCGGCGGGCGCCGTGGAACTCCTGACGGAGGCACAGCCCTGGCCCCAGGCGGACCGCCCGCGCCGCGCGGGAGTGTCCTCCTTCGGCTTCAGCGGAACCAACGCGCACGTCATCATCGAGTCCACGGAGACCGAGACCGAGCCCGTGGCCGTCGAGGCCCCGGAGCCGGCCGACGCCTCCGGCACGCGGACCGGTACGTGGCTGCTGTCCGGCCGCACCGAGAACGCCCTGCGCGACCAGGCGGCGCGGCTGCGCGACCACCTGACCGCACGGCCCGACGTCGACCTGACGGACCTCGCCCGCGCGCTCGCCACCTCGCGCACCGCGTTCGAGCACAGGCTCGCCGTCGTCGGCCGGGACCTGGCCGACCTGACGGCCGGACTCACCGACGCGGTCGAGGGCAGGCCGGGCACCGGAGTCGTCCAGGGCATCACGGACGAGCACCGGGTGGGCTTCCTGTTCTCGGGTCAGGGTTCGCAGCGGCTGGGGATGGGGCGTGAACTGGCTTCCCGTTTCCCGGTGTTCGCCGAGGCTCTGGACGCGGTCCTGGGTGAGTTCGACCCGGTCGTACGTGAGGTTCTCTTCGGCGAGGACGAGGACGCTGCCGCTGCGCTGAACGAGACGGATGTGACCCAGCCCGCGCTGTTCGCGGTCGAGGTCGCGCTCTTCCGTCTCCTGGAGTCGCTCGGGGTGCGCCCCGACGTCCTCGCCGGTCACTCGATCGGCGAGCTGGCCGCCGCGCATGTGGCGGGTGTGTGGTCCCTCGCGGACGCGGTCAAGGTCGTGTCGGCGCGTGGTGCGCTGATGCAGGCGCTGCCTGAGGGTGGCGCGATGGTCGCGATCCAGGCCTCCGAGGCCGAGTTGGCCTCGGACCTGTCCGACACGGTGGGTATCGCGGCGGTCAATGGCCCGTCCTCCGTGGTGATTTCGGGCGTCGAGGCCGATGTGGACGCGGTCGCTGAGCGTTGGCGCGAGGCGGGCCGCAAGGTGTCCCGCCTGAAGGTCAGCCACGCCTTCCACTCGCCTCTGATGGACCCGATGCTGGACGAGTTCCGCACGGTCCTGGACAGCGTTTCCTACGAAGCCCCTGCCATCCCGATCGTCTCGACGCTGACCGGATCGCGTGCCACGGCAGAGGAGTTGACCTCGTCCGCGTACTGGGTGCGCCACGTCCGTGAGTCCGTGCGGTTCGCCGACGCCGTGACCGTCATGGACGCGGACGTCCTCGTCGAGATCGGCCCCGGCGGCGTGCTGTCGGCGCTGGGCCAGGAGTCCCTGCCGGACGCGGCCTTCGTGCCCGTGCTGCGGGGCGACCGCGCGGAGGACGGCGCCGTCCTGACGGCGCTCGCCGAACTGCACGTGCGCGGCGTGCACGTCGACTGGGCCGCCTGCTTCCCGGGCCACGGCCACGGGGTCGACCTGCCGACGTACGCCTTCCAGTACCAGCGGTTCTGGCCCGACACGAGTGCCCGTCCCGTCACCGACGCGACCGGGCTCGGCCTCGGGTCCGCCGATCACCCGCTGCTCGGTACGGCGGTGACGCTCGCGGACGAGGACACCGTCCTGTTCACGGGCAGGCTGTCGCTGCGGACGCATCCGTGGCTCGCCGGGCACGCGATCATGGGCTCCGTGCTGCTGCCCGGCACGGCCTTCGTCGAGCTCGCGGTACGCGCCGGCGACCAGGTCGGCTGCTCCTCGGTGGAGGAACTGACCCTGGAATCGCCGCTGGTGCTCCCTGAGCGCGGCGGTGTACAGGTCCAGGTCCGGGTCGGCGCGCCGGACGACGCGTCCGGCCGCCGTCCGGTCACGGTCCACGCACGGGACGAGCGCGGCGACCTGCCGTGGTCCCGGCACGCGAGCGGTGTGCTCGCCGTCGAAGGCGGCGCTCCCGCCGACCTCGGCGCCTGGCCGCCCGTCGGCGCGGAGCCCGTGGAACTGGACGGTTTCTACGACGGCATGGCCGACGGCGGCTTCGCCTACGGTCCGGTGTTCCAGGGCCTGCGGTCGGTGTGGCGCGCCGGCGACGAGGTGTTCGCCGAGGTCGCGCTGCCCGAGGACACCGACGTCACCGGGTTCGGCGTGCACCCGGCGCTCCTCGACGCGGTGCTGCACACCGTGGCGTTCGGCGTACTGCCCCCGGCCGAGAGCGGGCGGCTGCCCTTCTCGTGGTCGGGCGTGCGCCTGCACGCCGAGGGCGCGACGACGCTGCGGGTGCGGCTGAGCGCGGTGGGCCCCGACGCGGTGTCCCTGGCCGTCGCCGACGGCTCCGGCGCGCCGGTCGCGACCGTGGACTCGCTGGTGCTTCGTGCGGTGTCCCCGGCTTCGCTGGGCGCGGCACGCGGGCACGAGTCGCTGTTCCGTCTCGACTGGATGCCCGCTCCCGCAGCGGCCGGAAGTGCCGGTTCCGTCGCGGAGTTCGCGGACTGGGCCGCGGTGCGCTCGGCGCTGGACGCGGGCGAGTCGCTCCCGGAGAACGTCGTGGTGCGGTGTGCCCGCTCCGTCGACGTGGACGCGGACGCGGTGCACCGGCAGGCGCACACCGCGCTGGAGCTGGTGCAGGGCTGGCTGGCCGACGACCGCTGCGCGGCGTCCCGGCTCGTGCTCGTCACCAGCGGCGCCGTCGCGGTGGGTGCCGACGACGACGTGACCGACCTGGCGTCGGCCGCCGTGTGGGGTCTGCTGCGGACGGCGCGGGCGGAGAACCCGGACCGCTTCGTCCTGGTGGACGTCGACGACGAGGACGGCTGGAAGCCGGCCGTCGTGGGCGCGGAACCCGAACTGGCCGTACGCGCCGGTGAGGTCTTCGTGCCGCGGCTCGTACGGGCCCGTCCCACGGCGGAAGCGGTGGAAGCGGCGGAAGAGGGGCAGGGCTTTGGCGCGGGGCCGGTCCTGGTGACCGGTGCGACCGGCATGCTGGGCGGACTCGTGGCCCGGCACCTGGTCGTACGGCACGGGGTGCGGAACCTGGTCCTCGCGAGCAGGCGCGGCCAAGTGGGCGCGCTGCGGGGCGAGTTGGAGGCCCTCGGCGCCGAGGTCAACGCCGTCGCCTGCGATGTGGCGGACCGTGACGCGGTGGCGGCGCTGCTCGCCGAGCACCCCGTGACGGGCGTCGTGCACGTGGCGGGCGTCCTGGACGACGGTGTGATCGGGTCGCAGACGCCGGAGCGGATCGACACGGTGTTCCGGCCCAAGGTCGACGCGGCCTGGAACCTGCACGAGCTGACCCGGGACATGGACCTGTCGGCGTTCGTGCTGTTCTCCTCCGCGGCGGGCACGCTGGGCAACCCCGGCCAGGCCAACTACTCGGCGGCCAACGCGTTCCTGGACGCGCTCGCCAGGCACCGGCACGCCACGGGCCTGCCCGCGACGTCCCTCGCCTGGGGCCTGTGGGCCGGCGAGGACGGCATGGGCGCCCGGATGGCGGAGACCGGCGCCGCCGGCCTGTCCGCCGACGAGGGCATGGAACTGTTCGACGCGGCGGCGCTCGGCGACGACCCCGTCGTCGTACCGATGCGGCTCGACCTGCGGTCCGTACGGGAACTCCCGGTCGTGCCGCCGGTGTTCGGCGCCCTGGTGCGGACGACGGCCCGCAGGGCCGCGGAGACCGGGGCCGACCCGGCCGCCGCGCTGCGGGACCGGCTCGCGGCACTGCCGGCGACCGAGCGGACGTCCGCCCTGGTGGACGTGGTGTGCGCGCACGTCGCCGCCGTACTCGCGCTGCCCGGCGCGGCCGCGGTCGACGAGCGGCGCGCCTTCACCGAGCTGGGCTTCGACTCGCTGACCGCGGTCGAGCTGCGCAACCGGCTCGGCGCCGCCACCGGCCTGCGGCTGCCCGCCACCGCGATCTTCGACTACCCGACCCCGCTCGACCTGGTCGGCCACATCGAGGACGCGCTCGTCATCGACGAACCCGACGGGGTGGCGCCGCTGCTCGCCGAGCTGAGCCGCATCGAGGCGGGCCTCGCCTCGGTCAAGCCCGGCGACGACGCGGACGACCGGGTGGGCGCACGCCTCTCGGCGCTCCTCGCGGTGTGGCGCGACAGCCGTGCCGACGCCGCCGCGCAGGCGTCCGACGACCTCGAAGCCGCCACGGACGACGAGGTGTTCGACCTGCTCGGCAAGGAGTTCGGCATCTCCTGACCCGCCCCCGGCCACCGCACTTGCACGAACATTTCATGGAGTTGAGAACGATGGACAACGAGGACAAGCTCCGCTATTTCCTGAAGCGGGTCACCGCCGACCTGCGCGACACCCGAAGGCGCCTGCGCGAGGTCGAGGAGGGCGAGCAGGAGCCGGTGGCGATCATCGGCATGAGCTGCCGCTACCCCGGCGGCGTACGTTCCCCCGAGGACCTGTGGGACCTGGTCGCGAACGCCCGTGACGGCGTGACGGAGTTCCCCGCCGACCGCGGCTGGGGCGACGTCGAGCTGTCCGACCCCGAGGACCCCGACCGCGCGTTCCGCACCGAGGGCGGATTCCTGCACGACGCCGCCGAGTTCGACCCCGGCGTGTTCGGGATATCGCCGCGCGAGGCCCTCGCGATGGACCCGCAGCAGCGGCTGCTCCTGGAGACCTCCTGGGAGGCGTTCGAGCGGGCCGGGATCGACGCGTCCGCGCTGCGCGGCAGCAGGACCGGCGTGTTCGCCGGAGTGATGTACCACGACTACACGTCGCGGCTGCGCTCGGTGCCCGAGGGCGTCGAGGGCTTCCTCGGCACCGGCAGCTTCGGCAGCGTCGCCTCGGGCCGCGTGTCGTACACGTTCGCCCTGGAGGGCCCCGCCGTCACGGTCGACACCGCCTGCTCGTCCTCCCTGGTCACGCTGCACCTGGCGGCCCAGGCGCTGCGCTCGGGCGAGTGCACGCTCGCCCTGGCGGGCGGTGTCACCGTGATGGCGACCCCGGACACCTTCATCGGCTTCAGCAAGCAGCGCGGCCTCGCCGCCGACGGCCGGTGCAAGTCGTTCTCCGACGACGCCGACGGCACCGGCTGGGGCGAGGGCGCGGGCATGCTGCTCCTTGAGCGGCTCTCCGACGCCCGGCGCAACGGCCACACCGTGCTCGGCATCGTGCGCGGTTCCGCCGTCAACCAGGACGGCGCGTCCAACGGCCTCACCGCGCCCAACGGCCCCTCGCAGCAGCGCGTCATCCGCCAGGCGCTCGAGAGCGCCGGGCTGACCGCCGACCAGGTCGACGCGGTCGAGGCGCACGGCACCGGCACCACGCTCGGCGACCCCATCGAGGCGCAGGCCCTGCTCGCCACGTACGGCAAGGACCGCCCCGCGGGACGCCCGTTGTGGCTCGGTTCGGTGAAGTCCAACATCGGCCACACCCAGGCCGCCGCGGGCGTCGCCGGAGTGATCAAGACGGTCATGGCGATGCGGCACGGCGTGCTGCCGCCGACCCTGCACGTCGGCGAGCGCTCCCGGCACGTCGACTGGTCGGCGGGCGCCGTGGAACTCCTCACCGAGGGGCGGCCGTGGCCGCGCACGGGCCAGCCGCGCAGGACCGCCGTGTCGTCGTTCGGCATCAGCGGCACCAACGCCCACGTCGTCCTCGAACAGGCCCCGGCCGACGAGGCCGAAGGGGAGCAGGACGACGAGCTGGCCGGGCCCGCCGAACTGGCCGACCCCGTGCACGCCGACGCCGTGCCGTGGGTGCTCTCCGGCAACGACCCCGAGGCCCTGCGCGAGCGCGCCGCCGACCTCCTGTCCCACCTGGACGGCAGCGACGACACGTCCGTGGACGTCGGCTACTCGCTCGCCGTGACCAGGACCGCCCTGGAGCACCGGGCCGCCGTCGTCGGCACGGACCGCGCGGAGCTGCTGAGCGGTCTCACCGCCCTGGCCGGCGGCGGCGAGGCGCCGAACCTGGTGCGCGGCACCGTGGGTTCGCGCGGCAAGCTCGCCTTCCTGTTCAGCGGACAGGGCAGCCAGCGGGCGGGCATGGGCCGCGAGCTGTACGCGGAGTTCCCCGTGTTCGCCCAGGCCCTCGACGAGGTCTGCGCGGGCCTCGACCCGCACCTGGACCGGCCGCTGCGGGACGTGCTCTTCGCCGAGGAGGGCACCGCGGACGCCGCCCTGCTCGACCGGACCACCTACACCCAGCCCGCCCTCTTCGCCGTCGAGGTGGCGCTGTTCCGCCTCGTCACCGCGTGGGGCCTCAGCCCGCAGTTCCTCGCGGGCCACTCCATCGGCGAACTCGCGGCCGCCCATGTGTCGGGCGTGTTCTCCCTCGCCGACGCGTGCACCCTCGTCGCCGCCCGCGGCAGGCTGATGGGCGCGCTGCCCGAGGGCGGGGCGATGCTGTCGCTGCGCGCCGACGAGGACACCGTGCGCGGCCTCGTCGCCGAGCACGGCGGCACGGTGGACGTCGCGGCGGTCAACGGCCCCGAGTCCACGGTGATCGCGGGTGACGCCGACGCCGTGGCCGCGATCGACGCCGCCTGGCGCGAGCGCGGCGGCAAGACCCGGTACCTGCGGGTCAGCCACGCGTTCCACTCGCCGCACGTGGACGCCGTCCTCGACGACTTCCGCGCCGTCGCCCGCGGCATCGACTACGGCACCCCGGCGATCCCCATCGTCTCCACGCTGACCGGCGCCGTCCTCACCCCGGCGCAGGCGCGCGACCCCGAACACTGGGTGCGCCACGTACGCCAGGCGGTGCGGTTCCACGACGGCGTACGCACCCTGGGGGAGCACGGCGTCACCAGCTTCCTGGAGCTGGGCCCCGACGCGGTCCTCACCGCCGCGGGCCGCGACTGCGCCGACGAGGGCGCGGTGCTCGTCGCGGGGGCGCGGGCGGGCCGGTCCGAGGGCGCCACGCTCACCTCTGCGGTCGCCGCCCTGCACGTCGAAGGTGTCGCCCTCGACTGGCAGGCGGTGTTCGCGGGCCGCGGCGCCCGGCGCACCGACCTGCCCACCTACCCCTTCCAGCGCACCAGGTACTGGCTGGACGTCGGCGCCCACGTCGGCGACGTGACCTCGGTGGGCCTGCGCCCCGCCGACCACCCGCTCCTGGGCGCCGCGGTCACCCTGGCCGACGAGGAGGGCGCCCTGCTCACCGGCAGGCTCTCCATGGCCACCCACCCGTGGCTCGCCGACCACACCGTCGGCGGCGTCGTCCTCGTGCCCGGCGCCGCGCTCCTGGAGCTCGCGGTCAGGGCGGGCGACCAGGTCGGGCTCGACCACGTCGAGGAACTGACGCTCGCGGCGCCGCTGGTCCTGCCGACGGACGGCGCCGTACGGCTCCAGGTGTCGGTCGGCGCCCCCGACGCGTCCGGGCGCCGCACGCTGAGCGTCTACTCGCGGACCGACGACGCGCCCGACGACCAGCCGTGGACCCGGCACGCCTCCGGCACCCTCGGCACGGGAGCGGCGGCCCCGGCCGCCGACACCGGCGCCTGGCCGCCCGCCGGAGCCGAACGCGTCGACATCGAGGGCCGCTACGACGCGCTCGCGGAGTCGGGCCTCGGCTACGGTCCCGCGTTCCGCGGGCTGCGCACGGCCTGGCGGCGCGGCGACGAGGTGTTCGTCGAGCTGGAGCTGCCCGACCAGGACAGCGCGAGCTCCTTCGGACTGCACCCGGCGCTGCTCGACTCCGCGCTGCACGCCATCGGACTCGGCGGCTTCGTCGCCGACACGGAGCGGCTGCACCTGCCCTACTCGTGGCGCGGCGTCCACCTGCACAGCAGCGGCGCGTCCGCGCTGCGCGGACGGCTCTCCCCGGCGGGCACCTCGGGCGTCGCGATCGCCCTGACCGACGGCACGGGCGCCCCCGTCGCCTCCGTCGAGGAACTGTCGCTGCGGCCCCTGGCCGCCGACGGACTCACCGGCGACCGCCTCGACTCGCTGTTCCGGCTCGACTGGACGCAGGTGCGCCCCGCCGAGGCGCCCTCGACCCGCTGGGCGGTCCTGACGGACACGGACCTGGACGCGCTGGCGGGGGACGGGGTGCCGGACCTCGTGTTCGCCCCCGCGCCTCGGGCCGCGAACCCGGCGGAGGCGACGCACCTGGCTCTGGCCCTGGTGCGTGCCTGGCTCGCCGACGACCGGTTCGCCTCCGCGCGCCTGGTGTTCGTCACGCGCGGCGCGGTGGCGGCAGGCCCCGACGACGAGGTACCCGGCCTGACCGACGCCCCGCTGTGGGGCCTCGTCCGCGCGGCGCAGTCCGAGCACCCCGGCCGGTTCGTGCTCGTCGACACCGACATCGACTGGTTGGCGGAGACGGACACGGCCCACACCCTGCTGGGCGCCGTCGCGACCGACGAGCCCCAACTCGCCCTGCGCGGGGGCGAACTGCTCGTCCCGAGGCTCGTACGCGCCCGTCCCGAGACGGACGGCGAGCCGGACTTCGGCGCCGGGCCGGTCCTCGTGACCGGCGCGAGCGGCATGCTCGGCGGCCTCGTGGCACGCCACCTGGTCACCGAGCACGGCGTACGGCGTCTGGTCCTCGCCAGCAGGCGCGGCCAAGTAGGCGCACTCCACGGCGAGTTGGAGGCCCTTGGCGCCGAAGTCAACGCCGTGGCCTGCGACGTGGCCGACCGCGACGCGGTGGCGGCGCTCCTCGCCGAGCACCCCGTGACGGCCGTCGTGCACGCGGCGGGCGTACTGGACGACGGCGTCATCGAGTCGATGACACCGGAGCGGATCGACACCGTGTTCCGGCCCAAGGCCGAAGCGGCCAGTCACCTGCACGAGCTGACCCAGGACATGGACCTGTCCGCGTTCGTCCTGTTCTCCTCCGCGGCGGGCACCTTCGGCAACGCGGGCCAGGCCAACTACGCAGCGGCCAACGCGTACTTGGACGCGCTCGCCCAGCACCGCCGCGCCACCGGCCTGCCCGCGACGTCACTGGCCTGGGGCCTGTGGGCGGACGCGAGCGGCATGACCGACGAGCTGGCCGAGACCGACCGCGGCCGCCTCGCACGGGCCGGCGTCACCGCGCTCTCCGCCGACGAGGGACTGCGCCTCTTCGACGCCGCGCTCACGCTGCCGTCGGCCGTCGCCGTACCGATGCGCCTCGACCTGGCGCCGCTGCGGGCCCGCCCCGAGACCGTCCCGCCGCTGCTGCGCGCGCTGGTGCGCACGGCGCGCCCCGAGGCCGCCAAGGCCGAAGGCGGCCTGGCGGCACGGATCTCCGCACTGCCGGTCGAGGAGCGCCTCCCCGCGCTGCTCGACGTCGTACGCACCTGTGTCGCCGCCGTGCTCGGCCACGCGTCCGCCGCCGCGGTGGAGGCGGAGCGGGCCTTCGACGAGCTCGGCTTCGACTCGCTCACCGCGGTCGAACTGCGCAACCGCCTCGACGCGGCCACCGGCCTGCGCCTGCCCGCCACGCTGGTCTTCGACTACCCGACGCCCCTGGCGCTCGCGAAGCACCTGCGCGCCACGCTGCTCGGCGACGACGAGACGCGGACGGCGATCGTCCGCACGGCCGCCGCCGACGACGAGCCGATCGCCATCGTCGGCATGAGCTGCCGCTACCCCGGCGGGGTGAGCTCGCCCGAGGACCTGTGGCACCTGGTCGCAGGCGGCCGCGACGCGGTGTCCGACTTCCCGGACAACCGCGGCTGGGACGTCGAGGCGCTCTACGACCCCGACCCCGAGAACATGGGCACCAGCACGGTCAAGTCGGGCGGATTCCTCTACGACGCCGCCGCGTTCGACCCGGCGTTCTTCGGCATGTCGCCGCGCGAGGCGCTCGCCGTCGACCCGCAGCAGCGGCTGCTCCTCGAAACCTCCTGGGAGGCGTTCGAGCGGGCCGGCATCGACCCCAAGGCGCTGCGCGGCAGCGCGACCGGCGTGTTCGCCGGTGTGATGTACAACGACTACGCCGCACGGCTCGGGCGCTCCCCGGAGGGCTTCGAGGGCCAGCTCGGCGTCGGCAGCTCGGGCAGCGTCGCGTCCGGCCGAGTGTCGTACGTGTTCGGCCTCGAAGGCCCCGCGGTCACCGTGGACACGGCGTGCTCGTCGTCCCTGGTCGCGATGCACCTCGCGGCCCAGGCGCTGCGCTCCGGCGAGTGCACGCTGGCCCTCGCGGGCGGCGTGACCGTGATGGCGAGCCCGGCGACGTTCGTGGAGTTCAGCCGTCAGCGCGGCCTGGCCCCCGACGGCCGCTGCAAGGCGTTCTCCGCCGACGCGGACGGCACCGGCTGGGGCGAGGGCGTGGGCATGCTCGTCCTGGAACGCCTCTCGGACGCCTGCCGCAACGGACACCCCGTCCTCGCCGTCGTACGCGGCTCCGCGGTCAACCAGGACGGCGCGTCCAACGGCCTGACCGCCCCGAACGGCCCCTCCCAGCAGCGCGTCATCCGCCAGGCACTGGCGAACGCGGGCCTGACCACCTCCGACGTGGACGTGGTCGAGGCGCACGGCACCGGCACCACCCTCGGTGACCCGATCGAGGCCCAGGCCCTGCTCGCCACCTACGGCCAGGACCGCGCGGGGGAGCCCCTGTGGCTCGGCTCGCTGAAGTCCAACATCGGCCACACCCAGGCCGCGGCGGGTGTCGGCGGCGTCATCAAGATGGTGATGGCCCTGCGCCACGCCGAACTGCCCAAGAGCCTGCACGTCGGCGAACGCTCCCCGCACGTTGACTGGTCGGCGGGCGAGGTCGACGTACTGACCGAGACCCGGCCCTGGCCGACGCTCGACCGGCCGCGCCGCGCGGGCGTGTCGTCGTTCGGCGTGAGCGGCACGAACGCCCACACCATCATCGAGCAGGCACCCGAGGAGACGCCGGTCGACCCGGCGCCGGTCTCTGGTCCGGTCCCGCTGGTGTTCTCCGCGCGTACGGAGACCGCGCTGCGCGCCCATGCGGCGCAACTCACCTCAGCCGTCGCTGACTTGGGACCCGCCCCCGTGGCGGATGCGTTGTTGTCGCGGTCGGTGTTCGATCATCGTGCTGTGGTGGTGGCGGGTGGTGCTGACGCGCTCGCCGCTGTTGCTGGTGGTGGGGAGTCGGCGCGGGTCGCGGTGGGTGTGGCGCGTGCGGCGGGCAAGGTCGCGTTCGTGTTCCCGGGTCAGGGTTCGCAGTGGCTGGGGATGGGCGCTGAACTGGCCGCATCTTCACCGGTGTTCCGTGCGTCGCTGGACGCGTGTGGTGAGGCGTTGTCCGCGCATGTGGACTGGTCGTTGCGCGAGGTGCTGGGCGATGAGGCCGCGTTGGAGCGGGTGGATGTGGTGCAGCCGGCGTTGTGGG
>NZ_JBIUYI010000021.1:0-76987 GCF_044744425.1 Streptomyces sp. NPDC087300
ACATTCCGAACCCGGAAGCTAAGCCTCACAGCGCCGATGGTACTGCAGGGGGGACCCTGTGGGAGAGTAGGACGCCGCCGAACTAATTTTGAATGAGAAAACCCCCGCACCATTGGTGCGGGGGTTTTCTGCGTTCCAGGGCCATTTCCAGAACGACATCCGGCCCCCTTCCGGCCCCTTTTCTGTTCTCTAGAGGCGGCCGGCGGCTTTGAGGGACAGGTAGGCGTCCGCCAATGCGGGGGCCAGTTCGTTCGGGGTGGCGTCCACGACGGTTACGCCTCGGCGCGTCAGCTGTTCTGCCGTGCGGTGGCGTTCCGACTGGGCCTGGGCCGCGGCCGCCGCGTCGTACACCGCTTCTGTTGTGCCGCGGGACTTGGCCATCCGCTCGATGTGCGGGTCGGCCACGGATGCGACCAGGACCGTGTGGCGTTTGGTGAGGCGCGGGAGTACGGGGAGCAGGCCCTCTTCCACCGGGGCGGTGTCGAGGCTGGTGAGGAGCACGATCAGGGAGCTGCGGGGGGCCGTGCGCAGGGCCGTGGCCGTCAGGCCTCGGGCGTCCGTCTCGATGAGTTCGGGTTCGAGCGTGGCCAGGGCGTTGACCAGGGAGGGCAGGACTTCTCCTGCGGCTCGGCCCTGGACGAGGGCGCGCACTCGGCGGTCGTACGCGAGGAGGTCCACGCGGTCGCCGGCTCGGGATGCCAGGGCGGCGAGGAGAAGTGCCGCGTCCATGGAGGCGTCGAGGCGCGGGGCGTCGCCGACGCGGCCGGCCGAGGTGCGGCCGGTGTCGAGGACCAGGAGGATGTGCCGGTCGCGTTCCGGGCGCCAGGTGCGGACCGCGACGGTGGACTGGCGGGCGGTGGCGCGCCAGTCGATGGAGCGGGTGTCGTCGCCGGGGACGTAGTCGCGGAGGCTGTCGAACTCGGTGCCCTGGCCGCGGGTCAACACGCTGGTACGGCCGTCGAGTTCGCGCAGCCGGGCCAGTTTGGAGGGCAGGTGCTTCCGGCTGGCGAACGGTGGCAGGACGCGGACGGTCCAGGGGACCTGGTGGCTGCCCTGGCGGGTGAACAGGCCGAGGGGGCCGTACGAGCGGATGGTGACGCGGTCGGCGTGATGGTCGCCGCGGCGGGTGGGGCGCAGGCGTGTGGTGAGGCGGCGGCGTTCGCCGGCCGGGATCGTGGACCGGTGGCGGGACGCGGCGACCTCCGTGCCCGGCTGCCAGCTACTGGGTGGCCAGGCGTCGCGGAGTTCGGCGCGCAGCGGGCGGCCGGACGGGTTGGTGACGGTGAGGTCGACGTCGGCGGCCTCGCCGAGGCGGGCTGATGTGTCGCTGGAGCGGGTCAGGCGCAGTCGGCGTACGGGGGCGGCCAGGGCGAAGTCGCAGGCGCAGGCCAGGGCGATGGGGGCGTTGACGGCGAGCATGCCGGTCCAGCCCGGGGCCCAGATGCCCACGGGGAGGGCTCCGAGTGCCGCCAGGAGAGCGGCGCGTCCGGTGAGGGCCATCAGCGGGGGACCGGGACGTGGGCGAGGATCGCGTTGATGACGGAGTCCGCGGTGACGCCCTCCATCTCGGCCTCGGGGCGCAGTTGGATGCGGTGGCGGAGCGTGGGGAGGGCCAGGGCCTTCACGTCGTCGGGGATGACGTAGTCGCGGCCGGTGAGCCAGGCCCAGGCGCGGGCCGTGGAGAGCAGGGCCGTCGCGCCGCGGGGTGAGACGCCGAGGGTGAGGGACGGGGATTCGCGGGTGGCGCGGCAGATGTCCACTACGTAGGCGGTGATCTCGGGGGAGACGGTCGTCTTCGCGACGGCGGCGCGGGCGGCTTCCAGGTCGGCGGGGCCCGCTACGGGGCGTACGCCCGCGGCGTGCAGGTCGCGGGGGTTGAAGCCCTCGGCGTGGCGGGTGAGGACGTCGATCTCGTCCTGGCGGGAAGGGAGAGGGACCGTCAGTTTGAGGAGGAAACGGTCCAGTTGGGCCTCGGGGAGGGGGTACGTGCCTTCGTACTCCACCGGGTTCTGGGTGGCGGCGACGAGGAACGGTTCGGGAAGGGGGCGCGGGGTGCCGTCGACCGTGACCTGGCGTTCCTCCATCGCTTCGAGGAGCGAGGACTGGGTCTTGGGCGGGGTGCGGTTGATCTCGTCGGCCAGCAGGAGGTTGGTGAAGACCGGTCCTGGCTGGAAGGAGAACTCGGTGGTGCGCGCGTCGTAGACGAGGGAGCCGGTGATGTCGCTCGGCATCAGGTCGGGGGTGAACTGGACGCGCTTGGTGTCGAGTTCGAGGCTCGCGGAGAGTGCGCGGACGAGCAACGTCTTCGCTACCCCGGGGACTCCCTCCAGGAGGACGTGACCGCGGCAAAGGAGCGCGACGACGAGGCCTGTGACGGCGGGGTCCTGGCCGACCACGGCCTTGGAGATCTCGGCGCGCAGGGCTTCGAGGGAAGCGCGTGAGCTGCGGGGATCTCCGGTGGGCCCGGCGTTGTCAGTGGTCGGGTCCATCATGAATGGCGTACCTCTCTTTCGAGGGCGTCGAGTTGGTCGGCGAGGGCGATGAGCGCTGCGTCGTTGCCGGGAGGCGGTCCGAAGAGGAGAGGGAGCAGGTCTCGGTCGGGGGAGGGGAATCGGGTGGAGAGCGCGGGGAGCAGGGTCTCGGGTGCGTGCGCCTGGGCGGGGGATACGCCGACGAGCGGGGCGAGTCGGCCGCGGGTGGCGGTGCGCAGAGCCGTGGCCGCGCGGTCGCGGGCGTTCGCCTTGCGGTAGAGACGGGCGCGGCCTTCGACGGTTTCCGAGGCGCGGATGGCCACGGGGAGGCGTTCGGGTACGAGAGGGCCGAGGCGGCGGGCGCGCCACAGGGCGGCGAGCACGGCGGCGACGGTGAGTTGCAGGGTGGCCCAGCGCCAGCCGGAGGGGATCAGGTCGAAGAAGCCGCGGCGTTCGTCGTCGGTGGCGGCGGAGTCGTCGGAGAGGGAGGGGAGGTACCAGACCAGGTGGGGTCGTGAGCCCAGGAGTTGGAGGGCGAGCGAGGCGTTGCCGTGCTGGTCGAGGCGGTCGTTGTAGAGGATGTCGGGGGCGCCGAGGACGACGGTGTCGCCCTTTCCACGGGGGGTGGGGAGTTGCAGGAGGCTGGGCAGGCCGTCGCTGAGGTAGCAGGCTTCGGCGTCCGGGGCGAGGGCGTCGTAGCGGATGCCGCCCATGTCGGCGTCGCCCGCGCGGCGGGCCGCGGGCAGGGAGCAGCGGGGGGAGAGCGTGGAGTCCGTGCTGGGGACGCCGTCCACGGTGACGCCGGGGGCGAGGGTGCCGATCGAGGGGGTGCCGGGGGTGACGAGGACGGTGCGTCCTTCGGCGTCCTCGGTGGCCGCGTGCAGGCGGGACTGCTGGCTCTTGGTGAGGACGTCCGGGTTGGCGACGAGGAGCGTCGTGTCGGGTCCGGTCGCGGCCCTGGCTTCTTCGACGGTGGTGACCACGCGGGTGGACACGCCCCGGTCGGCGAGGAGTTCGGCGACGGCCCGGCTGCCGTAGGGGTCGGTGGCGCGCGGGTCGAGGCGTCCGTGCTGGGTGTCGGAGCGGACCGCGGCCATGGCGACGGCCGCTGCCAGGAGGACGACCAGGGCCAGGGCGATGCCACGGGTGCGGGTCCAGAGCTGGCGGGGGGTCGCGGAGGTCGACGTCGGTGCCGTGGCGGGGCGGAGGTGCGGGGCGGGCTTTTGTGCGGTGTCCGTGCTGGTGCCGCTGTCGGTGCTGGTCCCGCTGGCGCTGGCGGTGCTGGTGCTGGTGGCGCCAGCGGTGGCGGGCGCGGGCGCGGGGGGCCGCGGCGGCTCGGGGGAGTCGGTGGAGCCGGTCATTCGGCGGCTCCCTGGGAGTTGCTGCTCACCGTGGTGTGGGCGGTGCTGATCAGGACCGGTTTGGTGCGTTCGAGGTCGCGGTCGAGATCGGCGATGCGCAGGTATGCCGGTTCGCCGGCGGTCCGGCCGCCGTATGTCACGTCGTCGAACTCCCGGGCGGCGGTGCGCAGTCGGGTGGCGTGCGAGGGCAGGGGGTGGCCGGCTTCGGCGGCTGCCTCGTCGGCGGTGCGGCCGGGGCGGACGTCCAGCAGGGCGCGCTCCTCCAGGGAGCGGACGACGGCGCGCATGCGTTCCTGGACGGCCTGGTTCCAGTGGCCCTGGGCGGCGTGTGCCTCGGCGGCCGCGCGGTGTTCGGCGGCGCTGCGGGGGCGGTCGTCGAAGAGGGGCGGCGCGGAGGTGGGTGTGCGGTGCGGGGTGCCGAGGCGCCACCACAGGGCGAAGGCCAGGAGTACGACGGCGAGCACGATGACCAGGAGGCCGAACCCGCCGCCCGGGGTGGCCCCCGAGGCGGCGGAGAACAGGTCCTCCACCCAGCCCCAGAAGCGGTTCAGGGCCCGCTGGAAGAGGCCGGGGTCGTTCTCGTGGTACATCGGCTTGGACAGTTCGCGCTCGGCGGCCTCCCGCGCGGGGTCACGCGGGATCGTCACCGGTGGGTCGTCGCCGGTGCGCGGCAGGAGCGGTGACGCTCCGAGCCGGGTGAGAACTGCCCCCGCCGCCGTCACCGCATCAGCTCCCCGGGGTGCCGGGCGTGGTGGGCCCGTGGCCGGGGACGCCCGCGGCGCGGGCGAGTTCGAGGTCGAGGGCCTCGCGGCGGATGCGCTGGTCGATGTAGAGCAGCACGGTGACGCCGGCCGTGATGGGGAACGTGAGCATGGAGCCGATCACCGAGCCGATGCCGGTGATGATCAGGAAGGTCCAGCCCAGGTCGCCCGTGTTCTCGAGGAAGCCCGTGACGCCGTCGCCGCTGAACGCGCCCGCGATGAAGGTGAACGGGATGACGATGATCGACGCCACGACGTTCGCGATGATCGCGGCGAGCAGCTGGATGCCGAAGACCCGCCACCAGGAGCCGCGGACCAGCTTGTCCGAGCGGGCCAGGGACTTCTTGATGCCCTGCTTCTCCAGCATCAGCGCGGGCGAGGCGAGCGAGAGGCGGATGACGACCCAGAGGGCGGCGACGCTGGCTGCCAGACCGCCGAGTACGGCGAGGCTGGTGCCGGCTTCGGAGGGTCCCGCCAGCGCGATCAGTACGCCGGGCAGGATGCCGACGGCGACGATCGCGACGCCGATGAGAGGGATGAGCAGGGTCAGGCCGAAGAGCTTCACCAGCTGGGGCCGGGAGTCCTGCCAGGCTTCCGAGAGGGTGACCGACTTACCGAGCACCGCTCGGCTGGTGACCATCGTGAGCAGGGCCGTCGCGATGATCGTGCCGAGCAGGGTGATCACGAGGACCACTCCGGAGCTGAGCATCGTGTCGCCCATGGCGCGGGTCAGTTCGCCGAGGGTCGCGCTCGGGTCGTTCAGGGCGTCCGTGTCGACGGTGTCGTTCAGGACGAGGCCTTGCAGGAGGACGACGACGACCTCGGTGAGGATGGCGACGGTCAGCGAGATGCCGAGGACCGTGCGCCAGTGGGCGCGCATGGTGGAGACCGCGCCGTCCAGGATCTCGCCGACGCCGAGCGGGCGGAGCGGGATGACGCCGGGCTTGGCGGCGGGCGGCGGGCCCTGCCAGGCGCCCCAGCCTCGGTAGCCGCCTCCTCCGGGACCGCCTGGGCCTCCGGGGCCGCCTGGGCGCTGGCCGCCCCAGCCGCCGTTCTGTGCGGGCGGCGGAGGCGGGGGTGGCGGGGTCTGGCCCGGGCCCGGGGTGCTGGGCGGGGACCACTGGGCGGGCGGCGGCTGCTCCTTGGACCACTTCGAGGACGGGCCGCTCTGGGGGCCGGCGTCCGCGGGGTCGGGGGAGTCCGGCTTGCCGGAGTCCGGTCCGTCGGAGGGGGCAGATCCGGGCGAGGCCCAGCCCGGAGTGTCGTTCATCGTCGCTCCTTCACGGTGCCCGTCCGCGGTTGCGGCGGCAGGTTGCCAGCCATCGTGTCACGGTGCACCGACCGGAGGGCCGGGCGCCGTAGGGGCTGTAGACCTTCAATTGTCCGCTGGGTACGGGGCAGACTGGGCGGATGGCTGATCAGTACGCGCAATCCAGCGAGCACACACGGCCGACCGAGCTCCCGGCGATCCCCGCGATCCGTTGGGACGAACCCCCTGAAGGGCCGGTGCTGGTCCTGCTCGACCAGACCAGGCTGCCGGGCGAGGAGAGCGAGCTGGTGTGCACCGACGCACCGGCTCTGGTGGAGGCGATCCGGACGCTGGCGGTGCGCGGGGCACCGCTGCTCGGCATCGCGGGGGCGTACGGCGTCGCGCTGGCCGCCGTCCGCGGGTTCGACGTGGACGAGGCGGCGGACGCGCTGGCGGGGGCGCGGCCCACCGCGGTCAACCTCGCGTACGGCGTGCGCAGGGCGCAGGCGGCGTACCGCACCGCGATATCCGGAGGTGAGGACGTCGGCCGGGCGGCCGGTGCCGCGCTTGCCGCGGCGAGGGCGCTGCACGCGGAGGACGCGCGGGCCAGCGCGGAGATGGCGGCGCGCGGGCTGGCGCTGCTCGACGAGCTGTTGCCCGGTGGTGGGCACCGGATCCTCACGCACTGCAACACGGGGGCGCTGGTCTCCGGCGGTGAGGGCACGGCGTTCGCGGTGGCGCTCAAGGCGCATCGGGAGGGGAGCCTGCGCAGGCTGTGGGTGGACGAGACGCGGCCGCTGTTGCAGGGGGCCCGGCTCACCGCATATGAGGCGGCGCGGAACGGAATGGCGTACACCTTGCTCACGGACAACGCGGCGGGTTCGCTGTTCGCGGCGGGAGAGGTGGATGCCGTGCTGATCGGTGCCGACCGCATCGCGGCCGACGGTTCGGTGGCGAACAAGGTGGGGAGCTATCCGCTCGCGGTGCTGGCCCGATATCACCATGTGCCGTTCATCGTGGTGGCGCCGGTGACGACCGTGGACCCGGCCACCCCGGACGGGGCGTCCATCGAGGTGGAGCTGCGGGGTGGTCATGAAGTGACGGAGGTCACGACGCCGTACGCGCCGATGGCCGGAAGAGAAGCGGGAGGCGGTATTCCGGTGGCACCCCTGGGGACCCAGGCGTACAACCCCGCATTCGACGTGACGCCGCCGGAGTTGGTCACGGCGATCGTCACGGAAGAGGGCGTTCTGTCACCTGTGACGGCAGAGGGCCTTGTCGAGCTGTGTGCCAGGTCACGCCAGGTAACGATTAGCTAATGGGATGATGTCAGGCATGAAGGGACGAGTCCTTGTCGTCGACGACGACACCGCACTGGCCGAGATGCTCGGGATTGTGCTGCGTGGTGAAGGTTTTGAGCCGTCGTTCGTAGCTGATGGCGACAAGGCGCTGGCTGCTTTCCGGGAGGCCAAGCCGGATCTTGTGCTGCTCGACTTGATGCTTCCCGGTCGGGACGGCATCGAGGTGTGCCGCCTGATCAGGGCGGAGTCCGGGGTGCCGATCGTGATGCTCACCGCCAAGAGCGACACCGTGGATGTGGTGGTCGGTCTGGAGTCGGGGGCGGACGACTACATCGTCAAGCCGTTCAAGCCGAAGGAGCTCGTGGCCCGGATCAGGGCGCGGCTCCGTCGGTCGGAGGAGCCCGCGCCGGAGCAGCTGGCCATCGGTGACCTGGTCATCGACGTGGCGGGGCACTCCGTGAAGCGGGACGGGCAGTCGATCGCGCTGACGCCGCTGGAGTTCGACCTCCTGGTCGCGCTGGCCCGCAAGCCGTGGCAGGTGTTCACGCGTGAGGTGCTGCTCGAGCAGGTCTGGGGCTACCGGCACGCGGCGGACACCCGCCTGGTGAACGTGCACGTCCAGCGGTTGCGCTCGAAGGTGGAGCGGGACCCGGAGCGGCCGGAGATCGTGGTGACCGTCCGTGGTGTCGGTTACAAGGCCGGACCGAGCTGACGTGTCCCGGGACAGTTCCTCCTCGGCGCCCGGGGATCCGGGGGCTCGCCAGGGGCGGACTGGACCGGCGCGGCGCGCGTCCCGGTTCGGGCGGCTCGCCGACGGCGGGCTGCTGTTGCAGGGCGGGGTGCAGGGCAGCCCCGTCCTTCGGCTCTTCGCGCGCTGGGTGCGCCGCCCGCTGCTGCCCGCCCTGCGGCTGTGGCGGCGCAACATCCAGCTCAAGGTCGTCGTCACGACGCTGCTGATGTCGCTCGGCGTGGTCCTCATGCTCGGCTTCGCCGTCATGAGCTCGGTCAACAACGGGCTGCTCAAGGCCAAGGTGAAGGCGTCGCAGAGCCAGGCCGACGGAGGTTTCCGGGCGGCTCAGGACAACGTGAACGCGGCCCGTCAGAGCGGTACGGGCCAGGGGCAGGACGGCAGTACGGCGGACGGGCGCAATGCCGCCCTGTGGATGTCCGACCTCGTCGAGCAGCTGTCCAGCGGCGGGCAGAACGCGTTCGCCGTGGTGACGCTGAGCCCGACCTCCGCGGGTGACGCGGGCAGTGTGCGCGGTTCGCGGGCCTCGGGCGGCGTGGAGCCGATCCTGAGCGTGCCCGAGGAGCTGCGGCGCAGGGTCGACGAGGGCACCGAGGTCTACCAGGCCAATACGCGCATCGTCTACGACGACGGGCGTGGGCCGCAGTCGGGTCTGGTGATCGGCAAGCGGCTCAACGACCTCAACGGCGATCCGTACCAGCTCTACTACCTCTTCCCGCTGACGCAGGAGGAGGAGTCGCTCAACCTCGTCAGGACGACGCTCGCGACGGCGGGGCTGTTCGTCGTGGTGCTGCTCGGCGCGATCGCCTGGCTGGTGGTGCGCCAGGTGGTCACGCCCGTCCGGATGGCCGCGGGCATCGCCGAGCGGCTGTCCGCCGGGCGTCTTCAGGAGCGGATGAAGGTCACCGGCGAGGATGACATCGCGCGGCTCGGTGAGGCCTTCAACAAGATGGCGCAGAACCTCCAGTTGAAGATCCAGCAGCTGGAGGAGCTGTCGCGGATGCAGCGGCGGTTCGTGTCGGACGTCTCGCACGAGCTGCGGACGCCGCTGACGACCGTGCGGATGGCCGCCGACGTCATCCATGAGGCTCGGGTGGACTTCGATCCGGTGACGGCTCGGTCGGCCGAGTTGCTCGCCGATCAGCTGGACCGGTTCGAGTCGCTGCTCGCGGATCTCCTTGAGATCAGCCGGTTCGACGCCGGTGCGGCGGCGCTGGAGGCCGAGGCGATAGACCTCAGGGAGGTCGTACGACGGGTCGTCGGCGGCGCGGAGCCGCTCGCCGAGCGCAAGGGCACGCACATACGGATCGTGGGGGACCAGCAGCCGGTGGTCGCCGAGGCCGATGCCCGGCGGGTGGAGCGGGTGCTGCGCAATCTCGTGGTCAACGCCGTGGAGCACGGCGAGGGCAAGGACGTCGTGGTGCGGCTCGCGGCGGCGGGCGGCGCGGTCGCGGTCGCGGTGCGTGACTACGGAGTGGGGCTCAAGCCGGGCGAGGCGACGCGGGTGTTCAGCCGCTTCTGGCGCGCGGACCCGGCACGCGCGCGTACCACCGGTGGTACGGGTCTCGGCCTGTCCATCGCGCTGGAGGACGCGCGGCTGCACGGCGGCTGGTTGCAGGCGTGGGGCGAGCCGGGTGGCGGTTCGCAGTTCCGGCTCACGTTGCCGCGTACGGCGGACGAGCCGCTGCGCGGTTCGCCGATACCGCTGGAGCCGGACGATTCGCGGCGCCACCGTGGCCTGAACGACGCGGGTCTGCCGCTGGGCGGCGCGAGCAAGCTCGCCACGGTGCCCGCGCAGGCGTCGGCGGAGCGCGTGCCGCCGCCCGTACCGGCGAAGGGTCCGATACCGCCCCGGCTCCTGGCCGCGGCCGTGGACGTGGATCCCACGGCGTTGCCGGGCAGCGGCGCGCGGGTCGTGTCGCGGCGGCCGGTGGACGACGAGGCGCTGGGCGATCCCGAGTTGGACGGGCCGGGTTTCGACGGGCCAGATCTCGATGCGCCAGACCTCGATGGGCCAGATCTCGACGGGCCAGATCTCGACGGGCCGGGCCCGGACGGCTCAGGGGCGGGCTCTGACGGGGGCGGGGACGGGGACGACGAGGCGCGTTCCGGCGCCGGGGTGCCCGAGCAGCCGACGCGGGCGCACGGGGACGGGCGCGAGCCGGGGCCGGGGCCGGGGGGCAAGAGGGCGGCCGGAGAAGAGGATTCGGCCAGGGAAGAGGAGAGCACTCGTGGGCGCTGACCCCGATCGGAGCGGGAGCTGGAGCGGGAGCGGCCGCCGGACGGGCCGCGGGCGGCGTCCGCTGCGTACCGGGCTGCTGCTGACCGGCTGTGTGTCGCTGCTGGCCGGCTGCGCCTCGATGCCCGACAGCGGGAACCTGAAGTCCGTCGACGCCTCGCAGCGTCCGGACTCCCAGTCGCAGGTCCGGGTCTACGCGATGCCGCCGCGCGAGGGCGCGCGGGCCGTGGAGATCGTGCAGGGCTTCCTGGAGGCGCTGACCAGTGACGATCCGCAGTTCGCGATGGCGCGCAAGTATCTGACCGACGAGGCGTCGAAGGGCTGGCACCCCGAGCGGTCCACGACGGTGCTCGCCGACGGGCCGAACACGAGCGCGGCGGGGAACGCGGGCAACGACAGCGAAGGACGGACGTTCTCGCTGACCGGCCGCGAGGTCGCGACGGTGGACGAGCAGCACGCGTACCGCCCCCAGGAGGGGCAGTACAAGCAGACCCTCCACCTCAGCCAGCAGGGCGGCCCCGGCGGCCCCTGGCGCATCGACAGGCTTTCGCCGGGCGTGGTGCTCGGCGAGTCCGACTTCCAGCGCATCTACCGGTCCGTCAACAAGTACTACTACGCCACGCCCGCGTCGGGGATGGGTTCGGGCGGTCAGCGGGCGCTCGTCGCCGACCCCATCTACATACGCCAGCGCATCGATCCGCTGACCGAGACGGTGAAGTCGCTCCTGCACGGGCCCACCAACTGGCTGGATCAGGTGGCGGATTCGAGCTTCCGCAGCGGTACGAAGCTCAAGGACCCCGACAAGTCGCTCTCGCCCGACGACCAGAACAAGCTGACCGTGCAGCTGAACGCGCGCGCCGACCGCACGGGGCAGCGCAGGTGCAGCGAGATGGCGGCCCAACTGCTCTTCACGCTCCAGGACTTGACGTCCTCGGGGGTCGAGGAGGTGCAGTTGCAGCGGTCCAACGGCTCGATGCTCTGCGTGCTGAGCGAGGAGCGCGCCGAGTCGATCGCGCCGCACCGCACCGCGGACCGGCCCGACTTCCAGTACTTCATCGACGACAAGAAGCGGCTCGTGCGGATGCCGGCGGCCGCGGGCAGCACCGCGGAGCCGGAGCCGGTCCTCGGCACCATCGGCAGCGGCGAGCAGCCGCTGCGCTCGGCCGCGGTCTCGCGCGACGAGAAGCGCGCGGCGGGGGTGTCGTACGACGGGCGCTCGCTGTACGTCGGTTCGCTGGACGCGAACGGCGAGCTCCACAAGGCGGAGGTGCGCAGCAAGGCCAAGCTGGAGGAGGACCGCCTCTCCACGCCGAGTTGGGACGGCAGGGGTGACCTGTGGGTGGCCGACCGTGATCCGAAGCGGCCGCGGCTGCTCTGGTTCGGCCAGGGCGCGGGCGCGCCGGTCCAGGTCGACGTCTCCGGTCTCGACGGGCACATCGAGGCGGTGCGGGTCTCCGCCGACGGCGTGCGCATCGCGCTGCTCGTGGAGAAGGGCGACAAGAAGTCGCTGTGGATCGGCCGGGTCGAGCGGGCGGGCGGCGGCGAGGGCGAGAAGCCGGAGATCTCGGTGCTCGAACCCACCCAGGCGGCACCGCAGATGGAGGAGGTCACGGCCATGTCGTGGGCGGGCGGAAGCCGGCTCGTGGTGGTCGGACGCGAGTCCGGCGGGGTGCAGCAGATGCGGTACGTCCAGTGCGACGGGTCGGTACGTCCCGCCACCTCGCTGCCCGGTCTGACCGGCGTGAAGGAGATCGCCGCCTCGGAGGACGAGCGGCAGCCGTTGGTGGCGCACTCGGACGACGGGATCGTGCGGCTGCCCACGGGCGCGCAGTGGCAGACGGTGGTGAAGGAAGGGACGGCTCCGGTCTATCCGGGGTGAGGTCCGCCCGAGGTCAGGTCCCGTCCGCGGTGAGGTCTGTCCGGCGGGTGGAGGGCGGCCGGGGCCTCTCCTCCTGGTGAAGTGCGGCCTGTCGTAGGCACGTTCCGAGCCCCACCCGCCTCGCGGCGCTCGAACGGCCGCACAGCGATGTGGAGTTGTCCACAGGGGGTTATCCACAGGGGTGGCCGCCCGGCCCGCCGGTTGGCACAGTGGTGGACATGCGGGGCTGGTGGCAGGACCTGACCGACCTGGTGCTGCCGGCGGAGTGCGCGGGATGCGGGCGACCGCGTGCGGCGCTCTGCGCCGAGTGCCGTGCCGCCCTGTGCGGGACCGCGTCGCGCCGGGTGCGGCCGGTGCCGGAGCCGCCGGGCCTGCCCGTGGTGCACGCGGCGGCGCCGTACGAGGACGCGGTGCGGGCCGTCCTGCTCGCGCACAAGGAGCGCGGCGCCCTGGGGCTCGCGGGGCCGCTCGGTGAAGCGCTGGCGGAAGCCGTGTGCGGCGTTCTGCGGGTCGAATCCGGGGCGACGGGTGATAGGGGGGCGCAATCCTGGGTAGGCGGCTCACACGGCGGTCCACAGGGGCGCACGGTGCCGTTGTCGCTCGTTCCCGTGCCGTCGTCGCGCGCGTCGGTGCGAGCGCGCGGGCATGACCCGGCGCGGCGGATCGCGCTCGCCGCGGCGGGTGAACTGAGGCGTGCGGGTGTCCCGGCGCGGGTGCTCGCCGTGCTGCGTCAACGGCGCGTGGTGGCCGATCAGTCGGGGCTCGGGTCCCGGCAGCGGCAGGCCAATCTGGCGGGCGCCCTGGAGGTGACCGCCGGAGGCGCCGGGCTGCTGGCTCATGGTGGCCGGGTCGTCCTGGTGGACGACCTGATGACCACCGGTGCCTCTTTGGCCGAGGCCGCGCGAGTGATAAGTGAAGTGCGCACGCAAGAGAACACAGGGACCGAGGCTGCCCGGAAACCCGTTTCCCGGGCCGCGCGAGGCCCGGAAATGGGCAGGGAGAACCGGATCAGTGCTGCGGTTGTCGCCGCTTCACCGGAATCCTTCGAAATAAACCGGAACTGATTGAGAACTTGCGTCGTTGCAGGTGATGAGAGGGTCGATACACCTGAATGGAGGTACGGGGCGGTAGAGGGTGACGACATCCGTCCGGGCGAGATATGTTCGGTTGTGAGGAATGGCTGACGCCGTCCCTCGCATATCGGATTGCCGGTAGCCGGGTTTTTGCAATCACCCGCGCCGGTGGGGTGGAGATCTCGTCCACGGGGGAGGAGGAGGTGGAAGTCACCGAGTCCGAGGCTCCGGGAGTCACCGGAGTCTGGTGCAAAAGGGAGTTGCTCCGCCACAGGAGCGGAGCAATCCGGGAACGGAGTTCTGCGTGGACATCGTCGTCAAGGGCCGCAAGACCGAGGTGCCCGAGCGGTTCCGCAAGCACGTGGCCGAGAAGCTGAAGCTGGACAAGATCCAGAAGCTCGACGGCAAGGTGATCAGCCTCGACGTCGAGGTGTCCAAGGAAACCAACCCGCGTCAGGCCGACCGTTCCGACCGCGTGGAGATCACCGTCCGCGGACGTGGGCCCGTGATTCGCGCGGAGGCCTCGGCAGCCGATCCTTACGCGGCGCTCGACCTGGCCACGGCCAAGCTGGATGCCCGGCTGCGCAAGCAGCACGAAAAGCGCCACAACCGGCGCGGCAACGGCAGGCTCTCCGCCGCCGAAGTCGCCGAGCGCGTCCCGGACGCGGCCTACCTCAACGGGGACGGCTCCGTCGCACGCGACGAAGAGCCGGACGGTGTCCCGGTCAAGAAGATCGGTTCGCTGGAGGTCCAGGGGGACGGCCCCCTCGTGGTCCGCGAGAAGACGCACGTCGCGGCACCCATGACGCTCGACCAGGCGCTCTACGAGATGGAACTGGTCGGACACGACTTCTACTTGTTCGTCGACTCCGAGTCCAAGGAGCCCAGCGTCGTCTACCGACGGCACGCCTACGACTACGGCGTCATCCGTCTCAACACCGACCCGATGGTCACCAGGCCCGAGACGGCCGGTGGCGGCGGAGCCCTCGGCGGCTGACGCTGCCCCGTGACCGCCGTCGTGGTGCCCCTGGGAGCGCGTGTGCGCCCCCAGGGGCACCAGCGTGCGACCACTGCGCGCACCGCACCGGCGCCGGGCATGAAATCATGGGCGGGCCGGCCAACCGGTGTGCTGCCGCCCCGGGTTGGCGCAGCAGAGGTACAACCAGGCCACGGCCTTCATGGGGGAGGAACGATGGCGGACAGCTTCGGACCGATGCGTGATGAGGATGCCGGGGACGGCATCGGCATCGGCACGCAAGCGGGCGCCCCGCGCAAGGAGCCCATCCGGGTCCTTGTGGTGGATGACCACGCCCTCTTCCGCCGGGGCCTGGAGATCGTCCTCGCCGCCGAGGAGGACATCCAGGTCGTCGGTGAGGCCGGCGACGGCGCGGAGGCGGTGGACAAGGCCGCGGACCTGCTGCCCGACATCGTGCTCATGGACGTACGCATGCCGAAGCGCGGTGGCATCGAGGCGTGCACCTCCATCAAGGAGGTGGCGCCGAGCGCCAAGATCATCATGCTGACGATCAGCGACGAGGAGGCCGACCTCTACGACGCGATCAAGGCGGGCGCCACCGGCTACCTCCTCAAGGAGATCTCCACGGACGAGGTCGCCACGGCGATCCGCGCGGTGGCCGACGGGCAGTCGCAGATCAGCCCCTCGATGGCGTCGAAGCTGCTCACCGAGTTCAAGTCGATGATCCAGCGCACCGACGAGCGCAGACTGGTGCCCGCGCCGCGGCTGACCGACCGCGAGCTGGAAGTCCTGAAGCTGGTGGCCACGGGGATGAACAACCGCGACATCGCGAAGGAGTTGTTCATCTCCGAGAACACCGTGAAGAACCACGTGCGCAACATCCTGGAGAAGCTGCAGCTGCACTCCAGGATGGAGGCCGTCGTCTACGCGATGCGGGAGAAGATCCTCGAAATCCGGTAGCCGCCCGGTAGCCACCCGCTGGGGCGGGGTCAGGCGAGGGCGCGGGTCAGCTCCGCCGCCAGCCCGGGGCGGTCCACCCGGCCCACGGCCACGGAGTCGCAGCCGACCCAGGACGCCGCCTCGCGCAGCGCCTGGGCCATCGGGGCGACCGCCTTCGGGGAGTCGAGCGAGACCTGCTTGGCGACCAGGACCTTGCCCTCGCGCGCCGGGTCGACCCGGCCGAGCAGCTTGCCGCCCGCGAGCAGCGGCATCGCGAAGTAGCCGTGGATCCGCTTGGGCTTGGGGACGTACGCCTCCAGGCGGTGGGTGAAGCCGAAGATCCGCTCCGTGCGCGCCCGCTCCCAGATCAGTGAGTCGAAGGGCGAGAGCAGTGTCGTGCGGTGGCGGCCGCGGGGCGTGGTCGCCAGGGCCTCGGGGTCGGCCCAGGCGGGCTTGTCCCAGCCCTGGACCGTCACCGGCACCAGACCCGAGTCCGCGACCACCGCGTCGAACTGCTCGCCCTTGAGGCGGTGGTAGTCGGCGATGTCCGCGCGCGTGCCGACGCCCAGGGACTGCCCGGCGAGCCGGACCAGACGGCGCAGGCACTCCGCGTCGTCCAGGTCGTCGTGGAGCAGCGGGGCGGGGACGGCGCGCTCGGCGAGGTCGTAGACCCGCTTCCAGGAGCGGCGGTCGGTGCACACCACCTCGCCGTACATCAGCGCGCGCTCGACGGCGATCTTCGACTCCGACCAGTCCCACCACTCGCCCTTGTTCTTCGCGCCGCCCAACTCCGTGGCCGTCAGGGGGCCTTCGGCGCGGAGCTGCTTGATCACCTGGTCGTACGCGCCGTCGGGCAGGTCGTGGTGCCAGTGCGGCCGTGCACGGTAGGCGCGGCGGCGGAAGGCGAAGTGCGGCCACTCCTCGACGGGGAGGATGCACGCGGCGTGCGACCAGTACTCGAAGGCGTGCGGCCGGGGGGTGGGGGCGCCCGCGGGGGTGGCGCTCCAGTACGCCGACTCGACGGTGTCGCGGCCGACCGCGCCGAGCCGTGCGTACGGAATCAGCTCGTGGGAGCGGGCCAGGACCGAGATCGTGTCGAGCTGGACCGCGCCGAGGTGACGCAGCACGCCCCGCACGCCGGACTTCCGGTCCGGGGCTCCCAGGAAGCCCTGGGCGCGCAGGGCGATGCGGCGGGCCTCGTCGGCGGAGAGTGCGGTGGCGGGGCGCGGCAGGCTCGTCATGGTCCGAACGATAGGGGGCGGCACTGACAACCGGCACGGACAGCTGGCGCGTGCCGGTGGGCGGCCGGGCGGTCGACGCGGTGTCAGTTCTTGGCGGGCAGGTACGGGAGGTACGAGGGCAGGGCGAGGTCCGAGGGGAGCAGGGCGCCGACCCAGCTGTCGCGGAGCGTGCCCTTGTTCAGCATGCCGCCGCGGAGCGTGCCCTCGACGGTGAAGCCCGCCTTCTCGACGACGGCCCGCGAGCCGGTGTTGCCGACCTCGGCGCGCCACTCCAGGCGCGTGCAGCGCAGGTCGGTGAAGGCCCAGCCGGCCAGGCCGAGCACGACCTCCGCCATGTAGCCGCGGCCGCGGTGCTCCTTGGCCGTCCAGAAGCCGACCTCCCAGGCGCCCGAGCGCGGGTGGTGCAGGCTGGCGGCGGCGAGCAGCGGGCCGCCCGCCAGGGGGCGTACGGCGAAGGTGTACTCGGTGTCGTCCCGCCAGCCGTCCGGGACCATGCGCAGGACGAAGCCCTCGGCGTCCGCGCGTGAGTACGGCGAGGGGATCGTGGTCCAGCGCTGGATGTCGGGGTCCTGACAGGCCGCGTACGCCTCGTCGATGTCGGCGGGCGTGAAGGTGCGCAGGCTCAGGCGCTCGGTGGTGAGGGTGACGGGCTCCATCAAGCGATTCTGCGGGCGGCGCCGCCCCGGTGGCCAGCCCTTTTGGTGGTCGATCGCGATCACCGAACGTACTGTCGCGGTCACAACTCATCAGCACTCGTGGGCACAACCCGGCACCTTCGGCGCTCCTCGCCCGTTGACCTCAGGGCAGACCTCCCGGCGCAGCCGGGTCCTCGCATACGATGGCCGTTGCCCAACGAGTAAAACCGACCATGCCAGGCCCGACCGGCAAGGAGACCAACCCCCGTGTCCGTCCTCTCGAAGATCATGCGTGCAGGCGAAGGCAAGATCCTGCGCAAGCTGCACCGCATCGCGGACCAGGTCAACTCCATCGAAGAGGACTTCGTCAGCCTCTCCGACGCCGAGCTGCGCGCGCTGACCGAGGAATACAAAGAGCGGTACGCCGACGGCGAGACCCTCGACGACCTCCTGCCCGAGGCCTTCGCGACGGTCCGTGAGGCCGCCAAGCGCGTCCTGGGCCAGCGCCACTACGACGTCCAGATGATGGGTGGCGCCGCGCTGCACATGGGCTACGTCGCCGAGATGAAGACCGGCGAGGGCAAGACCCTGGTCGGCACGCTGCCCGCGTACCTGAACGCCCTCTCCGGCAAGGGCGTCCACCTGATCACGGTCAACGACTACCTGGCCGAGCGCGACTCCGAAATGATGGGCCGCGTCCACAAGTTCCTGGGTCTGCAGGTCGGCTGCATCCTGGCGAACATGACGCCCGCCCAGCGTCGCGAGCAGTACAGCTGCGACATCACGTACGGCACGAACAACGAGTTCGGCTTCGACTACCTCCGCGACAACATGGCGTGGTCGCAGGACGAGCTGGTCCAGCGCGGCCACAACTTCGCGATCGTCGACGAGGTCGACTCGATCCTCGTGGACGAGGCGCGTACGCCGCTGATCATCTCCGGCCCCGCCGACCAGGCCACCAAGTGGTACGGCGACTTCGCCAAGCTGGTCACCCGCCTCACCAAGGGCGAGCCGGGCAACCAGATGAAGGGCATCGAGGAGACCGGCGACTACGAGGTCGACGAGAAGAAGCGCACCGTCGCCATCCACGAGTCCGGCGTGAGCAAGGTCGAGGACTGGCTGGGCATCGACAATCTCTACGAGTCGGTGAACACGCCCCTGGTCGGCTACCTGAACAACGCCATCAAGGCCAAGGAACTCTTCAAGAAGGACAAGGACTACGTCGTCATCGACGGCGAAGTCATGATCGTCGACGAGCACACCGGCCGTATCCTCGCCGGCCGCCGCTACAACGAGGGCATGCACCAGGCGATCGAGGCGAAGGAAGGGGTGGACATCAAGGACGAGAACCAGACCCTTGCGACCATCACCCTTCAGAACTTCTTCCGCCTCTACAAGCGCGACGGCTACGACAGCGGCCTGTCCGGCATGACCGGTACGGCGATGACCGAGGCCGCCGAGTTCCACCAGATCTACAAGCTGGGCGTCGTGCCGATCCCGACGAACCGGCCGATGGTCCGTGCCGACCAGTCCGACCTGATCTACCGCACCGAGGTCGCCAAGTTCGCGGCCGTGGTGGACGACATCGCGGAGAAGCACGAGAAGGGCCAGCCGATCCTGGTCGGCACCACCTCGGTCGAGAAGTCCGAGTACCTCTCGCAGCAGCTCTCCAAGCGCGGCGTCCAGCACGAGGTGCTGAACGCGAAGCAGCACGACCGTGAGGCGCCGATCATCGCCCAGGCGGGCCGCAAGGGCGCCGTCACCGTCGCCACGAACATGGCCGGACGAGGCACCGACATCAAGCTCGGCGGCAACCCCGACGACCTCGCGGAGGCGGAGCTGCGCCAGCGCGGCCTGGACCCCGTCGAGCACGTCGAGGAGTGGGCCGCCGCGCTGCCCGCCGCCATGGAGAAGGCCGAGCGGTCCGTCAAGGCGGAGTTCGAAGAGGTCAAGGACCTCGGCGGCCTCTACGTCCTCGGTACCGAGCGGCACGAGTCGCGGCGCATCGACAACCAGCTGCGCGGTCGTTCCGGCCGTCAGGGCGACCCGGGCGAGTCCCGCTTCTACCTGTCGCTCGGCGACGACCTGATGCGGCTGTTCAAGGCGCAGATGGTCGAGCGCGTGATGTCCATGGCGAACGTGCCGGACGACGTGCCGATCGAGAACAAGATGGTCACCCGGGCGATCGCCTCCGCGCAGTCGCAGGTGGAGCAGCAGAACTTCGAGACCCGGAAGAACGTCCTCAAGTACGACGAGGTCCTCAACCGGCAGCGCGAGGTCATCTACGGAGAGCGTCGGCGCGTCCTGGAGGGCGAGGACCTTCAGGACCAGGTCACGCACTTCATGGACGACACCATCGACGCGTACATCGCCGCCGAGACCGCCGAGGGCTTCGCCGAGGAGTGGGACCTGGACCGGCTGTGGGGCGCCTTCAAGCAGCTCTACCCGGTGAAGGTCACCGTCGACGAGCTGGAGGAGACGGCGGGCGACCGCGCGGGCCTCACCGCGGAGTTCATCTCCGACTCCATCAAGGACGACATCCACGAGCAGTACGAGTCGCGTGAGGAGCAGCTCGGCTCCGACATCATGCGGGAGCTGGAGCGGCGCGTCGTCCTCTCGGTGCTCGACCGCAAGTGGCGTGAGCACCTCTACGAGATGGACTACCTCCAGGAGGGCATCGGCCTCCGTGCCATGGCGCAGAAGGACCCGCTGGTCGAGTACCAGCGCGAGGGCTTCGACATGTTCAACGCCATGATGGACGGCATCAAGGAGGAGTCCGTCGGCTACCTGTTCAACCTGGAGGTCCAGGTCGAGCAGCAGGTCGAGGAGGTTCCCGTCGAGGACGCGGCGACGTCGCTGACCAAGGACGGGGCGCAGGACGCGGTTCCGGCGGGGGCGTCGTCCTCCCGTCCGGAGATCCACGCCAAGGGGCTGGAGGCTCCGCAGCGGCCCGACCGCCTGCACTTCCAGGCGCCGAACGCCGAGGGCGGCATCGACGAGGGTGACTTCGCCACGGACGCGGACGGTGTGCGGTCCGAGTCGGACGGGATGACCCGCGCGGAGCGGCGCAAGGCTCAGAAGGGCGGGCGACGCCGCAAGAAGTAGGCGTCGTCGCGCGTGACCGGATCGTTGGTCCGGTCGGCGTGAGCGGTTTGAGGGGCCGGGCCTTTGGGGCCGGCCCCTTTGGCTTGGGTGGGGTTGGGGGGGGGAGAGAGAGCTCGGGTTGGGTGGGCTGGGGCTGGGTGGGTTGGCCTTTCGGTGGGGTCGCTTTTTAGTTGTCTGTTTCTACCGCTGTGCAGCGCCATCTCCTGTCCGCGCCCCTGTGCAGCCTGAACGCCAGCGCCCGGAGCCTCGGGCCCGTCGCGATGCGCGCGAAGACCTCGTACGTCTCGGGGTGCGGCTGGTAGTGGCCGATGCGGTGGATCGTGGGGCGGTGGGCGCCGTCCGTGCCGAGGGGGCGGAGTTCCGCCAGGCGGGCCAGGTCGTCGAAGGCCGTGTTGGCGATGTGGCGGGCCACCCAGTACAGGGGGCGTTGGCCGCTGAGTACGAGGACCAGACGTTCGGCGAAGACCTCCGTGGGGTGTGGGGGCGGCTGGGCCGGGATCGTCGGGGGCGCGGCAGGAACCGGGGTGCGGCCGGGGTTCGCGGGGCGGCCGGAGGGGGTCGGGCCGCGGCTGTCCGTCCGGGTCGGCGGGCGGCTCGTGGAGGGGCGGCCCGTGGGCGGGCGGCGGCGTGGCCTGGTCATCACCTTGCGCATGGGGACTCCTCGGATACCGGTAAGTAACTTTTCCGTTGGGGATCTTGTACGGGGGGTGCGGCCGGCGTCGCAAGGGATCCGGGGGCGTGGGGGAGGGCCCGGAGAGGTTCACCTATCCGGGTGAGCGGGGGTCTCGGAAGTGCGGTGGGCGCTGGGCGGTACCGGGTGAATTCCGGGACGGCCGTCGACGGTTACCGCGGTGGTGGGGGCACTCCGAAGGGGGACTCCCGCACGTATCCTGGGCCTCTCAACGGCCACGATGGCTCTTCTGCGGCCACGGACGAAAGCGGTCAGTCATGCGCGTCTACGTTCCCCTGACACTGCCCCGGCTCGCGGAGGCGCACAAGGCCGGGGAGGTGGCGCCGGGGCCGCTGGTCGCCTACGCCGTGACGCCCGCGCTCCGGGAGTGGTACGTCTCCGACGACATCGAGGAACTGGAGTACGCGGCGCTGAACCGGGCGGCCGCGGCGTCGTTGCGGTTGGTGGCGGGCGATCCGGACGCGGCGCGGCGGCGGGTCGTCCTTGCGGCGGACGTGCCGGACGGGGTCGCGGTGGCCGATCCGGACCGGGGGCTGGATCAGGGGGCGCTCGGAGAGGTGCGGATCGCCGGGGGGCTTTCCTTGGGGAAGGCGGCGGCGGTGCATGTGGACGCGGACGACGCGGAGGGGGACGTGGGGGCGGCGGCTGCGGCGTTGGGGGCGGCGGATCAGGGGGACGATGACGCGCGGTTCGTGGTGGACGGGGCGGAGGATCATGAGCTGTTGTGGTTCGGGGTGCAGGAGATTCCGGGGCTGATTGCCTGAGGGGTCTGGCGGGGGCGCCTTGGGCGGGTTCGGGTCGGGTTCGACTTGGGTTCGTCTGTTGGGTGCGGGCGCTGGCGCGGGCCGGGGCGGGGGTTGTCTGCGGGGCCGGGTGGGCTGGTGCGCAGGGTTCGTCTGTGGGGCGGGGCCGTGGGGGTATGTACGTACTCGCTATCCCGGGGCGGTGCTCACTTGGACTTGCTTCCTTGCCTCGGTGGCCACTTGTGCTCCGTGCGCACATACCCCCACGTCCCCTCGGGACGGTTTCGCGGCCGCGGGCTGTTGGGGCTTCCGCCGCCTGCCACCCTCGTACCGCACGACACGCTCGCGGCTGCGGCCCGGGGGGAGGCTTCCGCCGCCTGCCGCCCCCGTACCGCAGGGCATGCTCGCGGCCGCGGGCCGGTGGGGGGCGATGTGGGCGGGTAGCGTTTGGGTATGGGGAAGTTGTTGAGCGGTGCGCATATCGTGTGGGACTGGAATGGGACCCTCCTGCATGACATAGACACGGTGATCGAGGCCACGAACGCCTCGTTCGCGGAGATCGGGCTCGAGGCCATCACGCTGGAGAGGTATCGCGAGCTGTACTGCGTGCCGATTCCCAGGTTCTACGAGCGGTTGATCGGGCGGCTGCCGACGGATGCCGAGTGGCGGGTCATGGACGCCGTCTTCCACAAGCACTACTGGGCCCGTGCGGAGAGCTGCGGGCTGACCGAGGGGGCCGCGGAGCTGCTGGCCGGGCGGCGGGCCGACGGGCGGACGCAGTCGTTGCTCTCGCTGGCTCCGCACGAGCACCTGGTGCCGATCGTGCGCAAGCACGGCATCGAGCAGCACTTCGTACGGATCGACGGGCGTACCGACGATTCGCACGCGGGGAAGGCCGAGCGGATGGTGCGGCACCTGGAGGCGCTCGGTGAGGCGACCGCGGTGGAGCGGGTCGTCGTCGTGGGGGACGCCGTCGACGACGCCGTCGCCGCCGCGCACGTGGGGGCCCGCGCCGTGCTCTACACCGGCGGGTCGCACAGCCGGCGGAGTCTGGAGGCCGCCGGGGTGCCGGTGGTGGACAGTCTCGCGGAGGCCGTGGTGGTGGCGGAGCGGCTCGCGCTCTGACGGGATCCCGGCGGGTGGTTTCGCGGGACTCCGTATCACGCTCCGCATCGTTCTGCGTACGCTGTGGTGGGATCCTCGGCCGGGTGAGCCTTGCGGGACGACGTGACGGGGGCGGTAGCGCTATGGGTTTCGGCTTCGGGCAGCGGCGGGGCGGGCAACTGCCCGCCGAATTGACCTCGTTCGTCGGTCGGGTGGACGAACTGGCGCAGGTGCGGGCGGCGTTCGACTACGCACGGCTCGTCACGCTGGTCGGTCCTGGCGGGGTGGGCAAGAGCCGCACCGCGCTGCGGGCGGCCGCCGGGCTCGGCGAGCGGTTTCCCGACGGGGTGTGGCTGGCCGAGCTGTCCGCGCTGCGGGACCCGGAGTTGATTCCGGCCACGCTCGCGGCCGTTCTGGAGCTGCCCGAGCAGTCGGGGATGGCGCCGCTGGACGCGGTGGTGGCGCATCTGCAGGGGCGGCGGCTGCTCATCGTGCTCGACACCTGTGAGCATCTGGTCGACGCCTGCGCGATGCTGTCGGACATCCTGCTGCGCGAGGCCGCGGACGTGTGCGTGCTCGCCACCAGTCGGCAGCCGTTGGACGTGCCGGGTGAGCACTGTTGTCCGGTGGCGCCGCTGGCGCCGGAGGATGCCGTGGAGCTGTTCGCGCAGCGGGCCGCCTCGGTGGTGCCCGGCTTCGCGGTGCACGACGGCAATCGCGAGCGGCTGCTCGCGCTGACCCGGCGGCTCGACTGCATTCCGCTCGCCCTCGAACTGGCCGCCGTGCGGCTGCGCGCGGTGTCCATCGAGGAGCTCGTCGCGCGGCTCGACGACCGGTTCCAGGTGCTCACCGGCGGGCGGCGTACGGCGCTTTCGCGCCATCAGACGCTGCGGACGGCCATCGACTGGTCGCATGAACTGTGCACGCCCGCCGAGCAGTTGCTGTGGGCCAGGCTCTCGGTGTTCGCGGGGTCGTTCGAGCTCGCCGCGGCCGAACAGGTCTGCGGGGGCGGCGAGTTGCCCGTGGGCGAGGTGCTTGGACAGCTCATCGGGCTCGTCGACAAGTCCGTGGTGCAGCGGCTCGGGGAGTCCGGGAACCGCTACCGGCTCCTTGACACCCTGCGGGAGTACGGGGCGGAGCGGCTCGGCGCGGCGGAGGGCGACGGGGGCGCGGCGTTGCGGGCCCGGCACTTCGCGTACTACCGGGAGCTCGGCCGGCGGTTCGAGGAAGGTTTCTTCAGCCCCCGGCAGCCGGAGCTGCACCGCGCGGTGCGGGCCGAGATCGCCGATCTGCGGGCCGCCCTGGAGTACGCGTACGCGACCGAGGGGCGGGCGGCGGAGGGGCTCAGGCTCGCCGCCCGCCTCTGGCCGTACTGGCGGGCCTCCGGAGCGCTCTCCGAGGGCGGGTACTGGATGGAGAAGGGCCTGGAGCTCGTCCCCGATGACTGCACGGCGCGGGCCTGGGGGCTGCTCGGGACCGGCGTCTTCGCGGTGTGGACGGCGGATCTGGCGACGGCCGTCGAGCGGATGGCGCTCGCCCTGGAGTGCGCGGTGCGCGCGGGCGACGAGGAGGTGGCGCTCTTCGCCGAGGGGTACGCCAGCGGGCTCGCGGCACTGTGCGGTGACGAGACGGGGCTCGCCGCGCTGGAGGACGTACGACAGCGGATGGCCGGCGGCGATGCCCTGCTCGGTCTGGTGGTGATGGGCTACGAAGGCGCGCTGCTGCGGGCCGTCCTCGGGGACATCGAGGGGGCGCTCGACCTGTGCGCGCAGGGGCTCGCCCGGCTGGAGGGCACCGGCGACCGGCAGATCTACGGGTCCACGCTCATGGCGCAGGGGCTCGTGCAGTGGCTCGCGGGGGAGCGCGAGGCAGGAGTCGCCTCGCTGTGCCGAGGGCTTGAGGCGGCGGGCGAGGTCGACGAGATCCTGGTCGCCGCGATGTGCTGCCACGGTCTGGCGTGGGCGGCCGCGCACCAGGGGCGGCAGGTGCGCGCGGCCTGGCTCCTCGGGTACGCGGAGAACGCGCGGCGGCTCGGCGGGGACCCCATCGGCATGCTGCCCACGCTCCTGGAGCAGCAGGAGACGACGCGTAAGGCGGTGCGGGAGGCGCTGGGCGCCAAGCAGTTCGAGCGCTGGCACGCGGTGGGGGCGCGGCTCTCGGGGCAGCAGGTGCTCGACGCGGTGAAGGCCGACGCGGACACCCCGTGCGGGCCGCCGGAGCAGCGGGCCGGACGGCGGGCCGCGGGCTCCGACGTGCTGACGCGGCGCGAGCGCGAGGTGGCCGTCCTGGTGGCGCAGGGCCTGTCCAACCGGGAGATCGCCGAGCGCCTGGTCATCTCCAAGCGGACCGCCGACGCGCACGTCGAGCACATCCTCGCCAAGCTGGGGGTCGGCTCCCGTACGGAGGTCGCGGGGGCGACGGGGGCGGGATAGGGGGGCGGGGGTGGGTTCTCCTCGGCGCCGGGTCGCCCATGTAGGGGCCCAGGCCGCCGCCGCTTCGCGGCGGATGCGTGCTCACCCGCCCACCCGGACTCCGCGCCGACAGGCCCTGTAGGAGCCACTGCGTCTCGCGCGGAGCCTGCCCTCGCCGACAAGGGCAGGCGGCCGCGTCGAACGGCATGCGGGTGCGGGGTGCATTGCCATGACAGCCGTGGGGGAATGACCAGGCATGTCACACCCCGCCGCCCGTTGCCGCGGCCCCCGGAGGAGCGGCGCACCAGAAGCCTGCCGCCCGCGGGTGCGTCCCGCCATCGGTATGCGCGAGAATCCGCATACCGATGTGGGGGCCGCGGGGGCGACTCCGTATACCTACGTAGTGGAGGATCTCGTTCCGGTGGGGCGGCCCCCTACCGGAAGACCTACGTCACCGGCGCCTTCGCCCGCAGCACCGTCAGGAACTCCCGCATCCACCCCGAGTGGTCCGGCCACGCGCGGGCCGAGACCAGCGTGCCGTCCACCACGGCCTCCGCGTCCTGGAAGGTCGCGCCCGCCGTCTGCATGTCCATCTCCAGGGCCGGGTACGCCGTGACCCTGCGGCCGCTGAGGCCGCCGATCGCCGCTGTCAGGAGCGGGCCGTGGCAGATCTGCGCGACCGGCTTGTCCGCGTCGAAGAACGACTTGAGGATCTTGCGGAGTTCGGGGTCGTTGCGCAGGTACTCCGGGGCCCGGCCGCCGGGGACCACCAGGGCGGCGTACTGGCCGGGATCCACCTCCGAGAAGGCGAGGTCCGCGGGCCAGGTGTAGCCGGGTTTCTCCGTGTAGGTGTCGAAGCCCGGCTCGAAGTCGTGCACCACGAAGCGGAGCGTCTTGCGGGCCGGGGCGGCGATGTGGACGTCGTAGCCCTCCTCGCGCAGCCGCTGGTAGGGGTAGAGGACCTCCAGCGACTCCGCCGCGTCACCGGTCACTATCAGGATCTTGGCTGCCATCGGTGCTCGCTCCCCGGGTCCGTCACGCGTGTCCGTTGCCGTCCTGCTCAACGTGCATCCCCGCGTCCGGTTTGCCAAGGGGGCCCTACCGGCATCGGCGCCCGGCGGGACTGTGCAGACTGTCAAAGTTCACCCCCCGCTTTTGTACACATACGGCTCATGACGGTTCCCCGGTGCGGGGCGATAGCCTTGACCCGTGATCAGCGCGATATCCCGCGGGGGCGCGAGTGCCCCCGCCCTTCGCCCGGGGACCACGGAGGACATCCGTGCCCGGTTCTTCGCTGACGCTTCTTCGCGGTGCGGACGACCCCGCCGAGCAACCCATCCGTCAGCGAAACCGCTGAAGATGGCGGATAACCGCCCGCTCAACTCTCACCGCGGCATAACGTCGATTCCGGCCGGAGACCCCGCGCCGAGGCGTTACGTCACATCACTTCCTTCTACGTCACGCAACGGCGCGCGACAGGAGTCAGAGGACAATGCAGACCAAGCTGGACGAAGCCAAGGCCGAGCTGCTCGCGCGGGCCGCCCGGGTAGCTGAGAACAGCCCGGTAGGAGGGCGCCTACCGAACGGCGCACCGACCGGGCCGAACGGGGCCACGCCGGACCAGGACACGGCCGTCGCGTTCCTCCAGCGCTACTACCTGCACACCGCACCCGAGGACCTGGCCGACCGCGACCCGGTCGACGTCTTCGGAGCCGCCTTCTCCCACTACCGGCTCGCCGAGAACCGCCCCCAGGGGACGGCCAACGTGCGGGTCCACACCCCGACGGTCGAGGAGAACGGCTGGACGTGCAGCCACTCCGTCGTCGAGGTGGTCACCGACGACATGCCCTTCCTCGTCGACTCCGTCACCAACGAGCTGTCGCGCCAGGGCCGTGGCATCCACGTGGTGATCCACCCGCAGATCGTGGTGCGCCGCGACGTCACGGGCAAGCTCCTCGAGGTGCTGACCGACGCCGCCGCCGAGCGCCCGCACGACGCCGTGACCGAGTCGTGGATCCACGTCGAGATGGACCGCGAGACCGACCGCGCCGACCTGAAGCAGATCACCGCCGATCTGCTGCGGATCCTCTCCGACGTGCGCGAGACGGTCGAGGACTGGGAGAAGATGCGCGACTCCGCGCTGCGCATCGCGGACGAGCTGCCCGCCGAGCCCACCGCGGGCGACGTGCCGGACCAGGAGGTCGAGGAGGCCCGCGAGCTGCTGCGCTGGCTCGCCGACAACCACTTCACCTTCCTGGGCTTCCGCGAGTACACGCTCACGGACGACGACTCCCTCGCGGCCGTCCCCGGCACCGGCCTCGGCGTGCTGCGCGCCGACCCGCAGCACGGCGACGACCACCACCCGGTGAGCCCGTCCTTCAACCGGCTGCCCGCCGACGCGCGCGCCAAGGCCCGCGAGCACAAGCTGCTCGTGCTGACCAAGGCCAACAGCAGGGCGACCGTGCACCGCCCGTCCTACCTGGACTACGTCGGCGTGAAGAAGTTCGACGCCGAGGGGAACGTCGTCGGTGAGCGGCGCTTCCTCGGGCTCTTCTCGTCCGCCGCGTACACCGAGTCCGTGCGCCGCGTCCCCGTCATCCGCCGCAAGGTGGCCGAGGTCCTCAAGGGCGCGGGCTTCTCCGCGAACAGCCACGACGGGCGCGACCTGCTCCAGATCCTGGAGACCTACCCGCGCGACGAGCTCTTCCAGACCCCGGCCGACGAGCTGCGGTCCATCGTGACGAGCGTCCTCTACCTCCAGGAGCGCCGCCGCCTGCGGCTCTACCTGCGCAAGGACGAGTACGGGCGCTACTACTCCGCGCTCGTCTACCTGCCGCGCGACCGCTACACCACCGGCGTCCGGCTGCGGATCATCGACATCCTCAAGGAGGAGCTGAACGGCGCCAGCGTCGACTTCACCGCCTGGAACACCGAGTCGATCCTCTCCCGCATCCACTTCGTCGTCCGGGTGCCCAAGGGCGCCGAGGTCCCCGACCTCTCCGACGCCGACATCGAGCGCATCGAGGGCCGGCTCGTCGACGCAGCCCGCTCCTGGGCCGACGGCTTCGCCGAGGCGCTGACCGCCGAGTGCGGCGAGGAGCGCGCCGCCGAGCTGCTGCGCCGCTACTCGGGTGCCTTCCCCGAGGGCTACAAGGCCGACCACACGCCGCGTGCCGCCGTCGCCGACCTGGTCCACCTGGAACAGCTCGTCGAGGGCCACAAGGACTTCGCGCTCAGCCTGTACGAGCCGGTGGGCGCGGCCCCCGGCGAGCGCCGCTTCAAGATCTACCGCTCCGGCGCCCAGGTCTCCCTCTCCGCGGTCCTGCCGGTCCTCCAGCGCCTGGGCGTCGAGGTCACCGACGAGCGCCCGTACGAGCTGCGCTGCACCGACCGTACGCACGCGTGGATCTACGACTTCGGCCTGCGCATGCCCAAGTCCCCCAACGGCAACGGCGACTACCTCGGCGACGACGGCCGCGAGCGCTTCCAGGAGGCGTTCGCCGCCGCCTGGACCGGGGCCGCCGAGGTCGACGGGTTCAACTCGCTGGTCCTGCGCGCCGGGCTCAACTGGCGTCAGGCGATGGTCCTGCGGGCCTACGCGAAGTACCTGCGCCAGGCCGGGGCGACCTTCAGCCAGGACTACATGGAGGACACCCTCCGCAACAACGTCCACACCACGCGGCTGCTCGTCTCGCTCTTCGAGGCGCGCATGTCGCCGGGCCACCAGCGGGCCGGCACCGAGCTGACCGACGGGCTCCTCGAAGAGCTCGACGGCGCCCTGGACCAGGTGGCGTCCCTCGACGAGGACCGGATCCTGCGGTCCTTCCTCACCGTCATCAAGGCGACGCTGCGGACCAACTTCTTCCAGGAGGCGGAGGGCGGCAAGCCGCACAACTACGTCTCCATGAAGTTCGACCCGCAGGCCATCCCCGACCTGCCCGCGCCCCGTCCCGCGTACGAGATCTGGGTGTACTCGCCCCGCGTCGAGGGCGTCCACCTGCGCTTCGGCAAGGTCGCGCGCGGCGGGCTGCGCTGGTCGGACCGTAAGGAGGACTTCCGTACGGAGATCCTCGGCCTGGTCAAGGCGCAGATGGTGAAGAACACCGTCATCGTGCCGGTCGGCGCCAAGGGCGGCTTCGTCGCCAAGCAGCTGCCCGACCCCTCGGTGGACCGTGACGCGTGGCTGGCCGAGGGCGTGGCCTGCTACAAGACGTTCATCTCGGCGCTGCTCGACATCACCGACAACCTGGTGGCCGGCGAGGTCGTGCCGCCCTCCGGCGTGGTGCGCCACGACGAGGACGACACCTATCTGGTGGTCGCGGCCGACAAGGGCACCGCGACGTTCTCGGACATCGCCAACCAGGTCGCCGAGTCCTACGACTTCTGGCTGGGCGACGCCTTCGCCTCCGGCGGCTCGGCCGGTTACGACCACAAGGGCATGGGCATCACCGCCCGCGGCGCCTGGGAGTCCGTCAAGCGGCACTTCAGGGAGCTGGGCACCGACACGCAGACCGAGGACTTCACGGTCGTCGGCGTCGGCGACATGAGCGGTGACGTGTTCGGCAACGGCATGCTGCTCTCCGAGCACATCCGCCTGGTCGCCGCCTTCGACCACCGGCACATCTTCATCGACCCCCGGCCCGACGCCGCCACCTCGTACGCCGAGCGCCGCCGCCTGTTCGAGCTGCCGCGCTCCTCCTGGGCGGACTACGAGAAGGAGCTGCTCTCCGCGGGCGGCGGGATCTTCCCGCGCAGCGCCAAGTCGATCCAGCTCAACGCGCACATCCGCGAGGCGCTCGGCATCGAGACCGGCGTCGCCAAGATGACCCCGGCCGACCTGATGAAGACCATCCTCCAGGCGCCCGTCGACCTGCTGTGGAACGGCGGCATCGGGACGTACGTGAAGTCGTCCGCGGAGTCCAACGCGGACGTCGGCGACAAGGCCAACGACGCGATCCGCGTCAACGGCGCCGACCTGCGCGTCAAGGTCGTCGGCGAGGGCGGCAACCTCGGCCTCACCCAGCTCGGGCGCATCGAGTTCGCGCGCGAGGGCGGCCGCATCAACACGGACGCCATCGACAACAGCGCGGGCGTGGACACCTCCGACCACGAGGTGAACATCAAGATCCTGCTCAACGCGGTCGTCGCGAACGGCGACATGACGGTCAAGCAGCGCAACAAGCTGCTCGCCGAGATGACCGACGAGGTCGGCCACCTGGTCCTGCGCAACAACTACGCGCAGAACACCGCGCTCGCCAACGCGATCTTCCAGTCGTCGTCCCTGCTCCACGCCCACCAGCGCTTCATGCGCAGGCTCGGCAAGCAGGGCCACCTCGACCGCGGCCTGGAGTTCCTGCCCAACGACCGGCAGATCCGCGAACTGCTCAACTCCGGGCGCGGCCTCTCGCAGCCGGAACTCGCGGTCCTCCTCGCGTACACGAAGATCACGGCGGCGGACGAGCTGATCCAGACGACGCTGCCCGACGACCCCTACCTGCGGCGCCTGCTGCACGCCTACTTCCCGCAGGCGCTGCGCGAGCGGTTCCCCGAGCAGGTCGACGGGCACGCGCTGCGCCGCGAGATCGTCACCACCGTCCTGGTCAACGACACGGTGAACAGCGGCGGTTCGACGTTCCTGCACCGGCTGCGCGAGGAGACCGGCGCCTCGCTGGAGGAGATCGTGCGGGCGCAGCTCGCCGCGCGCGAGATCTTCGGGCTCGGCGAGGTGTGGGACGCCGTCGAGGCGCTCGACAACGTCGTCGCCGCCGATGTGCAGACCCGCATCCGGCTGCACTCGCGGCGCCTGGTGGAGCGCGGTGCGCGCTGGCTGCTCAACAACCGGCCGCAGCCGTTGCAGCTCGCCGAGACCATCGGCTTCTTCAGCGAGGGCGTCGGCCAGGTCTGGGCCGAGCTGCCCAACCTGCTCCGCGGCTCCGACCTGGAGTGGTACCAGAGCATCCGGGACGAGCTGACCGGCGTGGGCGTTCCCGACGAACTGGCCCAGCGCGTCGCCGGGTTCTCGTCCGCCTTCCCGGCGCTCGACATCGTCGCGGTCGCCGACCGGATGGGCAAGGAGCCGATGGCCGTCGCCGAGGTCTACTACGACCTCGCCGACCGGCTGCGCATCACCCAGCTGATGGACCGCATCATCGAGCTGCCGCGGGCCGACCGCTGGCAGTCCATGGCGCGCGCCTCCATCCGCGAGGACCTGTACGCGGCGCACGCCGCGCTGACGGCGGACATCCTCGCCGTCGGGAACGGCTCGGCCACGCCGGAGCAGCGCTTCAAGGCGTGGGAGGAGAAGAACGCGCCGATCCTGAGCCGGGCGCGGACGACCCTGGAGGAGATCCAGAGCTCGGACGCGTTCGACCTGGCGAACCTGTCCGTGGCCATGCGGACGATGCGGACGCTGCTGCGCACGCATTCCTAGGCCGCTTCGGCATGTGGGAAGGGGGCGCCCCCGGGTCTTTTGGCTCGGGGGCGCCCCCTTGCCCGTTCGGCCCCCGCTCGCGGGTGATTCCTTGCCCGTTCGGCCCTCCGGGGGCGTGTCCGGGTTCGGTGGATCAGGGACTTTCGGCCTGTCCGGTTCGGGACCTTTGGCGTGCGGCGAAGTTCGTTAAACGGTCATAGACTCGAAAGGAGGTACCTATTCGTAAATCTCCAGACCGCCCTTTACTCCGGCCCCACCTGCCCGAGGAGCTCACTCCGAATGCCACGGATCAGCATTGTCGTCCCTGTCTACAAGGTTCAGGGGTATCTCCGCGAGTGCCTCGACTCGGTGCTTACGCAGAGCTACGGGGACTTCGAGCTGATCGCGGTCGACGACCTGTCCCCGGACGGCTCGGGAGCGATCCTCGACGAGTACGCGGCACGTGACCTGCGCGTCATAGCCGTCCACCAGGAGAAGAACGGCGGCATAGGCAACGCCAGGAACACCGGCGTCGCGCGGGCCAAGGGCGAGTACCTGCTCTTCCTGGACAGCGACGACACCCTGGTGCCGGGCGCCCTGGAGGCGATCGTCGAGCGGATCGACGCGACCGGCCGCCCCGACATGGTCCTCTACGACTACGCGCGCACGTTCTGGTGGAACGGCGAGCGTCGCAACCGCGACGCCGACCTGTTCGCCGAGCCGGGCCCGGACGTCTTCACCATCGCCGAACGCCCCGAGCTGCTCGACCTGTTCACGGTCGTGTGGAACAAGGCGTACCGCAGGGAGTTCTACCTGGAGGGCGGCTTCAGCTTCCCCGAGGGCTTCTACGAGGACGCGGTCGTCGTCTACGAGTCGCTCTTCACGGCCGCCAGCATCTCCCTGCTCGACCGCGTCTGCGTGCACTACCGCCAGCGCCGCCAGGGCAACGCGCTGCGCACCCCGAGCCGTGAGCACTTCGCCGTGTTCGCGACGTACGAGCGTCTTTTCCGCTTCATCGAGGAGCGCCCCGAGCTGCACCGGTGGCGCGCGTTCATGTTCGAGCACATGATCGACCACTACCTCTTCATCCTCAGCCGTCCCGACCGGGTGCCGCCGGGCGCCAGGTCCGAGTTCTTCGGCAAGGCCGCCGCGCACTACCGCCGCTACCTGCCGGCCGGCTTCGAGGCCCCCGAGGGCATCCAGGGTGCCAAGTTCCACGCGGTGGGCCGCGGTTCGTACCGCGCCTTCCAGGGGCTCAAGCTGGTCAACAGCGGCTATGTGAAGAGCCGGGCCAAGGCGCGCAAGACCAAGAACAAGGTCGGCAAGCGCGCCTACGCGACGTACTACCAGTTGCAGCGCCAGCGCCCGATCGACGAGAACCTCGCGGTGTACGCGGCGTACTGGTACCGCCTGCCGTCCTGCAACCCGCTGGCCGTCTACGAGAAGGCCAAGGAGCTCGCCCCGAACGTGCACGGGGTGTGGGTCGTCAAGAAGTCCCTGGAGGACCAGGTCCCCGAGGGCATCGACTACGTGGTCGCCAACACCCCCCGCTACTGGGAGGTGATGGCCCGCGCCAAGTACTTCGTGAACAACGTCAACTTCCCCGACCGCGTGGTCAAGCGCCCCGGCCAGGTCTACCTCCAGACCCACCACGGCACGCCGCTCAAGCGCATGGGCATCGACCAGCAGCGCTACCCCGCGGCCGCCAAGGGCATGAGCTTCCGCAAGCTCCTGGAGCGCGCGGACCGCTGGGACTTCAGCATCTCCTCCAACCAGCACACCACCGAGGAGTGGGAGCGCGTCTACCCCTGCGCCTTCGAGTCGGTCAACGCCGGCTACCCGCGCAACGACGTGTACTACCGGGCCGGCGCCGACGACGTGGCCGCGATCCGCGAGAAGCTCGGCATCGAGCCGGGCAAGACCGCGGTCCTGTACGCGCCGACCGTGCGCGACTACCAGGCGGGCTTCATCCCGCGCCTGGACCTCGCCAAGGTCGCCCAGGAGCTCGGCCCCGACGTCGTGCTGCTGGTGCGCACCCACTACTTCTACGGTGCGGACCCGCAGCTCGCGCGCCTCGCCGAGGAGGGCGCGCTGATCGACGTGTCGGCGTACCCGGTGGTCGAGGAGCTGAACCTGGCCGCCGACGCGCTGATCACGGACTACTCGTCGATCATGTTCGACTACGCCAACCTCGACCGGCCGATCATCACCTACGCCGACGACTGGGACGTCTACGTGAAGTCCCGCGGCGTCACCTTCGACCTGCTCTCCGGCAAGCCGGGCGAGACGCCGGGCGTCATCGCGACGAACGACGACGAGCTCATCGAGGTCTTCCGCAGCGGCAGTTGGCGCGGCGCCGAGGCCACCGCCCTGCGGGCCGCCTTCCGCGAGCGGTTCTGCCAGTGGGACGACGGGAACGCCGCCGAGCGCGTCGTACGCCGGGTCCTGCTCGGCAAGGAGATGGCGCCCGACTCCGTGCCGCTCACCGAGCGCGTGCCCGCCCCGGCGCCGGGCGAGGAGGCCGCGGCAGGGCTGCGTCTGGTGTCGGGCGACGACCAGGGGAAGCTGCTCGCGGGCTGAGCGGGGTTACTTCTTGCCGCCGGTGAAGTCCTCGTACGCCGCGAGGACCTCACCGGTGGGGCCGTCCATCCGCAGCTCGCCGCGCTCCAGCCAGAGCACGCGGTCGCAGGTGTCGCGGATGGACTTGTTGTTGTGGCTGACCAGGAAGACCGTGCCCGCGCGCTTGCGCAGTTCGCGGATGCGGGCCTCGGAGCGCTTCTGGAAGGAGCGGTCGCCGGTCGCCAGGGCCTCGTCGATGAGCAGCACGTCGTGGTCCTTGGCGGAGCCGATGGAGAAGCGCAGCCGCGCCGACATGCCCGAGGAGTAGGTGCGCATCGGCAGCGTGATGAAGTCGCCCTTCTCGTTGATGCCGGAGAAGTCGACGATCTCCTGGTAGCGCTCCTGGACCTGCTCGCGGGACATGCCCATCGCGAGGCCGCCGAGCCGCACGTTGCGCTCGCCCGTCAGGTCGTTCATCAGCGCCGCGTTCACGCCGAGCAGCGAGGGCTGGCCGTCCGTGAAGATCCGGCCGTTCTCCACGGGGAGCAGCCCCGCGACGGCCTTGAGCAGGGTGGACTTGCCCGAGCCGTTGGTGCCGATCAGGCCGATGGCCTCGCCCTTGTAGGCGGTGAACGACACCTTCTTGACGGCGTGCACCTTGCGCACGCCGGGGGATTCGCCCTTGCCGCGCTTGAGGATGCGGCCGAGCGCGGCGGTCGCGCTGCCGCGGCCCGCGGTGGCGCCCGCGCCGTGCACGCGGTAGACGATGTCGACCTGGTCGACGATGACGGTGGGGGCCTCGGCCCGGGAGTCAGCCACGTCCGTACGTCTCCTCTGCCTTCCAGAAGTAGATGAACCCGCCGATGCCGGCGAGCACCGCCCAGCCCAGCGCCCAGGCCCACACGTGGTGCGGCAGCTGGTCGTGGTGGAAGGTGTCGATCAGCGCGAAGCGCATCAGGTCGATGTAGACGGCCGCCGGGTTGCACTCCAGGAGCACGGTCACCACGTGCGGCAGGTCGCGGCCCTTGAGCACGGCGTCGAGGCTCCACATCACCCCGGACGCGTACATCCAGGTGCGCAGCACGAACGGCATCAGCTGCGCGATGTCCGGCGTCCTGCTGCCGATCCTGGCCATCACCAGGGCGAGGCCGGTGTTGAACGTGAACTGGAGGGCGAGCGCCGGGAGGACGAGGAGCCAGGCGGGCGTGGGCGGGACGCCGAAGCAGAGCAGGATCACGAGCAGCGCGCACATCGAGAACAGCAGCTGCTGGAGCTGTTGCAGGCAGTACGAGACGGGCAGCGCGGCGCGCGGGAAGTGCAGGGCGCGCACCAGGCCGAGGCTGCCGGAGATGGCGCGGGTGCCCGCGAGCACGGACTGCTGGGTGAAGGTGAAGACGAAGACGCCGGTGACCAGGAACGGGACGTAGTCCTCGACGTCCCGCTTGGTGTTCATCAGGACGCCGAAGATGAAGTAGTAGACCGCCGCGTTGAGCAGCGGCGTCATGATCTGCCAGAGCTGGCCGAGCTTCGCCTGGCTGTACTGGGCGGTGAGCTTGGCGGTGGCGAAGGCGGTGATGAAGTGGCGGCGCTGCCACAGCTGCCGGACGTAGGCGGGCAGGGTGGGGCGGGCGCCGCTGACGGTCAGGCCGTACTTGGCGGCCAGCTCGGCGGGGGAGGGGGCGTCGGCCTGCGCGGCCGCCGTGCCGGATGGTGCGTCGAGGACCTGACTCACGTCCGCTGCTTTCACTCGGGAGCCATGGGGCGCGTACGCAGGGCACGTCCGTGCCGTCGGGCACGCGCACGGGAGGCGCGTGCCGATGACGTCGGGACGGGTCCGTATCGTCGCAACGTCGAGAGTAGGGCGCCGTTACGTCGGAACGCAACCGTATCGTCGTGACGCTTTATGCTGTTCGCATGACGACGAGCAGGCCATCAGGTGAACAGCCGCGCCGCAGGGCCCCCGCCGGGGCCGCCGTGCTCCGCGAGGACGTGACCGAGGCCATCCGGGCCGCCGTCTTCGAGGAACTCGCGGCCGTCGGCTACGCGCGCATGTCCATCGAGGGCATCGCGCGCCGCGCCGGGGTCGGCAAGACCGCCGTCTACCGGCGCTGGCGCTCCAAGCTGCACCTCGTGCTCGACCTCGTCTCCGCGATAGCGGTGCAGGGCCTGCCCGCGCCCGACACGGGCTCCCTGGAGGGCGATCTGCGGCTCCTGTACGAGGTGACGTCACGGGCGCTGCGGCACCCCGTCGCCTCGCAGATCATCCCGGACCTCCAGGCCGAGGCCGCGCGCAATCCGGAGATCGCCGAGGCGATGCAGAAGGCGCTGCGCGAGGGGCAGCACGGGGTCGCGAGCGGCATCGTGCGGGCCGCCGTCGAGCGGGGCGAGATGCGCGAGGGCGCCGACGAGGACCTGGCGCTCGACCTGATGTCGGGGCCGATCTACTGGCGGTCGGTGGTGGTGCGGGCGAAGCTGCCCAAGGGCTATCTGGGCAGTCTCGCCACGGCCACGGCGGCGGCGCTGCGGGCGCTCTGAGACGCGACGCGCCCCCGTAGGGGCGCGGGGAACTGCGCGACCAGCCCCCACCGGCCCGCGGATACACGGCCGCACATCCAGTGAAGCGCTCACGCATCGCGGCGACGCGTCAGGAACAACCCCACCCCCGTGCCAAGTGCGACGACCCCCGTGCCGGCGCTGATCAGGACCTGCCGCACCCCGTCGAAGGCGAAGCTGGTCGAGACGTTGACGACGAGTGCGGCCGCGAGGACGAGCCAGAGCAGGGCCTTCATGGGGTGGTTCCTTCCGGGCTCGGCGGCCGGCGCCCGGTGCGGCGGCCCGGGATCAACTCTGCGGTGCGCGCCGCGCGGAGACGATGGGGCGCTCTCCCCGGCCCGTGGTGGAGCGCACTCCACCACGGGCCGGGGAGTCCGCCCGCTCTCGCCCGCGCGCCCCGTGACCTAGCCTGACGCGTATGACCGGCATGAAGGGGACGCCGCGGCGGGCGGGGCTCGCCCTGGCCCAGCTGGGCAAGGGGGCGGGGCTCGCGCTCGGCTCGTACCTCTTCATGGGGCTGCTGCTCTTCACCGCCTTCGTCACGCTGCTGGTGGTCGGCGCGGCCGTGCTGCCCGAGACCGTGCAACTCCTGCGCAGGACCGCCGGGTTCAAGCGGCGCCTGGTCGGCACCTGGACGGGCCGGCCGGTCCCCGAGGCGTACGCCCCGCTCGCCGGCGACGTCCGCGAGCGGGTGACCGTGGCCCTCAAGGACCCCGGCACCTGGCGCGATCTGCGCTGGCTCGGCGCGCACTTCGTCTACGGCCTGGTCCTGCTGTACGTCGCGCTGCCCCTGTTCCTCCTCGGCTCGCTGGTCGACGGGGTGTGGTGCGGGCTGCTGCGGCAGCGGGCCGTCCTGCTGCCGCTCGTCGGGCGCCTCGCCGACCTGGACGCCCGGTGGTCGCGCGCCCTGCTCACCCCCTCGCCCGAGGCGCGGCGCACCGCCGAACTCGCCGAGCGCGTCGAGGAGTTGACGCTCACCCGGGCGGGCGCGGTGGCCGCGCACGGCGCCGAACTGCGGCGCATCGAACGGGACCTGCACGACGGCACCCAGGCGCGGCTCGTCTCCCTCTCGATGCGGGTGGGCCTCGCGCGCCGCGCGTTCGACAAGGACCCGGCCGCCGCGCGGGGGCTCCTGGACGACGCCCAGGACCAGGCCGAGGAGGCCCTCACCGAACTGCGCCACGTGGTCCGCGGCATCCACCCGCCGATCCTCACCGACCGGGGCCTCGTCGGCGCGGTACGGGCGCTCGCCGCGGGCAGCGGCCTTGAGGTGACCGTCGGCGCGGAGGGCGTCGAGGACGGGGCGGGCGAGGCCGTGCGCGCGCCCGCCGCGGTGGAGGCCGCCGCCTACTTCGTGGTCGCCGAGGCGCTGACCAACGCCGCCAAGCACAGCGGGTCGCGGCGGGCCTTCGTGGATCTGTCACGGGCGGCCGGGGTGCTGCGGATCGTGGTGCGCGACGAAGGGCGCGGCGGCGCGGACGACGGGGGCGGCAGCGGGCTGCTCGGCATGCGGCGCAGGGTCGCCGCGCTGGACGGGACACTTGAGCTGACGAGCCCCGCAGGGGGGCCGACCGTGATCGAAGTGGAGCTGCCGTGCGCGTGGTGATCGCCGAGGACAACGCCCTGTTGCGGGAGGGGCTCGTGCTGCTGCTCACCTCCGCGGGGCACGAGGTGGCGGCGGTCGCCTCCACCGGGCCCGAGGTGCTGCCCGCGCTCCTCGCCCACCGCCCCGACGTGGCGGTCCTGGACGTGCGGATGCCGCCCGGTTTCCGCGACGAGGGACTGCGGGCGGCGCTCGCGGCCCGCGCGGAGATCCCCGGGCTCCCGGTGCTCGTCCTGTCCCAGTACGTGGAGGAGACGTACGCCGCCGAACTCCTCGGCGGCGGCGCCAGCGGCGTCGGCTATCTCCTGAAGGACCGGGTGGGGCGCGTCGACGAGTTCCTGGACGCGCTGGAGCGGGTGGCGGGCGGCGGCACCGCGCTCGACCCCGAGGTGGTCACGGAACTCCTGAACCGGCGCCGCGACGATCCGCTGGACTCGCTGACGCCGCGCGAGCGCGAGGTGCTCCAGCTGATGGCCGAGGGCCGGGACAACACGACGATCGCCGAGCTGCTCGTGGTCTCGGACCGCGCGGTCAGCAAGCACATCGGCAACGTCTTCGCGAAGCTGGGCCTGCCGCCGAGCGACAGCGGGCACCGGCGGGTGCTCGCCGTCCTCGCGCACTTGGACAAGGGCGCGTGAGGCGTACTAGGAGACGCGCCTGTCGCGGGTGAGGTACAGCGTGATGCCCGCCGCGAGCGCCGTGAGGCCGGTCGCCACGCTGACGGCCGCCTGCGGCGCGCCGTCGAACACGAAGCTGCTGGAGATGTTCACGGCGAGGGCCACGAGGAGCACGAGCCAGAGCAGGACCTTCACGGGTTTCCTTTGCGGTGGGACACGGCGGGGTGGTCAAGTCTCTCAGGACGGGTCCGGCCGCCCGGCCGACGGGTAGCGGCCGCGCAGCGCGGCGCCCCCCTGGTCGGAGGTGGAGCCTGCTACACCGCCGGCCCGCGCGCGGCCCTCAGCCGCGCGCCGCCTCCGGGTGTCCGCGCAGCCAGCCCGCCCAGGCCGAGGCGACCATGTCGCGTACGTCGTGCTTGGCCGACCAGCCCAGTTCCGCGGCGACGCGGTCGGCGGCGGCGACCACGCGGGCCGGGTCGCCGGGGCGGCGCGCGGTGACCTCGGCGGCGGTGGTGTGGCCGGTGACCTCGTTGATGAGGTCGGTCATCTCGCGCACGGAGACGCCCTCGCCGCGGCCGATGTTGAGCGTGAGGTCGGTGCCGCGCGGCGATGCGGCCAGCTTGCGCGCGGTGGCCACGTGGGCCTCCGCCAGGTCGACGACGTGGATGTAGTCCCGTACGCACGTGCCGTCGGGGGTGGCGTAGTCCGCGCCGAAGATGCGCGGGGCCGCGCCGTCCGTGAGCTTCTCGAAGACCATCGGGACGAGGTTGAAGACCCCGGTGTCGGTGAGGTCGGGGGCGGCGGCGCCCGCCACGTTGAAGTAGCGCAGCGACGCCGTCGTCAGGCCGTGGGCGCGGCCCGCGGCGCGGACCAGCCACTCGCCCGCAAGCTTCGTCTCGCCGTACGGGTTCATCGGCAGGCAGGGCGTGTCCTCGGTCACCAGGCCGTTCTCGGTGGCGGGCATGCCGTAGACCGAGGCGGAGGAGGAGAAGACGAGGTGGGTGACGTCCGCGGTGACCATGGCGTCCAGGAGTGACCGCAGGCCCTCCACGTTCTCCCGGTAGTAGTGCAGCGGCCGCTCCATGGACTCGCCGACCCGCTTCTTGCCCGCCAGGTGCACCACGCCGGTGACCGCGTGCTCCTCGAAGGCGCGCACGAGGAGCTCGCCGTCGAGGACCGAGCCGACGACCAGCGGCACCCCGTCGGGCACCCGCTCCGCGTCGCCGGTCGACAGGTCGTCGAGGACCACGGCCCGCTCGCCCGCCGCCGTCATGGCGCGGACGACGTGCGCCCCGATGTATCCGGCGCCGCCGGTGATCAGCCAGGTCATGCTCGCCCTGTCTCCTTCTCGTCCTCGTCCTTCGGGCCCGCAGCGGGCGTCCGGTTCCTGGAGGTGCAGTGTCGCAGAGGCCGCGTACGGGACCCGTCAGCGGCCGCCGATGCGGTGGGCCACCCGGGACAGGCGCCGCCTCGCGACGTCGGCGACGCCCCGCAGCCCCGGGGCCACCCGCACCGCGAGATGGCCGGCCTGGGTGGCGTACGGCTGCACGAGCAGTACGCCGTGCCGCCCGCCGGGCACCACCGAGCGGCGCAGCAGGCCGGGCCCGGCGAGCGCGTGCGCGGTGCTGTCGCGCGAGGTGCCGTCGGCGAAGCGGAGCCGCAGCCGCAGGTCCCACACCCCGGTGCCGAGCGAGGTCAGGTCGAGCAGGGCCTCGGCGGTCCAGGTCGCCCCTGACGTCTCGGTGTCGGGCGTCTCCTGGCCGGCGGCCGGGCCGAACGCGGCGGTGCGGCGCAGTTCGGTGCGGCCGCTCTCCCGGTGGACGATCTCCACGTCGACCGTGGCGGGCCCCGCGTCCGCCACCCGCCCGTACAGCTCGTGCAGCCGGAGCCTGAGCCGTGCCCCGCCCGCGCGCGGGCGCAGTTCGGCGTCGACGGCCAGCGGCAGCAGCCGGATCGGGCGTACGAGGAGGTGTTCCAGGGTGACCTCGGGCAGGTCGGCCGACCAGAGCGGGGTGCCGTCGGCGGCCTGCGGATACGGCGGCGCGAGCCGGGCGGGACGGGCCGCCACCTGCCGCAGGCGGCTGAGGTCGCGCGGTTCGTCGTGGGCGAGGACCACGCGGGCGATGACGCGGCCGGGCGCGGGTGCCGCGTCCAGGTCGGCGGCGTCGAACGTCTGAAGGTAGGCACGGGTGAGGGCCCACCACTCGCGCCGGTACTCCGGGCCGCGCGAGGTCAGCTCGCGCGTGTACATCCGCAGGCCGTGGTCGATGAACTTGGCGCGGGCGGCGCGCGCGAGGCGCTTGCCGCCGGTGCCGCGCGCGTCCCGCAGGATCTCCACGGACTGGCGGTGCGCCTCCATGCGGGCCTGCCAGTTGGCTATGCCCGCGCGGTCCAGGGATATCGACAGCTTCGCGGCGGAGCGGCGCACGTGCCAGACGTAGACGGTGTCGGGCACCAGGGCGACGCGCGGCGCGGCGGCCAGCACGCGCGCGGTGAAGACGAAGTCCTCGTAGATGAAGCGGCCTTCGGGGAAGCGGATGGCGTGCTCGCGCAGGAAGGCGGTGCGGTAGAGCTTGTTGACGCAGAGCGTGTCGTGCACCAGGCGCGGCCGCAGCTCGGGGCTGCCGATCAGCTGCGCCTTGCGGTAGAGCTCGGGCTGCCAGGGCACCTCGCGCCCCGAGGGCAGTTCGCGGCGCACGCAGAGTCCGGAGGCGACCTGCGCGCCGTGCCGCTTCGCCGCGGCGAGCAGGGCGTCGGCCGCGCCGGCCGGGAGCACGTCGTCGCTGTCGAGGAACATCACGTACGCGGAGGTGGCGGCGTCGATCCCGTCGTTGCGGGGCGAGCCGCAGCCGCCGCTGTTGGTGGTGCGCAGGATCGGCCGCACCCGCCGGTCGTGGGCCGCGAGCGCGGTGAGGACCTCGCCGCTGTGGTCCGTGGAACAGTCGTCGACGGCGATCACCTCGCGGACCGCGGGTCCCTGGGCGAGCGCGGAGCGCACGGCGTCGGCGACGAGGTCCGCGTCGTTGTAGCCGATCACGACGACGGAGACGCCGTCGGCCGGGGCGGTTGGGGCGGAAGAGTCGTTCTGAGGCAGGGTGCGGTCCACTCTGGAAATTTTAGTGGTTGCAGGTAATTATCCGATTAGCGGGCCATTTGAGGGATAGGTAAGGGGTGTCAATCCCCGCCGAAAGCGGGCTAATAGCACAAGCTCGGCTGCATGCAGGCCACGCCGCTCCCCGCTCCGCAGAGCAGCACTTCTCGCAGCTCGGCTCCTCCCGTACCGCCACTCGCCGCACCGCCCCCGCACGCCGCGCCGACCCCCGCGCTCGCCCCCTTCACCGCCGCACTCCTGCCCGCCCTCGTGATGCTCACCCTCGGCCTGTGGGGCCTGGACCGGGGCACCGTGTGGCGCGACGAAGGGGCCACCCTCCAGGTCGCCCGGCGCTCGTTCCCGGAGATCTGGCACCTGCTGCACCAGGTCGACGTGGTGCACGGCCTCTACTACGTCCTCATGCACGCCGTGCTCCCCGCCGACCCCGGCGAGGTCGTGCTGCGGCTGCCCTCGGTGTTCGCCGCGGCCGCCACCGCCGCGCTCGTCGCCGCCATCGGCACCCGGCTCGCGCGGCCGCGCGTCGGCCTGTGGGCGGGGCTCCTGTACGCGGTGACGCCGATCGTGGGCCACTACGCGCAGGAGGGCCGTTCGTACGCGCTCGTCGCCGCCGGAGCCGCCCTGAGCACGCTGCTCCTGCTCCGGGCGGTCGAGCGCTCCGGGGGCGGCGCGGCCCGGAGCGCCTGGTGCGCCTACGCGGCCGCCGTCACCGGCACCGCGCTGCTGCACGAACTCGCCGCGCTGCTGCTCCTGGCCCACGCGGCGACCCTGCTCCTCGCCCGGGTGCCGCGCCCCGCACGGCGCGGCTGGGCGGCCGCCGCCTGCGCCACCTGCGTCCTGCTGCTCCCGCTGCTCGCCGTCTCCAGCGGCCAGTCCGCCCAGGTGGCGTGGCTGGTGGCGCCGGACGGGGCGGCCGCGGACCAGCTGGTCCACGCCTTCGCGGGGCCGACCAGGCTCGTCCTCATCGGCCAGTTGCTGCTCGCCGTGGTCGCGCTGCGCCCGCCGTGGTCCCGCGCGGGGCGGGGCGCACGGGGCACGCGGGGCGCGCCCACGCCGTCGCTGCCCGCGGTGGCGCTGCCGCTCCTGGTGCTGCCGCCCGCCGTGCTCTTCGCCGTCTCGCAGTGGTGGCCGCTCTACCACCAGCGCTATGTGCTGTTCGCGCTCGCGGGCCTGCCGCTGCTGGTGGCGGCCGGTGCGGACCGGGTCGTGCGAGGGCTCGGCGCCGCGCTGCGCAGGCGCCGGGCGGACGCCTCGGACCCGCGGCCGTGGATCTCGCGCGGGCGCACGGTCGTCGCCGCCGTCGGCGCCCTCGCCGTCGGGGCGGGCCTGTGGTGGCAGCTGCCGCTGCACCGGCACGACAGGGCCGTCGGGCACGGCCGTGAGGACCCGGCGGGCGCCGCCGCCTTCGTCGCCCGTGAGGTGCGCCCCGGTGAGCCGGTCCTGTTCCTGCCGCTGTTGGCCCGGCGGGTCACGCTGGCCTACCCGGACGGCTTCCGTGGCGTCCGCGACCTCGCCCTCGCCGTCTCGCCCGGCACCTCGGGCACGCTCTACGGAGTGGAGGCCGACCCCGCCGAAGTGCGCCGCAGGCTCGCCGCCGTGGACCGCCTCTGGGTACTCGCCGAGCCGCCCGCGCTGCACCGCACACTGCGCGACCCGGCCCCGGCCCTGGCCGCGGAACGCGCCGCGGAGAAGGCCAAACTCACCGTACTGAGGCGGGAGTTCACCCTCCGTGCCACTTTCGCGGTGCCGGGTGTGACCCTGCGTCTCTACGTGCGGCGCTGACTCGCCGGGCCGTGGGCCCGGCGCCGTTCACCCGAGCGAGGGCCTCGCCGGTGTGCGGGCCTCAGTCTGCGAGGGTCAAATTCGCCGTACTTGCAAGGGAGTTCACCGCGAGCGCCGCCCTTCGCGGCACCCGGTGTGACCCTGCGTCTCTACGTGCGGCGCTGACTCACCGGGCCGTGCCCCCGCCGCCGTTCACCCGCGCGAGGACCTCGCCGGTGTGCGGGCCCCAGTCCACCACCACGGCCTCGCCCGGCACCTTCTGTTCGGGTGAGAGCAGCAGCCAGCGCACGTGGTAGCGGCGGACGATCGCGGTGCGTTCGGCGCGGGTGGAGTCGGGGGAGAGGTAGGCGCGCACGTCGCGCAGTCTGCGTTCGCGGACGCGCTCGTCGAGTGAGGGGTCGGGCCAGGCGGGGGCGACCAGGTTGACGCCGTAGCCGGGGACCGAGCGGGTGGGGCGGTAGCCGTCGGTCAGGACGACGTCGCCCTCGCGCATGGGGGCGGTCGCCCACGCGTAGTCGGGCCAGCGCGGCGGCTGGTCGAAGCCGACCGGGTCCAGGGCGCGCGGCACGACGGCGCCCGCCTGGATCTGGCAGAAGCCGACGCAGGCGCCGAGCGCGGTGGCCCCGGCGAGCGCGCCGCGCCGCCAGCCCCACGGCCGGGGCGCCGCGAGCTCGATCGCGAGGGCGAACTGGAGGGGGACCAGGGTGAGTCCGAGGATGCGGCCGTACGTGTAGTGGCCGCTGAGCCAGCCGTAGGCGACGACCGCGCAGTCCAGCGCGAACATGAGGACCAGCGGGTCCCTGCGGTCCCTGCGGAAGCGCAGCCACAGCGCGGGCAGGCCGAGTGCGGCGAGCCAGAAGCGCTGCGGCATCTCGGTGTAGAGCTGCCGGTGGATCCAGTCCACCGACGCGTCGCCGACCAGCGCGAAGACGCTGTAGTACGGCCAGCAGGCGGCGAGGGCGACGGCGGTCACCGCGGTCGTCGCCCAGATCCACAGCCTGCGCCCGGACGCCGCGAACGCGACGACGCCGATCACCGCGGCCACCGACGAGATCGGGTGGATGAGGAGGATCAGCCCGCACAGGGCGCCGAGCCCCGCGTAGGGCCAGGGGCCGCGCCGCGGGCCCCTGGCGAGCGCGCCCGCGCAGGCCCACGCCCAGAACGCCAGGCCGATCGCGAACGTCGACGGATAGCCGAGGTTCCCCGTCATCGACATCAGGCCCAGATAGCCGCTCCACCACGCCATCCGCGTGCCCCAGAGCAGCACCATCGCGAACAGGGCGAGCACCGGCGCCCATTGACGGTCCGTCAGGCCGCGGACGAAGCGGCCGATGCCGGTCAGCAGGACGACGAGGTTGAGCGGCCCGGAGAGCTTCACGACCTCCCAGCCCGCGAGGCCCGTCACCTTGGCGAAGAGTCCCTGCGCCACCGCGTACGGCGAGTAGTAGGGGCTGCCCTCGCCCGGCAGGTCGGCCATCGGGTGCGCGGGGTGGAGGAGGTTCTCCTTCAGGCGCTCGACGACCGCCGCGTGCTGGCCGAAGTCGCAGCACATCGGGACCCGCCAGAAGGCGAGCGACATCACCAGCCAGAAGAGGCCGCCGAAGACGAGGTAGGGCGAGGGCCGCCACCCGCGCCCGCCGCGCAGCGCCGTCGCACCGTGCGCGACCCTGCGGGTGAGGAGCCCACCGCCCGCCGCACCGCCGCCCGCCGCACCGCCCCTCACCGCACCGCCGCCCACCGCACCCCCGCTCACCGCATCAGCCTCTCCGCCACGCGGGCCGCCGCCCGGCCGTCGTCCAGGTCGCAGTAGGCCTCGCGGAACGCCGCGTACGCCTCGGCGTGCCGGGCCGCGATGGCCTCCAGGTCGCGCAGCGCCTCGACGACCTCGCCGGTGGAGGCGAGCAGCGGCCCGGGGGCGCTGGTCTCGAAGTCGAGGTAGAAGCCGCGCACGGTGTCGCGGTAGTGCTCCAGGTCGTACGCGTGGAAGAGCATCGGGCGCCCGGTGTGCGCGAAGTCGAACATCAGCGAGGAGTAGTCCGTCACCAGCACGTCGGCGATCAGCAGGAGTTCGGCGGTGCGGGGGTGCCCGGACACGTCGCGTACGAAGGGGGCGCGGGCGCCCGTCAGGCGGCCCGTGGTCAGCGGGTGCTTGCGCACCAGCAGGACGTGGTCGTCGCCGAGCACGGACTCGGCGGAGCCGAAGTCGAGCGCCGGTTCGTAGCGGAACCGGCCGGGGGCGCAGGCGAGATGGTCCCGGTAGGTCGGCGCGTACAGCACGACCCGCTTGCCGGGGTCGATGCCGAGCTCGCGGCGCACCCGCTCGGCGACCTTGCCCCGGTCCTCCGCGAACAGCATGTCGTTGCGGGGCGAGCCGGCCTCCAGGACCTCGCCCTCGTAGGCGAGCGCACGCCCCAGGTGCGGGGTGGAGAAACGGTTCGGTGAGACCAGGACGTCCCACTGCCTGGCGAGCGCGGGCAGCGCGTCGAGGTGTCCGTGGTCGGCGTAGAGCGTGCCGGTCAGATCGGTGCCGATGCGCTTGAGGGGCGCGCCGTGCCAGGTCTGGACGACGGTCTGGCCCGCGCGCCGCTCGAAGAACTCCGGCAGGTGCCCCGCCGTCACGATGCGGCGGCAGCGGGCGAGCGCCTCGTACCAGGCGGCGCTGTGCCGCTCGACGCCGCGGGCGCCCGCGGGCACCCGGGTCTGCTGGTCGTCCGTCACCCACAGGTGCTCGACGCCGGCCCCGCGCCGCACCAGCTCCTCGTGGACGGCGCGCGGCGAGTCCCCGTCGAAGTAGAGGACGGCGTCGGTCAGCGGCTTGGCGCGGTGGGCCGGGTAGTGGCCGGTGCGTAGCCGGTGCTGCCGGTAGGCGCCGCGTTCGGCGCGGTCGAGGACCGAGCCCGACTCGACGAGCAGCCGGTCGCCGAACCGCCGGTCGACGGTGAACTCCCGCCCCTGGACGGTCCGGTGGAGCGGGAAGGCGGCCGACACGGACGCCAGGAGCCGCACCGGCATGCCGTCCTCGGCACGCGGCGCCGCGGCCCCTGCCGCGCCGGGCGGAGCCGCCGTCTCGCGCAGGAACGCGTACCAGCGGCCCTCGCGCAGCGCCCCGCCGCCGGGCGCGAGCACCGCCCTGAAGCGGTCGCCGTGCCGCTGGGCGGGCGTGCTCAGCTCCTCGTCGCGGCCGCTGTGCCGCAGCACGAGTTCGGCCGCGCCCCAACTGGCGGACGCCACCTCGCCCTCGACGGTGAGCGTGCCGTCGGCGCCCCAGACGACCCGGTCGGCGATCGGCTGGCGGGTCAGCTCGACCACCAGCTGGCCCTGGTCGTTGGCGGTGGCGCACAGTTCGCGTCCGGGCCGCGCCGCGTACCGGCCGGGGGGCAGGTCGAGCGCGGCGGCCAGGGACTTGAGCTTGCCGTCGGGCAGCACCAGGTTGGCCTGCCAACGGTCGCCGTGCGGGGGCTCCACCTCCTTGGGCGCCAGGTGCGGGGTGGCCGCCACGCCCTCCAGGTCGGCGAGGCGCACCCGGACCTCGAAGCGGTCGTCGGCGAGCGCGACCGGATAGTCGAACGCCGTCCCGGTGTGCTTGTGGGTGAGCCGCAGCGCCGTGGGCCGGGTGCGGCCGGGCAGGTGCCCGCTCAGGACGACGTCGCCGCCGTCGCGCCGGTGGGCGTCCACCCGTGCCGCGTACTCCTGCACGCGCAGGACGAGCCGGCTCTTGCTGAAGCCGAGGGTGAGCCGGAGTCCGTCGTCCAGTTCGCGGACCACGGACTGCGCGGCCGCCCCGTCGGCGGCGCGCACGGCCGCGCGGCGCACCGTGCCGTGGCCCGCGACGACCACGCCGAGCAGCCAGTTGCCCGGCCGCCAGCGCCCGCCGGTCTTCAGCCGTTCGGGGTCGACGGTCATCTCGAAGCCGGACAGGTCGTAGCAGTGCAGCCGCTGCCGGGACTGCTCGGTGGCCCCCGGCGCGGCGACCGTCCTCGTCGGCACCCGCCTGAACTGCCCCTTGCTGTGCGCCGACTTGAGCAGCCCGGTCTTCACGGAGTGGCCAGGCCGGGTCGCCGCCAGGTTGCGTACGTACGCGTAGCCGATGATCCGCAGCTTCCCGTCGGCGCCCCAGCGGGCCTCGCTCACCCGTGCCGTCATGGGCAGTTCGCGCCGCCCGAGCCGCGCGAGCTTGTCGGGGATCCTGCCGACGCCCGGGTAGGCGGCGCTGCGCCGCACCGTGCCGCGCACCTGGAAGGCGGAGCCGTTGGCGCGCTCGAAGGAGAGCAGCTCGACGAGTTCGGCGGTGCGCCCCTCGCGGACGAGCTGCCACTTGACGCGCAGGTCGACGGGGAGCCCGGCGACGACCGCCGGGTCGGCGCGGTGCAGGAAGGCCGCCGTGTCCCGCATGAACGCCGCGCGGTACTCGGGGCCGCCCATCGGCAGCCCTTCCAGGAAGTACACGAAGTCGTCGCGCAGACAGGAGGTGTCGTACGTCTTCTTCATCTCGGGCGCGTGCTCGGCGAGGAAGGCGCTGACGTGCGCGCAGGCCGCGATGCGGTCGCGCACGCCCTTGACGTCGGTGCGGCGCCGGGTGATGGAGCCCTCGCGCACGCGCCAGTAGTAGACGTGGTCGCTGAGCACGTCCACGGAACCGGCGAGGAAGTGCGCCGGGATCATCACGGGGGTGTCCTCGTAGAGCTTGCCCTCGGGGAAGGCGAACTTGTGGCGGTCCCAGAAGGACCTGCGGAACACCTTGTTCCAGGCGACCCGGTCGGAGAGCAGGTCCAGGTCGCGGGCGATGTGCGTACGGGTGCGTGGCGCGGTGAGCCACTTGTACTGCCAGGCCTGGGAGCGGCCGCGCTCGTTGAGCCGCCAGACGTTGCCGCTGGCGAAGTCGGACCCGGTGGCGTCCAGGCTGGCGACCATCCGCTCGTAGGCGTCGTGCGGCACGACGTCGTCGCTGTCCACGAAGGTCAGGAACTCGGCGGTGGGGGAGGCCTTGCGCACGCCGGTGTTGCGGGCCGCGCTCAGTCCGGCGTTGCGCTGGCGGACGTAGACGAAGCGCGGGTCCCTGGCGGCGAACTCGCGGGCGATGCGGGGGCTGGCGTCGGTGGACCCGTCGTCGACGAGGACGCACTCCAGGCCGCCGGATCCGCCGGGACCGTCGATCGTCTGTCCGGCGATCGACTCCAGGCACTCCTCCAGGAACTCCTCGACGTTGTAGATGGGTACGACGACGCTGAGACGGGGCTGCACGGCGGCCGACCTTTCGGACGTGATACGGGTGTATTCATCCCCTTTGCCCGCTTCCGCGTCCCAAGCGTCAACTTCTTTGCTCTTGATCACCCCAACGAGTGATGGAGGGTCTTCGACAGGCGGTGCCCGGCTGACTACGGTCGGTTGACATGTCGCGCTTCTCGGTTGTCGTCCCCGCCCATCGCGTCCAGGGCTACCTGCGGGAATGCCTGGACTCGGTGCTCACCCAGTCCTTCGGCGACCTCGAACTGATCGTCGTCGACGACGCGTCCCCCGACGCCTGCGCCGCGATCGCCGGGGAGTATGCGGAGCGCGACGAGCGCGCGCAACTCGTCAGGATCCCCGCACGGGCGGGCGCGGGACCCGCCCGCGCCGTCGGCGCCGACCGGGCCACCGGCGCGTACCTCCTGTTCCTCGACGGCGACGACCTGCTGCTGCCCGGCGCGCTCGAAGCGCTCGACGCGGCCCTGCGCGCCCACGACGACCCGGACGTGCTGCTCTTCGCGCACGAGCGGACCGACTGGTGGGAGAACGTCCGCGCGGGCGGCGACGACCTCACGGGCGACCCCCTCGCGGCCACCGTGGCCGTCTGGAACCGCGTCTTCCGCCGCCCCTTCTGGCACGAGCGCCGACTGGGCTTCCCGCAGGGCGCCTACGAGGACGTGGTCCCCGTCCAGCGCGCCACCCTGGACGCGGGGGAGCGCATCGCGGTCCTCGACCGGGCGTGCGTGCGCTGGCGCGAGCGGCGGGCCGCCGGCTTCTCCAAGACCCCGGGCCGCGCGCACTTCGCCCTCGTCGCGCGCTACGAGGAACTCCTCGCCGCCGCGGACCCGGCCGAGCGGACCCGGCTCTTCCCGCCCGCGATCACGCATCTGCTCGCCGTCCTGGAGGACCCGGGGCGGATCAGGGCGGGAGACCGGCGGGAGTTCTTCCGCGAGGCGGCCCGGGTCCACCGCGGCTACGCGCCGCCCGGCCTCGCGCCCCGCACCCCCGAGGAGAAGGCCCTCGCCGGTGCCTCCTGGGGCGCCTACGAAGGGCTGCGCAGGGCCGAGACCCGGCGCCGGGGCGTCGCCCGCAGGCTCAGCGGCCAGAAGAAGAAGCTCCGCGCCCGCGCCATGAAGGCTGCCTACCGCGCCGACCTGCGCCGCGGCCTGGACCCGGGGCTCGCGGTCTACGGCGCCTACTGGAACCGCGGCGTCTCCTGCAACCCGGCCGCGATCCACGCCAAGGCCCGCGAACTCGCCCCGCACATCAGGGGCGTGTGGGTGGTCTCGAGCCGCAACAGGCACAAGGTGCCCGCGGGCGTCGAGTACGTCATCGAGGGCTCGCGGCGCTACTGGCGGACGATGGCGCGGGCGACCTACCTGATCAACAACTCCAGCTTCCCCGGCGGCTTCACCAAGCGCCCGGGGCAGGTCTACCTCCAGACACACCACGGCACGCCGCTCAAGAAGATGGGCCTTGACCAGCGCCGCTACCCGGCGGGCACGCACGGCATCAGCTTCCAGAAGGTCCTCGACCACACCGACCAGTGGGACTTCAGCCTCTCCTCCAACCCGCACTCCACGGAGATCTGGGAGCGGGTCTATCCGTCGGCGTCCTACCAGGCCCTGGAGGCCGGATACCCGCGCAACGACGTGTACTTCGGGGTCACCGACGCCGAAGTCGCGCGCATCCGGGGCGAGTTGGGCGTGGCCGACGGGCGCACGGTGCTGCTCTACGCGCCGACCCACCGCGACTACCAGAAGGGCTTCCTGCCCCGCGTCGACCTGTGCCGCTTCGTGGAGCGGCTCGGGCCCTCCTACGTCGTCCTGGTGCGCGCCCACTATTTCTACGGCGCCGACGCCGGACTCGCCGGTCCCGCCGCCCACCCGCAGCTCGTCGACGTCACCGGGCACGCGCGCGTGGAGGACCTGTGCCTGGCCTCCGACGCGCTGATCACGGACTACTCGTCGCTGATGTTCGACTACGCCTGCCTGGACCGCCCGATCGTGACGTACGCGCCCGACTGGCAGGCCTACCGGCTGGCCAGGGGCACCTACTTCGACCTGCTCTCGGGGCGTCCCGGCGAGACACCGGGAGCCGTCGCCACCAGCGAGGACGAGCTGGCCGCGCTGTTCACCGAAGGCGGCTGGAACGCGCCGGACGCGGCACGGCTGCGGTCCGCGTTCCGTGACCGGTTCTGCCCCTACGACGACGGAGGAGCCGCCGAACGCGTGGTCCGGCGGCTCTTCCTCGGCGGCGCCCCCGAGGGCGCCCCTCAGGCCTCGTAGGGCGAGCGCACCGGGAAGTACGCGTGCAGGAACGAGCGGATGGCGAGCGCCATCTCCTCGTCCGCGACCGGGCTCCCGGGCGACTCCCCGATGCAGAACGCCGTCCTGTCCCGGCTCTGGAGCAGCCGCCCGAGCCGGGCGTGGTCGTGCCGGTCGCCGATGTCCACGAAGTCGTACGAGATCCCGCCGGGCACGGCGCGCCCGGTGAGGTACGCGTAGTGGTGGTGCAGCGAGGAGACCAGGGACAGGTCGTCGTTCGAGCGGAAGCGGCCGCGGGCGGTGGCCGCGAGCTCCGCGGGGAAGCGCTCCTTGATCTCCCGCAGGACGTCGCGGCGCAGCGCGTAGGGCACGTGGAAGAAGCTGTGCGTCGTGGTGCGGCCGAACGTCTCGCGCAGCAGCTCCCTGTTGTTCTTCGCCGCCGCCAGATAGCCCTCGTCCGCGGGGGAGACGGGCAGCGCGGGCACGGACGCCGACGACCAGAAGAAGCGGGCGACGCCGTTGCTGAGGAAGAAGGTCTCCGGGGTGGTGGGGCGGCCCAGGAACATGTCGTCGTTGAAGTAGAGGAAGTGCTCCGACAGGCCCTCGATGCGGTGCAGTTGGCTCTCGATGGCGTGCGAGTTGAAGGTCGGCAGACAGTCCTGCGGGTCCTCGAAGAGGTCGCGGTGGTCGACGACCGTCAGGCCCGGGTGTTCGGCGGCGAGCCAGTCGGGGGTCTGGCCCGCGGTGACCAGGTAGACGTGCCGGATCCAGGGGGCGTACATCGCCAGCGAGCGCAGGCTGAAGCGGAGTTCGTCGCGGTTGCGGAAGCGCACGGCCCCGTTGTCGGCGGAGGCGGGGCCCGCGCCGCCGAGCGCCGCGTCGCGCTCGGCGCGCCACTCGGGGTCGCTGTCGTCGACCCAGGTGTAGACGGCGTCGACGGGGAAGTCCACGTCCCGCACGAGGAGTTCGGCGAACACGTCCAGGCTCGGATAGGAGCGGCCTGCCACGCGCAGCGTCGTGGTGGCGGTGAGCGAGGGGAGCTCCGTGCCCGCGAGCGTGGTGCCGAAGGGCGCGCGGAACCCGGCCGGGTCCCGGTTCCAGAACGCCACCGTGCACGCCTGGCCCGCGCCGTGCCGCAGCGACAGGGTCGTCGTGGTCACCGGCTTGAACAGCTTGACGCCCGCCAACTCGCCGATGCCGTCCAGGCGTTCGGCCAGCACGGACCCGGGTGCCGCGTCCCGCGGATTGACCAGCTCGGCGTAGACCGGCTGCCCGCGCAGCGCGCCCGCGAGGGCCTTGAGCGCGCGGTCCCTGTCGTCGGCGTCCACCGCCAGGGTGTGCGCGGTGGCACCCGGGGTGCGCACCAGGACGTACGGCACGTCCCGCGCGGCCAGCGCCGAAGCGGCCAGCTCCAGGTTCCAGTCGGCCATCCGGGGCGCCGGGACGTCGTCACGGCGCTCGGCGAGCCTGCCCACCGAGCGGATGATCCGGCCCTGGGTGTCGGCCTTCAGGATCTCGTCCTCGCGGGCGTGCTCGTCCGTGCGGGCCGCCGCGTCGTAGGTGTGCGGCGTGGTGGGCCGGAAGCCGCAGCCGCCGGACGCCACCCCGAGCGCCACCCGGTCCGCGCGCCCGCCGAGCCGCTCGGGCCGGTCCCGCGCCGCCACCAGGCGCGTGTACAGCTCCTCCCAGCGCGCGGTGACGTCCGCGGAGGAGAAGCGGGCGTAGACGCCTTCGCGGGCGGCCCGCGCATAGCCGCGCCTGGTCTCGTCGTCGCCCATCAACTCGTCCATCGCCACGGCCAGTTCACCGATCTCGCCGGGCGGCACGAGCAGTCCGTCCACGCGGTGGCGGACGATCTCGGCGGGCCCGGTCAGCACGTCGTACGCGATGACGGGCACCCCGGCCGCGAGCGCTTCGAGCAGGACCAGCGGGAACGCCTCGTTGTGGCCCGCCGTCAGCAGGCTCAGCCCCGCCTTGGCCCACTCGGCCGCCATGTCCTGGCAGGGGCCGAGCAGTTCGACCCGGTCCTGAAGGCCGAAGCCGTCCACCAGGCGCCGCAGCTGCCGCTCGCGGTGGCCGCCGCCGAAGATCCGCAGCGACCATCCGGGGTGCGCGTCGGCGATCCGCGCGAACGCCTGCACGGCGTGGTCGACGCGCTTCTCGCCGGTGAGCCGCGCCGCCATCACGATGACCTTGCTCTCGCCGTCCGCGCGCGGCCGGAAGCCGTCCGGCACGGCGTTCGGGATCACGGCGAGCTCGGGCGCGGTCGCGCCGAGGGACTCCGCGATCCAGTCCCTGGTCCGCCCGGTGAGCGTGACCAGCGCGTCCAGGCGCGGCGCGTGCAGCAGCAGCGGCTCCCCCGACGGGCCGCGCCGCTGGGTGGGGCGGTGCTCCTGGTGGACGGTGACGACCCGCGCGGGCGCGAGCGCCACGGCGGCGGCGAGCAGCGCGGGCGTGGTGGTGACCAGGACGTCCGTCTCCAGACTGCCGAGCGCCGCGGTCAGCTCGACGTCGGAGAGCCGGTCGAAGGCGTCCTCCCAGGCGGGCCTGATCAGCTCGCTGGGCAGCGCGGCGAGCGTCCGGCAGGCGGCGTCGTCCAACTCCGTCGCCCGCACCGGGCGTTCGGGGGTCGTGGCCCGGTCCACGAGGTAGCGGACGGGGAGCCCACGCGCCTCGGGGAAGAACGGCTCGGCGCGGGTCCTGAACACGGAGAGCACCTCGACGTCGTGCCGCTCGGCGAGGTGCTGCGCCTGGGTGTACGTGGCGAGCTCGGTGCCGCCCATCTCGTCGCCCCAGCCGAGCAGATAGGTGATCTTCATGGGGTCTCCTTCGCGGGCTCCCGCGTGAGGTCGGTGATGTCGAGGCAGGTCACCGCGAACGCGCCGGACGGGGTGAAGTGCGCGTGCGCCCGGGTGAGCCCGCCGTCCGGCAGGGCGAAGACGCGGAAGGGTGTGGGGCGGGAGGCGGCGTGGTCGCGCACGTCGGACAGCCAGCGGCCCAGCGGCAGTTCGCCCACGCGGAGGTCCCACACCCACTGGCCGGGACCCGCCCCCGTCATCCGGTCGAGCGGCACCCGCAGCGTGAACTCCTCGGCGCGCCAGTCCACTTCGACGGGTACGACGACGCCGTCCCTGCGCCGTACGGCCCGGCCCTGCGCCCCCGCCTGCCCCGCGGCGCCCGCGACGAGCCGCCCGTGCACGGTGATCCCGTGCCCGCTCGGCACGAACCGCACCAGCTCCGCGCGCGGCAGCGACCGCGTCGCCTGGAGCACGGCCCGTCCGCCACGGGACCTGACGATCCGCACGAGCGTCCCGGTCCGGGGATCGGGGGCGTGCGGCACGGTCGGGGTGGGCGGCGGCGCGGGGTCACCCTCGATGCCGAGCCCGTGCCGCCCGGCCCGGCCGCGGGCGTCCCGCGTCTCCACGGTGAGCCGCCAGACACCGTCGCTCAACGGCACTCCGGGCCGCCCGCCGTCGCGCGCGTCGCGCAGCGTGACGGTGGCCGTGAGCAGCGGATCCCCGTGCGTCCGCGGCTCCAGGGCGAGCGGCACGGCGTATCTGCGGTGCCCCCGGGTGATCAGCAGCCGGCCCCCTACCGCGTCCTGCCGTGCGGCGACGGCGACGTTGAGCGTGCGGCTGTCGCGCAGCGAGAGGTGCACCGGCGCGGGGAGCGTGCCGCCCCCTCGCCCGGCGGCGGCCCGCTCGACGCGGAACCGGGTGGTGCGTGCGGTGGCGAGCAGCCGCCGTACGACGGCCGGCGGGGGCGGGGTCATGAGGCGCCGCCCGTGCGGCGGCCGGACGCGGCGGGCCAGGACCGGGGGTGTGACGTGAACCCAATGTGGTGCATTGGGCTACTTTGCCCGGTCGGCCGCCCGCACGGGGTCAGCGGCGCGCCCTGCGCACCGCCCGCGTGACCACGGGCGGGAGCAGGTCGACGACGATCCTGCGGGTCCTCGACGGCCTGCGCTTCGGCACCTGCACCACCTGCGCACGCGGCGCGGGCACCGCACCTGCCTCCGCGACGGGCTCCGGGGCCGCCGGGTGCCGGGACGTGACCAGCTCCGGCGCGGGGATCTTCGCCCGCGAGGCCCGGATCACGTCGAGGCCCGCGATGTGCTGGATCTCCGGGGCGCAGTGCGGCACCCCGCGCAACTCCGCCATCAGCGCGTCCCGCAGCGGCGCCGGGTCGCCCCAGGTGCCGTACAGCTTGTTGGAGGAGAGCATCACCGGCTTCAGGCCGTGCCGGAACACGGCCTCCCAGGTGGCGGCGGCGACCCCGGGGGTGTGCTCGGTGCGGTAGTCGTCGAGGACGAGGACGCCGCCCTCGCGCAGCGCGCTCCTCGCCGCGAGGATGTCGGCGGCCACGTCGTCGTACATGTGCGAGGCGTCGATGTGCACGAACCGGCACGAGCCCTCGGCGATCATCCCGGGCAGCACGTCGGTGCGGCCCTCCACCAGCTCGGGCAGGGTGTCGTGGAACGCCCCGTAGTTGGCCTCGAACGCCTGCCTGGTCAGGGACTTCTGGTAGAAGGCCTTGGTGGCCTCCTTGGTGTAGCCGTCGTCCGAGCCGAACAGGTCGCAGACGGTCATCTTCTCGCCGGTACGCAGGAACTCGCCCATGACGATGGTGCTCTTGCCGAGGTAACAGCCCATCTCCAGGAGGTCGCCGGGCGGCGTGTCCGCGGCGCCCGCGCCCAGGAACCAGGCGAACAGGCGCTGGTCCAGGGGCCAGAACCAGCCCGGCACGTCCTCCAGGGCGGCCGGACGGGGCAGTTCGGCACCGGCGCCCGCGCCGGGGGTGGTCTCGCTGCTGGTCGTGGTCATGGCGGGGGTCTCCATCAGGTTCGGTGCTGCGGCCGATCGGTTGGCCGGCCGGTCCGGCGGTCGTGCGGATCCATCGGTGTGTCAGTGGGGTGCCGCGACGGGTCTGGCGGATACGGGTGAGGCAGTGGATGCAGTGGATGCGCCGGACGCGGCCGATTCCGCGCCCGCACCCGGCCGCAGCACACCGCCGCACCGCCCCCGCCCGTTCTCGTACGCGTCCGGCACCGCCCGCGCCGCCCACGCGCGCAGCGCCGGCAGCCGCTCCGGGTGTCCGACGGCGTCGGCACGCACCCAGTCGCCGCCGCCGTCCGCCGTGCGGTAGAGCGGCAGGTAGCCCTCGGCGGTCAGCCGGGGCGCCTTCATGCCGCTCTTGCGCGCCCAGACGCCGACCGCGTGCACGAACGTGGGCCGCAGCTCCTGGAAGGCGTACCCGCGCAGCCGTTCGGAGTCGCCCGCCGCGAGCGCGTCGGCGATCCGCGGCTCGGTGAGGCCCGCGAGGTCGTACACCTTCAGGTCGCTGGTGAGCAGGGTGCCGCCGAGGCTCGGCAGCAGGACGGACGCGTCGCGGATGCCGAGCCGGTCCGCGTACTCGTTGAACATCACCCCGTCGCGGTGGACGACGAGGCACATCGGCAGGGTCGGCTCGGCGCGGAACGCGGCGGCCCGGTCGCGCTGCGCCGACCAGGACAGGAGCAGCGTCGCGCTCAGTGCGACCGCGACGAAGGCGCGCGGCCGCGGCCCGCCGCGCTCGGCGAGTCCCACCGCGGCGAGCCCGAGGGCCAGAACTCCCAGCGGCCACACGGGAGTCGCGAACCGGTACATGCCCATCCAGTCCGGTTCGAGGATGCCGAACGCGCCCAGCGTCAGCGCCAGCGGCAGGACCACGGCGCCGAGGGCCGCGCGCGGCATGCCGTGCCGGGTGAGCGCGATGCCGGTCAGCGCGGCGGCCACGAGCACCAGCGGCCAGCCCGCGAAGGTCAGCAGGTCCCCGACGGTCCTGCCGAACAGCTCGGCGTCCGGCAGCTCCTGGGCCTTGGCCACCGCCGTGTTGGGCACGAGCCGCCCGAAGACGGCGTAGCGCCAGGCGATGAACAGCGCGTACGGCACGGCGAAGGCGGCGATGCCGAGACCCGCAGCGCGCGCCCGGGGCCACAGCCGGCCGCGCCGCAGCGTCAGCAGGAGCAGCAGCGGATAGACGCCCGCGAGCACCGCCCCGTCCGGCCTGGTCAGCGCCGCGACCAGGGCGAGCAGACCGGAGGCCACCGCGGGCCCCTTGCCGGTGAGGTTGCCGGTGGTGACGGCCCGGACGAGCGTCGCGGCGAGGACGGTGGCGACACAGGCGTAGAGCGGATTCTCCAGGCCGGAGAACGTCCAGGCGACGAACGAGACGTTGGCGCCGAGCAGCACCCCGGCCAGGCCCGTGACCAGCCAGGAGCGCCGCACCAGGCGCCGTGCCGCGCAGGCGGTCGCGAGGAGCACCCCGAGCGCGCACAGCAGTCCGAGCGCCTTGGGGTAGAGGATCAGGTCGGGCACCCCGGCCACGGCCCGGTGGTCGAAGAGGCCGAGCCGCCTGCCGACGACGAGCAGCCCGAGCCAGGCGGGGTTGGAGTACCCCTCGACCGGCGCGGCGCCCGCCTGCTGGACGGGCCCGAGCCCCTCGTCGATGCTGCGCGCGTACGCGAAGGTGATGGCCGCGTCGTCGACCACCCAGCGGCCGAGCAGCGAGCCGTGCAGCGCGACGAGGGCGCCGCCCGCCACGACGGCCGCCCCGTCGGCCCACCAACTGGAGCGCTTGGAAGGGGAGTTGGACGCATCGGCGGAACCATCGGCCGTCGGGGGCGCCGACTGCCCCGGGATGCCGGGGGCCGAGGTCGTCGTGCCGCTCATCGGGTGCCGAGGGGGGCGGCGAAGAGCGGGGCCGAGCCACGGCGGCCCGCGAGCTGCTGGGGGATGGGCGTCAGCGGGTACTCCTGGCCGAGCATCACCTGGGAGACCACGCGGGCGGCCGCGTGCCCGTCCTCGTACTCGCAGAACCGCGCCCGGAAGTCGGCGCGCAGCGCGGCCGACCGCTCGTCGCACCAGGTGCCCGAGGCGAACAGGTCCGCCAACTGGGCCGTACTGGTGGAGACATGACCCGGTGGCGTGGCGAGCAGATCGACGTAGGTGCCGCGGGTGACCTGGTAGACCTCCCAGTCGTCCGCGTGCACGACGATCGGGCGGTCCAGGCACGCGTAGTCGAACATCAGCGAGGAGTAGTCCGTCACCAGGGCGTCCGACGCGAGCATCAGGTCCTCGACGGACGGCTCGTCGGTGACGTCGAGCAGCAGTCCGCGCCGCTCCAGGTCGCGCAGTTGCAGCCCCCGCACGGCGGCGCCCGCGTACTGCGGATGGAGCCGCACGAGCAGCGTCACGCCGAGGCCCGCCTCGCGCGTGAGCCGCTCGAAGTCCACCCGTGGCTCGTACCACTTGCGGTGATCGCGCGGTGTCGGCGCGTACAGGATCACCGTGTTGCCCGCGGGCACCCCGAGCCGCCGGCGCACCGCGACGCCGCGCAGCGGGTCGCCCTTGACGAGGACGTCGTTGCGGGGGGCGCCGGTGGGCAGTGAGGTGAAGCGGCAGGGGTAGGCGCGGTCCCAGGCGCGCTCCGCGTGCCGCCCGGACACCAGGCTGTAGTCCCAGCGGTCCGAACGCCACAGCTGCGCGCGGACGTTGAGGTGGTACGTCGCGGCGGGCCGGCCGAGCAGATCGGTGCCCATGTGCTTGAGCGGCGTCCCGCGGTGGGTCTGCACGTGGATCTGGCCCTCGCGCTTCACCAGGCCCGGCGCCCAGTTGATGTTGTTGAAGAAGTACGTCGCCCGGCTCATCGCCCGGTGGTAGGCCGGGGTGTCGGGCGTGACCACCTCGACGCCCTCGGGCGCCCGCTCCACCGCGTCGGGCCGCAGCACCCACACCGACCTGATGTGCGGGGCGAGCACCCCGGCGGCCTGGTGCACGGCCGCCGGATCGCCGAGCAGCCCGCGGTGCGAGAACGCCGAGTACACCGCGAGGTGCGGGTCGAGCGGGCGGTGGCGCTGCACCCGGGTCAGCGTCCGCTTGGCCTTCGTGGCGGCCCGCTTGTGCAGCTTGCGCTTCTTGCGCAGCGCGGCGGCGCGCAGCGCGTGGGCCGCGGCGAAGGCCCGGAACACTGGGTACGGGCTGCTCGCGGTGAGCCGCCACTGGAGCCGGTAGCGGTCGTCGGGCGGGGTGAACCCGGCCGGTTTGTAGCGGCGGTAGAACTCCACGGTCGTGCGGTAGAAGTCGGCGCGGTCCTCGGCGAGCACGCGCTCGGCGAGCGGCAGCGTCGCCAGGAAGTGGTTGATCATCCGCTCGAAGAGCAGCGGCCGCGCCGCGTCGAGCTCGGGGTGCTCGTCGAGGAAGGCGAAGAGCCCCGCGTACTGCGGGAAGATGTCGAAGTGCTTGCGCCCCGGGGTGCGGGTGATCGCGCCCTGCCTGCGCTGGCGGTACTCCACGCACACCCGGTCGAGACAGCCCACGCGGCGGGCGGAGACCAGCGCCTCGTAGGTGATCGGCGCGTCCTCGTACAGGCCCTTCTTGTACGTGAAGCCGTGCGCGGTGAAGAAGTCGCGGCGGTAGGCCTTGTTCCAGGCGACCAGGAACAGCTGGAGGTACTGCGGGCTGCCCAGGATGTCGAAGGTGTCGGTGCCCGCGGACGCCAGCAGGTCCGCCGTCATGCTGCGGCCGCCCCGCCCCCACCAGTGGGTGCGCACGTGGTCGAAGACCAGCACGTCGGGATCGGCGGTCCTGCCGAGCCGGTCGTCGATCGCGGCGAGCGCGCCCGGCGTGTAGCTGTCGTCGCTGTCCAGGAAGAGGAGGTAGTCGCCGGTGGCGTGGGTGACCCCCGCGTTGCGCGCCCCGCCGAGGCCGGCGTTCTCGGGCAGGTGGACCGCGCGGACCCGCGAGTCGGCCGCGGCGTACTCGTCGATGATGGCGCCGCAGTGGTCGGGCGAGCAGTCGTCGACCGCGATGACCTCGATGTCGGTGAACGACTGCGTCAGGACCGAGTCGAGGCACTCACGCAGGAAGCCCCGCACCTTGTAGACGGGGACGATGATGCTGAAACGGGGCACGGGCTCTTCCACGGGTCGTGACGGATGGGACACCGGCGCGGGGGCACGCCGGAGGTGGTGCGGGACGCGGGGCAACGGCGAGGCCCCGCGGCGGGCAGCGGCGGGGCCGGTCTCGGCGGGGCGGGACGGGTGCCCCCGGCGGGCAGCGGCGGGCGCGCGGTCCCGTGCGGGGGACGCCTCGTGGGGGCGGCGCAGGGCGCCGCGCCCGCACCCGTCGTGCGCCGGGCACCGGCGCGCGGCGCGGGGAGCGCGTCGCGTGCCGGATGCCGAACGCTCGGGTGGGGCATGGCGGACGTCCTCGGTAGGGGCGGGTGGTCAGTGCTGGGGGACGCGCGGCGCGGCGGGCGCCGGAATCCGCTCGCGCAGCGGGATAACCGGCGGCAGCTGGGCCACGTCCTCGCCGAGCAGCACCCGGCGCACCACCCGCTCCGCGGCGAGCCCGTCGTCCAGGTCGCAGAACCGCTCGCGGAACGCGGCCCGCAGCCGCTTCGCCGACGCGCCCTCCCACGCCCCGCCGCGGAACACCGCCGTCAGCTCGTCCTGGGTGCGGGCCACCGCGCCCGGCGGCTCGGCGAGGAGGTCGAAGTAGACGCCGCGGGTCTCGCGGTAGACGTCCCAGTCGTCGGCGTACACGACGATGGGCCGGTCCAGGTTGGCGTAGTCGAACATGATCGACGAGTAGTCCGTGATCAGCGCGTCCGAGGCGAGGCACACCTCCTCTGGCGAGCGGTGCCCCGTCACGTCGATCAGCTTGCCGGAGCGCACCACCTCTTCGAGCCCCGCCGAGCCCTCGTAGAAGTGGTGGGCGCGGAGCAGCACCACGAACTCCTCGCCGAGCGCGTCGCAGAACGCCGGCAGGTCGAGCTGGGTGGCGAAGTCCGTGCGGTAGTCGCGGTGGGTGGGGGCGTACAGCAGCGCGATCCTGCCGTCGGGCACCCCGAGCCGCTTGCGGGCCGCGCTCACGTCGTCGGCGCTCGCGCTGTAGAAGGCGTCGTTGCGCGGATAGCCCACGTCGAGGCTCTCGTACGCCCCCGGGTAGGCGCGCTCCCACACCTCGGTCGAGTGGTGGTTGGAGGAGATGTTGAAGTCCCAGCGGTCCACGCGCTGGAGCAGCTTGCCGAGCGGCCCCGCGGCCGCCGCCGCGGCCGGGAACTCGACCTGGTCCACGCCCATCCGCTTGAGCGGCGTGCCGTGCTGGGTCTGCACGTGGACCGTGCCGGGACGCTTCTTCACGGCCATCTCGAAGTTGACGTTGTTGAACGTGTACTTGGCGGCGGCCATCACCTCCCAGTACCGCGTGCTGCCGATCTCGACGCCCTCGACGCCCTCGGGAAGCGCGGCGGACGCGCTGTCGGAGACGAGGAAGACGGTCCTGATGTGCGGGGCGAGCCGCCGCGTCGCGGCGTGGATCGCGGCCGGGTTGCAGGCGTAGCCGCGGCCCCAATAGGCCGAGAACACCGCGAGGTCCGGGTCGACGGGCCGCTTGAGGAACGCCTTGTAGGGGTGCCTGCGGCGCTGGAGCCAGCGCCCCGCGCGCCGCAGGGTGGGGCCGAGCAGCGCGGGCAGCCGGTTCTTCGCGCCGCGCAGCGCGCAGAACCCGGCGTAGGCGCCCGCCGCGAGCAGCCGGTGCTGCACGCCCAGGCTGCCGCCCGGCGGTCGGAACCCGGCGGGCCTGTGCAGCCGGTACGCCGTGGTGGCCCGCCGGAAGAAGTGCCGCCGCAGCCACGCCGACGGCAGCCGCGAGGGCGTCGACGCCGTCTTGAGCAGCTCGTGCGTCAGCCTGCGGAAGACCCGGTCGAGTACGGGCGCGGGCGCGCCGAGGGACTCGGCCTCGGTCATCGCCAGGCCGAACTGGTCGAGCAGCTCCAGGTGGTGGGCGCCGGGACGGCGGTGCCGCGCGCCCTGGCGGCGCAGCAGATGGCGCACGCACACGCGGTCCAGTACGGCGATCCGCTCGGCCCGCAGCGCGGTCCCCACGCTCCACACCAGGTCCGTGAACATGCCGGGCGCGAAGCCGAGCCGGTGCCGGGTGACGAAGGCGCGCCGGTGCGCCGCGGAGAAGGCGGGCACCAGCGGGTCGGGCAGCGCCGGGTGGTCGGCCACGCCGAAGACGCCCCCGGGCGCGCCCTCCCACAGCCGTTCGAGCACCGGGCCCTGGCCGCCGTCGAACCAGTGCACGCGCTCGTGGTCGAAGAGCAGCAGATCGGGATCGCCGGTCCCGGCAAGGCGCGCGTCGAGCGCCTCAAGGGTGCCGGGGGTGAAGGTGTCGTCGCCGTCGAGGTAGAGCAGATAGTCGCCGCGCGCCGCTCTCGTCCCCGCGTTCCGCGCCCCCGCGAGCCCCTCGCCCGAGGGGGACTCGACGCGGCGCACCCGGGCGTCGCGCTCCGCGTGCTCGGCCACGATCGCCGCACACAACCCCCCTGCGCCGGCCGCACCGGCCGGGCCCTCCGGGCCGTCGACCACGGCGATCAGCTCGAAGTCGGGGAAGGACTGCCCGAGCACCGAGGCGAGGCAGTCGGCGAGCCGCCCCGGTACGCCATGGGTGGGGACGATGATGCTGAAGCGCGACAAGACAGCCTCTCTCGATGGTGGTTCAGACGGGTTCGCCCGCCGCGGGGATCACGGCGGGCTCACGTTCGGGTGCTGGGCTGAAGACCCGGCTGCGGGGCCCGGTCCCGTGGCGCGGCGGCCGACGGCGCGGGATGCCGCTCGGTCAGGGGCACCACGGCCGGCAGCCCGCCCCGCTCGCCGAGCACCACGTGGCGTACGACCCGTTCCGCCGCGCACCCGTCGTCGTACGCGCAGAACCGCTCGCGGAACGCCCGCCGCAGCTGGGCCGAGCGTGAGCCCGCCCAGTGGCCGGTGGCGAGGATGTCGGTGAGCTCGTCCTCGCTGCGCGCGACCGCGCCGGGCGGGAAGTCGCGCACGTCGAAGTAGGTGCCGCGGGCCGCCTCGTAGGCGTCCCAGTCGTCGGCGAACAGGACGATGGGCCGGTCGAGGTTGGCGTAGTCGAACATCAGCGACGAGTAGTCCGTGACCAGCGCGTCCGACGCCAGGCAGAGCGATTCGACGCTCGGGTGGTCCGACACGTCGATGAGCCGCCCGGACGATCCGGCGAGCGGCGCGTCGTACGTGTGGTGGGCGCGGGTCAGCACGACGAAGCCGGGCCCGAGCGCGTGCAGCATGCGCTCCAGGTCCAGGCTGAGGCGCTGGGTGCGGCGGTAGTCGCGGTGGGTCGGCGCGTACAGCACGGCGACCGCGCCGTGCGGGATGCCGAGCCCCTCGCGCAGCCGCATCACCTCCGCCGAAGTGGTGCGCTGGAAGCGGTCGTTGCGCGGATAGCCGTATTCGAGGGTGGTGTACGCGGCGGGGTAGACGCGCTCCCACACCAGCGTGGAGTGGCGGTTGGCCGACAGGACGTAGTCCCATTTGTCGGCGTTGCGCAGCAGCGCCGCGAAGTCCGTGCCGCGCGCGGCCGCCGGCCGGTCCTGGAGGTCGAGGCCCATCTGCTTGAGGGGGGTGCCGTGCTGGGTCTGGACCAGGACCTGCCCTGGCCGCTTGACCAGCCTGCGGTCGAAGTTGACGTTGTTCACCAGGTACTTGGAGCGGGCCAGCGCCGTCCAGTACGCGGCGGTGCCGGGACGCAGCCTGAGGGTGCCCGTCGGGACCGTGTGGTGGTGCTCGGGGGCGGCGATCCACGCGGTCCGCATGCCCGGCACGAGCTCGCGCATCGAGGCTTCGATGGCGCCGGGGTTGCAGCCGTAGCCGCGCCCCCAGTACGAGGAGAAGACGGCCCGGTCGGCGCGGACCGGCAGGCGCAGCTGGACGCGGTAGTGCAGCTGGAGCAGGGCGCCGCGCAGACTCCGGCGGGCGGCGGCCGCGTACCGCTTGGCGCGCGAACGCACCCGCAGCGCCGTCCACAGGCTCCGGTAGGTCCGGTGGGAGCCGAGCCGCACCAGGCCGTGCCTGAGCCGGGTGCGGATGGGCACCGGGGCGCCGGGGACGCGGTAACGGCGGTAGTGGGCGCGGGCCTTGCGCAGGAACTCGGCGCGGCTGCCGCGCGGCAGCCGGTCCCGCTTGGTGAAGATCGTCGAGAGGTGGTCGACCATCCGCCGGAACAGCACGGCCCGCCACGCGGCGGAGAGGTCGGGGTGCCGGTCGAGGAAGGCGAAGACCCGGTCGTACTGGTCGAAGATGTCGAAGTGCTTGCGGCTCGTGGTGCCCAGGATGTTGCCCTGGCGCCGCTGCCGGTAGTGCACGCAGACCCGGTCGAGGGTGGCGAGCGAGTCCGCCGCCATCAGGATCGGGTACGTCCAGGGCGTGTCCTCGTAGTACCCGGTGGGGAAGGTGAAGCCCTCGCGCTCGATGAAATCGCGGCGGTGCGCCTTGTTCCAGGCGACCATCAGGACCTTCAGGAGTCCTGGCCGGTCGGCGAGTGGGAAGGGCGCCTGGCCCTCCTCGTGGAGCTGGCCCGCGAACTGGTTGCGCACGGCCTCGCCCGACCAATAGGTGCGCGCGTAGTCGTAGACCAGGATGTCCGGCTCGTCGGTCTGCTTGAGGCGGTCGGAGATCGCGTGCAGGGCGCCGGGGGTGAGGGTGTCGTCGCTGTCGAGGAAGATCAGGTACTCGCCGGTGGCCCGCGCCATGCCCGCGTTGCGGGCCTCGCCGAGACCGACGTTCTCCTTGAGGTGCACGGCCTTCACCCGGGGATCGCGGGCCGCGCACTCGTCGATGAGCGCCCCGCTCGCGTCCGGCGAGCAGTCGTCGACCGCGATCAGCTCCAGATCCGTGAACGACTGCGCCAGCACGGACTCCAGGCACTCGTGCAGATACGCCTGCACCTTGTACGCGGGGACGATGACACTGAACCGGGGCAAGGCACATCCATGGGTCGGCGCGGGCATACTGCCCCGAACGCCTGAAGGGGTGAGTCGGTTACGCCGGATGTGGCATACGGGGGATAGACGTGAGGAGACGGCCCGGTTAAGGGCCGTCTCCGGTCGTTTCCCCTTCCGTTCGAGCACCGCTCCCGTACGGCGGTGCGGCGCCCGCTACTTGACCGCGCCCGCCATCACGCCGGACACGAACTGCCGCTGGAAGGCGAAGAACACGGCCAGCGGGATGATCATCGAGATGAACGCGCCGGGCGCGAGGATCTGCACGTTGTCGCCGAAGAACCGCACCTGCTGCTGGAGCGCGACGGTGATCGGCGGGTTCTTGGAGTCGGCGAAGATCAGCGCGATCAGCATGTCGTTCCAGACCCAGAGGAACTGGAAGATGCCGAGCGAGGCGATCGCGGGCGCCCCGAGCGGCATCACGACGCGTACGAAGAGCCGCAGTTCACCGGCGCCGTCCAGGCGCGCCGCCTCCAGGAGTTCGCGCGGGATCTCCGCGAAGAAGTTCCGCAGCAGGAAGATCGCGAACGGCAGGCCGAACGCCACGTGGAAGGTGACCACACCGACCGTGGACTCGAAGATGCCGATCTTGCCGAAGAGATCGGCGATCGGCACCAGCGCCACCTGCACCGGGACCACGAGGAGGCTGACCACCCCGAGGAACCACCAGTCGCGCCCGGGGAAGTCCATCCACGCGAAGGCGTATCCGGCGAGCGAGCCGATGATCACGACGAGCAGCGTCGCGGGCACGGTGATCATCACGCTGGACAGGATCGAGTCGGTGATCGTCTCGTCCTTGAGGAGGTTGGTGTAGTTGTCCAGCGTCATCTGCGAGGGCGCGCTGAACACCTTCCACCAGCCGCTCTCGCTCATGTCCGCGGGAGTGCGGAACGAGCCGAGCAGCAGGCCGATCGTCGGCACCAGCCAGAACAGGCCCACCAGGACCAGGAACACCCGCAGCGCGGTGCTGCCGAGCAGCCCGGCGATCCGGCCGCCGAGGGACTGTTCGGCCTTGACCACTTCGGTCTGGACGGTCATCGCCCCGCCTCCCGCCGCATCCGCCGGATGTTGAACAGCATCACCGGGATGACCAGGAGGAAGAGCAGCATCGCGATGGCGCTCGCCACCCCCAAGTCCTTGTCCAGGAACGCCGAGTTGTACAGCTGGACCGCGAGCACGTTCGCCTCGTCCTTCGACGAGCCCGGCGGGATCACGAACACCAGGTCGAAGATCTTCAGTACGTTGATCATGAGCGTCACCAGGACCACCGCGAGCACCGGGGCGAGCAGCGGGACCGTGATGCGGCGGAACACCTGCCATTCGTTGGCGCCGTCCACCCGCGCCGCCTCCAGGAGCTCACGCGGCACGCTCGCCAGGCCCGCCGCGATGAGGACCATCGCGAAACCGGCCCACATCCACAGATAGGAACCGATGATCGACGGCGTGATCAGGGTCGGGCCGAGCCACTCGATGCCGTTGTACGCCTCGCGGAAGTTCGACGCCGGATAGCGCAGTTGGGCCCCGTCGGCGGCCTTCGGCAGCGCGAAGGTGCCGTCGGCCGACGCCTCGGTGGACGCCACCACCTTGCCGTCCTTCACGGCCTCGATCTTGATGCCCGCGTAGCCGAGCTCGCTCGCGTCGGGCGCGTTGGCCTCGCCCCTGCCCTTGCCGCGCGTGAAGTCCTGCCAGGCCGTGCCGGTGACCCGGTCCGGATCGGCCGCCGCGGCCTTCGCCGCCTTCGCGTCGTCCGGCAGCTGGTTCGGCGCGACACCGGTCAGCGGCAGCACCACGGGCGTGCCCGCCCGCACCGGCTTCTTGGTGACGAAGGCCCCGCCGCCCGCCGCCTTCAGCGGCGAGTTGAGCGCGGGGTGCGCCTGCGGGAACGCCGAGGACTGGCTGAACGTGTCGTGCACGCTCACCGCGACGGCGTTGGCGACGCCGCGGTCCGGGTCCGACTCGTACACCAGCCGGAAGATGATGCCCGCGGCCAGCATCGAGATCGCCATCGGCATGAAGATGACGAGCTTGAACGCCGTGCCCCAGCGCACCCGTTCGGTGAGCACGGCGAAGATCAGACCGAGCACCGTCGCCAGGGTGGGCGCCACGACCACCCAGATCGCGTTGTTCTTGATGGCGGTCCGGATGCTGTCGTCGGTGAACAGCGTCTTGTAGTTGTCGAACGCCGTGAAGTCGCCCGAGTCGTCGAGGAAACTGCGGAAGAACGAGTACCCGATGGGGTACAGGACGAGCGCGCCGAGCAGCACGAGGGCGGGCAGCAGGAAGAGCACCGCCACGGCCTTGCGGGTACCGGTCACGCTCTTGCGCGGGTTCGGGGCCGGGGGCGGCGCCGTCGCCGGCACACCCCCGGCGTTCGCGGACGCCACCGCGTCAGTCCTTGTAGGCCTTGGCGGCGGCCGTCTCGAGCACCTTCTGCGTGCCCGCGACATCCTTCGGGTTCTGCAGGAAGTCCTGCAACGCCTTCCACTCGCCCTTGCCCGGCGTACCGCCGAAGGCCTGCGGGGCCTGGTCGGACATGTCGAAGCGGATGTCGTCGCCCGCCGCGATCAGGTTCTTGGCGATGTTGCGCTGCACGTCGTTCGGGTACGACGCCATGTCCAGGTTCTTGTTCGGCGAGATGAAGCCGCCCGCCTCGGCCCAGATCTTCGCCGAGTCCGGCGAGGCGAGGAAGGTGAGCAGCGCCTGCGCGCCCTTGCTGTTCTTCAGCGCGACGGCCGCGTCGCCGCCGACCACCGCGGGGGACTGGTCACCGACGGCGGGGAAGGGGAACACCTTGGCGTCCGTGCCCACCTTGGCCTTGGTCTCCGAGATGGCGAGCGAGACCATGTCGCCCTCGAAGACCATGCCCGCCTTGGGCTGGTCGCCGCCGGTGAAGGTCTGCTTCACGGACGCCGGGAACTCGGTCTGGAGCGCGCTCTTGGCGCCGCCCGCCACCAGGCCCTTCTTGCCGAAGAGCTCACCGAGCGTCGTCAGCGCCTCCTTCACGGAGGGGTCCGTCCACTTGATCTTGTGCTGGGCGAGCTGGTCGTACTTCTCCGGGCCCGACTGCGAGAGGTAGATGTTCTCGAACCAGTCGGTGAGGGTCCACGCGTCGGCGCCCGCCACCGAGACCGGCGGCACACCGGAGTCGTAGATGGTCTGGGCGGTCTTCATGAACTCGTCCCAGGTCTTGGGCGCCTTGACGCCCGCGTTCTCGAAGACCTTGGTGTTGTACCAGATCAGCGACTTGTTGGCGGCCTTGAAGTACACGCCGTACTGCTTGCCGTCGACGGCCCCGAGCTCCTGCCAGCCCTTGTCGTAGTTCTTGTCGAGCTGCTTCTGCGCCTCGGGCCCGACCGGCTTGGCCCACTTGTTCGCCACGGCCTGGTCGATCGCGCCGACCTGCGGCAGCATCGCGACGTCCGGCGGCTGCCCGCCCGCGACCTTCGATTCCAGGAAGCTGATGATCGGGTCCTGCGCGGGCACGAACGAGACGCTCGCGCCGGTCCGCTTCTCGAATTCATCGAGCACCTTGAGGAAGACCTTGCGCTCCGCGCCGCCCCACACGGCGGACACGGAGACGTTCTCCCCGTCCAGCTTGGGCAGTTGGAGCGAGCTCCCGGTGTTCTTGTCCCCGCCCTTGCCCCCGTCGTCGTCCTTCTTGTCGTCGCCGCCGCACGCGGTGACGGTGAGCGTGAGCGCCCCCGCGACGACTGCCGCGGCGATCCTGGCGGTGGTGTGCCGGTGGTGCGGTGCCCTACGTGTACGAAGAGTGCTGCGCATCACTGCCCCGTTCTCTTCCCTGGCGAGTCCCGTGCGGTCTGGTCTACGCCCGCGCGGGGAGGGGCGGCAAGATGGCCTGCGCTGTCAACTCGGTGATCGTAATGGCGTTGTGACGTGGCGTCATGAGAGGTGATGGGCGGGTTGCCCCTGTTGCGAACCCCGATTTGATCACGCTTGTGCGCACCTGTTCCGAGGGCGTCGCCCTCGCACGGGAGAGAGCCTCGGGAGGGACTCGCCCGCTCACAGGAGAGAGGGCACCTGCTCCGCCGAGACGGACCTCGCGGCCCGCTCCAGAGCACTGGCGAGCAACGCCAGGTCCGTGGGCCCGTTCCCCAGCTCCCTGACGGGCCGCCGGGCCGGCGGATCGCCCATCCGCTCCCACTCCAGCGGTACGACGGTGGGCCGCAGCGTCGACGTACGAGGAATCCGCCCGGTCACCCGCCCCGCCTGGAAGGCCGTGAACCGCCCGTCGGGCGAACGCAGTTCACCCCGGCCCGGCGCGGGCTCCTCGGGCCCCGCGGTCACCGCGTCGAGGACCACGCGGAGCGACGCCCGCCGCCCGAGCTCGGTCTCCGGCATCCGCTCGCTGCGCCCCGTGGCCACCACGAGATGCACCCCGAGCCGCTCGCCGTCCCGCGCCACCGCTTCGAGGGCGCGGACCACGGACCCGGCGGCGGGCCGCCCCGGCGAGCCGAGAGGGGGCGAGAGCAGCGCGTCGAAGTCGTCGACGAGCACCACGAGGCGGGGCAACGGCGGCCCGGGGTCCACCCGTTGACGCGCCGCGACGGGCCGCAGCCGCATCGTGGAACTGGGCGGCGGATCGAGATCGCCGTCGGTCAGCTGGGCCGGCAGGGACACCTGTCCTGACGCGCCGCCCACGGCACCGTTACCGGCACCGGCACCGGCACCGGCTCCCGCGCCGGACGGCTGCGACCGCTGCGCGACCATCCGCCCCGACACCTCCCGCTGCGTGTGCCACTCGGTGAACCCGAGCCTGCCGAGCAGCTCGGCCCGCCGCTTGAGCTCGGCGGCGAGGGACTGCGCGAACTCCCGCATCCGTACGGGGTCGTTGGCGACGAGATGGGTGGTGACATGCGGCAGGTCCGTACAGACACCGAGCCCCGTGGTCCGCCGGTCGGCACCGCTCCCCGTGCTGTCCCGGCCGTCGACCAGGACGATGCCGAGCCGGTCGGGCCGCTCGGCGGCGGCCAGCGAAGCGGCGACGGAGCGCAGCAGCTCGGTGCGCCCGCTGCCCCCGGGGCCCTCGGCGAGCAGATGCGGCCCGTCGGCGACGAGATCGGCCACGACGGGTCCGCGCGGGCCCGCGCCGAGCACCGCGACGGCCCGTCCGCCGAGCGCCTCGGGGTCGTCGGCGGCCGCGGCCCACCGCGCCATCAGGGACGCCGGGGTGGCCCTGGCGAGCCCCAACTCGTCGAGCAGCCGGGCGGATTGGGGCAGCGGCGCGGACACGCGCGCGTGCCCCTCGCCCGCCACGCCGTCCGTCCGCAGCGGGGCGAGCGCCCGCGCGAACCGCTCGGCCCAGGCCGCCGACACCGCGTCCACGGCGGCGACGGTGCCGTGCCCCGCGGGGTGGCCGCCAGCCGTCCGCAGGAGCCGCAGCGCGGTCGCCACGTCACCGCTGAGCAGCGCGACGGCACCGCACGCGCGGAAGGCGGGCGACACCGAGCAGGCCGCTTCGTAGGTCTCCGCGACCGGCGACGCGGGCGATGCGGCGACGGTCTCGGCGAGGCACACCACGTGGATACCGGCCCGCGCGCCCTCCGCGGCGAGCCGGACGGTGGCCTCGCGCAGCCCGGCCGAACCGGGGTCGCCGTCGACGACGACCACCGTGTACGGACCGGGCGCCGTGGCCTCGGCACCGGCGCGCAGATCCGCGATGCGGTCGTCGAGCCGCCGCAGCAGCTCTCCGGTGCGGGCCGCCGCCTGGTCACGGTCGTAGGCGAGCAGGAGCCGGCAGTCCTGGCCGTGGGTGGGCCGCAGATGGGGGAGCCAGCCGAGCCAGGCCCACTCGGCCGTGCGCTCCGCCGTGGAGCGGGCGCGGTCCGTGCTGACCAGCACGATCTCCAGCGAGTCGGGGGAGTGCAGCGCGGCGAGCTGGGCGACCACGGCCCTGGCGAGCCCGGTCAGCCGCTCACGGGGCCCGGCGAGACCGAGTGCGCCCGCCTCCCGCAGGCCGACCGTGACGGGCACGGCGGGCAGCAGGCCGCCGGTGCCTTCGCCGGAGGGCGCGGCCCTGTCGACCGTGCCGAGCCGGACCGCGAGGGCCTCCGGGTGGCCGGGGCCGCGCTCCCAGAGGCGCGGGCCGGGGCCGAGCGCCGTGAGCAGCAGGGCGGCGGGGTCGGGCCAGGACTCGGGGGTGCGGGCTGCGGCGGCCACGGCGAGCTCTTCGGGGGTGGGCACGGGCGGATCCATGCCGTCGTCCTCCGGCCCGTACTCCTCGTAGACGTCGTCCTCCTGCCCGCTCTCCCTGCCGCCGGTGAGGCGGCGTGCCCAGGCGGAGAGGCCACCGCGCTTGCGCAGGCCGCGCGGCACGGTCGTCCCGCGCGCGGGGGTGCCGGTCCGGGTCCGCTCGGCGTCGGGCGCACCGCCCTGCTGCGGCACGACCGGCGCGGTGGGGTCTCCGGGGGCGTGCGGCGAGCCTGCCGGGCCGTGGGGCGTGGGGGCGCCGTACGCGTCGTGGGTTCCCTGGCCGCCTTGCATCGCGTAGGGCTGCTGGGCGGCGTGGGGTCCCTGGGGATCGTGTGGTCCCTGGCCGCCCGCCTGCGGCCAGGTGCCCTGTGCGTTCTGCGGGCCCTGTGCGCTCTGCGGGCCCTGAGAGCCCCACGGCTCCTGGACTCCGCCCTGCGCGCCCTGCGGGCCCCGCGCGCCCTGCGCCCTCTGGAAGCTCTGCGCCCCCTGGAGCCCCTGCACGCCCTGCGCCCCGTTCCCGTACGCCCCGCCCCGTGCCGTCTCGCCCGCCGCGCCCCAGCCCGCCGAGCCGTACGCGTGGTGGGTCGGGCCCTCGGGCGCGCGTGCCGTGCCTGCCGACGGGCCCGACAGCGCCTCCGGAGCGAGGGGTGCGGGCGTCGTGACGGTCCGCACGCGCACGTGGCCCTCGCCGTCAGGGGCGGTCGGCAGCGCCCCGCCGGGGCCCAGGTCGAGGCGGCCGTCCGCGAGGCGGAGCGCGGATTCGCCGATGCGCAGCAGGGATCCCGGCGCCAGGCCGACCGGGCGGTCGGTGACCTCCCTGCCGTCCACCGACGTGCCGTTGGTGGAGCCTAGGTCGGTGACCGTGACGCGGCCGTCGTCCGCGAGCGTGACCGCGCAGTGCAGCCGGGAGACGTCCGGGTCGTCCAGCGGGACGTCGGCGTCGGCGGAGCGGCCGACGCGGATCTGGCCGCCGTGCAGCAGGTGGACGCCGCCCGCGTCGGGGCCCGCGACCACGTGCAACTGGGCGGCCGCACCGGCCGGTTCGGGACCGGGCTCGGCGGGCGCGCCGAGCGAGAGCACCGCGCCGTCCATCAAGGGGGGCTCGCCGATCGTGCAGCGCTGGGCGTCGAGACGCTCGTCCTCCGCGTACAGCACGAGGGGGACGTCGCTGCCCGCGACGGCCGTGGCGAGGCCCGATGCCACCGCCGCGAGCGCGGTCCCCGCGGGCGCGGTGACCAGGACGTCACAGGCGCCGTGCGGTCCGCCGGGCGCCGTGGGGCGGCCTTGCGGCTCGGTCTGGCCGCTGCGCGGCCCGAGGACGGTCAGCCGGATCTGCATCGCCGTCAGCGGTCCCTTCTGCGCTGGGCGCGACAGGGGGACTCGCGCTGTGATTCCCCCCACCGCACACGGGCACGTCAGCCAGTACTGGAGGCATCCTGTCACCTGCCACTGACAACACGCCCGGCGGCCACCCGTAAGTGATCTTGATTGGTCGCCTCTGCTCGGAAAAGTGCCTGCTTGGACCGTTGTGGATATCTGTCCGGGCTCTCCCGGGGAGGGCAATTCGGGACCACTCGGCAACCAATGGCCACGGCTGAGCGTCTTTCCTGCGGACAGTGATCCGGAAGAATCCGGAAGGATGCCGCAAGTAAAGGGCCGGGCGGAATCCGAACCGCCGGTGCCCCGTTCGGCGGCACTACAGTGGGTCGGAACATCTTCGGCCGGAGGCCGGAGCGCCAGCACCGCAAGCCATCACCACCACAAGCCATCACCAGCAGGGAGCGCATGACGTGCGGCCGGTAGGCAGCAAGTACCTGCTCGAGGAGCCGCTCGGGCGCGGCGCCACGGGCACCGTCTGGCGAGCCCGCCAGCGGGAGACCGCGGGGGCCGAGGCGGCCGTTCCCGGCCAGCCCGGCGAGACCGTCGCGATCAAGGTCCTCAAGGAAGAGCTCGCCAACGACGCGGACGTCGTGATGCGCTTCCTCAGGGAGCGGTCCGTCCTGCTCAGGCTGACCCACGAGAACATCGTCAGAACCCGCGACCTGGTCGTCGAGGGCGACCTGCTCGCCCTGGTGATGGACCTCGTCGAAGGTCCCGACCTGCACCGCTACCTGCGCGAGAACGGCCCGTTCACGCCCGTCGCGGCGTCCCTGCTGACCGCCCAGATCGCCGACGCGCTCGCCGCCAGCCACGCCGACGGGGTCGTGCACCGCGACCTGAAGCCGGCGAACGTGCTGCTCAAGCAGGACGACGGTGGCATGCACCCGATGCTCACCGACTTCGGCATCGCGCGTCTCGCGGACTCCCCTGGCCTGACCCGCACCCACGAATTCGTCGGCACGCCCGCGTACGTCGCGCCGGAGTCCGCCGAGGGCCGTCCGCAGACCAGCGCCGTGGACATCTACGGCGCGGGCATCCTGTTGTACGAGCTGGTCACCGGGCGTCCGCCGTTCGCCGGCGGATCGGCCCTCGAAGTACTGCACCAGCACCTCAGCGCCGAGCCGCGCCGCCCCTCGACCGTGCCCGACCCGCTGTGGACGGTCATCGAGCGCTGCCTGGACAAGAACCCGGACCGCCGCCCCAGCGCCGAGAACCTCGCGCGCGGGCTGCGTGCCGTCGCCGAGGGCGTGGGCGTGCACTCCACCCCGGCGCAGATCGCGGCCGCGGAGGGCGTGGGCGCGCTGCTCATGCCGGATCCGGCGCCTGCCCACGTCCCGGAGACCCCGGGCGCGGCCGACCCCACGCAGGTCCTGCCGAGCAACGCGGGCTCGTACGACCCGAACGCGGCGACCAGCGTCATGCGGAGCACCGGCGGCGCGGGCGACGCCGACCCGACCTCGGTCCTGCCGCACAACGGCGGCGGCGCCGACCCGACCGCGGTCATGCCGCCGGTCCCGCCGAACGCGCCCGGTGGCGATCCGAACGACCCGCACCCCTGGCAGAACCAGATGCGGGCGGCCCGCGACCGCAACGAGCAGACCCAGTACCAGGCCCACCTGGACCCGAACGACGACCCGCTGCGCCGCCGCCCCCAGCGCCAGGTGGCCCGCCCCCAGCAGCAACAGCCGCAGCAGCGCCCCCAGCAGTACGCGCCGCAGCAGCCGCGCGGGCAGCGTCAGCAGCAGCAGTACGCACCGGCGCCGCAGCAGCAGTACCAGCCCCAGCAGCAGCAGTACGCGCCCCCGCAGCAGCCGCCGCCCCAGCAGCCCGCACCGCGCCCGGCGCGCGAGCCGCGGCAGCCGCGTCAGCGCAGCTCCAACCCGATGAAGATCCCGGGTCTCGGCTGCCTCAAGGGCTGCCTGTTCACGATCCTCATCCTTTTCGTGGCGAGCTGGCTCGTCTGGGAATTCAGCCCGCTCCAGGACTGGATCGGTACGACGAAGGGCTACTGGGAGCAGCTCAAGGACTGGTACGACACGGTCAGCGGCTGGATGGGCAAGATCGGCGGGAATTAGCCGGACGCCCGGCGGGAATTCGCCGATCCCCGGACAATCCCCGGACCACTCTGGGGATTTGTCGACATCTGCAGAGTGATTTCTGCTCCCGGAGTGAAGGTTGGCGGCAAGGCCGCGTAGTTTTGTCGCCAACACGCATCCGTAGGAGCAGTCTTGACGCGCAAGATCGGCAGCCGGTACACCGCCCACCAGATCCTGGGCCGTGGCAGCGCCGGCACGGTGTGGCTGGGCGAGGGGCCCGAGGGCCCGGTCGCCATCAAGCTGCTGCGCGAGGACCTGGCGTCCGACCAGGAACTCGTCGGCCGCTTCGTGCAGGAGCGCACCGCGCTGCTCAGCCTCGACCACGCGCGCGTGGTCGGCGTCCACGACCTGGTGGTCGACGGGAACGACCTGGCCCTGGTCATGGACCTCGTCCGCGGCACGGACCTGCGCACCCGTCTGGACCGCGAGCGGCGCCTGGCGCCGGAGGCGGCGGTGGCGATCGTGGCGGACGTGGCGGACGGGCTGGCCGCGGCGCACGCGGCGGGCATCGTGCACCGTGACGTGAAGCCCGAGAACGTACTCCTGGACATGCAGGGCCCGCTCGGCCCAGGCGGCGCGCACCCCGCCCTCCTCACGGACTTCGGCGTCGCCAAGCTGATCGACTCGCCGCGCAGGACCCGCGCCACGAAGATCATCGGTACGCCGGACTACCTCGCCCCCGAGATCATCGAGGGCCTGCCGCCGCGCGCGGCCGTCGACATCTACGCCCTGGCCACGGTCCTGTACGAGCTCCTGGCGGGCTTCACGCCGTTCGGCGGCGGGCACCCCGGGGCGGTCCTGCGGCGGCACGTCACCGAGACCGTCGTCCCCCTCCCCGGCATCCCCGAGGAGCTCTGGCAGCTCCTCGTCCAGTGCCTGGCCAAGGCCCCGGCTTCCCGGCTGCGCGCCTCCGAGCTCGGCGCGCGGCTGCGGGAGCTGCTGCCGCTCGTCGCGGGCATGCCGCCGCTGGACGTGGACGAACCGGACACGGAGCCGGGGGTCGCCGACGAGGCGTACGAGGAGTCGGCCCCCGAGCCCCGCGCGGCCACTCCCCGCCGGGGCGCGGTCCCCCTGGTCCCCGGCTCGGCGTCCGCCGACTCCAACCGCGACACCCACACCTCGATGCGCGTCCCCGGCCCCGACGAGCTGGCAGGCGGCGCCCGCGGCACGGCCCGCGCCCCCCGCGCCGCGGGCACGGCCCGTCCCGGCTCCGCCAAACACCGCTCCTCGACCCGCCGCCGCAGGATCACGCTGGGCGTGGCGGGAGTGGTGCTCGTGGCGGCGGCGGGCATCGGCACATGGGCCGCCACGTCCGGCGACGACGCGTCCTCCCCGCCCCCGGACAACGTGAACTCGGCCCCACCGACGCCGTGACCCTTCTTGCCTGCCCGCTCGGCGAGGCGCGGCTTGTCCTGTCCCGCTCCCACCCACCCGCCCGCCCGAGCGCTCGATGCGACCCCGGTTGGCTGAGGTGTGGTTTGGCCTGCGGGCGGTCCCTTTGTCCCGCCGCTGCGCGACGGATCCACTCCCACCGCCCGCCCGATTGCTCGGCACCGGATGCTCGGTGCGGCCCCCGCTGGGTGAGGTGTGGTTTCGCCTGCGGGCGGCCCCTTTGTCCCGCCGCTTCGCGACGGATGCATCCCCACCCACCCACCCGGGTGCTCCGTACCGACCTGTCGATGTGCCCCGGGTTGGTTGAGGCGTCGCTTTGCCTGCGGCCGTCCACCCCTGTCCCGCCGCTGCGCGGCGGATCCACTCCCACCCGCCCGCCCGATTGCTCGGCACCGGATGCTCGGTGCGGCCCCCGCTGGGTGAGGTGTGGTTTCGCCTGCGGGCGGTCCCCTTGTCCCGCCGCTGCGCGGCGGATCCACTCCCACCCGCCCGCCCGAGCGCTCCGCGCCGAACCCTCGACGCGTAGCCACAACGGGTTCCGCGCCCCCGCTGCCCATCCACGGAGTGCTCGTCGCGAAGCGGCGGTCGGGCCGGCGCTGCGCTGGGGCGGAGTGGGACGGCCCTCGCCCCCCCAGTCCCACAGCCTTACCGGCGCCTGGAGGGGGCCCGGCTCCTACAGTGCCGTCCGGTGCCGGGTAATCGGGTGGGCGGGTGGGAGTGAATCCGCCGCGCAGCGGCGGCCCGGTTGGTGCTCCGGCGGGCTGGAGCGGGACGGCCCTCGCCCCCACCCCCGCAGGGCGGCCGGCGCCTGGAGGGGGCCTGGCTCCTACATCGCCGTCCGGTGCCGGGTAAACGGGTGGGCGGGTGGGCGGGTGGGAAAGCATTCGCCGCGCAGCGGCGGCTCCAGACCCGCGGGGGGGGGGCCCCCCCCCCCCCCCCCCCCCCCCCCCCCCCCCCCCCCCGCCCCCGCGGCGGCCCCCCCCCCCCCCCCCCCCCCCCCCCCCCCCCCCCC
>NZ_JBIUYI010000022.1:0-61910 GCF_044744425.1 Streptomyces sp. NPDC087300
CAAGCCCCGTGGCTGCTGCCCCCGCCACGGCTCACCCACATTCCCGGCCGCTCCGCGGCGCTTTGGGGGGGGGGGGGGGGGGGGGGGCGGGCCGCCCCCCCCCCCCCCCCCCCCCCCCCCCCCCCCCCCCACCGACTCCCTTGCTCACTCCCTCATCAGCCAAGGCAGGCCGTGCGCTACGCAAGGCCCCGTGCTACGGAAAGCCGTGCGCTACGGAAGACCGTGCACCTTCGGGCCGACCGCGTTCGACCACGCGCTGCCCGCCGTCGCGTCCCAGTTCGTGGACCACGTCATGGCGCCGCGCAGGGCCGGGTACGTCTTCGACGGCTTGAACGAGCCGCAGCCGGTGCCGCGGGTCAGGCAGTCGAGGGCGTTGTTGACGACCGAAGGGGCGACGTAGCCGCTGCCCGCGGCGCGCGTCGACGCGGGGACGCCGATGCCCACCTGGGAGGGGTCGAGGCCGCCTTCCAACTGGATGCAGGCGAGCGCGGTCAGGAAGTCCACACTGCCCTGGCTGTAGACCTTGCCGTCACAGCCGAGCATCGAACCGCTGTTGTAATACTGCATGTTGACGACCGTGAGGATGTCCTTCACGTTCAGCGCCGTCTGGAAGTAGCCGCCGGACGTGGACTGCATGTCGATGGTCTGCGGCGCCATCGTGAGGACGAACTTCGAGCCGGCCTTCGCGGCGAGCTGGCGCAGCGCCTTGGTCATGTAGGTGGGGTTGAGGCCGTTCTCCAGGTCGATGTCGACGCCGTCGAAGCCGTACTCCTGCATCAGCGCGTAGGCGCTGTTCGCGAAGGCCGTCGCGGAGGCGTCGCTGTTGACCGAGATGGTGCCCTTCTCACCGCCGACCGAGAGGATCACGGACTTGCCCGCGGCGTGCTTCGCGGCGATGTCCGCCTTGAAGTCCGCGGTGGAGGAGTAGCCGACGGCCGGGTCCAGGTTGAAGGTGATCTGGCCCGGTGTGGTGGTGGCGTCGGCGAAGGAGACCGCGATGATGTCGTACTGCGCCGACACGTCACGCAGCTTCTGCACGGTCGCGCCGTTGTTGAAGTTCTGCCAGTAGCCGGTCAGCGCGTGCTTGGGCACCGTGCCGCCGTCTCCGCCGCCGCCCTTGCCCGTCCGTGCGGACACCGCCGTCGACTTGGCGGACTCGCCCGCCGCGTTCGACGCGCTCACCTGGAAGCTGTACGTGGTCTCCGGCGTGAGGCCGGTGACGGTCGTGGAGGCGCCGCTGACCGAGGCGACCTTCGTACCGTCGCGGTAGACGGTGTACGCGGTGGCCGTGGACACCGGGGTCCAGGACAGGTCCACCGTCGTGGACGTCGTCGCGCCCGCCGCGAGGCCGGTCGGTACGGCCGGGATCTCCACCGGGTCGGTGCCGCCGCCCCCGTCGGGGCCGAAGACACTGACGTCGTCGACGTAGTACGCGCTCTGCCCGTACCAGCCGTGCGTGTACACGGTGACCGACGTGGTGTTCGCGCCGGTGGTGAAGCTGGTGGAGAGCTGCTGCCAGGCCGAGGTGCCCGGCGTCCAGGTCGACACGTCGGTGGTGCCGGTGCCGCGGGCACCGAGGTAGATATAGCTGCCCTGCACCCAACTGCTCAGTTTGTACGTCGAGTTCGGCTTCACCGCGACGGTCTGGGAACACTCGGCGGTGTCCTGGCCCGCAGGGGTGGCCTTGAGCGCCTTCGCACCGCCGTGCACCGGGGACGTGACGGCGGCGCCGCTGTTGGCGGCGCAGGTCCAGTTGCTGAGGTCCGACTCGAACCCGGCGTTCTTGGCGACGTTGACGTCCGCCGCTCGGACACTGCCCGCGTTGGCGTCCGCCGACTGCGCGGGCGCGGCGAGCGCTGTGACAGCGAGCGCGGCAGCCGCACCGACAGCGATCACCGCGCCGAATCTCCGGCGGACACCGAGTCTGCCCTGACGTACACGGTCCACGGAATGCCTCCAGGAAGAGGTGAAGGACGAAAGTGAACGACGGTGGCCACCGCTGCTGTGCGCATAGTTGGTCCAGACCAATCGAGTTGTCAATACCTCGCGCGAGACATTCCCCACCGCAGCGAGTTGGGTGTGCGCTCGCGGCCTGAGTTCGTCGGTCAGCCGCCGCTGCCGGTGGACCCGCGGAGTCGTGCGCTCGGGCAGCGGTAGAAGAGTTCGGGATCTCCCTCGTCGAGGCCGTGGAGCATTCCGACCGCGTGCCAGCCGACACGTCGCAGCAGCTGCTGCACGGGGTGGTTGGAGACGTTGGTCGAGGTGAACAGCTTCTCGGTGGTGCACGCGGTCTCGACGGCCGCGAGGAGACGTGCGCCCACGCCTCGGCGATGGGCACTGGGGGCGACCATCAGCATGGTGACGAGGCCCTGCTCGAAGAAGGTGTACTCCAACACGCCGTAGCCCACGGGCCCTGACGCGTCTCGGGCCATGAGGACCGCACCGCTCTCGCACCAGCGCCGGATCGCATCCCGTCGCGCCTGGTCGCCTGCCGCCGCGACGGAATCGATCTCGGCCAGCGCTGCCCAGTCCGACGCGTCCGCGCGATCCACCCGGAGTTCACTGAGGTTCTCGACATCCATGGAGTGCATCGTCGCAGCGTATGGATGCCCGGCCGTGGGCGTCACGGCCGGGCATCGGTGTAACGGGGGGTCGTTCTCGGAGCTATGGCGCGTCCACCACCAGGCGGCCCCGGTCCGGGGTCCGCGCCGCGGAACGGTTGGCGTAGGCGGACTCGACGCGGGACTGCTCGGCCGCGTCGGGCACCGCGTTCCGGCAGCCGGTGCCGGCGGCGGAGCCCGACATCAGCTGGGAGCACGGGCCGGGCTTGGTGTCCGGCAGGCCCAGGTTGTGGCCGATCTCGTGGGCGGCGATGCGTGTCTTGTCGTACCCCTGGGTGACCGCCTGGCTGCCGAGTTCGACGCGGCCTCGGCCACCCGGCCTCACCGGTCCGATGGTGGCCTGCGGCCAGCCGCTGGTGGCGACGATCTGGATCTCGGCCCGGGTGCCGGGCTGGGCCTCGACCAGCTTGACGTTGTCGACGTTGCTGTTCCACGAGGCGACTCCGGCGGCGATCGCCGTCTCCCAGCCCCTGGCCTGACTGTCGTCGTAGCGGAGGGTCACCACGGCGGCCGAGGTCCCCGCGGTCGCGGACACCGCGTTCGCCGCCGGTGCCATGGTCAGGGCGGCCGCTGCGGCAGTGCCGGCTATGACCAGCCGTCTGAAGTGCAGCATTGCTGTCCTTTCGGTTGTGGAGGGTCTCGACTCCGTACGGCGGACAGCCTCGATCCATGAACTCCACGCCAAGGCAAGGATAGTGACGGGACATCAGGCTGTTCCCGGGAGCCGACGTTGCAATGTGACGGTACATGGTCAAGTCCGCGCGGCAGCAGCCCCTTTGCCGTCAACTTTCTCCGCCGTCAACTTCCCCGCGGGCCCGCTATCCGGCGACGCGCGGCTCCAGCCGCTCGGTGATCCGGCCCAACATGTCTGTGAGCGGTTCGCCGACCTCCTGGCCGAACCCGGTCAGTCCATAGGTGACTTGCGGCGGCGTCGTCGGCTCGACCTCCCGCCAGACCAGACCGTCCTGGACCAGCGCGCGCAGGGTCTGGGCGAGCATCTTCTCGCTGACGCCCTGGATGCTGTCGCGCAGCTCGTAGAAGCGAAGGTCGTTGCTCCGCAAGGAGATCAGGACCCAGACGCCCCACTTGCTGGTCACGTGGTCGACCACGTCGCGGGCGGGGCAGTCGGTGTGAAACACCTCATACGGGCGACCCGACTCGGCCTGCTCAAGCTGCGCGCCTTCACTCATGTCCGGAGCTTACCTCTGGGTATGTCCTTACGGAAAGTAAGCCCGTCTCCTAGCGTCAACTTCCTCAGCGCACAACGAACGAGGAGCTGGACATGATCGTGGTGACCGGAGCTACCGGAAACGTGGGCCGACCCCTGACGCAGGCTTTGGCCGAGGCGGGCGAGCAGGTGACGGCGGTGTCGCGCCGTGCGGCGGCGGTGCCGCACGGGGTCCGTCACGTGACGGCCGATCTCACCGAACCGGCGGGCTTCGCTGCGGCGTTGGACGGGGCGAAGTCGCTCTTCCTCCTGCTCTCCGGCGACCTGCACGCCCCTGAGGCCAGGCCGGCCGAGCTCGTCCGCCTGGCCGCGGCCTCCGGCGTCCGACGGGTCGTCCTGCTGTCCTCGCAGGGCGTGGCGACCCGGCCACTCGGCCCTTCGCGGGTCGCGATGCGCGCGGTGGAGGACGCGTTGCGCGACTCCGGCATCGACTGGTCGGTCCTGCGGCCCGGCGGCTTCGCCTCCAACGCCTTCGCCTGGGCGGAGTCCCTCCGTACGCAGGGGACGGTGAACGCGCCCTTCGGCGATGTCGGGGTCCCGGTCGTCGACCCGGTGGACATCGCCGAGGTCGCGGCGGCCTGCCTGCTTGAGGACCGGCACAACGGCGGGGTGTTCACCCTCACCGGGCCCGAGGTCATCACGCCGCGTCAGCAGGCCGTCGTCATCGCCGACGCGCTCGGCTCGCCCGTGCGGTTCAACGAACTCACCCGCGACGAGGCCAAGGCCGAGATGACGCGGTTCGTGCCGGCGGAGCTCGCCGACGACACCTTGGACATCATCGCCTCCCCGAACGCCGAAGAAATGCGGATCAGCCCGGACGTGGCACGCGTACTGGGCCGTCCCCCGCACTCCTTCGACGACTGGGTCGCCCGCAACCTCGCCGCTTTCCGCTGAGATGCGCCTCATCCGCTGACAGGTGCTCAACCAGGCAGCCCCCGTGCGGCTATGGCCGCACGGGGTGAGCGCGTCCGCTCCGGCCCTCCACCACGTCCTCGGCGACCTCCCGCGTCACCACCACCACACTGTTCTCGCCCAGCGTCTCACCGCAGTCGTCGCAGATCAGGCAGGGTTCGAACACGGCGCCACAGCCGCGATGGACGGAGTGGAGGGCCGGGCCCTCGGGGGCGTGGAACCAGCGCTGGCCCCAGTCGATCGCTGTCATGATCACCGGGAAGAACGCGCGGCCCTTGTCGGTGAGGCGGTAGGAGATCCAGTCGGCCCGCTCGGCGCTGGGTTCGCTGCCGAGGACGCCGAGGCCGACGAAGGTGCGGAGCCGGTCGGCCACCATAGTCGGGGGCGCGCCCAGGCGTTGCTGGAAGTCGCCGAAGCGGTGGGCGCCCAGGAACGCGGCGCCGAGGAGCGCCACCGACCAGCGGTTGCCGATCAGGGCCATGGTCTCGGGGAAGAGTCCGGCACCCGCGCCGCCCGTGGAGGCGGACCTGCGGCGGGTGGCGGCGGTCGGCACCGAGCGCCCCTCGCCGCCGCTGGGGCCGAGTTCGCTGCGTACGTCGCGCGGGCGCACGGTCTCGCCGCAGGCCGCGCAGGCGAGCAGCGGCTCCATGGGGTGGCCGCAGGCGCGGTGGCGCATCCACGGCAGGTGTTCGACGTGTTCGCTCACCCAGCGGTACTCCCACGCCCAGATCGCCACCAGGATCGGCCAGAGCTCGCGGCCGCGCCGGGTGAGCCGGTACGCGTAGCGGGTCGGCCGGGTCTGGTAGGCGTCGCGCTCCAGGATTCCGGCGGTGGTGAGCCGGGTGAGCCGGGCGGACAACACCGAGTCGGAGATGGCCAGGTGCTCGCGCCAGTCGGCGTAGCGCCGGGCGCCCTGGTGGGCGTAGCGCAGGATGAGCAGCGTCCACTCGTCGCCGATGAGGCCCATGGTGACGCCGATGGCGTTCGCGCCTCCCGCCGGCAGCCGGGTCGGCGTCACCTCGTCCACGCGGTTCCTCTCTACAGACCGATCGCCCCAGGGGCCTCGCGGGCGTCACGGTCGCGCCAGCCCGGCAGCGCCGAGCCCGGTGCCCACGTCGCGTGGGTGCCGCTCGAGATGCGTTCCGGCAGGCGTACGCGGGCCAGCGGTCCTTCGGTGAGGCGGGACGCGTCGAACACCAGGCATTCGGAGCGATCGGTGTTCATGTCCGTGGTCAGTGTAATCAGGTAGCCGTCGTCCTCCCCGCGGGCGTCCGCGCGCGGTGCCATGGCGCTCTCGCTGCCGTGGACGCCGTCGGGCAGCGCGTAGTGCTCCTCCGTTCCGGTGTGCAGGTCGTGCTTGACGATGCCGTCGAAGAGGAACCAGCCGGGCTTCTGGGTGGCGGCGTAGGTGTAGCGGTAGGGGCGTCCGCCGCGGCTCGGATTGATCATGCCGAACTCGGTGTAGCGGTCGCAGAGTTGCTCCTCCTTGACGCGGCCCGTGGTGAGGTCGAGGCGCCAGCGGTGCAGGTGGGTCCGCATGCGTTCGAGGGCCAGGAAGCGGAACATCCGCTGGTAGACGCCGTCGCCCTTGGGGTCGGGCGGCTCGGGGCAGCCCTGGTGGAAGCCGTCGAGGACGATCTCGTCTCCGTCTTCGTAGGCGTTGGTGAAGTGCAGTACGTAGGTGGGGTCGGCCTCGAACCAGCGGATCTGCGTGGTGTCCCCGCGCCGGGGGATGACGGCGAACCGGCTGGGCAGGTCGCGGTGGAAGCGCGAGGCGTACTTGCCCTGGGCGAGCAGGTCGGGCTCCCAGAAGAGCGGGAAGTCGTTGAGGACGGCGTAGTTCTCGGTGAACGCCATGTCGTGCGGCAGCCGGGGGCCGGGCAGGGGGACGTCCACGAAGTGGGCCAGCCGGTCGTCGGAGTCCACCACTCCGTACTTCAGATACGGGGCTTCGGTCGCGTAGCTGAAGAACAGCAACTCCCCCGTGTGGTCGTCGGTCTTGGTGTGGGCGGACACGCCCCAGTCGGAGGGGAAGTCGCCGCCCCAGGTGGCCTTGCCCCTCGTGTCCAGGGTGAGCGGGTCGAGGCGGTACAGGTCGCCGCACTGCCAGAAGCTGCTCAGCGCGGTGCCGTTGTGCACGACGATGTCGGTGCTCGACGCGTCCTTCATGCGGGTGCGGGCGCCCCAGCCGTCCCGGCGCTTGGCGAGGGCGGGCCGTTCGGCGATCCCCGCCCACAGGGACTCGCCTGCCGCCTGTTCGGCCAGGAATCCGTCGGTGCGCACGAACCGGTTGCGGTAGAACGCCTTGCCGTCGCGGAAGCCCACCACGTGGATCATGCCGTCGCCGTCGAAGGGGTGGTAGAGCCGGATCGCCGGATGGACGGGGTTCTCGGTGTTGCGCAGGTACACGCCGTCCAGGTCGTCGGGGATGGCGCCCTCGACGACCTCCAGGTCGTCCGCGCGCCATTCGGTGGTCTGGGGCCGCCACGGCCCTGTCCGGTAGGGGTGGTCGTCGTCCTCGGGGAGGGTCGACAGGGCACGGCCCACGACCTCAACGTCCATCACTGGCTCCTTCCACCACGAGCGCCACGGTGGTCGTGGTGCTTCCGCCGATGTTGAGCGTGCCGAAGCGCCGGGCGCCCTCGACCTGGTAGTCACCGGCGCGTCCGGTCACCTGACGGGTGGCGTCGAGGAGCATGCGTACTCCGGTGGCCCCCACGGGATGGCCGCCGCCGATGAGGCCGCCGCCCGGGTTCACGGGGATCCGTCCGCCGATCTCCAACTCGCCGCTCTCGACGGCCTTCCAGCTCTCGCCGGGAGCGGTGATGCCGACGTGGTCGATCGCCATGTACTGCGACATGGAGAAGCAGTCGTGGACCTCGATGCCGTCGAGCGCGTCGACGTCCGCGATCTCCGCACGCCCGAACGCGTCGACGGCCGCCTGGCGGACGTGCGGGAGTACGTAGGGCTGGTCGGCGCTCCGCTCCAACTTGCGGTGCAGCGGCAGGCCGACCGTCCGGTGGCCCCAGCCGGTGATGCTTGCCGCCGGGCGCCGCTCATGGCGCCGCAGCCATCGGTCGGAGACGAGGACGACGCCCGCGCCGCCGTCGGTCATCTGGCTGCAGTCCTGTCGCCGCAGGCGTCCCTCGACGCGCGGGTTGGCCTCGTCGTCGGCGCTGAAGCTCGCGTCGGAGAAGGCCCACTTCCGGGTCTGCGCAAGAGGGTTGGCGCGCGCGTTGCGGATGTTCAGCTCGGCTATCGCGTGCAGGTGCCGGTCGTCGATGCCGTAGCGGCGGTCGTACTCCTCGGCGAGCTCGCTGAACATGTGCGGCCACATGAAGGCGGCGTCCTGGCCCTCGTGGCCGATCCAGGCTGCGGCGCCCAGATGCCGGGCCGCCACGTCACCCGGCACGGTCTTCTCCAGCTCGACGCCGATGACGAGGGCGCAGTCGTAGCGCCCGGCCTCCAGATCGGCCATCGCCGAGAGGACCGCGATCCCGCCGGAGGCGCACGCCGCCTCGTGCCGCGAGGACGGCACACCCCACAGCCCTTCCTGGACGGTCGCGGGCATGCCGCCCAACTGGCCCTGTCCGGTGAAGAGTTGCCCGAACGCGTTGCCGACGTGGATGACGTCGATCTCCTGCGCAGCCACCGCGCAGTCCTCAAGCGTGCCCTCCACCACCTCCTTGACGAGGTCGGCGAACTCCAGCCCGCCGCGAGCCCAGTTGCGTGCGAAGTCCGTCTGCTTTCCGCCCAGTACCCATACGCCCATGGAGACGATGCTACAACTAACAGAGTGACCGGCGAAGGGGCTCACATGACATACGTCCTCGACTACGTCCGCACGCCGCGCGGCAAGGGCTCCAAGCGCGGGGCGTTGCACGGCGTCAGCCCGGTGCAGTTGGTCGTCACGCTGCAAAACACCTTGCGGGAAAAGGGACTTGATCCCTGTTCCGTCGAGGACGTCGTCATCGGTACGGCCTCCCAGGTGGGTGACCAGGGCGCGAACCTGGCCCGTACCGCCACGCTCCTGGCCGACTGGGGCGATGTCCCCGGCGTCACGCTCAACCGCTTCTGCGCGTCCGGCATCGACGCCGTCGCCCAGTCAGCCGCGCGGATCGCGTCCGGTGACATCCGACTCGCCGTCGCCGGAGGGGTGGAGAGCACCTCACGGGTGCCGATGTTCAGCGACAACGGGCCGCTGTTCGCCGATCCGGACACGGTCCGGCGCATCGGCTCGGTCCACATGGGCATCGCGGCCGACCTCAACGCCACGCTGGACGGCTGGACCCGCGCACAGCTCGACGCCTACGGCCTGGAGACCCAGCGCAAGGCAGCCCGCGACCGGCCCGCCGGGCTCGTGCCCGTCGCGGGCCTCGACCACGACGAACTGGTCCGCCCTGACACCACGCAGGCCGCCCTCGCCGACCTGCCGCCCGCCTTCGCCGACCTGCCCGACCAGGACGCCCTGGCCCTGGCCGCGCACCCCGAGGCGGGAGAACTCCGTCACCTCCACACCGTCGGCACCTCCCCCGCCCTCGCCGACGGCGCCGCCCTCCTCGTACTGGGCAGCCGATCGGCCGCCGAGCGCGCGGGGATGCGTCCCCGCGCGCGCATCGTGGCCACCGCGACGGCCGCCACCGACCCGGTGATCATGCTGACCGCGGGCCAGACGGCCGTCGAGAAGGTCATCGCCAAGGCGGGTCTGCGCCCCGCCGACATCGACGTGTTCGAGTTCGCCGAGGCGTTCGCCGCGCTCTGTCTGCGCTTCCGCCGCGACCTGGACGCGGGTCCCGACCGGCTCAACCCGCGCGGCGGCACCATCGCCAAGGGCCACGCCTTCGGCGCCACCGGCGCCATCCTGACCGGCGACTGCGTGGCCGAGCTGGAGCGCCGCGAGGGTCGCTACGGCGTGGCCGCCGTGAGCGGCGCCGCGGGCCTGGGCGTCGCCGTGCTGCTCGAACGGGTCGCGGACTAGGTCGCCCTGGAGGTGTTCCCGACGGATTCGTGACCGACGGGGCTGGTCAAAGTCCCTTCCGCAGCTCGCGTTTGAGGACCTTGCCGACCGGATTGCGCGGCAGCGCGTCGCGTACCTCCAGGCGCTCGGGGAGCTTGTACGAGGCGATCCTGCGGGAGCGCAGGTACGCCACGACGGAATCCAGAGTCGGGATGTGACCGGGGGCGGGGACGACGACCGCGCAGATCCGTTCGCCGAGGACCTCGTCGGGCGTGCCGACGACGGCCACCTCGGCGACGGCGGGGTGGGTGGCGATGAGGGCTTCGAGTTCGGCCGCCGCGATGTTCATGCCGCCGCGGATGACGAGGTCCTTGGCCCGGTCGAGATAGCGGATGAACTGCCCCCGGTCACCGCCGATCTCGAAGATGTCGCCGCTCTTGAGATAGCCCCGTTCGTCGAACGGGTCCGCCAGGTCGGCGCCGTTCAGATAGCCGGCGAAGACCTGCGGCCCCTTGACGCGAAGCTCGCCGGGACGGCCAGGACCGGTGATGTCCGCGCCGGTGTCGAGGTCCACGATCCGCGTCCTGGTCCAGGTGGAGGCGCGGGTCGACCAGGTCACGCCGGGGGCGCCGTAGCGCGGGAAGTAGCGGGCTCGCTGCTCGGGGTCGGGCACGTCGTAGGGATCGGTGAGCATTCCGGCGCCCTCGTTGGAGCCGAAGAAGTTGATGACGCCGATCCCTCTGCCCTGCCAGCCGCGCACCATCGCAGCGGACAGCGGCGCCGAGCCCGAACCGATCCGGGTCAGCGAGGACAGGTCCACCGAGTCGAGCAGGTCCTCGCGGGCCAGCAGCATGGTGAGGAGGGCGGGCGCGGCGACGGTGTAGGTGACGCGCTCCTCGGCGATCTGCCGTAAGAACGTGGGGAGTTCGAAGGGGTGGTGTTGCACGAGGACGCCGCCGACCTGGAGCCAGGGCAGGAAGAGACCCGCGAATCCCGCCATGTTGACCATCGGGAACGGATTGAGCAGCACGTCCTGCGACGTCATGCGGGGCGCTTCGTGACAGACCGTGGCGATGGCCAGCCAGTCGTTGTGGCAGCGCGGCACGCCCTTGGGGGCGCTCTCGGTGCCGGACGTCCAGCAGATGCTCACGCAGTCGTTGGGGTGGGCCTCGTGGGTCGGTGCGGGGCGGTGCGTCGTCCCTGCGAGCTCCTCGTCCAGGGAGATCACCCGGGGCGGCACGTCCGCGCCGTACGCCAGGACGGGTACGCCGAGCACGGTGGCCTCGGCGGCGACAGCGCGATCGCCGAAGCGGTCCACGGTGACGTACGCGTCGAAGTCGGCGAGGCGGGCCAGCTGGGTGGTCTCGTGCTCGCGGTACTGCATCGGCATCGGCGAGACGATGACGCCGATGCGCCAGCAGGCCAGATAGAGCGTCACCTGCTCGACGGTGTTGGGGAGTTGGACGCCGAGGACGTGCCCCGCGGTGCAGCCGAGCCGCGCGAGGACGGCGGCGGTCCTGTCCACCTCGGCGTCCAGCTCGGCCCAGGTGAGGCGGCGCGGCGGGCGCCCGACGAGGCTCTCCTTGTTCGGCGGGTCGACGACCGCGAGCCTGGCAGGGGCCTCCTTGACGCGGGTACGGAAAAGCCCGTCGAGGGTGTCCGTGCCCCACCACCCCTTCGCCGTGTACGCCGCGACCCGCTCGGGCGGATGCAGTCGCCTCGGCCCGCCGGAATCCCGCAGCGCCCTCGGGCTCCCCTGAACTCCCGGACTCCGTCCCATCCGTACCGCCTCCTCAGGTGAGTGACATGACGGCCGTGAGCGTGCGCACGCCGCCCGGGTCGTCGTCGGTGCTTGCGGGCACGACCACGATCTCGTCGACACCCGCGGCCGCGTACTCCGCCAGGCGGGCACGGACGGCGCCCGGATCGCCGACGAGGCCGACGGCGCCGACCGCCGCCGCGGGCACGGCCTTCAGGAGCTCGCGGGGGTGCGGGCGGGTCCTGGCGAACGCGACGAGGTCGCCGAAGCCGGCCTCCGTGAACATCTCCCCGTACCCGGGGGCGGCCAGATAGCCGACCACTCCCCTGCGCAACTGCTCCACCGCGGCGGGCGAGGGGCCGACCGCGGCGGTCGCCCACACGGCCACGCGCGGTGCCCGGCGGCCGCCGTCGGCCGCGGCGGCGCGCATAGCCCGTACGAGCTTCGCGGCCGAGGCCGGGGTGATCAGGTTGAGCACCATCCGGTCCGCGTGCAGGGCGGCGGTGCGTACGGCGGCCGGGCCGAACGCGGCCACGCTCAGGGCGGATCGGGGTGGCGGCAACCGCAGGCGGTAACCCCGGGTGCGCACCGTTTCCCCCTCGAAGAAGGCCTTCCCTCCGTCCAGCAGCCCGCGCAGTGCGGTCGCCGACTCCCGCAACACCGTGGCGGACCGCGCCCGCTGCCGCCCGTGCCATTCGCCGACGACGACCGGGCTCGCCGTGCCGAGAGCGACGTCGACGCGGCGTCCGGTGAGCTCGGCAACCGACGCCACGCCGCGGGCGATCGAGACGGGGTCGCGCACGCCGACGGCGAGCGGGCCGAGGGTGAGAGGGATGTGCGCGGTGCGCGCGGCCACAGCGGTGGCCAGCGCGAAGACGTCGTACGTGGCCATCTCGCCGAGCCACAACTCGCCGTATCCGAGCCGTTCGACGGCCTCCACCATGGGCGCCCATTCCGCGGGCGGACGGTCCTGCCAGTAGCCGGGCGTCGCCGACAGCGCGGGAGTCATGGACGGCAAACTACAATAAACGAAGCTACTCGGGGAGTGGGTGGGACCCACTGACGCCACGTCACTTGCCGGGGAACTGGGAGACGGGCCCGGACCTCGCCGCGGCCCTGCGGAGCGATGTCGAGCGGGCGGTCGCCACCCACCGGCTGAAGCTCGACAGGGGCAAGGTGACGGCCGTCTCCGGGCACGCCGCGGGGGTCGGCATCGAGCTCGCCGACGCCACGACGCGTACGGCGGACGCGGCGGTCATCGCCACGGGTGTCACCGCGCGCACCCCCGCCGACAGCGCCTGGATCGCCGCCCCGGACGGGTTCCTGCCGCCGCCGCTGTGGCGGACGGCGCCCGCCGGCATGCACGGTGTGACCTATGTGCTCGGCGCGGACCGCCCCCTGGGCACGTGGCTGCGCGCACACCCGCGTGTGGGCCTGAACCTGAACGTGCTCTGCCCGGCGGAGGACGGCTACAAGACGGCCGAGATCGCCGACGATCCGCGCGTGAACGTGATGCGGATCTCCCACGTCGAGATCGCCGAAGAGGCGGACGGACGGCCGGAGTTGACCGTCACGCATCGGGACGGCGAGCAGCGCCGCTACCTCGCCGCCACGGTCCTGTCCAACCTGGGCAACTCCCCCGCCGCCCTGGACGGCCTCAAGCGGGGCCTGGACGGCTACTGCCCGCCCGAACTCCAGCACCCCCGACTCCTGGTCGCCGGCGACCTGCGCTCGGCCCGCTTCCAGCGAATCGTCACCGCACAGGGCTCGGGGGCACAGGCGGCGCTCGCCCGGTACTACGACGTCGCGCTCGCGAGGGCCTGATGACTGGCTCACACGTGTCGGCTCGCCATACCGCCGGGCGTCGACGGCTCTAGGCCGGTCCCTTGCCCTTGCCGGTCAGCCAGTCCAGCACCTCGACCGCACCATAAGGCCCGCCGTCCGGGCTCAACTCCGCCAGGAAGTCCAGGTCTTGACCGAGCGTGACGACCGGTGGTTCGTCGCGGCCTCGGGGGTGGCGCTGGCCGAGGCCTACCGTGGCCAGGAGGCCGTTGCACAGGCAGAGGCGTCCCTCGGTGTCGGTGGCCGTGCCGCCCTTGCGGCGGAACGCGGCCTCCGGCTCGGCGGGGCAGCGGTAGCCGATCGCACTCTTGGTGGTGCGGTAGGGGGCGCGCAGGTAGCCGAGGTCGCACACGCGGCGGCGGCTCGCGCGCACGTCGGGGTCCGAGAGCGTGCCCGGCAGCTCCGCGACCTTGAAAGGAAAGTCGGTGGGCGACGCCATCGGGTCGTTGCGCACCCGCAGCGTTCCCGCGCGGGCCCGGGTCCGCAGCTCTTCGCGCAGGCCGGCCTCCAGGCCCGACTCCTCGCAGAGCGCGAACGCGCTGCCCACCTGCACACCGGCCGCGCCCGCGGCCCGTGCCGCGGCGAGCCGATCGGGGTGGGCCACGCCGCCCGCGAGCCAGAAGGGGATGCCGAGCGCCGCCATCTTGGCGAGGTCGGGATGGTCACGCGGCCCGTAGACCGGTTCGCCCTGCGCGTCGAGCTTCATGGCACCGCGCGGCGGAGCGCTGTGACCGCCCGCGCCACGGGTCTCGATCACGAAGCCGTCGGGGGTCGTGGCGTCGTCGCGGGCGAGGTAGGTGGCGAGCAGCGGCAGAGACACGATGGCGAGCACGTGCGGCCTTCGCAAGGAGCCGGTGAAGTTCGGAGGGAGGGGTTCAGCCCTCGCGACGCGTGGCCCAGCAGCCGGATCGAGCGGTTCGGCGGCTGGGGAGAACTGCGGCTCAGCAGCTGGAGTAGCAGGCTCCGCGCCCGGCGCGAACGCCTCGATCCGCACGTCCTGTATCCGCCCCGCCCCCTCCTCCGTGGCCGCCCCGCCGCACCCCTCCCCGTCTCCCCCGCCCCCGCACTGACAGCCCTCATTCCGCTCCGCCGCGAGACCCGTGCGGCCCAGTAGTGCGACCGGGTCGAAGCGGTGGTCCCAGTCCTCGTCCGCGCCGTCGAGTCGGACGCGTACGCTCACCGGCTCCATCCGCGCGAGCCGCCGCGCCAGTTCGGGTACGTGCCCGGGGACGCCGGCGCCCACCAGGACGCAGTCCACCCCGGCGAGGATCGCACCGAACAGGCCGGGCGCCAGGCCCAGTTGGATCTTTTCCAGGTAGTTGATGCCGACCGGTCCTTCGTGGCCTTCCTTGGCGAGCCACACCTCCACGAAGTTGCCGAGCACGGTGAGCAGTTCGGCGGGCTCGCCGCGTTCGGCCCGCAGCAGCGGCTGTGCGCGGAAGCGCTCCCCGTCGCCGATGCCGCCTTCGACGTAGAAGCGGTCCAGGACCGCGGCCGCCAACTCCGGTACGGGGAAGGCGGCGAGGGCGCGGCGCACGCCGCCTTCCGGGTCGCCGAGCTGGAGCCGTCGCGTCAGGAGCGCGTCGAGCGCCGTGCCCGACACGACGCCGAGCTGCCCGGCCTCGCTGACCGTTCGGGTCAGTCGCCAGCCGGAGACACCGACACCCATCCCGCCCTGGATGACCTGGGGCAGTTCACCGTCCATCGTGACCATCGGCATACCGCGCCACCTCGCTGCTCGAGCTCCACAACCTACGGTTCCGTAGGTTTGGCCAGGAGCCCAGTCTTGGCCACCGGTCCCCCAGGATCGTGCGGCGAAAGGCCCGACTGATGGTGACCAAAGACCACCTCGCGGCGGCTCTTGGACCCCGTGTCGCGGCGGCGGCGCGGGCGCGGGACCGCATCGGAGCGTCGGGGTGAGATCCACGTCTCCTCGTATGAAGACGCAGTTCAAATACCCCCTACCGTATTGTTGGATACCGGAGGGGGTATCGCCCGAGTCCGGATCTTGGAGAGAAGCGCATGAAGGTCGTCATCATCGGAGGAGTCGCGGGTGGCATGTCCGCCGCGACCCGGCTGCGTCGCCTCGACGAGCACGCGGAGATCGTCGTGCTCGAGCGCGGCGCCCACGTCAGCTACGCCAACTGCGGACTGCCCTACTACCTGGGCGGCGTCATCGAGGAGCGGGACGCGCTGCTCGTACAGACGCCCGAGGCGCTGCACACCCGCTTCCGGCTGGACGTGCGCGTGCGCAGCGAGGCCGTCGCGATCGACCGCGAGGCGCGTACCGTCCGGGTCCGCGATCTGGAGTCCGGACGCGAGTACGAGGAGGCGTACGACTCGCTGGTCCTGAGCCCCGGCGCGCGGCCCTTCGTCCCCGATCTGCCCGGCATCGAGCGCGCCCGCACCCTGCGCGACGTGACCGACGTGGACCGCATCGTCGCCGACCTGACCGAGGGGGTCCGTACCGCCGTGGTCGTCGGCGGCGGGTTCATCGGCGTCGAAGCGGCGGAGAACCTGCGGGCCCGCGGCCTCGATGTGACGCTCGTCGAACTCGCCGGCCAGGTGCTCCCGCCGCTGGACCCGGAGATGGCGGGCCCTCTCACCGCCGAACTGCGCGCGCACGGCGTGCGGGTGGAGCTCGGCACCCAGCTGGTCAAGGTGTCCCCGGACGCGGTGGATCTCGCCGACGGGCGCACGTTGCCCGCCGATCTGGTCCTGCTCGCCATCGGTGTGCGCCCCGACACCGCGCTCGCCCGTGCGGCGGGCCTGGAGACGGGCCCGCGCGGGGGCATCGCCGTCGACGAGCGGCTGCGCACCAGCGACCCGCGGATCCACGCACTCGGTGACGCGGCCGAGAAGCGCGACGCCCTGACCGGCGAGCCGGTCCTCATCCCGCTGGCCAACCTCGCCAACCGGCACGGCCGGCTGGTCGCCGACCTCCTCGCCGGACGCTCCGTCGCCGCGCGCCCGGCTGCCGGGACGGCGGTCGTGCAGGTCTTCGGCCGTACCGCCGCCGCCACCGGGTGGAACGAGAAGCGGCTGCGCGCCGCAGGGCGCCGCCATCAGGCCGTCCATCTGCACCCCGGTTCGCACGCCGGGTACTACCCCGGAGCGGCCCCGATCGCCCTGAAGGTGCTCTTCGACCCCGACGACCTGCGCATCCTGGGCGCCCAGGCGGTCGGCGCCGACGGGGTGGACAAGCGCATCGACGTCATCGCCACCGCCATGGCCGGGGGCCTCACGGTGACCGAACTCGCCGACCTGGAGCTGGCCTACGCGCCTCCGTACGGTTCCGCCAAGGACCCCGTCAACCTGGCGGGCATGATCGCCGAGAACGCGGCCACCGGCACCGACCGGCTCGTCCAGTGGCACGAGGCGGCCGAGGCCCAACGGCAGGGCACGGTCGTCGTCGACGTCCGCACCCCGGCCGAGCACGCGTCGGGCGCCCTGCCCGGAGCCATCCACGTACCGCTCGACGAACTGCGCGACCGCTCGGCCGACCTCCCCTCCGGTGACCTGATCGTCTACTGCCAGCAGGGCCTGCGCGGCCACACCGCCGCGCGCCTGCTCACCCAGCTCGGCCGTACCGCGGCCAACCTCAGCGGCGGCTACGCCACTTGGGCGGCGGCACAGCCCTCCCCCATCGCCGCCTGAACCTGCCCGGCCGCGCGCCCCTCGCCCCACCCACCCGACGACAGCTGCCCTCGGCAGAAGTCAGCGAACAGAAGAGAAGCCCATGACCTTCGGCAGTCCCCTCACCCCGGCCGAGCTGGAATCCCGCATCGACGAGGGCATCCTCGTCATCGACGTCCGGTCCGCGGTCGAATACGCGCAGGGCCACGTGCCCGGCGCGGTCAACATCCCCCTCGACTCCGTCCAGGAGCTGCTGCCGGAACTGCGCCAGGCGGCCGACCGGCGCGGCCTGGCCGTCGTGTGCGCCGCCGGGCCCCGCTCCCTCACCGCTTGCGCGCAGCTGGCAGGGGCCGGCGTCGAGGCCCTCAGCCTGGCGGGCGGCACCACCGCCTGGCACGCGGCGGGCAGGCCCGTCAGCACCTCGGCCGAGCCGGGCGGCCGCCAGGTGTGGGCGATGGACCGTCAGGTCCGTTTCACCGCAGGGGCCCTCGTCCTCGGCGGTCTCGCCCTGGGGCTGCGGGCCCCGCGTGCCCGGCTCCTCTCCGTCGCCATCGCGGGCGGCCTGGTCTACTCCGCCGTCAGCGGCACCTGCGGCATGGCCTCACTCCTGGGACGCCTCCCCCTCAACCGGACCTCGCCGGTGGCCCTCGACTCCGCTCGGGAGGCCTTGCGCCGCTGACCTCGGCGGAACCGGGGGCGCGCTGCCCGGCCCTTGCTTTTGGTCGGTCGCCGCAGGTCGGGTGCGCGCTTCTCGGGTCGTCGTACGTCGGGTGCGCGCCTCTGCGGTCGTCGTACGCCGGGTGCGTGCCGTCGTACGGTCCCACCAGGCCGGGGCGAGGGCCGTGAGCATCAGGAGCGCGGTCAGGGTGAAGGCCCAGGGATAGCCGGTCAGTGCCGCCACCGCGCCGAAACCGACCGCGCCGATGCCCATGCCCGCGTCGTAGGCGACGTTCCACAGGGCGCTCACCGTCGCGTACCCGGAGGGCGGGACCCGGGCGTACATCAGGGTGATGGTCGCGCTCTGCGCGATGCCGAAGCCGCACCCGAACACCGCCGCGCCCGCGACGACCGCGACGGGGACACCCGTGAGGGCGATCATGAGGATGCCGGCGGCCGAGACGACGAGACCGGGTACGACGAGGCCGGAGGCGCCGCGCCGGTCGGCGCGGCGGCCCGCGAGCCACCGGGATGCCGTCGCCGCGGCGGGCTGCACGAAGAGCGCCACGGCGACGACCGCGGAGGAACCCGGCGCCAGGGCGAGCGGCAGAAACGTGACGACGACCCCCGCGCCCACGGCCGTCAGCGCGAAGACGGCCGTGGGGCGGCCGAGCGCGCCGGAGCGGGCCCCCACGACGACCCCCAGCGGTGGCCCCTGAGCCGCCTCCCGACCGGGCAGGCCCGGGACGGCTGCGATGGAGAGCAGCGCGAGAAGGGCGGCCGCCGTGCACACGGGGCCGTACCCCCAATGCGCCGCCAGCCAGGATCCGAGCGGCAGGCCCACGAGCGACGGCACTCCGACCACGACGCCGATCAGGGCAAGGCCCTCCCCGCGGCGCTCGGCGGGGATCAGCGAGGCCGTCAGGGCGCCGCCCGCCACCACGGTGAAGGCGAAGCCGAGCCCCCGCACGAGGCACACCGCGACGATCCACTCCATGCTGCGCGACACGGTCAGGACGAGCGCCGGAGCACCCAGCAGGAACAGGCCCGCGCCCAGCAGCACGCGGTGACCGCAGCGCGTCGCGAGCCAGGGCGTCATCAACTCGCCGCCCACCGTGGCCAGCATCAACGCCCCTGTCACCAGGCGCGGCCGCGCCTCGGCACCTCGGTCCTCGGGCTCGCCGGATGAAGCCATGGGAGGAAACCTAGGGCCTGTCCGATGGGTCGGCGTGGAGCAAGGAGCGGCGTCTGGTGCGTGCGATCGCAAGGCGCCGGGATGTCCTCGTAGCGGAGCTACTAGGACATGTCGGCAACGCGGCGAGCGTGCGTGCCAGACGCCGCGACGCCGCGCCGACCCATCGGACAGGCCCTAGGGGACGCCGCCGCTGGAACGCCCCCTGTTTCTCTGCCCGTTGCGCGGCCAGGATGAGCCACGCGTGGGAGCCTGCGATGACGGTCCACCCGCATCCGAGCCGATAACGCCGTGCCCAGTAAGGAGTCCTGCCATGTCCGCCGAGCCGTTCGAGGTCAGCGTCACCGAAGCCGAGATCGCCGACCTGCGTGCACGATTGCGACGGACCCGGTGGCCCGAGCGCGAGCCCGTGGACGACTGGTCGCAGGGGCTGCCGCTGGCGTACGCGCAGGAGCTCTGCCGCAGTTGGGCCGAGGACTACGACTTCGGGTTCGCCGAGCGGCTGAACGCTTTCCCGCAGTACCGCGACACGATCGACGGCCTTGGCATCCATTTCCTGCACGTCCGCTCGCCGGAGCCGGACGCGTTCCCGCTCGTGCTCACGCACGGGTGGCCGGGTTCGGTGCTCGAGTTCCTGGAGGTCCTCGGCCCGCTCACCGACCCGCGCGCGCACGGGGGTGACCCGGCGGACGCGTTCCACGTGGTCGCGCCGTCGTTGCCCGGATACGGCTGGAGTGACAAGCCGTCCACGACCGGGTGGGGCATCACTCGCACGGCGCGCGCCTGGGACACGTTGATGGTCTCGCTGGGTTACGAACGGTACGGCGCGCAGGGCGGTGACTGGGGTTCGGCGGTGTCCGGGGCGCTGGGCGAGGTGGCGCCCGAGCGGGTCGCCGGCGTGCACGTGAACCTGGGATCCGTGGCGGCGGGCACGTTCGACGACCCGACGGCCGCGGAGCTGGCGAACCTCGAGGCCGAGAAGGAGATGCGGCGCACCGGCCGGGGGTACTCGGCGATCCAGGCGACCCGGCCGCAGACGCTCGGCTACGGCCTCACCGACTCCCCGGCGGGGCAGGCCGCCTGGATCGCCGAGAAGTTCTGGGCGTGGACGGACCACGACGGCCGTCCCGAGGACGCGTTGCCGCGGCAGGCGATCCTCGACGAGATCTCGGTCTACTGGTTCACCGCGTCGGCCACGTCGTCGGCGCGCCTGTACTGGGAGGGCTTCGCCAACTTCCGGGACAAGGTGACCGCGCCATCCGGCCTTTCGGTCTACCCGTGCGACTTGACCCGCCCGTCGAGGCGGGAGGCCGAGCTGCGGTTCACCGACCTGCGCTGGTTCGAGGAGCTCCCGCACGGTGGGCACTTCGCCGCGCTGGAGCAGCCGGAGTCGCTGGTCGAGCAGGTGCGCGGGTTCTTCCGCCTGTTCCGTTGATGGCGGCGGGACGCGGGCGCTGCCATCGTCACCGGGTCGCCAGGCTCCCAGCAGTACTGCCAGCACCACCCAACAGATCATCCAGCCATACGCACCTCACGACCGGAGTTCAGAGGCAGCACTCACCCGAACCGCAAGATGCGTGGCGCGAACGTGCCGTTCGGGCCCTCGGCACGGCCCACCGACCAGACCGTCGCCGTGCCCGGTACCGGCACGAGCCGCAGCGCCAAGGACTCGCCCTCCCCCGCCACCGCGGGTTCGTCGTGCTCGGTGAACGCCTGCCCGTCCCAGGAGAGGAAGTCGGGCCCGGGAATCAGGGGCGGACCGCCCGGCGGGCCCAGCTTCTGCGAGCGGGCCACCGCGACCCAGCCGAGGCCGCCGGACGAGGAGGGCGCGAGGGAGTTGATCGAGCCGAAAGTGGTGGGCACCGCCACCCGGTTCCACGACTGTCCGTCGAAGTGGACCAGCAGCGGCGGGATCGGCCGTCCGGGAGGACCGCCGACGAATCCGTCCGTGCCGCCCGCCCACACCTCCGTCGGCGACACCGCGAGGACGCTGCTCACGGCAGCCCGTGGGAAGCCCTGCACGATCGTCTGCTGCCAGGCCGCTCCGTCCCAGTGCGAGACCGCCGCGCCCAATCCGGTGGCGCCCGCGGCCCAGACGTCGTCGGCGGCCAGCACGTGCAGCCCGTACACGGAACCCGGGGGCACCGGCACGTCACGCCAGACGCCACCGTCTCTGCGCAGCAGCACCTGCGCGCCGTCCCGCGAACCGATCAGCCAGGTCTCACCGCCACCGGCGACGGCCCTGTCCAGCAGGACCCCGCGCGGCGGGCGGCTCTCCGTCCAGGACCGGCCGTCGAAGCGGAGCAGGCGGGCGGCGCCCGCCACGTCACGGCCCACCGCCCAGGCCGAGGTCGGCGAGGCCGCGGCGATCGACAGCAGCTCGCCCTGCCAGTCGGCCCCCGGCAGTCCCTTCCGCTGCCACGCGGCGCCGTCCCAGCGCAACAGCAGCGGGAAGCCGGGTGCCGAGCGGCCCACCGCGTCGGTGCCGACCGCCCAGGCCTTCTTCGGCCCGAACGCCACGGCCTCGTTCATGGCGGCCTGGGGGCGCACCTGGGCCGGGACGGGAACGTGCTGCCAGGTGCCCGGCTCCGCCGCGGCCGACGTGACGACGGCCAGGGCGATGGCGAGGACCGCGGCGAGAGCGGCGAGGAGAAGTCGGCGTGCCATGTCAGACTCCCCGCCGTTCGCTCATCAGATTCGGTTTCGAGCCGTAGATCTCGACGGTCCCGAAGGACAGCAGGGACGATCCGGACCGGGTCAGCGCCTGTGGAGAGACGTCGATCGCGTGGGTGCGTTCCGGACCGTACGAGAAGGTGGTGCGGGCACCGTCCACGCGCGCGTACTTCGACTGGAACGCGCGGTCGCTGCGCAGGGGGATCCACAGCGCCCCGTCCGCACCGCGCGCCATCCCCTCGATGTAGGTGTCGCCCAGCGGCGGGTAACTGGTGCGCCAGGCGGGCGCGTTCGGGCCTCGGGTCATCAGGTAGGTGCGGGCCACTCCGTCGGTGTACCGGCTGCCACCGAGCGTGATCCGGCCGGACGGTTCCAGCAGGACCGTGTGCACGTTGCTGTTCGGCGGCAGCGGCACCTTCGCGTCCCGCCATGCCGTGCCGTCCCAGTGCAGGATCGCCGGCCCGGTGCTGGTGTCCGCCCAGGCCCAGGCGTCGGTCGCCGTCCGCGCGGTGACGCCCATCAGGTACAACACGCCTTCCGGAGTGACCTGTCGGGTCCAGGAGGTGCCGTCGTAGTGCCAGACCTTCAGCCCGGTCTCGTCCTCGCCCACGACCCAGGCGGCCCCGGGGACCGCGGTGAAGTCCTGATACGTCCAGAGGGTCTGCGGCATCGGGACCGTGCTCCAGGCGCCGCTCGCGGACCGGCGCAGGATCTCTCCCTCACCGGCCCGGTTGTGGAAGATCCACACCTCGTCGCCGACGAACCGCACCTTGCCGAGCCAGCCGGGGTCACCCGAGCCAGGGAAGGTGGTGTCCCGGCTCCACGCCGTGCCGTCCCACCGGTACAGGAACGGCCGCAGTCCATCGGCCGCCTGCTCGTACCCCGTGGCCCACGCGTCGCGCCGTCCGCGCGAGGCGAGGTCGGCGACGGTGACCGGTGAGACCGCCGTCGGCGGCACCGGCACCGCCGACCACTTCGACGCCACGGCCGCGGATGGCGTCATGGCGGCGGGCGGCGTCTCGGCTCCGGGCGGTGCCACAGGAGGGGACGGTGTCACGGCCGGGGGCGGCGTCGCAGCCGGGGGCGGCGTCACGGCCGCAGCGGGTGACACCGTCGCCGCACACGCGAACACGAGACAGACCAGGACCGCACGGAGACCGTTCACCAGACCCCCCACACCAGACCCCTCACAACGCGAAGGCCGCACAGCCTATTGGCATGCACCCGTCCAGGGAATAGACGTCGCGCAGCCGGTGTCCGCCGCTCGGACGGTCGTCACCACCGGATTCCGGCCGCCACCGGAAGATGGTCGCTGCCGGTGGCCGGCAGAGCCCACGCGCTCGTCGGCCGCACACCGCTCACCAGGATCTGATCGATCCGCGCCACCGGGAACGTCGCGGGCCAGGTGAAGCCGAAGCCGTCACCCGCCGTTTCCTGGGCCGAGCGCAGCCGCGAGGTGAGACCGGCGAACGCGCGGTCGTCCATGGTGCCGTTCAGGTCGCCGAGCAGCACCATCCGCTCGTTCGGCTCGGCGGCGACGGCCGCGGCGAGCGCCTTCGCGTGGCGGTCGCGGCTCTCCGTCCAGAAGCCCTCGCCGGGGAGCACGCGTACGGACCCCAGATGGGCCACGTACACGGCCAGCGGTCCCCGGTCGGTGGCCACCGTGGTGCGCAGCGCCCGGTTGTCGGTCAGTTTCACGTCGGCCGGCTTCGCGGCACCCGCCGGTCCGACGTCCTGCTGGGTGTCGACCGGCCTGGTGTCCGACAGCGGCAGCTTGCTCCACAGCCCGACCGTGCCCCGCACCGTGTGGTGTGGATACGCCTTCGCCAGCGCCTTCTCGTACACCGGCTTCGCCTGCGGGGTGATCTCCTCCAGGGCCAGCACGTCGGCCGTGGAGGCGGCCAGGTCGCGGGCGGTCCCTGCCGGGTCGGCGTTGTCCGCGTCGACGTTGTGGCTCGCCACGGTCAGGTCCGCGCCGCCCGCGTGGGACTTGTCGGTGAGCAGCCCGCCGAACAGGTTCAGCCACACCGCGACCGGCAGCAGCAGCGCGAGCGTCGCGGAGAGGGAACGGCGCCACAGCGCCCCGGCCAGCAGCACCGGGACGAACAGGCCGAACCACGGCAGGAACGTCTCCACCAGGCTGCCCAGGCTCCCCCGGTCCGTGATCCACGCGTGCAGCAGCATGAGCAGCCCCAGCAGCAGCGCCAGCGTCGCGAGCACCAGGCCCCGCTTCCACGGGCCCGGCCGGGCGGCCCGGCGCAGTGCTCTGCGGAGCGCGGCGCGCCGCGTGACCGGGCCGGTGTCGTGGACGCCGACACCGACACCGACGCCACCCGGCCCGGCATCCACCGCATCCACGTGAATCATCGTCGTTCCTCGTTCGCTGCCGCTCACTGCCGCATCCTCGGGTCCTCGGTGGGGTCGGCATACATGCGCGGGCAGCCGTCGTCGGCCGCGTCGGTGCGCAGTTCGTAATGCCAGGGTTCGTTCCGGTAGATCTGGCACAGCCCGTACGCCGCGCCGTGCGCCGACAGCCATTCGGCCGCGTCGGACTCGCCGATGTCGGCCGCGTCCCCCGAGACGTGCGGCGACGTGGCCGTCGTGGCCACCCACCGGGCGGCCGCCTCCTCGGATCCGTACTTGGCGACGGCCTGCCGGAAGAGCTGGTCCTGGTACTTCGGGGAGCGCCAGCCGCTGTTCACGTAGAACTCGGTCCCCTCGCCCGCGGCCGCCGTGGCGGCGCGGCGCAGGGCCTTGAGCAGGCCCGGATCGAGCTTGGTCACCGCGGGAACCGTGTCGTCGAAGACCGTGACGCCGTCGGGCACGACTCCGTCGGCCGCACCGCTCGCGCCGCCGTTCCCCGCACCGGGAGCGTGCGGTGACCCGGCATGCGGGGGCGCACTGTGCGATCCGCTGATGGATGGCGACGACTTCGACGCCACCACCAGGCCGAGAGCCACGGCGATCACAGCCACGACGGCCATCAGGACGGCCGCCACGGGCCACCGGGAGCGGCGGGCCGCGGTCACCGCCGAGGGCTGGGTTCGATTCATGCCGCAAGTCAAGGCAGCGCCCTGTTGTCAGCGCGTATGCCGTTCTCGATACGTCGACGATATGTATCCGCTCGTAGCATCGAAGGCATGCGTGTGCTGATCGTCGAGGACGAGCCCTATCTCGCAGAAGCCGTCCGCGACGGCCTGCGCCTGGAAGCCATCGCGGCCGACATCGCGGGCGACGGTGACACCGCCCTGGAACTGCTGAGCGTCAACGCCTACGACATCGCGGTCCTGGACCGCGACATCCCCGGGCCGTCCGGTGACGAGATCGCCACCCGCATCATCGCCTCCGGCAGCGGCATGCCGATCCTCATGCTGACCGCGGCTGACCGCCTCGACGACAAGGCGTCCGGATTCGAGCTCGGCGCCGACGACTACCTCACCAAGCCGTTCGACCTGCGTGAACTCGTGCTCAGACTCAGGGCACTCGACCGCAGACGCGGCCACAGCAGGCCGCCCGTACGGGAGATCGCCGGACTGCGGGTGGATCCGTTCCGCAGGGAGGTCTACCGGGACGGCCGCTACATCGCGCTCACCAGGAAGCAGTTCGCCGTACTCGAGGTGCTCGCCGCCGCCGAGGGCGGTGTCGTGAGCGCCGAGCAGCTCCTGGAACGCGCGTGGGACGAGAACGCCGACCCGTTCACCAACGCCGTGCGCATCACCGTCTCGGCCCTGCGCAAACGGCTCGGCGAGCCGTCGATCATCGCCACCGTGGCGGGCGTCGGCTACCGCATCGCCCCGCGCTCCGAGGCCGGGCGCCAGGGGGCGGACCGTGGCTAGGGAGCCCGGACTGAGCGTGCGCGTGAAACTCACGCTCAGCTACGCCGGGTTCGTCATGCTCGCCGGTGCCGTCCTGCTCGCCGCCGTGTGGATCTTCCTCCTCCAGAACGTCCCTGACGACTGGGAACAGCGCGTTCTCCACACGAACCCCAACCGGCAGCTCCTGCTCCGCACCTTCGCGCCCGCAGCGGCCATCGCCATGGCGTTCCTCCTTGTGTTCGGGCTCCTAGGAGGGTGGCTCCTCGCCGGTCGCATGCTCGCCCCGCTCACCCGCATCACGGACGCCACCCGCAGGGCCGCGGACGGCTCGCTCTCCCACCGCGTCCAACTGCCCGGCCGCGAGGACGAGTTCCGTGAACTCGCCGACGCCTTCGACACGATGCTCGACCGGCTCGAAGCGCACGTCGCCGCGCAGCGGAGGTTCGCGGCCAACGCCTCCCACGAGCTGCGCACTCCGCTCGCCATCTCGAAGACGCTCCTCGAAGTGGCCCGCACCGACCCGGAACAGGACACCGGCAAGATCATCGACCGCCTGCGCACCGTCAACACCCGGGCGATCGACCTCACCGAGGCCCTGCTCCTGCTCAGCCGCGCCGAGCAGCAGTCCCTCGCCCGCGAACCCGTCGACCTGTCACTCGTCGCGGAAGAGGCGGCCGAAGCGCTCCTCCCGCTCGCCGAGAAGCACGGCATCACCCTGCGGACCGGCGGCGACATCGCGTACACCGCCGGATCACCCGCGCTGCTCCTCCAGCTGACCACGAACCTCGTGCACAACGCGCTCGTGCACAACCTGCCGCGGCAGGGCACCGTGCGCGTCACGACCGCCCGCGGCCCCCGGACCGTGACGCTCACGGTCGAGAACACCGGCGAGCCCGTCAGCGCGGAACTGGCCGCGACGCTCACGGAGCCCTTCCAGCGGGGCACCGAGCGCACCCACACCGACCACGCGGGTGCCGGCCTCGGCCTGGCCATCGCCGAGACCATCACCCACGCCCATCACGGCACCCTGACCCTCGCTCCACGCCCCACCGGCGGCCTGCGCGTCACCGTGGAACTACCGGCGGCGCCCTCGGTCACCACCAAGTGAGCTGCTCCGGCGGCCGGTTCGCTCAGTAGAAGCGGCGGATGAAGATGTCGGATGTGTTGTTGGTGTCGTCGGGGACGATGTCGTCGGCGGTGGAGTGGAAGACGACGTCGCGTCCTGCGGTGCTGACGGCGTCGGTGGTGGCGGTGGCGGGTTGTTGGGAGACGGTCTCGTCGGTGGCGGTGCGCAGGTCGCGTAGGGCGAGGGCGGGTCCGGTGGTGTCGAGCGGGGTGTGGAGGAGGTAGCGGCCGGTGGGGTCGATGGCCACGCCCTTGACGTTGGGCACGAGTTGGGCGGTGCCCGCGCTCACGTCGTAGACGTAGGTGTCGTTGCCCGAGAGGTAGACGGCTTTGGTGCCGTCGTCGCTGAGCTGGACCAGTGAGGCGTCTTTCGACGGTCCCTCGATGGGGCCGGTGGTGGTGCCGGTGGTGCGGTCCCAGACGAAGACGTCCTGGGTCTGGCCGTTCTGGTAGGCGACGTAACGGCCGTCACCGCTGATGGACGGCCGCGACGGCTGGGTGTGCGTGAGGACGGCGACGGTCTGGTTCGCCCCGGTGTTGCTGTTCTGCACCTCGATGCGCTGCCCGAAGGACGGCTGCCTCGGGGCGAGGATGACATGAGCGACGTAGCGCCCGTCCGCGCTCAGCGAAGGCTGATTGCAGGTGTAGGCCGAGCAGTTGAGGGAGGCGGTCGCTCCCGTGCGCACCTGGTACTGGCGGATCCGCACGTCGTTCACCCACTGGACCGGATAGGCGACGTACTCCCCGTCACCGCTGATCACCGGGGCCTGGACCGGGCGCAAGTTGCCCATCCGCAGGTTCTGGTTCGTCCGCTGGTCGCGGACGAACACCGTGGCGTTGCCCGTCGCGGTGTCGGACGTGAGGTTCGTCGCCGACGACGAGAAGACGACACGGCGGCCGTCCGGCGTGATGGAGGGGTCAGAGGAACTGCCGTCCCCCTGCGTGCCGTCGGCCGCGACACTGATCCTCTCGACACCAGCCCCGCCGAGACCCGCCGCACCCCCGGGCCCGGCGAACGCCGCCCCGGGCAGCACCGCCGTCACCGCACAGGCCGCCACCGCCACACTCAACGCGGCCCGCACACGTCTAGCCGAGCCCCGATACGTATTTCTCCTCATTTTCCCCCCATGAAGAACACGGTCCGTCCTCCAGTTCCCCACTGGAGGTCCACACACATGGAACCGGCAGGGCGCTGTGGGGTCAATGGGTCACATGACGTATTGAGAGACGCGATTTCGGTCATGTTCGGTCATGTGAAGAGCCCTGGCAGCTTGGTCGGCCAGTAAATGCGGCGTAGTTCGTCGAGGAAGAAGGCGTGGAAACGGGCGAGCGTCGCCGCGGAACGCGGGCCCGTCATGCGGAAGGTGGTGAGCTGGCGCAGGAACGCGGGCAGTGAGATGTGCAGGATTCCGGCGGCGACGATGTCCGCCGCGCGCTCCTCGGCCTCGGCGTCCTCGCCCGGTCGCCTCTCCAGGTGCCCGTCCAGGAGGACGTACGGCAGCGTGGTGGTCGCAGGCCACAGCCTGGTGAGCCCTGCGGGAGCGAGGTCCTTGACGCCGATCATGGTCCGGGCGGCTCCCGTGCCGTCGGTGAGGAACAGCCGGTAGCGCAGCTCGCGATGGTCGGGAGTCCGTCCGGGACCGAAGAGGTGGAACTCCCCGCCGGTCACCGGCCGACGGCCGCCGAGGCCGGCTGCCTCGATCCAGCCGTCCGCGCGTGCGGGATGCTCTCGCCGTACGAGGAAGTCATCGATGTCGTCGATGGTGAGGGTGAGCCGGGCCCGGAGCGGTTCGCGTGTCGCGGCGCGCTGCGCGGCCCGCGGATCGCCCACTCCCCGCGCGCAGCTGCCCGTCATCGTCTCGGTGAACTGCACCGAACTGTGCGGTGTGTAGGTGGCGAGGACTTGAACGGGGACGTCCGGCTCGGCGTGCTTCTCCGGCTCGGCGCGCTCCTCCGGCTCGGCAGACATCTCCGGCTCGGCCGACATCTCCGGCTGGACGGGCGCGGCCGACGAGGCGAGCGGCTCCGATTCCCGCTTCTCCAGCAGCCGGGTGCACGCCCGGTCGGCGAGCGCGGCCACCGTCAGCGCGGGGTTGGTGCCGACCGGACCCGGCAGCGCCGCGGCGTCCATGACGTACAGGCCCTGATGGTTGTAGACCTCCCCGAACTCGTCGCAGACGCCCTCCACTTGACTCTTCCCCATGGGAGCGCCGCCGCAGGGGTGGACGGTGATGATCCGCTTGAGCAGCCAGTGCGGGCTGTCCGCGTAGCGCCCGTCGAGGGCCTCGGACACCGCGCGGAGTGCCGCGCGCAACCGCGCGTAATGCTGGGCGCTGCCCGCGGTGGACCACTCGGCGTCCAGGGCGCCGCGCCGCAGCACCAGCACCCCGTCCGGTGTGTCCCGGCCCATGCCGAGCAGCGGCAGGGAGCTGTCCGACAGGGCGCCGTCGTCGAGCAGACCGGCGAGCGAGGCGGCGACCGTGTCCGGGTCGCCCACGGCGCGTGCGGCGAGTTGCCGCAGCAGGAAGCGTCCGGCCCGCCCCGCGTCCTGCGGCAGCCCGGCCGCTTCGACCAGCCAGCCGACGAAGCCCGGATAGCCGCCGTCCTGGATGTAGGCGCCCCTTCCCGGTGGTACGACGCCGGAGTCGGGCTGCCCGTCGAGGTCGTCGGGCAGCCGGATGGTGCTGGTGATGACCGGGCCTCGGCTCGGGTCCACGCTGGAGGGGCGGGCGCCGCGGCCTTCCTTGGTGCGGACGGCGAACGACAGGATGTCGCCGTTGCCGGAGAAGCGGGTGCCGAGGGCGGCTCCGATCCCCGGGAGCTGCCGGTGGTTGCGCAGCAGGAGGTGGGAGGTTCCGTAGGTGCCCGCGGCGAGGACCAGGCGGTCGCAGTGGAGGGTGCGGACCCGCACGGGGCCGGCGGGCAGGCCGTCCTGGTCCGGGTCGTGCCGTACGTAACCGACCTCGTACCCGCCGCGGGCGGCAGGGCGGATCGTGCGGACCTCGTGCCCGGTGCGCAGCTCGGCGCCGTGTCGGCGGGCGGCCGAGAGGTAGGTGAAGTCGAGGCTGTTCTTGGCTCCCTCGTTGCAGCCGATGTTGCACTCGCCGCACAGTCGGCACGTCCGGCGGATGGCCCCGTGCAGGTTCTCGCCGTCCGGTTCCACGACCGGCAGGCCGATGGCGGGCTCGGCGCCCGGCCGGGGAGCGAAGCTGACGGCGAGCGGCGGCAGGGAGTGTTCGAGTCCGAGCCGGTCGGCGGCCGTGCGCATCGCACGGGCCTTGGGCACGTCGCCGTACCCGGGGGCGTCCAGCGGATAGGGCGTGGGGGTGAGGACCCGTTCCACCGCGTCGTAGTGCGGGTCGAGGTCCGCGCGGGTCACCGGCCAGGATTCGTAGCCGCCGCCCGGCAGTTGCTGCCGGTCGACGAACCAGTGCTCGTCCTTGCGGAGCAGCACGTTGGCATAGATGAGGGAGCCGCCGCCGAGGCCGCTGGCGACGACGGAGTCGAAGTGGCGGAAGCTGCGCACGTCGAACAGGCCGTACGAGCCGGTCCCCGGTGACCAGAGGGCGCGCGACGCCTGGGCGGGTGTGCGGGCGAAGCTGCCCGGCGGGTAGCCTCGGCCGCGTTCCATCACCATCACACCGAGACCTGCCTGCGCCAGCCTGGCGGCGGCCACCGAGCCGCCGAACCCCGAGCCGACGATCAGGACGTCGACGTGCTCGGCCGTGGTCGTGTTCCGACTGTCCCGGGCCATGTCAGACCGCCCGCCGCTGGATGAAGTCCAGGATCACCGGGAAGACGTCCACGTGTGCCCTCTTGCCGATGATCGGGTCTAGATATCCGTAGCCGGGCAGCACCGCCAACTCGTGGCGGCCGGGAGCCTCCTGGGCGAGCCGCCGGTGGCAGACCACGTTGGAGTCGGCGAAGACGTGGTTGTCCTGCCCCGTCATGAAGAGGATCGAGGTGCTGATGTCCGCGGCGTGGGCGAGATAGTCGTCGGGCAGCGCCGCGTGACGGCGGTCGCCGGGGGCGGCGTACTTGACCGCACGCCCCGCCCGCACCATCTTGCGGATGTGCCGGTAGTACTGGAGTCCGGTGGGCCCCAGCAGATCGGCGATCCGGTCGTGCGTCTCCGGCTCCAGGTTGGCGTGGCTGTAGAGGGCGGGCCAGCCGGCTCCCCACATCAGACTCACCAGGTGGCAGGCGGAGTTGTCGCACTCCGGGTGCCCGAGCGACACCAGTCTCGACAGCGCCCAGGAGCGGGTGAAGCGGGCCGAGGACCCCATCCTGGGATCGATGGCCGACACCCCCAGCACGTGTTCGAGCAGCGTGGGGGCGAGTTCGATCTTCCACTGGGACCAGCCGGGCACCTTGAAGACCAGGCCCACGCTCTGCGCGACCATGCTGGTGATTCCCTTGACGGTGCCCGCGGCCAGGCTCATGGCGAACGACGTGGAGCCCAGGCAGTGGGCGACGACGTGGAGGCGCCGCTGCCCGATGTGGCGGCGCAGTTCGGCGAGCATGGCCGGATGGTCGTAGTGAACGACGTCGTCGAGGGAGAAGTCCCCCGGCTCGGTGTTGTACGGATACCGGTTGCTCAGGCGGAGGTCGACCGTCCACACGTCGGGGAAACCGTGGTCCAGGAGATAGGTCGCCAGGTTGTAGTGCTCCGGCATGATGAACAGGTCGCTCGACGCGGTCAGACCGTGTACGAGGAGGACGACGTCGTCGCTCTCCCCTCGCTGAAAACGCGTCAGGTTCAGCGCGAGACCGTCCCCGGTGGTGAACGGATGCGTCGAGATCCACGCGTCGGGCACCCCCTCGAGCGTGTGCCGCGCAATACCGTGCCCCATGCCTCTGCCCCCGTCTTCGCGTGACGCTCTCGCCGCGACGCGAACTCTCCCCGCCATGCTGCCCAGCGCCGTCCGCGTCGCACTCCGGCGAAGTGGCAACGGTAGATGTCCTGGTCAACTGTGCGCATCCGGCGGACGGTTGACCCGCCACTAGAACCCTTGCGGTAGTCGCGCGACAGGTCCAACCAGTGCGGTACGAGGACGTAACTCACTGGTATGAGAACCCGTCATGTCACCCGGCCTGCGGCGCGGGCAGCTGCCACCGTCCCTCGCTGAAGAGCGCTCCGGTGGGACCGTCGGCGCCGAGCGTGGCGGCCCCGACGACGTCCATGGCGCTTTCGGCCGCCGGGCGGTCGCTCGCGTCGTCGCCGCGTTCGGGATGGGTGGCGGTGTTGCCCGGGTCGACGGCGTTGACCAGGATCGGGGTGTCCGCCAGCGCGCGGGCGAGCACGGTGGTCAGGGCGTTGAGCATGTACTTGGCCATCGAGTAGGCCGGGGAGCGCAGGGGCGCGCCGAGGTCGAGTCCGGTGGCGATCTGCTGGGCGGACAGGCTGGAGACGTTCACGATCCGGGCGGCGGGCGCGGCGGTCAGCAGCGGCAACAGCGTCTGGGTCAGGCCCCAGGGGCCGATCACCGAGACCTCCATCGCGGAGCGCACCACGTCCATGTCGGCCTCCAGCGCGCTCAGGGTCGCGAAGTCGGGCATGCCGCTGGCGTTGTTGATCAGGACGTCGAGGTGGCCGAAGGCCCGCGTGAGGTGTGCGGCCGCGACGTCCATGCTGGCCCGGTCGGACAGATCCACACACAGGGCGGTGGCCGCGTACCCGTCCTGCCGCAACCCCTCGGCCAGCGGCTCCACGGCGGCGAGGTCGCGGCCGGTGACGACGACGTGGAACCCGGCCTCGGCGAGCCGCGTGGCGACGGCGAAACCGAGACCGGCCGGGCGTCCTGCCCCGGTGACGAGGGCGGTCTTGAGCGTCATGACTGTGCTGTCCCTTCGGGCGACCGGACGAAGCGCGGGCGCGGCCGCGCACACGCCGACCACGATCCTATTTCCGGCGTAGCCCATGCCACCGGGTCAACTGGGCAGAAGTCCGGGCGAAAGGGCAGACCGTGACGGCCGTTCAGGGCAACCTCCACGCATAACCGCTGGCGAAGTCACCCACGTAAGGTGCACTCTTAGTCTCCGCACCTTACGGAAGGACCTCCATGGACGCCGAACTCATAGGTTCCTGGGTCGAGGGCTGGGTCGTCTCGCGCGGCGCCGCGCCGCCCGTCGTCGAGCCCTGGGGCTTCACCGTCGACGTCGGGCAGAGCGGCCACGTGACCCGGCACGTACTGCAGGAAGCCGACGAGCCGTTGGTCCGCAAACTGACGGAGTCGGCCACCGCGCCGGGCACCTGGCTCAAGGTCTTCCTGCCGCCGCGGACCGTCGCCCCGTGGGTGGCGTACGGCTGGCGCTTCGACGACGACGGCTTCCTGATGTCGACGGCGCTGCACCCCACCGCCGCCGACGCCCCCGACGGGTACCAGGTGCGGGTGTGGACGTGGGGCGGCCTCACGCGGGTCCTCGTCCTGGCGTCGGACGGCGCGTTCGCCGCCCGTGGACAGGTCGCCGTGCCGGGCCCGGGGCGCACCGCCGTCTTCGACCAGATCGAGACCTCCCCGGATCACCGGCGCAAGGGTCTGGGCAGCCTGGTCATGCGGAAGCTGGGCAACGCCGCCGTGGACGCGGGCTCCACGACCGCCGTACTGGCCGCGACCACCGAGGGCCGGGCGCTGTACGAGTTCCTGGGCTGGCGCACCCACCGTCCGCTGACCAGCCTGGTCCGCGAGGCGCCGGCCGCTGCTGATCACTGAGCCGTAACTGCCGTCCGCGCTCAGCTGCTTGTCGACGACCCCGCGCGCCGGAGAGACGTTCGGGACGACGTCAGACGGTCGTGAAGCGCCGCGAACGCCGTGAACGCGAGGGGGAGGGTCACGGCCGCGGCGACGAGGATGCCGACGATGACGGGCGCGAGGATGCCCGCGTAGTACGCGGCGAAGAAGTTACCCGTGGCCTGCTCGACGAGGGACCGTACGAGGGGGCGCAACGGCAGCGCGAGGTTGGTCACCAGGACGAGCACCCCGGTGATGAGCGCGGCCAACGGGAGCGCGAGGGCGAGGACCCTGACCAGTCCGGTGCGCGTCCACATCAGCGACCAGGAGCGGCGCAGGGCCGCGCCGGGGCCGAGGCCGTCGGCCGCGGCGGCCGGGGCGAGGGTGAGCGCGAGGCGCAGCAGCAGGGCGACGCCCAGCGCGGCCAAGGGCGAGTCATCGACGAGCTCGAAGGCCAACGAGTCACGTTCCAGCGGCAGCGGGGTGTCGAGGTGGTCGCCGGTGTATCGGTCCGCCACGATCCCGGTGAGCAGCGGCAGGGGCCATACGATCAGGCCGCGCAGCGCGTACACGGCGAACACCGACCGGCGCCGTGCGCGGGCCTCCGCGGGTGACGGGTCGTCCTCCAGGGGAGGTTGCCGGGCCCTCGCCGCCACCGCCTGGGAGCAGGCGGTCTGGAGAACGGCTCCACCGGCGCCGAGCAGGACCAGGAAGAGCGGGAGCGTCCAGAGAGCGACCTGCACCAGGTCGGTGTGCTGGTGCAGGTAGGGGTCCTCGAGCTGGTGGTACCTGATGCGTTCGTTGCGCATATGGGTGAAGAGCGGCCAGGAGAGCGCGAATATCGCGGCCGTCATCAGCAGCCCGGCGAGTCCGGACAGGCCGACGACGCGTGCCGTCGTCCCCGCGAGAGCGCCCCGGTACCGCCGCAGGGCCCCGAACGCGGAGACGGTGACGCCGCGTTCGGCGCTCCCGCTCCTCGGTGGCACCGTGCGGTCGTGCTGTATGTGCATGGACGAGCCTTCTGGAAGATCGGAATCCGTTCTCGCCTAGGACGCGTGACGGGCCCGGCACGGTTCTCCGGACCCGTCACGACCTGGTCTGCGCGAATGCCGTCTCCTCAGCGGAGACCGTCCACTCGGTGGATGCCGTCTCCTCGGTGAGTTGGCCTCCTCAGGGGAGGTGGTCTCCTCAGCGGCGGCCCTTCATCCGTTCCACGCCCACCACTCCGAGCGCGGCGAGGCCGACCTGGATGGCCAGTTCGATCCAGTCGATGCCCTTGGTGTCGGCGACGTCGAAGGCGCCGGCGATGCCCGTACCGACGAGTGCGGCGACGATGCCGACGAGGATCGTCCACCCGATGCCGATGCGCTGACGGCCGGGGATGGCCAGGCGGCCCAGAATGCCGATCACGATGCCGATCACGATCGCGGTGAAGATGCCGGAGATCTCCATGCCCTCTTGCCTCTCGTCGCTCGGATACTTCGACAGAGCTGTCGATCCATGTGTTCCCTGACACCGGGGACCCAGTCCCCCTCACGTGGCCATCAGGTCCACGCGACCATCGAGTTCACGCGGCCATCAGGGACGTGACATACGCATCCAGTCGCTCCGCGACGCATCGGGCCGTCAGATCCGTCCTGCCCACCTGCCGCCACGCCCGCGTCACCTCCGCCACCTCCTCCGAGAACGACAGCGCGTCCCGCACGCTCCAGTACCGCCGCTCGCTCGCGCCTTCGGCCAGGACGCCGCCCGCCTCCTCGTACGCCTCGGTGAACCGCGGACCCCACGCGGGGCCGTGCAGCAGCGCGAGGTTGGTGGCGCAGTGCGCCACATCCAGATCCGCCGGGCCCCACGAGGGCTGCGCCCAGTCGATGACGCCGGCGATCCGGGTGGCCGACGGGCTTGACGGCACCACGTCGAACAGCACGTTGCCCGGCTGGAAGTCCCGGTGCAGGAAGCATCCTTCGTAGGGCGGCGCGGGCTGGCGGATCACGTCGATCGCGTCGGCCCACGCCGTCACGTCGGCGCCCTGCGGAACGACGACGCTGTCGGGGGTCGTCAACGCCTCATACTTCGGGGGCTGTTGATCCGGTCGCAACGCGTGGATCGCCACGAGCTGACGGGCCAGCAGGGGGACGCGCGTCTCGATTCCCTCGTCGTCGAGGACCGTCCGGCCCGTCAGATGCGTCATCAGCAGCGCCGGATGCTCACCATGGGCCGCGGTCGGGTCCACCGCGACCAGGTCGGGAGCCGGCACGTCGGTCCCCGCGAGCAGGGTCAGCGCGCCGGCCTCCCGGGTCAGCCAGTCCTCGGCCTGCGCCACGCCGACGAAGGTCCGCAGCACGAGGTCACGCGTGCCTCCGCCCGGCCCGGCGATGGCCAGCCTGCGCACCTCGGCGGTGATGCCGCCGTGCAGCGTCTCGGAACCGACGATCCGTTCACCGGCCTCCAGGTGCCGGCTGACCCAAGCCCGTGCGCGTGGTCGGAGATCTGCTTCTGCCTCATGATCGGTCACCGTGCCACCCAACCATCCGGGCGGCGGCACGGCACGTTGTTAATCCCCGGCCGACGCGCCTCAGGTGCCCAACTGGGCGCGCAGGGCAGGCTGGAGGCGCTCTCCGTGGGCGCGGACCATGTCGTCGCACAGCTGCCAGATCCGCTCGACGGGCAGGGCCGCGGCGGTGGCCGGGTCGGTCATGGCCGCGTGCCGGATGTGGCGCGGCTCGTCCTCCAGGGCGGCGCGTACGACCAGGTCGTTCATGCTGAGATACGTCCGGTTGAGCGCGGCCAGTTGGGGCGGCAGGGAGCCGATGCGGGTGGGCTGGATGCCCGAGGCGTCCACCAGGCAGGGCACTTCGACCACGCCGTGCGCGGGCAGGTTGTCGATCAGGCCGTGGTTGGGGACGTTCCCGTAGACCGTGCGCGGGGTGCCGGTGACGACGCTGTGGATGATCTGAGGGGCGTACTCCATGGTGCCCTCGACGGCCAGGGGCTCCCCCGCGGCCAGGGCCCGCCGTGTGCGCCGGTACTCGGCGACGTTCTCCTCGACGATGCCGAGGTAGGCGCCGATCGGCAGTCGCAGCCGCTCGACCTCGCTGTCGTGGTGCAGATACCAGGGCACGTACTCGCTGGAGTGCTCGCTGGTCTCCGTCGGATAGTGGCCGAGCCGACGGTACATGTCCACGCGTACGCGGCGCCGCAACTCCGCCTCGGATGCGATGAGTTCGTCGAGCTTGGGGTACAGGTCACGCCCCTCGTGCTCGAAGCGCAGCACCCACGCCTGGTGGTTGACCCCGGCGGCGCGGTAGGTGATCTCCTCGTACGGGACGTCCACCAGCTCGGCCAGGTCCCGCATCGTCCAGTACACCGAGTGGCACAGGCCGACGACCTTGGTGAGGCCGGTGGCGGCGGTGAGGTACTGGACGTTCATGGCCATGGGGTTGGTGTAGTTGAGCAGCCAGGCGTCCGGGCAGACCTCGGCCATGTCCGCGCCGAGCTCCCGCAGGAAGGGGAACGTGCGCAGGGCGCGGAAGATGCCTCCGATGCCGAGCGTGTCCCCGATCGTCTGCCGCAGACCGTGCTTGGCGGGTACGTCGAAGTCCGTGCGGGTGGCCTCGTCCATGCCGATCTGCACGATGTTGATGACAAAGTCGGCGTCCGCGAGGGCCTCTCGGCGCTCGGCGTGCGCGGTGATGGTGGCGTGTGCCGCCCCGCGCCGCTCCGCGATGTAGCTCGCCGCCGCCCGCGCGGTGGCCAGGCGTTCGGGGTCGATGTCGTGCAGGGCGATGTGGGCGCCGGTCAGTTCGGGGAAGGCGAACAGGTCGGCGAGCAGGCCTTGGGTGAAGACGACGCTGCCCGCGCCCATGAAGGCGATCTTGGGGTGGGTCATGAGGTGGGTGCTCCGGTGCGGGTGGTGTGGTTTTCGGGGGTGCTGCGGGTACTGGGGGTGCTGCGGGCACTGAGGGTGCTGCGGGTGAGAACTTGGTCCCAGGTGGGCTGGGCGCGCGTACCGCCGTGCGCCTGGGTGGACAGGGCGCCGCAGATGACGGCGAACTCCAGTGCCTCGTAAAGGGGTTGACCGACCAGGGTCGCCGCGATGAACCCTGCGTCGAAGCTGTCGCCCGCCCCGACCGTGTCCCGCGGCGTCACGGGCAGCCCCGGGGCGCTCAGCAGGCGGCGGCCGTCGTGGCACAGGGCGCCGTCCGCACCGTTCTTGACCACGACCAACGGGCCGCGCGCGGCGAGCAGTTCGGCGGCCTGCTCCGGGGTCCTGGCGGCCGGTCCTGCCAACTGCCTGGCCTCCGCCGCGTTGGGCAGCAGGATGTCGGTCTGGGCGAGGACGTCGTCGAGTCCGGACCAGGCGCCGGAGGGGTCGTCCTGGGTGTCCAGCGAGGTGGTCGCGCCGTGCGAGCGGGCGGTCCGCAAGAGCCTTGGCAGGTCGGCGGCGAGCCGTGGCTGGAGGAAGTACGAGGCGCTGTGCACGTGCCGGCTCGCGGCGAGCAGCGCCTCGGGGACGTCCGCGCCGCTGGTCGCGGCGAGGGTGCCGGGCGAGGTGAGGATGGCGCGGTCGTCGTCCTGCGTGAGGACGACGGTCAGGGGGGTCAACAGCGCGGGGTCAGTGTGCAGGGCGTTGGTGTCGACGCCCCGGGCGGTCAGGGCGTCGCGGACGTAGCGCCCGGCGTCGTCGTCCCCGACGCGGCCCGCGAACGCGACCTTCAGGCCGAGGCGCGCGGCCCCGCAGGCCATGATCGCGGCGGAGCCGCCGAGGGTGAGGGAGCCGGCGTCGACGAGTTGTTCGCGCTGGCCGAAGGCGAGCGGTTCGGTCAGAGGTCCGAGGATCACGTCGGGGTTGGCGTCGCCGATGACGAGCAGGTCGTACCGGTGCGGCATCACAGGTCCTTGAGGTCGTACGGGAAGAAGGCGGGGACGGGGGAAGCGGAGGGTGCTCAGCCCTTGATGCCGCTGGAGGTGAGGGACCGGATGAACGTCTTCTGCGCGGCGAGGAAGGCGAGCAGCACCGGGAGCACGGTGATGACGTTGCCCGCCATCACCGCTGACCAGCGGGTGTGATGTGTTCCCTGGAAGGTGGTGAGGCCCAGTTGAAGCGTGTACTGCGTGTCGTGGTTGATCGCGATCAGCGGCCAGGACAGGTCGTTCCACGTGGTCAGGAAGGTCAGCACGGCGACCGTGGCGAGCGCGGGCCTGGCAAGGGGCAGCACGATCGACCAGAGCACGCGCAGCCGTGAGCAGCCGTCGAGCCAGGCGGCCTCCTCCAGCTCCCGGGGCAGCGAGAGGAAGAACTGACGCAGCAGGAACACCGCGAACGGCGTCACGAGCGAGGGCACGATGAGCGCGCCGAGCGTGTCGATGAGTCCGAACTGCTTCATCACCAGGAAGGTGGGGATCATCGTCAGCTGGAACGGCACCGCCATGGTCGCCAGCATCAGCGCGAGCAGCGCCCGTGAGCCGCGGAAGCGCATCCGGGCGAAGGCGTAGCCGCCGAGCGCGCCGAAGACGAGGTTCGAGGCGACCGACACGGTCGAGACGATCACCGAGTTGAGCAGCCAGCGCGGGAACATGCCGTTGCCCAGGACGTAGCGGTAGCCGCCGAGGTCGATGCCGGAGGGCACGAGGGCGGGCGGGAACCGGTTGAACTGGGCGTCGCTCATCACGGAGCTGACGAGCAGCCACAGCATCGGCAGCGCGAACAGCACGGCGAGCGGCGCGAGCAGCAGGTGCCAGGCGCTGAAGGGCAGTCGCGGTGCGCGGCGGCGGGCCTCGGCGGGCCTGGTGACAGGGCGCCGCGCGGCCTTGGACAAGGTGCTCGTCGTGGTCATGAGGAGGCTGCTTCCGTACGGGGGCGGCGCTCGCGGCCGCGGACCAGACGCAGGAACACGGCCGGTACGAGCAGCGCCAGGGCGAGCACGTACGCGGCGGCGGCCCCGTATCCGGCGGTGAAGTTCTTGAACGCCTGCTCCCAGATGAAGTAGACGATCACGGTGGTGGAGCCGAGCGGGCCGCCCTTGGTGGTGACGTACACGAGGTCGAAGACCTGGAGGGCCTGGATCGTCTGCCACAGGAGCAGGAACACGCTGACGGGGGCGAGCGTGGGCAGGGTGACGTGGCGCAGCACGTGCCGGTGCTCCGCGCCGTCCAGACGGGCCGCCTCGATCAGTTCCTTCGGTACGTCCTGGAGGGCGGCGAGATAGATGACGGTGCAGAGTCCGGTGCCGCTCCACAGGGAGATGGCGATCAGCACGTACAGCGCCTGTGAGGGGTCGGTGAGGAAGCCCTGCGCGGAGACGCCGAGCCGGTGCAGTACGGAGTTGGCCGCGCCGAACTCGGGGTCGAGGACGAAGGAGAACAGGACGCCCTGGGCCGTGGCCGAGACGACGAAGGGCACGAAGAAGAGGGTGCGGTAGAGGCCGACGAAGCGGATCCGCCGGTTCAGGGCCAGGGCGAGCGCGAGCCCCGCGGCGATGCTGAGCGGCACGTACAGGAGCGTGTAGAGGACGGTGTTGCGCACGGCCTCGTGGAAGTGCGGATCCTGGGTCAGGGCGCGGTAATTGTCCAGGCCGACCCAGCGGCTGGGGGTGACGAGGTCGCTGGCGCGGAAGGACAGCAGCAGCGACCACAGGACGGGGACGACGCTCAGGCCGACGATGACCAGGACCGCCGGCGAGACGAAGGCCCACGCGGTGGCGGCCTCGCGTCGGTGGCGGCGGCGCAGGGCACGGGGTGCGGACCGGTCGGGCGGCACGGTCAGGGGTGCGGGAAGTCGGGGCATGTCAGGTCCTCAACGCGGGATGAGCAGGGCGGCGTTGGCGTCTTCGGCGCAGGCGCGGAGGGCCGCTCGCGGACTGGCGCGGCCGAGCAGTACGGAGACGATGGCTTCCCCCAGGGCCTGGGAGATGCGGGGGTAGGCGGGGTGCACGGGTCGTACGCGGGCGGAGGGCAGCGCCTGCGCGAAGACCGGCAGGCCGGGCGTCTCCTCGGCGTGCGCGCGCCAGGCGGGGCTGTCCTCGCTCCCCCGGCTCAGTGGCAGGCTGCCCGCCTCCACGTCCCAACGGCTGTCCTGGGAAGGGTGGGTGAGCCAGCTGACGAAGGTGCGGGCGGCCTCGGCGCGGGCCTCGCCGTTGTCGAACACCGTCCAGGTGTCGGGCCCCGAGATGGTCACGGGATCGCCGTCGAAGGTGGGCAGCGGCACCACGTGGTAGTCGAGCTTGGCCTGGGTGATGTCGGGGAGCTCCCAGGGGCCGGTGGGCACCATGGCCATCCGCCCGGACAGGAACACCTTGTACATCTGCTCGCTGCCCGGCTTGGGGTCGACGTAGACGCTCTTGTCGCGCACCAGGTCGCGGATCACCTCCAGGGCGCGTACGCCTTCGTGCGCGAAGCCGATGTGTTTGCCGTCCTCGGCGATCACGTCGCCGCCGAGCCCCCAGATCAGGGGCCACAGCCGCCACACCGTGTCCTCGTCGCCGGTCCCTGGCCAGCCGGTGCCGAAGCGGCCCGCGCCGGTGTCGGTCAGTCGGCGGGCCAGATCGGTGAACTCCGCCCAGCTCCAGCCGGGTTCGGGCAGCGCGACCCCGGCATCGGCGAACACCTTCTTGTTGCAGACCATGGCCAGGCAGTCGACGACGGCGGGCACCGCGCGGACCCTGCCGTTGACGGTGACGGCCTGCCGCGCCGACGGCCAGTAACTCGTCCAGGGAGTGGGCCTGTCGCGTACGTACGAGGTCAGGTCGACGACCTGCGGACTGCGCGCCACGCTGGCCAGGTCCGAGCCGAAGACGAACGCCACGTCGGGGTAGGCGCCCGAGGCCAGCGCCGCGGTGATCTTCTGCAGCATGGTGTCCGCGAGGACGCCACCGCCCAGATCGACGCGGATGTCGGGGTGGGTGCGGTGGAACTCGGCGACGAGGCTCTTGACGACCTTCAGGGCGGTGTCGGTCTGCCCGTGCCACACCTGGATGGTGACGGTGCCGTCGGCCGCGACCCCGTCGGCGGCGTCCGCGCCGCATCCGGTGACCGCGCCGGCCGCCGCCACGAGCCCGGCGGCCGACCCGGCGCGCAGGACAGTGCGGCGCGTCGGCGCGCCGGGCGCACGGGGTGTTGGGGTCATCACTACCTCCCTGAGGGAACACGTGAGAGTCGAAGTGCGCTACGGGCAGGTCCCGTTCCGCCTACGTCGCGGCCTCCTGGAGCGGGCCGCGGGTCGCGCGACGGGTGTCAGCAGGTCTCGCGCACGTATCCGCTGCTGCCCGCCGGTGATACGCCGACGTCCCTGCGCACGATGCTCAGCCGGTCGCCCCACTTGTCGCAGGCCGTGCGCAGTCCGCTCGCGGTGTACTCGATGACGACGACGTCGTCGCCGTACTCGGCGGTGAAGTCGTCGCACTCGTCGTGGGCGCCGCACTCCTCGACGACGGCGAAGTCGAGCCCGGTCGCCTTGCCCGCGCCGGCCAGTTCGGCGGTGTTCTTCTGCGCGATCGCCAGACCGCGACCGTGCGCGCGGTCGGCCAGGAGCGAGATGTACGCCTTGGCCTGAGTGCCCGTCAGGTAGTCGGGGAAGCGGGTGAACGTGTCGTAGTTGTCCGGCTCGACGGCCTGGAATCCCTTGTCCGCGCAGCCGTCGATCCAGCCGCCCACCTTGGCGGCGATCCGCTGCCGTTTGTCCGCGGTGCGGATGTCGAGGACCGCCTCGCCCCAGTCCCCGTCGTAGACGACGTCGCCCTGGGCGTCCCGCAGGAGGAGGTCGTCGTCCCACTCCCCCTCCGCGCCGGGCTGGGCCTGGAAGGCGTTGACGTAGCAGATGTTGTACAGGCCGGGCGCCGGTGCGGCGCCGTGGTCCCGGCTGACGACCCGCACTCCGGACGGCGGGGTGTACGCGCCGCCGATCTGGTAGTCGAATCCGGCGTGGGCGGGCGGCAGGGGGACCGCGGCCGTGCCGGCCGCGGCGGGCGAGGGGGCGAGGAGGCAGGTCGCAGCGCCCGCCGCGAGGGCGGCGGTCACGGTCATGCACCCGCGCAGCACACGTGTGAGGCTCATCGAGGAGCTCCAGATGTGGAGGGCACGTCCCCGCCTCGGACCCAGAGTGGTCCTGGCGACTCAGTCCGGGCTCATGGCGAAGGCCAACTACCGGCTGGGCGTACCTCTGCGCCGACTGCTCGGCGTCGACGTGTCAGGGAGTAAATCGAGCGCCGCCGACCGTGTCAAGGGATCGGACATGAGCGATTGTCGGTCAACTCGCGCAGAACCGCGCACGATTCATGCTCGTTCGGCGGCCGTCAGGGCGGTCCGCGGCTATCCTTGCCGCGTGCTGAGAAACGACCGCCACGTGCGCATACTCGAGCATGTCGCCGCGCACGGCAGCGCGGACGTGGGCAGGCTCTCCCAGCTGCTCGGCGTCTCCCACGCCACCGTGCGCCGGGACTTGCGGCAGTTGAGCGAGCAGCGGCTGCTCGAGCGCACGCACGGTGGCGCGGTGCTCGGCGGCCTGGGCATCGAGCTGCCGCTGCGACACCGCCTCGATCAGCGTTCGCCGCAGAAGCAGGCGATCGCGCGGGCCGCGGCCGACCTCGTCCCCGCCGGTGCCGTGGTCGGCCTGACCGGCGGAAGCACCACCAGCGAAGTGGCCAGGCTGCTCGCCGACCGGGGGCCCGTCACCATCGTCACCAACGCCGTGAACATCGCCGCGGGTCTCGTGCTGCGCCCCCACGTCACCTTGATCGTGATCGGCGGGACCGCGCGCAAGGAGAGCTACGAACTGGTCGGCCCCATCGCCGAGAAGACCCTCGCCGACCACCACACGGACATCACCTTCCTGGGCGTGGACGGGATCAGCGCGGCACACGGCTGCACCACGCACGACCAGTTGGAAGCCGCGACCGACCGCGCGTTCGTGCGGCAGAGCGGCAGGACCGTCGTGGTCACCGACCATTCCAAGCTCGGCCGTGCGACCTTCGCGAAGATCTGCCCGCTCGCCGCCGTGCACACCCTCGTCACGGATTCCGGTGCGCCCGGTGCCGAGGCCGAGTTGGACGCCGTCGCGGCCGCCGGGGTGCGCGTCGTCGTGGCGTGACGCGCACCCGCGCCGCGCGTTTGACGTGGCCTTTTCCGTCGCCTACGTTCATGTGCGGCCGGTCGCGACCACCGGCCCAGAGGCACGCCCAGCCGGTAACCCAGGCCTCGCGCCGTAAGCCCGGACCAAGTCGCCAGGACCGGTGTCCGCGTCCGAGGCGGGGACGTGTCCCCCTCCTCTTCGGAGCCTCACAGCCATGCGCAACAACCCGGCTCGCCCGCGGCACACGCCCTTCGCCCTCCTCGGCGCGGCGGCCGTCCTCTCGCTCCTCGCCACCGCGTGCTCCGGCGAGAACACCTCGCGAGCGCCCGAAGGCGCGTCCTCGTCGGGCGCGCCCTCGTCGTCGGCGGTCACCCCGCCTCCCGCGCACGCCGGCTTCGACTACCAGCTCGGCGGCGCCTACACGCCTCCCGAGGGCGTCTCCGTCGTCGTCCGCGACCACACCTCCTCGCCCGCGTCCGGCGTGTACAACGTCTGCTACGTCAACGCCTTCCAGGCCCAGCCGGGCGCGGAGCAGGACTGGGACGACGACCTGCTCCTGCGGGACGACGCGGGCAAGGTCGTCATGGACAAGGACTGGGACGAGACGATCCTGGACATCAGCACCAAGGCCAAGCGAGAGCGGGTGGCCGAGAAGGTCGGCACCTGGATCGACTCCTGCGCGCACAAGGGCTTCAAGGCCGTGGAGCCCGACAACTACGACAGCTACACACGCGCCCCCGACGGGCTCCTCACCCCCGCCGACGCCAAGGCGTTCCTCGCGCTGCTCGCCGAACACGCCCACGACAAGGGCCTGGCCATCGGCCAGAAGAACACCGCGTCCCTGGCCCGGGACCGCAAGCGGGTCGGCCTCGACTTCGCCGTGGTGGAGGAGTGCGGGCAGTACGACGAGTGCGGCGCCTACACGAAGGCGTTCGGGGACCGCCTGCTGGTGATCGAGTACACCGAGCGGGGGCTGAAGAAGGCGTGTGACGGCTGGGGGGACAAGGTCAGCATCGTGCGAAGGGACCTGGACGTCGTGCCTGCGGGCGACGAGGGCTACGTGCGCGAGACGTGTGCGGACCTGTGACGGCTGACGGCTGACGGCTGACGGCTGACGGCTGAAGCCGGGCCCGGGGCGCCGGGCCGAGCATCGTCGGGCGCTAGTGCGACCGATGCGCGTAAAGGTCCCTGAGCAGGGAGATCTCCGCTCCGTGATGGATCATCTCGCGGTGGATGTGCAGCACGAGCGTCGCCATCGGCTCCTTCGCGAAGGGGCCCTCCGCCTCGCCGCACGGCCGCGCCAGGCCCTCCTCGCCCAGGCCCCGCACCCCGGCGATCCACCCTGCGTACCCCGCGTCGAGTTGGTCCAGCGCCTCGGCCGCGGTGCCCGGATACGCGTACGTCATGTAGTCCATGGGCGGCCCGCCGAAGTGCGCGGCGGTGCGGACGCCGAGCACACCGACGAGGATGTGCCCGAGGCGCCAGGCGATCGTCGTGACCGGCGCAGGGACCGGCTCCGGGTAGGCCCAGTCGATCGTGAAGGCTCCGGAGCCGCCCTGCACCGCCGCCGTGCCGGTGCCGCGTGGGCGCACGGTCCAGCAGTCCGGTACGGGCTCCCAGAAGTATTCGTCGTCCGTGAGGCCGTCCAGGCGCGCGCGCAGCTGGTGCTGCCAGTGCCAGTCGAGCTGGTCTACGAGGAGTGCGTTCCAGTCCAGTGCCATGGGTGACACGCTAGGGCGGGGCCGCGCCCGGCGCCCCCTGGCGGTGCGCGCGCCCGTGTGTCCTACCTTCCTGGGTGCCCGGCGGATACCCTGGCGAGATGTTCAAGTCTCGCAAAGTGCGCACCGAGGACGCCTGGAGCGGCACCGTCGTCGACAAGACGCGGGCGGCCACCGACGGCTCCAACCTCTACCACTACGTCGAGGTCCGCCTCGAGGACGGCACGTCCAAGAAGGCCCGCATCGAGAAGGCCCTGTGGGAGTCGCTGACGACCGGCGACCGCCTCGTCAAGGAAGCGGGGGCGACGGCTCCGGCCAAGGCACCTCGGTAACGGACGACCGGGCGCGCCCCTCCCCCCGTCCGGCATGACGGTGTGACGGCGTCTCACGCGGGAGCCGGGAGGTCCATCAGCGCGAGCTTCGCCGGATCGACCATGGCCGTGATCTCGGTGATGCGGCCGTCGACGACGGTGAACGCGAGGACGGAGAGCGGGGTGCCCGCCTCGCTCCAGGAGAGGACGCCGGGCAACCCGTTGACGATGGCTGCCCGGCCCGATGCGGCCGCGCCCGCGGCCAGTTGCGCCCCGGCGGCGATCCTGGTGGCGCCGAGGGTGACGACCTCTCCGGCCGGGGTGTCGATGGTCATGCGGACCTCCGGATGGAGTACCCGCAGCAGCTCCTGGAAGTCCCCGCCGCGCGCCGCCGCCAGGAATGCCTGGACCACTCGGCGCTGCTCCCGTCCCGTACCCGTGGGCCGCCCGGTCGTCCGGACCTTCTTGCGGGCGCGGCTTGCGAGCATCTTGGCGGCCGCGGTGGACCGGTCGAGGATCCTGCCGATCTCGTCGAACGGGACCGCGAACAGGTCGTGCAGCACGAACGCGAGCCGCTCGTTGGGCCCGAGCGAGTCGAGTACGACCAGGAGCGCGAGCCCCACGGAGTCGGCGAGCAGCGCGTCGTCCTCGGGCACGGGACCGTCGTCGAGCGTCACGACGAGCTCCGGCAGCCGGTGGTCGTAGGGCGCCTCCGGACGGGCCTGGCGCGAGCGCAGGACGTCGAGGCTGATGCGCCCGACCACCGTGGTCAACCAGCCGGCGAGGTTGTCGATGGTCGCCGCGTCCTGGCGGGAGAGCCGCAGCCAGGCCTCCTGCACCGCGTCCTCGGCGTCGGCGTGCGATCCGAGCATGCGGTGGGCGACCGCGTGCAGCCGCCCGCGCTGCGCCTCGAACGCCTCGGCCACCGGGTTCGTCGGGCTGGTCTCGTTCACGTCGTTACCTTCCTCGGCTTCGCTCCGTCGTGAGGATGACGGGCCCGGACGGGCACAGGTAACCGAAGCAGGAGCGAAACTGATGGAAGCACGTATGAAGGGCGCGATGAACCCCGACCTGGGCACCGCGATCCAGCACCTCTACAAGGCGATAGGCGCCGGGGGCGTCGACCGGCGCCTGCTGGCGCTGGTGCATCTGCGGGCCAGCCAGATCAACGGCTGCGGCCCGTGCATCTTCGCCTCGGTCGAGTCGGCGCGGAAGGCCGGCGAGACGGAGGAGCGGCTGCACCACGTGGCCGCCTGGCGTGAGACGCCCTTCTTCTCCGCGGAGGAGCGCGCCGCACTGGCCCTTGCCGAGGCCGCCACACGGATCCAGGACGGTGCGCCCGGGGTGACCGACGACATCTGGGACGCCGCGGCCGACCACTTCGACGAGGCGCGGTTGTCGGCGATCGTCCTGGAGATCGCGACGACCAACTTCTTCAACCGGATCAACCACACGATCCGGGAGCAGGCCGGCAAGACCTGGTGACCCGGGCGGGCGTCAGCGGCTGCGCGGTCGGCAACGCCGCAGCTCGGGGGCCAGTTTGCCGGTCACGAGTTCGTCCGCGACGAGCCGTCCCGCGGTCGGCGCCAGCATGATGGCGGAGTGCATGACCGCGACGTAGACGGACCGGTCGTGGGTCACGTATCCGATGACGGGTCCGTGCGCGGGCATGGGGCGTGGGCTGGTGCGGTGTCCCAGTGAGCGGCACCGGCCACTCCCCCGGAACGCCGCCCGCACGCGCCGGAGCGCGACCTGCCCGGCGTCCTCGGCCGCTCCCGCCGTGACCACGTCCTGCGGCACGACCACCACGAGCTCACCGTCCCTGATCTCGCGGACCTCGAAGTCGCGGCAGGCCACGATGGCCCTGACGAGACCGGGTGGTGCGGTGATCCGGGCGAGGGTGGCCGGCGACGCGGCGATGTCCAGGTCGACGGAGAGCGGTGCGCAGAGCTCGGGAATGCTGGTTCCCGCGGTGAGTACGACGGTCGTGGCGGCGTGGAACCCGCTCGACGACCGCACCCCCTCGACGCGTCCGCCGGTCACTTGGAGTGCCTCGACGGCGCTTGCGTAGCGCACGGTCGCCCCGTGGGCTTCGGCGGACGCCACCAGTGCGTGGCTCAGGGCGGTCGGGTCGACGCCCGCGTCGCTCGGGGTGTGGATCGCCTGGCCGGGCGGTTCGCGCAGGTTGGGCTCCAGAGCCGCGATGTCGGTCGGCCCGACGAGGAACTGGCCCGGCCTCGGCGGTGGGACCCGAGTCGCCTTGTCGACCCAGGCCAGCGAGCCGGTGCGACGGACGGTGACGCCCGGCAGTTCGGCTTCCAGGCGCCGGTGGTCCGCCATGACGTACTCCCGTAGGTCTCGCGCCCCACCTGGCCAGTTGCCTCCGGCATCACTGATCCACGCGAAGGAGCCCGCGGTCACCCCGGACGCCGGTGCGGGCCCTTGTTCGAGGAGAGTGACCGGAACACCCTGACGTGCCAGGTGGTAGGCCACCGACGAACCGACGATTCCCGCACCGACGATGACAACGTCGGACATGAGGCGTCCTTTCGCCGGGAGCGGCGGCCGACCCGATCAGTCGTTGATGGCCTCGATGCCCTGGGCCTTCAGCGCCGCGAGGTGGTCCCGCATGTGCTGAAGGACCTCGGGCGAATGCCCCTGCCAGTCCCGGAGTTCCGCGAGGACGCGCAGGGCCTCGCGGGTACGGTACGACCTGGTCGGGTTGCCGGGGAACTTCTTGTCCGTCAGGTTCGGATCGTCCTCGAACGAACCGGTGGGTTCGACGAGGTAGATCCGCTCGGCCCCCTCGCCTCCCGCCAACTCGGCACCCCAGACGGCGGCGTCCAGGGTCGCCGTCAGATAGACGAAGTTCGCCGTGCAGCCCTTGCCGTAGTTGGAGCCATACCCGGGCTCCAACAGGGCCCCGACGGCCACATCGGCCTTCGTACCGTGGAAGAAGGGTCCGGGATCCTTACCGCCCCACCGGATCGGCTCACTCACATGCGCCCCTTGAACGTTGATGGTCCGGGCCACGGTATCCCGGGAGGCGCGAGCCGGAACGGATCTGGGCGAGGACGTCGCAGCGCGTCAGGCCGTCACCCACGCCCCTTCGGTGGAAGAGCGATCCGGGCACGGAAGCCCTCGCACTGTTCGAGCGCTGCGTCGTGGGGACAGGCGAGCAGCTCGCGCAGATAACCGCAGGCGGTGTCGAGTCGCGTCAGCTGGGCTTCGATGGCGGCGATGCGAGCGGTGACGGTGTCGCGCCAGTCGGAAGTGTCGGCGGGCTCGGCAAGGACCGCGATGATCTCGTTGAGCGGCATCTGTCCGGTGGTTCGCCACAGACGGATCAGCGCGACCCGGTAGATCTGATCGGCGTCGTAATAGCGCTGGCCGAAGCGTCGACGCGGCGTGACGAGGCCGCGGCGCTCCCAGTAGTGGAGTGTCGAGACGGGGAGATCGAAGTGGTCGGCGACTTGCCTGATCGAAGCCAGATCGTCCATCGGGCCAGTTGAACTCAACCCCGGTTGAGCGGGCAAGGTCGGCCGCACGGAACCGTCGGGGGCCGCCGCAGCCACCTAGAACGCTGGACGGTGCGGTCGCCTCCCAAGGGAAAGGATCAGCATGTCGGTGACTCTTGGTGTCTGTCTTCCGACCTTCGAGCGTGGCGACGGGGGCATGCGCGAGATCCCCGCGCTCGCGCGGCACGCCGAACAGGTCGGCCTGGACATGGTGTGGGCGGGTGACCACCTGTGTGCGCACATCCCGTTCCTGGAGAGCGTGGTCGCGCTGAGTGCGGCCGCCGCGGTCACCGAGCGTGTGCGGATCGGCTTCGGGGTCATGCTGCTCGCGTTGCGGCAACAGGCGTGGGCGGCGAAGCAGTTGTCGTCGTTGCAGTACCTGTCCGGCAACCGTGTGGTGCTGGGGGTCGGCACGGGCATTCACCCGCAGGACTGGCCGGTCGGCGGAGTCCCGTTCGCCGGGCGCGGCCGCCGGACGGAGGTGATGCTGCGGGCGCTGCCGGATCTGTTCGCGGGCCGGCCGACCCCTCTGTTGACGGTGCCGGGTGGGCCGGTGCTGACGCTCGAACCCGCTGTTCCCGCGCCACCGGTGTGGGTGGGCGGCATGTCCGACCGCGTGTTGCGACGTGCCCTGGAGCACGGCCTGTCCGAGCGGCAGGCCCTCCGTCTGGTGGTGAGTGGCCCTCCCGAGAAGCTGGCCGAACGGCTCGACCACTACCTTCGAGCGGGCGCACGCACCTTCGTCGTCAACCTGTCGGGCGACAACCTGCGTCGGCAGTACGAACTGCTCGCTCGAACCCGCGAGCTACTGCCCGGCTGAGTCCCACAGAAGCGCCGCCGCTCCGCTAGGAGACGAAGCCCCGGGTGACATGTGTGCCCGACCCGTCGTTCTGTGCCTGGTAGTTGGACTCGCCCACGCAGTCGCTGTACTCGTAGTTGGCCCTTGACGTGCCGCTCAGGCCGCCGCCGTCGGTGGAGGTGGGGCCGCCGAAGATCGCGTCGGACCTGGGCATTTCCGCGCAGCTGGGGATCCCGGCGTAGTACTCGACGAAACCGCCCTGGGAGCCGCGGAGGTTGCCGCTGCCCGTCGGGAGCGTGTAGCTGCCCAGGTGGGTCTCCTTGCCGGTGACCGTGTCTCTCGCCGTGCCGGTCCACGTGTCGGCTCCGGTGCGTTCGACCTTGATGTCGTAGCGGTGGCCGTACACCGCGTCGAAGTCGACCGCGCAGGTGACTCCGGGACCGCCGTCGGCGCCCGGATGGCAGAGCGGGTCGGTGGTGGTCGAGCCCGCGACGAAGTTGGAGAACCGGGCGGAGAGGCGTTCCTTGCCGCCACTGTTCGGTCGCGGCTGGAGGCCCGTGTAGCCCACGTCCGCGGCGTTCGTGAAGCCGAACTGCTGGGCGAAGTAGATGCCCGCCTTGTGGGCCGTGCCCTTGTTGACCGTGATGGGGAAGGTGACGTCGCGCAACCCTGCCGAGGGCGCGCCGGGGATCGACCAGCCGATCGACACGTTGCCGCCGCCGACCGACGCGGCAGCGGGGTCGGACAGCGCGAACAGCAGCCCTGCGGCCGCGGCGGCCGTGCCGCAGCGCCGCCAGGTCTTGGCTCCGGTCATGTGCTGGTCCTCCTCTGTGTGGGGGCGAGGACTCCGCGTGGGGGCGGAGAACAGTGCTGGGGCAGAGAACGGTGCTCACGAGCCGTCGGCGCCGAAGGGCACCGCATGTGGCCGGGTGACGGAGCTCAGTGTCGTCCTCTCTCCCCTCCCCCACGCCATGGACATTCACAGCACGGGCTTGGACTCTCCCTCAGGCCCCGCGAGGCCGGGCAGCGCTCGGTTGAGCCGTGGCAGCCACCAGAGCAGTGGGTCTCTTCAGCACAGCAACAAGGCTGCCTGCCAAGGCAGTTCACCCAGTGGCGCCTCAGGATTCCGTGCCCAGTGCAGCGCGAGCGCCGCGCCCGCCGCGCCGTCGAGGAAGCCCGGCCGGTGGACGACCGTTCCGAGTCCGGGTGCGGCGGCGGGCCATACGAAGGGGTGGGCAGGGTCCGCCGCGGCGGCCAGCGTATCGGTCAACCTCGGTATCAGCGGGGCGAGTTCGGATCCGCCGGGCTCCCGGGCCATGAGGGTCACGATCGTGGTGAGTCCCGCCAGGCCGTGGCAGAGCGTGGGGTCGGCGAAGTCACCGCGGTCGCAGGCGTGGGCGACCGCGGCCACCGCCTGCCGGTTCCACTCCGGTTCCTTCAGTGCCAGCGCGGCCAGTTGGAGGGCACGGGCGACGCCGGGTGTTCCGTAGCACCAGCCGGTGCGGGCCTCCGCCAGTTCGGGGCGGGCTCCGGAGGCCGCGGTCAGTTCGGCGTCGAGCGGCACGATGTTGGGCCAGCCCGCGCCGTCCGGGCTGCGGCGGGCGAGCAGCCACGTGGCGATGGTGCGGATCGCCCGCTCCTGGCCCGGCACGCGGACGCCCGCGCGGTGGGCGAGGGAGAGCAGTGCGAGCGGGCCGGGGATGCCGTGGGCGAGTCCGGCGTTGAAGTGCCCGCCGGGGACTCCCTCGGGTTCGCTGAACAGTATCGGGTCGGCGGTCCACCAGCCGGGCACGGTCCTGCCGCCCGGCTCGGTGACGGGGTGGGTGAGCGCCACGAGGTGGGCGAGGACGAGCTCGGTGGTCTCCCGGTGCTCGGGTCCGGCCGCCAGGAGCAGGCGGCCCAGGCCGGACAGGCCCGCCACCACGTCGTACCCGATCATCTTCGCCCCGGCCGTCCCCGCCGCCACCCGGGGCGCGTCCTCCTCGACGACGCGCCGGGCGAGCAGGGCGACTTGGGCGTCCAGCTTGGTGAGCAGCCCGGCGTACTCGCCCGGCTTGGAAACGGCCGTGCGGGCGGCGAAGGCGACCGCGGGCAGGCCCGCGTAGAGCCCTTCGCGGGCGGGCCTGGACACGCCGGTGACCGCCGCCGTCAGATGGGCGTGCGTGGCGCGGGCGTAGCCGGGTTCGGTGTGGGCGAGCGCCGCGAGCAGGAGCGCGACGCCCGCGTGGCCGTCGGCGAGGGACTGCGGGTGCCACAGGGACCGGGTCTCGGCCAGCTCCGGGGTCTGCCCCTCGGCCACTTGCGCGGCCAGCGCGACCGGATCGGTGAGGCGCTCGGCGAGCAGCGCGACGGGGGTCTCGGTCATGAGCGGGCCCTTTCCCGGTCGAGGTGCGCCTGGACCGCGCCGCGGGCCACGGCCAGGGTCTGCGCCTCGGCCGTACGGTCCGTGCCGAGGCGCCGGTTGCAGTGCATGTGGACGAGGGAGGCGAGCACCGCGTCCGGGGAGACGCTCAGGGCGCCGCTGCCCTGCTCCTCGCGCACCAGTCGACCGAGTCGTTCGGCCGCCGCGTGGTGCGCCTGGGCCTCCGGACCGTCCGGCGTGAGACGCGCGAGCGCCTGTTTCCTCCGTGCCGCGAACGCCTTGTGGTGCTGTTCCCGCTTGGGGTAGGTGCTGGTGAGCCAGTTCCGCCAGCCCCCGCCGTAGCCCCGGTGGAAGGCCGCGACCAGTCCGGTCACGTCGTACGCGGTGCCCAGGATCCGGTCGCTCGTCGGTGCCGCGAGGCGTTCGATCACGAGTTGGCTGTCCGCGTGGAACACCTCTTCGGCGGCGCCGAGCACCGTCGGCCCTCCGTAGCGTTCGGTCTCGGGTGCGTAGCTGTCGAGGCGCAGCCCTCGGGCGAGTCCGTCGGCGGCCAGTTCCCGTGCCAGGTCGTGGAGTTGGGGCAGCAGTACGCCGTTGAGCAGGGCGGGGTCGCCATGCAGGCGCAGCCGCAGGTGCGGGTCCGGGTCGGCGTAGCGGATGAAGAACCACCGGTCGACGCCGCCCGTCCCGTCGGACGGGGCGGGCAGCGCGGTCAGGAATTGGTTCAGTGGCCCGGTGAGGAGTTCGTCCTGGCGCTCGGCGGAGGTGTAGAGCGACGCGTACAGCCAAGGTCCGCCGGGCGGGATCTCGCCGGCGCCCTGCCGGGTCGCGGGGCGTGTGGCGCGCAGGGGGCGACGCGGCGCGTCCGACGGAAGCTGACGAGGCGTCAAGGTCGCTACGGCTTCGACCTCGTGGGCACCACCGGGACCGTACAGCCAGCCGCCGTCCGGGTCTTGGCCCAGGGGCAGCTCGTGGACCACGGCCGCACCCGTCCGCTCGCACTCGCGGCGCAGGATCTCCTGGTGCGCGGGGACGGTGAGGTTCAGCGGGATGCGGTGGTCGCCGAGGGTGAGCTGGACGTGGTCGGGCACCTGCCAGAGCGCGCGCCACTCCGCCAGGGGCAGGCCGGTCGCCTCCAGGCGCCAGCGGGCCGGGGCGAGCAGGGTGCGCCCGGTGCGTACGGCGGGCAGGAACGGCAGGTCCTCCGCGGCGCCCCACTCCCACAGCCGCCACTGCCTGCGGCTGAACGCGGCGGCTTCGATGAGGAAGCGCACCGCGTTGGGCGCGGTCAGTTCGCGGTTGAGCACGTGCAGCGCCGACGGGGTCAGCTCGCGGCCGAGGGAGACGGAGACGATCCGGAAGCCCTCGGAGTCGGCGCAGACGGCGATGTCGTCGAGGGCGAGGTCGGTGACGCCCGACGCGGCGGGGCCGGGGTGGGCGCCGATGACCAGGCGTCCGTCCAGCCAGGTGGGCACCTGTGCGACGTTGGCGTGCCGGTGGTGGGATGCCTGGTGGTGGATCTGGACGGGGAGGCGCCCCGTGGTGTCCTCACGGGCGGTGCGCACCGTCTGCCGGATCGACTCGGCCTCCGCGGCTTCGAAGAGGTGCGCGAACCGGCCCATGAGACCGCCGGAGGCGGTGGCTGCGCCGTTGAGGACGAGGGTGAAGTCGCCCCGGTCCATCGCGGCGGCCGACTCCGCAGCGATCTGCACGACGAGTTCGAGGGCGGCCGGGCCGGCGCCCGCGTCGGCCGTGTCCCGCTCGGCGGACCCGCCGCCGTCCGCGGTCTCCAGCCTGCGCAGCCACTGCTCGTCGAGGACGACCTCGCGCGCTCCGCGGGCCTGCGCCTCGGCCGCCAGTCCCAGCAACAGCCGCTGTCGGTCGGCTCCCATCGGGGGGAGCCCCGGGTCGGGGCGGTGGCTCGGGGGCAGCCGGTATCCGGCGGGGGCGCCGAGACCGATGTCGGGGTCGAGGAGTTGCTTGACGGGGACGTAGCGCCCCAGGCCGTACCGCTCGACGAAGTCCTGGTGGTACGGGGTCAGGCGGCCGCGCCCCTGGGGTGCGAGGCGCCAGAGTGCGGCGGCGGCGCGCTCCAGTTCGCGGGCCACCTCGTGCGTGAGCACGACGGTGCCGTCCAGGCGTAGGTCCACCTGGACGGCGTGCCCGCCGGACGCGGTGTCCTTGGCTCCTGCGGAGGTGGCGTCGACCGCTCCGGCGGCGCCCTCAAGTGCCGTGCGCCAGGCGGCCCTGCCCTCCCCGAGCGGGGTGCGGAGGTAGTCGTCGAGGGCTGCGCGCAGCTCGGCGATGCGCTCGGCGGCGGGGGTGCCCGGCGGGAGCAGCGCCTCGACGTGGGCGAGCGGATCGGGGGCGTCCAGGGGTGGGCGCAGCTCCGTCAGGAGTACCTCCGCGCCGATGAGCTGGGCGACGAGTCGGGCCACGGCACCCTCGGGCGCCCCGGTGAACCGCGCTTCGACTTCCCGGACCAGGTCCTCGCAGCGGACGGGGCGGGCCGCGGCCTCCAGGACGGCGCGTACGACCGGGGTGTGGCGCAGCGTCCGCGACTTGGGGCGGTTCTCGCCCGCGGGTGCGGCGTCCTGGCCTGGTCCTGCCGGGGCGAACGGCAGGACCAGGCGACCGCCGCGTACGAAGCACAGCCCGTTGGCGACCACGCTCAGCCCTTGGTGCACGGCCGGGTCGCGTTCCCATGCGGCGATCAGGCGGGCCAGCAGCCCTGCGTCGAGCCGCGCGGCCTTGTGCCCCTCGCCGGTCAGCTCGCCCTTGGTGGCCGCGCCGAAGGAGCCCCACAGGACGCCCGCGAGCAGCCCGAAGGGGGTGGGCCTCGACGCGGCCCTGAGCAGATAGCGAGTGACCGCGCGATGGGCCTTGCGCAGGTCGGACGGGGTGACGGGGGCGTCCGCGAGGACGGCGTCGACGGTGCGGGCGAGCGAGGGGCTGGAGACCTCCAGGGCCTCGCGGAAGCGTGCGTCGGCGACCAGTTCGGTGAGCTGGGCGCGGAGTCCTGCGAGCGTGTCGGCTTCGCTGCGCGCATCGCCCGTCTCGCCGCGGCCCGGCCTCGCGCCGTCCCGGTCCTGCCTCGCGCCGTCGCGCGGTACGGCATCCTGCCGGGTCGCGTCCTGCCAGGTCGCGCGTGCTTTCGGCCGTGCCAGGAGCGGTGCTCGCAAAAGCACTCCGTCCGCGCAGCGGAACACCGGATCCGCGCTTTGGTCACGCCGCATCTGCGCCACTGCCCCTTACTGGATGGCCCATAAAACTGAGTTAAGAAACCTCAATTCCCCTCCCGGGGAATGGCGTCACACTACCCAGCCACCCTCCCGCCCGTCACCCCTTGACTCCGTCCGCTATCCGTACCTAGATTCCGATCTCGTCACCCCAGGGTGGCGATTCGTTCGGTTTCACAGGTTCCCCTGGAAGGAATTCCCATGCCCGAAAGCATGTCTCAGGACCTCTTCGACATCGACCTCACCGAGACCTCCATCCAGGACGTCGCCCAGGACAGCGCCGCGGGCGCCATCTCCGGCGAAGAGTCCTGCTTCCGCACGTGTACGACCTGCTCGATCTGCTGACGCAGGCCAGGTGAAGGGCCGGTTCCGACAGCGCTCAGCGCGGCCGGAACCGGCCCGTCCGCGCGCCATCGCGGACCGCGAAAACCGGGCGGGCAATACCCGTTGCCCTTTCGGGCAAGATGCTCAGGACCGGCGGGCAGGTTTACCGGGCGCACGCCCCCGTCATTGACACGCCGACAGTTTATCGGCGACCTTTCCCTTTGTGCTGCTTTCCTTCTGCCGAGCGTGCCTAGCCTGCCGAGCGCACACAATGCGACCGCTTCGATAAACGCGGGTAACGCAGATCTCGCCCGGCACCGAACCGGCGACGTGCCGAGCGGAAGGCCGACCGCCGAGGCCCTGCCGGCCCGCCGGAACCGCCGCGTAGCCTGTGGGGACTCCCCGTCCGGCGACCCACAGGAGTCCCCTCGTGCCCGCTCCCCTCTCCGACCTCCTGCTCGAGTCACCCGTCATCGCGAGCGTGAAGGACGAGGCCGGCCTGCGCGGGGTACTCCGGTCGGAGTGCAAGATCGTCTTCCTGCTCTACGGATCGGTCCTCGACCTCCCCGACATCGTCCGCACGCTCAAGGACGACGGGCGGACCGTCTTCGTGAACGTCGATCTCCTGGAGGGCTTCGCCAGTAAGGAGGTCGTCGTGCGGTACGTGAAGGAGCGGACCGGCGCGGACGGCGTCCTGAGCTCCAAGGCGTTCCTGGTGCGGGCGGCCCGCGAGGCCGGGCTGTACGCCGTTCACCGCTTCTTCCTCATCGACTCCCTCTCGTACCGCAACCTCGTGCCGCAGCTGCGCTCCTCGCGGGCGGACGGCGTGGAGATCCTGCCCGGCTGCATGCCCCGGGTGATCTCGTGGGTGACGGCCGACATCGACGTGCCGCTGATCGCCGGCGGCCTGGTGTGCGACCGCGAGGACGTGTTCGCGGCGATGAAGGCGGGCGCGAGCGCCGTCGCCTCGTCGAACGAAGAGGTCTGGAAGATGTGAGTGCCGGACGGCCCTTGACATCGTCAGGACGCGGAATCTACGGTTCTGTCAAAACCTAATACCGGCTCCCGCAACGCGGCGGGAGCAGTTACTAGAGACCAGAGAACAGTAACTCCTCAGCACTGGGGATTACTGTTCTCTTTTTTTGTGCCCACATACCTGCCACAACGAGGTGGACCGTGACCAAAGCGCAGAAGTGGACAGGCTTTCTCGTCCTGTCGATGTCATGCGGCATCGTGTTCCAAGTCGCCTACATCCGCTTCGTCTTTCTCGGCCCCACGGCCGAGGCGCTCCACCTCACGGCCCAGGAATACGGCAACATCATCTCCGTGTTCGGTATCGCGGCCATGGTCATGTACTTCGTGGGCGGCTGGTTCGCGGACAAGTTCCGGCCCAAGGCGCTGATCTCCGTCGCCCTGGTCGGGACCGGTGTCCTCGACCTGTACCTGGCCCAGGCCCCGGGCTACGGCGGCACGCTCGCCGCCCACGTCCTCATGGCGGTGATGGGCATGGGCCTCTACTGGCCCGCGCTCGTCAAGGCCATCGGAATGCTCGGCGACACCACGGAACAGGGCCGTCTCTTCGGATTCCTGGAAGGCGTCCGCGGAATCACATCGACGATTGTCGGGTTCGTGGGCACCGCACTCGTGGCGGTCGCCGTCACCCAGGCGATGGGGGTGATATGGCTTATCCGGCTGTATGGAGTACTCGCCTTCGTCTTCGCCGCACTGGTCTGGTTCCTGGTGAAGTCCGACGACGAGAAAGCGGCCGCTCTCGGGTCGAGCACCGTCACGCTGAAGCAGTTGGGGCGGGCCGCGAAGAACAAGTACACGTGGCTCATCGGAATCACCGTGATGCTGATGTACTGCTTCTACACGACGCTCGGCTATTTCTCCCCGCTGCTCGAACACCGCTTCGGCATCGCCGCCGGCCTCATCGGGGTCATCGGGGTCGTACGGACCTACGTGTTCCAGTTCGTCGCCGGTCCCGCGGGCGGTGTCGTCGTGGACAAGTTCACCCGCTCGTCGCCGCGCTTCCTGCGCTGGATGTTCCTGGGCTGCGCGATCATCGCGGCCGCGTTCCTGGTCATGCCGCACCACGCCTCCCTCGGCTGGCTGGCCCTGGCGCTGATGTTCCTGCTGTGCCTGTTCGTCTTCGCCAGCAGGGGCGTGTACTTCGCCACCGTCGGCGAGGTCGAGATTCCGGAGAACGAGCGGGGCGGCGTGATCGGCCTCGTCTCCGGCATCGCCTTCCTGCCCGACGCCTTCCTGCCCTCGCTGTGCGCCTGGTGGATCGGCGACCCGGCGGCCCGCCCCGCGGTGCCCGAACGCGGCGGCGGCTACACCGCGATGTTCGTCTTCCTGCTGGCCGCCGCGCTGCTCGGCCTGGTCTTCACCACCCTCACCACCCGTACCCGCCGCAGGGAACTGGCCGCACGCGCGGCGCTCCCCTCGCCGGCGCTCGACAACCCCGCCCCCGCGCTCTGAGGCAGGTCACACCACCGTGGACATCACCGAATTCAACTCGGACTTCTTCTCCCTGGACGGCAGGAACGCCATCGTCACCGGCGGCAACACCGGCCTCGGCCAGGCGTTCTCGCTGGCCCTCGCCAAGGCGGGCGCCAACGTCTTCGTGCCGTCCGTCGCCGAGGACGACGGCACCACCCGCAAGCTGATCGAGGCGGAGGGCCGTCGGATGGAGTTCCTGCCGGCCGACCTCACCGCGCCGGGCGTGCCGCGCGAGATCGTGGAGGGCTGCGTGGCAGCCTTCGGATCGGTCGACATCCTCGTGAACTCGGCGGGCATCTGCAATGTCGCGAGCGTCGAGGAGTTCGGCAGGGACCAGTGGGACCCGATGATCGACATCAACCTCACCGCGCCGTTCGAACTGAGCCACGAGGCCGCCCGGTTCATGATCCCCCAGCGCTCCGGGAAGATCATCAACATCGCGTCGATGTTCTCCTTCCTCGGCGGCCAGTGGTCCCCCGCGTACGCCGCGACCAAGCACGGCATCGCCGGGTTCACCAAGGCGTACTGCGACGAACTCGCCCAGCACAACATCCAGGTCAACGCGATCGCGCCGGGCTACTTCGCCACGAAGATCACCGAGCGGACGCGGGCGAACCCCGAGACCAACCAGCGCGTCCTCGACCACGTTCCGGCGGGCCGCTGGGGCGACGTGGCCGACCTGATGGGGGCGACGGTCTTCCTCGCCTCCCGCGCGTCGGACTACGTCAACGGCCATGTCCTGCCGGTCGACGGAGGCTATCTGGTCCGCTGAACCGACGTCCGTACCCGCAACCGCAACCCCCACACGCACCACTTGAGGCAGAGGTAATCCCCATGGCCAAGTCGCTCTCGAAGCTCAGCCGTCAGGACATCGTCGCGCAGCTGTCCGCCCTGCTCGACGCCAGCCAGATCGTCACCGAGGAGCAGCAGCTCAAGGAGGCGAGCGTCGACCGGTTCAAGAAGTACCAGTCGGTGCACGGCATCTACGACGGTCCGATCCCCGCCGCGATCGTCAACGCCCGCTCCACCGAGGACATCTCGAAGGTCCTCGCCTTCGCGGACGAGAACCGGATCAACGTCGTGGCCCGCACCGGCCGCACCGGCACCGAGGGCGGCCTGGAGACCGCGGTCGAGGACACGATCGTGCTCGACGGCTCGGGACTCGACAAGATCATCTCCATCGACCCGGAGAACATGCAGGCCACCGTGGAGTGCGGGGTCCCGCTCCAGATCCTGGAGGACACGCTGCGCGCGCAGGGGCTGACCACGGGCCACTCGCCGCAGTCCAAGCCGCTCGCCCAGTACGGCGGTCTGGTCTCCACCCGGTCCATCGGCCAGCTCTCCACGCTGTACGGCGCGATCGAGGACATGGTGGTCGGCCTGGAGGCGGTCTTCCCCGACGGCGCGGTGACGCGCATCAAGAACGTGCCGCGCAGGTCGGCGGGCCCGGACATCCGGCACATCGTCATCGGCAACGAGGGCGCCCTGTGCTACATCACCGAGGTGACGGTCAAGGTCTTCAAGTACCAGCCGGAGAACAACGAGTTCCACGGCTTCCTCGTCGACGACCTGGCCACCGGCATCGCCGCGATCCGTGAGGTCGTCACGAACGGCTTCAAGCCGTCCGTGGTCCGCGTCTACTCCCCCGAGGACGCGCGCCAGCACTTCGCGCACTTCTACGACGGCAAGGTCGTCGTGGTGTTCGTCGCCGAGGGCCCCCAAGGCATCGTGCGCGCCACCAGCGAGGAGATCGGGCGCGTGATGGCACAGCACGCGCACACCCCGGTCGACCCCGCCCTGATCGAGGCGTGGTTCGACAACCTCAACTGGGGCCCGGACAAGATCGAGGCCGAGAAGCAGCACATGCTCAAGGAGCACGAGCTCGGCTACACCACCGAGGTGTCCGTCGACTGGTCGCGCACGGTGGAGCTGTACGGGAACGTGATCCGGCGCATCACGGACGAGTTCCCGGCCTTCGGCGATCTGGTGATGCTCGGCGCGCACTCCTCGCACAGCTACCAGACGGGCACCAACCTGTACTTCGTCTACGACTACACGATCAGCTGCGAGCCGCGCGAGGAGATCGAGAAGTACCACGTCCCGCTGAACGCGATCATCGTCGAGGAGGCGCTGCGGGTGGGCGGCTCGATGGTGCACCACCACGGCATCGGCAAGTACCGCGCCCCGTGGACCACCCAGGAGCACGGCAGCGCCTACCCGCTGCTCACCAAGCTCAAGGAGGCGTTCGACCCCAACGGGATCATGAACAAGGGCACCATCTTCCCGCTGGACCAGGCCTGACCGGCCGCCATGCGTGCGGCGCGGGCCTCCCGTGGGGCCCGCGCCGCACCCCTCCCCCTTGACCGGCCGCAACACCTACGGAGTGGGCATGTCCAGCACCCGTCCCCGCTACTTCGTCGCCATCGACAACGGCTCCCAGTCGTCGAAGGTGACCGTCTTCGACCAGTTCGGCCGCGCCGTGAGCGAAGGCCGCCAGCCCTTGCGCGCCTCCGCCACGCCGCGTCCCGGCGTCGTCGAGCACCCCGACGACGACCTGTGGACGTCGATCGGCGCGGCGAGCCGCCAGGCGCTGGCCCGCTTCCCCGGGGACGTGGCGGACATCGTCGGGGTGGGCCTGTGCACGATCCGGTTCTGCCGCGCCGTGCTCCGCGCCGACGGGACACTGGCCCAGCCGGTCATGAGCTGGATGGACGAACGGGTGTCGCGTCCCTACGAACACACCGACCCGGAAGCGGCGTACGTGACGACGTCCTCCGGTTACATCGGCCACCGCATGACCGGTAACCTCCGTGACACGGCGGCCAATTACGCGGGCATGTGGCCCCTGGACGCGGACACCTGGCAGTGGACGACGGACGACGCGGAGCTCGCGAAGTACGGCATCCCGCGCGAGATGCTGTTCGACCTGGTGCTGCCCGGGGACGTCCTGGGCGAGGTGACCCGACAGGCGGCCGCGCACACCGGCATTCCGGCCGGTCTGCCCGTCGTGGCGAGCGCCAACGACAAGGCCGTCGAGGCCCTGGGCTGTGGGCTGCGCGACCCACGGACCCTGCTGGTCTCGCTCGGCACCTACGTGGCGGGCATGGCGACCGGCCCCCGCAACATGCCGAACGCCACCGGCTTCTGGACCAACTACGCGGCCACGCCGCACGCGTACCTCTACGAGAGCGACGGTGTGCGGCGTGGCATGTGGACCGTCAGCTGGTACCGCGATCTGCTCGGCGACGAGGCGATCGGCAAGGCGCGGGCGGCGGGCCTGTCCGTCGAGGACCATCTCAACCAGGAGGCGGCGAAGGTGCCGCCGGGCTGCGACGGCCTGCTCACGGTCCTGGACTGGCTCGCCCCCACCGACGCCCCGTACCGCAAGGGCACCCTCCTCGGCTTTGACGGGCGGCAGGGCCGCTACCACATCTACCGCTCGATCCTGGAGGCGCTGGCTCTGACCGTGTACGAGGCGGGCCGCCGGATGTCGGACGAACTGGGCACGCCCTACCGTGAGTTGATCCTCTCCGGCGGCGGCGCGCAGTCGGACCTGATGATGCAGATCTTCGCCGACGTCTTCGGGGTCCCGGCGCACCGCAGCGAGGCGGACAGCGCCGCGGGGCTCGGCGCCGCGATCTGCGCGGCCGTCGGCCTGGGCGTCCATCCCGACTTCGACAGCGCGGTCGACGCGATGGTGCGCCCAGGACAGACCTTCGAGCCGAGCCAGGCACATCACGTGCTGTACGAGCGCCTCGCCGAGGTCCACCGGACGGTGCGTGGCCACACCGACGGGATCTATCAGCGGACGTACCAGGTGTTCGGCTAGAGGTTGTCCCGTAACCGGTGGGGCGGTTGGTGCGTTGGCTGGGCATGGGTGGGGTGATCTCAGCGGATGATCCGAAGTGGATCCAGCCGTT
>NZ_JBIUYI010000023.1:0-59984 GCF_044744425.1 Streptomyces sp. NPDC087300
GACGCGGGTGATCCACACCCGGCACATGTACCGCAACTACGACGGCGGGCAGCAGACCGTCCGCTCGATGGAGTGCCGCCCCTCCGGGGTCACCCTGCTGCCGTTCCCCAACGACGCGGTGACCCTGTCGAGGCAGGCCTCCGACATTCCGGCGCCGCCGCCGGACGTGAACATCGTCGACTTCGGGGCCGTGGAGGGCGCGGACGTCTCGAACGCGGTGTCGCAGAACAACTCCAAGGCCATTCAGGACGCCATCGACTACGTCTCGGACCAGGGCGGCGGCCGCGTCCGCGTGCCCGACGGGGTGTTCATGGTCCGGTGGTCCCCGGCCGGGCCCGGCGGCCCCATGATCCGCATGAAGGACAACGCCGTTCTCGACCTGGCCCCGAGCGCGGTGATCCGCCGCAACGGCGGCGGCGCCATGTTCGGCTCGCTGCCCTCGGACGACACCACCACCGAAGGATTCGACGGTCCGAAGAACTGGACGATCCAGGGCGGCACCCTGGACTGCAACGGCGTCTACGCCCGCCAGTACGACATCATCTCGGTGTGCATCCAGGTGTCCCACACCGACGGCGGGACGGTGCAGAACACGCGGATCCTCAACCAGTTCGCGAACCACTGCGTAGATTCCGCGGGCAACCGCAACCTCACCGTCCGCAACGTCCGCTTCGAGGGCTGGGAGCCCCCGAACCTGGCGACCGAGGGCGAGTTCGAGGGCTGCGCCTACGGCTCGCACGGCTGGTGCTACCTGGAGGCCGTACAGGTCGACAAGGCGTTCCGGGAGAGCGGCGCGTCCGGCGCGTCCGACGGCACGGCGACCGACGGCCTGTTCGTGTCCGACTGCTGGGTCGGCCCCAGTGATGTGTTCGGCGCGCACGGCGTGTTCGTCGGCAGCCATGGCGGGCAGCGCTCGGGCGGGGCCGGTGTGGCGGTCGAGCCGTACCGGAACATCCAGGTCGTGAAGAACACGGTGACCGACTACCGGGGTACCGCGGTGCGCATCCACGCCTGGCACGACTCCGTGGTGCGGGGCAATACGTTCGTCTCCCGGCACGATCACCCGAAGGTGGGGCGGATCGATGAGGGCGCGAAGGCGCCGATTCTGCTCCACACGCTGCGGGAGACGAACTGGCCTAACCGGAACGTGGTGATCGAGGACAACACGTTGCAGGACACCGGCGCTCCCGACTGCGCGTACGCGGCGTTCTCCGTGGACCAGCCGTTCAGCTGGTACCAGGGTGATGGGACGGCGGTGCCGTATCCGGGCTCGACACAGAAGCACGAGGGGATCGTCTTCCAGGACAACAAGACGATCTCTCACCAGGGGTCGAACGTGTTCAACGTGACCAACGCCGAGCTGGTCGTCATCACCGGTAACCGGTGGACGGATCCGCAGATCAGCGGTGAGGCGCTGGTGTGTGACGACATGACGAACGTGTCCGACAACGGCCCGCAGCCAGCGACGGAAGGCCGGGCATGATCCAGCTCATGATCGGTGGTCCCGCGCTCGCGTTCGCCGCGCTGCTCGTCCTCGTCGTGCTCGCGGTCCTGGAGAGCGTGCGCGAGCGGCGCCGCTGAACCGTCCGCTCGTGCCTGCCAGCTGCGTCAGGCAGGCACGAGCGGACGGGAGCGGCCCCTACCGTGCCACAGCGACGACCCGCGCGGCTCATCGTGGATCGCTGCGCAGGGGCCTTTCTGGCTTCCGGGAGAACTCTTCGTAGGTCACGTCCTTGAGCAACCTCACCGCCGGGACGAGCAAGGTGTGGGCCTGGGCCTGCGCGTAGGGGTCGTTGAGCGTCAGTCGGCCGATGTGGGCGCCGGTCCATCCGTATGCCGAGTTGCCGTACTGGTGTGGCTTGATCTCATGAAGGGTGCGGATCACTTCGAGGGTCCACTCGTGACCGACGAGGGTGAGCCGGTGTTCTGGCAGTGTGCTGGTGTTGAGTGCCCACCCTGCGCAGATGGCCCATCGTGCGCGGTCCTCGTCTTGAGCGGACGGTGGGAGGTTGCGTCCGGCCATGGACCACAGGTCTGGGGCGTCGCCCTCGGCGTTCGGTATGGTCGCGGCGACCCCCATCGCCCCGTGGCTGGTGTAGGCCAAGAGGCAGTGGTCGCCGTGGTCCCAGTCGTAGAGAAAGCGGGCGATGGTCAGCCGCGCGCTACCGGTGATCATCGGCCGCCGGTCGGGCACGGGTGCTCGGGCCGCATGCGGTTGGGGCACGCGATGAGGTGCACGGCGTGGAACCTGGAGCCCTTCACTCCCCACCAGCCTCCGATGATGTCCTGACCGGCGGCCATGTTCTCGCGCGCGTAGTCGAGGAAGCCGCGCAGTGTTCCGGGATCGCGTACGTGCTCGCCGTCGAGGCGGTCGACGTGCTGCGCGAACTCCTTCTCGAACCATGCCAGGGCCGGGCCTGGCTCGTGGAAGGTGTCCCGGACGAACTTCTTGTCCTTGAGGAGCCAGTGCGCGGGTTCGAGGGGGGCAACGGGAACTTGGCGGAAGTCGAACTCGGGGCGTACGGCGGGGTCGGGGTTGGGGCCGGGGTTGTAGGGCCTGCGCTGCGCGTCACGGCCGTACTCGGCTCCGGATCCGACCCAGGTGTAAGCGTGGAAGTGGACTGCCATGCGATCCCCTCGGCGGCGGCAGGAGGAGGCGGCCCGGTCGAGGGCCGCCTCTGGGGTTGTGCAGGCTATCGGCTACTGGCGTCCGCAGCCGTCGCCATCGCCGCATCCACCGGGCGACTCGTCGTCCTGGTCGTCGTCATCGTCACCGCGACAGATGATCCATCGTTCGAGGTCGAGCATCATCCAACTCCCTTTGCATAGAGGGTTGTTGTGCTGACCGTCCCGCTGCCGGCCTTGCCGTCCCCGCACTGCGGAGCATGCGCCCGACCGCCCGAAGGCGCAAGACGCCCGCGTCAGGAATCCACGCGCACCGTCCACCGGACCCGGACCCTGCGGGCATCGTGGAAGAACGACGTGTTCTCCCTGTCGACGACGATCATCGTCCCGTCGATGTCCTCGGTGTATCCGATGATCTCCGCCTGCACGGTCGGCGCCATACGGACGTCGCGGGCGGCCGCGAGCGCGGTCAGCTCGTCGAGTGCGGCTCGGTGCGCCTTGTCCATGGGGTTGCCGCCCTCACCGTCGAGGTCGGTGTCAACGTCGCGTTCGACGGACAGGATCTCTGGCTGGCCTTCGCTCATCGCACCAGGCTAGCCGCGCGGCACCCGCCGCCTGGAGCGGCGCGGCCGGAGCCTGGAATACCCCCGTCCTGGCACGCCGTCGGGACGGGGGGCATTCTCTCAATCGGCTAGGCCTGCCCTCTTGGCCATGGCCAGGAGATCCGGACGGCTGCGCTGATGCATGACGAACAGGACCCGCAGCACCTCACGGGCCATGGGGTGGTATTCCGTCATCTGTGGCGCCACCTTGAACGCCTGCTTCAACGCGTTCTCCGACCCGTTCAAGTCGTTCGTGGCCAGCAGAGCGCGCGCTCGGTCGATGTGGCCACGTCCAACTCTCGATGGGGCCAGCCCTGACCATGGTTGGGGTCGGTCCAGGATCCGGCCGGACATCTCGGCGGCCTTGCCAGGATCGCCGAGCTCGATGTGGGCGGCCAGCTCGTACAGGGCGATGTTGCCTTCCCCGAAGGTGAGGTTGTGGAGCAGTACGTCGCCGTCGCTGTTGAGCTGCTCGGCGAACGTCTTCGCTCGCTGCAGGTGATCCGTGGTGGCTTGCTTGTCCTTGTTCCGGGATGCGAGGACGACACCGCGCAGGTGGAGAGATCCGAGGGTCACGACGTGCTCAACGCTGGTGTCCGAACCGGATGATTCGTAGCGGGTGATGGCGCGGTCGATGATGGCGAGGCCGTCGCCGTACTGTCCAGCGGACTGGAAGACACCTGCCTCGTTCCACGCGGTGGCTGCCTCTGCCGTGGGGTTCCACGTGCGTTGGCTGGCCCACTCCTGGCGGGAGACGATCATGTCCGCGAGGTCGGCTTGACCAAGGCGGTGGGCGACGGCATACGCGCAGCCGTAGAGGTCGGCGACCTGCCCCCACGCGACAGCGTCGCCGCCTGCGTCCATCGCTGTGGCGGTGGCCTGTCCCAGGAGTTTGGGCAGCACCCGCAGGAGTTCGAGGTATCGGGTGTTGGCGCGGAGCTGGGCGGCCTTCTTGAGCTGGGCGTCAAGCTCGTCGAGAGGGGGCGTGTCCTCGCGGGGCAGGGTGTGTCGGCGTACGGAGAGCCGCAGTTCGTCAAGAAGTCCGGCCTGCTCTATAGGCGTAAGGAACGGCTGTCCCCAGATTCTGCCGGTGGACACGGTCAGGGCCTTGGCGGCGGCGGCGGCGAGTGGTGGCGTGACGGCGCGTTCACCGTTCTCGATCTTCCGTAGGTATGACGTCGAGATGCCCATCTTGCTTGCGATCGCGACTTGCCCCATGCCGCGCGCTTTGCGCAGGACGGCAATGTTTTCCCCGGCCGCCGGTGTGCTATCCATACCCGCCACTCTCGCACGTCAGTCCATTGACCGGATACCAACTACCAGGTGGCTAAGACTCGTTGTGTCACTTTTGTGTTAACTGATCTTGCGCAAAAGCGCTTTGCTTGACCTATGAGCCGAACCGAGCAGGAGCGGACTCGGCGTAGGGACATCGTGGATGCGGCGAATGGCATCCGTGCGGCCCGCGCCGTCATCTACGACAACGTTCACGGCATGACGCTCGCCGAGAGCACGGATCTCGGCGGGGCGGTGCTGGAGTACGCACACGCCCGTGACTGGGCGGTCGCCGAGGTCCTCACCGACGACTGCCCCCTCGACACCCCCCGCGACGAGCGCCCGGCGTGGAGCATGGTGGCGACCCTCGTCGAGGACCCGGACGCCGCGGTCACGCTGATCGTGTGCTCGAACCTCGACCACATCGCCCCGGCCGCCGACCTCCCCGCCCTCTACAACTGGCTCGACACCCTCGTGGCACACGTTCACGTCCCCGAGTACCTGCCGGGCCTGACCGAGCGGACGGCATCGTGAACAGCACCCTTGAGGGCCTCACCGCCGAGGTGCTCCAGGCCGCCGACGCGGACATCGCGTGGGCGCGCCGTATCGAGTTCCAGGTGCCCGAGCGCGCGGACATCGACGTCCGTGTCGAACGGCTGACCCACACCATGGAGCTGATCCTCGACACGGCCGCGCCCGCCCTCGGCAGCACCGAGCGCGCCCGGACGTACGAGACCCAGCTCGACCGCGCGAGAGCGGCCCTGCGCGCCGTACGGGACCGCCCCCAGGACACCGACCACCAGGCGTGGGCCCGCGCCCGGCAGCTCGCCGAGCACGTCGCGCTGCACCTCGCGCTGCGCCGCGCCCGGCGCTCGCCGTGACCGCCCCCCGAGGTGATCGCCCTGGTCTGCGGGGCGGTGACCGCGGTCCTGTTCATCGTCTCCTCCCACAGCTCCCCTGCGGCTGCTACCCGCTGTGGCGGCCGTCAGGGGCGGTGGTCCGGCGCCTCCCACATCCCCGTGGAGGCGCCGGACCACCACAGGCCGGCAAAGCATCCGTCAGGTCAACTCCCTCATTTTGAAAGCGAGTTATGTCTCCCGAAGCACAAGCCGCCCTCGCGCTGTACTGGATCATGGGGCATGCCTGGGCGGCGTACAGGGGGCTGACGCCGTCTGTCGCCCTGGAGCGCCTGCGCAACGGGTATCTACAGAACTTCGACACCGAGCCGAGCCGCATCGTACGGGCGTCGACGGTCGTCTACTTGATGACGCTCGCGCCGTTCCTGTGGCTGCCCAACGCCATCCAGTGCGCCATGGACGGCAAGCTCTTCGACCGCTAGATCGCCCACGGCCCCCGGACCCTGGGCCGTGGAGACTCCTCGCTGTGGTTTTTTGCGCTTCCCGCAGCGAGGGGCCCCAGCGCGCCCCCTTATGAGATGCCGCCCCGTCAGGGGATGGAAGGGGGAGCGCTCCCCGCCGCCTAGGGAACGGCGGGAGCGGGGGTGGCGGCGTTGCGAACCCGTCGGTGACCGCTTGCACACCGATGGGGTGCCGCCACCCCCCGACCGGGCCACACACCCCCCGCCATCTCGAACGCATGATCTATTTAGCTCCCGCGTCTGGGCGTCGCGGGACCGCCGGGCCCTGCCCCCGTGGGGCCTGGCGGCACGCGGGCGTCCTCTCCTCCCACTGTCACGCCGCAGGAGAGGGCGCCCGCCACTGAACTACCCCCGGTCTGCCGGAAGAGGAAGGATCCTGGCAGACCGGGGGCCTTCAACTCGCCGACACGGAAAGCCACTTCAGCGCGATGACTATCTGCGATGTACGGCACGAGATCACCATGTATCCCCGGTACGCGCGCTACGTCGAGGAGATCACCCCCGACGTGATGGCCGCCGTCCTGCGGGTCACGGGCATGAGGGTGGAGAGCCCGAAGATCCGGTTCGTGAGCCGTCACGTGTTCGTCCGTGACGTCCTGGCCCACCAGCAGCGCGCTATCGCCCGCGAGATCGCCGAACTGTCCCTGCCCGACTCCTGGACCAGCGTGCTCATGGGGATCCAGGAGGAACAGGCGCACTGGATGAATGCCGGGTGGATGATGTCGGCCGGGGCGATGATCGAGGACCCCGACGGCGGCGCGGAGATCCTCTTCATGCCCGAGGTGTTCCACCACGCCGGATACCGCGACCCGGAGATCACCAAGGCCGTCGCGCACCAGCTGGTGCGCGTCGCGCAGCACCGCGCCGGGCTCGGTGCGATCACGCGCAGCTGTCACGCGGCGTTCCCCCATCGTCTTCACCGCGGCGTCCAGTTGCACGCCTTCCCGGCGTTCGCGGTCTGCGGGTACGCGGAGTGGGCGGACCGGGAGGTCACCCGCCACACGTTCGGGCACGCGATCATGCCCGGTCCCACCAATCGTGAGACGCACGCGTTCCGTGACCAGGTCGCCGCGTTCCAGTCGCGGGTGGAGAACACGAGCGATCTGTACGAACGCAGCGGGTTGTGGCTCATCGGTCAGTCGCCGATGCCGTTGCCGCCGCCGTACATGCTCGACGCGGGCGCCGGGTGGGTTTCGGCGGTCGTCGCGGTGACCGGTGGTCCCAGCCTCCTCAACTGCATGTGGAGCACGCCCGCCCTCATCCCCACGCTGGAGGAGACGATGTCGCCGTACGCGTGGGTCCAGCGGGCCCGGCAGAGCATCACGGGGTGATGCCGTGCTGTGGACAGCCCATGGTGCTCTTCCCCGACCGCCAGTCCTTCATCTGCCTGGTGTGCCGACGAGATCTGTTCATAGGGGAGTTGGCGCAGGCCAGAGCAGGTGCGCAGTTCTCCGCCGTGGTCGCCGACTTCGTGCACCGCCGGCTGGTCGGCTGGTGGCTGCTGTGGCTGGCTGCCCGTGTGGCCCGGTGGTGAAGCATGTTCGTACTTCCGCCGACGGTCGATCCGGGCCGGGGCGGATCCAAGGAAGTAGCACCCGACGAAAGGGAGTTCGCGATGTTCTATGACCCGATACAGCAGATGAACGTGGATGAGGACGGCCAGCTCGTCATCGACACCGGCGCCGTCTACCTCACGGGGTTGACGCAGGGTGGCGACGACGACGAGCCCTCGTACGATGACTGAACCTGACACCACGCTGATTGTGACCTCCCGTGGCGATGTGACCGCCGACCTGGTCGTGCGGCACCTCCGTCACGGGAGGGTCCACCGCGTCGACCCTGCCGACATCACCACCGGGGCGCTGCGCATCGAGGCGAACATCGCCTCGGGGCGCTGGACGTTCGAGCTGTCCGACGATCACCGTTCCACACGGTCGGACCGTATCCGCAGCATCTGGTGGCGCAAGCCGGGGCCGACGTCCTCGGACGAGGGCATGGCGCAGCTGGAGAACGTCTTGCGGACGCTCGACGGCGTGCTGTGGCTGCATCACCCAGACGTCAACACACGCGCGCAGTACAAGGCCGTGCAGCTCACCGACGCCGTCCGGGCGGGGTTCCGCGTCCCGCCGGTCCGTATCCCTGCGTCGGCCCGCAGCGCGAAGGACTTCGCAGCCGGTGGCCCGGTCATCGCCAAGGGGTGGGCGATCCGCGGCCCGTTCGTGGAGGCAACCACCGAATGGGAGTCGCGTGTCGAGGGCGGGCCTGCGGTGTTGCAGCGCCTGGTCGACAAGGACCACGACGTACGGCTGACGGCCGTCGAGGACCGGTTGTTCGCCGCGTCCGTGCGGCCGCCGGGCGGCTCGGTGGACTGGCGTGTCGAGCAGCAGGACGCGGCGTACGCGGCCGTGGACGTCCCGTGCGGCATCGCGCGGTCGGTCGCCAACTACATGGCGTTTCAGCGCCTGTCGTACGGCGCGTTCGACTTCGCTGTCGACCGTGAAGGCCGCTGGTGGTTCCTGGAGTGCAACCCGAACGGGCAGTTCGGGTTCGTGGAGGCGAGGACCGGCCTGCCGATCTCCGAGGAGATCGCCGCGCTACTCCGCGAAGGCCCCTAGGGTGACGTGCTCTTGGAGCAGGAGTTGTAGAAGTGCGCACCTGTTCCGAGCTGCGCGGATGGAAGGATCCGGGATGACGATGCCCGAGGACGGCCCGAGGGTCTATGGGCCGGTGACGGATCAGATGGTGTGGGCGACGATCTATCAGTTCGCACTCGACGTCGCCGAGCAGCACGGGTCGCAGGTGACGGCAGCCGCGCGGGAGGTCGGCCCGTACGGGTTCGAGCAGGCCGTCCGGTCGCATGTGTGGCTGTCGTGGAATGGCCGTACGGACGCGTCTGCCTGACGGTCCGGCGGCGGTTCTGTGGATGACCGGGCGCTGTTTCGCCTGGTGGGATCAGGTGGGCAGTTTCGTGCACAGGGTTCCTGTGCATGATCCGAAGACGGCGATGCCCTCGCACTGTTCAGGTGTGCGGGGGCATCGTTGCAGCTTGGGGCAGGTGCGCACTTCTGAATGTGTCCCACGTGGGACACATTCCCGGTCGAGGCCGGACCCCGGAAGGTGGGACACTTCGGCCCCCGGCGTGGGCAGGTTCCACGGCCGGGGGCCGAAGTGCGTCACGTGACGCAGTTTCTTACTCTCCGTCACGAACTCGGGGAATTCACCCCCGAGTTTGGTCACGCTCCGTGAAAAAGTGCGTCACGTGACGCACTTCCGGAGCAGGGTCACGCCCGGTCGACCTCGACCTTGGCTGAACGCGCCCGACGCTTCTCCAGCGACGCCCCGAGCTGCTCGTAGAGCCACTCCGCGAACTGCGGATGCGTCTCCGTCGCCACCTCGATGTCGGCCTCGGTGACGCCCCGTACGAACTTCTCCAGCTGCCGCGCGACCGGAGGAACACTGGGGCCGCCCTCGTCGACCCTGGGGCCGTACCCGAGCTGGTCACGGTGGAACGCCAGGCTGGCCGGGGTCACACCGTCCCGCGAAGCGAACGCGGCCTCCCACACCTTCACGGCAGCCTCACGGCCGTGCCCGTCCAACACGGGGTAGAGCACATCGACCTGCTTGACCGTCAGGGTGACCGGCGGGTGAGTGGCCGACCCGAGCGCATCCATGACGAGGGTGCGTTCCATGATGCGTTCCGCGGTGGACCGCGAGATGCCGTGGTTCACCTTCACGTACCGGGCGAACGAGCGGAACGGCTTACCGGCCGTGTCCGTCAGGTAGGTGTGCGCCTTCACCCCGTGGGCCCGCACGAGCCACGGGCCGATGGCGTCGGCCGATGCCCGGTAGAGCTGTTCCTCGGCGGCCTGGGCCTGGTTGCTGATGTCGCGCAGGGCCGCGTCGATGAGCGGCACCTGTTCGGCGACGGGCATCGACTCATCGGGCAGGGCCCGGCGTTCGGGCGCCGCCACCTTCTCCCGTACGACCACCGACCCGCTCTTGGGCTTCGGGTCGTTCTTGCCGTCCTCGGGAGGCTCGTTGCGCATGTGCGGCGGGGTCGGGTTGCCGGTCTGCGTCCCAGCCATCTTCGCGGAGATCGACGTAGAGGTGCCTGCCATCAGCCGCGCACCCCCGCCAGCGCGCGCTCGGCCGCTTCGAGCTGCTTGACCATGTGCGCTGCCCTCGTGAGGCCGTGCTCCATAGCCAGGTTCACGACGTCCAACTTCGCCTGCAGCTCCATGCGGTTGTTGAGGTAGTCCGTGATCAGCTTGTCGCCGTTGGCGTGGACCCGGTAGCGGCGCGGAGCGGTCCGGGCCACGGCGTACCCGTGGGCCTCACACCATCCGCGTGTGCCCTCGACATAGGCCTCTTCCTTGTTCGGCAGCCACTTGTTGATCACGACGATGTGAGGGATGCCGCGCGGCCGCAGGACCCAGTCGATGGTGATCTCCGTCGGGCTGAAGGAGTCCTTCTCGCAGAGCATCGGCACCATGGCGTCGTCGGCCTGGTCGAGGATCGCCTCAAGGAGCTGAGTGATCCGGTCATCGTTGCCGAGCGCGTTCGCGCCGTTCTCGAACTCGATCAGCTTCGGAGGAGTCCAACCCGGGGTGTCCACGAAGATGTTGCTGTAAGGCAGGTCCTTGAGGCGGTGGATGTTCTCCAGGTCGTCCGAGATGTCGATCGTGTCGAACGGCACCGACGTGAGCTGAGCCGCCCGCCAGAGGGACGTGCCCTGCGGGTCGGCGGACGCGACGGCGACTTTGGCGCTGCCGTCGGGGTTGGGGCCGAGGATCTCGGCGCAGACGGTCGCGATGGCGATCGCCAGGAATGACTTACCCACTCCGCCCTTGCGGGCGAAGAGGACATGGATGCGCGCCATGGATCTTCCTTCCGTACGCTTCACCGCACCCCTGGCAAGGGCCCGGCTACTTCGGTGGGTTGTGTGCGGGTCAGTGTGGCAGATGATCACGGGTGTTCCGTGTGTGACACGGTGTTCCGGAATGTCGCACGAGCCGGGTCAGCGGCTGGTGCTGCCCGACTGCCGTTGGTGCGGGGTGAGTTGCTGCGCGACACCCCGGCGGCGCTTCGTGTTGCACAGCAGACACGTCCCCCACCCTTCCGGCGCGACCGCGTCGACCGGGCCCACGGGATGCTTCGTGCACCCCGTGCTCACAGCGTGATTGCCGGCCGGTACGGAGAGTTGCATGGCCATCTTCGCGGCGGTGCCGAGGACGCGGCAGACGGCGGCGGCGTCGGCCGCGGTGGACCCGGTGTGGAGTTGTCGGCCCATTTCGGAGGCTTCTTCCAACTGGTGGTAGAAGGCTTCGAGTTGGTCGGCGTGGAGCGTCATGGGGTGTCCCGGTGGGGTTAGCGGGTGGCGGTGATGGCGGCGCGGGCCTGGGCGGCGCCTGTGGCGTAGTGCTCGTGGACGGCGGCGGCGGGCGCGGGGACGGTCACGGGGGGCTGTGTGGAGCCGGTGGGGCGGATCGCGGCGCGGGTCTGGGCGCCGGGTCCGGCGGCGCGCTGGGCGTCGCGCTCGGCGTCGTTGAGGGGCTCGGCGGGCGTCGGGCCGAAGCGGCGGGCGCGGGGGTCGAGGCGGGCGGCGACGCGGGCGGCCTCGCGTTCGGCCTGGAATTCGGGGTTGGCGGTGGAGGGCACCAGCGGCATGTCGCGGGTGGCGCGCTCTGCGGCTGCCTGGCGGTCCCGCTGGGCATCCTGGCGGGCCTTCTCGGCGCGCTCCTGGGCGGGTGAGGGGAGCAGGGTCCCGTCGGGGCGCCGCCAGTGGTCCAGGCGCCACGCGATGACCGAAGCGGGCTTCTTGATGGTGGAGTCGAGGTTCCAGCGGTTGCCCGCAGGGTCTTCACCGAGGGCACGCACCACGTCGTCGGCGGTCCATCCGGCGTCCCCGGCCTCGGCCAGTACCCGGATTGATGCCTGCGGTGTGAGCGGCAGGAAGTACCGGTGGGTGGCCAGCGACGGGGCGGCGAACAGGGATGCCCCTGCCGGGTACTTCTTCGCGGCCTTCGCCGCTCGCTTCTCGCCCCTGGTGATCTTCTTGCCCGCTTCTTCCGTCGACGGGCTCGGAGTCTCGTCCTCGCGCGCGCTCGCGGGGCAAAGGGAACCCGCGAGGGTCTGACCGTAGGGAAGAACCTCGCGTGGTTCCCTACGGGAACCACGCGATAGGGGCGCACTTTCATCAACCGGTGTGTGTGGACAACCCTGTTCGTGGTCCTGCCCGGCCTCGTCGGAGAACGCCACAGGGGCAGGCGTGTGGACCAATCCGATGAGTTCGCGGACCCTGCGCCCCTCGGCGTTCTTACGCGAGTGACAGGAGCGGCCGCGCCCGCCCGGCGTGGTGCACGTCAGGTACGGCTCTACGTGCGGAGGAACGGTCAGGGCGTAGAGCGGCACTTGACGGTTCACGGTCTTACGGACGAGTACCAGCGCTCCGCCCTCGATGAGTTCCTTGATGATGCGCTTGACTTGGTGGACCGTCACTTCGAATCCGGGGAACTCTACTGCGAGCAATTCGCTGGCCTTCTCGGCAATAGTCGCGTGCGATTGCATGATGGTGCCGAATTCTGTGCGGTCCTCGGCGAGGGAGTGCTGGCGGTGCGCGAGGACCTTGATGGCGTCGGCGACCGCGCGGAAGCGCTGGAGCCGGCCAGGGCGCCCTGACCGGCCGCTGTTGAACCGCGCGTACGTCGGGTACAGGTCTACGCCGTTGCGCCACTCATGGGAGTGCGCGGACAGGCGCAGCTCGGGCTTGAGCTTGGCGATGGTCTTCACGACGGAGGAGCGGGAGAACAGCAAAGCCCCGGGGACGCCGGGGGCGATCTCGGGGACAGCGGCCTGCGCGGCCTCGGCTTCCTCGCGGGCCTTCTCGCGGGCCAGGGCCTGCTCGTGGAGGTGACGTCCGCGCTCGTACTCCTCGGTGCTGACGTCGGCCCCGAGGGCCTCTTCCATGAGGCGCCGCAGGACGGCGTGGCGGCTCTCGGCGTCAGGGAGGGGGCACCGGTCCAGCGCGGTGGCGTATGCGTCGGCGAGTTCCTGCTCTTCTTTTGAGAGCATCCGGCTGCCGGAAATACGCGGGAACGCACCCTTTTTAGTGCGCGACTTCTTTCCTTCTGTCCGGTTTCGTCCCGGATCCAACGTGACGGCAGTCACCATTGCCTTTCTTTGGCGAGAGCCCAGCACTCCGTGCTAGCCTCACCACAGCGTTGTAGTTGAGGGTCTCCCGTGACCGGCCAAAGTTCGGGAGGCCCTCTTTTTTTGCCATTTTTAGTTGTTGATCAATGCGTGCGGCGCGAACCCGTTACCGCGCAGGGGCCCGCGTCGTTACCCGACATTCAGGGCCTCGCCCCGTGACCTTACACCCCCCGGAATAACTCCGGCAGGCGGTCTGTCAATTCGGCGTGGCCCCATATGGCGGGCTGTTTTCCCGCCTTCTGAAAACACGTCAAAGAATGCTGCGCTGGGCAGAGTTCCCCTGCCAATCACCATCAACGCGCGAACGCCCCGGGACGTCACGTAACCAATCCGTGCCGTATGCATCGCCACAGGCCAGACCAGGTGCGCACTTTTACCCACACGCCAATACGCGGGAATAAACAGTGAATTAGCGCCAGTACAAACCGCTTCATGACAGTTCGTCACAGTTTCGACCGGTGCATCCGCCACCGGCCCCGCCGCCTCCAGGAACTCCTCGACGGTGTCCGGCAGCACCGCCGCCTCGTCGGCGACCAGCTCGACCTCGACGACGGACGGTTCGGCGAACACGTACCGCGCGAGCAGCTCGTCCACGGCCACCGGATCCGCCGCCGCCCACACGTCCACCGGCGCCTCGCACGCGATCGTGTCGGCGACCGCCTCGGCCTGCTCCCACAGCGGCCGCCGCACATCCACCACACCCGCCACCACGGGCGCCTCGTGCAGCGCGCCCACCAGGTGCCGCAGCACCTCCGCGCGGAACTCCCGCGCCCGCACCCGCAGCGTCGTCGGGTCCTCGAACTCCAGAAGATCGGAGAGCACCACGAGCAGCGAGCGCCTCCACCGCCCGAACTCCCGCGCCCCCACCGTCGCCTGCGCCTCGATCGCGGCGACCACCCGGGGCGCGGCCACCAGGAACCGAGCGACCGCCCGCCGGGGCCCCCACACCTCCAACCGCCGTAGATCCCGCTCCGCAGGCCGCGCCCACCAGTCCCAGAACGCCCGCACAGGCGTCTGCCACTCGACCCCGTACAGGCGGGCCACCTCGAGAACGGCCGCACGGTGTTCCAGTGCGCGCGGCTTCGAGGTGGCCGGGAAGTACAGGTGCGCCTCGATCCCGCCGGGGGACGTCGCGCCGCCCCGCTCGATCTCCACGTAACGACGGGCCATCAGAACTCCTCCATGTGCTTCTCGTTCAGGTGCGCCACAGCGGCGGCCGCCGCGGCGTGGGGTTCGTCACTCAGGCCGGCCTTACCGCACTCGCTGGTGCCGGGGCCGTGGGGGACGGGGGTTGCGCACCACCAGGCCCACCCGCCGCTGTCGTCGTGGCGGACGCGGAAGGCGGGCGGGGTCGGCGCGGGGAGGGCGAAGCGCCGCTCTACCGGGGCGCGGGCGACGGCGGCCGCCAACATGGCGGCCGCCGCGTGCGCGAACGTCACGCTGCCCCGGGCATCGTCTGCCCGATGTCCGCGAGTTCGTCGAGGAGCGACTGGGGTGCTCCGTGCGCGTGGGCTTCACGCCACAGGCCGCGTACCTCCTCGGCGTCCTGTGCGGTGGCCGCCGCGCCCCGCAAGGCGTCGAGGTCGATGACGGGGGACTCGACGATGTCGGCGTCCACGACCTCGTACTCGGCGCTCTGCGCCGCCATCTCGGGGATGGTGGTCACGTTGCCGAACGCGTCGACCTCCGCGCCGAGCTCCTCGGGGGTGTACCGCACGCCGTACAGCGCGTCCTCGCACGCGTCGCGCGCGACTTCGGTGATCGCGCGGGCCTTGAGCAGCGCGGCCGTGTACTTCTCCCACGGCAGTGGCTTGCCGTTTTTGTCGCGGGCGCGCGGGCGGCCGTCGACGATCGTGCACAGCCCCGCCCTGCGGCCCCGCTCCGGGGTCCACAGCGCGGTGAACGTGAAGTCGGGGTCGTCGGCGCGCACGATCTGCGCGTGCCCGCTCTGGTCATCACCCCAGACCCGCAGATTGTGCCCGGCATTGCGCACCAGGGCGGAGATCAGCGCGGCCGACGCCGACGGCTTCCCGTCGATGACGTGAATGCCGGTGATCGCCGCCATCGGGTGCAGGCCGAGGAGTTCGGCGTACTCCATCGCGTACAGCAGGTTGCCGGGCTGGCGCCGGTACTGCGAGGGCAGCAGGTGCGCCTCGGCGAGCGTGCGGGCGTAGTGCACTTTGTCCGCCATCGACGTCACGGACGCCATCGGCTGCGGCCGCAGCACGGGCACGGGCACGGGCGCCGTCGGGCTACCCTGGACGCTTGCCGGGGCTTCCTGCTCTTCGGTCGACGGTGACTTAGCGGTAGCCGTCACAGTCCCTCCAAGGGGATGGTCGAAGACGCGCGTGGGCGCCTTCGGTGAGTGGGCCCCGGGGCGTCCTCCAACTTTGGCGAGATGCTGGACGCTTCGGGGTTTTTGACGTCTCCAAGTCTATCAGGGCTGGGGTGTTTCCGCAGGTGGGACCGCCGATTCATCCATGTGACGTCCCTCATTCCGCGCGAACTTCACCAGGGTGTCCCGGTACCAGAACGGCCAGTGACCATCCTTGCCGTCCCCGCCCTTGGTGATCCGCCCCGCAAAGCTCCACTGCTTCACGAGCGTCTGCTCGACACCGAACATCGCCGCCACGTGGTTGGCGTAGTACCGAGCACGCCGACCCCTGGCCGGGATCACCGGAGCGTCCGGCAGCGTACGGCGGTGACCGCCCGCAACGCCCCGCGTCGCGGACTTGCGCACGTACGCGTCCACCGCGGACTTCCTGAACCGCGCGGGACGCTCACCGGGGTTCACCTGATCCCCCCAGTCGCCGCGCGCGACGATGTTCGTCGCCGCGCCGCGCGTGATCCCGATCCGCTTCGCCGCCTCGCTTACGGTCTCGGTCGATGTGTCTCGGCCGCCGGATGGCATGAGGACTCCCCGCATAGCTGTGTGTGACGCCTCACAGTCTATGCGGAGGTCCAGCAGGCTAGCTGTCGACATCACGCCGGGGCGAACTCCAGGTCCATGCACGCGCACCCCACGGCCGCGCACGGGATCCGCCCGTCATCGGTGATCCGGTCGTCATGGTTAATCCCGGAGCAGCCGCACCGGCAGCGGTGCGCGAGCGTCACCCCTGCCGCGCCCGCGCGCCGCTCGGCCTCGGCCGTGCGGCTCTCGCGCTGCTCGTCGAGGACGGCCTCGGCGAGAGCGGCCCGCAGGCCCGCAGGGTCCATGTGTCCCTCAAGGCCGGTCACGTCCAGGGTGGCGAGCGCCGCACTCAGGCGTTCGTCCCGCGCGGCCAGCTCGACGAGCTCGGCGAGCGCGAGGGCCTGGCGGTTGAGGTCGTGGGCGTCGGTCGTGTTGCTCATGGTCTCTCCTGGTTCGGGGGATGGTTCAACGCGCGGGGAGCAGGCGGGTTCGCCACACGCTGTAGTAGGCGTGCCATCCCATCGACTCGTACCCGGCCGCCGTCAGGGCATCGTTCGCGGCCGACCACGTCGGCTCTCCGAGCTGCAGGACGGCGAGCGTCTCGGCGCGCATGTCGCAGTTGCTGTGCCCGTGCTTGTCCTTGGTCCACGTCATCGTGGTCTCGGTGATCTTGATCCGGCCGGACCGGATGTGCGTGATCGTGGCGGCGAGTTCGGTGGTGACGGCGAAAGGGGGCTGCGCCATGGGGGGCTCCGGTGCGGGAAAGGGGCGGGGGCCGCAGGCCCCCGCCCGGGGGGTGTGGGTCAGCTGTCGGCGTTGAGTTCGGCCAGCTTGCGCAGCAGGTGGGCGCGGTCGGCCTGCCGGTCCTCGACGTACCAGGCGTATTCGGCGGCCGCCGCCGGGGCGATGCCGAGGGCGCGGTCGTGCTCACGGATGCCGTACGCGATCTGACGGGCGTTGAGGTCCAGAGCCTCGGCCAGGGCCGCGGCCCGCTCGACGTCGGTGTCGCGCATCACAGGGCACCGTCCGGCAGGACGTCGGCGGCGCGCCCTGTCTTGAAGTGCAGGTCGCGTTCCATGAGCCACGATCCGGGCCGGGTGGGCGTCTGCGACTCGAAGGCGGGCAGGTCGAAGTACCCCCAGTCCCCGTGGGCGGGGTCACTGTGACCGACCATCCCGAACCCGTAGGCCTCCATCGTCTGCGGGTCGATCTCGGTCACGTAGATGTCGCCCCAGGTGGCGAAGTAGTGCAGGTGAACCCGCTTGTCCCGGGTCTCGATGTTCTCCGTGGCGTACAGGGCGGGGATCTTCGCCAGCACGGACGCGGGCGGGTAGAAGGCGTGGCCCCGGGCGGTGCGGTGGACCTCGGGAAGACGGGCGGGGAAGGCGCTCATGGGGTGTTCCTCGTGCGGTGGTGCGGGTCCCCGGGGCCCGGCAAGCAGCCAGCTCGGAAATCCGGGCCCCGGGGAAGTCGTGGGGGGAAGGGGTCAGTCGACGACGGTCAGCGAGGCGCGGCGCACGCACTTCGGGTCGCCGCCGCACGCCGGGGTCCGGGTCGCCCCGGTGGGCTTCAGGCGGTAGCGCAGCATGCCCAGGCCGCAGCAGCGGCGGCACTCGCAGACGGATACGCGGTACAGGCCGTGGTGCTCGGCCATCGACCCGGTGTAGAGCACGCGGGTGCCCTCGGCCAGAACGTATTCGGGGTGGCCCAGGGTGGTGTGGGTGGTGAGCATCGGGGCGTTCCTTTCGGGGGTGGGGCCCGGCGTGTGGCCGGGCCCCGAGGGGCGGGTGGGTCAGGCGGCGATCAGGCGGCGGGGGGTCACGGGGATGCCGTGCGCCTCGGCCCAGGCGTGGAAGCACGCCTCACAGCGCCACCCGTCCTCGTTGACGTCCTCGCCCCAGCCGAGCGCTTCCGCCTCGTCCTGGAAGGCCACGTACTCGCAGCCGGCATCGATGCACTCGACGAGTTCGATGTCGTCGGCGGCGCGGGTGACGAGGAGCATTTCGGGGTCCTTCCGGTGAGTGGCGGAGTGTTAGCGGGCACTCCGTGTTGACGTCTCAAAGTTAACCACCCGGGGCGGGGTCGAGTCAACTGTGAGACGTCAATTGTGACGCCTCTCCCATTCGCCTTTTTGGCGTCTCAGGGTTTGCGATTACCGGCGTGGTGCGCATAGACTTTGAGACGTCAACATCGAACGGAAGGAACCTCATGCAGATCTCGTCGAACGCCTTCGCCGCCGAGGACCACGCCACCTGCCCCGACTGCGGCGCACCCATCAACCCCTACGTGGAAGAACCCTCGTGCGCCGACTGCGAGGACCGGGCGTGATGACGCTCTGGCCCCGCGTGCTCGCCCTGGCGAGATCACCCCGGCCCGCCCCGACCCGCCCCGCCGACACCCCGAGGAACCCCCCTGTGAACACCCCCGCGCTCACCTTCACCGACCACCCCGCAGGCACCCACGACGCCTTCCGCTCGCGCACCGCCCCCAGCCGCCACGGCGAGCACCTGCTCACCGAGCAGGACTGGTCGTGGCGCTACGCGCTCGTCCTGCCCGACGGGACCACCGTCGCCTTCGATGCCGCCATGCCCGAGACCGCCGAACGCGTCGCCCGCGTCGTCGAGGCGCTCGACGCGCCCCCCACCCGCCGCGAACTGGCGGCCGTGATCCGCGAGATCAAGCGCGAGCTGTTCGCCGGTGCTCTGGCCGCCGCCGCCCGTGACGTCTCATAGTTTGCACTTCGGTTCGACGTCGCGTAGACTTTGAGACGTCAAAGGGGTTCGCCCCGAACGATCCGGGGGCGGATACGCCACCGCGTGAAAGCGCCCGACTGGCTTCCGCCCCCGACCGCCCGCCCATCACCCCGCAGGAGACCGCCATGCCCGTGAACCCCGACAACATCCGCCCCGACGGCTCCTTCGACGAGCGCCTCTTCGACCTCACCTACGAGAAGGCGGGCCGGGGCCGCTGGCGCGTCATCCGTGGACTGGGCAACCCCATTGGCCACGTCACCCGCCTGCCCAACGGCCTGTGGGAGGGCGAACGCCTGGACGGCGCCCGCGTCACGCCCGGATTCACGTGGCAGGCCCGATGGGTCGCCGCGCACGAACTCTCCTTCAGCGTCTCGCTCGCCGACGACGCCGACCTCGTCAACCACCTCGTCACCAAGGCGGCTTCCTGATGAGCACCACCCTGTTCACCTTCCCGTCCGGCGCGAGCGTCGAACTGCCCCTCGGGCTCGCCCTGTGCCGTGACCCCGACTCGGGCGCGAGCCCCCTGCCCGGGTCCTCCGCCGCGTCCACCGGCCACCGCTGCCCCGCCTATCAGGTCGCCGCCACCGTCTACGCCCGGCGCAGGGACGTGGAGATGGAGCGGCGCCGCGCGAGCCGCTACGCGACCGCCGGGCGCGACGTCGAGGCGCGGAACATCGCAGGGTTCGCCCGGGACGCCGAGGAGCGCCTGGAGTTCACCATCGGACTGTGGATGACCGAGGACCGGGGGCGCTGCGCCTGCACGTGCGCCGCCGGGGCCTGATGGACCCGACGGGGGAGCGGCCACCCCTGTTGACGTCTCATGGTTTGCATTCCCGTTCGAACTGCTGTAGACTTTGAGACGTCAAGGGGGGTGCCGCTAACACCACATGGACAACCCCGCCCTGACCCCCCTCGCCTGAACCCCACGCCCACGGGGGCCCGCACGGGCCCCCACCCCGCTCCACCGGAAAGGCCCCCGCCGTGAACTGCGACCCGAACCCCGACACCGGCGACGAGACGCCCATCGTGTGCACCTCATGCGGCACCGGATGGTTCTTCATGGCCGCCGCCGACGCGGAACTCCCCATGCCGCACTACCGCTGCACCGACTGCGGAGCGCGCGTGACCGAAGGCGACATAGCCCCCAATCTCGGCGGCGGCGAAGAACTCGGACTCAGTGACAACTGCTACCTGGTCATCGTCCCCGCCGACGACCAATCCGCCTGACACCCCGCCACCCCGACGAAAGGACCCCGACATGATCCGCCTCGACTGCCCCGCCGGATGCGGCCCCCGCAACGGATACCGCGCCGTCCCCGACACCACCACCCTCTTCGCATGCAAGGGATGCGGCCACGCCACCACCCCCGGCGAACTCAACCCGCCCCCGGGAAAGAAGATCCGCGCCGTCCAAGGGGTCCTCTACGTCCTCGACGACGACCCGTGCACCGCCCGCCGCTCCACCCTGCGCGGCGGCGACGGCCCTCTGTCCTGCGTCCGCGAGAAGCGGCACGGCGGCCTCATCCACCACGACGCCACGCACGGCCACTGGACCGACGAAGAGGGCGTCCTCAACCCCTGACCCCGCCGGGCCGGTCGCACCCCGACCGGCCCACACCGAAAGGCCCCCGCCCCGTGACCGACTACACCGTGCTCTTCGCCCATTGGCACGACTGCCCCACCGACGACGACACCCCGCTCTTCGTCTTCCCCGGCCACCTCGACAGCCTCTACATGGCCGGAGACGAAGCCCTCTCCCCGCGCCTCGTCCACGTCACATCGCTGAACCCCGAAGACGCCATCCACGACGCCCGCGAAGCCGCCGAGGAGCAGCCGTGACCACCCGCGAGGACCTCGACGCCTACATCCACGACCTCACCCGCTGGCAGGTCATCGAGTGGTCCCGCATCGAGGAGCAGAAAGACGGAACGCTGACCGTCGTGTTCAAGGGCTGGGACGGCACATCCGTCCTCACCGCCGAGCAGTTTTCCTGCTACGCCATGGGCGCCATCGACGCCGTCCACCGCCCCCGCCCCCGCCGACGCCGACGCATCGTCTGACAACGGCCCCCGCGCGCAGCGCGGGGGCCACCGCGGATCGAGTCACCCTCCGGCCGGATGCCTGCCCCTGGGCGCCTCGTCGACGCGCAGGTACTGCCACCACGGCTCGCGGACGAACACCAACGGCTGCCCCGACCCGGCGCCGATCGATACGAGCACGGGCAGCGTGAACAGCTGCCGCGCGCCGTCCAGGACGGCCGCGTCGGCGGGATGCACGACGACTTCCATGGGCACGAGCGGATCGTCGTCCCCGGACGGGCACGCGGTACGGGCCCACTCGATCGCGCGCGCGGCGGCCGCCGTCAACGAGGTCCTCTCCTGCCTGCTCACCTTTCCATGATCACCGCCAGGGGCGCCCGGCGCCGGGTACGCCCCGCGAGCGACCACCGTGCGGGTGAGGTCTCGCAGGCGCGCGAACGCGGGCGCGTGCGCGCGCGAGGAGTGAGCCGAACGGCCCACCGCGCCGTGTTCGGCCTGCGCTGAACACCACGAGCGCACCACGCCCTGACGCCCCATCATGGACGGTATGGACGCCGTGATCCTCCCGTGGTGGGCATGGGCGCCCCTGCTCCCCCTCATCGCCGCCGCGCACACCGCCCACGGCGCGGGCGCCATCTCCTCCCGCCGCCTGGCCCGCCTGCGCTTCCGCCTGCTGCTCCCGCTCGCCGTGCTCCTGGCCGCCGGATCCGGATCCGTCCCCGCTACCGCCCTGTGGCTCGCGCTGCTCCTGGTGGAAGCATGGGCGCACTACGTCGACGAGCTCGACGAGCAGCGCCGCCGCGAACGCGAACACCAGCGCCGCGCCCGCATCCCCTCCCAGCGCCCCCGCCACACGATGAACACCCCCGTGCCCGTACGGCGGCCCGCCCGGTCCTTTCGTGCCTGAGAGCCCCGCCGAGCGCGCCGTGAACGGCGCAGCGTCCTGCGCCCTGTTCTTCATCGTGCTCGCCGCGGTGGTGTTCCTCTCCGCCCTCGTCGAACAGAGCGGCGGCCGCTAGCGGTGCAGCACGAACACCAGCGGCGCCCCGAACACGATCGCCGTGTACACGTACGCCACCCACCACCGGTAGCCGTCCGCCTTGGGGTGGTGGGTCTGCCACAGCCCACTGTCCTCGTCGTACACCGCGACGTGCCGTCGGCTTTGCAACATCAGGCCCACCCTCCCCACCGTGCGCCCCGCCCGGCGGCGGGGGATACCCGACACGGTACCGAGCGCCCGGCCGAGGCCTACCGCATCCCCGTGAGGGCGATCAATATCCCGGCGGCCATCCCCATCGCCAGCACCCCGGCCCCGGCGATGGCGACCCCGAGCGCGGCCGCGCCGAACGCCAGGCCCTCTTTGACGGTCTGCCTCACGCCGACCACCTCGTCCTCGGCGCCGTACCCGCCGGGCGGGTCGCACTCTCCGGGATCGGGCTCACGCGGCAAGGGCACATACCCACCAGCATCCGGCCCCCGGGCTCCCGGCGCCCGCCGAGCACCCGCGGCCTGACGCTACGTCACAGCCGGCGTCGGGCGCCGAGCGGGGCGTGGGGGTCGACGTTGTACCAGTCGGCGTCGAGGAGGTCCTCGTCGCTGCGTGCCCACGCGTGCAGGGTGCCGTAGGTGTCACACAGCTGGAAGTAGGGGGCAAAGCGCGCCGTGGTGCCTTCGGGCACCCCGAAGGCCTCGGCGCTGTTGGCGTTCACCGCGATGCCGTCGGGGTAGCCGGTGCGCAGCACGAGCCACGTTCCTTCTGGCCACGCCCGGCGTGCCATGCGGTGCCCGGTGCGCAGGAAGTCCAGGGCCTGACCGAAGTTCATGTCGCTCATGGCGCCGACTCTGCCACGGCGTCGGCGAGCCAGTCCGGGCGGGCGGCGCGCACACGCTCCTCGGCGTCCTCGACGAGGCTCGCGTGGTCCTCGCCGTGCCCGGTGGCGACCGCGATCGCGTGCATGACCGCGGCGGTGTTCACGGCGCCGAGGCCGGGGAGGTGCGCGCGCAGGTCGACGGGCTGGCCGCTGTAGAGGCTGGAGGCGATCGCGACGAGGGCGCGCTCGGTGGAGGAGTACGCCGCGTCCCCGCGCTGGAGGAACTCGTGCAGGGACGTGACGTTCAGGTCGGCGTGCAGTGTGCCGTCCCCGTCGCGCTCCAGGAAGACGCAGTCCGCCAGGCCGGGCCAGGTGTCGGGGTCGAGTGTGCCGCGCGGGCTGGTGACGGCGGCGATGCGGTTGATCCACGTCTCGTGCCACAGGATGAGGCCGGTGGCGGCCGCCGCGGTGTTGGACAGCGCGGGCATGGCGGCGGTCAGAGCGTTAGCGAGTTCGGCGGCGTTGACGGGCCCGGTGGCGGTGTCGGTCATGGCCGCCAGCATTCCAGAGGCGCCCACCCCAGGTGGACGCCCTGGAGAACCACCCGCCCGGACGTCCTTCCTGACGGGCGATCAAGACCGCCCCCGGCGAGACTGGTACCCATGTCCCCCCACACCCCCATGTTCCCTGTAACAGACCAGGGCACCCACCACTCACCGCAAGGGCGCGATGCCCGCCCCGCCTCGCGCACCCTTGGAACCGGTATCAACCCCCAGTGACGGGGGAGTGGATGGGGCTAAGGTCTGTTACAGGGAATAAGGGCTATGCTGCGGCGGCATGGGACACGACCTTGAGGACCTCGTGCGCGACTGGATCGAGGGCCCGAACTCCGAAGCCGGAGTGCGCTTCTCCTACCAGGCCCGCGAGCACTACCCGCCCGCCGTCATGCACTGGCTCACCGTCTACTGCGCCCCGCCGCGCACGGTCGGCGGCGACCTCGTCCACGACCTCTACGCCCACCGCGGCCCCGTCGTGCGCGAGCCCGACCCCGACCTCTACCTGCACCCCACCAGCCAAGCCCTCCAGAACTGGGCCATCAGCTACCGCAAGGCCGCCCGCTCACGCGACGCCGCCTGCGGCGCCGTACGGTCCTTCTACCGGTGGCTCCAGACCGTGCCCGACGAGCACGGCATGCCCCTGGTGCCCGTCGGCACCCACAAGACGCTGCGGCTGCGCGACGGACGCTTCGCACGCGGCGAACCCGGCCGCACGCTCCTGACGGGGGATCAGTGCCGGCATCTCGCCCAGGCCGCTGACCGCTACCGCGGCCCGCACGCCGAGCGCGAGCGCGCCTTCGTCTACCTCCTGCTCAACCACTACCTCCACGGCGCGCACGACAGCGCGCACGTGCTGCGCCCCGGCCAGATCACCGCCATGCGCACCACCGGCCGCGTCACCGAACAGGCCCGCACCACATGGCGAGTGCCGCAGAAGAACGCCGCCACCGACGCCACCGCCCCCCAGCACATCCACCCCGACGCCGTCCTCGCGATCGAGGAGTACATGCCCCACCGCGCCGCCCCCGCGCGCGGCGCCGACGAGCAGTTCCTGTTCACCACCCGCAACGGCAACCCGCTCGACCAGAAAGCCGCCGTGCGCACCGTACGCAAGGTCGCCGAAACCCACCCGCTGCTCGCCGAGCACGCCCGGGGCCTGTCCGCCGACGCCATCGCCCACTCACCCGCCGCCGAGGCCCCCGGGGAGACGTGAGGTCCACCCTTTCAGGGGTCATCTCGCTGAAGCCCGGCAGGCCCCTGCGGTACGGCTCTACGCTCGCACGCCATGAGCACACCGCAGGAGCCCTCCAACGACCAGAAATTGATCCGCCTCGTAGGTCATCGAGGCACGCACGCGTCCCGTGAGTGGGACCTGCAGGACATGGTCGGGAAGATCCAGGCCGACCCCTCATGGGCGCCACCGCCCGGCGCATCGCGCGAGCAGCGGCGCCTGTACACGAAGGCCCTCAAGCGGGCCGCCAAGCCCTGAGACGACACGGGGCGGTGTGACTGTCTTACCGATGGTTTCGCGTGAAACCCCCGCGCCGAACCGCGCCTGTCGGCGCGCCGATAGGGTCATCGCCCATGAAGGTCTCCCGCGAAGGCAGCTACAGCGCCCCGACCCCCGGCCAGATCCTCGACGCGCTCCACGCCCTCGGTGCGGAGACGATCGCCGTGCCCGGCCACGAACCCTCCGAGGCGGACGTGCCCGCGCTGCTCGGATACCTCGCCCACGAACTGGAGAGGGCGCAGGCCCTCACCGTCACCCCCGACACCTTCGAGCGCTACTTCGACGCGTACGCCGACGCCGTGGGCGAGCCCCAGCCCGGCGGCGGCTCGGTGCTGGGGCTCCAGTGGATGCAGTTCGCCACGATGCGTACGCTGCGCCTGCGCGCGGAGGTCGAGCGCGGCATGGGCACCTCGCCACTCACGCGGTGCACCGTCGAGTCGTTGGGCGCCGCCTCCGCCGCGCTCGCCATCATCGCGCAGTCCCACAGCAGTGAGGACACGCCCGAGGCCGAGACCCGGGAGCGGTTCAAGTCGGTGAAGACCGGCCTGCAGAAGGCCCGCCAGGCCTACGAGGACACCGTGCGGATGATGCGGAAGATGGGCGCCAAGCTGTAGCAACTAGGCGTCGTCGGCGCCCGGTTCACGCGGGCCGAACAGAAGCTCCCCCAGCTCTTGCACGCTCGCCACCATCTGCCGCATGTGCTCCGCTCCCGCGCTGCCGTCAGCAAGCGATGCATCGAGATCGCCGAGCCGCGCCGCAGGGTCGCCCATCGCATCGCGCCACTGCTCCACGAGCCCGATCAGGGACTGCATGATGCCCCGCATCGGGTTCGCCATCGTGCGCCCACTGAACCCGTCGACCGCCGCCAGATGCGCCTCGGTCCACTTCATCCGCTCCACGAGCATGTTCGTGTCGATGAGCGGAGACAGCTCCGGCGCCGACGGCGAGACGGACACCTCGGCCTGCGAGGACTCCACCAGCATGTAGTACTCCTCCACGCCGAGTTTGGTCTCCTCCACCGCCCTCATCACATAGGCCTGCGTCCACGCGTTCAGGATCGCGGTCAGAGCCGCTACCTTCCGGTCCTCCGTCATGTGGCCCAGGCCGATGGCATCTCGGTCCAGCGGGATCTGAAGCTTCGCGAGAGCATGCGTCAGCTCCTTGGACGTGGGCAGCCCGTCACGTACGGGGACAGTGGAACGCGTCATGCGCCCACCGTATCGGCGAACAGGTCCCAACCTGCCCGGAATCTAAGGGAGGATGGAGCCCATGAGCGACCTTGACGGACTCCTCGACGACCCCGAATTCATGCGCATGGTGAACGCCCGCAAGGAGCTGGAGCGGGCTGACGCGGCCGTCGTCGCGATGGCGGCGGACGTGGCAGATCTCAGCGTGTGCGGCACCGCGGATCTCGCCCCCGCGATCGATGCGCTCGACAAGGTCAAGTACGTCGACGAGGAGGAGGCCGCCGCACGCCGGGTCTCCGAGGCATTCACCCTCACCCCGGCGACCGCGCTCACGTCAGGGGGTGGGCCCCTCCTCGCCCTGACCGGCGCCGTCGGGATGATGCGCGCCGCGCTGATGGAGCTCAACAAGGCAGTGGTGGCCAACACGGTCGTGACGATGGTGCCCAACGAGCGCGGAGGGGACGGGAAGACCCGGATGTACACCGGCCCGTTGGGAGACGCCGTACGAAGCGCACAGGACGCCCTCGACGTCGCCGAAGACAAGGCCCAGGAGCGGCACCCGAACGATTCCCGCGCCGCCCTGGCCTTCCGGTCCGGCTATGTCGAACAGGCCCTGCGCAGGCTCATCGACACCGTGGAGGCGCACCTCGACGCCGAGATCGAGCAGGAGACGGAGCGGTGAGCGGCCCCGAGGATGAAGAAGAGGTCCACCCCCAGCTCGACGCCATGCTGAAACGGGCCCGCCTCGTCGACCACGACCCGCAGCCCACCACCCGGTGGGCCTCCTACAGCTCGTGCCAGTGCATGTGCGCCGCCGCCCACCCGACTACCGGGATCTGCCAGGGCAGCGCGGCCGTCCTCGTGCACATCACCACCACCGGATCACAGCTGGCCGCGATCGAGGGGCCCGACGAGCTGACGCTGTATGCCTGCCAGCCGTGCGCCGACGACCAGGCAGCACACAACCCCCGCGTCCTGTCGACCGTGCTCCGGCCCGGCGCCGGACAGTAGGATCCCCCCATGGCTCTGCTCAAGCGCGTCGACTGGCACGATCGCGAATTGCCGTACACCCAAGCCGAGTTGATGTTCCATGAGGCGCGCGTGCTGCGACTCCGCGACGAAATCGCCGAGATCCGGGAAGCCGCGGAAGCGATGCGGAACACGGAGGCCGGCACCCCGTTCTTCGGCGAGGTCGTCGACTTCCTCGAATGGAACGCGACCCGCCTGGAGCGCGCCAACGAGGCCGACGGCGGTGTCGAACTCGACGCGTACGAGGACACCCGCGAGATCCGAGACGAGGTGCCCACCGAGCAGCGCCGCGCGCTCCTCATGGCCCGCGCCTACCTGAAGGAGCAGCGGTGACCAACGAGCCCGTCCGCGCTGGCCTGCCAGCCGATGAGCGGTTCCCCGAACTCGATGCCGTCATCCGGTGGGACAGTCACACCGAGGCGGGCATCCTGCACGGCCCGGAGGTGTGGGGCCTCATCCGCCACACACCGGGCGTCGAGCGCCCGTACCTGGTGATCGTGACCGGGCACGACAAGACCATGGCCCTGCACACGACGTGGGAGTGCGTGCTGTGGTGCCACGGATACGCGGCCGGGTTCGACGACGCCGAGGGCAAGTTCGCTTGAGGCGTGGGGAGTTGGGTGCCCCGGCCGACAGGATGCGAAGAGATCATGAGGGCCAGCGAGGGCCCGAGTTGGTCCTGAGCACTATTTATCGTCAGCGGGGCGAATCCGACCGTACCGGGCGCGGGCGGACGCTCGACAGCCCGTTTTCGGGCATGCCCCGGGCGGAAGGAGCATGGGGCCGATTCTGGCAGACGCAGGAGAATCGCCCTGTCGGAAGTGTGCGGGTAAATAGCCCATTTACCCGCACAATCGCGGGCGGTGCGCGCCGTCAGCGCAGCAGGGCCGCCACCCGCTTGAAGACGTCCTCGATGGCCACGTGATCCATGCCGACGTCCCCCATGGCGTAGCGGAATCGCGCGTCCAGCACGCTTGCGACCGCCGCCTCGTTCCAGTCCTGTGCCATCTGCCGGGCCTCGTCCGGCGACAACTCTCCGTTCATCGAGCCCCGCGCGATATGCACCAGTGGAAGCTTGGTACGCACACCGTAGACGGCCCCGATACGCAGTGCGGCCCGCGCTGCGCCTTGCTGGCGGGGGATCGAATCACGGCGCTCGCGGACCTTCACCAGGAGCTGCCCGGCCGTTTGCAGGTCCAGGGCCAGCCTCTTGGGGTCCATCAGCTCTTCCATCAACGCCTTGTCCGTCTCGGCCGCCACCGCGGCGGCGGCAAGGTCGCGGGCCGTGGCAAAGACCTGTTCCACGGGGATTTCGGCCTGTACGGCGCCCCACCGGATGAGGCAGACAGGGCGGCCGTTGGTGGGATCGGCCGCGCCCTCGATGTACATAGTGTTGTCGTCGCTCACAGAACGGAGCCTAGTGCCGGGTGGCGCATCCGGGGCCCTAAGCGGCAGTAGGGTGCCGGGCATGAGCGAGAACTCCGTATTCGGGACCCTGTCATCGACCGGCTGGATCGGCGAACACCCGGGAGACGGGAAGGACTTCCCCTTTCTCATGCTGTACGCCCTGGGTGACGGCGCCGCGCCGCCCCAGGCCGCCCAGGCCGCGCTCCGCGACGTCCTGAAGGCGTGGGGGATGCGCGAGGGGACTCTCGCCTCTGACCCCACCGTCGACAGCGTGCCCGTCACCGTGGCGGTCGACGGCATCCAGGCCACCGTCACCGGCCTGCCCGGCATCACCCCCACCCGCCCCACATCCCCGGAGTGGGCCGACATCGCCCGGGGGCGCGGGCGGGTGTTCCTCGGCATCACGTCCCGCATCTACACCGCCGTCGACCGCAGCGATGCCGCCGTCTCGGCGTTCTTCGAGGAGTCCCGCACCATCGGCGCGACCGCGTCTTTGCTGGTCCCGGTGACCGTGCCCAGGACCGCGTAGTAGAGAGCCGTAGGCTGGCAGGTGTGAACGACCTGATCGAGTGCACCACCACCGGCTGCCCGGAGACCGCGCCCCGCCCGGCAGACTGCCAGTGGGAGCCGCTATGGCGCGAGGGGTGGCGGTGGCGGAAAGTCTCCCCGCCCGGGGAGCCGCTCAAGTTCATGCCGAGCAAGACGATCTATTCGTGCCCGAAGTGCAAGCCGGTGATCACAGGATGAGCGAGTTCCCATCAGGACTGCCTCGGACGGTCTTCGAGACGTGGACCAGTCCCGAGGGCATCGCGTGCGCGATGGGCGCGGGCGCCCGCACCGTGAACGGGTACGTGCAGCTGCCGGACCTGCCCCCCGGATTCCCGCTGGGGCTCCTCACCCCGCCACGCGCCCTCACGTACAGGGAGAACGACCTTCCCCAGGCTGGCTCCTGGGTGGGGTTCGACACCGGGCATGCCGATGACCGGTGGAATCCGAAGGACCTGGAGAGCGCCATCACCCGTATCCCCGACCCGACGGTGCGGGGCCGCGTGCACGAACAGTTCGTGCGTGTGCGGGACCGAGGTCACTTCGAGATGCAGGCATCCGGCGAAGGGGTACGGGAATGGACCGTCCCCAGTGTCCGCGAGGAGACGGAACGCCTCGCGGCCGAGCTCGCCGAGATCATCCGAGACAGCCAGTGACCCGATGAACTCCCAACATCCCACCGGCCCCCCGTCGTTCACGTGCCCGGTGTGCGACACGACGTCGCACCATCCCGAGGACGTGGAGCACGGGTATTGCGGGAAGTGCCACCGCTTCACCCGCGCCGAGGAGAACGCCCGCCGCGCCCTCGCAGGCCTCCAGGCCGCGCGCCGCCGAGCCGACGGTCACGATGCCGGCTGACCTGGCGTCAGCCCGCACGCTCGCCGCGGTGTGCCGTGAGTGGGTGGCTGACCGGTGGCCCGCGCACCGCTGGCCCGAAGGGCAGCGGTTCCCGGACAAGCCGGGGACGGCGTATCAGTACGCCGTCACCCTCGTACGCGTCGCCGAGCTGCTCGACCCGGCCGAGACGCGGGATGTCGCGGAGATCACGGGGGCGCAGTACGCGCAGGCGCTGACGGCGCTGTGGGGGACGTCGGCGGACCGGACGTGGAACCGCAACCGGGCCACCGTCGCATCGTTCCTCGCATGGTGCGCGGACGACGAACAACCCTACACAGAAGCGGAGTTGCCACGCCGGTGTCGCATGCGGAAGGTCCCGCAGGACAACACGCGGGCCGTGGAGAAGGAAGCCGACCTCGACCCGCTGTGGGACCCCGACCGCTTCCACCTGCGCGAGCGCTCGCTCTGGCGGGCCGGGTACGAGAGCGCGGCCCGGGGCGGGATCCTGCTACGTCTCGACGTGCCTGACCTCGAACTGGACCGCTTCCGGGCACGGGTGCAGACCAAGGGCGGGAATATCGAGTACCTCCTCTTCGGGACGAAGGGAACCGAGCTGATCACCGAGTACGTCGGCGGCCGGACGTGGGGGCCGGTGTGGCTGACGAAGATCCGGCCCCGGAACTGGCGCGAGCGCAACGAAGCCGACCGCGGCCCCTGCGATCTGTGCCGCCTGTCGTACGACAGGGCCGAGAAGGACTTCAAGGCGGCGACGCGGGCCCTGGGGATGACGGGGGAGGCCTCGTTCGGGTTCGAGTGGTTGACGCTGCACCAGAGCCGTCACTCCCGGCTCACCCACCTCGCCGAGGACGGGTGGGACACCCCGGAACTGATGACGGTGTCGCACCACAAGAGCGCGAAGACACTCCTGCGGTACGCGCGGCCGTCGGCGGCCGCCGTGGGCAGGAAGATGCGCGAGCAGGCGCCCCGCGCCGCCGTCCCGAGTCCGCGTGCGCAGAGCTCTGCGCACGCTGGGGACTGATCCTCAGATCACGAACCACATGACGCCCGCGACCGCCACGGTGCACGTCATCGCGATGGTCGTCGCCTGCTCCCACGGGCGTAGCCGGTCGAGACGGGCCTGTACGGCAGGGACGCCGGGCCACTGTTCGAACGGTCCGGGCGCCGGGGTCTTCTCGTCGGCGCTGCGCTGCAGCTCGGTCATCCACTGCGTGCACAGGCGGGCGCGAGTGGCGCCGTGGTGGTTGGCCACGAAGTGCACGGAGCACCACGCGATGCCGGTGAGTACGAGCAAGACCGCCAGGACCCAGCTCACGGGATCGTGGTTCATGGCGGCAGGGTAGCGGCGAACAGCGCGGCACGAGGTGGCGCTCACCGACCTCGGGCGCCCTGGTGAGTGATCATCAGATGTATGCGGATCCGTGACGGCCTCAAGCCCATGGCGGTACCCATGGCCTCCCTGACCAGGTGGCCGGGCAACCCGAAACAGCACGACTTGGACTTCATCGCGTACATGCTCACCACCTACGGGCAGTGGCGCCCCGCCGTGGTGCAGCGCTCGACGGGGCGGGTCCTGGTGGGCAACGGCATGCACGAGGCCGCCGAACGCATGGGCGCCACCGAGCTGGCCGTGGAATACCTCGACGTCGACGACACAGAGGCGAAGCGCGTCCTGCTGGCCGACAACCGGGCCGGGGAGCGCGGCGGGATGGACGAGGCGCTCCTGGCGCCGATGCTCGCCGACCTGCGAGCCACTGAGGACGGGCTGGCCGGGACCGGGTACAGCGAGCAGGACGCGGCGCTGCTCCTGGAGGAAGAGCACGGCGTCGAGGGGTTCGAGGCGGAGAGCGACGACCCGTCGGCGGGGGCCGCGGTGAGCGATGCGGAGCCGGTCACCGTGCGGGGGACGGTGTGGGAGCTGGGCGGGCACCGGCTGATGTGCGGCGACTCCCGCGACCGGTCCGACGTCGCCGAGCTGGTTGCCGGTGCGCGCCTGAATCTGGCGTTCACGTCGCCGCCGTACGCCGAGCAGCGCGCCTACGACGCGTCGTCGGGGTTCGTGCCGATCCCGCCCGAGGAGTACGTGGAGTGGTTCGAGCCGGTCGCGGCGAACGTCGCCGAGCACCTGGCGGACGACGGGTCGTGGTTCGTGAACATCAAGCCAGCCGCCGATGGCCTGGATACGCACCTGTACGTGATGGACCTGGTGACCACTCATGTCCGGGAGTGGGGGTGGCACTTCGCGACGGAGTTCTGCTGGGAGCGCCGGGGCATGCCGAAGAACGTCACGCTGCGGTTCAAGAACCAGTTCGAGCCGGTCTATCAGTTCGCGCGCGGGCGGTGGAAGGTACGCCCCGAGCAGGTCTCGCACCTCTCCAAGGAGGTGCCCGTTCCGCTGGGGCCGGGGGGCGGCAACACGGAGTGGGCCTCGGACCAGGGGTCCGTGGACCACTTCGACGAGCGCGAGAAGGTGCCGGGGCTGGCCTACCCGGGCAACCGGCTCCCCGCGTTCGCCTCCGGCAGCTTGTTCGGGCATGCGGCGGCGTTCCCGGTCGGGTTGCCGCGCTGGTTCACCATGGCGTTCACCGACCCCGGCGACACGGTTTACGACCCGTTCTCGGGGACGGGCACGACGATCCTCGCGGCGGAGATGACCGACCGCGTCGGGTACGGGATGGAGCTGTCGCCGCGCTACTGCGACGTCATCTGTGCCCGCTACCAGCACGCCACCGGCATCGTGCCGGTGCGCGACGGCCAGCGGGTCGACTTCAGTGACCGGATCGAGGTGCCCGCATGAGCGAGCCTGAGCGCACCGCACAGGTGTGGGACCAGCAGCGGGGGGAGTCCGACAAGGCGTACGCCGCCTACACGGCCTACTACCGGCTGGGGGTGCGCCGCTCCTACCGGAAGGTGGGGCAGGAGTTGGGCAAGAGTGACACGCTCATCGGCCGGTGGGGGGCGCGGTGGGGGTGGGTGGAGCGGGTGCGTGCGCAGGGCGTCTACGACCTGGAGATGGAGCGCGCGGAGTTCGCCGAGGAGCGGCGCCGCGCGGCGCGCAACGATGCGCGGGTGCTGTCCTCGCTGGTGGCGAAGGTCGGCGCCGCGGTGATGGCGCTGGATCCGGCAGAGCTGAAGCCGGAACAGCTGATCCGGCTGGCGGACGTGACGCTGAAGCACCGCCGGACCTTGTACGGGCCGGTGGACGAGGCGCCGGTGCACGTGCACGGCACGGTGGGGGATATGCCGGTGTCGGTGGAAGTGGAGCGATTCGACCGGCTTCCGGCGGCGGGGCAGGCGCGGGAGCTGGAGGAACTCGCGGCGCGGGTGTTGCGGGTGCGCGAGGCGATCGCCGCGGCGGCGTGATCGGGGGTGGTGTCGGCGCAGGCCGCCGAGTACGGGCGGCTGTACGAGCAGTACAAGGCGGCGTGCCAGGAACTGCTGTGTGATCCGGTGACTCTCGCGGCCGGTCTGGCGCCGGACTACCGGGTGCGCGGGCATCTGCGGGTGGTGGGGCAGGCCTTCGCGGACATGGCGGCCGGGGTGCACGACCGGACGATGGTCGTGCTGCCGCCGCAGGTGGGCAAGTCGGAGGCGGCGTCGCGGTGGGGGGTGTTCTGGTGGCTGGTGAAGCACCCCCACCACAAGATCATTCTGGTGTGTCACACGCAGGCCCTGGCGAACAAGCACTCGCGGCGGGTGCGGGACTTCATCACCGAGCACGGGCACCTGTTCGGCCTGAAACTCGCGCCGGGCAACGCCGCCGTGCAGGACTGGTCGCTCGTCTCCGGCGGGGGCCTGTTCGCCCTCGGCACCGGCGGATCGTCGGCCGGTAACCCCGCCGACGCCCTGTTCCTCGATGACCTCCTGAAGGGCCGTGTGCAGGCCGAGTCGAAGGGCGAGCGGGACAAGTCGCACGCCATCTACGGTGACGACCTCCTGTCCCGCCTCGCGCCGGGCGCGCCCGTCATCCTCACCGGCACCCGCTGGCACGAGGACGACCCGCAGGCGCGCATCCTGCGCGACGAGGGACGGCTGGAGGACGGCGGGGCGTGGCACGTGGTGCACATGCCCGCCATCGCCGACTTGGCCCTGACTGGCGGCACCGACCCGCTCGGGCGCGCGACCGGGGACCCGCTGCCCCACCCGAAGATCGAGGACGGAGACACCGAGCGCCTCAGCGCGTTCTGGGGGCGCCGTAAGGACGCGGTCAGCCGCGTCTCGCGGAACTCGTGGGCATCGCTGTACCAGGGCGACCCGAAGCCGCGTGAGGGCGCGCTCCTGAAGGCCGAGCAGAACCTCGCGATCCGGTTCCCCGGGCAGGCCGCCCCGGCCGTGCGGTCCGCGGTGGCTGTCGACCCCTCGGGGGTGGGGCACCGGGACACGGCGGGCATCGTGGGCGGCCACCTGGGCACCGACGGACGGCTGTGGGTCACCCACGACCGCACCGGGAACCTCGAAGTCGACGAGTGGGCGCGGGCGGCCGCCAAGCTGGCGATGGAGATCGACGCGGATGCCGTGGTGGTGGAGCAGGACTACGGCGGGAACATGCCAAAGACGCTCATCCGGGGAGCGTGGGAGCGCCTCGCGGAGGAGTGGGACACCGAGCACGACGGCGACGTGGACGCGGGGGCGAATCCGTATCGGTCGCGGATCGCGCCCGCCGTGGAGAACGTGAAGGCGCGCAAGGCGAAGGTGCTGCGGGCGGAGCCGGTGGCGGGGCAGATGCGCGAGGACCGTATCCGGTACGGGGCGTTCATGACGGAGCTGGAGAACGAGTGGGAGACGTGGCAGCCCGGCTCGAAGGAGTCGCCGGGGCGGATCGACGCCATGGTGTACCTCGCCTACCACCTGTTGCCCGTGCCGGGGACCTCGACGCAGTCGGGTTCGGTCGCGGGCTCGACGTGGGCCGACCTCGACGACGGCGAGCCGCCCACTGGGTGGGGAGAGTTCGACGGCGGCGCGGACGGCCGATCGATGTGGGGGCCGACGTAGTCGCTACTGGCCGGTCCGATCCTCCCCGAGGACCGACGTGACGTGCGGTCACCCCTGTACGGACCCGACAGGTACGGCGGGTGGAAAGGCCGGCTGCCGGATCGGAGGTGCGCCTGTGAGGGGTCGACAGGTCTTCACCGTCCACGTGGGGTTGAGACCCGGATTTCCTGATAGTTCGATCATTCCTACTTGTTCCATTCGTACAGGTTGATGGGGTGTTGGTCGGTTTGCGCGGCTAGAGTGAAATGGTGGTTTCCCTACAGGTCGCCCTGATTCTGGCCCTCGCGGTCGCCTACACCACGTACGTGGTGACGACGGCCCGCATCACCGAACCCGTGCGCCTGGCCCTGTACCGGCGCCGCCTCACGGCCCTGAAGGCCCGTCACGAGGCCGAGAAGGAACGCGGGGAAGACTCGCTTCACCCCGACTTCGCGATGGCGTCCCTGGCCGAATTGGCCCGCACCACCGGTTTGCCGATGCTGATCTCCTGCCCGTGGTGCGCCTCCCCGTACATCGCCACCGTCGCGTACGGCGTGTACTACGCGGCCACCGGCAGCCCGCCGACCACGTTCGCGGGAGTCCTGGGCGCGCTCGCCCTGATCGCCGCCACGGCGTATGTGACGGGGTTCCTGGCCACCATCAGCAACAAGAGCTAGGAGTGATGGGGTTGCCCAAGCCGCGTTTCCTGCGCCGCCGCTCCGATGACGACGGCGAGTTCGCCGCACGGCGCGCGCTGGGCACCCAGACGCTCATGGGGTACGGCACGTCCGGTGTCTCGTACACGCCGCGCACCACCGCTTGGCAGTCCCAGGCCTGGCGGGACTACAAACGAGTCGGCGCCGTCCGGTTCGGCGTGAACACGATCGCCCGCGCCTGCTCGCTCACGCGCCTCACCGCCGCCCGCATCGACCCCACCGGCGACTCGGCGCCCGAGCCCATCGACGACGACCGTTATCAGCAGGTTCTCGCCGACTTCGGGGGAGGTCAGGACGGGCAGGCCGAACTCATCGACCGCGCCGCGCTGCACATCCAGGTGCCGGGGCAGACGTTCCTGTGCTCGTGGGAGACCCCCGACGGCGAGCGCATGTGGCACGCGGCCTCCACCAGCGAACTCTCCGTGGGAACCCGCCCCGACTCCCTCACCCTGCGCATGGACGCCGAGGGCACCCAGGTCGAGCTGACCCCCGACAACTCCTTCGTCTCCCGCATCTGGCGCCGGGACCCCGAGCAGGCGTGGGAAGCCGACTCACCGATGCGCTCGCTCTCGGACGACTTCGAGCTTTTGTGTCTCCTCAACGGCTACAACAAGGCATCCGCCCGCTCCCGGCTCACCGGGGCCGGTGTGTGGATGGTGTCCAACCGGGCGCAGATGGCCTCCCACGACGGCAAGAGCCTGGTGCAGGGCCCGCAGGCGTTCGCGCAGATGCTCGGGCAGACCGCGGCCCGCGCGAAGAAGGACCCCGACAGCCCGGCGGCGATGGTGCCGATCGTCATGGCGATGGACCCCGACGACATCAAAGCCCAGGAGTTCCAGACGTTCGAGACCCCGTTCAGCGAACGCATCCCCGAGCTGCAAGAGGGCTGTCTGCGCCGTATCGCGCTGGGGATGGACATGCCCCCAGAGAAGGTGCTGGGACTGTCGGGGATGGGCCTGTCGGGCGGCGAGGGGAGGGCGAACCACTGGGGCGGCTGGCTCGCCGACGAGGAGACCATCAAGACGACGATCCGCCCACTGCTCAAGCTGTTCTGCTCGGCGATCACCCGCGCCTACTACCTGCCCGCCCTCAAGCATGCGGGCCTGGACACGAAGAACGTGGTGATCGTCCCGAACCTTGCCGCGCTGGAGCAGCGCCCCAACCGCAGCGCGGAGGCGATCCAGCTGCGCGCCGTCGGCGCGCTCTCTGACGAGGCGGCCCGCCGCGAGGCCGGGTTCGGGGACGCGGACGCGCCCGACGAGGAGCAGCGGCGCGAGCAGATCGGGTACGCGCTCGCCACCAACCCCACCTCTACGGAACTCGGCCTGTCCCTGCTAGGCATCAGCGCCCCGCAGGCGCCCGCGCAGGCCCGCACCGAGGCCCCGGCACCCCAAGCCCCCGCGCGGCCGCCCGTGGCGAAGCAGGCGCCCGCGCGGGCCACCCCCACCACCCCCGCGCCCGCCACGGACACCAGGTCGCTGCCCTCGCAGCCCTCGGCGCCCACCGGGAACGGCCCGAAAGCCCCCACCGCCATCACCGCGGCCGCCGATCAGGCCGTGCTGCGTGCCCTGGAAGTCGCGGGCAAGCGGATGCTGGACCGCGGCACACGGCACCGGTTCGCCGACGTCCACCCCTGGGAGCTGCACACCCGTATCCGCCCCGATGACGCCGACCTCGACCGGCTGCTCGCCGGAGCCTGGTCGATGCTCGCGGCGACCGGCACCGACGCGGCGACCATCGGATACCTCGACCAGTACACCCGCCAGCTCCTGACCAACGGCCGCCCCCACACGCCCGGCAGACTCCCGTGAGCGGCCTGCGCCGCGCCCTGGGCCGGGCGGTGTCCTCGTTCCTCACCCGGGCCCGCCGCATCCTCACCCCGGGCGGTGTCGACTTCGGGCAGTGGCCCGACCGGTGGGAGTGGCAGGAGGACCTGCGCGACCACTTCGCCGACGCCCTCGACCACGCGATGAGCGTCGACGGCGTCGAGGGCGAGTTCGCCGCCGCCTACGCGCGGGCGGTCATGGCCCGCATGAACGACAGCCACTTCCCCGACCACCTCTACCGCCAGGCCCTCGACATCGCCGAGCAGGCCCGCCGCGACGCCACACCCGACGAGGACACCCGGGCGGCGCTCGCCGCGCTCCTGGACCCCGCCAACCCGCGCGTTCGGGCGTTCCTCGACTCCCGCAGCGAGCAAGAGGTCCACACCCTCACCCAGGCCGCGACCTACGCCGCCGCGGCCGCCGAGTCGCTGGAGACCGGGCGCCCGGTCGGCCTGCTGTGGCGTACCCGCCAGGACAACCGCGTGCGCCCCGCTCACCATCTGGCGAACGGTCAGCAGCGCATCGCGGGGCGCGCGTTCGTCGTCGGCGGGGAGCCGCTGCGCTGGCCCGGAGACCCCCTCGGGTCCCCGGCCAACACCATGAACTGCCGCTGCCGCCTCCATCGCGTGACTGCCACGCTCACCGCTTCGATGGGAGACCCCATGCCTGACGCATCTGTTCCGGGAACGTGGGGTCCGTCCCCCGTTGCCCCGCTGGATTCCGTGACGACGGACGGGCGGATCCTGCGCGCCCCCGAGGACGGCGAGTTCCGCAGCCGCGCGTTCCCGCTGCCGCTCCAGTTCCAGGAGTTCCTGATGCCCGCTCACTCCGGTGCACGGCAGGGCCTGGCACGGATGGACCGGGCGTGGGTCGCCGAGGTCGACGGCCGCAAGGTGCTGATGGCCGAGGGCACCTTCGACATGGCCGACCCGCAGGGCGCCGAGCTCGCGCGGAAGGTCCACGAGAAGTTCCTCGGCGGGGTGTCGGTGGACCTCGACCGCGACCTCTACAGCGCGGACCGGGAGGTGAACGAGGACGGGCACGAGGTCATCTCGAACTGGACACTGGGCGGGGCGACATTGACCGCGCGCCCGGCGTTCGCCGAGCTCGCGAACATCTCCCCGCCCACCGCGCCCGCCGAGCACGAGGACGAGGTGGGGGTGGAGCCGGTCGTGGAGGCGGGCCGCCTCGAGTCGGCTGATGTTCCGTCAGCCGGCGGGGAAGTGTTCGGCGCGCAGAGCATCGGGGATCTGCCGATCGCGGACGCGGGCACACCGTGGGACGGCCCGGCCGCCGCCAAGGCCCTCATCAAGCGCGCGGACGGGAAGCGCGCGGACGGGTTCCTGTGGCGCGACAGCAGCAAGCCCGTCGATGAGGCCGGGGCGTACAAGCTGCCCGTGGCCACCGTGAAGGACGGGAAGCTCGTCATCGTCCCGCACGCGGTCAACGCGGTCGCCTCGGCGCTCGCCGGGGGCCGGGGCGGGGTCGACATCCCCGAGGGCGACAAGGACAAGATCCGCGCGACCGTGCAGCGGATTCAGGCGCGGGTGAAGGAGCAGCGCAAGCCCGCGTCGGTCACCTCCTCGACGGGCACCGTGACGCATCCCCCGGCGGCGTTCTTCGCCGACCCGTGCCTGCCCGGCCCGACCCCCCTCACGATCACCCGCGAGGGCCGCGTGATCGGACACATGGCCGCGTTCACCATCGACGGGCGCCCGGCCGAGCACACCGGACGCCCCGGAATCCAGGTCCCGCGCGACTCCGGGTCCGGCTACCGGCACTTCATGGTCGGGGCGACCGAGACCGCCGAGGGCGACATCATCGCCACCGGCAACATCGTCCTCGGCACCCCGCACGCGCCCGGCGCGTGGGACATGCGGCAGACCGCCGACTGGTACGCCGACACCGGTCAGTGCGTCGCCACCGTGCGGGTGGGCGAGGACGCGCACGGCATCTGGGTGTCCGGCGCGCTGGTGCCCGGCATCACCCCGGTGCAGCTCGCCGCGCTGCGCCGCTCCCCGCTCTCGGGAGACTGGCGCACCACCGGGGGAGCCCTGGAACTCATCGCGTCCCTCGCGGTGAACAACCAGGGCTTCACCGTGCCGCGCACTCAGGCCCGCACCGAGCAAGGCCGCCCGTACTCGCTGGTCGCCGCCGGTGCACTGGAGCCCGCCCCCGAGACGCCCGACGCGGCGGCCGACCATCAGGGCGTGGCCGAGCTGGCCGCGCAGCGCGCTGTGATGCTGCACGAGCAGCGCGGCCGAGAGCGGGACCTGTTCGCCGCGGTGGACCAGGTGTTCGCCGACTCCGCGATGGCGGCCGCCGCCCTCGCGTTCCGTGCGAGCGACCGTGCGCCGCGTACGCGGCGCAAGGACGACGACGAGGATCAGGTGCCCGAGCCATCGGAGGACGACGTCGCCGACGGCGAGTACTTCGGGGAGTGTCTCGACCACGACTGCGACAGCGCCGAGTTCGCGAACTGGGTCCAGAAGACCGGCACCGGCCATTTGCCCCGCTACATCAAACGCATCTCCAAACACCTGACGAAAAAGGGGATGACGAAAGGGCACGCGATCGCGACGGCCGTGAATGCGGCCAAGAAGATGTGCGCGACCGGCGACCTGAATTGGCCCGGTTTGCAGAGCGTGAATGCCGGGTCGAAGGCGCAGGCGTGCAAGGCTGTCGCGGAATGGGAAGCGAAAAAGGCCGAGGCGAAAGCCAAACGGAAGTAGAACGGGAAGCGAACCGGAATCGGTGACGGGAGAGCGATATGTGTTGTGGGAGATCGAGTACGCCGGGTGTGGCGGCGAACGGGGCGCCGATGGTGTGGGTGACGTTCCCGGCCGACGGTAGCGAGCCGATTCCGCGCGCCACCTACCTGGAAGCGCAGGCCGATCACGCGGTCCTCGGCGGCCGCCTGGTGCAGACGGCCGACCCGACCCATACGGGTTGAACACTCGTCAGGAATGCCCCCGAGTTCACGAGTTGAATTCACGGGGGCATTTCGCGACAGGCGCACCGCACAGAGTGCGCGTACCATGATCTTCGTTGAGCCTGACGCGCTGAGGGCCGGGGTTCATCAACGAATAGCAGACGCGTCGAATCGCGTTTTGATGGCTTGCAGTGCTGAGGGCCGGAGCCGACACCCCACACGCCGAATTGTGCCGTGGAGGCCCGCTCATGCCGAAGACTCCCGCTGAAATCCTCGCGCTCCTCATCGCGCCCGACGCCGACCACGCCCAGATCCTCACCGATCACGTGGGTGCAGGAGGCAGTCTCGACGACGTCCGTAACGCCGCCGCCGCCCGCTTCAATGAGCTGCGCGACCGTCACACCGCTGGCGAATCGCCTCTGAGTTCCGCCGAGCTCGGGGAGGTGCGCGCGCTGGGCGACTCGGTCCAGGCCGCATCCCAGGTCGAGCAGCAGGCCGCCGACGTCGCCGACATGTTCGACTCCGTCGGGCAGATGATGGAGCCGCCCGCCCCGGTCGAGGAGGCCCCCGCCGAGCAGGCGGTGGCCGCCGAGGTTCCCGCGCAGGGCACCGAGCAGAACACGGCGCCCGCCGAGGTCGCCGCCGCGCCCGTCACCGAAGGTGCGCCGTCCGGCGCGCTGGAGCCGGTCGCCGCAGCCTCACGCGAGGTGGGACGCGTACCGCTCGCATCCCTGGCCTCCGACCACTCCGGGGTACGCCGCGCAGCGCAGCACCCCGACACCGGCGCCCCGCCCGCATCCCCGTGGTCCATCACTGCCTCGGCCGGATCCGCGGAGATCCCCCCGGGCAAGAAGCTCGACTTCGAGGGGCTGGTGACGCTCACTCAGGAGCGACTGTCCGCGCTCTCCGGTTCGGGCGTCTCCGGATCGTCGACGATCGCGAAGTTCACGTACGCGCGTGACCCCAAGCTCGTCGCGGCGGGCCCGCACGACCACCAGGTCGTGGACTACGCCGGGGACGAATCCCGCCTCCCCGGCGGCTCGCTCACGGCGGCCGTGGGCGCCGCGCCTCCCGGGGACGGATGGTGCAGCCCGTCGGAGACCGACTACTCCTTCTGTGCCGACGAGTCGACGCTGGACGGCATCCTCGCGCTGCCCACCATCACGGTGCGCCACGGCGGGATCCGCTGGCCGCTCACCCCGGACTGGGAAGAGGTCTTCAAGGTCCTGGAGTCCGGCACCTGGGACTGGACCGCCGAGGACTTCAACAAGCCCGTCGACTGGGAGGGCGAGGGCGGCTCGAAGTTCCGGCCGCAGAAGCCGTGCGCGAACATCCCCTGCCCCGACTGGGAGGAGCTGCGCCTGCTCCCGCGCGGTCTGTGCATCTCGGCGGACATCCTCCAGAACCACGCGTGGCCCGAGCTGCTCCCGATGTGGATCCAGCGCCTGATGAAGGCGTACGCGCACAAGGTCAACGCGGGCAACATCCAGAAGATCCTGTCCCTGGTCAAGGCCAAGGAGAAGGTTGCCGTCGGCCCGACGGCCGAGCGCGTGTGGCCGTACGGTCCGGGTGCGACCTCCGGCCTCCTGGAGACCGTCGAGGTCCTGATCGAGGACGTCCGCGAGTCGGGCAAGCTCTCCCCGCGCACGACGCTGGAAACGGTCCTGCCGTACTGGGTGCGCGGCCTGCTGCGCGCCGACCTCTCCAAGCGCGAGGGCGTCGACCTGCTGTCGATGTCGAACGCGCGCATCGACTCGCTGTTCGCCGAGCGCGGCGCGAAGCTGTCGTTCGTACGGGACTGGCAGCCGCTGCGCGGCAAGACGCCCGACGCCGTGCCCACCTCGTACCCGAACGACCTCCAGGTCCTCATGTACCAGGCAGGTGCGTTCGTCGCCGCCCGCGAGGACGTCATCCGCCTGAACGGCGTGCACGACGCGGCGCAGCTGCGCCGCAACGTCTACACCGCGCTGTTCATGGAAGAGGCCGCGGCACTGGGCCGTCGCTGCGGCGCCGCCCGCCTCCTGGACATCAAGCTGTGCCCGAACGGCGTGACCACGGGCGGCCTGACCCCCGAGGACAAGATGGCCGTCTGCCCGCCCGCCTCCGGCGGCGGTAGCTGACCACCCCCAAGCGCCCCGCCCCCGCGCCGAAACCCACGCAGCGGCGCGCGGGCGGGGACCCCTACCGATAAGGAGGGTGGCCGGTGGTCACACCCCAGCACCACATCCCGGCGCCGCCCGGCAAGCCGTGGCCGCGTGGCCTGTTCTCCGCCGCCGCGCTGCTCGATGACCTGCGCGAGGGCGCGGACGGCACGTGGGTCACCGACGCGTGCGCGACGGGGGCCGTGCTGCCCTACTGCGGCGCCGGTCGCCCCGCCCCCGGACCCAAGTCGTTCGACATGTCGAACTGGCTTACCGCGACGCCGTTCGTCGTGCAGGCCGGGTTCAACTGCAACGCGGTCGGCGTGTACGACGCCCGCGAGCACGCCGAGCGGGCCCTCGCGGCCATCGAGCAGCGCCTGGTGGAACAGACGATCTGGCGCGGTCTGGGCGGCGCGGCATCGCTCGCCGAGGGCGCCGACGACGTGTCAGGCGAAGTGCCCGTGGCCCTCGTCGACGCGATCGCCGCACTCGAAGGCGAGCTAGCCGCGCGGACCGGGCACGTAGGGGTCATCCACGCCCCCGCGAAGCTCGGCGCGATGCTCACCTCCCAGCAGATCGCCGCCGTCGGGGCGGACGGCGTGCTGCGTACAGCGCTGGGCACCGCGGTGGTCCTCGGCGCCGGATACGACGGCTTCGCACCCGACGGCAGCGCGCCCGTGGACGGCGACGGCAACACCGGGGTCGTCCTGTACGCGACCGGCCCGGTCGCCGTGCACCGCCAGGCCGCGCCGATCGTCAACGGCGGCGACCCCGACGGCTTCCACACCCGCCTGAACACCATTCAGGGCCTCGCCGAGCGCGGGTACATGGTCGCCGCGGACTGCCCCCGCCTCAAGGCAGCCGCCTACTGGCCCTCGACGTCCGGGACTCCCGGGCACACGCCGCTGAAGGCGCCGGCGAATCTCACGCTCACCCCGGACACCACGTCGGTTCACGCGAAGTGGGATGTGGTTGAGGGTGCGAGCGACTACGTCCTCACGATCACAAAGGACTCCTGACCATGGCAGAAAACGCATCCTGCTTCTCGATCACGAATCTCGTCGCGGCGCGTGTGACTGCCGTGGACGGCTGCGGGAAGCCCATCTACGGCGACCAGTCGGTGTGTGTGTTCGACGGGTTCTCGTCCGCGAAGTTCTCCCCGGAGTACGAGGACGGCAACGAGGTCAGCAAGAAGAAGGCGAACGGCAAGATCTGTGTGCAGCGCAAGTTGCCGGACCTGCTGAAGTGGGTCGAGAACGAGTTCACGTTCTGCGAGTTGGACAGCGGCGCGGTGTCGATCATGAACCCGACGTGGCCGCAGGTCCTCGACGCTGCGGGCAACACGAGCGGATTCCGGGTCTCCTCCGACCAGGAGGACCGGCGCGGCTTCGCCCTCGAACTGTGGGCAGACGTCGAGGTGTCGGGCGGCTTCGACCCGTGTGACTCCGATGCCCCCGACGTCGAGGGGCAGTGGGAGTACGTACTCATCCCGTGGATGAGCTCGGGCCGTATCGGCGAGCTGGAGTTCGGAGACGAGGGCCTGGACTGGGTCCTGACGTCCCGTTCGCGCACCAACTCGCGGTGGGGCGTCGGCCCGCACCAGGTGACGAGGGACGCGGCGGGCAACCTCTCTCCGCTGTTGACGCCGATCGGGAAGAACGAGCCGATCCACTTCGACACCGTGACGGTGCCGCCGCCCGAGGTGCAGTGCGGGTTCCAGCCGCTGCTCAAGCCGAGCCCGAACATCCCGATGCCCACCGGCCTCACGCTCGCGCCGACCGACACCACCGTGACGGCGACGTGGGACGAGCTGTCTGACGTGGACTCCTACGACGTGCAGATCCGTAAGAGCTGAGAGGACGACCCATGACGAGCGCTGTAGAGCCGCGTGAGACCACCACCAAGACTGAGTACGAGTTCACGGGCCTGACGCCGGGGACCCGCTACACGGTGTCGGTGCGTGGCCGTAAGGGTGTCGAGGCCGGACCGGCAGCGACCGAAGAGACCCAGACCAAGACCAAGCTGCCCACCCCGGCTCCGCCGGTCCTCAAGTCGGGCACGCGCCCGACCGAGACCGGGTTCGAGCTCCAGTGGAAGCGCGACCCGAACGCCTCCGCCTACAAGGGGACGGCGACGAAGGTCGGCGGGGGAGGCACCGCGACGGTCACGGTTGACTCGCCGCTGGCCGACCCGGTCACGGCGAAGGTGACGGGCGCGGTGGCGGCCACCGAGTACGAGGTGACGATCGTCGCCGTCGGCGACGAGAGCCACCAGGACTCTGACGCGTCCGCCGCGGCACGGTTCCGTACGGCGTCCCCGGCGACGCCGGTCTCGCCTCCCGGCAAGCCGACGGTCAAGGGCTCGCCGACGGCGGACGGATTCGTGGTGGAGTTCACCGCCTCGTCCACGGCCGGTGCGACGTACACGGCCACGGCGAAGAAGTCCGACGACACCGGCAGCCCGGTCACGGGCACGGTCGAGACGAGCGGGGCGAAGCCGACGGCGACGTTCACCGGGCTGACGGCCGAGACCGCGTACAAGGCCACGGTGATCGCGAAGAAGTCCGGCTCGCCGGACTCGACCCCGGCCGTGTCCGAGGACATCACCACCGCGGCGTCGGTCCGCGCGAAGTAGTACCCGGTGCCGCCGCTCCCGATCCGCCGTCACACGGTGACGGGAGCGGCGGCCCGGCAGATGCCAACCCACAAGTGATCGGGGTTCACGTTGGGCGACAGTAGCCTCCCGTGCGGATGGTCGGTAGAGCGGCTGTGTCCGGACGTTGACGAGGCCCGGTGGGCGTGGGCGTCGGCGGCGGCCGTCAGGGTCCTGCACATGCTCACCGGGCAGCGCTGGTGCGCTACCCGCGCGGTGGTGCGTCCGTGCCGCCGCTGTGGCTGCGATCCGTGCTCGCGGTGCGGTGGCGGCGCTCTGTGGGGATCGGCCTCGGGGTGGACCCCGGTCCTCGACGACGGCAAGTGGTTCAACATCGAGTGCGGCACGTGCGCGCCGAACACCGGGTGCGGGTGCGGGGATGTCCCCTCGCTCGCTCTGGACGGCCCCGTGGCCGAGGTGCACGGCATCATCATGGACGGCCAGCCCCTCCCCGAGGGGTCGTGGCGGGTCTACGACGAGCAGATCCTGGTGCGGCTTGGCGGCGCCGAGTGGCCGCGCTGCCAGGACCTCACCCGGCCCCTCACGGAGCGGGGCACGTGGGCGGTCGACTACACGCGCGGCCACGCCCCGCCGCTGGAGGCCGCGCACTACGCGGGCCTGCTGGCGTGCGAGCTGGCGAAGCCGCCGGGGGAGTGCCGCCTGGATCCCCGGGTGACGCAGCTGTCCCAGGACGGTGTCACGTACTCGTTCGATCCGGCGACGTTCTTCGCCGAGGGCATGACGGGGCTGCGGGAGATCGACCTGTGGCTGATGGCGCTGCGTCAGCCCTCCCACCAGGTGGGCATGTGGCACCCGGACATGGACTATCCGATGCAGTCCACCGGCCCGTTCGACCCGCTCTCTCCGTGGGCATCCCCTGACCGGATCGGCGGCCGCTGATGACCACGCCCCCGCTGATGCCGGTGTCGTTCCGGATCGCGGCCGCGCTCGTGGAGTGCGTGCGCGCGAATCTGGCGTGCCACGGGATGGTGCCGTGCACGACCACGGTCCGGCACTCCGTGGACGACCAGGTGCCGATGTACTGGTGCGCGCCGTCGTGCGAGTGCGAGGGCGGCGGATCGGGGCACCTGTACGCGCGGGTGGCGTCCGTGGACTCCCCGCAGGCGGCGAGTGAGACGCGCCCCGGGCGCCCGGTCACGGGCGGCTGTCACGCCGACACCGTCGTGCAGGTCGATGTCGGTATCCACCGCTGTACGAGCGCGCATAACACCCCTGACATGAAACCCGAGCTGGTCACGGATCAGGCCCGACAGCTCCTCGTCGACGAACAGATCATGCGCGCCGCGCTGCACCCCTCGAACTGCACGGGCCTGCCTGCGAAGTGGACGGCTGTGGCGGGGCTGTGGACGCCTTCGGGCCCGGCCGGGGGCTGTGCGGGCGGGCAGATCCGGGTCACGGCCGCAGGCCGGCTGTGGCTGCACGATTTCGGACAGCGAAGGGTGGTGCGTGATGACGGGTGATCAGCCGGTGGTGACGGTGCGGGTGGAGCACCTGTTCGCGGGGTCCCCGCCGATCGGATCCGTCGTGACGGTTCGGTGGTCGCCGTTCCTTCAGGTCCTTGTCGACCGTGGCTTCTACAGCGTGCAGCCGGGAGAGGACGTCGCACGCCGAGATGTGCAGAACCGTGTGATGAGCGGTGACGGCGCAGGTCAGGAGGCGTCGTGGTGATCCGGATCAACGAGGCAGAGCTGGCGCGGGTGTTGACCGGCCCCGGCGGGCCGGTGTACCGGGAGGTGCGTGCTGAGGCGCACCGGGTGCGGGCCTCGATCGCCCGTCACGCCCCGAAGGACTCGGGGAAGATGGCGCGCTCGTTCCTGGTGCGCATGAGCGCGGTGCCGGGCCGGTCGGTGACGGCGACGGTGTACACGCGCTCGAAGGTGGCGACGTATCAGCAGCGCGGGACGCGCCCGCACGGTCCGGTGCGCGCGAAGGTCCTGCGGTTCAAGCCCAAGGGGGGTGGCGGGGTGGTGTTCACGCCGTGGGTCGATGGTGTGCCCGCCACGCACTTCATCACCAAGGGCCTGTTGTCTGCGGCGAAATGGCGGGTGCGCGTGGAATCCTGACCACCAGTCACGCCCGATTTCTCCAGGTATCGGGCGATTCCACCGATAGGAAGGCGCCCGCCATGGCGAAGGACACGGACCTCGTCTACGAGACCACCGAGCGCGTACGCGTTCGCCCCGAGAAGACGTTCGTGTTCGACGGACGGGAGATCACAGCGACCTGCCCCAAACAGGCCGTATGGGCTGACCTGCTGGCCGCCGAGGACGAGGACGCCACCGACTCCGAGGTGTTCCGCGCGGTGCGCACGTTCCTGCTCACGAGCCTGGACGATGACGACTCCCAGTGGTTCCGCCGCCGCCTGCGCGATCGCCGCGACAGCCTGGAGTACGACGACATCGCCCCGCTGCTCCACGACCTGATCGAGATCTGGGCCCCGTACATGGAGGAGCAGGCCCTCGAGGTCGGCACCGAGGACGTCGCCGTACCCGCCGACCGGCGCCGCCCGGCCAACCCGGCCAAGCGCACCCCCGCCAAGACGCCTCCCAAGCGCGGCGCCGCTCGCCGCTCGCCCGCCCGCCGCGCCACCTGATCCGGAGGCCCCGTGGATCCGTTCACCTTCTGGCCTGAGGCCCCCCTCGACCCGCCCGTCACGGTGCTGGTCGACACTCAGGCATGGGTGTGGGATCTGCCCACCACCGAGTGGATCGGGGCATGGGCCTCCGCCGCGTTCGTCCACCTCGCCGTCATGGGCCGCGACCCGCGCGGCCGCCCCGGCGGCCTCCTTGAGCGTCTGGCCGACCCGCGCGATCCGTTCGACCTCATCGACTGCCGCGACCTGTCCCACCAGATCACCCAGGCCGTCACCGGCATGTCCTGGCCGCGCGCGGTGCGCCTGGCCCGCCTCGCCGCCGGGGCCTGGCCCATCCTCGACGCCCGCGCGCACTTCGACCCGCTGACCGCCCCGCCGCGCCGCGTCATGTCCCTGGCGCTGCGCCTCAAGCTCGAATCGGCCGAGGACAACGACGGCGCGCGCGCCATGGCCAAGCGCCTGGAGTCCCCGCGCCACATCCCCGGCTGCCCGCAGAAGCGGCGCCCGGCGAGGCGCGGACTGCCCATCACCGGGGACCTGTCCCTGCTCGGCATCACCCCCGACCCCGCCCCGCCCGAGCCCGCACGGAGTGTGCCGGCCCGGCCGCGGTTCGTGGTCGGCGAGCCCGCGCCCTGGCCTGACGACGACGGACCCGAGGAGTAGGCATGGGCAGGATCGGGACCGAAGAGGTCGAGATCAGGGCGGACGTCACCAAGTTCCGCCGCGACCTCCAGCGCGCCACCCGCAGGAACCGGGCCACGGTCGAGGTGCGGGCGAACATGCGGGAGCTGCGCGCGGACGTGCGCCGGGCGACGCGGAACCTGTCGGTGAAGGCGAAGATCGTCCCCGACTTCTCCGAACTGCGGCGGCGGCTGCGCGGCCTGCGGCTGAGTGCGACGGTCAAGCTCAAGGCCGACATCAGCGAACTGCGCACGCGGCTGGCCCGCTACACGCCCTCGCTGCGCGTCAAGCTCACCGTTGACGCCGCGTCACTGGCCGCGCTGCGCGCCCGGCTGGCGCGGATCAGACCAACGATCCGTGTCCGGCTCCAGCCGGACACGGGTGGCCTTCGGATCCCCGGCGGTGCGGGGGGCGCCGGGATCCGGGTACCGATCCACGCCGACGGGCGCGGGTTCCTCAACGAGATCAGCTCGCTCGGGCGGGCCGCGTCGTCGATCCTCACGTCGGCACTGAAGTTCACGTCGATCGCCGGGGGCCTGGCGGTCCTGGGCACACAGGCCGCCGTCACCACCGGGCAGATCGTCGCGTTCGCGGCCGCGCTCACCCCCACCATCGGCATCCTGGCGGCCGCGCCCGCGTCGCTGGCGGGTGCGGCGGCCGCGTTCGGCGCGCTCGCCCTGGCCGCCGACGGGGTGAAGCGGGCGTTCAAGCCCTTGCAGGGCGAGTTCGACGCGTTGAAGGCGTCCGCGTCGAACGCGATCTTCGCCGAACTGTCGGCATCCCTGACCGGCCTCGGCCCGGTCCTGTCCAGCCTGCGATCCGGGCTGACGGGCATCTCCACCGAGTGGGGGCGCGCGGGCGCGGCCGCCATCAACTACATCAAGTCCGCCTCGGGCGTCCGCTCCATTACCTCGATCCTGGAGGGGTCACGGCAGGCCGTAGCGGGGCTCGCCGCCGGGACGCAGCCTCTGGTGAAGGGGTTCCTGGACGTCGGGGCCGCGGTCTCCGACGCGTTCGGCGATCGGCTGAACGCGGGGATCGAGAACGCGATCGGCGGGCTCGGGCGGTGGATGAGCGCGGCCGCGGAGTCGGGCGACGCGGTCCAGTGGGTCGATACCGCCGTCGCGACGTTCCGACAGCTCGGCAACGTGGTCGGGAACCTCGGCGGGATCTTCTCGTCCGTGTTCGGGGCCGCCCGTGTCGCGGGCGGCGACCTGCTGGGCACCATGGGGCAGGTCACCGCGTCGGTCAACGTCTTCCTGAAGTCGGCTGAGGGACAGACCGCGCTCGTCTCCCTCTTCCAGTCCCTGAACGAGCTCGGCACCCAGATGGGGCCGATCTTCCGTCAGCTCATCACCACCATCGGGCAGATCGCGCCCGTCGTCGCCGATCTGGCGGTCGCCATCGGTCCGGGGCTGACCGCCGCGCTGGCCGGGTTCGGCGCTGGCGTACAGGCGTTGGGCCCGGGTCTGGCCGTGCTCGGTGGCTCCGTCGGCAACCTCATGGCTGTTCTGTCTCCCATGCTGCCCCTGGTGGGTCAGCTCGCCGGGGCGTTCGCCGGGCAGCTCGGCGGCGCGATCAATCAGCTCGCCCCCACTCTGCCCCCGCTGATCGATGCGTTCGTCCAGATCGGCGTGCAGCTCCTGCCCCTGGTGCCCGCGTTCGCGCAGGTCGCCGCGCAGGTCATCACGTTCGCCACATCCGTTCTGTCCGCGCTGGGTCCCGTGGCGCAGTGGATCGGCGACAACGCGCAGCTGGTCGCGACGCTGGCGATCCTCGTACCCGCCCTGATGAAGACCGTCGCGGCGGTGCGGGCGCTGTCGCTGGCCATGGCGGTCAATCCGGCGACGATCGTCACGGCCGGGATCGCCGCCCTCGCGATCGGGCTCGTCGTGCTCTACCAGAAATCCGAAGGCGCGCGGAACGCCATGAACCAGCTCGGTCGCGCGTTCGCGTCTCTGTGGGACGTCGCCGGGCCCCTCGTCGAGATCCTCCTGAACGTCGCGGGCGGCCTCGCCAAGCTGATCGTCATCAAGCCGCTGATCGCCGCGTTCACGATGTGTGCCAAGGCCGTGCAGCTGTTCGCCGACGCGCTCGGGTGGGCCCGCGACCGGCTCTCGGACCTCAACGATGCGACCGGTGGCGTCCTGGGCCGGATCCCGATCGTCGGCGGCCTGTTCCGGGGCGCGGGCAAGGACGCCGAGGAAGGCCTCGGCAAGGGCAGCGAGGCGGCGGGCAAGTCCATCGACGACCTCGGGTCGAAGATCGACGCGTTCTCGGCCGGGTCGATGGAGTCGTTCATGCAGGTACCCGGGCAGGCCGGGGCGGCGATGGAGGGTATCGGCCCGGCCATCAACGACCCCCTGACGCAGGCCTTGCAGAACGCGCGTATGACGTCGGCGACCGGTAACAGCGCGATCGCCGCCGAGTTCGGGCAGGTCCCCACCAGGGCGCAGACGGAACTGTCCGCGTTGCAGGATCTCGTCGGCAACACCCTGTCGACGGCGCTCGACCAGGGCAAGGCGATCGCACAGGTCAAAAACGGGGAGATCGTCACCACCTTCGGGCAGCTCACACCACAGGTCGAGGGCGAACTCGCCAAACTCGCCCCCGCGTTGACGCAGCAGTTCAACTCCGCCGTCGCAGCCGGCGACCGGGCCACCGCGGCCGCGCTCGTGCCGCTGATGGACCAGTTCCTTCAGATCCCGCCGCAGGCCTCCGAGCGCCTGGCGCCCCTTCAGGAAGGTGTCCGTGCCGCGTTCCAGGCGGCGATGACCGGCGCCGAGGGCGCGGTGACGATGGGCAAGGGCGTGCTGCTGCCCGAGTTCGCGAACATGCCTTCGCAGGTCGCCACGAACCTGTCGGCGATCCCCGAGTCGATCCGGTCGCCGTTCGCCACGGGTATCGGTGCGGCCGGTCAGGAAGCGGCGCAGGCCCCCGACATGCTGACCAACCCGTTCGGGTACGTCTCCGGGCTGATCGACACGGCGATGTCGGGGGTGCCGTCCTCGATCGCCAACCCGGTCAAGACGGGTGCAGGTCAGGCCGCCGCCGACGCGTCCGGCGGGCTGCCCGGGATCGCATCACCGTTCTCCGGACTGCCGGGGCAGATCTCGGGGAACATGTCGACGGTGCCCCCGGCGATCGCCGCGCCGATCAAACAGGGTGTGGGGGACGCGCAGGCCAACGCGCAGACGGGGCCGATCGTCTCGCAGTTCTCGGGGCTGTCGGGGCAGATCAGCGGCGCCCTGGCAGGGGTGCCGGGCGCGGTGTCGGGGAAGTTCAAGACGGCCATGTCGACGTCGGTCGCCGCGGTGTCGGCCGGGGCCGGGCGGATCCGGGCGGCGTTCGCCGCGATCCCCGGACAGGTCAACTCAGCGATCACGCCGATCAGCGGGCGGCTGTCGAAGGTCTTCAAGGACGCCATGTCGCGCTCGTACTCGACCGTGAACTCCGGGGCGTCCAAGATCCGGGGGCGGCTGGCGAAGATGCCCGGCGAAGCCGCCTCGGCGACCGCCGGACTCAAGGGGCGGCTGAACTCGCAGTTCACCTCCGCGATGTCGGCGGCGCTGGGAACGGTGAACTCCTACGCCGGGCGGATCCGCTCCGCGCTCGCGTCCATCAACTCCGCCGTGGCGGCGACGAACTCGAAGGTGTCGAACATGAAGGCGCCCAAGCGGGCGGCGAACGGGATGATCGTGAACCGTCCCACATTCCTGGAGGCCGGGGAGGCCGGGCGGGAAGTGATCGTGCCCCTGACGCGGCCGCGCCGGGCGCGGGAGCTGATGTACGCCTCGGGGGCGGCGGACCTGCTGCTCGGCGCACTGCCAGCGCAAGGCCGCGGCTCGGCGCCGTCCCGTACGGGCGGCGGCGCGGGCGCCGACGGCGGCGGGTCGCGGGGGCCGCTGGTGGGCGCGGTGAACATCCACACGCCCGCGCAGGACCCGGAAGCGGTCGCGATGGCCACCGTGGCGCGCATGGCCCGGCAGATCGCCTAGGACGGGGAGAGAACGAGATGGTGTACGAGGGATACCTGGAGTTCAGCGGGGTGCGGATCGTGGACAACGCGCTCGTCCACAAGCTCGCCGCGGACACGGGGCTGGCGGATGTGCTGCGCTGCGACTGCCCGGAGGTGCCCGCCGATGTCCAGTGGGCCGGGCAGGCGGTGGGGGAGCCGCCGTGGTGGGACGACGGCGTGCCCGCCTCCCGGGACTTCCTGGGCCTCCACGGCTTGGAGATGACGGGCATGTCGCGCACGACCAGGCGGCGCACGACACGACCGTACGCGCACCACGGCTCGGCGCTCTCGCGCTCGCACGCCGCGCACCGTGAGATCGGGGTACGGGTGCTGGCGCTCGCCACGAGTGATGCGGGCATGTCGTACGGCATGTCGTGGCTGGCCTACATCCTGGAGGAGGCCTCGACGCGGCCGGACACCGTGGCGGTGCCCTCGATCGTCGACACCGTGCGCCCCTCGTGCCGGGGCGGCGTGGTGCGGGTGTCGGCGTACACGTGCAGCAACGCGGCTGACGGGGCGTCGGGCCCGGACGCCCAAGGGGTGCGGACGCTGTATCAGGTCGGGCACCTGGAAGGGCCCGACGAGCCGGACACGGTCGCGCTCGGCATCTCGGGGGTGTGCGATCCGCTGGGGTGTGAGGGGCAGCTGTCCGAGCTGACGTTCACGCTCGCGGCCGGGCGCCCGTGGCTGTACGGGCCGCCCAAGACCCTCGCGGAGCAGCTTGGGTTCTTCACCCCGACGTTGTGGCCGTGCCAGGGGTGGACCGAGCACGTGCCCGGTGTGGAGGGCAACGACATCGACTGTGAGAAGACGGTCGCGGACGAGTGCGTGCAGTGGGTGCCCGCCGAGTCGGGGCTGTGCGCGGGTCCCGCCTCCTGCGACAAGGAACGCTCGAATGTCCTTCAGCCCGACCAGACGACGGGCACCGGGACGAACACCCACGGGTGGGCGACGGTCGGCGGCGGCACCCTGTCCGTCGTGGACGGCCGCATCACCGTGACCGGGCTCCCCGCCGGGGGCCGGGTCGCGTTCAAGCACCCCACCCTGCCCGGGTGGCCCGTGCTCGGCGGCCACACGGTGACGTTCACCACCGCCATGCCCGCCACGGTGGCGGCCGCGGTTCCCGTGCTGCGGTTCCTGCGGCAGGACGGCAGCGTGATCGAGGAGGCGCGGGGCACGCCGGGGGAGAACCAGCTCGAGGCGGCCGCGCCGAAAGAGGCGCTGTTCATGGTGCCGCAGGTCGAATTCCCCACCGCGCCGCCCGCCACGTTCCCAGTGGGCGGGGCGGAACTCCTCGCGATGGCGCCGTCCCCGCCGCCGGGCGCGCAGTGCGACCCCGACCCCTACCAGCCGCGCCCGGTTCCTCCGGCCACGCTGCCGGTGCCCACCGACCCGAGCGCGTGCATCGCGACGATGAACCCTGCCTCGGCGGCGGTGCGGGTGCATACGGGCAGTGTCCCGGAGAACGCCCGCCTGTCGCCGACGATCATCATCACGACCGGCGCGAAGCCGTTGCGGAAGCTGTCCATCTCGATCTACCGGTCCACGCCCGGCGGGGCGTGCATCCCCGACCAGCTCGACGAGTGCGACATGGTCGCCCAGTTCGGTGTCCCGTGGCTGGGGGCCGGGACGGTCCTGACGATGGACGGCCGTACGGGGACGATGTCCAAGCGGTGCCCGGACGGATCGGTCGTGGACGACGTCGTCGTCTACAACGGGTCGGGGCGCCCGCTGCGGGAGCTGCCCACATTCAGTGGGGCGGAGGCCTGGTGCATCGTCGCGCTCGCGGAGCGCGGCGCGGTCACCGACCCGATGGCCATCACCGCGACCATGACCGTGCTCGCCTCCCCGCGCCTGGAGGCGGCGTGAGCCTGAACCCGTCCGAGGGCATGTTCCCTGCGGTCCGTCAGATCGGGTGCCCCGAGGAGTACACGGTCGTCCTGCACTACCGGGGCGGCCCGGCCGCCGGGGGCGTCGTCGCCACCCTCACCGACCCGTTGAGCGTGGAGTGGACCCGCACCCTGGACAAGGTCTCCATGTGCGACGTGACGCTCGTCAAGCCGGTGTGCGGGGCGCTACTCAAGGCCCTCGACGAACGCGTGGTGGACCGCCCGGAGTGGGCCTACGAGATGGCGGTCTACCGGGGGCAGGCCGATCAGCCGGTGTGGTGCGGGCCGCTCATCATGTTCACCGAGACCCGCGACGACATCACCCTGCACGCCGAGGACTTCATGGCGTGGCTCAAGGTCATGCCCGTTCCTGCCGACTACCGGTTCACGGGCAAGGCGGCGATGGACGCCTCCGATCTGGCGTTCTGGCTCATCAGCGGCGCGCTCGGCCTCGCCGACCCCAACGTGCTGCCGTACGTGCGCACGGCCCCGGCCGGGATCCTCGCGACGCGGCGGGGGCAGGCCTACACCGAGTCGGCGTGGACCGGGGTGGAGGCGCTGGCGCGCGATCACATCGACATCTGCTGTGTGAACCGTACGATCCTGATCGGCCCCGAGGGCGGCGGATCGTTGGCGGGCCGCGTGCTGCGCTTCACCGATGCGGACTTCTCCGGGGAAGGTCCGACGATCGAGTCGGACGGGTACGCCGCGGCGACGATGGTGACGGCGAAGGCGCAGGGCATCCAGGGCGCGGCGAATTCCATCACCCGCAACCGGTGGGGCGAAAAGTGGGCGGAGGCCTACCCGCAGGACGTTGGGGTCGGGAACCCCGACGAGTCGAACCGGGCGAACACCGTGACCATCGGGAAGGTCGAGAGCGGGTGGCGCGGCCTGGTGTGGCAACTCCTGGCCCTGTCGGGAACCAGGTTGACGCCAGAGCTCACCGCGACGGCGCAGCGCGGCTACCAGCGGGCGAAGATCCCCGAGTTCCTGCGCATGTCCAACGCCGAGCTGGGCCCGCTGGCCCCGGTGGCGATCGAGGAACTCATCCCGGGGTCGCGGATGACGGTCGCTCTCGATGAGACGTGGATCCGGCCCGTGTCGACACCGCTGCGCCTGACCGAGGTGCACGTGGTGTTCAACGCGGAGGGGGAGAGCGTGAAGATCTCCGCTGAGCCGGTGTCGGTGCGCGTCGAGGACCCCTCGGACGACACCGGCGCCGACGACGATGACGAGGAGAGCTGATGCGTACGCGTTCGCTGTCCGGCACCCGGGATGAGGCCGCGCTCCCCGAGCGTCTGGCCCGGCTGTCGGAGCGCCTGGACACGCTGGAGGACCCCGATGTGGCGGTGGCCGGGGGCGGGTTCGTCATCGTCCCGGACGCGGACCGCGACGGCGTCCTCAACATCGAGACGTCGGATGGGAAGAAGTGGCAGATCTTCCCGCCGCTGGTGCTGCCCGAGCAGATCGAGGACCTGGTGGAGGTCACCACCCCCATCACCAAGACCATCGCCCTGACCCGGGGGAGCGGGGAGGTGACCGTGACGCGGGTCGGCAGGCGTGTGCACCTGTCGGGGCGCGTGCACCTGACGGTTCCCACGAACACCGGCGTGGAGGTCGGGGCCGTGCCGGGCGGGTTCCTGCCCGCGCGGCCGCAGGACGCGGGCGTGCGGGGGTCGGTGTGCTTCCCGGTGGCCTGCCAGTGGGGCGGCTGGGACCCGGTGGCGCGCTGCGACATCAGCATGGGCTCGGGCACGATCACGCTGCGGGCCCGCTCGGGTGTCGGTATCGACTCCGACCGGGGCACCGTGTCGGTCAGCGGTACGACCGGGTCGGGGGGCGGCCACACCCACGGCGACACCGCCAACACCGACCTGAAGCACCGTCACAAGTACGACACCCCCGCCAAGGACACCACTGAGGCGCTCGGCAACCACAAGCACGGCACGACCGGGGTGGGCGGGCACACCCACTCCTTCTCGGGCAGTTCCTCGGGCACGTTCGCACGCAACGTGCAGCTCACCACGAAGAACGACGAGTTCCCGACCTGGTTCGACCTCGACGCGTGCGCGTGGGACACCGACGACAACCAGCCGCAGGTCCCCCAGTGAGGAGAGGTGATCGGCCATGGCGTCGATGATCGGGTGCATCGGCCCCGAGTTCGACCTCGACGGCAAGCAGCTCGTCGTGCTCGGCCCCGTCCGCAAGGACCGGCCCGCCAGCGGCGGGCAGTCCTCGGGCCTGTACTCGGACGCGGCGGGCATGCGCCTGCAGACCGCGCCCGAGACCGTTGAGCGGGTCGCGCAGAGCGGCCCCTCGGACGAGGTCGTCTCGATCGCCGCAGGGGAGTCCTACCGGCTGCCCGCGTCCCCGGTCGTGGTCGCCAACCCCTACCCCGACCGCCCGTATCTCATCACCGGCCGGTGGATGGTCCAATGGCAGGTCGAGGTCCCCCAGCAGCACGGCACCGTGTGGCTGCGCGCGGAGCCGGCACGGTATGCCTCCGAGCGTCCGCCGGTCGCTTTCGCGTTCACCGCGGGCTCCCTGACCGGCACTCAGGAGTGGGGCGGGAGCGGGGTGTGGCCGGTGACGGAGGTCCTCAACCCCGCCGAGCGCCTCGTCCTGCACCTGAACGGCTACCTGGTGAACGAGACTCCGGCCACGGTGCGGCTGACGTTTCATCACCTGGTGTTCACGGGTCTGGAGTGCCCGCCCGCCTCGGGGCATCCGATCCCGACCGTGGGCCAGGTCGCGAACAAGCTCACGGGCCAGACCATCGGCGAAGTCGCCGCCTCCCACACCGGCAAGACGCTGGCCGACGTCGTCGAGGAATGGAGCACCTGATGGAGACGACCCCGAAGTACAAGATCCCGTACCTGACGGACGCCGACAAGATCGACGACTGGCCGCCGTACTACAAGCAGCTCGCCGAGCGCGTCGAACAGGTCATCAGCGAGCAGGTCACCACCCCCCTGAAGTACGCGACCGCCAACCTGGGGGAGCTGAACGTCACCACGACCGGGTGGGTCACCCCGCCCACCGAGGGCCTGGCGCGCACCGACCCGTTCACGATCGGATCGGACAACATCACCGTGACCCAGGACGGCGTCTATCAGGTGCTGGGGACCCTCCGGTTCGGCAACGAGGCGACCGCCGGGAACATGTACGCCCGCTGCTACACCGTGCACACCGGGGTGTATGGCGGGTTCGAGGCGACCGCGAAGGGGGTCTCGGGCATCATCACGCTGAACGTGTCCGGGATCCTGAAGGCCGGGGCGGTCGCCAAGCTGCAGGTTCAGGCGATGTCGGGCAAGGCGAAGAACCTCGCGGGGACGTTCACGATGATCCGCCTCGGGGACGCGCCGTGAGCACCCCCGCGCCGCCGGACGCGCTTCCGGCTCCGCAGGCGCTGCCCGACCCGAACAAGTGCCTCCAGCCGACGATGGGCACCGGCCCCGACAAGGAGCTGCGCCTCCGCATCGATGGGAGCACGCCCGCCTACCCGCCGCTGCGGCGCGGCATCTACCTCGACCCCAACCGTGGCCTGTGGTCGGATCCGGACCCCGAGGCGGAGTGGGGCACGGCCGAGCTCGTCCAGGAGGCGGTGAACGTCGAGGCGGCCACGACGTGGCCCATGCCGCCGGTCACGCTGGCCGCGAAGAACAAGGGCGGTGTGAGCCTGGTGGCGCTCGGCACGCTCACCGTGCAGATGCGCATGGAGGCGAACCAGTCCTCGGGCCTGGTGCGCGTGATGGGCGCGGTCGGGGTGAACACCTCTCCCAGGGATGGGCGTCTGCTCGGGGTGCTGTCGGCTGCGTCCGGGAGGGCGTCGGGCACGTACGCCGTGGCGTTCCCCCTCACCGTGCCCGGGTTCGGCACCTCCACGCTCACGTGCCGTGTGTGGGTCGCCAACACGACCCGGCAGCCCGTCACGCTCACCGCGGCGGCCGCGCGCGTGGAGTTCGCGGGCGTCTCACGTAAGGGGGACAGCGGTGCCTGATCCGGTATCGATCTCGCGGGAGTTCACCACCGACGACGACGGGAACCTCCGCGTGCGCGCCCCGGTCCGTGAGTGGCCCTATCCGGTGCCGTTCGCCGACAACGGCCTGAAGTGGGACGAGAAGGGGCTGTGGGTGTACGAGGCCCCGGCCATGCACCCGATCCGCCAGCGCTGGGACGCACCACGGCAGGACACGATTCCGGCCGGGGAGTCGAAGGCGTATCCGCTGGCCCTGACGTGGACCAACCCCGGCGAGCGCCAAGCCGTGGTGTCTCTGCTGTGGGCGCTGCGTATCCACGCCACATCGCAGGCGGCGGACGCGAACGCGTCGTGGGACGTCGCCTTCCGTGATCCGGAGCGGCCGCTGATGGAGGGTGCGAGCCACACCCTCGCGGTGAACGAGGGGCCCGTCGAGGGGGCGTGGGTGCCGCTCGCGCTGCCCGCCCAGACCGTCGAAGCGGGGGCAGTGTTCTCCTCGGCGCCGGTGTTCACCGTGACCAACCATGCCGTTTCCGCTCTCACTGTCATCGGGTGGACGGTGCGCGCGGCCGGTATCGCGATCGAGGGAGGCGCCTGACATGGCGTTGAACTGCTACGGCAAGGGCCTGGTGGCCAAGGACGGCGTCCTGGACGTCAAAGGGCCCGTCAATGCCCGCTGGCCGCTGAAGTCGCCGCAGTCGGTGGCGAACGGTCTGCGGATCGATGACGGCGGCGGGATGTGGGTGCACGACTACCAGCTGCGCGGCATGCAGCCGACCCAGATCGCGCCGGACGATGAGCGGCTGATGATCACCGGGGCGCAGGTGTCGGGCACCAACCGCTACTGGCTGTCCCAGGTGTACCGGTGGGACGTGCGCAACGAGGACACCGGCGCGGACCTCGTCGTCAACGGGTCGTGCTGGATGCGCGGGGTCCACCGCGGCCTTGCCGCCAACGGCTACATCGAGCCGCTGGTGTGGGCGCGGGAGGTGCCGCCGCCGTCCTCGGGGTCGAAGTGGGACCGGATCACCGGGCAGCGCTCCGTGTTCGACAATCAGCTGTTCTGGTCGGTGACCGTGCCCTTTCAGCTGGTCATCGCGCCGGGGGAGACCGGATCGCTGCACCGGGCGGTGGGGGCGTGGGTGCAGAACGGATACGACTGGAATCCGGGCGTTGACTCCTACGTCGACCTGACGGCGACCGTGCGCGCAATCGGGTTCCTCGCGCAGCCCAAGCCGACGGGGCCGGGTTCCCCGGCCGCACTCTAGGAAGGAAGGCGGGCATCGTGCCTACGACGATCTGCACCGGCCCGGCGTTCGGCGTGGACGCGCGCGGAGATCTCCAGATCCGCCAGCCCCGCCCGCTGCCGTGGCCGTACGCGACGGACATCGCCGACGACAACGGCCTGATGATCGACTCCCAACAAGGATTGTGGGTGCACCCGCAGGAGTCGTACGCGATCTGGCGTGACGGATACCAGGTCTCCCCGACGAACGGCCCTTTGAACGCTGGGCAGTTGATGATCGCCGCCTATGACGACCTGGTCATCACCAACCGCACCGGGGTGCGGATGTGGGCGCACGTCCTGATGCTGTTCCGCTCGTACGTGAGCATGCCCAAGGAAGGCCACGGGGGGTCGAACGCGAAGGTCTGGTACGACAGCGAGCCGGAGCCGGGGTGGGGGCCCGCGAACGAGATGGTGTCGACGACGGCCGCGCGGGCGTTCATCTGCCGCGAGAACTTCGTCCTGGACGCCTCGACATGGGTCGAACCGAGACAGACGCGGGTGATCCACACCCGGCACATGTACCGCAACTACGACGGCGGGCAGCAGACCGTCCGCTCGATGGAGTGCCGCCCCTCCGGGGTCACCC
>NZ_JBIUYI010000024.1:0-43607 GCF_044744425.1 Streptomyces sp. NPDC087300
GGCAACGGCGTTCACCAGGCCATGCTCGGCATCGCCCGGCTACACAACCTGGCCCTCACCCGATAACTCACGCCCCATACGGGACAACCTCTAGTTGCAACGATTCCGACATGGGGCTTGCACCGCCGAGGGCTGGCCCCTGCCCGGGTTACTGCGGACTCCAACCAAGGCCAACAGCGGCAAACGGTCTCGCGTTGCAGCGCGGGACTGCCAGGAACCGGTGACCGCAGTGACGGTGCCGGCTCTTTTGGTGCGTGCCGACTCGAGCGCGGGATCGGCATATCAATAAGCAAGTTGCCGATATGGCGTGACCTACGAGGTCTTGCCCTGCGCTTTCGGCTCTCGTGGCAGATCCCGCGGACCCACCCGTCGGACAGAAGAGCCCTGTCCCTCTGCGGAGAAGAGGTGTCAGCAACCGGAAAGAATGTCAAACACGGTACGACCTGCACAGATTATGCCGTTCACCCGAATCAGTTGGTACTCAGGCCGGTACCTGCACCGGTATCTACGCCGGTATCTACGCCGGTATGTACGGCGGAACCCACACCGGCACCGCCAAAGTGGCCATGCCCGCAGCTCATTACTGCTCTCTGCGTGACCGCCTACGTGTTCGCCCGCTCCCCGACCCAACGGAGGAGTTGCTTCCCGGCGAGGAAGCGGCAATGACCAGGGTGACGGCAGCAGGAGCGGCGGGCTGGCTACCTGCACTGCCCAGCCCGGAAGAGAACTGGATCGCGGGAGATTTCACTGACGCGGCCAGAAGGCGACAAGCCGTCCGAACTCGGTCAACTGCGACGGCGTCGACCGGTGGGAGTCGGCGATGTACCGAAACTGCTGCGGGAGCGGCTTGATGTCATATTCAGCCTGCCCCCTCTCAGCTACCCCTCCCCCAGCGACAGATGCGAGTGCTCGCTGTCAGTGGCTGCGTGAGCCGGGCAGACGCTCGAGGGCGTGCAGCCTGGCAGCCTTCCCGACGACCACGAACAGATCGTCGCCAGCACTTGGGCGCTGTCCATCGACCGCGCCAACACCGCCGACCCCGCCGGGATGGCGCGCCCGCTCCTGGAACTGCTGTCGGTCCTGGACCCCAACGGCATCCCCTATAGCGTCCTCACCAGCCCGTCTGTCCTGGCGCGCCTGGCCGTCGACACCCCTGACCAGGTTCGGAGAGGGCTACGGGTACTGCACGGATTCAACCTCATCACCCACAACCCCGACGCCACCCATCGCGAAATCCGCGTCCACCAACTCATCCAACGCGCCACCTACGAAGCCCTCACCCCCGATCAACAACTCGACACCGCCTACCTCGCCGCCGACACACTCCAACAGACGTGGCCAGATATCGAGAGCGATGAACTCGGTACCATCCTCCGCGCCAACATCACCGCCCTACGGGAAACCACCGGCACCGCCCTCTGGCAACGTAACAACGAAATCCACCGAGCCTCGCTCGGCTAGCTCGCCTCGGCACTGACAACTCCAAACGGCCTATGGGACAAATTGTTCTGATGCACCGGCAGGACCAAATGCGGGCTTACTTTCCGTAACAAGGGCGTTGGATGTGTCGGTGAGTGGTCGGGCAGACGGCGGGCCGGAGGAGGGCTTCGTGGGTGTCGTCGCGTCGTTGCCGGCGGATGCGCAGGCGGCGAATGGCGTGCAGCCAGGCGATGGCGCGCTCGACGATTTTGCGGAAAATGCCCAGGCCGGTGTCGTGCGGCTCGCCTTGTTTCGCGATCACGGGCCGGATTCCGCGCTGCACGGGCAGGTGCTGGTACTTGTCGTGGTCGTAGCCGCGGTCGACCAGCGAGCGCCCGGTCACAATCACCACACAGGTGTCGGCGTCGATGACAATCTGGTGGTTGGTGGAGTAGCGGTAGTTCTTCGGCTGCCCCCGGCGATGCTGCGGTCGCGAGTGGGTACCAAGGTGTCGTCGCCGAGGAGCACGTGTCTTTCGCCAACCGCTGGCGCGGCGGCAGAGCAAGCTGCGGACCGAGGCGGTCGATGACTCGGTCGGCGACCTGGCGTGGCGATGCCACTCTGTGGGGCGTCACGGCATGGCCCGGGGAAACGGACAGCGCGTATACGCCGCTCCGATTCCCCGGACAGTATTTCGCCCCCGAAACCCAGTTTCATTACAACTACTTCCGGTACTACGACCCGACGACGGCGCTCTGCCTCAGCCCCGACCCCCTCGGAATGAGCGCGGGACCCAACCCCCGTGCGTATGTGCTCAATCCCCTGGGGCGGATAGACTATTTGGGCCTTCTGGCCTGTCGGCAGGATGCGCGAAGGCTCCGCAGAAACATGCGATTGGAAGGGCGCCCACCGACGCGTGGCGAGGCGGCGGCGCACCTCGTTCCGTCCGGTGGCTCGACCAGTGCCTGGGCACCCGGCGCCCGGAGCAGGACCCTGCTGGACAGATACGGAGTCGATACCAAATGACGCAGCCAACGGAATCGGCCTCGGGCATCCGAGCCCACACAATTACACCCGCTCCGGGCCCTTCATCGACCGCGTCAACAATCATCTGCGCGGGATCGAGGCGAACCGTCTCGCCCGTGGATTCGGCAACCGCGCCATCCGTACGGAACTCAGGCGCGAGCCGCGGAAGGCAGGTCTCACAGGAACTCTCGACCGGCCATCCAGGACCCGACGCGTATGGGACGGCGTAATGTCTGAGAACTCCCACGAGGCTCTCTCGGTGTACCGGCTGATGCCCAGCATTAGCGGCCCTCGCAAGCTTCAGTACGACCGCTCGCACGTCACGCTGATCCGCTGGCAGATCAACGGCTCCGTCCCCGCGGACAAGCCGACATCCATCAGCGGTGAGTGGATCGGGGACCCGCATGCGCGGGCCTCCGAATTCCCGTCGGGTACTCCGGGGGGCTCCGGCGCTCAACGAGGGTGTCGCCGAGCGGTGGAAGGCGGAACTGGCCTCAGCGGGCTGCCTGTTGCCGGTCCGCATCACCAGCGAGGACCCCGCGGCGTCGGCCCCGGGCGCCTACGTGCTCTATCTCGTGAAGAGCGTCGTCGACTGCTTGGACCTGCGGAGATCCTCGAAGCCGAAGAAGACGACAGGGGAGATCAAGCAGGCCGTCTTCCTGCGGGACGCCCTGCCGAGCGGCCTTCCCGCCTTCCGGATTCCTCAATACCCGACTGCCGTCTTCTGGAACGGCTGGGCGGTGGAGCGGCTGAGGGACCTTCTAGGTGACTGCGCCGGCGACATCGAGGCCCGCCTGGTCTGGTCCGAGGACCCGGAGCTCACACCGCATCCCCACCCGTGGGGCTTTTGACATGACGTCGCTCCGGAACCCGATGCGGGTCCACTTGGCTACAGAACGGACCGATCTGCCGCTCACGATCGGGATCCCTGCGGCAAACACCCACAACAGCCTGGGACTTGAGCCCCTTGTGCTCGAGGTACCACCGATCCGGTCCTGCCGCGGTCCCCGGCGACGTATGCCCGCAAAGCTTCACGCGGATAAGGGCTACGACTACGACCTCCTGCGGCAATGGCTCCGCACTCGCCGCATCCTCCCGTGCACCGCCCGCAAGGGCATCGAGTCCTCGGCCCAACTGAGACGGCACCGATGGACTGTCGAGCGGACTGTGAGCCAGCCGGGCGGAGTCCGCCGCTTGCACCGGCGCAATGAACGCCCGAGCACCTCATTGCCTTGGCTGGTATCGCTGCAGCCCTCATCTGCTACCGCCGTCGGCCCCAGCCGAGGCTCCAAAAGTTGACACTCCGGCCGCCGCTGGTCCGCGAGGTCGCAATCCGGAAGGCTGGGTAGCATGCTGCTGCCGCCCACCCATAGGAAGACCGAACTCATCGAGGTCATCCGCATCACCGACCCTGCCAGGCACCTCAATTCGGAGAACTTGGCCGGCGACACTGCCGCCATCTGGGAAGGCGACCAAGCCAAGCAGGCCCTGTCCTTGATCGTCGACCTACCAGGAAGTGAGCTGTACCGCTGCTTCCTCCCGGGCTGGGGTATCCGAGCGCACAGCACCACCGATCAGCTCTTCGAGATCGCCTTCTGCTTCCGCTGTCACGGTGCCCGCATCTGGGGGCCGGAACTTCCTGCCGAACAACGAGGCCAGACCTTCGACGCGGAGAGCCCTGCCGCGCTTGAACTGCTCCGCCGATTTCGCTCTTGCCTGTCGGACTAAGACCGTGTCCTACGTGGTGAGGCGGACGAGCCGTTTGTAGCAGCACAGGGCGGCGGCGAGGCCAAGAAAGGCCAGGTAGTTGCGGGGATTGCGTTCATAGCGGGGGCTGAGTCGGCGGTAGCCGGACAGCCGGGACATGGTCCGCTCGATCACCCAGCGGCGTCGCCCTAATCGTTCGCTGGACTCGATCCCTTTGCGGACGATGCGCACTCCGATCCGCTTCCACCGAAGCCATCTGCGCAGGTCGGCCCGATCGTAGGCTTTGTCCGCGTGCAGGCGCTGAGGCTTGAAGTACCGGCCGCGGTAGGGGTCGTGTCTCGTTTGGTGACCCTCGATCATGGGCTTCAGCCCTTCACTGTCGTGGGTGTTGCCGGCCGAGACACCGACGAGAAGGGGCAGTCCGTTCGCGTCCGACAGGACGTGCATCTTGGAACCCGGCTTGCCTCGGTCCACGGGACTCGGGCCTGTGTGTTCGCCCCCTTTTTAGCCCTAACGTGCGCAGTGTCGAGCACGACGCGCGTGACGTCGATGAGGCCGGCGTGGTCGAGCCGGTGCAGCACGGCCTCGTGCAGGCGGCCCCAGACACCAGCCCTCGACCAGATCAGGAACCGGCGGTGAGCCGTCGACTTCGATATGCCGAAGCACGGCGGAAGTTGGCGCCATCCGCAGCCGCTGACCAGGACGTAGATGATGGCCGCGAACAGCGTCTCATCAGGCGCGTTCGATGTTCCGCCGCCCTGTGGCCGTGCTCGTTGCTCTGGGATCAGCGGCCTCGCGATCTCCCACAAGCCGTCCGGCACGATCCAACTCCACGTTCCCCGCCCCATGCCGAGTCAACGTCCGCCTCACCACGTAGGACACGGTCTAAGATGTCGCTTCTTTTGGTGGCGGTAGGGTCACGATCATGGCGAAGGGGTTGTGGCAGTCGGGGCTGGATGACTGGTACGGGCCCGGGACCCGGGTTGTTCAGCGGGTGCGGGGTTACCGGCCGAACCGGCGAGGCCAGATCAAGCTGGCCCGCTGGCTGCGTGTAGGGCTTCTCAGGGGTCTGTCCTGCGTCGCGGCCTGCGCCGTTCTGGTGCTGGCGGTGGATCCGTCGGTGGTGCATCCATCAGTCGGCGAAGTGGAGCGCTCCTTGGTGTGCGCCTTCGTGTTGGCTTGGGCGTCGTTTCTGTGGCGTGGCTCGCTGATCAGGGTGGTGCTCCGGCCAGGAGAGATTGTGCGTCATGGCGTGTGGCGGCATGTGGTGGTGCCTTGCTCTGACGTGAAGGAGTTGCACCGCAACTCGTGGCGGGGTGGCCTTGTCCTGGAGACCCGCACCGGTGAGAAGGTCGACTTTCTGTGGTTTGACCAGTCCTTCTGGGACCTGCTGTATGACTTCTCTGATGTCTGTGCTCATGCCATGCGGTGTCATGCGCGGGCCGCGTCCACGAGCGGGCGGGCTGAGGTGTCCGCCGGTCTTCAGCGGCGCTTTACCTGGTCGCTGGGTGCTGACCTGCTGGCGGCCGGTGCCACGGTCTTTCTCGGTCTTGCCCTGCTCGCAGCGGTTCGTGGCTGACCAGCCTGGTGATGTGCCAGGCGGCGATGGCAGATGAGCGCTGCGGCGATGCCGACGAAGGCGAGGAAGTGCTCGGCGGCCTTGCGCTCGTAGCGGCGGTGAAACAAAAACGAACGACGTCAAGAACGGGTGTCTCCCCCACTGCTGATGACCGACCCGCCAGATATGTGCCCGGCGATCATGGCGCGCAATGCTTGCGTTCGCGCACAGCGGCCAGCGCGTGCCGAGCCCGGCTCGGACTTCGCCCGGGTGTCGGCGGACCGTGCCCCTGCACCGGCGAGAACCTGATGGCGGAAGCCTCGGCGCCCCGGCCCGACTCAGCGGGCCGAGTTCGGTATGGGTTCCGGTGCTACGTTCGCCCGCATGACGCTCTCGGCATCCTCGGCGCGCGCCGTCGACTTGCGAGTTGAACCGGTCGACAGCGTCCTCGATCACGTAGAGCGATCCCTTCAAGTCGAGCTGGATCGGGACACGGTGGTACGCAAACGCCGCTCGGTCGGGGCGCGGACGGACCGGCGGACGTGGATCCGTATCGAGCGGCGCGGGCTCGACAAGATCGGCGTGCAGGGCTGGAACGGCACCGAGTGCGCCGCGCGTCTCGAAGGCATCGCGCAGCCCCTCTGGCGAGGGTGCGTGGTCTGGCCGGATGCGGACGAACCCGTGATGTGGCGGGCGGATGAGACCGAGCTCCTGCCGAGCGCGCCCGTCGGCAACGCGATCCTCAGCGAGGACCCCGAGCTGCAGGACACGTGGTGGCAGGCGTTCAACGCCTCCCTGGACGCGCTTGCCGCCCAGGACACGCGGCGCATCGCCACACCCGACACCACCACCATCACGCAGGCTCTCGTCACCGAAGCCATCCGCAGCGTCTCCCCCACCGACGGCTTCGGCACGACCGTCGAGCGGTGGGCGCCCGCCCATGCGGACCTGAACTGGGCCAACATGACCGCGCCGACGTTCTCCCTCTTCGACTGGGAGGACTGGGGCAACGCGCCACGCGGCCTGGATTCCGCCTCGCTGTGGGGCAGCTCCCTGGCCGTCCCCGCCCTGGCCGATCGCGTACGGCACGAACGACGCCACGACTTCGAGAGCCGGGACGGCAAGCTGATGACACTCTTCGCCTGCTCGAAGATCCTCGGGCCGGACGCGCACCCGCAGGATCCCCGGCTGGGGCCCGCGCGCCGCATGGCAGAGCAGGTCATCGCGGAGCTTCAAGCAGGCTGACCACGCGATCGGGCCCGGATGAGATCCCGGTACCCCCATCCACCAGGCTGGCCAAGGCTTCCGTCAGCAGGCTGGCCCCAGAGGCCTGGGACGGACAAGGGTGCCGTCAGGTGCCGTGACCGTGGGCGCGCGCAGAGGTAGGTCCTGCCACAGGAGGCGGAGTTCGAGTTCGTCCTTCTGTGCCCTGCGCCGTCCGAGATCGTGTCGGGCGGGTGGCCTCGTCGGCCCTGATGCGCCCGACGTCGGTGTGGTCTCAGGCCGGCGCTTCTGCAGATCACACGCGGGAAGGCGAGCTATCGGCGCGCTCATCCAGCTGCCAGCTAGCAGCCGATACCAATACCTAGCTATGGTGATGCGTATGGGAAAGCAGACAAATATCCGACTGGACGATGCCGTCAAGGCGGCCGCCGAGGAGCGGGCCAAGCGCCGCGGTCTGAGCCTGCAAGGGTACGTGGCCGACTTGATCGAGGCCGACGTGAACCAGTCGCGTGCCGCTTTCATGGCCGGTGCCGCGACGTTCCTGGCCGAGTACGCGGACGCGTTCGAGGCAGAGGTCGGAGAGGACCGGTACCCCGGCCCTCTGGAAGGGCCGGCAGAGAGCGCGCCGAGGGACGCCGCGTGAATCTCCGCATCGACCTCGCCTGGATCTTGGCAGTGGCACAGCAGATCCCGGGAGATCCGCAGGTTGTCGACTACGGCGTGCCCGTCGCCGCGGAGGCTCGCCACCGGGCGGAGGTCCTGGACCGGGAGGTCTATCCCGAGCCCCATCACAAGGCTGCCGCGCTGCTCTGCGAGCTGGCTCGAAACCCCAGCCTGGAGGCCCGCAACCTCTTGTTCGCTGCCACGGTTACCGCGGCCTACCTGTCGGCGTGCGGCCTGCCGGTGAGCCCCGGGCTGGACAGCGTTCTCCCCTTGGCCCGTGCGGCACGGGACGGACTCCCGGTGCGGGAGGTCGCCTCTCAGATCAAGACCTGGACGAGCTGATCCAGCCGGCACGCCCCGGGCGCGCGGCGCGGCGCCCGGCAGGGGTCCCGCCCCTCGACCTGGCGCACCGCTGTCCGCACCGCCACCACATACCGAGATCATCGCGACGCGGGGCGAGGGAGCGCACAACGCGGCGCGGCGCCGGGTGCGGGCCCGGGTCGAGCATGTGATCGGACAGGCGAAGAACCACAGGATCCTGCGCGGCTGCCGACAGCATGGCGACGGCCTCCACCACGCCGTCCAGGCCGTCGCCCACCTGCACAACCTCGCTCGCGCATCATGACCAGGGAACCGTGGTCACGGGCTCTGCCCTGATCGAACACGGCCTTGTACAACACGCTTTAGGCATTGAACTCGTAGCGGAGTTGGTAGCGCTGGGGGTGCAGCACCATCTCATTGACCTCGATGGCTCGCCCTGTGGCGTCGCGGGCGGTACGCGTGACTTGGATGAGTGTCTGGCAGGTCCGCAGCCCGAGCTGGTCGGATTCCGTGATGGTGGCCGACCGGGCGATCACATCTTCGGTGAAGCGGGCAGGTGCGTGTCCGATCTCGGCGAGTCGTGCGTAGGTGCCGCCTGGACCGGCGTCGGCCTGGGTGATGGGGGTTCCGTGCACGAGGTCGAGCAACAGGTATGAGGTGGCCATCTGAACTGGCCGGCCGCCGGTCTCGTAGGTACGGCTACGCCTCACGACGAGCCCTCCCTCGCCGAGGCCGAGAGCTTGGGCGATGTGATCGGGTGCGGCGATTTCGTCGACGCGAACTCCTGTGACCTCAAGGGTTCGTCCGCCAGTATCGGAGGCCTGGATAGACCGCCCGGATTCCCACACAGCGCGGCTGAGCCGCTGCGGGTTCGTGCGGATGATGCGCTCGCCGCCTGCCGTCATGAGGCCGCCTCCTGATTCGTTCGCCGCGACGCCAGTAGTACAGCGCCACGCTTCGCCTGCTCGCGGCGATGTCACCCGCCTCGTTCTACCCAGAGGAGACCACGGTGCACGTGTTCTCTTGGTGCATGTTGCAGGCTGCTGACGTACAAATTCTCGGTTCTGAGAATCTGTCACATGCTCTCGGCGGGTCTCGGCCGGTCTGATGTAGCGGGTTCTCGATGGCGGGTTCTTGAGGGCGGTTAGGTTCGGGCACTGCCGCACCTGGCGTCCGAGCGCGTAACGGGACAACTCAGGGAGTTCTACGACCGGTTGGCCCAGCACAGACGACAGCCTGCAGCCCTGGCCTTCTATGCACGGCCACGGGCGCTTCTCCCACCGGTCAGCGGATCGATTCGTCCATGAGCAAGTACAGGAGGACGACGAGCGATCCACTGCTCACGATCTCCTTGCGGTCGATCATCCCTCGTACCTCGGGGAGGGGAATCCATTCGATGCGGTCGGACTCGTTCTTCTCAGTCGGCGGCCCTGCGTAGGTGGCCCCGTCGATGCGGAAGCCGTGGTGCTGTGAGTCGGTGATTCCGTTGGCAGGCTCCGCATAGTTGAGCGACTTGACGGGGCCAGGCTGGTAGCCCGTCTCTTCCAGGACCTCGCGCGCCGCCGCCTCTTCCGGAGTTTCGCCCTCTTCCACCAGGCCCATGGGCAGTTCCCAGGACCACGAGCTCGTGATGAAGCGATGCCGCCACATCATCAGAACCTCTTTCCGATCGTTCACCACGGCCGCAACAGCCAGGTGCCGAAGGCGTACGACGTGGTACTCCCACCTGCGCCCGTCCGGCTGTTGAACATCGACCAGACACAGATTCACCCATTTGTTGGTGTAGACCTGACGCTCACCTTGGGTCTTCCACTCCATAACCTGCGGCCCCTCTCGACCGACACCCAAGATCTCAGGCCGATCGGGAAGTGGACTCAAGTTTGGACCTGTTTGCGTCCGCTGCCCGCTGGTGGGAGAAACGCCTCGCCGACCTGGAGGAGCTGACCGGGCACACTGTGCGCTCGGAGTACAAACTCCCTGGTGAAGCCGATGCCCTGCCTAAGGCCAGCGCGATGCTCGTGGCACCAATCTCCAGCACAAGCCTGAACAAGTGGGGCGCTGGAATCGCGGACACCCTGGCGATCGGGCTCGTCTCAGAGTGTGTGAACATGGGAGTTCCCGTGGTGGCGATGCCGTATTTCAACCACGCCCAGGGAGCACAGCCTGCGGTGAAGAGAAGCATCGCGGCCCTGCGCGAGCAGGGCGTGCAGTACTTGGACGGCGCCGACGGATACGAGCCGCACCCCCCGAAGCGCGGGAATCCTGAAGTCTTCCCCTGGCACCGGGCGCTGGCCGCCCTGCCGAAAGCCTGAGACACGCAGAAAGGCCCTCTCCCGCCCGAAGGCGAGAGGGGGCGTCGTCACGCGTACTGGCGCCGTGTGGGATCGAGCCCCGCAGCCTGCGGCGCGTGGGGGCGGGCTCCGGATCAAACGCCCCATCACGACGGCACGCGAGCGCGTCGAGGTCGGACGGCGGTGCCTGGAGGCTGTACCCGTCCGGGCAGGTCTGCCGGTTCTTCCCGTCCGCGCCCGCCGGGCCGGGCTCACCCTGCGGGCCCGCGGGCCCCGGCTCGCCCTGCGGCCCCGTAGCCCCCGCCGCGCCGTCCGCACCCGGCGATCCCGTCTGGCCATCGGCACCCGCCTCACCCACACCAGCCGCGCCGTCGCTGCCTGGCTTGCCGATGTCACCCTTCTTGCCGGGCTTCCCCGAGGCACCGGCAGGGCTTCTACGGCCCGGTCACAGAGCGCCCGGACGACGAACCCACCGCATGACGAAGGCCCCGCCCTCACCGAGGAGCGGGGCCTCACCACGACGACAGCAGCGCTAGACGACGCAGTCCTTGGCTTCCTCGTCGTCGGACTTCGAGCAGCCGACCGTGCCTGCGGCGAGGAGCAGGGAGGTGGTGAGCAGGGCGATGGTGGTACGGCGCACGGTGCCCCCAGGCGTGTGGTGAGCCCGGATCGTAGCGGCGCGGTGCGCTGGTGGGGGGAATGCCAAGCCCCGCCGCGACGGGGTGCGCGGCGGGGCGGCACTGTCTGCCGGGCTCAGGGGGCATCGCCCCAGAGTCGCGGCCGCTCTTGTTGGGCGGTGCCTAGAACATGCCCGGCCATAGACCAGCGGTTCCACCGCCGATGATTGGTACCGCAAGGACGAGCCAGGCTCGAATGCCGCGTGTGGGCAGTTCCTCTTGGCGAAGCAGGAGTGCCAGAGCCATACCTGCCGTGGCTGGCAGGAGGACTCCGAGGATTCCCAGTGAGGCGAGGCTCGACACGCCTTGTCGGCTGATGACCCAGCCGACCCCCAGGCTAAGGGTGGCGACGGCGAGCAACCTGGTCGTCGGTTCCAGCAGTTGATGCCGGACTCTGCGCGCTCCTGCAATGCGGACACCGCTGCGGATACCGATCAGCATCCATGCGACCCCCGAGATGACGAGGGCGAGCTCGACGATCAAGACAATTTGCACGGCCAGCATTGAATACCTTCTATGAACAGGCTGTTTTGATCTTGTCCACGCCAAGGAGGATGAGCGCCGCGTCCTTCAAGTCGTTGGGGTACTTCTTCCCCAGGCCCTTGCGGATCCCGAGGACCGCGCTGGCCACTCGCTTGACGCTGTAACGCTTGGCGATCATGGCAAGCTTGACGACCTTGCTGGCAGGGATCAGTGCTCCTGCGACTGCTGCCCCCACGAGACTGACGCATTCAAGGCTCGGCAGCTTCAGCCTGTTTGGGCCGGTGAGACCTGAGTGGGTGGTGTTCAGGTAGGCGAGAGTGGCATCCTCCCCCTGTTCGAGGACCTCGTCGGGTATCGCCGCGAGGAGCCCCAGGAGCTCCTCTATCTCGGCGTCCGAGAGGGCGTTGCCGCTTTCGTGCCGCACACCTTCGATCGTCGAGGCGGCTGATGTTTCGTTCGGCAGCCTGGGCGCCTGGATGTCGGACGCATGTGCGGCCGCTGACGTCGCGAAGATGGCGCCTGCGGTGATCATTGCGAGTAACGCGGATGTGCGCCCAAATATGACGCGGTTGAGCGGGGTCTTGCGCATGCTTCGGTAGACCTCGTGCTTGATGGCCAGACGTGGGCTGGCGTGCTCCCCTTCAAGGGGCGAGACGTACTCGCCTGCCTGTCGAGGCCGACTGCTTGAAAGTAGCAGAACTAATCGGACAAGCAGCAATAGAGGTTCACATATTGCAGCAGTTCATATGTTTGTCATCTGTAACCCATTGCACGGGGCCCGTAGCCGCTCACCTTTCGGGTGGTTAGTGACCGCCGTGCCCTGGGTCGTAGACCGTCTCGAACTACCGTTCATCCGCTGCCGGTTCAGCCTCATCGCCCACGTCGCTCACCGGGTCGCCCTGGCACTGCTCTGTCATGTTGTGTTCCTGTCTCGTGTGGGGATCCGGGGCGGCCGTCAGCTGACAGGCCGGGGGCCGCCCCGGGGCGTGTGGTGGATCAGCAGTAGCCGTGCACGCGCGCGGACGCCAAGCAGGCCGCACGGAGCCCGTTCTCGGGGCTCAACTCCTGCGCGAGATCGCGCTCGGCGGCGTCCAAGTGCGGGTAGTGGTCTGGCTGGTCGGCAATCCGGTGGGGCTGGCTTCCCTCAGCGAAACACGGACCAGGTTGCCGTAGTACTCCGAGAGCGGCTGCGGAGGGCGGCCGCACGCCACGGCCTGCTCGCCCTTGACCAGCCGGGCCAACTGCTCATCCTGAGCGAACTCGCCGTTGTCGAGCGCCCCTTCGAGCCAGTCCGCCGCGGCCCGAACATGCCCGATCTACCGTCGGAGGGTCTCCAACTCATCCTCGGTGAACTCCTGGCCGCACAGGCGAGGAACGAGACAGCCCAGCGTTGCCACGTAGCTGTGGCAGGAAGCCGACCGGGCCCAGATACTCGATGGTGTGCTCGATCTTGCGGATCGCCGGAGTCCGCTCACGGATCCGATCACGAGTCTCCTCGGAGTTGTCGAACTGGACATGGTGACGACCATCCGTACGGTGTTCGTCCCGCATCGCCCGCCGGGCGCCCGCGGGCCGCTTCAGCAGATCGGTTGCCGCCTCCAGAGCGGCCTCGTCATCCCGGGTGAGCTCTTGGACCACCGTCATCCGATCCTGTGCCGGGACCTTCGCAGCCGCCGCCGGCTTCCGCAGCAGGTCCGCAGTCGCCGTTGCCGTGCCCTCGTCATCGCTGGTCAGGTCGGTGACCGTCCGGATCCATGCGACAGCTGACACGGGCCTTCCAGAACGACCCACGCGCCCGATTCGAACAGCAGCGATAGCTGACAGTCGACGGTGATCTCGGTGGCGTCCAAGCCCCGCAACCCCAGGGCCCATCGGTCTTCATGCTCGGTGAGGGCACATGCGCACCACCGCAAAACGGGGCCACACCTCGCTCGTGACGCCGCGGAGAGGTTGTACTCGTCCAGGGTCCTTGAGCGATCCGATCAGCTGGCGGGTCATGAGCGTGATCGTGGCCGCCCAGGCGATGTGGCTGCGACTCCGGGGCAAGTCGTAGCCACCAGAAAAAAGCACTTCGACGCCGACTACGCCTCCAGGGGGCTCAAGTGCGCCCCGTACCCCGTTCCATTCGCCTACTCAAATAGCGGCCCGCCCAACGCGGGAACTCTGCCCGAACCTTCGACCCGGCGGACAACAGGCGTGGAGAAGCCAAGCTGGGACAGCCCTACGATCGGCAACGGATCAACGATAGCGACCCGTTCTTCGGATCGTGCCCCAGCGGTAGCTGGCCCCGCCAGCCACCGAAGCATCAGCCCAGTCCTGCAGCGACGCTGGAAGGGTCGCCACATGACTACCCTCGGCCCGAGGGCCACTGTCAACGGCGCGACACCGCGCATTGAGTACCACCAGTTCAAGCTCGTCGACCTGGACGGCACACTCGACGTTCCCAACAACTGGCCCCAGCATTCCCGCATCGCCACAGCGGCAGGGCATGGGGTGCTGTTCCACACAGCGGGCAACGACTTCCACCCCTTCGTCCGGCTTGAGGCCTGGCCGACAGAGCCGCCACGGCAAGCCGACGGTCTCTGGGAGGTAGCGGGCGAAGCCGAATTCCTCAGTGACACTGGAACATTGCTTCTCCGCGAATGGGACAGCGGCCCCGCCTGTGATCCCATATCGATTGGTCTGCCCGGGGCCTACCGTCTGCGCGCGTACTGCCGAGGGCGCGCCGAGGCGAAGGCGCTCATCGGGCAGGAGATGTACTACGAAGGTGTTGAAGAGTGGCTTCTGCAAGTGTGGCCGCTCACCTGCTAGGCGCCCATATGTCCGCCACTTCGCAACTGAGTGGGCCTTTGTCGACAACGGCGTAATTCCCCAGGGGGTGTGACCAGCCAATTCCCCAGGTGCTCAGCTGTCAGCGGTCGATCGACCAGGCTGCGCCAACAGGTGGGAGCCCCGTGTCGAGAATGTGGCTGATGATGCGCAGAGCCTCGGTGAGGGGGACGGTGTCCTCGTCGGGATATTCGTCGTGCTGCCCGTTGACCAGCACGAAGCCCATGCTTGATCCGTCGGCTGCCGGGCTAATGGCGTGCTGGCCAGGATCGTCTTCGCTGTCGAGCAACAGCACCATCGCGCGGTCCGTGTTGCTGAGGACGGCCAGCGAGCGGCCGCGGGAGCTCGTGAACCAGGTCTCGAGTTGGCCGGCTGTGATCCGGTCGCGCAGCATTTGCGGCGCCACGGCGGCGGTTGCCGGCACGGCGCCGTCGTTGAAGACCCAGGTCTCGATCATGGGGAGGACTCTCTCATGGGGCCGGGTGAGAGAGCCGTGGCCTATTTGGCAGGCGGCTTGTCGGTGGGGTTCTTGGGCCGCTTGTTGGGGCGGTAGCTAGGCCCGTTCATGATCACCTGATGGCTCGCGTTGATCAGCCGGTCCAGGAGCGACTCGGCGACGACGGGGTTGGGGAAGAGGGGATACCAGTCGCTGGGCGCCCTGTTGCTCGTGATGATCACCAACCGGCCCTGCCTCTCCGAGACGAGCTCGTAGAGGTCATCGGCCTGCTGGGCGGTCAGTTGACGCATGGCGAAGTCATCGAGGATGAGCAGGTCGGGCCGGATGATCTCACGCATCCGCCTGTCCCAGGTGCGGTCCGCGTGGCCGCCGGCGAGTTCGGCGAGGATGCGGCTGGTCTTGGCGAAGCGGACGTGGGCGCCCTGGCCGATGGCGAGGTGCCCGAGGGCCTGGGCGACGTGCGTCTTGCCGACGCCGACGGGCCCGAACAAGATGACGGACTCGCCGGAGTGGAGCCAGCTCAGGGCGGCCAGATCGCGGATCTGGGCGGCGGGTAGTTTCGGGGAGGCGTGAAGTCGAGGCCTTCAAGGGTGGCCTGCTACTCGAACTTGGCTTTGCAGCCGCCGTTCGAAGGCGACGGTCTCGCGGCGGATGATCTCGTCCTGGCAGAGGACCTGAAGGAAATCGAGATGGCTGAGCTCGCCGCCGTGGGCCTGGGAGAGGCGGGCATCGAGGGTTTCGAGCATCTCCCCGAGAGCCGCAGGGTCTTGAGCGATTCGCGCAGAGCGGTGTCCATCACGCTCATCGGGCGGCCTCCTCGGCGTCACCGTGACCCTGGTCATCGTGGTATTCGCCTGTCGTCTGGGTGGGGATGTCGGCGGCGAACAGGCCCTCGGGGCCGTGCAGGAAGGCGGCCGCTCCGGCGTCGCCGGTGTCGGGACGGAGATCGCACCCACGACTCCATCCCGTCCCGTCCACCTTCTCGTACTTGACCGAGTTGCGAGGCGTCTGTCGGCGGTGTCAGCCCTCATCACTATGGTTCCTCACCCAGGCCCGTCATCGCGACGGGATCACCGTGCAGGAGGGCGGCCTGATGAGCCAGAGGTCCACAGATAACGGGCTGCGCTGGATAGCGGACGCCTACAACAGCAGCTTCACGCTCACCCTCAGCCACGGGCTCTCGCCTCACGAACTGCTCCGCAGTATGGGTGCCGAGGAACGTTTCATCGTGCCGCTTTCCCGCTCCGCTGCGTATCAGCTGCTCCTCAGGGACGCGGAAGACCACATCAGTGATCTGGACTTCCTGGACTGGGAAGACGAGACGGCGGTCGCCCAACTGACCAGCGGGGGCTTTCTGCCGGCCCCGCCGGACACCATCGTCAGAGCGGGTGCGGTCGCGGAATGGGCGTATGCGCTAGAGGAGTTCAGCTGCCGTGCGGGGAGCCACCTCCCGGCCCTGTCCGAGCGGGGGCAGGCATTTTGCGTGCATCGCAACGCGAAGGGCTTCAGCCGCGTCGACTATGCCCTCCACGGCAGCGCGGTGACCTCGTTCGAGCCTGGGCTGCCGCACCTTACGAACGGGCCCTCGGCCGAGGAGGTGCTCGGCTTCATGCACCATGACGAGGAGATGCCTGATGTTGCATTCCTCCGTTTTTTGGAAGACAAGCTAGGGATCTGTCTGTCCTGGCAGGAGACCGAGGCGTCGTTGCCTGCCGCCGCGTTCGCTTGACGCCGACTGGCCTGTCCAGAACGAGGGCCGTATCTCTGCGTGGCCGGTTTGGCGGTGGCCGACGCCGGAGGCACACACGACCGGAGCAGCGGCTGCTCCGGATGCCTGTTGGCGTGCTGTAGGGCCTCGCGGCCCGTGGCATAACGCAGCGTGTTGAACAGCAGGTTCTCGGGCTGTCTCAGACATTGGCCAGACGCTCCCGTCTCACGAGGAGCGGCATTTCCGCACGCCCGCTTCGGAGGTCATGATGGCCCGGCAGTGATCTGCCGACGGGCGGAGTCCCAGACCTCCTCGAACTCCTCGGAGGTCAGCTGCTCCGGATCGTGCCCCTCCCACTCCGAGACGGGCAGTTCTGCTGTGATCCCGAGCCTGCTGTCGTACTCATCGAGGCGACCTGCCTCGTAGGCCCGCTGCCATTCCGTGAGGGAGGCGGCTGCGACCGGAGTCAGCGCTGGTCCTTCGAGCTCGACCTGCCGAGTCACCCAGCCTTCGGTGTCGACCTCGAAGTAGAACCAGACGTCTTCCTCGTGCCAATAGCAGCGCATCCATGTCGTCACCAGCCCATGATGGCGGAGCCCTCTGGCTGCTCGTCGAGTCGGTGTCAGAGCGGTATTGGAGGATCAAGCCATGCTGATTGCAACTGATGAGGCGGGGCGCGTGGTGAAGAAGCCCACGAAGCCGGCAATAGGCAAGATGCTGGCCAACCTGCAGTAGGGGGAACGCGCATATGGTCCTGGAGCGCGTGGAGGAGGGTATGGAGGGCAACTGGTATGTCCAGGTGTGCGGCGCGAGGACAACACGTACCAACTCGAATTCCGGGACGGTGTGGCGGCCGAGCACCATCAGACTCGGACCATCTCCCAGGAGAAGGTGCAGACCGCCATGCTCGGCTGGGCAGCCAGCAAGCCGGACTGGAAGGACGGCTTCATGTGGAACAACATCGGCGCACTGGTGGGGGCGGGGGGTGACGATTCCGCCGGCGAGGTTGTCGAGCTGGTGAGCGATCGCGACGCGCCCTTTGACGCCCTGCGCCCGGGACTTATCGAAGTCGATGGAGCGCTCGGGTACTTGGGCTTCCTCCTACTCAGCCTTCGTAACCGGGTTACCAGATGGTGCTCTCCCCTTCCCGGGGTCACCAGCCGGTGTAGCGGTGCTTGGCGTTCGCATTGGTGACCGCGGTTCTCTCGGCGAAGACACTCCGCCAGGCGAGCAGCCGGAGCCCGACGGCAACAGGCAGCAAGCAGCAGGCGTGTAGTCCGGGGCGTGCCGCGGCTTGTCCACGCTGGACGCCGCGTGCTGGCCCGGGCCCTGGGTACGGACGTGCCTTGGATACCGCACCGGCCAGATCGTGAGGCATGCCGTGCCCTGGCATGACATGAGCGTCGGCGCGAACCATCGTGCGGCCCAGGTGGGCCTGTGGTGATGGGTTTGCAGTATGCGCCCACGGGCCGTCGTCGGCGCCGAATGGCACGGGCCACGGGCCGTTGGTCCGTTGCTTATCGGCAGAGAGCTGGCATTGCGTCCGGCTCCGGTTACCCGTGGTGCTCCGCGTCGGTAAATTCGCGGCTACCCGGCGTTGACCTGCGTTCTTGCCCTGTCTGGGGAAGCGGTTGGGTAAGGGGAGCCCGGGATGGTTCACGGAAGTTGATCCGAGAGGAGCCTGCCGTGAACACCGCGTACGTCGACACCCATGTGGTCGATCGCCTCAACGCCGAGTGGCGTTGGCTGTGCGACCGTCCCGTCCCGGCCGCCCAGGTGCGCGCCTGGATGCTCCAGGCCGCAGTGGTCGATGAGCGGGCCCCGCACCACCTGGACGACCTGCACGAGCACCTGCAGCGGCGCTCGCGGGCTGAGGGGCGGCGCTTCAGTGACACCTGGCTGACCGTCCTTTTGGAGCGGGCGGTGGGCGAGGGCGAGCAGGCACAGCTGGCGGCCCGGGTGGTGGTCCAGGCGATGCTGCCCGGTGCGGTGCGGATGACGCGCCGCTGTCTACGGGCGGGCGAGGAGTTCGCTGAGGTGGCGCAGCTGGTGATCGCCGCGCTGTATCAGGTGGTGCGCTGTTTCCCGATCGGGCGGCGGCGTCGGCAGGTGGCGCGGAACCTGCGCCTGGAGTTGTGGCATGTCGTCTCGCGGGAGCTGGGAAGGGAGTTCGCGCCAGGCGGCGAGGAGCTGCCCGGCGAAGGAGAGCTCGTCCAGGACGTGGTGGCCGATCCGCTGGCGTGGGCGGAGGTGGTGCTGCTGGCCGATGCCGCGCAGGCCGCCGGGCTGCACCGGGCCGGGGAGCCGGTGGAGGTCCTGGCGGGGGCGCGGGGCGAGTTGGTCGAGCTGCTGGTGTGGGCGCTGGCGCAGAAGGTTCTCACCCAGGACGCGGCGGCGGCGATCGCGGATCACTACCGGGAGGCCGGTGCGGTCACGGATGTGTCGGCGGCTCGCGCGGCGGGGGTGAGCGAGGCGGCGATCCGGCAGAAGCGTCGGCGGGCGGTGGCGCGGCTGCGTACGGCGGTGCCGCTGTGGGCGGCCGCCGCATGAGGCGCGGCCGGAGAAATCTTCGGCCCGGTCTGTCACATCCGGGCCGGGCCGCGTCCCCTTCCGCTGATGTGCGGACGGGCTACCGGCGGGCGGCTGGGAGCAAGGAGTCACGCGATGAGTGAGGAGCCGGACAGCGTGGAACTGCAGGCGGACGAAGAGCGGTTGGTGGAGATCAAGCGGCGGGCGATGCTGGTGGCCACGGCGCTGGTGAAGGAGCCCTTTGCCGCGCGGACTGTGGACGCTCTGCGCGCGTATATGGATGAGGACGCGGACGAGGGCCAGGAGTTGGCTGATCGGCTGCGGGCGCTGCCGGAGGGCGTGTTGCGGGCCCGGATCTCCGAGCTCCAGTCGCGCGTGCGGCCGGCCGGTGAGCTGCGCGGGGGCGCGTCGGGGTCCTCGTGGCCGTGGGACGCGGCCGATGACGGCGATGCGGGGGCGCGGTCATGAGGGCTGCCTGGCGCAAGCCGCCCGCCGCGCCGCCCTCGGAGGAGGAGGCGGATGAGGCCGAGTTTGATGGCGGGGGTCACGCGACGGGGTGGGTCACAGTGTCCAGTGGGGCGGCCGCGAACCTGTCGGCTCTGGTGCGGTGGACGGCTTGGGCGTTGCTGATCGCGGGTCCGGCGGTCGGCTTGTACGCGCTGGTGCAGACACCGGCAGCGGTGGGTGCGCCCGCCAAGCCATCGGGTGCCTCGGCGGTGGTGGCGGACGGGGTGGGGCCAGCCGGGTTCGCTGAGATGTACGTCGCGGCATACGCCCAGGCCGGCCAGGGCGGCGAAGCGGCTTTGGCACCATTCTTTCCGGGCGCGCGGGGTGTGGCGCTGGACGCGAAGGCGGGCATGCAGCGGGCCGGGCAACTGGCCGCGGTGCGCGTGCAGAAGACCTCGCCCCGAGCCTGGTCGGTGACGGTCGCCGCCCATCTGAGCGGTGTTGCCAAGAAGAAGACGCCGCCGCCCGCGGAGGATCAGGAGCCGCCCGGCGGAGTGCTGCGGTACTTCCAAGTTTCGGTCATCGCCTCCAGTGCGGGCGGCGGGTATGTCGCGGCCGCGCTGCCCGCCGAGGTCGCCGCCCCCGGGCCGGGCGAGGAAGTGGAGCTCGGCTACGGGGCCGCGGTGCCCGCGGACAAGAAGGACCCGGCTACCGCCGCGGTGGGCGAGTTCTTGGCCTCCTATCTGACCGGTGCGGGCGAGCTGGACCGCTATCTGTCGCCGGGCACCGCGCTCAACGCCGTCTCCCCCGCCCCCTACACGGAGCTCGAGGTCGACCAGCTCGCCGAGCGCGGCAGTGACTTCCGCACGGGGCTGGCCGCCGACGAGGGCGTGCGACGCGAGCTGCGCGTCGATGTGAACGCCACCGACCGGGCCGGGCAGACCCGGCCGTTGACCTACGCGCTCGCGCTGACGGCGCGCGATGGGCGCTGGGAGATCTCCGCGCTCACCGCGGCTTCGGCCGCCGGCGCCACCGTGAAGGGAAACCAGTGATGGACAGCATGACCACGCTCGTGACGGCCGCGGGGATCCTCGGCGATGCCAAGGGGATCGGCACGGACGTCAAGGACCTCCTGATCAACGTGGCGACGCCGCTCGCAGGCGTCATCTTCGCCCTGTGGGTGTGGGGAAACACCAAGTCCGCGGTCAAGACGCTGGTCGCGACGGTGATGGCCGGGGCGATCTGGTGGGGCGTGGCCAACATGGACGCTCTGCGGGACAAAACGGGCGAGGATCTGGATGGCCAGGCGGCCGCGCAGGTTCTGGTGCTGTCTGACGGGCGGGACCACGTGTGAGCGGCGCGACCCGGGCGTCGTCCAGCGTGAGCGACCAGCCGGAGAGGGACGTCCTGGTCGGGCGCTGCTACACCAAGGCGCGCCGCCACCCGCTGGTCATCGGCCGCTTCCCGGGCGGTGGGCGGCTGTGGGGCGGCCCGTACACGATTCCGCAGTTGGTCGTGCTGGTCGGCTCGTTCGTGGTGCTCATCCTGTTCCAGCCGGTGTGGGCGCACTTCGGATGGGTGCTGAACATCGTGATCGCGGTCGGGGTGCCGTTCGCGCTGTCGTTCGCGGTGCGCCGGGTCAGTGTCGACGGGCGTAATCCGCTGGCGGTGGCCGGCAGCGTGCTGGGCGTGCTGGCCGGTCCCGCTCAGGGGCGGTTGGGCGGGCGTCCGCTCAAGGCCTTCGCCCGTCCCACGCCGGTGCGGAGCCGGTGCACCCTCGCCCTGCGGCCCTCCCCGACCCCGGCCGCCGGGCAGCAGGCCGCAGCCGCGGATCACCGCCCGCAGCTGTCCCGGCGCTCTGTTGAGGCGGTTGGCGCACTCGGTCCCAACGCCCGCCCTCCGGCGGCTCCCGCGCCGGTGCGCGCTCCGGCCGGGCCGGTGCGGGTGCGCTCCGGGGCACAGGCCCTGCTCGCCGCCCGCGCCGACACATCGAATGAGTGAGCAAGGGGGAATGACGTCATGCGGATTCCGGTGAGGCACCTGTCCGGCAACGTGCTCTGGACGGTGCACGGCACGGTATGGGCGCTGTGGCGGGTGGAGGGAGCGGCGCACGCCAATGCTTCCCGGCGGGCGAAGAAGCAGCGTCTGGACAGCATGGAGTCGCTGGTCAAGCAGCTGCGCGGCGAGGCCATGCTGTTGTCGCTGTGCCCGCAGGTCAACCCGGCCACCGTCGTGGAGAAGATGACCGCCGGGGTGAACCTGGCCGCCTCCGAGCGCTACACGAGCCTGGCCCACACCGTCCTGGACCAGCTGGAACAGCTGGAGCTGACCGGGCGTACCGACTGGCTCGCCATCCAACTGCCCGCCTCTCGGCGCCAGGCGGTGGGCGAGGCGCTGCGCGCGGCCAAGGCCGAAGTGGCCTGGCAGCTGGGCCTGTTGCCCGCGCCGGTGTCGGCCGGGGATGAACTGGAGCGCCTGGAGCAGGCCGCCGATCTCGCGGCCAGCTGGCCCTCAACGGTACGCATGCGTCCGGCGCGCGAGGCGGAGATCATGTGGATCTACGGGCACAGTGCGCGCCGCGGTGTCATCGAGCCGCTGCTGCCCGAGGAACCGGCGGCACACACCACACGCGGGCGCGGCCGCTCGGTGGCCGCGCTGGGCCAGGTGGTGCTCGCCGAGGGCCGCCTTCCCCCAGAGCAGGAGGTGGCGGCGTCCAAGAAGCGGCGGGGCACGGCGCGCACGCCCGTCTTCGAGCGGCGGTGGCTGTCCTCGACGACCGAGTGGGGCACCTCCTACCAGGCGCTGCTCGGGCTGTCGCAGATGCCTGAGAGCTTCGTCTTCCCGGGCAGCGAATACCTCGCCGACGTCGACCAGTTCCCCTACCCGGTGGACTGGGTGGTGCGCCTGGCGGTGGAGGGCGGGGCGAGCGCCGAAGCCAAGTCGCGCCGCCAGGCCCGTGAACTGGCCGGCCAGTACAGCGAGTACGAGGGCGAGGCGGCGGGGCCGCCGGCCAGCATCGACAAGGCCGCCTCGGGGATGGATGAGTACCGCGACCGGCTGACCTCCTCGGCCAGCGAGGTCGAGGTGCGCGCGATGACGACGCTGTGCGTGTGGGGGGACAGCCCGGGAGAGGCCGAGCGCCGTGCCACCGAACTGCGCGGCCACTTCGCCGGCAATGAGTACGTCTTTGACCGGCCGCGCGGCGAGATGGAGAACCTCTGGTACGGGATGCTGCCCGGGGCCCGGACTCCGCGCGTGATGGTGCAGTACGCCCAGTACCTGCTCGCCCGGGACTTCGCGATGGCCGGCCCCTTCTCCGGTGGCGGGCTGGGCGATGATGCGGGGCCGCTGTACGGGCTGCAGCTGGCCGGCGGCGGCTTGCGGCCGGTGCACACCGACTTCCCGCGGGCGCCGCGTGAGAACGCTTCCGCCTCGGCGGCGTATGTCGGCGAGCTCGGGGCGGGCAAGAGCGTGGCGATGAAGTCGGCTGTCTACGCGATCCTGGCCGCCGGGCGTCGGCTGGGCACGGGCGGCAGCCGCGGCCGCGCGGTGATCGTGGACCGCACCCCGAAGCAGGAGTGGGTCAAGTTCGCGCGTGCCTGCCCGGGCGAGACGCAGGTCATCACCATCGACAACACCGCCTCCGTGTCCCTGGACCCGCTGCGGATCTTTACCGACCCGCAGGAGGCCCAGCGCTTCACCGAATCGTTTCTGACGCTGCTGCTGGGCATGTCACCGATGAGCGACGAGGGCATCGCGCTCTCCGAGGCGATCGCCTCCGTCCTCGCCGGGCCGCGCGCGTCGTTGCGGGTGCTGGCCGAGGAGCTGGCCACCCGCGGCGCGGAAGACCCCGCCTCGCGCACGATGGCCCGCCGTCTGGCCGCGGTGGCCCGCAAGGACCTGGGACGCGCCCTGTTCGACGAGAAGCTGCCCGTGGTGCGCACCTCCGAGGCCGACTCCGTTGTCTTCTCCGTCGCCTCCCTCGCGCTGCCCAAGAAGCGCGAGCTGGAGGGATCTCGCCTGGACCGCCTCGAGTTCGAGAAGTCCTTCGGCCGCTCGGTGATGTATCTGATCGCCGCCCTGTGCCGGAAGATCGCCTTCGCGCGGGACGAGGAGTTCACCGCGGTGGTCTGGGACGAGTGCTGGTGGCTGACCTCCAGCCCGGAGGGCTGCGAACTGCTCCTGGAGGTCGTCCGCGACGGCCGCAAGCACAACTCCGGCGCCCTGGTGGGCTCGCACGACCCCAACGACATCGGCCCGGCCGACAGCGAGATCGGACAGGTCATCCTCGGCCTGATCCCCCGCCGGTTCCTCTTCCGCCACACCGACCGGCACCTCGCCATCCGCGGCCTGCGCTTCCTTGGCTGCGACCCGGGCGACGAAGACCTCATCAACCAGGTCACCACCAGCCTGTCCCCCATCAACGTCGACGACCAGGAAAAGGCCGCACGCGCCGGAGAGTGCCTGCACCGCGACCTGAACGGGCGCATCAGCGGCATGCAGATCCTCATCCCCGCCGACGAACAGGCCGCCGAGGCCATCCACTCCCAGCCCCTGGGGCTCGTGGCATGAGCACCGGCGCCGGCAGCACGAGCTCGCGAGGCAGGCGCCTGCTGTCCAGCGCCCAGAGCTGGGCCAGTCCGCGGCGCGCCTTCGCCCTGGGCGCAGCGCTGCTGCTCCTTGCCACCTTGCTGTCACTGCTGACGGCCGGCAGTGCCGGGGCGGCTCCGGAGCCGCCGCCCGCTCCTCCGCCCTCGCGGTACGAGCCGGGCCTGGAGCCGACCACACCCGGGCTGCTGCCTTCTGAGGAGCGGGGCGAGGACCCCCCGGTCCCCTATGCCCCCGACGCGCGGGAGGAAGAAGAGAAGGATGAGGCGGACAAAGATCAGGAGCGCGCGCAGAAGCGGGCTCAGTGGCTGGCCGACTGGAACAAGCGGATCGCGAAGTACAAGCAGGACCGGCGCAACGGTGGTGTGCTGTCCGCGTTCGAGGTCACCGACCGGTATGGCAATCCGGTCTCCGCCTACCGCATCTACTCCGACACCGGCAGCTGGAAAGACTGGGACCTCAAGATCCAGGCGTTCCTGGTCGAGATGCTGTTCCTCGCCACCAAGTGGCTGGTGTCCTTCGCGTGCTTCCTGATCGCCTGGTCGCTGTCCTTCAAGCTCGCCGGGCTCCTCCTCAAACCGGCGCTGATCGTCTCCGACGCGCTGTACGCGAACGTGATCGTGCAGATCGGACTGCCCGGCGTGTGCCTGACGTACGCGGGGTTCATCGCGGGCTGGCACCTGATGTTCGGTCAGCGCGCCCGCGGCTGGGGCGAGGCCGGTGCCGCGCTGGTCATCTCCGCGCTCGCCGTCACCACGCTGGCCGCCCCGCCGCAGATGCTGCTGTCCGAGCAGGACGGCGCCGTGGCCACCACTCGCGCCCTGGCCGTCGAGGTCGCCGCCCTCATCCTGGACAACCAGGATGGCAAGAACGACAAGCCGACCACGCTGGACAACTCCGGCAAGGGGGGCGGCGGGTGGGAGTCGGAGGAATCGCACCAGCTGTCCCGCCCGATCACTGACGCACTCGCCGACGCCTTCGTCGTACGACCCGCGATGCTGCTCTCCTACGGGCAGACCTTCGAGGACGCCTGCGAGAGGAGGTTCCAGGAATCGCGGATCGAACAAGCCGTCGTCGACAGCTACATCGACGAGCTCCTGGACATGGACGAGGACATCGCGCGGGACAAGATCCCGTGGGTCGGCGGCGCCATCGGCAGCATGCTGGACAGCTACAGCAGCCTGCCCGACGCGATCGTCAAGGAGAAGATCCAGGCCAAGGGGCCGGTCGCCAAATTCGAGAAGGACTGTGTGAAGGGCGATGCGACCGCGTCGCTGAAGAAGGCCTCGATGGACAAGGTCGGCGGCGCCTTCTTCATGCTCCTGGCCGCGTTCCTCACCTCCCTGTTCATCACCGTCCTGGCCGGCAGCTTCCTGTACGCACAGTTCTGCATCGCCAAGGAAGCGATGATCGCCAAGGTCGCCCTCGTGGTCGGCGTGCTGCCCGGGGCGGGACGCTCCTGGCTGTGGTCCCGGGCCACCTCCATCCTGCGCTCACTCGCGCTGATGATCGTCGCCATCATGGCCCTCGCCGTGCTGATCGTTGTCATTACCGCGGTCATTAACGCCTCCGAAAGTGCTCTGCCCGGCGGCGTCACCACCCGCTTCATCGTCATCGACATCATCTGCATCAGCGCGTTCGCATACCGCAAGCACCTGATGCAGGCCACCGAGAACGCCGCCGCGCGCGTGCGGACCCGTCTCAACTCCAGCATCTTCGGCGGCAATCCGAACGCCAGCTCCTCCTCGCCGGCATCAGGGCGCGGCATCGGCCGCAAGCTGCTGGCCGCCCGCCCGCCACGCGGTACCGGAAAGCTGCTTTTGGGGACCGCCCGGGCGACTGGCGCGGTAGCGCTGGGCGCGGCCCGGGGCAGCGTTGCGGTGGCCAAAGCAGGGCTCAAGTCGACGATCGGCCTGCCGGTCTACGGCCCCCGGGCCGCGCGGCGCACCGCGGCGGCCGCGGCCGCCGTTCCCGGCCAGATGGGAGGCGGGGCACAGCAACTGGGCAAGCGCCTGACGAAGGTGCATCAGCGGTACATGCCACCCGTGCAGAATTTCGGAGCCGAGTACTGGCACAACCTGCGCTCGGTGGGCCGGATCACCACCGGCCGCCCGCCATTGGGCCGCTACGCCCCGCCCCGCACTCCCACGGCCGGCGGTGCGGGCAGGCTCCGACCCGTCAGGCCGAGGCAACCCAACCCCGCGGGGGCACAGCGACGCCTCGCTCCGCCGCGCATCATGCAGCCGCCGGCCAGTCCGGCCCAGGCCGCGCTGCAGCGGCGCCTGCACCGCATCCAGCAGCGTGCTCCGCAGCCTCGTCCAGCCCCGCCCGCGCGGCCCCGCCCGGGCAGAAAGCCCGCACCACAGCGGCGCCGGAGGCGTCCGTGAGCGGTGTGAAGAAGGCCCTCCTCGCCTCCTCACTGCTGCTCAGTCCGATCGCGTTCGTGCTCGGCCTGTGCATCCTGTTCGTCGCCGCGGTGGCCGGCGGCGCCGCCGAGCACGAGGACCAAGCAGGCGGCGCCCCGGGCCTGGGGCAGGGCGTTCCGGCGAAGGTGGACGGGGTGAGCCCGGTGATGCTCGCCGCCTACAGCAACGCCGCTGATCGCATCCGCACACTGCGCCCCAAGTGCCGGGGGATGCGCTGGTCGGTGATCGCCGGGATCGGGAAGGTCGAGTCCAACCACGCGGGCGGCCGGCAGATCTCCCCCGGCGGAAACATCACCCCGCGCATTCTGGGCCCACGCCTGGACGGCAGCGGCATCGGTGGCAACACCACCCCCTTCCGCGACACCGACGGCGGCCGCTGGGACGGCGACGCGTCCTTCGAACGGGCCGTGGGCCCTATGCAGTTCCTGCCCTCCACCTGGGAAGGCGCCTCGGGCCAAGACGGCAACAACGACGGCACCAAGGACCCGCACAACGCCTTCGACGCCGCACTTGGCACCGCCGCCTACCTCTGCGGCACCGGCAAAACCGACCTCAGCGACGACGCCCAGCTACGCCGGGCGATCCTGCGCTACAACCACTCCGGCACCTACGCCGACGACGTCACCGGGTTCATCCGCCAATACGACCAACTCGCCCCCGCCACGAGCGACAACACCGCCGTCAGCGGCCGCGCCGGCGACGTCATCCAGGCCGCCCTCGCCCAACAGGGAACCCCCTATGTATGGGGCGGCGGCACCACCCGCGGCGCCAGCGGAGGCGGCTTCGACTGCTCCGGACTGCTCGTCTACGCCTTCTACAAGGGCGCCCACATCACCCTGCCGCGCACCTCCCAGGCCATGCGGTCCCTGAGTGGCTCCGTCTCGCGCTCCGACCTCAAGCCCGGTGACATCGTCGTCATCAACAACGACGGCAACTGGGGACACGTCGGCCTCTACATCGGCGGCGGCAACATGGTCCACGCGCCCCGCCCGGGCAAGACCGTGGAGACCGTCCCCCTGACCAAGGGGTATTGGACTCAGTTCGACTGGGCCATCCGCCGCGTCCTGTGACCTGTAGGACCGCCTGCGCACTCTCGTGCTCCCGTCCTCGCCATCGCCTGCGCCCGCACGAGGAAACCGGCCATGGCCGACCAGGCTTCCCCGCAGTTCAGAGTGCGATCGGCCGGTACCTCAAAGCCGCGTCGACGATCTGCTCCGCAGATGCGTGGCTGAGATCGTCAGCGGGGTGGAAGACCAGATCGCTCACTCGGGGGTGCGGAACGTTCGCCTGTAGAAGTCTCCGGTAGTAGTCGCTGTCCGGGGCGGCCGTCAGAAGTCTGCGGACAATTTCGACGAGTTCGTCCCGGGACATGTCCGCGATCACGGGGCGCACCGGCCGGGCCGCCTCCATCGCGAACTTTTCCAGCCCCCTGCTCCCGTCGTACTCGGTGAAAGCGGAGGCCTCGTAGTCGTGCCCAGTGAACGCGTTGAAAGCGGAAATCGCTTCATCCGCCGCCTCCGGGCAGGACGCCAGCAAGTCAGCGATGCGCTCGATCTCCGAGCACAGCTCGTCCAGCCGCTGCCGGCTCACGGACGGCGGCGACAACTCCGGTCTCAGGTCCACGCCTGCATTATGTCCCGTGATGCCGCCCCCCTGCCGGCCACCTGACGTGCCGCGGCGAGGCCACGACGCGGTGCGCCAGGCCCCGCGGCATCCGCCCGGTCCAGGAGCCCCCGGGACGGGCTGCTGCCAGCGTTCAGCCACACCATCTGGCCAACCAACAGCGCAAGAGGTGCCGGTGAACGCTCCAGCGGCGCACCGCACGGTACGCAGTGCCGAGTACCTGCCAACGCCCCTGATCGCGCGCCCAGTTGTGCACGCCATCCTGCACCGACGCCGCGTCGAGACGATCAGCGGTTGCCGGTCCAGACGATCCGCTCAGCGAATTCGCCGCGCTCCTTCGCCTTGGCCTGGCGGATCTGTTCCAGTTGGGCTGCGCGGATCCCCAGGTCCGCGGCGAGCGCGTGCACAACCTCCAGTACGTCGGCGAGCTCTTCGGGTGCCTTGGTGTCGTCGGCCTCCAGGAACTCGGCGACCTCCTCGCCGAGCTTGTCCCGCAGGCGATTGCGATACTCCCCCGCATCCGCGGTGTAGATGACGGGTTCGGATCCGCCCTCGCGGATGATCTGCGGAATCCGGTCTCGCACCAACTTGCCGTGCTCCCTGGAGCGGTTCACTGGTCGTTCTCCCGCGCTCATCACGTCGAGACCAGCCCCATGGCGGCCCGTGCCGAGGCAGCCTAGGGCGCGTATCGGGTCGTGATCAATGAGCATCGCAGCTTGCGGGGCGGGCGCCCCGTCGGGGGTACGGGGCCCGGCGATCTGCGGCTGCGCCGCGAGCGCGCGAGTGACCGGGAGCGATGCCGCAGGCAGGCAGCGGCGGGGCCCGAGGGCCTCGCCGTGCCCGCCGGGGTGGTGTGTCAGGCCATGGCGAGCCGGTCCACCAGCAACTGCACCCTGCGCTCGGTGTACTCCGGAGGCAATCGCCCTTCCCGGGTCAGGGTCGCGAGACCGTGCAGGGATGCCCAGAACGTCTCGGTGAACAGGCCCGGGTCGACGCCGTCCCCGGCGACCTCGCCGAGAGTCTCAAGGAGTGCGGCAAAGGCGTCCTTGAGGGGTGCCGGGGTGTCCTCCTGGGCGTATGCGAGGCCGCCGTCGAGCTGGAACAGGGCGTCGTAGACCGCCGGGTTACGTGCGGCGAAGTCGAGGTAGGCACGGGCCAGGGCGGCGACCCGCTCGCGCGGTCCTTCCGCGGCGGCGGTCGCGGCTCGCGTCGCCACGGCCATCTCGGAAGCGCCCTGCAAAGCGACGGCGCCGATGATCTCGCGCTTGCCGCGGAAGTGGCTGTAGAGGACCGGCTGACTGTATTCGATGCGCTCGGCGAGCCGACGGGTGGTGACCGCGTCCCAGCCCTGCTGCTCGGCGAGTTCGCGGGCCGTCGCCACGATGAGGCGCTCGCGCTCCGCCCGTTCGCGCTGCTTGCGTTCCTGTACCGACATGCTTCGACCCTAGCATCGCTAGACAACAGAGCGGCAGTAGCAATAGCATTGCTTTATCAGCTAGCAGCACTAGATCTCAGGAGGGGTCATCATGCTCAACGCACTCCAGGTCGTCACCACCGTGGTCGTCGGCGTGATGGTGGGGGTGGAGTTCGCCGTGCCCTTCTTCATCAACCCGACCCTCAACTCACTCCCCGACGACAGCAACCTACTCGGCCGCGCCCACGGAGGCCGGAGGGGCGGCGCCGTGATGCCGTTCTGGTACATCACCTCGCTCGTCCTCGTCGCGATCTGGGCCATCGCCGGACGGCACCACCCCGGCACCGGCCTCGTCGTCACCGCCGGCGCGCTGCTGATCCTCAGCGTGATCATGTCGATCCTGCTGCTCGTCCCGATCAACAACCGGGTCAAGACGTGGACCCCCGAGAGCCGGCCCGCCGACTGGAAGCAGCAGATAAACCGCTGGGACCGCTTCCACTACGTCCGCGTCGCCGTCATCATCGCCGCCTTCGCCCTACTGGTCGCCGCCCTCGCCTGACCCCGCGGACCGACACCGCGCTGGTGGAGCACGATCCCCACTTCCCGGGCGGCAGCGGGCCACCGAAAAATCCCGACATCCGGGAACGCGGCTGCCGCTGAGAGCCCGCCACTGCGATCCCGACAAACCACGCCCCTCGACGACCTGTGCGGCTCTCGGCTCTGGTGCGGGTGAGGTCTTTGATCCCGATCGCCGAGGCACGCAGGTGAAGCCCGGCGAGGTAGCTTTCGGGGGTCTTGTCGTAACGGGTCGCGATGCCCCGCCACGCCTTGAGCTTGTTGATCAGGCGCTCGACGGTGTTCCTCTCCTTGTAGAGCTCGGCGTCGTGGTCGACGGTGCGTCCCCCTTTGCGGCCCTCCCTCTTCCGGTTGGCGGCCTGGTCCCGTTTCTCCGGGACGACGGCCTCGATGCCGCGCCTGCGCAGGCGGGCGCGGTTGCCGCGGGACGAGTACGCCTTGTCCCCGGCGACCGCGTCCGGCCTGGTGCGAGGCCCCACTGGGCCGCGGACCCGGATCTTCCCCAGCACCGGGATGAACTGAGGGCCGTCGGCCGCCTGTCCCGCGGTCAAGACGAACGCCAACGGCCGGCACTTGCGGTCGGCGGCGAGATGGACCTTTGACGTCTGCCCGCCCCGTGAGCGCCCCAGCAGAGCAGCCTTCAGCCGGACCCGGACGCGTCGCCGCTCGTCCCGATCGGGATCGGCACCACTGTCCTGCCCGGTTCGTCCCTCGGGACCGCCCCCTTTGACCTGGCCTCCTCCTCTTCGGCGGCAGCCTTCTCCAAACCGGCGAGCACGTGCTGGCTCGTGTGCATCCCGGCGGCATCGCGATGGGCCCGCACGGTGGTGGAGTCGATACTGACCAGCGACAGATCCGCCTCACCCCGCTTTGCGGCCTCCGCGATCAGGCCCTCCAGCAGGGCCTCGAACACGCCGGCGTCACGCGACTGCCGGAAACGATTGGACACCGTCGACCAGGCACCGAATTCCTGCGGCATCTCCCGCCACTGCCCGCCGGTCCTGAACCGCCAGACCACGCCCTCGAACTGCTGGCGCAACCGCTCGGGTACGGGCCATAGTCGCCGATCGGCAGGTACGGCTCGATGAACTCCCACTCCACATCGGTCAGCTGCGTACGCGTCACTGATCTCCCACAGCGAAGCCCACCTCACCTGGACCATGATCACACTCATGGTCCGCCGCCTCACTCGCCCACCCCGGCCTCCGCGCAGCGAGCCCCACCCCGTCGAACGGCCCGATGCCGTCGTGAAGCCCAGGCCGATCCGCCTCCGAGCCGAGCGGCTGCCGCACACCATCCGCCTCGCCCCCACCGCCCTCGCCTGACCAGCGCGGCATCGCCACACAAGCGCGCCTGCGTTTTCAGCACCACACTCTCGTGAAGCGTGACCATGCACTTCTGATCAGTCGTCCCGTCGGCCTTCGACGCAGAACCGGTTGCCCTCCGGGTCGGCCAGTACGACGTACGGCCGTTCTGCAGGCGCTGGATTCTCCGGGTAATGCCGCCAGTCGACACGCTGAGCGCCCAGCGCCACCAGACGGGCGACTTCCTCGTCTAGCGCGCGCTCTCCCGCGTCGAGGTCGAAGTGGATGCGGGGAAACTCCACCGCAGGGCTCTCGCTCACGTCCAATGCGATCGGGATGCCGGGCACATCGGTGGGGGGCTCCAAAACGATCCAGTCGTCACCCTCGAAACGCGGAGGCCGCCGCACATAACCCAGGGCCTGACGCCAGAACTCACCTGCTCTCACGTCATCGATCACGCCCAGCGAAACCTGCCTGATCGTCGTCATGCCAGCAGCCTAGGTAAGCCATCCCAACCAGACTGTCGTTTTCCGTCCTGGAGTCCATCCGTCACCGAGCGTCATGGATCAGAGGGATTGAGCACAGCTACTCACCTTGTTCCTTAACCTCGTTCGTCACGTTCGGTGAGGGCGACAGGGCGCCGACCACTTGCCAGATCAGCTGTTGTCAGACCACGCTGCTACGTTCCGCGCATGATCAAGCATGTGCCGTTCACCGGCAATGAGAAGCAGAGTCTGCACGCCAGCCTTGACCGGCACCGTGATGCGGTCCTCTGGAAGCTCGATGAGCTGGACGATGACGCATTGCGGCGGTCGATGACTCCGTCAGGGACGAATCTGCTGAGCCTGGTGAAGCATCTGGCGACCGTCGAGTACGGGTGGTTCTGCACGACGTTCGGACGCGAGACCGAGCCGTTCTGGTTCGATCCCTTCACCGAAGACATGCTCGTGACCACGAATGAAACCACCAACCAGATCGTGGAGTTCTACGGACGGGCCCGGGCAGCCGCGGACGCGACGATCGCCGAGCTGGACCTCGACGACCTGGGCACTGCCTGGAACGGCAACGAGGTGTCCTTGCGCTGGGTCCTCATCCATATGCTCGAGGACACCGCCCGGCACGCGGGTCACATGGACATCGTGCGTGAACTCCTCGACGGCACCACCGGAGACCACCCGCAGACCTGATCTTGGGCTCCTGAATTACCCGTCCTTGGTCCCACTCCCCATTTTCAGGGGCTCGAACAGGCCCCGAACTTGGGGGCGGATTTCAGTAGGCGCCGGGCACGGGGGCGGCCTTCCTCGCGATCCTGAGCTCCGCTACTGCGTACGGGAGTTCAGCAGGAAGGCCGTGGGGTGAGTGTGTTAACGCAGGTCGGCGGGCGGGAGGAGCTCGTGGAACTGTCCCGCTTCCGGACGGCCTTCTACGGATGTCTGTCTGCGCGGGCGGATGCGTTCTTCGAGCTGACCGACGCGCTGTTATGTGCGGACGGTCCGACGCGGACGCCGGTGGAGTTGTCGCTGCTGGCTGAGCACCAGCGCGGCTACGGCTCGCTGTACGGCGCCCTGAACCATGCACGGCTCGACGTGAACGCCCTGCGTGACCTGCTGGTTTCTCTGCCGCTTCCGCGGTTCGACGGGCGGATCGTGCTCACGGTGGACGTCTCACCGTGGCTGCGATCGGATGCCGCCTGCTCGCCGGATCGGCTGTTCTGCCTGGTCCACTGCCGTAACGGCCGCTCATCGGACCACGTGGTGCCGGGCTGGCCGTACTCGTTCGTCGCCGTGCTCACCCCGGACCGCACGTCGTGGACGCAGGTCCTGGACGCGGTCCGGCTTGGGCCGGCCGACGACGCCGCGGCGGTCACCGCTGGCCAGCTGCGGGCCGTGGTCGAGCGTCTGGTCGCGGCCGGGCAGTGGCAGTGCGGTGACCGGAACGTCCTGGTCGTGATGGACGCGGGCTACGACGTGATGCGCCTGGCCTGGGTGCTGCGCGACCTGCCGGTCGAGTTGGTCGGGCGGCTGCGTTCGGACCGTGTCCTGCGACGGCCTGCGCCCTCGCTCAAGGAGTACGCCCAGTCCTATCCCCAGGGCGGGCGGCCGGGCATGGCAAGGAGTTCAGCCTGGCCAGGCCCGCCTCCTGGCCCGAGCCATCCGTGGTCACGGTGAACGACACAGCCCGCTACGGCAAGGCCGATGCCCGCGCCTGGGACCGACTGCACCCCAAGCTGCAGCAGCGATCCGCGTGGATCGACCACGACAGCGAACTCCCCGTCATCGAGGGCACGTTGATCCGGCTCAAGGTTGATCACTTGCCCGGTGACCGCGACGCGCCGCCGGTCTGGCTGTGGTCCTCCGCGACCGGCGCCAGCCCGGTCGCGGTCGACTTCGTCTGGTCGTGCTACCTGCGCAGGTTCGACCTGGAACACACATTCCGCTTGTTCAAGCAGTCCCTCGGCTGGACACGGCCTCGGCTTCGGGACCCGCAGGCAGCGGACCGCTGGACCTGGCTCGTCATCGCCGCGCACACCCAACTCCGCCTCGCCGCACCGCTCGCGGTCGACAGGCGCAAGCCCTGGGAGAAGACCACGCGTCCCGGCGAGACGCTGACACCGACGCGCGTCCGGCGCGGGTTCCGGCACATCCATCCGCACCTCGCGTGTCCGGCCCGTGCACCGAAACCGTCTCGTCCCGGCCCAGGACGACCACCCGGCACCAGAAACCGGCACCCCGCCACTCGTTACGACGTCGGCAAAACCCTCAAACGCCCCGCAACCCTCACCGAACGTGACCGCCGTGGATAAGGAACAAGCTCACGGAAGGCGCGACGCGCGGCAGCCTGATGGGGCCCAGAGCGCTGCGGGGCGATGGCGCGGACATCAACACCTGGGGAAGTGAGTGCGTGGCGCGGTGGCGAAGGGTACGTCGCGGCCGCTGAGATCGGCCGTGCGGCAGCAGGGGGGCGCCCCGGCCAGCCTCCGGCGGAAAGCCAGGTGCTTTCGCGGGTATGCCGAAGGCTCGGTGTGAGGGGACCGGGGCCTTCGGCCCCTTTCACACCGTCCTCCTGGGCGCCGAAAAGAGGTGGCGAAGCGCCTCGTCCAGCTCCGGAAGCGCGTCCAGCAGGCGCCGCAGGGCTACCACGTGCCGTTCCCATTCCGCCGGTGCGGCCGAGGACACCGGGGTGCACAGCATGTCCAGGGCCGCGAGCCGCGGGCAGGCGGCCAACTCGGCTACGGGGAAGTGCTCATGGGCTTTGTGGTAGGAGTACAGCAGGGCGAGGGCGCGCACCTGCCAGTCTTGGCCCTGGGCCACGGTGCGCGGGTTAAAGGCGGCCCGGGCCACCTCCCACGCCACATATCCGGTGCGGGCCAGAAATCCACTCACCACGGGCAGGCCCGTAGCCGCCTGGACGTAGGGCGGCATGAACTGGCCGTGGATGGCGTGAGCGGTCAGATCCTTGGGAGCGGGGACCGCGCCGCGCAGCTCAGCAAGATGAGTCGACAGGTATCGCCGGATCTGCTGTAGTGCCAAGGCGACGTGTCTGGCCGCGGCGCCCCGGGCCACGATCTGCACCGAAGCGGCCTCGTGAGCTGCCACTGCGTCGGCCGCGCACAGGACTGCCCAAGCCCTCTCAGCGCCGACGGGTTCTTGGGACGGCAGGGGGTAGCCCGCCAGTACCTGGTGCATGCGCCCCAGCGCCAGCCCCATGTGCTCCGCCTGGTCTCGGGTGTAGGGCCGGAGACCTCCCGCGCCATGGTCGGCATCGACCACGGAGCACGTGCCGTGAAGAGTGCCCTCATCGGGCAGGGTGCACAGCAAATCACCGTCGCGGTCAGGGCGGACGCGGGGGACGGACAGCTCTGCCGCACGGCAGAATTCAGACATGCCCAAGGCGCGCCGCGCCGCGGGCAGCTCGTCCCGAGCCAAATACTGCGTCACCAGGACCGTAGATGCGTCTGCGCACTCAACATGCCAGGCCACAGCCGTGCTGTCCGAGCACCTCAGAGGGAAGACATGATAGGCGTCCAGCCGATATCGGTCGCCAAGAACCTTCAGGACGTTCGCGTCCGTCCAGTCAGCATCGAGCAAAACAGGGCACCTCCTCAGGAAACGGGATGCCAGAGCAGCGGCCGAAGAGGGAGAGTGGCACGGCTCGTTGCCAAATCCCATCCCAATTGGGATATGACATATGCGAATCCCCATAGCCTAAGGACTAAAAGATCTCTGCGGCAGGGGAGTTCGGGAGTGACGTGGCCAGGAACAACCGGTGCGGCAACGCCAGGTGCGGAGCACCACTCAGCGCCTACAATTCAGGCCCGCTGTGCGGGATTTGCCGACGCGGAGGGTGGCTGCCCGCACACATCTGGGACAATCCCTCGCTGCAACAGGCTCTCCTGGAAAGAGAGTTCGGCGCCGTCATCACCACAATCCGCCGACTGGCCGGAGTCACTCAGCGCGACATCACCGCGCACACCGGGCTGACCCAGAGCGAGGTGTCGAGGTTTGAGGCGGGCACCCGCGAGCTGACCCATGTCGACAAGATGGTCGCTTTCCTCAAGGGACTCGGTGTGCCAACGGATCTGTGGCCCATCCGCACCCCTGACACGGCGCTGCCTGGCGCGCCCGCCAACGCGTATCGATGGGACAGCCCGGTCGACGTGGCGACCGCGATGGATGACCTGCTGGCATCCAATACCGCGGCCACCCGCATCCAGAGCGCACACCGCGCGCTGGACCACATCATCGACATCTACGAGTCCGACGGCCCTACCGGAACCCAGCGCCTGGCCAAGCAGGCCAGCCACCTGCGGGGCCACCTGCACCAGCTACTGCGCGGACGACAGCCCCCGTCGTAACGAGCTCGCCTCTTCCAAGCGGCCGCGCAGACCTCCGCGGTCTTGGCCTACATGGCCGTCAACGCCGGCCGCCACACCCTGGCCGAGGCCCTGTGCGACGAGACCATCGGCCTGGCCCAGGACATCGACGACGTCGCGACCATCATGTGGGCGCACGGCACGCGCTCACTGTCCGCCTACTACCGGGGCGACTTCACCGACGCTGCGGCCTGGGCGAGCTCAGGCATCGCGCTCGGCCCCCACCACCCGCAGGCCATCCGCCTCAACGTCAACGGCCTCGCCCGGGCACTGGCCCGCCAAGGCAATACCAACGGTGCCCTACGTGCGATCGGCGCTGCCGAGGACCTGACCGCACAGCACTCGGTCACCATGGCGCTGACCTCCTGCATCTCGCTGGAGCCCTACGGCGGCTCCCGCACCCTGGCCAATGCGATCACCGCTCACGTCGCACTCGGTGACAGCACCGCCGTCCTGCGCTACGAGGAAGAGATCAGCGGCCATGTCGCCGCCTCCGCCTCGGACTGGACCCGTCAGCTAGTGCGCCTCGACGTCGCCACCACGCTGGTCACCGGCCGCCGCCGAGACCTCGAGCACGCCATGCTGCTCGGCCAGCAGGTCCTGCGCGACGCCCAGGATGGCCCGCTCATTCTCTCCGTCGTCCAGCGCGCCAATGACCTCGAACAGAGCGCACGCGACTGGAAGGCCTCCCCCGCTGTCCGCGAGTACGGCGACGCGCTGACCGCTGGTCCGCCACCCCCCGCGTACGGGAGCTGACCAGCTCTGTCACGATGCCTGCATCGGCACACGCTTCAGGAAGGACACCGTCAGGGGATGACGCCACCGACACCGCTCCTGAAGTCGCACTCGGACACGTTTCCGCCCGCCCCTCCCTACGATCTCGATGACCCGGTGGCCATCACTTCCTGTGATTGGGGTGCCTTCGACGAACTTACGGAGATGGGCAACCACTGGAGTCGGCCCGGCTGGTCTGCCCAGACACGCGCGTATTACTGGCTACTCGCCATCACGGACCCGCTGTTCGTAGCCCAGGCCCTCTACTGCCAGGAAGCCCTGAGCCATCGCGACGGCTTCGACTGCATCGCTCCCGATGGCTATCACCTCACGCTCGGACGCATCGGTCTCACCGAGGAGGTCACCAGCCACGACCTGGAACGGCTCATCGGCACGGTTGAAAAAGGCGCCCCCAGCTCCTTCGATCTCACGGCACTGCCTCTCACCGGCTCGCGGGGGGCCCTGCGCTACAGCGTCGCCCCGTGGACACCCATCGTCGCCCTCCACCAGTAGCTGGCCTCGGTGGCGATGGAGTGCGGACTGCCGCCCATGCGGAGCAGCAGCCGCCTCAGACCGCACGTCGGCATCGGGTACTGCCATAAGTCCATCCCCGTCCAGCCCGTGCGGGCCGCGGTAAGGGAACTGCACGAGATGCCGCCGGTTCCTGTTCTGATCGATCGCGTTGAGCTGGTGAAGATGCGTCGTGAAGACCGTTCTTACCGTTGGAGCACGGTCCACTCCGTGCGGCTTCGGTGACGATGGCAACGCCTCACCTCAGCGTGTTCGCGCCTGTCACGGCAGAAGACAAAGGCATGAACAAGTGCCGCGCTATCGCACCCCCATGGGAGGCATAGTTGGGGCGCTGCTCCTCCTTCGTGGGGCGTTGAGAAAGCATCACCGAGGACCAGCGATGACCGCTGACCTCGCCCGCCGCGACGAAGCCGGAGGCCCTGTCGCCTGCGAAGAGGACGCCCCCATGGCGAGCGCTTTGAGTCGTGGATGCCACGAACTGGTGGAGGGGGTGCGACTTTTCAAGGGAGGGAAGGGCACTCCTCGACAGTTCACACGCAACGTCACAAGCTCAACCGCGACACAGGAACGGTCAAAGGACTTGCGAAGAGCGACGTCTCGAAGCTGACCCGGGGCCCGTCAATGAACTCTTCGAGGCCTCCACGCGGAAGGTGCCGTCAAGGATGGCTACCGTGCGTCGGCACGGGCACTCAAGGAGCGCGGGAACGGCAGTTGAGGATCGGGAAGTCGTTGGCCTTGGCGAACCGGTCCGCGGCATCGGCTCTGAGCGAAGGGCCCGGGCAGGAGTTTGGGCGAAGGGATGTGGTGAGCACGAGGCCGTGTGGGGCGGCGCGGATAGGCATGGCTGGCAGTGGACTCACTGCCAGCGTCCTCATTCTTTGGCGAGGTGTCGTAATGGAACAGGAACGTCAGGATTCAACAGCGAGTTCGCCGGGCCCTGAGGACGATTACCTTGTTGATCTCGACTTCGATGATGGCTGGCTCGGGCTGACGCTCCACTTGGGTATCCGGGCAGAGGCCCGGTATATCGCCGCAGAGCGCGTAGAACAGTTCGCCCCACAGCGTCTCAGCGTCAGCAGGGCAGCGCTCCAGCAAGAGCTGGAGAAACGTGCTCTGACGGCATACAAGTCCGGCCCCGTCTTGACCGCAGCCGCCTATACGGAGGGCGGCGTATTCCTGGCAGAGCTCTCAGCCTTCGCCTACGGAGAGGACGGTGTCCAACGGCCATCGCCTGAGGAGTACCTGCCCCGGCTGGTGAGGTGGCCCCACGCTAAGATGCAGGGCCAACCGCGGGTATCTGACGTCCAGTTGCCGCTGGGCCCAGCCGTCCGCTTTCAGGCGGTGCTCGCCGAGAAACGGCGCTTGGGCCGGGGCAAGAAGCTCAGCGAGGCCCTCCTGTACGGAGTCTGGCCCGATGGACGGGAGGAGATCCTGGTCGTCGAGGCACGATGGTTCGACTTCGAGCGTACGGACGAGCTGGCGGACCTTGTGGACGGCCTCATGCCGACCATGGGCCTTCTGCCCGTCCCCGCGGAGCCCGCCACGGACGCCTCCGGCGAGCACTGACATGCCCCTTCCGAACCGAAGGAGACACCTCTCCCAGCGACTGCACATTTCGTCCCCGCGGGCTGGTGCCAGCTCTACCTCGACTGCGACGAACGCGACCGCGACGTCCTCCTCTTGCCCGACCGGCAGTTCACCCCGTGCTCGGCAACTCGCCGGACACTCGCGCTCCACCGCACACGGTGCCGGGCCGGCCCGTAGGGCCCCCTCGTGAGCGCCGCTGAGTCGATGGCCCTCGGCTGCGGAGCGACGAACGTGGTCCTGTCCATCGTCTCGTCCGCGCCCCTCCACTGCCCACCGCGGCGGCAGGCTGGACGGTGCTTCGGCGTTCCCCGACCTCGTGGAGGCGCCGGGCTGGCACAAGTCCAGCTCGGCGCCCGGCCGGTCAACTACGCGCCCCACAGCATGAGTTATGACTCCCGAAGCGCAAGCGGTCCTGGTGTTGCACTGGTGCATGGGCCACACCTGGGCGGCACGCAAGGAGCTGACGCCTCCCGTCGTTCCATGGCGTCTCCACGTCAAGTACGTCAGGGATCATAAGTTCGAGCCGAACCGTGTGACATGGGCCTGGGCGATCTTCCGCCGGGCGCTCCTCGCGGCGTTCCTCTGGTCGCTCGACGCCACTCGGCGCGCCACGGCCTGCCCGGGCTTCGCCCCACCGGGCCGCTCCCCTGGGCCCCACAGGCCGCAAGCGCGAGTCGGCCCTCAGGGCACACCACGGCACCCCGGCAAGGCCCGCAGGATCCGGGGCTGCCGTCAGGCTTCCCCCAGTGAAGAGCGGATCCGACTGACAGCGCGGAGGACCTCGTCCCGGCTTTTTGATCGCTTGATCCATGCCGGGAGGCGGGCCACCAAGGTCATCTTGAGTCCAGCGTCGTACCAGGGTCCTCGTTCTCGCAGTGGCGCTTGGACGAAACACCTGATCAGGTCGAGATGCTCGAGGTTGTACGCCCACAGCCACCCATGGCGGGTCTCAACTTGGAGCCACAGGGGCATGCCGAAGTAGGGATCCGTCGCGGGTTGAGTCGTGCCGCGCGAGAGCGTCACAAGACGGCCGTCCCATACCCGCGACAGTCCGCAGCCACGGCAGACCAGGCGCCGCGGCGTGAACAGCGTCCGTTCCGCGGAATCCGAGTCCTCGGGTGCTGGAACGACGCGGGCCGCCTTCGCGCAACCGGAACACCGCACGATGATGAAGCTGATGTAGTCGTACTCCGTGCTGCGCGGATCCCGGAACCGACCGAAGTGCAAGGCCATGCAGTGATTATGCCGCCGCCTCGCAGAGCGGCACGACTCCCGTGTGACCGTGCACGCCGATGCCGAGCGGCCCCTGGCCACTCGGCACACCCGTTGCCAAAAGTGCTGATGCTAGCCGTCGGCGGGCCGGTGGGTGGGGACGCCTCGCACGATTTCACCCTGCCCGAGAGCAGTTCTGGCCACGTCGAGATCCCCTGACCTCCGGGCCACTGCGCTGTCGTTCAAGAAACCTTTCCGCTGTTTCCCTCGCAGGTCACCGGCTCGCGCCCGCACGGCCGCTCGACGTCCCGCAGCCGCTTCGGGTTGTCCGGATCGCGGAAGAGACCGCCTCTGATTGTCAGCGGTGGCGGCGAAGCTGCCCTCCGCGGATCACTCGCCGGCCCCGACACAGGAGACCGGTGGCCCGTCGGCCTGGGGCCGTCAGCCATCGGCGCTGTCGTCAGGGGGCTGACCGAGCGCTCCGCTCAGTCACCGCGATCAAGGAGAATCCGTGCATACCGTCCACGTGCTTGCCGCCCTTCGTCCCGTGATCGAGAATCCTCCTGCCCAGGCCCCCGGGGCCATCGCGTTCCAAGGCCCTCTCGACGCGCGCCGCATGGTGTTCGCCTCCGCATCACGACCGTCATCGGGGTGGGCCGCATGACCGATCCGCGCATCCCCGCCCCTCGTGCCTCAGCCTTGATCACCTGCCTCGGCCGGGTCCTGGTCCTGGGCGCCCGCCCGTCGATCCGTACCACCGACGATCGGCGGGTGGACTCCGCTATCTGGCAGCTCACGGTGCGCGGCAGCGCCCCCTACTGCCCGCACATGTCCCCGTGGTTGCCGGCCGACGAGCGCAAGGCCCGCACGCCACGGCATTCCGGCCCGGCCCTCAAGGCCTTCGGTGGAGCCCAGCGGCACGCCTCGCGTACTCACGGCCAACGCGGCGCGGCCTTGTGCCAGTTCTGGCGGCCCCGGGCCGACGGCCTGCGCACCACCGCCCGCGGCCGTTGCACCGCGCACCGGCTCACCGCGGAGGTGTCCGCGTGAGCGCCCCGGATGAGAAGACGACCACGCCGACTCCGGACGCGTCGGGCGCTTACGACGAGGCTGCCGCGGTGCCCGGTGCCCGGACCGGAACCCCGCGGCCGTCGCTGCCGCCGGAGCTCGACTTCAACGGCCGTCGGCACCGGCGGGCGATGGACGAGGTCACCTTGTGGCAGATGGCCCGCCGCATCCCGTCCGCCCTGGCCCAGACAGCTCGTCTGGCCTGGGCGGTCGACCGCCGTATGACCCTGACGATCATCGTGTGCCAGTTGCTGTCCGGCATCGGCACGGCCGTGATGCTCAGCTCGGTCGCCCGTGCGCTGCCCCGGCTGACCGTCTCCGATCCGCGTACGGGTCTGGCCGACGCGTGGCCGGCGCTGACCGTCGCCGTCGTCGCGATGGCCACGGGGGCGGGCATGTGGATCCTGGCCGACTGGGCGACCCGGCGGTTGAACCCGAAGATCGCCTCCGCCGCGGACCTCCAGCTCGTCGACCTCCACATGCGTGCCGAGCTCGCCGCGTATGACGCGGAGGGTTTCGCCGACCGGAGCCAGGCAGCGGAGTTCGGTGCGCTGCGCGCCGTCGACCTGGCCGATGACGCCAAGACCTTCACCAACGGACTCGTCCAGCTCGCCTCGGCGGCCGCGGTGCTCACGTCCCTGCATCCGATGCTGCTCGGCGTGCTGCTGCTGTCCGTCGTCCCCCGGGGGCTGGGCGGCGTGATCGCGGCGCGCATCGACTACCGCGTCCACGACCGGACCCTGTCCGCCCGCAACGTCCGCGGAATGATGCGCTGGTGGCTGACGACCGAGACCCTCGCCGACGAGCTACGGGCCAACACGATGCGGCCCTACCTGCACTTCTGGTACCAGGCGATGAGCGATCGCATCATCCGTCGCGAACTTCAGGGCGCCCAGCCCTACCTGCGGATCACGCTGCTGGCCGCATCTCTCGGCGGTCTGTTCACCCTGGGGATGTGGGCTTCGCTCGCCGCGCTGGTGCTCGCGGGCGCCATGTCCACGGCGATCGCGGGCACCGCGGTCGTCGCGTCCCAGACCGCCGGCCGCGCGCTGAACTCAATCATCAGATACAGCACGGTCATGTTCCACCACGGCCTCTACCTGTCCGACTACTACGAGTTCATCGACGAGGTCCACACCATGGCCACCGCCCGCGGCACCACGCGGGCCGCCGCCCCGCAGCGGATCCGACTGGACTGCGCCTCCTACACCTACCCGAACAAGAACAGTCCGGCCGTGGAGCCCATCACGCTCACCGTCGACCGCGGCGAAATCGTCGCGCTGGTCGGAGAGAACGGCGCCGGCAAATCCACCCTGATCCGCATGCTCACCGGACTGACCGTGCCCACGCACGGCAAGGTCCTCTGGGACGACGTCGACCTGGCCGGCGCCGACGCCGAATCGGTGTGGCGGCATGTGGGCCTGGTCCCGCAGAAGAACGGGCACTGGCCCCTCGCCGCCCGCGAGAACATCACGCTCGGCCAGCCGCGCGAGCACGGCGACGAGCGGATCTGGGATGCCGCCGAGCGCGTCGGCATGACCAAGGCGCTGCGCGAACTGCCCGACGAACTGGGGACGTTGCTCGCCCGCTCGGTGTGGGGCGGGCACGAACTGTCCGGCGGGCAGTGGCAGCGGCTGGCGTGCGCGCGGGCGATGTATCGCAGCCCGGCCGTCCTCGTCCTGGACGAACCCACCAGCGAGATGGACGCCCGCGGCGAACACCAGATCTTCCGCGAGCTGCGGGCCACCGCCCCCGATCGGATCACCGTGGTGGTGACACACCGGCTGGACAACGTACGGATGGCCGACCGGGTCATCGTCCTTGAGCGGGGCAGCATCCGGGAGCAGGGCACCTTCGACGACCTCATCGCGACCGAGGGGAGCCTCCTGGGCGAGCTGTACGCCCTGTCCCAGGATCGCTGAGCCTTTCCCCTCATCACGCCTCCTGGCGGGACCGTGCAGCCGGCGCGGTCCCGCTCCTCTCCGGCTCCGACCGGGCACGGCGGGCCTGGCGGTGCGCGGCGGACTCTGCCGACTGTGCGGAGATCCGACCGTGACTGTCCTCAAGGCAGGGACGTGATCCGCCGGGCGTGGCAGTGTGAAGTCCTATCAGGAGTGTGACCCGGGTTTAGAGGAGTGGTAGACGTGGCGGCGGGGACCAGCGCGATACCCATCCGGCTGACACGCACCCACCGGATACTCATCGGGGTGGTCGTAGCCGGTGCCGTCGTCATCGCCGGCATCGGTTTCGCGGGGTCGTACGCGGCCGTGCG
>NZ_JBIUYI010000025.1:0-37118 GCF_044744425.1 Streptomyces sp. NPDC087300
AGGGGGCGTTCGCGCCTTGGGGGGGGGGGGGGGGGGGGGGGTGGGGGGGGGGGGGGGGGGGTGGGGGGGGGGGGGGGGGGGGGGGGGGGGGGTGGGGGGGGTGGTGGGGGGGGGGGGGGGGGGGGGGGGGGGCCCCCCCGGGCCCCCCCCCCCCCCCGCCCCACCTCGTTCCGACGGACGGCCCGTTCGGCGCGCGAGCCATTTGGTTTGCCGATCAATTGTTGAATCCTGATCGCGCCGTTGGAATGCTGGGCTCCATGTCTCAAGTGATCTTGTCCACGGAACGTCTCCACCTGGCGCCTCTGGCCGCCGAACACCTCGAGTACCAGGTCGAACTGGATGCCGACGCCGAGGTGATGCGTCACCTCGGCGGCGCTCGCGACCGTGCGGGGGTGGAGGCGGCGCTGCGCGGGAACCTCGCCGACGCGGAGCGGGTCGCGGGACTGGGGTACTGGGCCGGTTTCGTCGCCGGTGAATTCGCCGGTTACTGGCTGCTGCGCCCGCCGGGAGCCGCCGACCAGGAACCGGTGGCGGGGGAGGGGGAACTCGGGTGCAAGATACTCCGTCGCCACTGGCGGCAGGGGCTGGGCAGCGAGGGATCGCGTGAGCTGCTGCGGCACGGGTTCGAGGACCTGGGCCTCAGGCGGATCCACGCGATGGCGGGGGCGGCGAACACCGGCTCGCGGGCGACGCTGATCGCTCTCGGGCTCGAGCAGGTCCGTGAGTTCCTGGCCGACGCGGACGACTTTCCGCCCGGCGCAGACCTGCGCACGGTCGAGTATGCGATCACCCAAGAGCAGTGGCAGGCGGGCCTCGTGTTGAACAACTCCTTTCTTGAAGGCAGTTGAAGAGCGACAATGCAGATCAAGGCGGACTACGGAGTGGTCCCGCCGAACCGACGGGGATAGTGGGACAGATGATCATCATCGTTTCCCTACTGGTCGTGGCCGCGTTAGCGATCGGCGCGTGCTTGTTCGTAGTGGCGCGCCGCGGGGGCTCGGGGGAGCAGGGCGCGCTGGAGCGCGGGGCGGCGGAGCAGGGACTCGCGCAGGGGATGAGCATGGGGAATGCCAGGGAGCAGAGCGCGGGAGGTCTCGGCATCTGATGCCCTGGGAGCGGCAGCGGAGCTGACGGGCGCACTTGTGCGGCCGCCTCCGTGAGCCGGTCACCCTTGTGCCGGTCGGCCTTCTGCCGGTCACCCTCGTGATGAGAGCTCAGGAGCGAGGGTGACCGGGGTCGGGACTGGCGAGGAACAGGCTCGTGGTCCCCGTGATGTCCAGGACGCGCCGAACGTGCGGGGAGGCGTCGACCAGGCGCAGGGACCCGCCCCGGGATGCCGCGCGACGCCGGTGTCTGAGCAGCACTTTCAGCGTGGTGGAGTCGATGAAGGTGACACGGGACAAGTCGAGTTCGCAGTGTCTGTCGTCGCAGGAGTCGAGTTCCCGCTCCAGCCGCGCGATGTTCTGCAGGTCGATCTCGCCTGACACGTGGATCAGGACCGTGTCGAGGACGTCGACCGCCTCAACGGTGAACGGCAGGTTTCGTGCCACGCGGGTACCCCTTGGTTCGTGCGGTGGTGAGCGGCTCCGGACAGGGCCAGTGACGCTGAGTGCCCCCGCCGCTCCATCCCAAACCAGCGTCTGGAACGACCGCGTCAATACCGCTTGACCTGGAGTGACAGTCCTCCTCCGGCCGCTCGGTCGGCCGCTTTCCGCGAGCTCCCCCTGGACCCCGGCGGACCCACGCGGCCCGGCCGCCGGCAGCGGCCGGAAGCGCCGGAAACAGCGCCTTGGACACTGCGCGACAAGCCACCGAGAGAGCCGTTGAGCGTCCGCCTGCCGCCTTATTGCGACCGCGAGGCAGGGGGGATTGTCTGACGGGGTTCCAGGGTCGCACAGTGGAGGCTGGAGCCCTTCGTGCCCTATTGAATGTGGGCACCTTCGGTATTCTGGACAGCGTCCCGGTAGCTAATGGCCCTGAGCTCCACGAGCCCCAGGGTCCTGTTCGTGCTGCCGTGCCCCGTCTCCGTCAGCTGTCCGGCCGCTCCCGCACCAAGGTGTGGGAGCGCGGTCCGCCATGCCCGAAAGAGAGCATTCGTGACCACTCACGACACACGTATCGCCACTGACGCCTCCACCTCCACGGACACCCCCGCGCCACAGGCGACCGGCGGCCATCCGGGGACGGCGTCGTACGACGCCAACGCGATCACTGTTCTGGACGGCCTGGACGCCGTGCGCAAGCGGCCCGGCATGTACATCGGCTCCACGGGGGCGCGAGGCCTGCATCACCTGGTGCAGGAGTTGGTGGACAACTCCGTGGACGAGGCGCTCGCGGGGGTGGCCGACCGGATCGACGTGACGATCCTCGCCGACGGCGGGGTGCGGGTGGTCGACAACGGCCGCGGTATCCCGGTGGGGACGCACCCGGTGGAGAAGCGGTCCGCCGTCGAGGTGGTGCTCACCGTGCTGCACGCGGGCGGGAAGTTCGGAGGCGGCGGGTACGCGGTCTCCGGCGGTCTGCACGGCGTGGGCCTGTCCGTGGTCAACGCGCTGTCGACCCGGCTCTCGGCGGAGATCTGGACCGACGGCCACCGCTGGACGCAGGACTACAGGAACGGCGCTCCCGTCGCCCCGCTCACCCGCCACGAGACCAGCTCCCGGACGGGTACGTCCCTGACGTTCTGGGCGGACGGCGGCATCTTCGAGACCACGGAGTACGCCTTCGAGACGCTGGCCAGGCGTTTCCAGGAGATGGCCTTCCTGAACCGCGGACTCACCCTGACCCTCACCGACGAACGGCCCTCCGCGCGCGCGACGGCCGCGGCCGACTCGGCCCGCCCGGACCCGGCGGCGAAGTCGGTCTCCTACCGCTACGACGGCGGCATCATCGACTTCGTCGGCTACCTCAACGCCCGCAAGGGCGAGCCGGTCCATCCCTCGATCATCACCATCGCCGCCGACGACACGGAACGCCTCCTGTCGGTCGAGGTCGCGCTCCAGTGGAACGGCCAGTACACCGACAGCGTGTACTCGTACGCCAACGCCATCCACACCCACGAGGGCGGCACGCACGAGGAGGGCTTCCGCACCGCCCTGACCACGGTGGTCAATCGTTACGCGCGGGAGAAGAAGCTGCTGCGGGAGAAGGACGCGAACCTGTCCGGTGAGGACATCCGCGAGGGCCTGACCGCGATCATCTCGATGAAGCTGGGCGAGCCGCAGTTCGAGGGGCAGACCAAGACCAAACTCGGCAACACCGAGGCGCGCGCCTTCGTACTGAAGGCCACCCACGAACGCCTGAGCGACTGGTTCGACCGCAACCCGCACGAGGCCACGGACATCGTGCGCAAGGCCGTCCAGGCGGCCACGGTCCGGGTCGCGGCCCGCAAGGCGCGCGATCTGACCCGTCGCAAAGGCCTGCTCGAGACGGCGGCGCTGCCGGGCAAGCTGTCCGACTGCCAGTCGAACGACCCGGCGACGTCGGAGATCTTCATCGTCGAGGGCGACTCCGCAGGCGGCTCGGCCAAGTCCGGCCGCAACCCGCGGAACCAGGCGATCCTTCCGATCCGCGGCAAGATCCTCAACGTGGAGAAGGCCCGGATCGACAAGATCCTGCACAATCAGGAGATCCAGGCGATCATCTCCGCGTTCGGCACGGGCGTGCACGAGGACTTCGCCCTCGCCAAGCTCCGCTATCACAAGATCATCTTGATGGCGGACGCCGACGTCGACGGCCAGCACATCAACACCCTGCTCCTGACCTTCCTGTTCCGCTTCATGCGGCCACTGCTGGAGCAGGGGCACGTCTACCTCTCCCGTCCGCCCCTGTACAAGATCAAGTGGAGCCGCGACCGCATCGAGTACGCATACTCGGACCGCGAGCGCGACATTCTCCTCGAACGAGGCCGGCAGGACGGCCGCCGGGTCAAGGACGACTCCATCCAGCGCTTCAAGGGCCTGGGCGAGATGAACGCAGAGGAGCTGCGCGTCACGACCATGGACCCCGACCACCGGATCCTGGGCCAGGTCACCCTCGACGACGCGGCCGTCGCCGACGACCTCTTCTCCGTACTGATGGGCGAAGACGTCGACGCACGCCGCCACTTCATCCAGCGCAACGCCAAGGACGTGCGCTTCCTCGACATCTGAACCCGATCGGCTGGGAGCGAGCGGCTAGCCAGAGGTCACGGCCGGGCGCCACAGGCCCATCCACTGCTCGGCGCCCCACGCCCGGAACCGATGCGCCTCGGTGAATCCGAGCTTCGCCGCGAGGCGCATCGAGCGTGCGTTGGCGGTCTGGGTGCAGAGCACCACCGGCTGGCCCGGCAGCGCGCCGGCGAACCAGTCGAGGGCGGCCGCGCATGCCTCGGCCGCGTAGCCGTGTCCCCAGGCCTGGGGGAGGAGCAGGTACCCGATTTCGGCCTCCCCGGCATCGGGACGGACACCACTACGACGCTCCGCGTCGCGCCGGTTGAGCTCGACGGTGCCGATCATCGCTCCGTCGAGTTCGATCACGAAGAGACCGGGGCGCCGCTCGGGCGTCTCGGGCACCATGCGCTCGCACTCGTCGCGCGGCCGAGGGCCACCCAGGTAGGCGTTCACTTCCGGGGAGGCGAACAACTCGATGAACGCGGCACGGTCCCGCGCCTCCGGCACGCGGAGCACGAGCCGATCGGTGTTGATCGGGTCAAGTGGCCAGGCGACGGGGCCGAGTTCAGTCATAGAGGAAAACCTATAGAACACCCGTCCCGCCGGAGCCAGGACCGGCTGCCGGGACGGATCGGGGTGTGGGGTGGGCACACGTGTCTCGCGCGCGGGCCGCACGCTCTCCTGCCAGGCTCAATCCGTGGCACCACCCGGGTATGGAGCGATAACGTGCGCGAATGACTGACGTGATCATCCTTCACGGAGCCTGGCACCAGCCAGCTCACTACGCCGAACTCGCCGCTCTGCTGCGCGCACGGGAGCTGTCCGTGGAGGTGCCCGATCTCTACGAACTGTCACTCGCCGAGAGCACCGCGAAGGTCGAGGCCATCGTGTCGGACTCGGCGGAACAGCCGGTGGTGGTGGGGCATTCGTTCGGGGGTGTCGCCGCCGGGACGGTGCGTGGTGCCGCCGCGTTGGTCTTCCTCAACAGCTGGATCCTCGACGTCGACGAATCCCCGGCCAAGGTGCTCGCGGGGAACCCCGGCGAGCCCGGCGAGGGATTGCTCGCACTGCCCGACGCGGACGGCCGGCTCCGCCTTGACCCGGACGATGCCCGGACGAAGCTCTACGGCGACATCGACGAAGCGGCGGCCACGCGTGCGGTGGAGTTGCTGCGTCCGGAACCCCCGTCGATCTTCGACGTCACGCCTACGCACGTGAGTTGGCGGGACACCCCGTCGGTCTACCTCCGCGGGACGCAGGACCGGACCATCGCGACACCGCTCCCGGACCGCTTCGCCGGACGTTGCTCGCGCACGGAAGTGTGGGACACCAGCCACTCGCCGTACCTGGCTCGCCCGGCCGCCGTGGCCGACCTGATCCAGCGTCAGCGCGCGTTCTCCGCGTAGCGGGCCAGCCCGTCCGCCATGCCCTGCATGAACTTCCGGAGATAGCGCGGCATGATCCAGCCCAACAACCAGTTGGTCTCGTACGTGCCGTGCCAGTGGATGACCGTGCCCGAACTCGCCGTCGGCGTCAGCTCGATGCGTGCGTGGTAGTTGTGCATCGCGGAGTTGAAGGCGTCCTCGTAGCCGAGGAGTCGCTGCTCGACCTTCTCGGTCAGGCGCTCTCCGGTCACGTTGCGTCCCGTACGGAAGGCCCGCACGGCACCGACGCCGTCGTCACCACCGGGGTCGAGGCCGACGGACCGCTCCTTGTCCAGGCCGTCCACCTTGGACCACAGCGGCCAGCTTCCGGCGTCGACCAGCAGCATCCAGACAACTTCGGGTGGGGCGGCGGTCGTTGCCGTGACGTCGTACGAATGCATGGTGGCAGGCTCCGGGGAGTGGGGGAGAACGTCCGTGAGGTGATGCCGGTACGCCTGCAGTCTTGCCGGACCTTTCGCGACCTGGCTCGGATTCTTGCGGATATGGCAAGTTGTGATCGGCGGACGGCAGGATCTCCTTGAGGTGATGAACCGCATGTGAGCCCGCCGCGCAGACGCGCCGTGTGCCACGAGGGCGTCGAGCTGCGTGCCTGCGCCAGCCGCGTGGCGCGTTGTCGGTGGTTTGTCGGGGATGTCGGCGATATGTCGGTCCGATGTCGGCGGGGAGTGACATCTTTCGAGAGGTCCGGCCGGGTGGCTGCCCGGTGGTGACTTCGGAAAGGGGATGTCTCATGCATGACGTAGTGATCGTGGGCGCAGGCCCGGTCGGTCTTTTCCTCGCCTGCGAGCTGGGCCTCGCGGGCTGTTCCGTGCTGGTGGTGGAGAAGGAGGCGGATCCGGACTCGCCGTGGCGGTCCGAACCGCTGGGCATGCGCGGTCTGTTCGGCTTTTCGACCGGGGCCTTCTACCGCCGGGGCCTGCTGGACGCGCTGGTCGCCGCGTCTACCGACTTGAGCAGGGGTAGGGACACCCGTACCGCGACCGGTGAACCGTCAGGGCCGCCCCCGATAGGCCACTTCGCCGGAATGGTGCTCGATCCGGCCTTGGTCGACATCGAGACCCTCCCCTTCCGACTGCCCAGCCCGGCACCGGACTTCATGGTGACCAGCCTCGAAGCGGTCGAGTCGCTGCTGGCCGAGCGCGCGGTCAAACTGGGCGTCGACATCCGGCGCGGCGTCACCGTGGACGGGGTCACCCAGGACGCGGACCACGTGGTCGTGTCCGCGGATCAGGGGGAGTTCGAGGCGCGCTGGGTCGTCGGCTGCGACGGCGGACGGAGCGCGGTGCGACGTCTCGCGGGCTTCGACTTCGCGGGCACCGAGCCGCAGGCCACCGGATACACCCTGCTCGGCACGTTCGCCGACCCGGAGAAGCTGCGCCCCGGGATCAACCTGACGCCGACGGGCATGTACCTCCGGATGTCCGTCGAGGGGCACATCGGCATGATGGACTTCGACGGCGGTGCGTACGACCGCTCGAGGCCGCCGACCCGCGACCACCTCCAGACGGTGCTGCGCCGGGTGTCCGGCACCGACGTCACCCTGAGCGATGTCCGGGTCGCCTCCACCTACACCGACCGGGCCAAGCAGGCGACGACCTACCGGCAGGGCCGCGTCCTGCTCGCGGGCGACGCGGCCCACATCCACTCGCCGCTCGGCGGCCAGGGGCTGAACACCGGCATCGGCGACGCCGTGAACCTCGGATGGAAACTCGCCGCGACCGTGCGAGGGCACGCACCGGACGACCTCCTCGACACCTACGACCAGGAGCGCCACCCGATCGGCGCCCAGGTGCTCGACTGGTCGCGCGCCCAGGTCGCGATCATGCGGTCGGACCGGTACGCCCAGGCCGCCCAGAGCGTGGTCCGCGACCTGCTCGGCACCGAGGACGGGACGACGTATGTCTTCGAGAGGGTGTCGGGCGCATCGATCCGCTACGACCTGGGCAGCGCGCATCCGCTCGTGGGCCGTAGCGCCCCCAACTTCCTTCTCGGTGACGGAACATGTCTCGGTGAGCTGATGCGCGACGGTCGGGGCGTCGTCCTCGACTTCAGCGCCGACCGCCGACTGAGCGGCCCGGCTGCGGCCTGGCGCGGCCGACTGCGTCACGTCTCCGGGACGCCGTCGGACGACCTCGGCCTCGGCGCCGTACTCGTACGTCCGGACGGTGCCGTGGCGTGGACGGACGTCCACGACTTCGCCACCGACGGGTTCGAACGAGCGGCGTCCCGGTGGTTCGGTCACCCACAAGCCGCCTGATCGGCACGCGTAAGCGGGCTCGCCGGCTCAGGCGCCGAGGCGCTGGGTGAGGAAGAGGGCGGCGCGGTCGAGGGCCTGGTCGGCTTCGTCGAGCCGGCCGGTGAAGGACTGGAAGACGTGCGGCACGCCGGCCGTGACGTCCAGGATGACGTCGACCTCGGCGTCGCGGGCCCGCTGGGCGAGGCGCACCGAGTCGTCCAGCAGTAGTTCGTCGGTACCGACCTGGAGCAACAGTGGCGGGAAGCCGGTCAGGTCGGCCAGGACGGCCGGTGTGAGCAGCTCCTGGTTCGGGTCCTGCCCGCCGAGGTACATCTCGCCGGTGTAGGCCATGCCCTCGGGGGTGAAGAAGGGGTCGATCCCGACCTTCGTCGTCATGGTGGCGCCGCTGCGGGTGTGGTCGAGACCGGGGGAGAAGGCGACGATGGCGCCGGGCACGGGCAGCCCGGCGCTTTTCGCGGCGAGGGTGGTGGTCACGGTCAGACCGCCGCCGGCCGAGTCCCCGGCGAACGCGATCGACCGCGCGCTCACCCCGTCCTCCAGCAGCGCCTGGTAGGCGGCGAGACAGTCCTCGATCGCGGTAGGGAAGGGGTGTTCCGGCGCGAGCCGGTAGTCCAGCGACAGTGCCCGGCATCCGGTGCGGGTCACCAGGCCGGCGGTCAGGCCCATCGCCGTTTGCGGAGACCCTAGCGAGAACGACCCGCCGTGGAAGTACAGGATGGTGCCCGGACGCTGATCGCTCTCCGGCTCGACCAGGACCGCGGGCCGCCCGCCCAGCTCGGTGTCGGTCGTGCGGACCTGGGGGACGGCGAACTGGGCCATCATCCGCGCGAAGTCCTCGCGCATCCGCTCAACGGGCTGCGGTTCGAAGCCTTGCGGCCCTCCGCGCAGCATGGCGGCGATGGCCTCGCGCTGTTCCTTGCTCATAGCTGTACTCCTCCGGGGGCACTGCCGTACGTTATATGCCGTGGAAGATAATGTATATGCCTCGGCATCCAAAGGTGATGAAGAGGCGGTGACGGCGACGTCGTTCTTCAGTGATCTGGTGCGCTGCGAGACCCGCCTGTACAACGCGCTCAACGAACAGATGCGCCGAAACCATGGGATCGCGGCGTCGCAGTACGAGTTCTTGAGCTACCTGCGCGATCACCCGGACGCACGCGTCGGGGACCTCGCGAGGTTCTTCGCCGTCGGCGTCGGAGCGACCAGCAAGGGAGTGGACCGGCTCGAAGGGCAGGGCTGGGTCAGGCGTGTTCCCGACCCAGCCGACCGCCGCTCCTCACTGCTGGAACTCACCGACGCGGGCGCGCGACTCGTCGGTGAAGCGGAGACCACGTTCGCGGCGATCGGCGGGCTCGTTCAAGAGGCCCTCGACCCCGCACGGCTGCGCGAGGCCGCGCAGGCGCTGCGGCAGCTCTCGACGGCGCTCGCAGAGGACGGGGTCGGTATGCCCGCCGGTTGAAGCGGAAGTCGCCCGAACGGGGACCCCGCACTCTGCTGGTCTCATCGAGTGAAGACTGAACGTCGACGTCAGGGTGAGACTGGTGGGTGGCGGTCAGGACAGGCTCGGCCATTGCGGCCCGATGGGCGGCCCGCTCAGCACGCTCTGGTAGCCCGCCAGAACGCGGCCCTCGTATCCGGCCCGGCAACTCCGTCCACGGCCAGGTGCTCGACCCCGGACCAGTTCAAGAACCGTTGCAGTGCCTTGATCGTGTTGGTCCCGACGATTCCGTCGACGACCAGCTTGTGACTGCCGCTGTGGCCGTAGTCGTTGAACAGCCGCTGCGCCGCCTTCCAGCTGTCGGTGCCCAGCTGTCCGTCGATCGTTCCGGGGCGGTATCCCCAGTAGTCCAGGTAGCACTGCCAGTTCTTGGCGTGCGCCGCGTTGAGACCGAGGTTGTTCACCGCGAGCAGGGAGGCGTCCTCGGTGCTCGCCGCCCTCGTGGCGGCGGGCGGTGCCGCCGCGACGCTGATGCCGGCGCCCGCCAGGCTTCCGGCGGCGATCCCGACGGCGGCGGCCGCACTGACGAGTGCCCTGATGGCAGCAGACCTGGAGCAGATCGGTCCGACCGGGCGGCCGCAGCAGGGGCACATCGCGCGCATACAGCTGAGCCACCGGCAGTAGCAGGGAGACCGGACCCTCGTGCCACTTGTCGCAGTGGGGCCACGGCTGACCGGCGGGCCAGAGCAGCGGCCCGCCGATCGAGCTGTCGTACGGCGTCGGAGAACCGGAGTGGGGATGCAGCCGGGGCGTCGAACGTGCCAGCGGGGCCAGCCGAGGGAAGGCCGCGGCCACGTCGAACGGCCGTGCCGGGGTCGTACGGATGGCGTTCACGGTGGCGATACTGCCAGCAGCCTCTGACAATCGGCGTTCGGCAAGTACAAGGACGGCAAGGCCAACGAGGAGTACTCGCGGATCACGATCGCCGAGTCGACCGGCGGCAAGGTCACCTACGGGCACCTCGCGCTCGTGGAACCGGTGAACGGCGGCTTCAGGGAGCAGACCTGCACGTCGCACGCGGACGGCGTCGCCTGGTACAAGAACCGGCTGTTCGTCGCCAACGGCATGGAACTCCAGGTGTACGACCTCGCGCACATCTGGCGCATGGACGTGACGACCAGCAGGGACACCGGCTGGGTAGCGGGCGGCAAGTCCTCCGCCCGCTACCACCGTTGGGCCCTTCCCCTCGTGGCCCGCTACAGCAGCTACTCGCGGACGGCGTGTGGCTGACCCTGTGGGACAGGACGTTCATGCCCGCTCCGGGTGGCCGGCCCACGCAGGCGGTCGAGAGGCAGCAGTGGACCGTGAAGGGCTTCTGACGGGTTGATCAGCCGGAAAGCGAATCGGGGGCGGAAGCCGGGGCAAGTCGTCAGATGGCCACGTGTTGACTGTATTTGGACAACGGCGCACGTTCCGCCCCCGAGTTGTTGAAGCGGCGAGATGATGCGCGCAGCCTGTGCCGCCGTGGTCCGGGGTGGCGGAGCTGCCTGCGGCGCGGCATGCGACGTACGGGGGCTCTGCCCGTGGGTGGGACGACGGCGAGGAGCGGGCCCGTACGACCGCACGGCTGCCAGTCCCCGGGGTCCTTCGGATCCGCTGTCAGGGTGCGGAACCGCTGAAGGGGGAAGCTCTTGATCCTCGCACTCTCCAGATCTGCCAGACCCTCCGGACCGACCAGACCTACCGGGCCAGGCAGGTCGCTCCTCGCCGTCTGGAGGCGACGGCTGCTCACTCTCGCCGCAGGCGGTGCGCTCGCGCTGACGGGCGTGGTGGCGCTCCCCGCGCCCGCGCAGGCCGCCGCGGGACCGACGGCGTACGTGGCCAACTTCCATGGCGACACCGTCTCGGTGGTCGATACGAGCACGAACACCATCACCGGCACCATCGCGGTCGGCAACAGCCCCGTCGGAGTGGCGGTCAACCCGGCCGGCGCGCACGCCTACGTCACCAACTTCGACGAGGCCACCGTCTCGGTGATCGACACGGACACCAACGCGGTCACGGCGACGATCCCCGTCGGCAGCAATCCCCTCAACGTGGCGCTCACGTCGTCCGGAGCCCGCGCGTACGTCGCGAACAGCGGCGCGGCCACGGTCTCGGTCATCGACACGGCGACCAACACGGTCAGCGCCACCATCGAGGTCGGTGACTCCCCGAACGGCCTGGCGATCACCCCGTCGGGAACCACGGCCTACGTGACCAACAGCGGCGGGACAACGGTCTCCGTCATCGACACCGCGACCAACGCGGTGACCGCCAGCGTCCCGGTCGGGGCCTCGCCCACGGGTGTGGCGGTCAGCCCCTCCGGGGCCGTCGCCTACGTGACCAACAACGGCGGGACCACGGTTTCGGTCATCGACACCGCGACCAACGCGGTCAGCGCCACCATTCCGGTCGGGGACTCCCCGAACAGCGTCGCGTTCAACGCGGCGGGCACACGCGCCTATGTCGCCGACCGGGGCAGCGACGACGTGAAGGTGATCGATACCGCGACCCGTACGGTCACGGACACCATTTCGGTCGGTGACGGCCCGGCCAGGGTCGAGGTCCACACGGCCGGCACGTCCGTCTACGCCGCCAACGTGGACGCGGACACCGTCTCGGTGATCGACACCGGGACCAACACCGTCACCGCCACGATCGGCGGATTCACCGGCCCGTACGGCATCGCCTTCCTCTCGACGCAGCCCTCGGCGAAGGCGGACATCGACGTCAACCTCACCGCTCAGCCGCGCCTGAGCATCCTGGCGCCCTACGTGTCGTACACCCTGACCGCCCGCAACACCGGCCCCAAGGACGTCACTTCGGCGTCGCTCACCGTGAAGCTCCCGCGGGGCGCCTCCGCGACCAACCTCTCCGCCGGATGCACCTCCTCGGGTGCCACGGTGACCTGCGCCTACGGAGCCATCGCCGACCAGGCGAGCGTGAACAAGACCTTCCGTGTCCCGCTGCACCTGCTGACCCTCGGACCGGTCAAGGCGACGGCCCAGCGCACGAGCTCCGCGCCCGTCGACCCCGGCCCCGCCAACGACAGCGCGTCCGTCACCTGCACCGCCATCTCCATCCTCCTGCTCACCTGCCCCTGACAAGGGGGGAGGGCGTCCGGCAGGACCTCGGCGACCACCGCCGGGTCCTGCCGGACACGTTTTTCAGGCCACTCAGGCCACGGCCGCGCCGAGCGGCCGAACTGACGTAAGCATCACCTGCGTATGAGGGCGAGTGCCGAGTCGAGGAGTGCGGAGGTCAGCGCGGGGAGTTGGTCGGGAGATTCCGACAGCAGATAGAGCCAGGCGAAGACGGGGCCGACCAGCAGGGCGTTGAGGACGGCCGGGTCGGGGCGGGTGGGGAGTTCCCCGCGTGCGGCGGCTCGGTCCAGGATCTCGGTGAGGGTCCGGCGCTGGGCGCCGAGGTACTTCGCGTCGAAGCGGTCGCGCAGCGCGGGGTCGGCGTGGATGTCGGCCAGCAGGCCGGGCACGGTCCCCGGCGGTGGCGAGGCCATGCTGTCGGCGACCTCGGCGAGCACGGCGGCCAGATCGGCGCGCAACGATCCGAGATCGGGCGCCACGGACAGGAACTGGCCCGACACGAGGACATCGAAGATCATTTCTTGTTTGCTGGCGTGCCGCCGGTAGATCGCCGCCTTGCCCACGCCGGCACGCGCGGCCACCTCGTCCATCGTGAGACGCGCGTACCCCACCTCGGCCAGCAACACCAGTACGGCGGAGGCGATGGCGTCGTCGACGCGGCTGTCCCGGGGACGGCCGCCCTGATTTAGAGCTTGTTTCCGAGCAGGCATGCGCGCATCATACGGAACGAGGAGTATCGAAACCAACAGTTCCGGAACTATTGGTTTCGGGTTCCCGCCCCGAGCCGACAGCGCACATGAGATGCAGCGCAAACCAGGTGCAGCGCACATGAGATGCAGCGCAAACCAGATGCAGCGCACACCAGATCGGAAGGAACGACAGATGCGAATCCCCAAAGCCGCCCACACCGCACAGCCGTGGCGGATCCACGAACTCACCCGCGACTTCCGGATCGAGGACGTGTGGTCCCTGCGCGCCCCCGGCGCCGGGCCCGACGACTTCCCGGTGATGCTCGACGCGCTGAAGGTGTCCTACGACACCCGCAAGGAGCCGGCCGCGACCCGCTTCCTGATGGGGGTGCGCTGGAAGCTCGGCGCGCTGCTCGGCTGGGACCGTTCCCAGAAGGGTCTTGGCGGGCGGGTCGCCTCGCTCCGCGACCGCCTTCCGAGCGAACTGGCGCGGACCGCGCACGACATCACTCCCTGCACCGACCCGTTCGTCGAGGTCTACCAGCTCGACGACGAAGCGGCCCGCGAACTGGCCAACAAGACCGTCCACGCCATCATGCACCTGGGCTGGGTAGGCACCGTCGACGGCGGATTCGAACTCCGCATGGCGGCCCTGGTCAAACCCAACGGACGCTTCGGACGGGTCTACATGGCCTTCATCGCACCGTTCCGCTACCTGCTCATCTACCCGCCACTGATCCGGCAATGGGAACGCGCCTGGCAGGACCGCGCCGACCTGTTGGCCAAGCGGGACCCCTCCGACGGAACCTCTTGAACTGCCCTACCTGCTAAGCGACTTGGGCGGTGAGGGGCCACTCGGCGAGAGCCTGCCACCCGTCGGGTGCGAGAGCGACGACGTGGACGGCGGACACCTCGGTACGGATCGGCAGACGGCCGGTGACGCGCTGCGCGATGTCGGCGGCGATGCGGTCATCCGCGTTGAGCGCCACGGTGACATGCACCGGCGGATCCTGCCCGAAGCGGCCTCCGTAGGGAACCTGCTCAGGAAACGCGGTGCGAACGGCACCGGCCAGGCCGCCCAGTTCGGGCACCGGAACACCGACGAACGAGCCGACCCGCTCGACCTCGGCCAACTGGAGGTCAATCCGGCCGCTCACGGGAGCGGCTCGCCTTAGCGCGATCCGTAGCCGCTCCAGCTCCCCCGCACCGATCTGTTCGAGGGGCAGCCACGGGTAGAGCAGCGCCGCGTGCGCGGGCATGCCTTGCCGCACCACTCGTGCGTCCACCTGACCGGCCAGCTCCAACAGCGGTTCGGCGTCAGGCACCAGCATCAGGACAGCCGTCGTTCCCAGCGCAGGCATGGCCGTACTTACCTCGTCTCTTGCGTCGAGTCCCGTCACTGGAACCTTAACCAGGAACGTCGTCCTGCCTGCGGGTATGACGGCGTTCGTGGTCGGAGCCTTGCGTGCTGGGGCGATCTTCGGCGCTGTTCGCTGAACAGCAGGCTCATCGACGGAGTGCTCCCGGCCCTCAGGGGAGCGCTTCCGCGGTCGCGCACAGGCGCCTGGGCCTTCTCGATTGCAGGCGATACGCCCATGTCATGAGCGAATGGCGCACAACGACGTGGCCGTTCGGCTTCTCGTTGTCTGGTGATGGCGTTGCAGAGTCCGCCGGCCCAGGTGGCGTGTCAGGTCCGGAGAGTTGGCCGTGCCGAGCAGATCAGGAGCAGAGCCGTTCGCGCCGCGTCCAAAGCGCTGGCTTGCGGTAGTCGTGCCGGGTTGCCGGGCAAGCTGATTACCCTGCGGCCCGAATTTATCTGAGCGGAAGGTGTTTGTTTCCGGATCCGTGCTCCATCCCCACCGCCACCACATGCCCCTAGTCTGGGGAGTTGAGCGCAGATGACGAACAGCCACCGGGAGACAGAACCGCGGTCAGTCACCCGCCCTCACCGCAAGGAGAAGAGGAATCCATGACTCCTCAGCCCCAGTTGCCAGTCCGCGCCCTGGCAACCCTGTGACTGCGGCGGCCGGGCTCGCGGTCCTGGAAGTCCTGTACGAGGACGGAGTGCTCGAGGACGTCGCGCAACGGGGGACGAGGCTGCGCGAGGCGCTCGAAGGCGTCCGGGACACCGCGCTGTCTCACGCGTCGGTGGACGGCACGGGTCTGATGCAGCGTTTCTCTCTGCGCGACGCGCACGGCGATCGTGGAGGCGAGCCTGCTGTGCAGCATCAGCAGTGGCTGTTTATGGGTACTGCCCCCTTGGTCATCACGGACGAGGAATGCCAAGAACTGGGGGAGCGGATGACCGACGAGATCCGCACCTATCTGCGCGGCGAGGCGGCCACGTCGCTGGACGTGTGACGGAATCCCTGCCGGTGAGGGTGAGGCAAGGGATCACGCAGAGGCTCGAGCGAACGGCCAGGTCGCGGCACCTCAGGCTTTCGGGCGGATACAAGGCACGATTCTGGCTAGTTGAGGGAGCCGTACGCTTTGTCCGCCCGGACCCGGTTCGTCCGTCTGCGTGGCCTGCCGAGTCCTTGATGCCCCGCGGCAACAGCGGCTCAAGCCGGGCCCACTGGTCGTTCGTCGGACCCCCACGTCCCACAGGACATGATCATCAGCGATCAAGCACAACTTTCCCGACAGGCCCTGACCCCTCACGTCGGCCCAGACCAGTGTTCCCGGGAAGTCGGTGTCCATATCGATGGCCCGCCACTCATCACCGTCACCCATGACCGCGATCCACGGGGGTGGGGATGCCAAGGCGTTCCCCGTGACGTCGAGCACGGCCGAAGACGTCGAGCACGGCCGAAAGGGAACTCCGTCCCGGGCCTTCGAGCCAGCGGTAGCAGGTCTCCTCAATGTCCCATGACCCGAGATTTCCCGTCTGGGTGCCGACGACGAACTGCATCTCGCCCAGCGCGCCGATGAGGTACGACCAGCTCGCGGTTCGCCACGAGGCGACCGTGCTGGTAGCGGTCCTCAATGAGTGGCTGTGACCGGCACTTTCACCACGTGCCCTTGGTGGTGTCACGCGGCTGAGATGGCCCGGTCCGCTGTGGCGGAACGCATCGGGTGCTCGCTGGTCCGCCCTGCAGTGAGCAAGCCCCTGTTTTCGAACGTGCCTGAACCTCCCCGTCCATACCGCCGTCTTCCTGGTGGCAGCCGTAGTGGCAGCCGTAGTGGCAGCCGACCCAGGGGCAGGCGCTGAAGCAGCGAGGAGCACTCAGAGCAATGGACGTCTGTACGCTCGGCGACCTGACCGATGTCCTCGGCAGTCCGGCCCTGAGGCTCCGTGCCGCGCCCGCCGGGTCCACCGCCCAGGTCACCGAGGTGGTTCTGCACGACGCGCACGCCCCGCTGCCTCACACGCCAGGAGCTCTGCTGCTCGCGGTCGGCGTGCGGGCCGCAGCGGCCGGGCCGCTCGTGAAGCGCGCGGCGGATGCGGGCATGACCGGAGTCGTGGTGCGCGGTACGGACGCTCCGGTCGCCGAGGCCGAGGCGTACGGTGTCGCGCTGCTGACGGTCGAGGAGGACGCGGCCTGGCACCACGTCCACCTGATGCTGGCCTCGGCCATCGACGCCCGCCGCGCCCACGGCGCCGGACTCGGGAGCCTGTTCGCGCTGGCCGACGCTATCGCGGCGGCGACGGCTTCTGGCTGCTCATCGGGGATGAAGTGTCCGGCGCTGGGCACGACGACTCCGGTCGTGTCGGCGGCCCAGGGGCTGATGGAGGCCGCCATGTCCGGGATCGAGCCGTGGCTGCTGGATATTCCGAGGACGGGCAGGGTCAGGGGCTGCCGGTCGAGTGCCTCGTGGTTCTTGCGCGCCGATTCGGCGGCGTCGCGGTAATAGGCGAGGGAGGCCCGGAGCCCGCCGTCGGCGGCGAGGGCCGCCGCGTAGTGGTCGAGGTCGGCGTCGTCGAATGTGCCGGGGTCGAGGGCTTTCATCTTCAGGAACCAGCTGACGTATTCGCGTTCGCGGCCGGTGAGCAGGGTCTCGGGCAGGTCGGGTACGAGGTGGAACGCGAAATGCCACGTCTTCCAAGCTTGGGCGGGGTCGGTGGGAATGGATTCCGGGAGGGTGACGCCGGGGATTCCTGCGTCGAGCAGGGCGACCCCGCGCAGATCACCTTCGTAGTTGAGGGCGAGGGAGAAGGCGACCCAGGCGCCGATGTCGTGGGCGGCCAGCCAATACGTCCGTACTCCGAGTGCTTTCACAGCGGCGTGGACGTGGGCGGCGACCGTATGGGTGTCGTAGCTGGCGTCCGGACGCTCTGAGTGGCCCTGGCCCGGCAGATCGATCGCGATGACGCGGAACCGGTCGGCGAGGCTGGGCATGACCTTTCGCCAGGCCCGCCAGGTCTGTGGAAATCCGGCGAGCAGGACGACGGCCGGGCCGGACGACTGGCCGCCTTGGACGGCGTGAAGACGGATGCCGCCCGTGTCGAGCCAGTGGTGGGTGAAACCGGCCAGGTGGTCCAGGGGCAGGTCATGGACAGGGTGGTTGCTTTCGGGGACGGTCACGGGATCCTCCATCGGCGCGGTGCTCGAAGTCCGGGTCCCGGCGGCCTGATCGATCGACCTGACTCGGTTCGCAATCGACCCGTCTCGGTGCGCAGGGGACGCCCGGTCATGATCATGCCGGAAGGCTACACATCTTGAAACGGTCAGTTCAAGATGAAAAGATGGGCAGCGTTCCGAGGTACCGGCAAGGAGGTGCGACGTGGCAGGCAAGAAGCAGTTCGACATGGACAAGGCGCTCGACGCCGCGATGGTCCAGTTCTGGCGCGCCGGCTACGCGGACACCTCAGTCGACGACTTGTCCCGGGCGACGGGCCTGAACCGCAGCTCGATCTACTCCTCGCTCGGCGACAAGGACACGCTGTTCCTTCGCTGCCTGGACCGCTACACCGCGCGCTACGGCGAGAAGTACGACGCCGCCCTGTCGTGTGCGGCCGCCGAACCCCGTGCGGCCGTCCGCGCGTTCTTCGACGTCACCCTCGAGCGCATCGCTGATCCTGAACTGCCCGACGGGTGCCTGATTGCCCAGTCGGCCATGGCGATTCCGGTGCTGAGCCCGGCCGTGGCGGCGCACACCAAGCAGGCGCTCGGCTTCCAGCTCCTGCGCCTGCGCGCCGCGCTGAAGACCGGCCGAATGACCGAGCAGGACGCCGAGGCCTTCGCTGTGCACGTGGCGGCCGTGAACCAGTCGCTCGCCGTCATGAGTAGAGCAGGGGCGAGCCCGGCACAGCTCCTGGCCGTCGTGGACGTGACCCTTGACGCGCTCTCGCAGGCGCTGTGCGCGCGACGAGGCCGTTCTTAGCCGGCGATCCGCCCCTCCGTCACTTCCGTCACTCGCCGTGTTCCTGAGTCGCGCCCAGGGCCTGGTTCTCCTCGCCGATGACATGGGCGAAGGACTGCTCCGTGCCTGCCGCTCCGTACAGCGCGAAGTAGCCCAGCGACTTGCCCCACTGGGTCTGTGCGTCGGAGTCCGCGGCCGTCTCGTAGGTGAGGGAGTCCCCGCCGTCGCGCAGGATGACCGCGGCGAAGTGGTTCTGCCAGGCGCCGCCTTCCTGACTCCGGAGGTCGACGTAGTGGTTCTCACCTACGGCCGGTTCCTCACGCACCTTGCTGAGCCCTCCCTCCGGGGGCCTGCCAATCAGCTGGTGCGCGGCGCCCTGGCAGTCGTTGGGAACCGAGATCGCCAGCTCCGACGCTTCCCCCTCCCGCTCCCGTACGGAATCCAGGCCCTGGACGTAGTCGGAGGTCATCAGCGTCAGCAGCTCCTGGGCGCCCTCCAGGGTCTGTTGCCGGAGAGAGGTGTGGCGGTCGAGTTGCCTGCGCAGCCAACCCCCGCCCATGACACTGTTCGCCAGGCTGTGGGCCTTCCCGTGCAGTTTGTTGACCAGTGCTTTGTCCCCCTTCTTCTTGGCCTGGAGGATTTCGTCGATCAGCGGCTTGACGGGGCTGATCGCCGTTCCGCTGCCCAGGTGCTCCAGATAGGCATCGCGCTTACCCGCCCGCTGCTCGGGGGCGTCCCCGCGTACCGGCTCGTACGCGGCCTCACCCTCGCTCCGGCCCGCCTCCTTGACGGCTTTCCTCGCCCGGTCCGCCGACTTGTACACGGGCAGTACCCGGTGCAGTGTCAGATCCCCGACCTTGACGGATTCACCGGCCTCCAGGGTGATCGCTACACGATCCTGCCCGTCCAGCGCGGCGGCGGCGTTCTTGATCAGGTCCTCGTGCGCGTAGGCGGTCTGCCGGTCGCGCAGCGCGATCCGACCGCTATCGGAGACCTTGTCGAAGCCGGAGGCCTCGGCTCCCTGGGCGTACCGCTGCACGGTGGTGGCCGGTGCCAGGGCGCGGATCACCGCGGCGTTGCCCGCGCTGCGCTGGAGGTGCGCGACACTCTCTGCGAGCCCGCCCGCGGTCTGCCGCGGCCTGCTGGTCGGCGCCCGGTGAGCGGGCGCGGGACCCGGGACCTGCCGGGACGCGGTCCGCGAGGGATCTTGGGCGTGCACAATGCCTCCGTCGAGGGCGGCCGCCGGCCGCCGATTGCTTGCGTTCGGGGCCGCACGCAGCGTCTCTTTTACCGCGACGCACCCGATGCCCATAGGGGATCACGCGGTCACCGGCAGAGAACACGGATTCAGCAGAGTGGCCCGTCCCACCCTGAACCCGCCAGAGACGCGCGCCCAGAGGAGGAAGGGCCGTGAAAGGGGCAGTGGTTGAGGGCTGAGCGGACTCCCGTTGGTATCCGGCACAGCACAGAACCATGTCTGAAAGGGCACCGCATGCGTGTGTGCCGCGAGCTGCGCGTTGCTCGGCGATCGGGATGTGCAGGGTCAGCACGCCGGCGTCGTGGTCGGTTCGGATGCGGTCCAGCTCACGGGAGGTGTCAACGCGCATCAGCATCGTGAAAACACCTCCACCGGTTACGAGTTGCTGCCAATGCGCTGCACAGACGCTGCTGTAATGTCATCCAATGGATGACAGACGCGATGTCATCAACCAGATGACCGTCCGACAGACGACCGTCCGAGGGAGGTGCCCGTGACCGCAGCCGACCAGCCGTCCACGACCCGTACCGATGCCCACAACCCGGCATCCTTCCTCGCCGCCGCGGCAGCCCTCGCCGCCATCGACGACGCGCTGCGCGATGCCCGGCACGAGACCGCCGATGCCGCCGGACCTGGTCCCGAGCAGGCGTTGGCCTCGCTGATGCTGCTGAGGCAGGTGCGCGAGCAGCTCGCCGGATGGGAAACCGGCCTGATCGAAACCGCACGCGACGCGGGCGCCAGCTGGGCCGACCTCGCCGGGCCGCTCGGTGTCGCCAGCCGCCAGGCCGCCGAGCGCCGCTACTTGCGCGGCCGCCCCGGCCCCGCCGGTACCACCGGAGAGCAACGGGTTCAGGCCACTCGCGAACGCCGCGCGGTGGAACGCACCACCGCCACGTGGGCGCGCGACAACGCAGCCGACCTGCGCCGCCTAGCCGGGCAGATCGCCGCGCTCGCCAACCTCGCACACCTCGGACCCGAAGCGCACGCGGCCCAGGCCGCCCTGCACACCGCTCTCGGTGCCACTGATGCCGCCGAGCTCATGGCGCCGCTGGCCGACATGCGCCCCTATCTCGATGCCCGCCATGCCGGCCTCGTCGCATCGCTGGACGCCCTCGAAGACCGGCGGGCGGCGACAGTCGCTGATGATGACTGACTCCCACCACGTGGAGTCGTGTCACGCGGAGTCGCATCACGCGGGCATGAGCCCGTCCCACCCTTAGTCCAATAGTCCAAGTCCCTTCATGACGTTCCCACGGAAAGAGACCCACATGGTCAGCAATGTCGAGACACTTGAATTCCAGGCAGAGACCCGCCAGTTGCTCCGTCTGGTGATTCACTCGATCTACTCGAACAAGGACATCTTCCTGCGTGAGTTGATCTCCAACGCTTCCGATGCCTTGGACAAGCTGCGCCTGGAATCGCTGACCGACTCCAGCCTCGCCGAGGTCGACACAGGCGACCTGCACATCTGGTTGGAGGCCGACGAGGAAGCCCGCACGCTGACCGTCCGTGACAACGGGGTCGGCATGACCCGGGACGATCTCGTGGAACTCATCGGCAAGATCGCCAAGTCCGGAACCGCCGGCCTGTTGGAGAAGATCCAGGACGCCAAGGAGGCCGCCGGCATCGAAAGCCTGATCGGGCAGTTCGGTGTCGGCTTCTACTCGGCGTTCATGGTGGCCGACAAGGTCACCCTGCGTACCCGGCGGGTCGGTACGGACTCCGGCACCCAGTGGGAGTCCGACGGCGAGGGCACCTACGACCTCCAGACCGTCGACGACCTGCCCGTGGGCACCACGGTCACCCTGCACCTCAAGCCCGCCGACAGCGAGGACGGGCTCGCCGACTACCTCTCCGAATCGAAGATCCGCCAGATCGTCAAGAAGTACTCGGACTTCATCCGCTGGCCGATCCGGATGGCCACGGAGCGTACGGACGGCGAGGGGGAGACGACCCGCGAGGTCGACACGCTCAACTCGATGAAGGCGCTGTGGGCCCGGTCGCGCAGCGAGGTGACCGAGGACGAGTACCACGAGTTCTACCAGCAGATCAGCCACGACTGGCTGCCCCCGGCCGAGACGGTCCACATGCGCGCCGAGGGGACCTTCGAGTACGAGGCGCTGCTGTTCGTCCCCTCGCAGGCCCCGTTCGACCTGTACTCCCGCGAGGCCAAGCCGGGCGTGCAGCTGTACGTCAAGCGGGTGTTCATCATGGACGACTGCGAAGCGCTCATGCCCAGCTACCTGCGCTTCGTCAAGGGTGTCGTGGACGCCCACGACCTGTCGCTGAACGTCTCCCGCGAGATCCTCCAGCACGACCGGCAGATCCAAGGCGTACGTAGGCGCCTGGTGAAGAAGGTCCTCGGCGCGCTGAAGGACATGCAGTCCAAGGACGCCGAGCGCTATGCGAACGTGTGGGCCCAGTTCGGCCGGGCGTTGAAGGAAGGCCTGGTCGAGGACACGGACAACACCGAGGCCCTGCTTCCGCTGGTCTCGGCCGCTTCCACGCACGACCCGGAGAAGACCACCACGCTGCGCGAGTACGTCGAGCGCATGAAGGACGGTCAGGACACCATCTACTACCTGACCGGTGAGACCCGGGCGATGGTGGAGAACTCCCCGCACATGGAAGCCTTCGCGGCCAAGGGGTACGAGGTTCTGATCCTCACCGACCCCATCGACGAGGTGTGGGTGGACCGGGTCGAGGACTTCGACGGTCACCGTCTTCAGTCCATCGCCAAGGGCCAGGTCGACCTCGACGAGTCCGCCGACGCGGACCAGGAGGCGGACGCCGACAAGGCCCAGCGCGAGCAGGACTTCGCGGCCCTGCTGCCGTGGCTGACCACCACCCTGTCCGAGCACGTCAAGCAGGTCCGCCTGTCGTCGCGCCTGACGACTTCGGCGGCCTGCATCGTCGGCGACGCCCACGACGTGACGCCGACGCTGGAGAAGATGTACCGGGCCATGGGCCAGCAGATCCCGCCGGTCAAGCGGATCCTGGAACTCAACCCCGCACATCCGCTCATCACCGCCCTGCGCACAGCGCACGGCGCAGGCACCGAGGACCCCGCAGCGGCGGAGATCGCCGAGCTGATCTACGGCAGCGCACTGCTCGCCGAAGGAGGCGATCTGCCCGACCCGGCCCGCTTCACCCGCCTGCTCACCGACCGCCTGACCCACACGCTGTGACCACGGGTGCGGCCCGGCGCACCGGAAGCGCCGGGCCGCACCCCACCCCGAACGCCGCCACTCCAGTGCCCGCGACAGCCACCGGTACGACCAGCGGAGAGGTGCAGGTGCTGATGTGAGTCAGTATTACGAGGTGGGGGAGCGGATTCTGTGGAATCCGTCGAACGGGGGCTTCGCGGCTGTTCATGAGCCATGTCGGTATCTATGAGGCCGAGTTGGGCCTGCCGTCGGGAATCGGCGCCATGCGGGCTGACGACTGCCAGATCGACCCTGAGGTGTTCTCGGAGTTCGTCGGGGCGCTGCTGGATCCCAGTGAGGATGAGCCGGAGTCCTGGCCTGGGCGACTCGGGCAACAGTCGCTTGCGAGTCTGACGGCGTTGGTGCGCCGACTTGGCAGGCTGCCTGTGCTGTTGTGGGGTGTACTGGGTCAGTCGTCGTCGCTGTCGGCCTCGTCATCATCGCCGTCGTCTGCGTAGTGGATGGTGCCGTGTTCGTCCATGGTGGGGTGGATGGGTTCGGGGTCGTGGTCGTCGGTGTCCGAGGGGCGGGGGCCTTCGGGTCCGTCGGGGCCCCAGCGTAGGAGGCGGCGTGCGCGGGCGATGCGGTAGAGGGTGTTGTGGACTTTGATCTGGTTGATGCGGCCTGCGCGCAGTCGGTGGGAGGCTGCGGCGTAGGCGGCCAGTTCTGATCCCGGGGTGGCGGTGCCCGCGGCGACCAGGGAGTGTGCGTCGGTGTCGGGTGGGGCGTGCAGGGGGATGAGGCCGCGGAGGCGTGGTTGCCAGTGGGTGAGGCGGTTGTCGAGGGTTTTGCGGGCGTCGTGTGCGCTGGCGTGCAGGTCGCTGGCGCGCTTCCAGCCGGTGCTGGTGCGTTCCACGGCGAGGAACGTGGTGGGCAGGAGCAGGACGTCGGGGTGGGTGATGGTTGCCCGGTGGGAGTCGTGCAGGACGTCGGCGGGGTACTGGGAGCCGGAGTAGGCCATGGTGCGCAGGATCAGGCGTTCCATGGCCTGGGCGGGGGTCAGGGGTGCGGCCGGGTCCAGGATCAGGTCGGCGTCGAGGGCGCGCCCGCGGCTGGTGCGGGTCCAGTCGGGGATGACGGGTTCGGGGTCGGTGGGGCGGGGCTGTTCGATGCCTTCGGGGCCTGTTCCGGCGTATTCCTCGGCTCGTACGATGCGGTAGCGGGTGCCGAGGACGGTGAGTTCGTCGACGCGTTCGTTCTCCAGGCGGGTGACCGCCGCCAGCAGGGTGCGTCGCTGGGCCCGGTCCTCGGTGTCGTCCTTCGCCCGGAACCAGAGCAGTGAGTTGAGGCTGTCGCGGGCTTCCTGCGCGAAGCTGGCCCTGACCGAGGCCACCACCCGCCACCGTGGCCCGTCGGCTGCGTCCTGGGCGGCGACGCCGAACAGTGGGCCGCGTACGACGACGTCCTGGGTGTGTATGGCATCGACCGCGTCGGCCTCCATCGCGGCTTCCACCGGTTCCTGGGGGATGCGGACGACCACCGGCCCTAGGTCGTCGGGTTTCGCGCGTTTCTCATGCTTGGGGTCCATGTTTCCATCGTGTCCAGTGGGCGGGCACCGGGGTGGCGGCATGGGGGAACTTCACCTTCCGGAGTGGTGGTCCGTCTCAAGTTGCTTGCTGGGATGCGGGGTGACGGTGTGTCATATCTGGTTCCTGTGGCGGCGGCCGATTCCACAGGTCCGCAGGCTGATCGCAGGGGCGGCAGGAGGCGAATTGCTTTTCTGTGCACTGTGTTTGGTGACATTGCGGAGCCGGGGTCGGGCGCGGGGGCGGGGCGGATGGTGACTCGGCCGTCGAGGGAGGACGCCGCTGTCGTGTGGTTGTGTTTGAGCCGTGTATCGGCCCGGTGCTGTGTCGATGTTCGTGTTGTCAGTGCGTCGGGGTGATCCTGATTTCGGCCACTGCGCCGTCGCCGCTCAGGATCAGTGGCTCCGGTCCTTCGTGACGTATGCAGTCGAGAGGGCCGAGCGTGGTCTGGCGTCCGTCAGGGGTGGCGATGGTGACGCCTTTGGTGACTGCCATGACGAGGAGGGGCTCGTGCGTGGCGTACACCGTGGTGTCCGTCCGTGCGGTGGTGAGGGAGAGGATCCGGACCTGTGCTGTTGCCCGTCCACGACGGGTCATCACGTTCATGTCGCGGACCGCGCCTGCCTTGAGTCGGCAGTTTGTGGTGGCGTCGCCGGAGAAGGCGAAGGGGTCCAGTGGGGTGACCGGTTGAGGGCGGCCGTCCACGGTGAGGACCATGCCTTCGCCTTCGACCAGGGTGATGACGCGGTCGATTCCGGGGAAGGGGGAGAAGGGTCCGTGTGTGTCCACGTCCGCGACACTGACCCGCCAGTCGAAACCGTCCACGGGCTGAGCTGAAGACGCGGTCGCCCGTACGACTCCCGAGGCGACCTCCCGGGTCACGCCGCCGCCGTTCTTCCACGGCACGCTGGGGTATTCGCTCCACCGCAGGACATCGGTACCCATACAGTGCCGCCTCCTTCTTCCGTCGTTCGCCCGGCCGTCGTCACTGGGTCTCGTGGCCCTCGGATCGCAGAAGCGCGCCGAGTCATGTGGCCACTGATTCGGGGGCCAGCCTACGTGTGGCGCGGGTGAGGAGCGGGGTGTGCCGCCACCGTCTCGGCCCGGGAGGGACGAAGCCCCCCTCGTCCTGGTAGCCCGGCCCTGATCGGAACTCCAGTCGGGCGATGGCCGCCGGCACCGCTTCGTACAGTCCCGCAGTCCTGGCGGCACTGCGTAGGCGGCGGTGGCGAGCCGTTCATCTTCAAGGCTGGGGAACGTGCCCGCTGGCCGGAGGATTCCATCGGCGCCCGCTGCTGGCTTCCTTGAGGTCCTGTCAGGCAGGGAGGGGCGGGCGCGCTCCGTGCCGTACGGGTCCCGCGGCACGGTCGGCAACGCGGCGAAGCCGCGGCCGGGGCCGATGCGCCGGCCGTCGGGAGGAGCACCGCCCGATGGCCGGCGTGGTGGTGGCGGGTCCCGCTTCCACTTCTTCTCGTTCTTGTCGCGCATGTCTGCGCGGGGGCCGTGTCACATGGCCGATGCCGAGGGAATGCCCAGGGCACGGATGAGCGCGTCCTCGGTCTCCGTGCTGAAGAACCCGGTGATCCCGCGCAGGAGTTGGAGCGCGGTGCGCACGCCGGCCGGAAGTGGGACCGGCATGCCGGTCACCGGTACGACGTGTTTGTCCGGGGCCGACCGTGCCGCCTCCAAGTGGGCCTGGGCCAGCGTCAGATCACCGGTGCCCGCATGCCGGACGGCACACGCCAGGTCGTGCGAGGCACTGCGTGAAAGGTCCAGGAGGGCCTGGAGGGCGGGGGCTCCCGTGTCGTCGCGGCAGGCGGGGGCCAGGGTGGGGTCGTGTACTGCGGCGCTCAGATGGCCGCCGGCGCGGTCGAGGATCTTCACGATGGCGGACAGTCGGCCCGCCTCCAGAGTGGTCTGGGATGCCATGGTGAATCCTTTCGTCACCTCGTTCACCGGTTCCGTGACTCCAGCGTTATCACCGGGCTCGTGTCGGTGCGAACCTCTGTGCGGGGGCGCACTGCACGCGCAGAGGGAGGCCCCGCCGCGCGGGGAGGGGAGTTGAGGCACACGGCGGCGCACATCTACACATCCACGCGGCCCCGGCCCGGAAGGACCAGCACCCCGCGGCCCGTCACACCCCCGCTTACGCTCGCCGCCACTGTCCCACCTGCCGCTGTGGCCGATCCCACCGCGGCCGTGACGTCTGCTCGGCTGCTCCTGGCCTGGGGCCCGCACGGTGTCTGTCGGAGCTCTGTTGCCCGCTCCGCTCCAACAGCCTCGCCTGCTCACGGGCCGAGCGGCGCCGGTGTCCGCCGGTGTCCGCCGGTGTCTGCCGGTGTCTGCCGGGAGGGGCGGTTTCCCTCACCACCCTGTGGGGGATGGGGGTACCGGCTACGCCTCCCTGCCCGCTTGCTGCCGGCGCTGCAGTGTGCGGGCCAGGCGTGGTCCCAGGCGCTGTTTGAGCCGGCGCAGGGTCTGGAGGCGGCTGACGGCCTGGTCGAGGTGGTAGTAGAGCTGTGGTGGGAGGTGGGGCAGCAGGGGTGAGTGGCGCTGGCCCAGGAGGGCGAACATCTGGTGGGGCTCGAGACTCATGTAGCGGGGGAGGTTTTCGTACCATTGGGCGCTGTGCCGTGCGGCGCTCTGTACCGGCAGCAGGGCCTGTTTGCGGTCCCGTTCGTAGGCGGTGAGCGCGGCGGGCAGTTGTGCGGGGGCGGTGGCGGAGCGCAGTGCACCGGCCAGGCTCATCGCGTCGCGCAGCGCGAGGGTGGTGCCGGCGCCGATGGAGTAGTGGGTGGTGTGCGCGGCGTCTCCGATCAGCGTGAGGTTGCCGTACGACCAGGTGGTGTTGGTGACGGTGGGGAACGCCTGCCATTGGGCGTGGCTGTCGATGTCGGTGCGCCCCAGGAGTTCGTGACCGTCGAGCAGGTCGGCGAAGAGTGTCTCCAGCAGCCGCAGGGTGGCGTCGTGGTCCAGGCGGTCGAATCCCAGCGCCGCCCAGGTGGTGGCGGAGCATTCCACGACGCAGGTGCTGCGCCGGGGGCTGAACCCGTAGGCGTAACACCAGATCCAGCCGTGCTCGGTCTGGGCGAAGGCGAAGGTGAACGCGGTCAGGACGCGGCTGGTTCCGAGCCAGATGAACCGGTTGGCGCCGGAACTGACGTGCGTGCCGAAGTGTGTGGCGTGCTCGGTTCGGAGCCTGCTGTGCGCGCCGTCCCCGGCGACGACGAGGTCCGCGTCCGGCAGGTCCGTGCTGCTGGCGATCTCCCGGCCGTAGCTGAGGCGTACGTCCAGGGAGCGGGCCCGCTGGGCCAGGACGGTGCGCAGCTGGTGGCGGCTGATGGCGTGTCCCGGGTCGCCGTCGTGTGCGGTGGTGCGCTGGCCGACGTGGGCGAATCCGCCCTGCCAGGACACGGAGTGCTCCTCGATGGCCTGGGCGGATTCCGTGTCGTGGCGGTGCAGGTCGTCCAGCAGGTCGGGCCAGTAGGTGACGCCCCAGCCGTAGTTGGTGCCGGCCGCATGCCGTTCGTGGACGGTGACCTCGTGGGCGGGGTCCTGGAGTTTGGCCAGGACGGCCAGGTACAGCGAGGCGGGTCCTGCACCGACACAATCGATCTTCACGCGCTCTCCTGCTTGGTCTTCGCGGGAGGACCAAGGTAGGTGCCGGCGCGGTGTGCGCTGTGAAACCGGCGCGGCAGGGCGGCCTGATTACCCGGTGTGGGTGACAGTGCCACGGGCCGGCACCCGCAGGGCGCCGGAAGGGCGGTGCGCCCGGACATGTTCAGCTGGGTGGGCAGTGGTCAGGGCGCAGTCGTTTCCGTGGGCGGGGTTTGGGTTCGCAGGCGTCGCGTCCGGAGAGGTGCCGGTGCTGATGCCCGGCGCGGGGGAGCCCATGGACGGCTCGCCTGGCGGTCCCGGTGTTCTCGGTGTTGCCGCGGGTGTACGGTTCGCGGCCGTCACCGCGCCGGCGAGGGTCTCGGGAGCGGTGCTCCCGCTCCCAGTCCGGACGCCTTGGGGGCCTCTCGGCGGGCCGAACGGGTCAACGAGGGGCTGTGGCGGGGAGGTTGAGGAGGCGCTGCAGGCCGTAGGTGAACCTGTCGTCGAAGGACGGCTGCAGCAGGTGGGGCAGGGTGCGGTGGAGGGCCGGGAACGCGCCGGAGGTGACGGCCTCGGTGAGGCGGTCGGGTTCGGCGCTGGAGATCGCCTGTTCTTCGCGGCACAGGCCGAGCGTGAAGTACAGGGTGTTCCAGCACGTCCAGACTGCTTCCTGGTCGTGGTAGCCGCCCTCCAGGAGGGCGGCCATCAGGGTCTCCGCGATGGCGAGCGTGGCGGGTTCGGGTGCGTAGGTGCCGCCGACGACGGCCGCGCCGTCGTGGTGGGCGAGCAGTGCGCGGCGGTATCGCGCGAGGAGCTCGGCGGCGCGGTGGTCCCACCGGGCGGGCAGGTCGTTGAGACCGGCCTCGGCCACGATGGCGTCCGCCATCAGTTCCAGGAGGCGGCCCTTGGATTTCACGTGCCAGACGACGGTGTTCATCCGCACGCCCCGCCGCTCCGCGATGGCCCTGAGCGAGACGGCCTCCAGGCCGCCTTCGTCGAGGATTTCCAGGGCGGTGGCCACGACCTCACGTTGACTCTTGTTCACTGACCAAGTATATCTGACGGCATCAGTCATTGGTCACTGACCAAGAGGAGGTTGTCGTGGATGACGTTGTGGTGGTGGGCGCGGGCCCGGTCGGGCTGTGGCTGGCCGCGGAACTGCGGCTGGGCGGGGCGTCGGTCACGGTGATCGAACCCCGCCTTGCTCCGGACCCGCATTCCAAGGCCCTGACCCTTCACCCCCGCACCATCGAGGTGCTGGACAGCCGCGGGGTCGCCACGGCGTTCGTGGCCGAGGGCGTCGCGATTCCCAACGGCCACTTCGCGGGCCTGGAGGACCGCATGGACTTCAAGGTCCTCGATACGCCGTTCCCCTTCACCCTGGCGCTGCCCCAGATACGCACCGAGGAACTGTTCGAGGACCGGGCGCGGGAGTTGGGCGCGATCATCCGGCGCGGCCGTCGAGTGGCCGCGCTGCATGATCAGGGTGTGGTCCTGGATGACGGCGAGATCGTGCGCGCGCGGTTCGTGGTGGGCTGCGACGGCGCCGGCAGCACCGTGCGCCAGGCTGCCGGTATCGGTTTCCCGGGTACGGACGCGACGGCGTGGGGCTGGCTCGGCGACGTGGTCCTGGACTCACCGCCCGACGGCGGCTTCGCCAGCGTCACCAGCCCTCAAGGCGGCCTCATGATGGTGCCGATGCCGGGGGGCGTCCACCGCATCGTCGGCAGCGACCCCGACAGCCTCCAGGAGGGCCGGCCGGGCGAGCTGACCCTGGCGGAACTGCGGGCGAGAGTCATGGACATCACCGGATCCGACTTCGGGATGCGCGATCCGCTGTGGCTGTCCCGCTTCGGCAACGCGGCCCGGCAGGCATCCGCCTACCGCCGCGGCCGGATCCTGCTGGCCGGCGATGCTGCACACATGCACTTCCCGGCCGGCGGCGTGGGACTCAACGTGGGCGTGCAGGACGCCATGAACCTGGGGTGGAAGCTGGCGGCCGTCGCCACCGGCCGGGCGGGCGAGGACCTGCTGGACACCTACGAGACGGAGCGCCGCCCGATCGGGGCTGACCTGCTCGCACACACCCAGGCGCAGACCGCGCTGACGATGGCGTACTCGGCGGACGGCCAGGCCCTGCGCGGCGTACTGTCCGGCCTGATCGCCACGGTCCCGGAGCTGTCCCGTCACCTGGCCGAGCGGCTGTCCGGCCTCGATGTGGACTACGGCACCGGACGGCGCGCCCCGGACCTGCGATTCGCCGACGGAAGCCGCCTGTTCGAACTGCTCCGGCGCGGACGGCACGTCCTCCTGGACCTCGCGGGTGGCACCACGGGTCATGACGTGCCGGACGACGCCGTCCGGGTCACGGCGGAGCTGGCCGCGACGGAAGAGCGCGCCGGCTGGAGCACGCTCCGGACGGCGCTGATCCGCCCGGACGGCCACCTGGCGTGGAGCCGTTCCTGAGCTCAGCCAGGGAAGAGGAGTGTGCTGTCTACCGGGAGCATCGCACCCTCAGAGGCTCACTCGCAGATCCGCCCGGGCGGATCTGCAAGGCTTCGTACCGTCCCAGCGCGAACACCACGCCATAGGTGGCCGCGTGGTCTTCTACGCGGCGACAGGCCGCTGCTTCGTCTGGCACCCAGCCTCGTCGGCGAACGGCGGTGGTTGCCTTCGCTGCCGAGCCAGGCGCTCCACGGACGGACGTGAGCAAGCCCAAAGCCTTGTGGGTAAGCCCGGATCGTCCTTGCCGCCGCGCAGGCTGCCGTCGACGGCCCGCCGGGCTGGGCACCATTGCCTCCGCGGCTGCCTGCGGTACGGCGACGGCGTCCACCACGTCGCCCAGGCCGTCGCCCGCATGCACATTTTCGCCTTCGGACGCCGACGGCACGCGCTAGTGCGGGTCCCCCCCGGTGCGGCAGCCGCGGGGGTCTGTGCTGGTTTTCGCTGGGAGGCTGGGCATGTGACCGCATACACATGCCCAGCCTCCCTATGCGGTTTGGCCAGCGGAAGGGCGTTGCCGGTATGGCGTGGCTGTTGTGGCGCACCCGATGGTGGGTGCCCGATGGGCGCCACGGCGACCTGTCGCTGCTGCTTGTCTTCAATCGGGCCGGTCCGCGCAACCTCCACACCGTTATCGCGTAGCTGGCCGAGCTGACCGGACAGTACTGAAAGGACACCGCGTACGAGAACGGTGTCCGCATGTACGACGGCAAGTTGCCCATCGTGGTCACCGGTAGGAAGCACCTCCAAGAGCACGGTCCGGCCGGAGCGGTTTTCCGGCGCTTCGGCCGGCCGCGCGCAACCAGAGTCTCCTGGAGGCGATCGGCAATCCGCGCCGTGTAGCCCACGACGCCCGTAAGCAGGCCGAGTACACAAGCTCGCCAGCGGGGCGACCAGGAGGAGCTGCGCCGTATCCCCGCACGGCACAGAGCCGAGGGGGGAGGTCCGCCGTCGTGCGTGTGTGCTGGCTGCGGGACCCGGTCGACCGACGAAGGGCGGATGGCCATCGGGCCCGCCGGATGAGGCGCCTCGCGCGAGACGCAGTCTCGCGAGGCCGTGCTGTCGGGGGCGGCATCGGGGCTGGAGATCGCGCAGGGGGTCGCCGTGGCGGGGAGGCGGGCGCTGGCGGCTCGCGCGGGACGCGTCCAGCGGCCGGCCGTACGCCCAAGAAGCCGTGCCACACGCGTACGTGAGAGCACGCGGTCTTGCTCCTGACGGCGGGTTGCCCCAAAAATGCGCATGACAAAACCGAAGGACCTTCGGTCACACAGTCATCAGAGGGGAACCCCACATGAGCAAGCCTCTCGTTGGTGCCGTCTTCACCGCGCTGCTCCTCGGCGCGACGGCGATACCCGCGTCCGCCGTGAGCAACGAGGCGCCGGTGTCCGGCAAAGGCACGGCCGCGGCGCAACCCGCCGCGGCGACCCAGGCGAAGGCGAAGGCGAAGGCTGTGACCTTCGCGGGCACCGTGGCGCTGAGCAACTGCTCGGGCTCCGTAGTACGCGTGCCCAGCTCGCAGCCCACGGACAAGGCGCTCGTGCTCTCCAACGGCCACTGCCTGGAGACAGGCTTCCCCAGCGCCGGGCAGGTCATCGTCAACCGGGCCTCGAGCCGTAGCTTCACGCTCCTGAACGCCAGCGGCGGCAGCCTCGGCACCGTTCGCGCCAGCAAGATCGCGTACGGCACGATGACCGACACCGACGTCTCGGTATACGAACTGACCAGCACCTACAGCGACATCGAGAGCCGCTACGGCATCAAGGCCCTCGACCTGGACGCCGCGCACCCGCAGACGGGCCGGGCCATCACGGTCGCCTCCGGCTACTGGAAGCGGATGTACCGGTGCAACACGGACGGCTTCGCGTACCGCCTGAAGGAAGGCCAGTGGACCTGGAAGGACTCGCTGCGCTACACCCAGCCCTGCCAGGTCATCGGCGGCACCTCGGGATCGCCGGTGATCGACGACGCCACCGGCAAGGTCGTCGCCGTCAACAACACCATCAATGAGAGCGGCCAGCGCTGCACGGACAACAACCCGTGCGAGGTCGACGAGAACGGCAAGGTCACCGTCCGGCCCAGCATCGGCTACGCCCAGCAGACCTACATCATCGTTGCCTGCGTCGGCGCCGGTAACAAGATCGACCTGAACCGCCCCGGCTGCACCCTGCCCAAGCCCGCCCTGGCGCAGAAGCACCGCTCGCCCGTCGGCGCGAAGTAGCAGCTCCGCTCGCCAAGGCCGCCCTGGCGATTGCACATGAGTGAGGGCTCCCGGAACCCGAACGGCCCGGGAGCCCTCTTCCGTGTTGTCCGGGGCCCGAACTCCGCGGGGGAGACGGTCTTTGACGGGCCGTCATGCGACCGGCCCCGAGAGGCACACGACAGTTAGGCTAGCCTAACCAGGCGTGGGGGAGAGGTTCGTACGGCACGACCAAGGAGTGCGCATGGGAAACCTCAGCGGCAAGGTCGCCCTGGTCACCGGCGCCAGCCGGGGCATCGGCCGAGGCATCGCCGAACGCCTGGCCCGCGACGGCGCCCTGGTCGCCGTGCACTACGGCACGAACGAGAACGCCGCCAAGGAGACCGCCGCGGCCATCGCAGAGACCGGCGGCCGCGCCTTCGTCGTCGGCGCCGAACTGGGCATCCCCGGGGACGTGGACACGCTCGAAGACGGCCTTCACGCCGCCCTGCGCGCGTACGGCGAGCCGGCGATCGACATCCTGGTCCACAACGCGGGGCTCAACACCATGGGCCGGCCCATCGAACTCCTCACCCCCGAGGAGTTCGACCAGATGGTCGCGGTCAACGTGAAGGCGCCGTTCTTCCTCACCCAGCGGCTCTTGCCACGGCTGCGCGACGGCGGCCGGATCATCAACATCTCCTCCGTCTCCACCCGCGCCGCATCGGCCCACGGCATCGGGTATCCGCTCACCAAGGGCGCGCTCGAGGTGTTCAGCCACACGCTGGCCAAGCACCTCGGACCACGCGGCATCACCGTCAACTCCGTCGCGGTCGGCTACACCCACACCGACATGACCGCCTCGGCGCTGGCCGACCCGGCGCACCTGGAGCACACCATCGGCCTGACCGCCCTCGGCCGGGTCGGCGAGGTCCCGGACATCGCCGACGCGGTCGCCTTCCTCGCATCGGACGACGCGCGCTGGATCACCGGCGCCAAGATCGACGTCACGGGCGGCGCCAACCTGTGACCGCCGGACGGACCCGGCGGGGCCCGCGTGCACCACACGCAGGAGGCGCTTGCGAGGACTGGCACGGGCAGCGGCAATCCACCATGGGCCGCGCCCGTCCGGGCAGATAGCCGGCCGCGAGCGCAGCGACCGCGACGACGATGACACCCACCATCAGGACCACCGCATCCCGATCGCGGACATCTGCTCCACCCGCTCCGGGGACAGTGTCGCGGCCCGGCTGCGCTGGTTGCTGATCCACGCCCCGAGCCGGAGCTCCCGCTCCTCCTGGCCCTCGCCGACGATCCGTTCGACGTGCTTGCGCGGCACTCGCAGGTGCCCCTCGCGCTCGTAGAACTGCTTGGCGGCCTCGTAGTTCAGCGCCCACTTGTCGGCCTGAGTACGGCGCCGCGGCGGCTTCTCCTCCTCGCTGGCGGGTGTGATCCCGAGGACCTGCTCACACATCCACTGCTGCACGGTCGTCAGGTTGTCCCAGCCGAGTCGCACGGACATCACCCACCGCCCGAGATCTTCTCCCTGGCGCAGGACTTCGCCCGCCTCGGTGGGCAGCGTCTCACCGGCGTCCAGGTGTACCCGGACGAGGTGGAAGCAGCGCTGCCACGTCACCGGCCAACTCGGGCACCAGGATGCGTCGATCTCCTCCAGCTGTTCGCGCCGCATCTCCGACAGGGCGCCGGCCGACGACTGGACCGGCAGCCCCTCCGAACGCCGCTGCTCGATCTTCTGCGCCTTGCGGGCGGCGGCACGCGCGTTCTTCAGGAAGATGCCCACCTTCGCGCCCTGGTAGGTGGCGTCCAGCGGCGCCAGGAGGTGCCCGTGTTCGGTAGCCCATCCACGCGCGGCGGACAGGCCCTCCTCCCACGCGACGTCGAAGTGCGACCAGATCATGCCCAGCTTCTCCAGCTGTTCGATGCGGTCCTCGTCCATGTCGCCGCGGGCGTAGAAGCGCCGGTTGTCGGCGGTCCACTGCCCGAGCGGGAACTCGGCGAGCGAGGCAGGCCACCCCTCGCCGTCGGTGTCAGCGTCAGCCTCATCCCCGGTCGGGACGCGGTACGTGAACGCCACCTTCAGGTCGCCGTGTTCGCGGGCGTAGATGACGGCGGCTTCGACGCCGCGCCGCCAGTGCTCGTGCTCGGGGTTGAGGACGCGCAGGTTGATGAACGCGGCGAGGGCGGCCGGGTCGCGGGGCGTGGAGAACTTCAGCAGGGCCTTGGCGGGGGCGCTGACGTCTCCGGAGCCCTCGCCGCTCCCGTCCGCGCTCTTCTCGCTATCGTCCTTGCTGATGGGCTTGTAGGCGCTGGGGGCCTGCTGTTCGGCGAGTTGCTCCACTACGCGGGCGTCGTGTGCCCGCAGTGCCTCCAGCAGCTTGGCCAGCCCGCCGAACGCCCGGGATGTGAGCATGTTGTCCGACGTCTCCCCGGGCCCGAGCAGGACTGGCACCACGAGGCTTGCCACCTTGCCCTCGCCCGGCTGCATCCGTAGTGCCCGGCCCACCGCCTGGACCAGGTCCGGCATCGAGCCGCGCACATCCGCGAAGTACACGGAGTCACACCGGAATGTGTCCACGCCTTCCCCCAGGACCTTCACCGAGCTCAGGTAACTCTTCTCCACGACCGTGCCGTCGCTTGCGATCCCGTCGGCGAACTCACCCAGCAGACGGCGCCGGTGGAGCGGCTTATGCTCACCGCACAACCAGTTGGCCCAGATCGCCTTGGGGTACAGCCCCGGATCGGCGTCGTGCAGCTGCCCGGCGATGTCGGGGAGACCGACCGCGAAGGCTTCGGCTTCCTTCACCATGTGGTGGAAGACCAACGTTCGGCGGAAGCCTTCCTCAGCGGACGCCTTCACCAACGCCGTCTGCAGCGCTGCGAGCCGCGCCCCACGCACCTCTGCCGAGTGACCTTCGGCGCCCAAGAGCTTCGCGGCTTGGAGCGCTGTGTCGGTGACGTCGACGCATACGACCTGATAGGGGGCACAGATTCCGCGGTCGATGGCCTCCGAGAGGGTCAGGGTGTAGCAGCGGGCGCCGAAGGGCCCGCTGGGGTCATCGTCCATGCTCGCCACCAGCTCGCCGGGTGCGCCGGCCTGTTCCTCGTCCCCGAGTTGCCATAACCGGGGGGTGGCCGTCATGTAGAGGCGGCGCAGAGAGGGGATCTTGTGGTTGTCGTGGACGACCGCCCACGGCTTCCCGATCCGGCCCGAGACCCGGTGGGCTTCGTCCACGACGATCAGGTCCCAAGCCGCCAAACCTGCAGCGTGCGCCCGCTCCAGCGTGCCCAGACCGAGGCTGGCGTACGTGGCGAACACGGTGACCTTGTCCAGGCCTCGGGTCCATGCCACCAACTCGTCCACGTCCGTGGTGTTGGGGAAGGACGCCTCCTCGCCTCGCAGCGAGGAAACCCCGATCATCGGGCCCTCACGGCCCCCCTCACGCCAGGCGGCCTCGGTCTGGGCGAGCAGGTCCAGCGAGGGCACGAGCACCAGCACACGACCCGCGTGGAGCTCCTCTGCACTGCGCACCGCGACTCGGGTCTTCCCGGACCCGGTCGCCATGATCACCTGCGTACGCAGGCCTCGCTCGGGCACAAGTGAGCGCGCAGGCAATTCAAGGGCCCGGAGAACCCCATCGATAGCTTCTCGCTGAGCGGCCTCGCGCCGATCGCCACGCTCGTTCGGCATGCGCATCTGTCTTTCTGATGGGAGCTTCCGGCGGACCAATGAGGCTTCTGATGCGCTAGGTTGATGCTTCACGCAGAGCCGGATTGACTTCAATACTGATAGCGATCCGAGTGCGATCGAGGACAATAGAGGGTTCCAGCTCTGGAGCTATCTCAGTCCAGAGTCTATCCGAGTGCTACTTTGAAGCAAGTAAAAGGGGCGGGGACATGCAGACGGGTGGAATCGGCGTTGCGGCCGACCGCGAGTGGATCATCAAGAACGCGAAGGGCAAGAAGTTCGTGTACGACTCGGCGGCTGAGGCGTTCGAGGAGCTGGAGGAGTACGGCGAGGGCGCAGCAGTACTCACACGGCGTGTATACCGGGGCATGTTCAGGTCCAAGCCCATCGAAGACTGGCAGCCGGCAGACCGCCCCGCACCCTGACGACCCTGTAGCCAGCCAGGCCCGCGCAATCGGGCCTCAGCGACCCTGGAGGCGAAGCTGGAAGGGCCGTCAAGGCGGGGGAGCGCAGCGGGACCCGCCGGGCCGTTAGCGCAGCGCAGGCCTGCACTCCGGGAGCGCAGCGGACGGAGTGTCACCCGCCTTGCGCAGCAAGGCGGGTGAGCCTGGGGCGCAGCCCCAGGCCAGCGCTTCCGCGGAGCGGAAGCGCAACACCCGCGCGCAGCGCGGGTGTTCGCTTGCACATCGCGCAGCGATGTGGTACCCGCTCCGCGGG
>NZ_JBIUYI010000026.1:0-36806 GCF_044744425.1 Streptomyces sp. NPDC087300
CCGGCAATGTATTGCTCTTGAGGTGCCAGCGCTTGCGTCGGGCGGCGCAGTCGCGCTGGGCGACGTGCCGGGCGACCGCGTCGGCGCCGGGCCGGGCGTTCCGCCAGGGAGGGGACGGAGGCGTGGGCAGAAGTGCGCCAGGAGCCGTCCCGCCGCAGCGCGGCAGGACCTCCGCGATCTGCCAACTCGTCCTTCCAGACGCCGCTCTCGGCTACCACGGCAAGACAGCCACCCGCCAGGTTACTGAAGCCGGAGGATCCTGAAACCGGTACGCCTCCGGCGAGCACACACCGTGACGCCAGGCACGGCCTCAACGAGGAATACGCGACACCTCATAAAGCGTGTTGCACAAGGCTGTGTTCGGGCAGTTCAGCGGGCGTGGTTGCGGTCTTGTGGTCATGGTGCGAGGGCGAGGTTGTGCATGTGGGCGACGGCCTGGGCGGCGTGGTGGAGCCCGTCGCCGTGTCGACATTCACGGAGGATCTTGTAGTTCTTCACCCGTCCGATCACATGCTCGACCCGGGCGCGGACCGTGTGGTGCGCGGCGTTGTCGGCTTCCTCGCCTGGCAGCAGTTGGCGCCGAGGGCGATTGCGGTGCGGGGTGACCATCCCGCAGTTGAGGTAGGCGCCATCGGCCAGGACGGTCACGCCGTGGCAGCGCGCGCTCGGGCCGGAGGCCCGCCAGGCGTGCGCTGCCACGGTGGTGCCCGGCACCGGCCGGCCGGTGGCGATCACGAGGCGGGTGTCGGCGTCCACGATGACCTGCACGTTCGCGGAGAAGCGGTAGTTGCGGCTGGAGGAGCCGACCTGCCGGTCGCGGACCGGTATGAGGGTGCCATCCAGAGGCCGCCGCCCCGTGGGCGTCGCCGACTACGCGTGGAACGTCCCGCGCCAGCATTCCAGCGCCCGAGAAGATGACGCACGTATATGCCCACATGCCCCGAACAAGGCCAACGGAGTCGCGGATGCTTTCTCCGGGCCCGCACCGGCACCGCGCGCGGAGAGCACGGGGCGCCGCACAGTGTCGACTCACCTCCGCTTGCGCCGAGAGCACACCCACACCCGCACTGGCATCGGCCCCGACAGCGACTCACCTCCGCTCGCGCGGAGAGCACCAGAACCAGAGCTGGTTCCGGCTGTCGGTGAACGGCTCACCTCCGCTCGCGCGGAGGTGAGCCGGCCATGTCGATTGCTGACCACACAGGTGACAGTGCTCTCCGCGCGAGCGGAGGTGAGTCGGACGCACGAGGTCGCCGTGGACGAGGGGTTGGTCCCGCAGGCTGCCGAAGGCTCCACGTGCTGCCGTTGGAGTGGGCACCATGCGTGGGGTGCAAGAACCGTTGGTTTTCGCCAGCCCCACGGGAGTCGCTGTTGAGGGAGCGCGGTGTAAGGGAGCTGACAGACCTGCTCTGGACGGCCGAACGCCGCAGACATATGCAGGACATGGACCAGCAGTCTGTGGCCAGTTCCTTGCAGATGCGGGAGCGGGTGGACGGTATGCGAGACCGGGCGATAGCCATGCGCGAACGATCTCCGCGGCTCAGTCGGCCCGAGTCGTGTCCTGCCTGGCCTTTGGTGTGGATGGGACGGTAAGAATCGGTCCCGGTCCACGCTGCGTACGCGACCACACCAAGTAGAGCCAGAGCCGGAACTCGTGAACAAAACCAGCAGTAGAACTTACCTAGTGCCTTAACCGTCGAGGCAGGGTCATTGCATCTCCTATGTCATAAGTGCTGGCGTACTGGTCAGACGATCAGAGGAGATGCCGACGTTGTCGCGGAGGATTCGCCTTCCTCAGCTTCCGAGGACGGCTTCCCGGGCAGCACGGGACCAGGCGGATTGCTGGCGGAGCGCGAAACCCATCCGGTTCCAGTGGAACAGGACGTGGCGCGCGAGGATGCCGCGCTTCCCTAGGCTCAGTAGGCCGCGCTCGGCCGCATCTGCCAGGGCTCTCCCAGCGTGCTCAAGGCCCTCGATCCATGGGCGTAGTGGAGTGAGGTCTTCGGCGTCGAAGAGCGCGTGAGTGTCGGCAAGGACGAGGTGACGCATGGGTTTGACCATGGTGCTGACCTGCTCCAGGGGTAAGTCCTTGGTGGGTGGCCGCATTCCTCTACCCGTCCCCATACATCGCCCTGTTCACCGAACTCCAGGCCAGCAGCGCGCATCAAGAGCGTCATGGCCACGAGAGAGATTGTCTTCGCGTCCAGTGACCGTGCCTGTCCGTTGGCCACGGTGTGGAGGTAGCCGAGTACGCTGACGCTGTCGGTGTGGAACAGCTCGTGCGCGAGTGAGATCCCGGCTGAACCGCCGAACGCGATGGTCTCCGGCTCGTACGGGATGGACTGCCAGTCAGAAGTCACGCCCCAGGACACGGAGTTGTCGAGGGCTTCGGTGACGTGGCTGATGGCGTCCTCAGGAGCAAAGCCGGGGGCGGGGTGGTAGCGCAGGCGCCAGTGAGGGTACTTCCGTACAAACCACCAGGTGCCTACTGGACCGGTGTGCAGGGCGGGCGCGATGTAGCCGCGAAAGGCGCCTGCCGCAGTCGGGTAGTCGGCGAAGTGGATGTTGGCTTGCTGCCATCCGGATGGCTGGGCGTCGAGCGCGGCTCGTCCGGCCGCCCGGTAGATCTCGATTGCTTCGGTGAGGTGGCCGGGCAGGACGCCGGCGGCGCGGGCGGCGTCGTCGACGGAGGCGCCGCCGAGGACGGCTAGGACTGCGTCCTCGATGCGGCTCGCGTCGTGCACTACGGGTATGCCTTTCACGTCAGGAGGAGACAGGTGTCCCCGCGCTACGAGGGCAGCGTTCGCCCACGGCAGCCACACTCCAGGAGGACTCGATGCACCGCCGCACGTTCGTCGCTGGATCTCTCACAGCAGTTGTGGCAGCTGCTGCTCCTAGCGCAGTCGCCCCCCGAACCGTCGGCATGAGCGACGTGGAACGGCTCCAGCGAAAGTTCGCTGCGGTCATCGCCAGTGATCACCGCCACGGAGGCCAACTTGCCATCGAAGAACGTGCCGTTTCTCTCGCCGATGAGGCGCTGAACCTCCAGAACTCCGGCAGCGCCGCCCAGCGCGTTCGCAGCAATCTCTACGCGACCGCAGCCTCTTTCCGCTCGTCCGCAATGTGGGCAGCCATCGACGGCCGCCGTTATCACGACGCAACTGGGCACATGCGCGAAGCCCAGAGCCTCGCTGAACTGTCCGGCGACCAGGCCATCAAATTCCGCATCTGGTCTCATGCCGGGACCCTCTACCGGCACATGGGCCGCCCTGCCGATGCCCTCGCAGCCAACAACGTAGCGCGCAACCTCTACATCACACGTCGAGACCCCTTGTTCGCGTCCCTTGGCATTGCCCGGCAGATGGCTATCCAAGGAGTCGCCCAGGACCGCCGCGGCCTACGCCGCACCTTCGATCAGGCTCAGGACGCCATGGCACGCGCAGAGCCTGGCGTCTTCCGGCCAGTGTGGTTGATGGCCTTCTACGACGAGGCCGAACTTCACTCGCTAGCTCTCTCGGCCCATCTCGCCGTCGGTGACTGGGCCACCGCCGAGTATCACGGCACACCGCCGCCTCGCCGCGCTGAGACCGTACATGCGCCGTTCACGTGCGATCGCGACCAGCCGCCTCGCCCACGCTCAGTTGGCTCAGGGACATGCCGACACTGCCACCCGCACGGCGATGTCCGTTCCCGCCAAGGCAGCTACCCAACATGCCCGCGTTTCCCGCATGCTTCAGGAGTTCGGTGCTGCGCTACGGGCCACAGCACCGGGCAGCGACAGCGCCGATATCTGGACCGAGCACACCGCCACCTGGAGGGCCACAGCATGACCTCGGCACCCGCCATCGATCTCCGTACATACGATCAACTAGATGCAGTCCGCGGTGATCTGCTCGACGTGTACGCCGAAGTACGTGCTCCGCTGCTGCACCTGCCGAACTATGCCGTCACCTCCTTCGGCGAGCGCCTGGACCGGCATGGAGTGGAGGCAGGATTTGTGGCGGTAATGGCCTACGTCGGTAAGCACCCGGTGGGGTACGCCTATGGCAACAAGATTGAGGAAGGCGACCGGTACTGGCAGCGCACCAGCCCCGAACCGGAGGAAAGGTACACCGTGCAACCGGCCGCCGCCTTGAAGGAAATCGGGGTTCGGCCAGCCTGGCGCTTGGCGAGGGCGTCCATGACGATTGCGTCGCAGGGGTCGCCGAGCCAGTACCCGGCCTCGCGCAATGCACCGACCGTGCGGAACCCGGCCTTCTCGTAGGCGCGACGCCCGCGGTGATTGGGGCGAGGACGGGTGGCCGATGCGCCGTCATCCGTGTGGAAGCCTCCGGTTCGGTGGAGCTGAGATCATGGGGCGGCCAGGCGCAGGGTGCGGATCGGGGTGAGCGCGAGGCGTAGCGGCGGCAGGAGAAGCAGGCAGGCGCCGATGAACAAGGTGGTGCGCAGGCCCAGGGTGGTGGCGGCGTAGCCGGCGAGGAGTGCGGAGAAGGGGCGCAGTCCGAACGCTGTCCACTGGCCGGTGGCTTGCATGCGGCCTTGCATGTCGGGCGTGCAGGCTTGCTGGCGGACGGTGCGCTGGGTCAGACCGTGGGTGACCGCGCCGAAGAGCTGGAGGAACAGGCCCGATGCAATGGCGAGTTGGCTGGTCAGTCCGGGGTGGGCCACAAGGAGCGGTATCTGGCTGGCTGGTGTGAGGACGAGGGCTGTGATCATGACGGGGCCCGCGCCGTGGCGGGTGGTGAGGCGCGGGATGGGTGAGGGAGGCGAGGAAGCCTCCGCTGGCACCGACGCTCATCACGAGCGCGAACGCCGTCGGTGACCAGTGCAGTTCGCGGATCAGGTAGACGACCCAGATCGCATTTGTTCCGGCCAGGACGGTGGAGATGATCGCGTTCGTGGTCACGAGCGGGCCGATGACGGGGTGGCGCCAGGTGTAGGCGAGGCCGGCCCGGATCTCGCTGCGCAGGCTCCGCTTGGTGGTGCGCTGTTCGGGCAGGGGCTCGGGGCTGCGGATGCGCAGGGTGCACCAGAAGGTGACGAGGTAGGTGAGCGCGTCCGCGGCGACCGCGCGGGCGGCGCCGATCATGCCGATGAGCACTCCGGCGAGGGCCGGGCCGCCGATGTCGGCCAGCGTGTTGGCGCTGGCCAGCTTGGCGTTGGCCTCCATGAGCCGGTGTGAGGGCAGGAGCTGCGGAATGTAGGACAGGCTCGCGGCCATGCCGAGTACATGGCAGGAGCCGACCACGAACGCTGCGACCCACAGCTGCGTCAAGGTCAGCCTGCCGTACGAGGCGGCGAGCGGAATGGATCCCATCGCTGCCGCGCAGATCAGGCTCGTCACCATCATCAGGGGGCGTTTGCGGACGCGGTCGCACCAAGCACCGGCCGGCAGCGAGAACAGCAGCGGTGGCGTCTTCTGCACGGCCGCCAGGACGGCGGCCTCCCACGGCGTGGCGTGCAGGCTCACCACCGCGACCAGAGGGACGGCGACCGAGCTGAGGGAGGAGCCCAGCACATCGCTGGCCTGCCCCGTCCAGTAGCGGCGGAAGTCGCGGTGGCGCCACAGGCTCAGCTCGGGGGGCCTCACGCCCGACCGTCCGCCGTGGTGCCATGGGCGAAGGGGTTGAAGTGCGCGGGCGGGTGGTCGATAGGCAGGTCGGTACGCCACGCCGTGAGGATGTGGGCGCTGCACTCGAACAGGTCCGAGGGCAGATCGTCGAGCGGCCACCAGCGCCAGTCGCCGACACTCTCGTCCGGCTGAGTGGCGGGCTCGCCTTCCCAGGCGGTGACGACCGCGCCGACGGTGAGGCGTACGACATCGCCAACGTGATCGATGAGCGTGCCCAGGAGCGTGACGTCCTGGGGGCGCGCGGTCAGTCCGGTCTCCTCGGCGAGTTCACGCACGACGGCCTCTTCCAGGGCTTCGCCCGCCTCCACGGTGCCGCCGGGCAGCTCGATGGTGCCCAGGCGGTGGCGGCCCAGGAGCAGGCCGTGGTCGCCCAGGACGATGGCGCCCACGCCGATCGCCGCATGCGGGACGGGCGGCCGTCGAGTGCGCGGTCGACTGGAGATCCGCGCTCGCCGGTCCGGGAGCCGCCGCGCACGGATGAGCTGATGGACGACCGGGTTCTCCGGGTCGGGTGCGCTCAACAGGTTCATGGCTTCGACCCGGAAGCCGTACGAGGTCAGCAGGTCCTCCCACAGGTGGGGGACCAGGACGAACATGTCGACGGGGAGCGCCGGCTCCTTGCGCACAAGGAGCTGCTGCTTGCGCGGTGAGACGGTGGTGGAGGGACCGCGGCCGTGGAGGTCTGTGTGGAGGACCGAGAAGACCAGTGGGGCGCCCGTGATCAGCGCGTCGCGCAGGGCGGGCAGGGCAGTGTGCGGATCAACGTAGGCGAGACTTCCGACCGCATACCCGGCCTCGTACGGTGCGGCTGTCCGTACGTGCTCGATGACATCCCCCTGCACCCACTCGACATCTGCTTCGGCGCCGTAGTGGCGGGTGGCGCGGGCGTGCTGGGTGGGGGACAACTCGATCGCGGTGACGTGGGCACCGTGGGCGCGGGCGAGATGGACGGCGTGGTGGCCGGCGCCGGATCCGATGTCCAGCACTCGCTTGCCGGCGAGGTCGCCGAGAAGTTCACTGCCCGGTCCGACCCCCTCCCACGGAGACCACGAGATGGTCTTGGGCATGGGTGGCATGTAGCCGTGGTCGAGCTGTCGTTGGCCGTAGATGGTCCAGGCTTGGGCGTTGACGTCCTCGATGGGCACGGTGCCTCCTGGGCGGGAGCGATGCGGATCAGGTGTGCGTGCTGAGGTAGGCGGGGCCCTGGCCGCGCCGGGCTCGTTCGACCGCGTCCAGACGGGCGAAGCTCCCGGGAGCCATCAACTCCCGCCACTCGGCCATGTCGTGGATGGCCCACATGTCGTGCTCGGCGGGGTCCAGGCGGATCCGCCGCAACTGGTCGGCGGTCAGCCGGCCTCCGTCGAAGATGAGCCCCACCTTGTTCAACGGCATGCGGGGCCCGGCGTGCAGGAAGTGCGTCAGGATCAACCTCGGCGCGCCCAGGCCGAGTTCGAGGCCGGTCTCCTCGACTGCCTCGCGCCGTGCGGTCCGGAGCGGGTCTTCACCCTGGACATCGAGATTGCCGCCAGGAAACTGCCACAGACGCGATCCGTAGACCGAGCGCAGCTGTACCGGCCGGTCGTGCTCGTCGCGGATGTAGAGGCAGCCGTACACCGTGTGGTGGGGAACGGCCCGCGCGTACTGCGTGGGCGTCATCGGCAGGGGGCGCCCGGGCCGGGCAGGATGGTGGTCGAAGGCGAGGGCGAGGACGCCGAGCGCCTCCTTGTCCGGCGGGTAGATGCCGCGGAGGTTCAACAGGAGTTCCTCGCGCGGTGTATCCGGGTCGATGCGCGCGGGGTCCTCGGAGTCGAGCAGGTCTTCGAAGGAGGCGTACGGGGTGATCTCCTGCACGACGACGTCGAGTTCCCGCTCGGTGTCCCGGTCGTGGAAGACGAGCGTGGCGCCGACGTTGACGGCGCGCTTGTTCGGGGTGGCCACCCTCACCTCGACCGTCTTGCGGCCCGCTTCCACTTGGCGGTAGTACCGCCCGAGCAGGTGCAGGTGGTGCTCTCGTGGTTCGCTGCGGGTCGCCGGACTTGGGACGGTCGAGATCGCCTGCTGGGTGTCATCAGGCATACGTGTCTCCGTTCGATGCATGTCGCCCGTTGCCGGTCCGGGGGCCGCAACGGGACCAGGGTGGAGTGGCTGCGCTCCGGCGCTTCCGGGGCGGCGTGGGCGCCGAGGAAGTGGACGCTGCTGCCGGCGCGCTAAGGCAGTTCGATCGGCCCGTAACGCGCGTACGGCTCTCTCCGCATCAGCGCGTCGTAGCGGTCGGCCGCCGAGAAGTGCCACCACTCTGTTGCGTAGTTCGTGAATCCGGCTCTTTCCATGGCGCCGAGCAGCAGCGTGCGGTGGTGGCGCGCGGACTCGCTGAGGTTCGGGGCGTGCGTGAAGCAGGCACCGTCGCTTTCCTCGGGGCTGGCGTTGACGCGGGTGCCGAGGTCGAGTTCGTGGCCGTCCTGGTCGACGAGGGTGACGTCCACGGCCGCGCCCGCGGAGTGGGGCGCGATCTTCGGCGGCGAAACGTATCGGCTGGCGGCCTGGTGGAGCTGCTCAGCCGTCCAGGCGGGCTGAGCAGCGGCCAGCTCGTCCCGGTACTCGGTGAAGTAGCGCTGCTGGAGAGCCAGCGGCCGGAAACCCTCGACGAACAACAGGTCGATGCCGGCGGGCAGGAGCGAGCGGGCGCTCTCCAGCCGAGCCAGGACACCTTCGCGGACGTGGGCGAACGCGCTCTGCGGATCATGCTTGCGGGGGTCGACGCGGAGCCCGTGGTCACGCACGTCGACGAGCGGCTCCCCGCACTCCCGCACCGGGATCGCGGCGACCTGCGGATCGCACATCAGCACCAGACTGCTCATCGAGTCCCCCTGGGACGGTTTGTACGGAGGCGGCGGCGAGGTAGGAGCCAGGCCGGTCTCGCGCAGGATGCGCGCGACGGTGTCCTGCAACGTGCTGTCGGCCGGCACCACGGTCTCCAGACCACCCGGCAGCAGATCCAACTCGCGGTACCAGGACACGAGGTGGTCGTCGGTGACTTGCTCCAGGTACGCGGCATCCGCCTTCGAAGCGTGCCGGTCCAGCGTCGCCTCCAGCGGCACGTCCAGGTAGTAGCAGCCAGAGACGCCGCGGTGATCGCGTACCAGAGACGTGATCATGTGGCCGTAACGGTCGGCGTGCAGGATCCCTTCGAGCACGACGTGGAAGCCGGCGTCCAGGGCATGGCGTGCGACCCTGCCGAGCAGGGTGATGTTGGCGCCGCCCATGGTGTCGTGCTCACGCAGCACGTTCCGACGGATCACGTCCTGGCCCACGATCGCGACACCCCGCCCGTAGTGATCTCGCAGGCCCAAGGCCACACTCGACTTACCCGACGCCGAATTCCCTCGAATCACCACGAGGCGGGTGTCCGTGCGTCCGGCCGCTGTCGTAGCGGGCGCGCGGCCGAGTGCGCCGCTCGGTGTGGCGGTCATGCGGGCCAGCCCGTCTCGCTGTACAGCTCGCCGTTCTGGATCTTCTCGATGGCCAGCCGGGTGTAGGGAACGAGGTCGTCGGGAAGGGACGCAGGGTCCCAAAATTTCCACTGGGTGCACTTGTCCGGCTCGCGCAGCTCAGGCTCGCCGCTCCAGGTGCGGGTGCGGAAGAAAAGGCCCATGCGGGGCGGGTATGTGGGCTTGCCGATGTGGTGGACGACGTGGACAAGTTCGACGTCCCGGCGCTCGATGTACAGGCCGGCTTCCTCCTGGGCCTCCCTGATCAGGCAGGCGATGGCGTTCTCCTGCTCGCAGTGGCCGGCCAGGACGTGCCAGGTGGACGGGGCGAACGCGGAGTTGGGGTGGCGCAGCCCGAGCAGCACCGTCCCGTCGGGTCGCTCCAGGTAGAGGTGGACGCCGATGATGTTGGGGACCGTGCCACGCGGCGAAGCCAGACGTTCCCCCTCGGGTGCGGGCCCGCTCTGCGTCGCCGGAGGGCTGGCGGCGTGGCGTCGTACGAGGTCGCTGGTGGTGTCGGCGATGCGCAGGCGGTGGAGGTCCTTGGGGGCGAACCAGGCGAGCATCACCCCTTCGGTCAGGGGGAGTTCGCGCGGGTCACCGTTCCAGCGGCCGGCGTAGATGGCGATGGGTACGGTCGTGCTGGCGTCGTCAGAGGCGTACGTGGTGCCGAACGGGGTCAGGTCGGCGAGATCGAGCCCAGCCTCCTCGGCCAGTTCGCGCCGCACGGTGTGTTCTAGCGTGGCGTCCTGGGGTTCCCGGCCGCCGCCGAGCAGGGACCACATGCCCGGCTCCCAGATCCGGCCGGGGAAGTAGTCGCGCAGATGGAGCAGGTACTCGCCGCGGTCGTTGTAGATCAGGGCGGACGCGTTGGCCGTCTCCGGTTCGGTCCGGAGCGGGAGCTTGAGCAGCTTCTCTCGAAGGGAAGGGGAGGCCGCCCGGTCCATGGGCCGCCACTCGATGCCGCCGGCCTCCCCTGCTTGCAGCACCACCGGCGGCTCGATCGCGGTGCGCAGGCGGAAGAGGAACCGGAGGTCGTAGTGCTGGTGGCCGGGCTCGCCCTTGCCCGGGCGGGCGTCGATGTCGTGGATGTCGATGTCGAACGGCACCGTCTCGTAGCCGGGCCACGGCGTCACCGCCTGGCGGGGGGCCCCGGTCTCCTCCTGCAGTTCCCGCAGCGCCGTGCCTGCCAGGGACTCATCAGAAGGCTCGGCGTGTCCGCCGGGGGCGAGAATCTTCCCGCTGGCCAGGTGGGGCACGTGCAGGACGCGGCCGAGGTCGTCGAGGACGATCGCGCCGCAGGTGACGTGTCCGGGGAAGGTGGAACGGCTGGCGATGCCATCGCCGGTCCGGTCGAGGGCGTTCAGGAGGGTGCCGAGCTGCGCGCGCTCGTGCGGGTGGCGAGCGAGGTAGGTCTCGACGGTGGTGCGGATGTGCTGGTGCGACAACGGCATGGGCTACCTCAGAGGTGCATGGGAGGGGGCAAGTCGAGGCGGGGCGGTGCGAGGTTCGGGTCAGCTCAGCCGCATCCCCTCCGCCGGGATCTCCTCGATGGCGGCAGCGCGAGCGGTGGGCAGTCCCCACCGCGCGTTTGCCGTGTCCGCGGCGAGTTGGGCCTGCCGTGCGCCGGGCGGGCCCCAGCCCAGCAGGGCGGCTGCCTGGGCGGGGCTGGCGAGCAGGCGGGCGAAGGGGCGGCCGGTGGCGGGATCGACGGCCGCTGGACCGATGGCGGTGACCCGGGCGGCCAGGCGGAGCCGCGCGTTGGGCCCGACCCTACCGTAGACCTCGCCGCTCTCGTCCAGCACCCAGCCCAGCCGCACCGGATCGGTCAGGGCCAGCTGGCCTTCCTCTTCGGCCTCGCGGTGCAGGGTCTCTTCGGGCGTCGCATCGGTGCTCTCCACGGTGCCCCCGGGCAGCATCGGCAGTGCGCCCCGCGGGCCGGGGTCGGCCACGACGACGACCCGTCCGTCGGGGACGAAGCACCACGCCCACGCTTGCTGCACGGGCAGTTGGTCGGGGACGGGGCCGCGGTGGAGCGGGCTGTCCCACAAGGGCCGGTAGCGGACGTGGACGTCGTGCTGGTCCAGCGCCGGGACATCGAGGATGTGCTGGCCGTCGGCAAGGTGCGCGGTGGCGGTGCACCCGAGCCGGGCCCGGTAGGCGGCGAGCATGATCTGCCCGTCCACGGACCGCATCCGCTGCACCGCGTCACGGGTCTCCAGAAAGGCGCACTCGGACAACTCTTCGCGCGGCAAGCGGATCGCCGCCACCTGGCCGGAGGTGAGAGTTCCCCCGTCGAAGACGAACCGGACCTCCCCGGGGCAGGGCGTGCCGGGCTGGAGGCCGGGGTGATGCGCGGAGAGGGAGTGGACGGCGAGCACGGCCGACAGCGGCAGATCCAGGCCCAGTTCCTCGGTGATCTCGCGCCGACAGGTGACGTGCGGATGTTCCCCGGCCTCGACGACGCCTCCGGGCAGCAGCCACGAGTCGTCCTTGCGATAGGTGGGGTGCACCAGCAGGACCCGGCCGGCCTCGTCGGTGATGATCGCCGCAGCGCCGAGCCACGCCGCGTGCCGGGACGCGGCGTACTGAGCTGCGGGCACAGCGGCGCGCGGGGCGGCGTGATCCGTAGGGGAGCCGGGAGAGGCCACAGGGCTGTGCCTTTCAGGTCGATGGGGCGCAGGCATGGATGGCGGCTGCCATCGAGTAGTTTTTCCCCGGTCGAGCCGTTCACGCGGGGTCCGAGACGGTGGGCGGGGTGGGGTTGGGGATGCTGGCGGTGGTGGGGGCGTACTGGGCGGCCTGCGTGTCGAACATCGCGGCGTAGCGGCCGTGTTGGGCGAGGAGTTCGTCGTGGGTGCCGTGCTCGGCGAGGCGCCCTTGGTGGAGGACGTAGATGTGGTCGGCGTGGCGGACGCCGGACATGCGGTGGGTGACCAGGACGACGGCCCGGTTCGGGGCGGCCAGGTGACGGATCCGGTCGAAGGCCGCGATCTCGGCCTCGGGGTCGAGCGCGGAGGTCGGCTCGTCGACGATGAGGACGCTGTCCGCCTGCGAGGTGGCGCTGCGCCAGTGGGTGCGGGCCAGGCCCACCTTCTGCCACTCGCCGCCGGAGAGTTCGGTGGCGCCGCGGAACATGCGGGCCAGCAGACTGCGCAGACCGTCGGGGAGTTTGGCGATCACCGGAGCGGCGCCCGCGTAGTCGAGCGAGGGCTGCAGGTCCTGCGATGCCGCCGGGTGGGCGGGGCGGCCGATGCGGATGTTCATCGCGGCGGTCACCGGCCAGCGCTGGAAATCCTGGGTGAGCAGGGAGACCCGCTCGAAGTACTGGGCCCGGTCGAGGCCGCTGATGTCCGCCTCGCCCCAGCGCAGGGTGCCTTCCTGGGGCAGCAGCATGCCCGACAAGATCTTCATGAGCGTGCTCTTGCCGGAGCCGTTCTCCCCCACCACGGCGGTCACCGACCCCATCGGCAGGGTCAGCGACACCTGCTCCAGGGCGGCGGTGTCCCGGTCGGGGTAGCAGTAGGTGACCCGGTCCAGGGCGATCTCCGTGACCCGGTCAGGCACTGGGTCGCCGCCCGCGGGGATGGTGCGCTGCGCGGCCTGGGTGAGGAACCGGCCGTGGTCGCGGACGTAGACGGATTCCTCGTGCAGCCGGTTGATGTTCATCACCAGCCCGCCCAGGCTCGCCGAGCCGGTCCGCACCGCGATCACGGCGGTCCCGGCAACGGCGAGGTCCATGTGACCGGCCAAGATCAGCCAGAACATGGCCCCGTAGGTGGCGGCCATGGCCCCTCCGGACAACGCCGCCGCGACCCACTCGGTCAGGGCCTTGCTGGAGGCCAGGCGTTCCTGTTCGGTCTCGGCGCTCTCGGCCATCCGCTCGTAGCGGCTCAGGAAAATCGGGCAGCCGGGCGGGCAACCAGTTGCCAGGTGTCGGTCATGTACGTCTCGACTCCGTGTTGAGGTAAGGACGGGCGCTTCGGGTAAACCGTGGCGGTGCGGAGGCCCGTAGGACGTCGCCTTCGAGGTAGGCCGTCTCTCCGGTGGTGAGGGCCTGGAGGGCGGCCAGCAGGCGCAGCCGCCCCGGTGCTGGTGCTTCGTCGATGGCCCGCATGGTGGAGAACACCCGGATGTCGGCTCGCGCGTCGCGGTAGGTGAGCTGTTCTGCGTCCTCGCGGGTCATCGGTGATGTCGCGAGGACGTGGGTGATGACTTTCCTGCGGCGCATCTGCACCCAGGCCAGAGTGACGAGCCGGAGGCGGGGGAGCCTGCGGGGAAGTCCTTGGAGGACGTGGTGGGCGGCTTGTTCGGGGCTCTGGCCGTCGTGCACGGTTCCGGTGGGCAGCGAGATGCTGCCGAGGAGTTCGGCGACGACCAGAGCGTGGGCCCCCACCGGGACTAGGAGGGAGACTCCGGTGATCGGCGGACGCCAGTTCTCGTACGCGGCTCGTGCCCGCGGAGTGCTGTTCGTCGATATCGCGGTCGCGTTCATGGAGCCCCGCCGTCCGTTGCCGCCCGCACGATGTCCGCGAGGTGCTGGGGGTTGCTGGTGCCGGGGATGGGCGCGATGTGGGGGCCGAGCTGAAGCAGCCACGCCAGCGCCGTGGCGAGGGCTCCGTCGCGCGCGGCGCTGCCTGCGTCGAGGGGCCGGTAGGGCACGTAGGGGATGCCTTCGTCCCGGCAGAGTTCCTGTACGGGGTCGTAGCGGTCGTGGATGTTGAGGACGTTCTGCACGGCCGCGACCGCTACGTCCTTGGACGCCTCCTGGTAGTCCGCTGTGCTGACCTTGGACAGACCGATGTGCCCGATCTTGCCTTCACTCTGGAGGGACTTGAGGGTGCCGACTTGCTCGGCGAGGGGGAATCGCGGGTCGATGCGGTGGAGGTAGCACAGCTCCAGGCGCTCGACGCCGAGACGGCACAGGCTTCCCTCGACGCTGTTGCGCAGGTAGGCGGGGTCCCCGTTGGGAGTCCACTTGTAGGGGGCCGGCCACGCCTCCAGGCCGACCTTGGTGGCGATCAGCAGGTCCTCGGGGTACGGGTGAAGCGCGTCCTTGATCAGGCGTTCTACGGTGTGCGGGCCGTAGGCGTGTGCGGTGTCGATGTGCGTGATGCCGTGGGTGTGGACGGCCTGGCGCAGGACGTCCAGGGCCTGCGCCCGGTCGGGGGGATCGCCCCAGGTGCCGGGCCCAGTCAGGCGCATGGTGCCCAGGCCGAGGCGGGAGACGGTCTTCCCGGCCAGGGTGATGGTGCCCGCGGGCGGTGTGCCGCTCACAGCGCGGGCTCCTTGAGGCAGAGGCGCAGGGCCTGCTCGACGGCGTGGTCCTGGCTGTGCGGGCCGCTGGTCACGCGGGTGTGCACGATCTCGTCCTCGGCGAGCAGTTGGTGGGTGTGCCGGTCCACGAGGGTGCGGTAGCGAGGGTCGTAGTCGTGCGCGTCCTCGACGGGGATGGCGGGGTCGAGGACGGTGGCCAGGAGCAGGCGGTACTTGGGGGCCTGGGTGGCGGCCAGCAGACGGAGCCGTTCTCGCTCAAGGCGGTGCGGGATCTCTCCACGCCATTCCTGGGCGGCGTGGAAGTAGGCGAGCGCGTCCCAGGCCGCGCGGTCGGCGAGGACGACGTGGAGGGGCCCGGCGTCCGGGCGGGCCGCGGCGGCGATCTCATCGGCGATGGTCTGCGCGATGACCCACTCGGTGGAGGCGGCGGTGTGCCGGTGCATCTTGGGCAGCGGCACGAGCGCGGCACGCTTGCCCAGCTGGCCGGTGCGGGCCACGGAGACGCTGCGGGCGCGCAGTTCGGTCTCGATGCGCTTCAGGAGTTGGGTCTTGCCGGTGGAGTGGGCGCCCATCACGCCGATGCGCAGGGGCTGATCCGGTGTCACCACAGCATGGGGTCCTGTTCTGGTTCGGGGGCTCCGGGCAGGCCGGGCGGCACTGCCACGGCGACGAGCTGGTCCCAGGTGTCGTAGTGGACGGCCATGGCGAGCAGGAGCTGCGCCGCGGCGTAGGCGTCGAACGTGGCGCGGTGGCGGTTGCCCGGAGCCGCGCTCAGGTCCGGCTGGACGTGCTCGATCAGGGAGTCCAGGGAGTACTTGGCCAGGCCCGGGTAGGTGGCCTTGGCCAGCCGGAGCGTGTCGAGGACACCGGCCGGCCGCCACTGCGGCAGGTGCGCGGCGAGCACCCTGTAGTCCACGTGCGCGTGGTGCGCGCAGATCCACGCGGTGCCCAGGAACGCGTGGACGCTCGCGGAGATCTCCTCCCAGCCCGGCTCATTGAGCAGCCGCTCGTTGCTCCAGCCGTGAACGCGCGCGGCGAAGGGCGTGACCGGGCGCTGCGGCCGGGTCAGCCACCAGCCCGCCGTGCTCGTGTCCGGTTGCCCGTCACGGATGGGAAGGGCTGCGACCTCGACGAGGTCGGGCGGGTGGGTCCCGTTGCCCTCCACGTCGATGACGAGCAGCGGGGGCCAGGAGGAGAAGTTCATGCGGCCGGGGGTCCGTTCCCCGCCGTCCAGCCGATGGGGGCGCGGCCGTGCTGGCGGTAGCGATGGGGTTTGGCGCGGTCGTGGCACTGGTAGCCGAAGCCGTGCTGGAGGTAGTAGCGCGGCGGCTCGTCCAGTCCCTCGACGACGATGGCACGGTCGTTGACCTCGATCGGGCCGCTCGCGCCGAGACCACGCGCTTCTTGCGTGACCTGGGTCAGCTCGGGCTTGACCCACGCGGCCTGGCACCGGGCGATCTGCTCGGGCGGGCAGATGTCGCACAGTTCCTGGATGCCGAAGTGCCCGTTGTAGTCGGCCTCCCCGTGGGCGTAGGCCACGCCGCAGGAGGTCTTGCGGAACAGCGCCCCCCAGGAACTGTCCTGGGAAAAGGCGGCGAGCAGGCGCTGCTCGGTGTCCTCGGGCAGGATCTTGCGCCGGGCGGTCTCCTGGTACGGGGCGGGCAGGCCGTGGTCGCGGTAGTACGCGGCGATCTCCTCACGGAAGAACAGGCCGGTGAACACGGTGGCGTGCGCGTGGCGCGAGAGCTCCTTGGCCCGCTCGATGTCGGCGTCGGAGTCGTTCAGGCCGGGCACGATCGGCCGCCAGTACAAGACGGTGCGGTACCGCTCGGCGTGCTCGTACAAGGTGCGCAGGCTCGTCGCCGCGATGCGGCTGTCCACCGGTTCGATCCGGGTGTCCTGAATGTTCGAGTGCGTCACCAGGACGGTCAGGCGCAAGTGCCGGAAGCTGTTGAGGACGGCGCAGTCCTGTGGGGTGACCCGCCACCGCGTGATGATCAGGACGTGATTGGTCAGGCCCCGGCCATCCAGTTGGCGCAGCACGTTGAACAGGTGGGGCTTGACCACCGGCAGCATCGGGTCGGTGGCCCGGTTCAGGAGCTGCAGCGGCGTCGTGTGCGGCCGGAAGTAGGGGTGTCCGATCAGGCGTATCACAGCCTCGTGATCGCGCATCAGGCGTCGCGGCACCGTCATCTCGAAGTTGTCGAAGAGGTGGCGCACGCAGTACCGGCAGTCGAGTGGACAGCCCACGATCCAGTTCAGCGAGAGCCCGGACTTGCGGTACTCGATCACGTCCGCGAGCTCCGGCTTCAAGCCGCTGATCTGCGCGGGAGACAGGAGGGGCAGAGCTTTGCGGGGCGGTGCGGTGGGGATGGACATGAAGTCCTCCAGAGGAAGGGAGTTACCCGTCGGTGCGGGTGAGCGGAGCGGGAGCGGGAGCGGTGAGAAGGTCGCTGAGGTTGGCGCCGTACCAGGTGCCGAAGTCCCGCCGAGCGGCCCCCGGATCGTCCGACGTGTGCACCAGGTTGCGTACGAGCCGCTGCTCGGCGAGGGCGGCCTTGAGGCTGTCCTCGCCCAGGTCGCCGCGGATGGTGCCGGGCGCAGCGCGGGTGGGGTCGAAGTGCCCAAGCAACTGCCGCAGCTGGGCGTGCATGCCCGGCTCGCCGTGTGCGAGCGCCACCACCACGGGCCGGCCGGTGAACTCCGCGTCCAGACAGGAGGGGATGTCCCGGTCGGGGAAGTGGTCGGCGTCCACGAGCAAGTCCCAGTAATGGACGTGGACTTGCCACGCGGCCGCGGTCACCTCGCGGCGCCCGGTAACGGTGATGCCCGCAGTGGCGATCCGGCCCAGGACGGTGTCCGTGAGGCCACGCCCGACGGTGTCCGGCTTGCACAGGATGACCGCCCAGCGGGTGAAGTCGATCCCGTTCACCACCGCGCCGCCGCGCGGCGTCCCGCTCATAGCGCCTTCCCGCTCGCGCAGGCCGGCCAGCGGCGCCCGGCCAGCCACCGCAGGCCCGGGTCCAGCGCCTCCAGCACGTTCGGGCTGACGGTGTCGGCCTGGTCGTGCTCGATCTGCCGGTACGTCTCGAAGAGCAGCAGCACTTGCTGCCAGTACGGCTCCACGTCGAGACCGGCGATGGCCGCCGCGGTGTACTGCGCCTTGTTCGTGCGCAGCAGTTCCTCGTGCTCCAGGACCCGCAGAACGGTGTCGGAGGTGGTTGACGTCGGCATGCTGCGGGACGGGAAGTGTGGCGGGGCGGTGCGCTGGTCCACCTCGTGCAGCACCCGCTTGACGCGCTCCGCGTTGTAATCGTTCACGTGCGCCGAGCCGATGAGGTGGGTGTATTCCCCCAGCTCCAGGCCCAGTTGCACCGCGGCGAACTCCTGGATCATCGTGAAGGAGAAGACGTCGGACAGCAGGCCGCAGTCCAGGTCGTTGGCGCGCATGTGGCACACCATGTGCAGTCGCCCCTCGCGCACGAGCAGGTGCAGCCCGGCCAGGCACGCCATGTCGGGGTTGTTTTTGACGGCGAGCTCGGCGGCGGAGAAGACCGGGAGGTAGCCGCGCTTGCTGTCCTGCTCGGTGCGCAGCAGCTCCAGAACCCGGTCGAAGAGGGAGCGGTGATCGCCCTCAGCCGGACTGACCAGCGTGTGCCCGTAGGCGGATCCACCGAGGTGGATGCCGTCGGGAGAGCTGGAGGCCATGGACGGCGCGTAGTAGCCGATCATCTCCAGGTCGCGGCGGCCGGCCAGGTGCCACAAGGCCTCGGCGAACTGGAAGACCGGGTTGGCCCGGCGCGCCGCGAGGTAAGGGAGCCGCTGGCGGGGATCAAAGAGCCGGAAACCGACACCGATCACTTCGCGGGCCTGGTTACCGCGCGCCGAGATGTGATGCTCGGGATAGGCCGTCAGGCGCAGGAGGGCTATGTAGGCGTCTTCCACGCTGCGGAACGACGGTGCGGTGAGCATGGACTTCTCCTCGTTGGGGGGGGGGTGGCTATCGGTGCGTCAAGGAGCTGATCGGGTTTGGGGCCCAAGGGCCTCGACCGCGATACGGGTGGAAGTGGAAGACGGGGGCCGTGCACCGCCGGTGCACGGGGAGGGTGGACACGGCCCCCTGTGGCGCCCTCGCACGGTCCGTTGGCGGAGGGCGCCGCCCGCTCCGTGTCGGATGGGAGCGGGAGCTCGTCAGTGTCCGGCTCTCATGAGGCCGGCCAGAACGGTGGCGCCCGCCAAGACGGTGACGACCGTCGAAACGATGACCGGCACACGGGGGCTCATCGTCTGTAGGCGATCGCAGCGAAGGCCGCGGTGTCCCGCGCGAGTTGCTGGAGGTAGGCGTGGGCCTGCTCAGCGTTCGGGGCGAAGGGGCGCCGTTCGACGAGGTCGTGGCCGTCCTGGATCAGCCTCAACGTCATCTGCCGGACCACGGGCTCCCACGCCGCGACGGCGTCCTGGCAGACGGTCAGCAGCGGCGGGAGCCCGGCCAGGAGCTCCTTGATCTGGTCCGCCACGCTCGGGTAGGGCGATTCACCGCCGGTGAAGAGGATGTCGTCGTTCCTCGGCGGCGGGGGCGTGGCGCGTGCACACGCCACCGCACGGCAGATGGCGCCGAAATCAACGTCCTCGACCTGCCGACGGGTCGTGTGCTGCTCAGCGTTGGGGGACATGGGTTCCTGCTTCCTGCTGGGCCACGTCGAGCAGGTCTTGGGCGGCGTGGGCGAGAGTGAGGGAGTACTGCCACAGCTCGTAATGGCTCGCCCCCGGGCCGGGCCGGGCCCGGGGCAGGACGAGGCCCTGGGCCCGCTCGTACTCGGCGCGCTCACGCGGGACTTCGGGCAACAGCATCTTCACGTCGTTGGTGAGCGCGCTGATGTGCATGACGAGCGTGGCTCGCTTCGGCATCGCCACTCCGGGCCGGACAGCCTCGGCGATCATCCGATCGATCGAGGCGACGTTCACCCGACTGGTCAGCGGCGGGGCTTCGTGAGAGATGGTCACGGCATGATCACCTCATGACGCTCTCAATTCGGCGGCTAGAAGAACCTCGTGTGGCACCGGCGTGGGCTGAAAACTGTTCAGGAACCCCCGCAGCGCGGCCGGGGGAACGAGCCGGTCGCTCTTGAACGGTCGGAGCCAGTAGCTGCCCGGAGGATCTACCTGATGCAGCGGCGGCACACTGATCTGATGCGGATTCCCCAGGCAGATGCCGTACCGATGCGGATCCCACCTCGCACTGGAGCCAGGGGGCACCAGCCAGTACAGCCACGACCGCACAGGATCCTCGATCACAGGCCCACAGCCGTCGACCTGCACCTCGTCCATGAGATGGACGATGGCCCGAGCCGCATCACCACTCGCGGTAGCCACGACATCGAATAGCCGCCCACCCAACGGGAGACAAGCCGGCCGACGGCCCTGGATGTCCATCAGGTTGCGCACACGGGTGGCGAGGTCGCCCATGTCGGAGGCGACGTCCTGTGGCCTGATCGTCTTTGCCAGTGGAGCGAAGGCGACCGCACCGGCAGGCGGGATTGCCTGCGCCGAGTCGATGACACGTCGGGGAAGAGCGGCGGTCATGCCGACACCTCCATCGTCGGCTGCACCACGGCCTGCACCGTCTCCCAAGAGCCGCCATCGCTCACCGCATACGCCAGTGTGGTGCCGAAGTGGCGTAACTGCCACAGGCTCGGCCTGCTGCGCGCGCACTCGACCAGCTTCCGTTCCAAGACTTCGCCGGGAGAAACCCGTGCGGCACCCGTCGCATCGACGAGGAGCCTGCCAGTGGAAGAGTTCATGTGAGGTGCTTCCGGTTGTTGGGTACCTGGCCTACAGGGCGAACCGGTCACCCAAGAGGATCTACGTGGCTCCGCGGGCCGGAAGAGGCAAAAGCTCGCCCATAGGCACCTGCCTCGACCAAGTCACCGCAGCCGATCGCTCTCGGCTGGTTCTGCCACATACGTAATCGCCCGATGACGGTGCGCGGGTACCGTGAAGAGCAGGCGGTCGCGTAAACGCCGTAAAAGCAGTCGGAGCTGTCGGGAGATACGCCATGTCGTCCAGCCCGCGTACACCAAATGCCGATCTTGCACGGCTACTTGACCAGGCGGAATGTCAGCGGCAGGAACTGGCGCGGGCCGTGAACCGCATAGGGAAGCTCACCGGTGTGCAGCTGAACTACTCGGGAAACACGGTCTCCATGTGGCTACGCGGGCACCAGCCAAAGCGGCAGGTCAAGCCCTTGGTCCTGGCTGCACTGTCGGAAAAGTGCGGTCGCCCGATCACCCACGAGGAAGCTGGCCTCACCCCGCCATCGTCCGCAGAGGGGGAACATCACCTCGACACTGTCGAGCAGTTGCTCCAACTCGGAAGGGCGGATATGGACCCATCCCGTCGAGGCGTGCTCGCCGCAGGCGTGTTCTCCGCTGCACTCACCGTGCCGGTCTTCGGTGCGGCTGCCGGAGCACGTGCCGATGAAAACGTCTCACCCGGCAAAGCCACCACTCGCATCGGCGCCTCTCAGGTCGCCAGCGTGCGTCGCACCACCGGACGGATCGCCGACATCCTTGACGAAGACGGCGCCGGTCACGCACGCCCAATGGCAGCTGCGTACCTCGTCAACACCGTCGCCCCGTGGCTGCGAGCCCAGGCCGCCAGTCAGGTCGCCTCCGACATGAAGGCCGCCGCATCGGACCTGACGTACTTGACCGGCTGGATGGCAATGTACGAGAAGGACCATGCAGCCGCTCAACGCTGGTACCTCAAGGCCCTCGACCTGGCTGATGAAGCCGGAGACCACGTCACCTATTGCCGCACCCTGCGAGGCATGTCGTTGCAGATGACGAGTCTGCGTCATGGTCAGAAGGGGCTGGAGTTTGCAGACTCTGCTGCGGAGGCCGCACCCAAGAGCGGTCCCCGGCTGGTCGCGTTCCTCCGAGGGCAGCAGGCCCACGCTGCATCCATGGTGAAAGATCGCCGCCAGGCTCACGTACGGCTGCGCGAGGCAGAAGATGCCCTTTCGAAAGCCGACAACCACCGCGATGCCATTGGAGGGTACGACCGCACGGCCTGGCTGTTCCACCTCTCGCACGTCCTGTTCGAGGAGCACGACCTCCCGGGGTCGATCAAAGCCCTCCAGGACTCCATCGCTGTGCAACCCGCCCAGGAACGTCAAGGCCGTGTGCACTCCTACGCACTGCTTGCACAACGCCAACTGACACATGGGCACGTAGATGCGTCAGCTGCCTCGTGGGGACGGTTTCTTGACGAGTACGAGCAGGTGTCGTCGGCTCGTGGTGACGATCACTTCCAGACTATGCGGCAGGACATGCGGCCGTACCCGAAGGTCCACTCTGTGAGGAAGCTGGCTGAGCGGGCACGTGAGGTCTCTGCGCTCAAGGCGTAGAGAGAAGAGATCCCGGGACTCGTCCGTCTTCGCCGCAATGATCCACTCGTGTTCAAGCATTACTAACTGTCGGGTCGAGGACCGAAAGCGCGGCGGCAGCGTGGGTGGCTGATCGGCCACTCCGCTGCCTCTTCGACGCTCCGCAGTGTGCCAGTCGCCTTGTCGGTGTCCTGGTGCGACGTCCAGCCGCAATCGGCTCCGTCGAAGACCTCGACCTGGCGCACGCCGGCCTGACGGGTTCGGTTTAGTGTTCCGGCGTTGTACGCGACAGCAGATTTGGTGAGTGTCGCGGCCTCTGCCCAAGCACGGACCGGCACGCGGGCACCGTTGCGGTAGACGACGTGGGTCAGCCGATGCTGTTCGGCGAGCTTGTCCGCGAGATTCTTCGCGGCCTGTTTGCCGGTCATGTTGCCAGCGGCGAGCAGCGGCACTTCTTCGCGCGCAGCTTGGCGCACGGCGCGGTAGAAGCGGTTCGCCATCCGCTCGGCTTCTTGCGAGCGGCGCAGGAAATCAGCGTAGGAATCGGCTGCAAGCGACTGGAGCGCGTCGCGGTGGAACGTTGTCCATGTGAACGAGACACCCAAGGCCTCGGCAGCGGCCTGGCCGCCTTGCTCGTACAGGAAAGGGAGTTGGCGACGGATGAACTCCTGGGCTTCTCCGTCAACCCGCTGTCGGAACGCGCGAATGGCCCGCTTGAACTCCTCCAGCGTCTCGGCGGTGTGCCGTGCCCGGGGGTTGCTGGCGAGCTGATTGAGCACGGCCTGTTGCTGCTCGGCGAGCCGCTGCCAGGCCTGGTCGAGTACAGCCGCGACGCGGCGGGCGATCTCTTCAGGGTCGCCCGGGACCAGCGGTGGCCATGGGTACGCCACGTCGGCTACCGGGTGCGGCGCACGGGCGCGAGCGGGGCGGTGACGAGGTCGGGTCCCGCGTCGCCTGGTGCCGGGTCATCGGGGGCGACAAGATCGTCCAGGTCTGCGATCTGCCGTTCGAGACCTGCGAGGTTGTTGGTCTGGTCGATGGTGACCACTCCGTCGACCGTCATGCGCAGCGGCTCGGCGAGCAGCTTGGCCCGGCGTTCGGCCAGGACTTCGGCGGCGACGGCGCGGGCTCGGCCCAGGCGCTCATAGCGGCTAGCGAGGTCCTGTTCGCCCGTGGCGGTGCCGAGCTGCGCTCGCAGCCAGGCGAGGAGAAACGGGTCCATCAGTGCTCCAGGATGGCCGTCGCCCGCCCCCGCCCGGGGGAAGGGTGGGGGCGGGCTGTGGCGTCGGCTTCTTACGCGTCGGGGTCAGCGGTCTTCCTGCGGCGGCGCGGTGTCGGCTGCGCGGGCTCGGCCTCGTCTTCGTGTGGAGCGGTGAAGCCGAGCGGCTGGGTCTCGTCCGTCTCGGATTCCGGCGGCGAGGACTCCTCCGGGTCGGACGACGGCTCGTCGTCCTCCCACGCGTCCGGGTTGGTGACCTCGGCGGCCACGTCCTCGTCGGGCTCATCACCCGGCTCCAGCACGATCCACTCGCGCGACTTCGGGTGCTGGACGTGCACGGCGGCTGCGAGGCGGCGGCCCATCAGATCACCTTCGCCACGATGTGGGCGTCCGGCGTGTGGAGCACTGGCATGCCGACTGCCGCTCCCTTGGTCCAGATCTGGACCGGGTCGTCCTGGACACCGCGGGTGATGATGATGCCCGGCCGGTCCTCCTTGGTGATCTCCGGGTTCGTGCCGCGCGACAGGGCCAGGCCCTCGGCGGTCACGCCGAAGATGGTCTGCCCCCACTTCGTACGGTCCGGCGGCAGCATGATCCACCGATCCTCGGGGAGGACCTTGGTCTGGACGCCGTCGACGCGCACCTGCCCCTTGTAGAAGGTGATCGGGGGCAGTTCGTAGTTGCCGCGGACCACATTGATCTGCTGGGGGGTGAGCGTGGCGGTCGGGGTGTTCGAGGGGTTCACCGAGCCGTAGTACGCCGCCCTGTAGGCGTTGTTGGCGGCCAGGAAGGAGAACGCCTTGCGGCTGGTGACCACCATCTCCGGGAAAGGGGCACCCCGGTCATCGAGGTACTGAATCCAGCCCTGCTCGTCCTTGATCGGGTCGGATGTGGGATCCGACCAAAGCTTCGGGACGGTCGGCAGGTTGCCCGCCGGGACACCCCAATCGACTTCCGTGGTCAGGCCGTTCTCCGCGATCAGCGAGAACTTACCGTCGAGCAGGACGTCACCCCAGGCCAGCTCGACTCGGGAGCGGATCGCCTCGACGTGCCGCTCAGTGTCGTCGTACAGCAGCTCGATGAGCCGGTCCTCGTCGGCGCCCCGAGACGTCTCCAGCAGGATCTGCTCCTGCTCGCCCACGAGGAGCTTCTGACCGAGGGGAGGCAGCATGCCCTCGCGGGTGGTCTGCCACGCCTCGCGGGAGGCGAACGGCACGCTGGCGTCGAAGGCCCGGTACTTGGCGACGTTGACGTACCGGCCGTTGTCCTTGACCCGCCACTTCACCTCGTCCTGCTCCAGCGTCGGGATGATCCCGCCGTCCTTGGTGAACAGGTGGTCTGCCGGTGAGGGGATGGCGCGCGCGAAGGTCGTGAGGTCGCGGGCGGCGACGTTCTTGATCAGGTCCTGAATGGTCATCGTCGGCCGCCCCTCACACGTACCGGATCTGGGGGCCGGTCACCGACGGGGTGACCTTGGTGGGGTCGATGCCGCCGGGGACCTTCGCAGCGACGACAACGCCGTGCCACAGCAGCGCGGCGGGCACCTTCGTGGCGGTCGGCGCGAACAGCGCCTCAGCGAAGACGTGACCGGCGAGGTTCTGGCGACCGTCGGTCGCCGTGGGGTCAAAGGCCCCGTACAGACCGCTCGCGGTGATCTTGCCGACGGGCACGCCGGACAGGACACGGCTGTACGGCTGGCTGGTGTCGGTCGAGGCGGCGGTGTGCGTACCCGCGGTCAGCTTCGACACGTCGAGCGTGATGGTCTCGGTGGAGTCGGTGCCGTGCAGCGCCGCGAGCCAGGCCCGGTCGGCGGTGTACGACGTCGACCTGGTGATGGGCTGGAGTGTCACAGCCGTCCTCCCGTGGACGTGAAGCGAATCGGATTCGCGCACTCACCTGGTGGTGGCGCCGTCCACGGGAAGTATGAGGGGCGTGGTCCCCATGTCCGGCTATCCCGCCGGTGGGGTCATGGTGTGCGCCATGACGTCGCTTGGCCTGGTCAGTTGGTGACGAATCCTCGGCGGCGGGCCATCTCCAGTCCGGCCGCGCCGGGCTTGGGCGGCACACCGCCGCGCGAGGGCGGTCCGCCGGCGGGCGAACCACCGGGGGCGGGCGGTGTGGCTGTGCTGGTCTGGCCGAACAGCTCGGGCCGCCGCTCCTTCAACTGCTCCGCAGCCGCAGCCGTGGTCTCCTCGTCGGCGTCGGCCTGCTCGGCCAGGGCCCGGTCGATCAGAAGGGCAGCGTCGTCCAGGTCCTCACCACTCGCGCCAAGCCTCGCGAGGACCGCCCGCCGGATGGCCGCCCGCTCCCTGTCGATCGCTTGCGTCTCACGGGCCTGGGCGACCTTGAGCTTCTCCTCGGCCTCCTGCTCCCTGCGCTCGATGTCCGAGAGGGCGGCACGGTCCGCGTCCCGCTTCTGCGTGACGAACTCGGACAAGGCATCGGAGTTCTCGAACCCGAGGTCGCCGAGCAGCTTCTTCACTGCCGCCCGTCCGCCCTGGGTCTTCTCTCGGGTCAGGAGGCGCGACAGGTCGTCCTGCGTGAACGTTCCGTTGCCCGCCGACGGGTTGTCGTCCCCGCTGGGCTCGTTGGAATCGTCGTCCGGTGCGGCACCGAGGATCGGGTAGATCGGCCGACCGTCACGGCGGAACCCCACCGGCGCGAACGGGCGAGGAAGTGAGGCACGCTTCATGCAAGAACCATCCACAGATCTCCAGCGCCCCCACGCCGAGGATCAGTCTACCGACAGTGGCACCAACCAAGGCATCAACTCATGCGCAGCAAGGCAGCCCCATGACCGAATTCACTCTTCGGCAACCAGCCTCGCATAGTAGTTCCGCATCTCGTAATCATCCTCTTGCCCGCAGGCATCACAAACGTCTTCCCCACGATTGTTCGGCTGGAACAGCCTGGGACACTGCCGACATTCGACGAGACCTTCAAACTCTTCACTACAGTTGAAACACAGGTCCACAGGGGAACTCGGGTCATATGCAGTGATGACGTCACGAACGAGAGCTTCAGATTCGCAACCAGGGCAGATCTGAGGCGCGACGAACCCACCTTGCAAGGACGCAACTTGGGCTGCAGCATCCTCTAACCAATCGATCCCGCAGAAATGACATCGGTTCGCATCTCCGTCAACGAGCAACGCGAATAGGCAGCAGGTGGAGCACACAACAACCCTGGGCGAGTACTCATCGAGCTCACTACGCAGCCGCTTCATCCGTTTAGCGACGAAAGACTTGACGTCAGCAAGGCCAATGCGAATGTGATCCATGTATTGCTTGTCAATTCGAACCAACTCGGCCGCATCGAAGGTGCCCAGTAACTGCTCGTCAAGGAACACTTTAAGGAAGTCCAGCACCGCTGCAGCTTGCGCCTCCGTTGCAGGACCGCTAGCCGCCAACCCATAGTGCTGCAGCGCGTTGCGCGTCTTAGCTAGCCCATTGAGCACCTTGACATCTTTATCCTTCAGGTGGACTCCCACGATATCCCGTAGGCGGTCTATCGCCTCGGACGTGCCACAGCTCTCGAAGTCCCCAGACTCAAACCTACTCCGCACTGCAACACCAGGGTTTCTAAAGACCAGACTCCAGTGCTCTTGCTGAAGCCGCGCCTTAAGCAGAACCTCAACTGCGGCCTGGAGATGCAGGACCGCATACTTAAGATCCCGCGCGCTGACCTTCTCCCCTGACTTCTTTACTAGGTGGCCGACCACACTACGCAGGTAGTCGAGCCCATTCTCGATGGGCGGGAACCGCACATCGCTGCCGGGTTGCTCGACATCAGGGCCGACCCATACCCCGTTCTGTGTCATGCCTCATGGTCGCTCCTCCCCTGCTCATCGGGAAGCGTTTTTCGAGCGTCGGGCATCTCAAGATCCGCTTCAGGAAGCCTGAGATAAGCGCGGACTGCAGCGTTGTCACCGGTGGCGTCGGCAAGGCGAGCGGCAGCGTCGAAGGCTCGGGCCTGGATCCGCTCAATCTCCCGCTGTGCGTCGTCGATCGGGTACCCCGCATCGATCAACATGCGCACGCCGGTCTCCACCGACAGGACGCCAGCTCCGACCCCCTTGACCACCTCGTCCAGGACGGCGGCGCGGTCGGTTGGGGTGTGCGGCCCCCACATGAGGCGAGCGGGCAGCGACTCGCCCGCGGGCCAGCCCTCGGCGTGCCCGGCCTGGTGGAGACGTTGCACCATGCGCAGCAGGACGGCGTACTTGTGGGTCCGGGCCAGGCGCATCGCGGCCACGAGCGAGTCCAGCGGCCCGAGCGCGAGTTGCAGAGCGTAGCCGGACGGCAGGGCGGTCGGGTCGAGGGTGCCGAGTCCGGCGGCCGTGAGACGGCTGTTCGCGGCGATCCGGTCGAGGATGTGGTCGACCCGGGCTCGCAGTTCGGCGAGCTGGGCGGAGGTGTCCAAGACGTCCATGCGGCCGTTGTCGTTAAGCTGCCACACAGTTCCGGCCCGAACCTTGACGGGCAGGGGCTGGCCGGTGGCCCGGTCGATAGGTAGGCGCGCCCCAGCGAGGCCAATGATCGGCGATCCGGTGGTTGCGGAGGCGCCGGAGCTGTCGGTGTCGGTGGTGGACAGCTCGTCCAAGGCCTGAAGGACGGTGGCGACGATGGGCTTGCCCCAGTGCTCGCCGCTGGACGGGATGGAGTTGGTGACGTGGACGAGGGGAGTGAAGTCCACCATCAGGTCGAGGCGGTCGAGGACTTCACCGTCCGACCGCACCCGGTAGGTGGCCTTGTGCATGGGCAGGTCGTAGAGAAAGTCGGCGTACTTGAGGTCGTCCAGCTCCCATTCGGCGTCGGTGAGGTAGCACGTCCACCGGGTCGGTCGGCCGGAAGCCCACGGGTAGGTGCGGGTGATCACTCCTGTCTCACTGTCGAGAGAGTCACCCTTGCTCAGGACCGGCTCTCCGTCCTCGGCGTAGACGTGCTCGCGTACAGAGGTGCCGTCCTTCGCCGTGCTGCCTCGGGTGGCGGGGGCGATCGGCCCGAGTTCATACGTGATCCGGCGGAGCCGGGCTTTCAGGCCGCGCTGCTTGTCCTCTGGCAGCTCCCACGCCAGGAGGACACGCATGGGGAACTCGGCACCGTCCTGCTCCCCGTCCTCGGGCCATTCGGGGAAGTACAGGCCCGGATCCCAGGTCCTCAGTAGGACGCGGCCCTTCGCCGGTTCCCAGGCGAGGCTGTAGAGCGCGTCGCCCAGCAAGATCGCGGTCCGCTCCGCCTGCTGGATACGCAGCGGCAGGAGTTCCTTCTCCGCCCAGGCCCTCAACTTGTCCTGGACCGACAGCGCCATGGCGGCCTCGACCGTCGGTTCGTCGTCGGCGTGCTCCGCGCCCGCGACCGAGATGGTCTGCTCGGAGCCGAGGAGATAACCGAGGGCGGTGTCGACCAGCTTCGAGGCGTCACCGAGTTCGCGCCGCTCGGTTCCAGCTTCGTCATCTCCGGTGATTGCGGCGACCTGGCCAGCCTGGTTGGAGTCGTACGCGGCCAGCAGGCGGTAGGCAGCGAGGCGCCGAAGATCCTCGTCGGGGACCCACGACGAGGTGAGCTCCGCCCAGGCGTTGCGGCCCGGTCGGCGCGGGTCGGCCATGACTGGCTTGTAGTCCAGCCAGCTCCAGACGTCGGTGATCAGCTCGCGTAGGCCCACGGCGCCCCTCCAGGCAGTCGCCCCCGCGCCGCATGGACAGCCTACGTGGGCGATGCACAATCCCAGATCTTCATAACGTATACATAACATCTACGAGAGAGGGTGTGAGTCGACTGCACTTATAAGTGCAGGTAAGCGCCCTGCGGTGGCTTCAGGACCGGGAGAAGTCACCTCTTGAAGCGCGGTGACTCGGCTAGCCTCGCGGCAGGGAGGTGAGCGGTGACCATGGACGAGCTGGTGGTAGGCGAAGCGGTGAGGCGGGGCGATTTGCACGCGCGCTTCGGCGGGACCCCTCAAGGCGCAATCTCACCATCGTCGCGGTCGCAGATGGTGATGCTCTTCGTCGCCGAGCAACCCGTCCTTAACGGCTTCACCGGATGGGGCGACGACGGGGTCTTCCATTTCGCAGGCGCTGGCATGCATGGCGACCAGGAGATGACGCGAGGGAACCTCGCACTGCTGCGCCATAAGGAGCAGGGGCGCGCGGTGCATCTGTTTCACCAGCTCCACATGCCATCGGCCTACCAAGGTCGGGTCTACCGACATCTGGGGCGCTTCGAGATCGACTCGAACCGGCCCTACTACCGTGCGGACGCCCCAGACTCTTATGGCGACATGCGGACCGTTCTTGTCTTCCGCCTACGACCTGTCGACGCCGCGCTCTCTGACGGGCCACGCCTGCCGGTCACTCCGCTGACCGAGACGCGTATCACCAAGGCGCCGGAACGCGCTATCACCCCCGAGCGTCGGCAACCCCAGGTGTCCGGGGGTGCCATCGTCCAACGGCTGACTGCGGAATACGCCAGCCACCTCAGCGGTCTCGGTCATGAGGTTGTCTCCCCACGCGTGCGTGTGAAGGGCGAAACGTCGGTCGCTCAGATCGACCTCTTGGACGTCACCGAGAACCGGCTGATCGAGGTCAAGCACAGCGCAGCTCGGCAAGTAGTCCGAACGGCGATCGGCGCCCTCATGGATTACCGCCGCTTCTTCCATCCAACTCCCACCCTCACGCTGCTCCTACCGTCGGAGCCGAGGGAGGACCTGCTCGACCTATGCGCGTCTTTGTGCATCGAGGTCGTATGGCCGAGCCCCGAAGGAGGCTTCGTATCGACTCATGACTGACGGCTGAGGCAACAGGCGCACGCCAATGCGCCGCCGCCTCAGCCGCCGCTTGGTTACCACAGGGGTCCTAGTCGCTGTGAGTAACCGTTGCCCGTGTCCAGCAAGGAACAGGAGCTCCTCCAGTATGTGCGACAACACCGCCATGACCGAAGTCAGCAACCGACATGACCCCACCGCGGCCCGTATCTACGGCCTCGCCCTGGTGGCCGGCGTCCTGCTGATCCTCTTCGGGAACATCAACCCGGTCGAGGCCGCCGGGTTCGTCACCCCGTTCCTGGTCATGTTCGAGCAGCGCCGATAGCTCAACGCGACGGCCGCCCATCGCGGGCGGCCGTCGCCCGGCGGATACGCACCGATCAGTGCGCGGTGAGACCGTTCCGGCTTCGGCCACGGCATCGCCGTAGCCGGGTACGCCCGGAGGCGGGAAGGATGAGCAGGCGGCTACGAATCCGGCCCGGTCTCCGGCAGTCTCGCGCAGGACCCGCCATGCGTCTTCTGATGGTATGGCCCCCGGCGACGACGACACCGCTTGCCTGGTCGACGGCAGCGTGTGAGATGACGGCTGTCTTCAGCTGGTCGATCTGCACGAGCAGCCGGGCGTGCTCGGCGGCGAGTTCGGCGGCAGACAACAGCGTTAAGGGCTTGGTGGGGTGCAGGGCGAAGAAGGCCATCGGACCTCTGATGTCGAGTAAGGGCACGGTGCGCTGACCAGAGCCTGCCCCGGCCCGAGCGGGCCACGCCCCCCGTTGAAGTGCGGCAGATCGCCGCACGCGAGTGACGGGAGTGGTGGGGTATTTCGCTGCTGCGGGGCCTGTTGGTCAGTTGTAACTCACCCGCAGGGAGTCGATCTGGTCCCATCCTCGGGCGGCCAGCCGGTCCTGCAGGTTCAGTTCGGGGCTGGCGAGTACGCGCAGGTGCTGGGGTGGGGGCAGGCTGCGTGCGAGGGCGACGAGGGTCTCCAGGACGCTGTTGGCGAGGTAGGTGACCCGCCTGAGGTCCACGGTGACCTCATCCGTGACCGAGCCGCGTTCGGACACCGCGACGACCAGAGGAGTCTTGTGGGTGCCGAGGGTCTCGCCGTACAGGCGCACGCCGACCGCGTCGGAAAGCGGTGTGATCAAGAGCAGGTCATCTGCGTAGAAGCCGCGCATCGTCGGTCCCTAAGGCAATGCACCACCGCTGGGGGAGCGAAGACGAAGGGGAGCCAACTCGACGTCACGGCGGTGCCTCTGAAGCGGGCTCAGAGTCCCGCGAAGGCTGCCGCTGGCGTGAGGGCCCTCCTCGGGCCTGCGAGGTCGCCGGAACCGTACCGCAGCCAGCGGAGGCGACCATGGCCTGGGTCGACAAGGAACAGGTCCCCGCCCTCGAGCAGGACTGGCGCTACACGCGGCTCCTCAACCTCACTCGGCGGCTTCTGGAGGACCGGATGCGCGCATGCGGCAACTGCTGCGACGGGCAGATCACCGTGCGGGATGACGACGGGAGCGAAACCACCGTCGACTGCGACGCATGCGGCGGCACCGGCGAGGTCGGAGCGCTCGCTGACAATGAGGACGACAGGCAAGCCGGCGGGCGGTAGGAGGCTTGTGAGTAGTCCATGCCTGTTCGGCGGCTAGATGGCCGCCCTCCCTCGGCGCGGGCTGGCAGCCGTAGCCGAGACGTCGAGCCATACCAAACCAGGGCAGTTCAGTAGATGGCTTAAAAGGAACTATAAAGCTCATTTTGCTCACTTTAACGTCCGCCCCATGCGACGCCACCTCATACACATAGCCACAGCAGCCACCACAGCCGCAGCTGTCCTCTTCGCCGCGGCCCCGGCCGACGCCTCCATCCACAAGAGCAAGCCCAAATCGTGGAAATGCGACTTCGACCAGGCATGCACGAAGAACACCCGCAGCGGGCCTGGATCGGCGAAGGTGTACCGCTGGTTCCTCGCGGACTTCACGCACACCCTGATCCGCGTGGGCAACCGCAAGTATGGGCTCGAGCACATCAAGCGCGGCGGCTCAACCGGCAACAAGGCCAACCACCCCTACAACGGCTACGCGATGAGCCTGTGGGACAAGGCGCTCAACAACAACGCCAAGGGCAGCGTGGGCAGCATCAACGGAGTGTCCACCACCCACACCCACAAGTACGGGCGCGGGAAGAAGAAGCGCACCATGTGCGTAGTCACGATGGACCGCAACCTCAAGCATGAGGGCAAGAGCTATGGCAAGACGGGCATCTGGACCGCCTACTGGGTCAAGGGACACGTAGGCTGGAAGGGCTGCAAGAAGGGCTGAACGGGGCAGGGGAGCGCAGAGTGAATCCATGGCAAGAAGGCGACCGGGTCGTCTCCACCGTCCCCACCGACAATCCGGGCGACCTCGTCGGCCAAGTGGTCATGGTCACCGCCCACGACGACATCCTGGTCGACTTCGAGGACAGCAGCGGCGGCTACGCCCCCGGGGAACTCGCCCCCGCCCCGGACGTCCCGGACGCGAAGACCTGGCTGGACACCCCCTACCGGCGCCTTAAAGAAGGGTGCAAGCAGCCGGTCACCGCCACACCCGAGGAAGTCCAGGCCATCGCTTTCACCGCCCAGAGCGCCGACCAAGTGCACGCCACAGGGCCTCAAGGGCACCGCCTGCGCCTCCTCGACATCAGCGAACGCATCGCCGACTTCGCCCCGCCCGCCCCGCCCACCTCGCCCGCAGGCAACTGGTACGATCCCGCGAACCCGCCGCCCGCCGCAGCGCCCGCGCACGCACATCTCGCCTGGGCCCTGAAACAGATGGCGCGCTTCGCCGGCGCCCAAGGCGACCTACCCCTACTTCGCGGCTGCGAGACCACCTCAGCCAACGACACAGCCGACCTGCTGATGTCCTATCAGACCCGCAACTGGCGGGTACGTCTGCCTTTGATCTGGCCCGAGCCCGGCGACTACACAATCGGCCCCTTGTACAACCTCGCCTTCCACCTCTACGACCTGTTCACCGACGGCCACACCCTCGAAGGAACTCCACCCCGACGTCGCCGCCCCGGCGCCCCCTACGCGGACGGCAACGTCATTCACCCCTACGGCGCCCCCGCCAAGCAATAACCGCCCACAGCCCCCGCTCCCCCACCAGGCGCATTCCAAGGGGCGTCGCAACACACTGATCAACTGGCTGTCGCCAGGAGCTTAGCGAGACGCTCGGCTGGGGTTTCCCAGCCGAGCGTTTTGCGTGGTCGGCTGTTCAGCTCGGCGGCAACGGCGTCCAGCTCCTCGCGGGTGTGCTGGGACAGGTCAGTTCCCTTAGGGAAGTACTGCCGCAGCAACCCGTTCGTGTTCTCGTTCGATCCTCGCTGCCATGGACTGCCGGGGTTGCAGAAGTAGACCGGCATGTCCGCTGCGGTGGAGAAGAGGTGGTGGCCGGCCATCTCGTTGCCTTGGTCCCATGTGAGGGATCGCCGCATGTGTGGCGGCAGTTGTCCGATGGTCTTGGCGAGCGCCGAGTGGAAGTGCTCTGCTCTGTGTCCCTCGGGCAGGTGCACCAGCATGGTGAAGCGGGTCGTCCGTTCGACGAGTGTGCCGATGGCGGAGCGGTGGCCGGCTCCGATGATGCAGTCGCCCTCCCAGTGTCCCGGGACGGCGCGATCGGCGGCTTCGGCGGGCCGGTCGCTGATCATCACCATGGGTGCCAGGAAGCGGGGCTGGCGCTTGCTGGACTGCCGGTGCGGCTTGCGCATCGTCCGTCCTGTGCGCAGCGCACGGGTCAGTTCCCGGCGCAGTTCACCACGGCCCTGGACGTAGAGAGCCTGGTAGATCGTCTCGTGGACCACGTGCATCTCCGGCCGGTCGGGGAAGCTCCTGCGCAGAGCGTGGCAGATCTGCTCGGGGCTCCACCGCCTGGTGAGCCGGTCCTGGATGAAGTCCCGCAGTACCGGGTTCTGCCCGATCTTGCCGGGCTTGGGTCGCGGCCTGCGGCGGTCGGCGCGGCGCTGAGCTGCATAGGGCCGGTAGTAGGTGCGGCCGTCGGGCAGAACGGTGCGGTTGCGGCATATCTCCCTGCTGATCGTCGAGGGGCTTCGGCCCAGCTCGGCGGCGATGGCGCGGATGGTTGCCTTCTCGCGCACGCGGTCGGCTATGTGGATCCGCTCGGTCTCCGACAGGAAACGCGACGAAGCGCCCGAGATCACCCGCGCACATCGCGCAGGTGATCTCGGGCGCTTCTTGCGTCCCTCGGGCCGGCCGTTGCGCCACTCGCGACCGGTCCGAGGGTTGATTCCGACAAGCTTGCTCGCCTCTTTGTTGCCGTAGCCCAGCTTCATGAGCCGGAAGTATTCCTCGCGCTCCTGGCTCAGCTTGCTCCCGGAGTGCTGCTTGCCGGACCGAATCTCGAAGGACATCGCATCCCCTGAACTGGGGTGTTGCAACGACCACTAGAACGGAAGCCACCGGGCGGGGGCGCTGTGACTCCGCTACTCGATTATTCGATACGCTCGCCGAGCTTGGCCAACTGCCGCTCTGAGCCCTTCATGTGCCACCACTCAAACAAGCGGATGCGAAACGCTGACGCCACGCTTCGGACCACATCGTGCGGCGGGTGGCCGTCGAAAATAGCCATCTCAGAGCTATCGCCTTCAAGGCGCACTCGCCAGCGTTGTCCGTGCGCCGTCAGAACGAAAATGACCATGAAACGACGGCCATGCTCCAGCACCTCAAGGCCGACTACGTCCAGCTCTGCGCTGCCGTCGTTGAGCCGCCCCATCAAGTGCGGAGCGAGAAGGTCGCGAACACCTTCTGCTGATGGCATGAGGTCCTCTCCTAGCAAGCAGACGAAGCGAGACTGGAAGGCTTGTACGCGGTCACAACGCCCTGCGGCTTGATGCGGTGATCCCGCCCATAAGGCCCCGGGTTTGTCACGACCTTGAACAGCGTCCGCGGCGGGCAGCCCACGAACTTGCGCTCGTAGGTGAGCTCCCCCGGCTCGTCGACCGTGATGGTACCGCTCCAGACCGTTTGGCTGATCTTCTTGCCGAAGTTGCTGCTCCACCGGCCCCGCTTCACCAGGTGCTTGTAGCCCCATGTATTCGTGCCGCAGCGCAGCGGCACCATCGTCGGGCCGCGGTAGTACTTCTTGACGATCGTCTTCGCGGGCTTTCCCGTGCAAGCGTTACTGGCAACCCCCGCCACGGTCTGCGGAGCAGTCCATGCGGCGGCCGGCTCAGCGGCTAGTGGCAGTGCGAAGCATGCTGTCGAAATCCCGAAGGCAATAGTCTTTGCGAACTTCAACTTGTTCCCCCTCGAAGGTCGTTACTGCATGCATGTGTCTATCAGGGCTGAGTTGCAACACAGCCCTGAAGTGCACCTTGCTGACCTGATCTCGATCAACAACCGACCGGCACGCCATCAGGCCGCAAAGGCTTGACTGTGCAAGCGCAGCAAATCACCGCATGGTGGCGCACATAAGGCGCCGCCAGACCAGTGCAAGCTCGCCTGCCATTGCATCGGCGGCACCCTCATCAAGATCGTTGGCCGTCGGCCCTCTCGCCGACTGAACCCACGGGAGCAACTGCGACCGACTGGAACCCGCCCCCGCCCGTCGACACGCTGCGCCTCACCACATCCGACACCGCCTATGCGCTCACCGCGGCCACCACGCACCACCCCGAACAGGCCGCGGACCTCGCAGGATGGGCTGCCCGCATACACCAGCGGTGCCGCAGGAATCGTAAGTTCACCGGCCGCCTCTGCGACTGCACGTGCCACCACTGACGATGTCGAGTCGCGCTGTGCTCGCTAGTGCTCTGACCGGGAAGGTTCGCCGGGTTGTTGGTTAGGGCGGTTGGATGGGCGGTGACGTCCGTTCCGACCGCTGGAGGTGCGGTGGCCGAGCCTGTCCGTGTGCGCAGACTGACCGACCAGGAAGGGCGGAAACTGCAGCAGATCGTGCGCCGGGGCAGTACCAACTCGGTGCGCTACCGGCGCGCGTTAATGCTGCTGGCCTCGGCCGGCGGGAACCGGGTCCCCGTGATCGCCCAGCTGGTGCAAGGCGACGAGGACACCGTCCGGGACGTGATCCACCGTTTCAACGAGATCGGCCTGGCCTGCCTGGACCCTCGGTGGGCGGGAGGCCGTCCCCGCCAGCTCAGCCCTGACGACGAGGACTTCGTCATCCAGACGGCCATCACCCGCCCGACCAAGCTCGGCCAGCCCTTCACCCGCTGGTCCCTGCGCAAGCTCGTCGCCTACCTGCGTAAAGTCCATGGCCACGTGATCCGGATCGGCCGCGAGGCGTTACGCTGCCTGCTCGCCCGCCGCGGTGTGACCTTCCAGTGCACGAAGACGTGGAAGGAGTCCCCGGACCCCGACCGCGAGGCGAAGCTGGACCGGATCGAGGAGGTCCTCGACCGCTTCCCCGACCGGGTCTTCGCCTTCGACGAGTTCGGCCCGCTCGGAATCCGTCCCACCGCGGGCTCGGGCTGGGCCGAGCAGAAGCGTCCCCACCGGCTGCCCGCCACCTACCACCGCACTCACGGCGTGCGGTACTTCCACGGCTGCTACTCGGTCGGCGACGACACCCTGTGGGGCGTCAACCGCCGCAGAAAGGGTGCCGCCAGCACGCTGGCCGCGCTGAAGTCGATCCGTGCCGCCCGGCCCGACGGCGCCCCGATCTACGTGATCCTGGACAACCTGTCCGCCCACAAAGGCGCCGACATCCGCCGCTGGGCGGGGAAGAACAAGGTCGAGCTGTGCTTCACCCCGACCTACGCCTCCTGGGCGAACCCCATCGAGGCCCACTTCGGACCGCTGCGGCAGTTCACCGTCGCCAACTCCCATCACTCCAACCACACCGTCCAGACACGGGCCCTGCACGCCTACCTGCGCTGGCGCAACGCCAACGCCCGCCACCGTGACGTCCTGGCCGCCGAGCGCAAGGAACGCTCCCGCGTTCGCAGCGAGAAAGGCATCCGCTGGGGCGGACGTCCCCTCAAGACCGCAGCGTGAGCGCACTTCCTAACCCAGTGCGGGGCTCCTCGTGAAAGGCT
>NZ_JBIUYI010000027.1:0-33922 GCF_044744425.1 Streptomyces sp. NPDC087300
CGACGGTCTCCCTGCGCGAGTGCACCTGAACGTCTGCTCAGCCAAAGGAAGACACATGCCCCAGGCCGGTGAACCTTTGCGGTCACAGCACTAGCTGATGACGGATCTCATACGCTCTGGGTGCCAGGAACAGCTCGCGCAATGTCCCCGGGCGTTCCTCCGCAGGAATGTCTGCCTGTGCGGACTCGTTGAGAGCCGTTCGCATGCGGGAGAGCGCAGCCGTGTATTCGGCGTAGAGCTGCCTTCGCGCGTCGAGAGTCTGGCCGACGCGTTGTCTTCGCCAACTGAGTGGATCTGCGAGCAACGTTGAACCGACCCCAATGACCGCGCCAAGCGCCGTGCTGGCAAGCGATATCCACTCCATGACAGGTGACCCTAGTTCGTTTTCTGATGGCTCTTGGCCTGTGGGGTGATCTCGATGCTGGCCGGGCAGAGCGCTTCCATGGTGCGGTGATACGAGGAAGCATTTCCGAGTTGGGCGACCAGGGCCTCGATGCGCCAGAGGTGAACGCCGGACAGCGCGCGGCGGCCCTTCTCGTTGCGCCGGTATCGGCTCTGGCACGGCTGTTCAGGCTGCGTGTTGCAGTGTGGGCAGCGGACGCCGAGCGGGTCGGGGATGCCCTCGGCAATGCCTCGTGGTGGGCACGGGCCGACCGGTAGGCGGCGAGGGCGCGGGCGACGTGCTCGGGCATGTAGTGGCGCGGGCCGTTGCCGACTTCCGATATGAGGCGGCGAGACACTAGGTCGTGTCCGCAAAGTCGTTGGCTCGTTGGTCTGTTCGTGGTGCGTCGTCATGAACTGACCGATGAATCGTGGGCGGTGATCGAGCCGTTGCTCGCTCCGCCCCGGATGGGACGCCCGGTGCGGGACCGGCGTCAGGTCGTCAACGGAATCCTGTGGAAGCTGGCGACCGGGGCGGCCTGGCGGGACCTGCCCGAACGCTATGGCCCGTGGAAGACGGTCTACGAACGCTTCCGCCGCTGGTCGGCCGATGGCACCTGGGACCGCCTGCTGGCCCACGTCCAGCAGCATTCCGACGCCGTGGGCACCGTCGACTGGTCGATCGTGTGCATCGACTCCACGACCGTGCGGGCCCACCAGCATGCGGCCGGAGCCCGAAAAGGGGGCAGCGCCGGCCGGGCGAGGCGATCGGCCGCTCCCGCGGCGGACTGACCACAAAGATCCACCTGGCCTGCGACGGACACGGCCGGCCCCTGGCCTTCACTCTCACGGCCGGGAACGTCAACGACTGCACCCAGTTCGAGGCAGTGATGGCCCGCATCCGGATCGCGCGATGCGGGCCGGGCCGTCCACGGACCAGACCGGAGCGAGTGGCCGCGGACAAGGGCTACTCGTCCATCAAGATCCGCACCTACCTGCGCAAGCGCGGCATCAAGGCGGCCATCCCGGAACGGATCGACCAGATCAACGGCCGTATCCGGCGCGGCGAGCAAACTTGTCACCTCGACCGCGCCGCCTACCGGCGCCGCAACGTCGTCGAACGCTGCTTCAACAAACTCAAGCACCACAAAGCCCTCGCCACCCGCTACGACAAACGCGCCCGCCACTACCAAGCCATGGTCACCCTCGCCCGCCTACAACTCTGGCTCCCCTGACTTTGCGGACACGACCTAGTAGGACTTTGTTAGGTGGTGTCGTAGGGCTGCCAGGGTGCGGGTTGGTGGCAGGTCGGGCAGTGTCCTGACCAGGTGGCTAGCAGGTGTTGGAGTTGGTCGAGGGCCTGGTAGAGGGTCAGGCCCCGGCAGGGGCTTTTGGGTCGGTGCGTTGTTCGGTCAGGAACAGGTGGGCCGCTGTCACGAGGGTGACGTGGCGGTGCCAGCCGTCCCAAGACCGGCCCTCGAAGTGGTCGAGTCCGAGGGCGGTCTTCAACTCGCGGTAGTCGTGCTCGATGCGCCAGCGGGTCTTGGCCAGCCGGACCAGGACCGGAGGCGGGAGGTCGGCGGGCAGGTTGGAGAGCCAGTACTTGACCGGCTCGTCGGCATCCTTGGGCCATTGGGCGATCAGCCAGCGCAAGCCGATGGTGCCGTCGGCGGCGGGTTTGGGACGACGTCCGGCCGGACGGACGCGCAGGAACACGAACCGGGCCCGCAACCGGCCCTTCGAGCCCCGCCGCCAGGTGATGGTGACGGCCCGCTCTCGGCCGGCTGCCAGTACGTGCTCACGCAGGCTGATCGGCCGGGTCCGGTAGCGCGGCAGCGGGCGTGGGCCCAGCCCGCCATAGTCCAAGGTGACCGGATCAATGTCTGCCGCGTATGCCGTCAACTCTCCCTTGACCTGCAGCACATAGGCCAGCTGCCGCTCTTCCAGCGCGGTCCGGAAGGCGGCGTTGTTGCCGTAGGCGGCGTCGGCGGCCACCACCGCGGGCCGCAGACCGAACCCGGCCAGCTCGTCGAGCATTGCCAATGCCAGCTGCCACTTGGGCCGGTGATGCGTATCGGGTGGGATGCGGCAGTGCCGACGCCGCCCGGCAGCCGTGGGTCCGTCCCAGCAGGCGGGCATAAACAGCCGCCAGGCCAGCGGGCAGGACGCGGTGTCGGTGGCCGCGTGCATGCTCACCGCCACCTGGCAGTTGGCGGTCTTGCCCAGCGGCGGGCAGTACTGCGCAGTCACCGCGGGCGGCAGGTCACCGTCCTTGGGAAAGCCGGTGTCGTCCACCACCCACACCTGTGGCCGGACCACTGCCACCGCCCTCCGGGCCAGCCGCTGCCCAACTACGGCGGTGGGCCAGGTCGACGACGTGACGAACTGCTGCAGCCGCTGGTGATCCACGCCGAGCCGGCGGGCCATCGGCTGCATCGACTTGCGCCGCCCGTCCAGCAGCAGGCCCCGCAGATACAACCCGCCCTTGGCCCGCTGGTCCGACCGCACCAGCGGCGCGAACACCTCCACCACAAAGTCCTCCAGCCGGTCACGGCACCCGGCAAGCTCCTCCGGAGTCATACCCCCAGCGAACTACCAGCCCCCGAACCTGACCAACCACCTAACAAAGTCCTACTAGGGCCTGTTCTGGGTTCGGATCTTGCTGATGCCCGGTGGTGTGTTGGTGCGGACTGGTAGAAGTCGCGTGTGGCTCGTTTTGATGTGACGGATGCTGAGTGGGAGTTGATCGAGGAGCGTCTGCCGGTGGCGGCGACGGGTCCGCTGCCCCGGCGGGTGCGGGACCAGTTCAACGGGGTGCTGTGGAGGTTTCGCACCGGCAGCGGCTGGCGTGATGTTCCGGAGCGCTATGGGTCCTGGTCGACGGTGTACTCGCGGTTCAACGCCTGGTCGAAGGCCGGGGTTTTCCAGGCGCTGATGAACGGCCTGATCGCTGAGGCGGCGGCGCGGGGGCGGGTCGACCTGGAGCTGGTCGGTGTGGATTCGATGATCGTGCGGGCCCATCAGGAGTCGGCGGGCCTGGCGGTCGCGGGGGAGACCCTGGACGCTCTCGAACAGGCCCTGACCGAGGGAAAGGGGGTTCCTCTGCCGGAGCAGGGACCGGTCCTGCGGGTGATGCACCGCCGCCGGAGGCCGGCGCGGGCGGCGGGCAGCAGGACCGGGAGCGGTCCGCGGCACGGCGCCGTCGCCGGGCACGGGCGAAAGCGGCCGGGCTCGGCAGGTCTCGAGGTGGACTGAGCAGCAAGGTCCATGCTGTGGTCGACGCGGCGGGACTGCCGCTGGTGTTTGTGCTGACCGCGGGCCAGGAGGCGGACTGCCCGCGGTTCCAGGCGGTACTCGACCGCGTCCGCGTCGCAGGTCCCAAGGGCCGCCCGCGCGCCAGGCCCGCGGCGGTGGCCGCCGACAAGGCCTACTCGTCCAAGGCCAACCGCGCCTACCTGCGCAGACGCGGGATCGCCGCAGTCATCCCGGAGAAGAATGACCAGGCCGCCAACCGGCGCAACAAAGGCTCGGACGGCGGCCGCCCCATCACCTTCGACGCGCACCGCTACCGGCAGCGCAACACGGTGGAACGCTGCTTCCAGAAGATCAAGACATGGCGCGGACTCGCCACCCGCTATGACAAATCCCCCGCAAGCTACGAGGCAGGCCTGCACCTCAAAGGTGCGCTCATGTGGCTGACGCACCTCACCTCAACCACATGATCCGAACCCCGAACAGGCCCTAGGTGGCGTCCGCCTCGCCGCGTGTCGACGCCGGCGTGAACCGGAGCTGCCGCGGTGGATAGATCACTCCGAATTCGCGGGCGATTCGGTTGGCGGCTGCCGCGGACCCGCTGATCCGCTCCAGGAAGAGGCCGCGGGCCAGCGACTGTGCCTGCGAGTCGGTGACGTGCACGAGCCACCGGTTGGATTCCATGTCGAAGCGCGCGGCCTTGACCGCTGATTCCAGGCCGGGCGCCGGGGGCGTTCGCAGTTGTCCATCCAGGCCGATGTAGCGGCGCACCGCGTCCATCTCCGAGCGACGCAGGGCGACTTCCTGATGGCCGGGCGCCAAGGGTTCGACGGGCGGCGCCGGCGCTGGCTGGGTCCGCGCGTACAGCAGGGCGTCCCAGCCGTCATCGGTCAGCCGTACCGCCCACAGGACCGGTCGCCCGGACCGCACCGAGAGCGCGGCTTGAGCGTCCGGTGACGCGGCCTCGGCGAGTCCGAGTTCGGTCAGGGGCGACACGCTGCGCTCGTCGATCCCGGGGGCGACGGTGGCCCATCCGTCGGTGTCGCCCTGAGCGTCAGCGACTCGCTGGAGCTGCGCGTAGTGGCGTGTAGAACGCCCCATCCCTGCCCCTATCCACCGAAGAACACGCTGGTGTGAGGCTAGCGCGGTCAGGGTGAGCGGGGTGACCTGTCCGAGTTCGGGACGCACAGAGACGTGCTCTGAGCGTCCTGTGGTGCGGCTTCGCCGCCGGGGCGCTGGTCGCGGGTTGAGCCGGTCAACGGCACATGACAGGCTCATGCCTCATGATTGATGGCTTCGCGAAGGACTACCTGCACAACGATCTGCGAGTGATGCGCGAGGCGATGCTCTGGAAGCTCGACGGGCTTGGTGAGTACGACATACGTCGCCCGCTGACCTCAACAGGCACCAACTGGCTACGTTTGCGACTTCGGGAGGCGTTTATCGCCGACTGCCGGAGGCACTCATGTGCTGGTTGAGTGATCAAAGTCGGTGAGTTTTAAAGTCGCACGGGCGTGCGGGGCGGTTTGTGCTCTGCCTGCTAGTCCCAGTCAGCCGTGGGCTGTTCGACGCGGCCGCCTTGGTGCGGGGTGGGAATGTGGTCCTCGGCTCCGTGGGGAAGGGCCGTCAGGCAGGCTGCTGAGCAGGCGTTGACCAGCAGGGGAAGGACGTCGGTCGCCACCTGTGAGGAGATCCAGGCTTGGTGGAGCTCGCGGTCTATCGGCTGGTTGCAGACGCTGCACGTGCGTATGGCTGTTGTTCCCCAGCGGCGGGGGGCCAGGTCGGTCAGGTTGAGTTCTGCGACTGCGTGCTGAGGCGGCTGGAGGCGTGGGAAGGGCGCTCGGAGCTTGTAGTTGCCGAACAGTGAACGGGTGCTGACGGTGCTCCGGGCGAGTCGTGTGCAGCGGGTGATTTCGTAGGGGAACCAGTGCAGGCGGTGCGAGGTGTAGGGGCTGAACTCCTCCAGGCTGGCCATGGCACCGATCTCGGGCGGGATACGGACCAGGTTGCTGCCGTAGAGCATGAAGTGCCTGACCGCCGTCAACCGGGCGATGGAGGGGGGCAGCGTGATGATCTGTCGCCGTTCCTGTGGGCTGAGTTCGAGCAGAGGACGGAATTCTTCCCGGCCGTCAGCGGCAGCCTCGTCGATCAGCGCGAGTAGGTGCTGCCAGCCTTCAGCGGTGGTGTCCTGGAGTTCGGTGTGGAAACCCACCCGGGCACGTGGATGCACGCGGTATTGGTCGAAGCACGAGCAGGTGTCCCGGGACGACAGCGGGCTTTGCGGGCCCGGATTCGCTGTGTCGCCCCACCGGTTCACGAAGAGCTTTGGTTCTTCCCCATCCACCATGGACCAAAGATACGGACCCCGGAGCGCCTGCCACCAGGGAATATGGGCAGGAACACAGGTCAGCGGGCATCTGCTCGGGCAGCCTGGGCCTTGGTCTGGGCAAGGCGATAGGAGTCGGTGCCGGTCTCGATGATGTTGCCGCCGAAGGTGAGCCGGTCCACGATGGCCGCGCAGAGCCGTGGGTCGGTGAACGTTTTCGTCCACCCATCTGGGGCTGGCACTTGTTCCCTCGCGGGAGTTGCCGCTGCCACCTGGCCGTTTCCTCCTCCTGCGGTCCTCGTTGGTTCTCGTGGTGGTGCTCAGGTTTTCCAGGTGCTGCCTTGAGAGTTCAGGCGCGAGGAAGGTGTGCCGGTGGCCGAGGCGAGGTTGCAGGTCATCGCGGGCGGTGGCGTCCCGCAGGGGCCGCTGGTCACGGACCCTTGGCTCTTCCAGGCGGCGTGCGTGGACGCGTTCGTCGCCTCCTGGCGGGCCCGCGGGTTCAGCCCGGTGACCGTCGAGAACGACATTGGCCTGTTGGAGAGGACGCTCGCCGCCCTGGGGCGGCCGGCGTGGGACGTGACACCCGAGGACATCGACCGCGTCGTCGGCGATCTCGCAGTCAAGGGCCGGGCAACGTCGACGCGCCGCGAGTATGTGCAGATCTTCAAGGGGTTCCACCGGTTCCTCCAAGCGCGCAAGGCCGCAGAGATCGAGGCCGCGTTCGGGGTCCGACTGGTCTGCCCAGTCGATGAGTTCAACGCGTCCAGGCATGTCGGTGACGACTCCCCGGCCCTGCTGCCGCCACCGACCCCGGAGCGGGTGGTCGAGTTCTTCGACTTCATGAAGCAGAGGATCGCGACCGCGAGGAAGTACGGCCCTGCCGCCCGTGACTACGCACTGTTCCGGACGCTGTATCACGCCGGGCTCCGCTCCGAGGAGGCCTCGCTGCTGGAGAAGCCGGACCTGCACTTCACCCGCGGCCCGTTTGGCAAACTCCACGTCCGCTTCGGCAAGGGCGCCCACACCTCCGGGCCTCGGCCCCGCTGGGTGCCGATGCTCGACGGCCTGGACCTGGTGCTGCGATGGTTCCTGGAGGACGTCCGAGGCAAGTTCCCCGACTCGCCCGTGCTGTTCGCGGACGAGTCTGGTGGCCCACTGCACCGCGGGACGATCCGCAACCGGCTGCGCTATCTCATGGACCTCGAAGGTCGGCCGCCAGCCGAGCGGTTCAGCCCGCATGCCCTGCGGCGGGCCTGCGCGACCCACAACTACGAGCGCGGCGTCGACCTGGTGGCCATCCAGCAGATGCTCGGTCACTGGACGGTCAGCTCGACCATGCGCTATGTCCGGCCCTCCGCGACGTTCATCGAGGACGCCTATCAGCGGGCGGTCGCCGCGACCCTGGCCGAGCTGACCGGGAAGGACACCACCGCATGAAGATCCGCTGGCGGCTGCGGATGGCCGCGGCCCAGCGCGAGGTCTGGACCGGGACCGAGCTGCGGCGGCTGCTGGCCGACAAGGCCGGCCTGGAACTGTCCTCGGCGTCGGTGTCCGCGCTGTTCACCAAGGAGCCCTCGCAGGTGAAGATGTCGACGCTCGCCGCGTTGTGCACCGCGCTGGAGTGCACCCCGAACGACCTCATCGAAGTCGACACCACCCCGATCGAACGGCCAGTGACCCCGCCTCGCCTGGCAGCATCCCAGCCCAAGGCCGCGGCATCTGCCCGGGGCCGGTCGATGCCACCGCTGTGACCTGCGGACTTCACGATGGGCAAGAAGCAACGGGACTGCGTCACCTGCGGTGCCCCGGTCGGCTATCTCGACCGCCAGCACTGCTGCCGGTGCTGGCGGTCGCTGAAGGAACAGGCCGCGAAGCAGACCTGCCCGGCCTGCGGCAAGGACCGAGTCCTGCAAGCGGACACCGGCCGGTGCGTCATCTGCTCACGCGTCTGCGAACAGTGCGGCCACCCGGTCCGCGTCGCCGGCAACCGTCTGTGCCGGGCCTGCCGCCGCAAAGAGGAAGCCGAAGCCGCGAAGACGCCCTGCCCGCGCTGCGGCAACCCCGGGTTCCTGCGCGAGGCGACCGGCTGGTGCGGAACGTGCTCCAGGCCCCGGCAGCAGAAAGGGCCTCCCCGGGCCTGCCGCGAGTGCGGCGAACTGCGTCGCCATGCCGGGCTGGGACTGTGCTCACCGTGCTGGCAACGACACCCCGGACGGCCGTTCATCCGCGGCGAGAACCTGCGCGACCGCCTCGCCGACCCACCGCGTTGGCTGGACGAGTTCGTCGCCCACGTCGCTGCCCGCCACTGTGTCGCCCGAGCCTGCAGCTTCATCACCGAGCTCGGCCGACTCCTGCAGGACGACCACTCCAACTCGCCCCAGGCCCTGCTGGAGAGGTCCCGCCGGCCCGGGCGGTCCATGGGCACCTTCGCCCGCACCTTGGAGGACTTCTTCACCATCCAAGGCCTGGCCCTGCCCACCGACCAGGCCGAGCGGCTCGCCGCCGGACGGCGCAAGCGCCGCGTCGACGCCGTCCCCGAACCCCTCCGCCCGGCTGTCGCCGCTTTCGACACCTCCCGGATGCGGGCCCAGGACCGGGCCCGCCGAGCCGGCACCCGCCCCCGCAGCAACCTCACCCTGGAGGCCGCCCTCGCCACCATGCGCGACCTGGCAGTCTTCCTTGCAGATCAGCGCGGCAAGAGCGACTGGGCTCTGGTCGACGTCCATGATGTCGAGGCATTCCTGGGCACCCTGCCCAACGGCCGCAAGCGCCGACTGACCGTGCTGCGGCAGTTCTTCGGCTTCGCCCGCTCGCAGCACCTGGTCCTCGTCGATCCGACCCGCGGACTGACCGCGAAGGAGAGCAACGGATACCGAGGCCGGACCCTCACCCTCGACCAGCAGCGTGACCTGCTCCGCCGGTGGACCTGCGACGACGAAGTTCATCCCCACGAAGCCCTGCTCGGGATACTCGCCCTGCTGCACGGCGCCTCCAGCGCAGAGGTCCGCATGCTGCAGGTCAGCGACATCGACGCAGCCGCGCGAACGGTCCGGCTCGGCAAACGGCCGCACCCGGTCCCGCTCGACCCCGCATCCTGGACAGTCCTGCAACGATGCCTCGCCCACCGGGCCGGTTGGCCGACGCAGAACCCCCACGTCATGGTCACCAAGGGCACGAAGGTCGGCCGGGCGGCTGCTTCAACGGCCTACCTATCCCACGTCCTTGACGACTGCGGCTATCCGCCCCGGATGATCCGCGGCACCCGGCTCGTCGAGCTCGTCAACACCCTGGACCCGAAGCTCGTCGCTGCGGCCTTCGGCATGGACCCCCAAGCCAGCCTCATCTACCTCGCCGACCACATCGACGAGGGTCGACTTCCTGTCTCGGAGCTGGGCCGAAAATGATGAGAGACAGCACCGGAGCCTCACGCAGAATTGCGGCCATGACTGTCTTCACCTGCAGTGCCTGTCAGCAGCGAATTAGCCTCGACCTTCAGGATGTGCCGATGCCGCCTCCGATGACGGAGGAAGCGCCGGGACACAGGTTCCTGCCACCGCTGATGCCGCGCGGGTCGTATGCGGTCAGCCCTCACACCGGCGTGTTCGTCCTCAACCCCGACGACATCTCGGGAGTGGCCAGGCACCCTGACCGTGGGCGCCTCAACGGATGCTGTGGACTCGACGGCCTGGACGGCCCCAACCTCGTCTGCGACGCCTGCGGAGCCGAGGTCGCCACCCAGCAATCAGACTGCTGGTCTCAACAGCTCATCGCGCTGATCCCCGACGCGGTAACCATAGCCTTCTCGCCCTCCGCGTGAACCCGTGAATTTTCGGCAGCACCTGGCACGGGTTCGCCGGAACATGTGCGCTTTGCCGAACGACTCGTTCGAGGCGATCGCCACCGAGTTCTTCTCCTCCCGTTCCGTCAGGACCTGGAAGAGGAGTTCGGCGCCGCGCCGGTCCAGCTCCATATAGCCGAGTTCATCAATACAGAGAAGGTCCACACGTCCGTAACGGGCGATGGTCTTCGCCAGCAGCTTCTCGTCGGCGGCCTCGACCAGCTCGTTGACCAGCTTGGTCGCCAGGACGTACTTCACCCGGTAGCCCTTCATCGCGGCCTCGGTGCCCAACGCGATCAGCAGGTGGGACTTGCCGGTGCCCGAGTCGCCGATCAGACAGAGCGGATGGCTTTTGCGCACCCACTCGCAGGTGGCGAGGGTGTTGATGGTCGCGACGTCAATGTTCGGGTTCGCGCTGTAGTCGAAGGCCCGCAACGACTTCTCGCGGGGGAACCCGGCGGCCTTGATCCGCCGCTCCGAGCGCCTGCGGGCCCGGTCGTCGCACTCGGCCAGCAGGAGTTCCGCGAGGAAGGCGCGGTAGGACATCTGCTCACGGGACGCGGCCTCGGCCAGGTCAGGGAACTGCCCGCGGATAGTGGGCAGCCGCAGCATCCTGCATGCCTGGTCGATGGCAGTGGTCGCGGCTTCCTCGGTCAGTCCGCGGTCGCGCTGGGTGCTCATGTCGCTTCTCCCTCGCTCGGAGTGCTCCCGCCGCGGCGCTTTCGCAGCAGCTGGTCATAGACGGCCACCGACGGCAGCGGCCGGGTGTCGGGCGGTAGATGAGACAGCCGCCATTCGTCGAGGAAGGTGACTGTGGCTCGCCCCCGCCCGGCCGGCACCGGCTTCGGCGAAGGCGCGGGCGCCGACGGGTCGGTTCCGTCGCTGTCGGCGATCTTGCGGGCCTCCAGCGCGACCGCGTCCGCGGTCAGTGCCCCGGCCCGCAGGGCCACCGCGAGCCCGGCGACCAGGCACTCATGGTTCATATGCCGGGCCAGCAGCAGCACCTCGATCAGGGCCTTGGTGCCGTCCTTGTCGCCGTGGGCGGCGCGGGCCGCATCCCACCAGGCGTCGTGAACAGGGGTGAACCGGCCCGCGGAGCGAGCCTGTTCCAGAGCAGTCGAGCCGGGAAAAGCTCCCGGCTTGCGGATCAGCGCCTCCAAGTAGTGATCGAGGACCAGCCGTGAGCCGTCCTGCGTGCTCAGACGCTCATGGCGGGCCACCTCCCGGCCGTCGTCGAAGACCACCAGTTCAGAAGCGTGCGCCAGCACCCGCAGCGTTCTGCCGATCAGCCGCACCGGCACCGAGTACCGGTTGCTGCGCACGGTGATCTGTTCTCTGAACTTGGCGGCGAAGGGGTCCGGTGAGCTCAGGCCTCGCTGTGCTCAAGGAAGAGGCGGGCCAGTCCGGGGATACGGGCCTGCATTTCCGAGGCGTCGTCGAAATCGAAGCTCTCGCCCATATCGACCGGCGCCTGGTCGGTGCGGGATCCGCAGAACTGGTCGTAGTCGTCGTAGAAGGTGCAGTCGTCCTCGTCACCGTTGATGCGCTCGTAGGCGTAGGAGGCCGCGTAGTTGACGGTTTCGTTGAACAGCGCCTCGTCGCTGCCTTCGACCGCCGCAGCGATGACGTCTGGATGCTGGGCGAGAACATCGGGTGCGGTGGCGGCCCGGTCGTACCACTGTCGGCCCTGCGCGATCAGTCCGGCGCGGAAGTCCATGAAGGCGTCGTCGGAGCAGCCTCCACCGATCAGATAGCCAGCAGCCCATATGTCCCAGCGGTAGATCGCCCCGTGCAACTGATCGAAGCACTGCTGGTATTCAAGGATCGTCTGCTTCGAGGTCGCCGCAAGCCGCTCGACCAGGGCCGATGCGAACGCTTGGCTCGGGTTTCCGGAGGCCGAAGCGGCGTCGGTGCGTGCCGTTTCGATGACGGTCCAGAATTCGTCGATGTTCATTGCCGCACCCTCTCACCTGCCCCTGACATCCGACTTCAGGGGTTGGTTGTGGGGGGTCGGCATGGGGAGGTCAACAGTTCGCGGAGCCCGCCGGTCGATCTGGGAGAGCTTGTCGTTCGCTCCCGCGAGGGTGGTCTGCAGCCCTTCAACCTCGCCGAGCCAGCCCTCTCGCTCGGCCTCCGCGATGCGGGCGATGATGTTGTCCCGGATGTCGACGATCCGAGCCCGTTGAGCCGGGTCGGGCCAATGCATCGAGCATCGCAGGCAGGCGTTCTCATGAATGCAAGGAGTTGAGAAGACCCGTCCGCAGAGGCCGGTGGCGACCTTGCGCCGTTCGAAGTGGCCGAGGAACTCCTCCCATTCAGCGTCGGTCGGGGTGCGGTATTCCTCGCTGGGCCGCAGCGCCCGGCGGCGGGCCAGGAACGCCAGGTGGGACTTGATGGTCTCCTCCGGATAGACGGCCTTGTAGCCGATGGTGACGCTGATGTCCTGGTGGCCGGCGATGACCTGGGCGATATGCGGTGGCAGCCCGTTCATGATCGCGTCGGTGATGAAGATCCTTCGGAAGTCGTGCGGCGTGCAGTGCAGTGGTGTGCCGTCGGCGTCGACGAGCCCGGTCCGGGTCAGGGCTTGGTCGAGCAAAGTGGAGATGCGTTCGCGGCCGATCCGGTGCGGTTCGGCGCCGACACGGTGCTGGAACAGCAACGGGGCCGGGTCCATCCAGACCAGCTCGTGGTAGTCGCGCGCGCGGATCAGCGGCACTGCGCCGTCGGCGCCGCGGATCCGGCAGATGATCGTCGACAGCACATCGGCCAGTTCCGGGCCGACGACCAGGAGTCGTTCGACGTCGGTCTTGGACGGGGCGATCTGCAGCAGCGGCACGATCTCGCCGGTGGTGGGTAGCCGGTATTGAACCAGGCTGTGGTGGCTGAGCTCCAGCATCTCCTCGATGCGGATTCCGGTCAGCCGCAGCACTTCGATGATCGCCCAGGCCCAGAAGGCGTGGTTCTCCTCGCGGTTGAGGAGCCGCTGTCGGCCTGTGACCGGATCAGTGGCCCAGATGTTGTCCGGTGTGGCGTGGGGGCGATGTGTGCGAATCAGCGTCTGGCCGACTGCGGTGAACTCCTGGCCGGGTTGGGCCTGGCGGCCGGCGGTCAGGAGCATCTCGGCTTCTGTACGGTGTTGGTAGGTGGAGCGCACGAGGGCTGGCAGGATCGGCAGCCGCTCGCGGGTCCGGGCATCCATCCGGGCTTTCCGGCGTCGGGTGGCCTTGCGCCGGTCGAGGTCGTGCTGACTCACTGGGCTGGGCGCAACCCACGGTCCCCAGCGGGCGGGGTCCTCCAGCGCCCACTGCGCAAGATCCAGGTAGAAGGCACGGACCGTTGCCAGAGTGTCGTGGTAGTTGAGGCGTTCGACCGTCACCTCGATCCGACGCCCGTCCCCGGCGGTGATCTTCTTGGTTCTGGTCTGCAGGCGCTGCTTCCAGGCCGTCGCCGCAGCCTGGTCCAGGCGCAGCGACGCGATGCCAGGGTGGTGCTGCTCCAGATCCGCCCAGAAGCTTTTGGCCAGGTGATAGACCTCGCCGCGTAGCGTGGAGTAGTCGAGGGCGGGCTGCCGCTCCTTGAGGTAGTCCACCAGCAGGTCGCGGATCGGGTGGCAAACGATCGGGTAGCGGTCGACGAGTTCCTCGATGGCCAGCTGGCCGTTGCTCGTGATCTCCCGCAGCGTCGGGACGCCGGGACCGAAGACCCCTAGCTCTCGCAGGACCCGGAACGCGGCTGAGCCCAGGCGCCGTTCCCCGCGCAGGGAGTACTCGACGTCCAGAGACTCCAGCAGGTCGCCGACGGTGATATCGGCCATCGTCCCGCCTTTGGCCGCGATGATCACTGCGAGGCGGAACACGATGTGCTCACGCGCGCCGTCGGTGATCCCGGGGTCCTGGCGGCAGAACCGATTGACGCGGTCGAAACCGGCGGCGTCGCGGGACCAGATCATGTTCCGGGCGACCTTGCGCTTCTTTCCGCCGGTGAAGAGCCAGGCCAGCGAGGGGCGTATCACGTCGGCCCCGACCAAGATGATCAGCGCGCTGGTCATGGTCTCCAGCCGTGTCCGCGAGTATTTGCTCTGCCGCTGCAGCCAGCAGGCCGGTCCGTCAGCCCAACGCTCGCCGGCTGCGTCCGCGCCGCTGGCCAGCCATCGCTGCTGCCAGTTGTCTCCGGGCTGCTCTTGCAGCCACTCCAGCAGCAGCATGAGCCCGCGGCGGCGGAATTTGTGGCTGCGCGGCGTCTCCGTGCGGGGAGACGCCGCCGCCCACAGCTCCAGCACCTGCTCAGTCGGCTGCTTTGTTGCCGGCCAGTCATCAGGCACCGGCCGAGCCGGGTAGCGGTCACCGATCGCTCCCGCCGAGGTCGACACGTTGACGGTCCTGGTCGCCGTGCTCACCGGGCCTCCCTGGCAAAGAGCACGTCCAGCGTCCGCTGGTCGTAGCCGGGAGCCGGCGTCGGCTCTTGCCGCGCCGCAGCCTGCCGCGTCTGCTCGGCATGGTGGGCCAGCACCCTCCTGATCACGTCCTCTTTCCGGGGCGTCAGGTAGATCTGCGTCGTGGTCAGCAGCGCATGGCCGAGGACCAGCTGCACGTCAGTCAACGGAAGCATCGGATCCTCCGCCATCCGGTAGGCCGCGGTGTGCCGCAGAGCGTGCAGTGTGGCCGAGGTGCCAGCCGCGGCGTTCACCCGCTCGAACATCCGGTGCGCGGCGTGGTAGGTCAGCGGACGCATCGGCCGCCGCAACGTCCACCACAGGGGAAGCCTGCGCCTCTTCGGGATCAGACCCTCCATCTCGACCTGGTAGAGCCGCAACCACACGAATGCGTCCGTGGACGCCGGGAGCCCGGCGACCTCACCCGTGCCCTTGCGGACCACCGAGACCAGCTGCCGACCCGGATCAACGCCGCCCTGCGTCGTCGACAGCAGCTCCGAGGCCCTGGCGCCGGTGGACACGTAGAACGCGACCAGCGCCCGGTCCCGGTGAGATGGCAGCCGCGCGAAGATCTCGTTGAACTCCTCGTCCGGGATAGACCGGGGAACACGTTTTGGCACCCGTGGCCGATAGAGCCCGGTCCGCTCCTTCCGGAACGGCTCCATCGGATTGTGATGCGCATTCGGCCGGCTTCCGCGGCGGGATCGGTCGAGGGGGAACGGGTTGATCAGGATCGGGCCGCTGCCGATCCCGAGGTGGAAGTCGTAGAAGCAGCGCAGCACTGTCTCGTTATGTGCTCGCACCGAGGCCGCGAACGGAACCCCGGACGGCTTCATCACCGCAGCGTCCTCGCCGTGGCGCCAATGCGGGCGGACCGGTTTGCCAGCGATCAGCAGCCATCTGCAGAAGTCCCGTGCCTCCACGCGCGTCGCGCGGTCCCACGAGATGCCAATCGCCCACAGGAACCGGAACCACCGCAGTAGGTCCATCCCGTAGGAGCGAACTGTTGCCGCGCTGCGGCCGGCCGCTTGCAGATCACGGAAGTACGCGCTCACCGCCTCGACTGGAACCTCGTCGCAGTCAAGCAGGCGATACGGCTCCCACGGATCGCCGGTCGCTGCGAGCGAGCCCACCAGCGGAACCGCCAGGGACGCGAGATCCCGCTGCGACACCTCGTCTGTCGTCACGGGCAGCGACCGTAGAGCAACGAGCCACGACATGTCCTGTGAACTGCGAAAACAGCTGCCTTAGTTCAGTCAACATGAGCCCGTAGCGGTCGACCCGCGGAGTGAACCAGCGGCCCGTCTCGAACGGCTCGATGGGCAGCGGCTTGAGCCGCTGTTGCTCCATCGCGAAGTACTCGCCGACGGTCTTGGTCCGCGACCGGATGCGCCGGGCCTCGTCCTGAAGGTCCCACTGGTCGACCATCTCGTTCAGCTCGGCGAGCGTGGCCACCTCGGGAACCGGCACGAAGTGATTGCGGCGGAAGTAGCCGATCTGGCCCTCCACCCCGCCTTTCTCGTGGGCGCCCTCGATGCCCGGACGGCAGTAGAAACTCTCGATGCCCCAGTGCGAACGGAAGGCAATCCACCGCTCCGGCTCCGTGCGCTGCCGGGAGAACCCCAGCACCTGCTTCACCTCTGCCTTCAGGTTGTCATAGCGGATCTTGCCCCGGGCACCCCGCCCAGCACGGAGAACGCATGGACGTGCCCTTCGAAGAACGCCTCCTGGCCGCAGGAGGCCGACACCCGGTGCACCGCCTTGCCCGAGTACGACAGGCGCAGCGAGAACAGGTAGCAGCGGGTCGGCACGCCTGCCAGCACGACGTGGACGTCACCGAAGTCGACTTCCGCCTCGTCGCCGGGCATGTGGGTCTGCGGGATGAACATCTCCTCCGGTCCGCGGCCGGCTTCCCAGCGGACATCCTTGCGGCGCACCGCCACGTAGGCGCGGACCATCTGGTAGGAGATGCCGTCCGCCGCGTGCTCGTCCAGCAGCCGGTCGAAGATCCTCTTGACCGTGTGCTTCTGCTTCGGCGGCGCATCCAGGTCCGCCCGCAGCATCGTGTCGATCAACGGCTTGTACGGGTCAAGGCGGCTCGGCCGTGGACCCTGCTCCTTCCGGGGTTCCGGCCAGTTCGAGTCCAACGCCCGCCGGATGGTCCGCCACGTCACCCCGTACTTGCGCTCCAGAGCGCGCATCGAGAGGCCCGCACGGTGGTCACGGCGCATCGCCGCGTACAACTCGACCTTGCTCGCCGATATGCGCATCCAGCCCCCAAAGGGAGAAGCACACCGATCGTCCCACCGCAAGGTCCCAAGTGCCTTCAAAACCAGGGAATATCACCCCACCCGGTACGAAGCCGCCTCCCGCACCAAGCAACAAACGCCTCCCCTACTCACTGATGTAGCCAACCCCAACCTTCTTGGCCTGGTCAAGCACCTGTCACTGTGGGAGTCCAGGTACCTTGGCGAGGTCTTCGGCCGACCGTTCCCCGAGCTTCTGCCCCGGTGGGACGACACCGCCGAGCGCGGCGCCGACCTGTGGGCGACCGAGCACGAGACGCGCGAGGAGATCACCGACCGTTACCGTCGTGTAGGGGAGCATTCAGACGCGACGATCACCGCCCTCGCACTCGACTCCCCGGGCTACGTGCCCTGGTGGCCACGCCCCACAGTGAAGCTGTTCAACATCCTGGTCCACACGCTCACCGAGACCAGCCGGCACGTCGGACACGCCGACATCCTGCGTGAACAGCTCGACGGATCGACAGGGACAACAGCCGAATACGCCGATCAGTACGACGGAGCCTTGCGGGGCGCCCACCGAGCGAAGATCGAGCGAGCTGCGAAAGCGGCCGCCGAGCAGGACCAGAACTTGGCTTCGCCGTAGCTTGGTTCTCCCTCGTCTGCCCCAAGAGTAGGGCGCACCACTGACAGCCAGCCATGTCCTTCACACCGGTCACCGTGGGGTGGGGAGCTGGTCGGACGAGGGCGGTGGGGGCGGGGCGGGGCGGAGGGCGTGTGGCCGTGGCCGCAGGCGGACCGGCTTACGACTTCGACCAGGGGACGAGTTCGCCGCCGTAGGCGGAATCGGCCCAGGCGACGGTGACTTCGGGGTGGGCCGGGCGGAGGCGGGAGAGCAGAGCGCACCCGCAAACCACCGCTCCCCGCAGCAGGAGAGCCCCGCCTGCCGTGCCCTCGCGGTCAGAGGCTCTTCCGCCCGCGCTGTCACATTCGTGGCTTTGGCTGTCCCCTTCCTGAGCATGCGCAAGTTCCTGATCGTCTCCCGTCGGGCCTCCGCCGCACGGGAGCGCCAACACCTCTTCCCTGGAGGGCCACTGGCCTGCGGGGCCCCGTGGTACGCCGGGTCGGCAGAGGCCGGCGACTGGCCGGGGACTCGGCGAGTGTCTGTCGCGCGGCGGCCTTGATGACTGTCCCCGTATGGTCCGCCGCAGAGGTGTCCCGGTGACGGCAGCGCACATGGGCATGGTCTTTGACGCCGAGGGTCTGGACGGTTCGGAGAAGCTTCTGCTACTCGCCTACTGCAACCGCACCGACGATCACGGCTATTGCTGGCCCGGGCAGAAGCGGCTGGTCGATGACTGCGGTACGTCCGCGGCCACCGTCAAGCGAGCCAAGGCCAGTCTGGTCAAGAAGGGAGTGCTCGCCTCGGTGCGCCGGATCGACCCGCGGACCGGCGAGCCGATCACAAACCTGACCCGGGTGAACCTGAAGCTGCTGGCGGCAATGGCCCGGCCGAAGCAGCCCTACGACGACAACATCATCGAGCAGCTCACCTTCGCCCCGGTCGAGGAGACCGAGCTGCCGGTAAGGCGCCAGGCGACGCCGAGGGGTAAGGCCGCTGGCCTGCTGAGGGCTCAAAATGAGCCAGGCCCTGACCTGCTGACGGCTCATCTTGAGCCCGGCCCGGGCTCAGATTGCGCCCAGCCCGGGCTCAAGATGAGCCCGAGGTCGGCTCAGAATGAGCCACTAAACCTCAGTTATCCCTCAGGGAACCCTCATCTCTCTCCCTCGCCGGCCGTGACACCGTCGGCGCCCGTCGCCGCTGAGGCTGAAACGGACGAGGGAGAGCTCCCGCCCGCGCCGGGCCGACCCGCTGTGGCGAACGCTGCGGTGCTCGCTGAAGACTTCGCCGCGCTATGGATGCGGCAGCACGGGACCCGGCCAGGACGCCGAACCATCCAGGCCGTGGTCGGCGAGGCCGCCGAGGCGTTCGAGGACGGCGACGCGGTCGAGTGGCTGAGAGACAAAGTTGTGCCCTTCATGGTCGCGCGCCGGTATGTCGATCTCGGGCGGGCCAAGACCCACCGGGAGTGCCCGCCGCCCCGGGTACCCCTTCCCCGCCAGCGGTCCTGGTTGCCAACGTGGTGCGGAGAGTGCAACGACGGCATCGAGCCCACTACGCCTGGCCAACGGATGCGGGAGAACGGCGACGGGCGCCTCAGCAAATGCGCCTGCCACCCAGGCCGCGTGCCGGCCGCCGCCTCACCGTGACGTGACGGTGAGGATCAGCAGATGGCGTTGGCAGGCAGCCCAGCAGCACCCGGTGGCGGCGCTACCGGGAGAGCGGGCGGGGGCATCCGTGTGGGCGGTCATGGTGATCGCAGCCCGGCGCACTCTCGAATGCCCACGAGGAGCGTTCAGGCAGCCCGGGACCAAGCGCGGCCTCAACGCGGCCTCAGTCTGCGGTCCAGATCCTCACGGCCCGCTGTCGAACGCCGTGGAAACGCGCCGCGACGGTTTCCCAGGATCGGGCACAGGGCTCAGGATTCGAGCTGACCGCAGATCCGCGACGGGCGCCGCCTCGCCCTGCGCGAACGGCGGTTGAGGGGTGAGCGGCCCCGCCCTGGATCAGGTGCGGGTGAGTTTGCAGGCGGCGACCGTGATGCCGGGTCCGTAGCCGAGGAGTACGCCTTGGTCTCCGGCGGCGGGGTCGTCGAAGGAGCGGCGCAGGACGTCCAGGACGGACGCGCCACCGAGGTTGCCGCTCTGCTCCAGGCTGTCCCAGGAGTGGCGCAGTGGTCCGGTGCGGGGCTCCCCGTCGGGGCCGTTGTCGACGCGGAGTGCGCTCTGGGCGTGGTGGAGGATGGCCGGGCCGCCGGCGTGGACCACGCAGAAGTCGGGCGCGAACTGGCTTCCCTTGCGGTCCAGCCACTCGCGCAGGGCCGGGGCGACGGTGCCGATGGTGCGGGTGGCCTCCCGCGTGGAGTCGAAGTGCAGGCCGTAGGAGTCCAGCCGTCCCTCGAAGACGGTCCGGGTGTCGGGCAGGACGTACTGCCAGGCGTCGTCGATGCGGAAGCGTGGGCCCGCGCCGTGGACGGAGTCCTGGCCGGAGACGACACACGCCACGGCGCTGTCGCCGAACAGCACCTTGTAGATCATGCTTTCGAGGCTGGTGTCGACAGGGTTGTAGGTGGCGGCGCTCAGGCACTCCGCGACGACGACCAGGACGTGTGCTCCGGGATGGGCGGCGATGTGCTCGTGTGCCTGGGCCAGTGCCTGGGCGCCGCCCGCGCAGGCGTACGTGCCAAGGGGGATGCGGGCTATGTCGGGCCGCAGCCCCTGCGGGCCGAGAAGCCGGACGAGGTCGGTGTCGAGGCTGGGAGCGGTCCAGGAGGTGGCGTGACTGGTGATGACGCAGTCGATGTCCTCCAGCGCGAGGCCGGCGTTGTCCAGCGCTCCGGGCACGGCGCGCACGGCCATCTCGAGCGCGTCGCCGTAGGCGGCACGGTTGCGGTCCTCGAAGGTCGCGTCGCCCGCGACGGTCTGCGCGTACAGGGGGCGGGTGAAGTACCGGGTGCGCACGCCGGTGGCCTGTGCCGTGCGCAGGAAGGTGGTGAGCCGGGGGAGGTCGGCGTGCTGGCGGGTGATGTCCTCGGTGAGCTCCTCCATCGCGATGGGGTGGCGGCCGAGTTCGAGGTGCGGTCTGGCGATCAGCGCGGGGGACATGGATCAGGAAATCCTGTCTTCTCGGAAGGGGTTCCGGTGGAAAGGGGTTCCGGCCGGACCCGCATGGGTCGACCGGGCGTTCGATCAGAAGATGTGGAACGTTCGTCCCACCGCGTGCGGCAACGTCAGTCCAGCGGCCCCGGCTGGCGGGTGCGAGTGCATCCGCCGACCGGGAGGCCTTCTCAGGCCCGCCCCGGAGGATCCCAGTGATTGTCCTTCGTACTCAGGGGCAAGGGCAGATGCGGGCGGGTGGCTCCCGGGCGGAACTGCATGAAGACGACTCGCGCGTCGATCTGGGTGAGAGGGTTGGCGGCCGAGACCACCACCCAGCCCGGCCCCTTCACGGCGTGATGGATCGGACGTACGACGCCGTCGGGGTGCAAGGCGCGAGTGTTTCCGGTCGTCTCGTAGATGGGGCCGACGACGGGGTCGAGGCGGACGTCGGTGGCCAGCTCGATGAGATCGGGATCGTCCGGGTACTGCGCGACGGCCTCTCTGAGTGCCGGGCAGACCACTGGGGCCCAGGCGTCGGACCAGTTCGTCAGCGTGACGGTGCGAGCCTGCTCGTCCAGCAGCATCCACCGCATGACATTGGACGGTGTCTTGCCCGGGGGGAAGAGCGCGGCGAAATCAGCGTTGTGCGCCACGAGGTTCCAACGTCTGTCGGCGATGTAGGCCATCGATCCGGCGACTCCCTCGATGACGCCACGCCAGACCTCGTGCATCTCGTGCCACCCCTCCGCGTCCCCCACTTGAATACCCCTTAGCGTCGCCTGCCGCCCGCAACCCGGCATCGGAGCGACGAAGGCATGTGCGTCAAGCCTAGCCAGCGCGTTCTGGCGCCTGCCCTGCCCCCTGCGGGAAAGAGCAGGGGCCGGTCGGGAACCGTGGTTCACATGGCATGCCCGGTCCACAGCCGCCGCCCGCGTTCGTCGCACAGCGCGTCCCAGTCGGCCAGGGAGGCACAGGTGTCCGGGGCGCGGTGCAGGCGGGCCGCCGCGGCCGCGCGCAGCGAGGCCTGGATGCGGTCCCGTATCGCGAACGCGGGTGGCGGCACGTCTCCGGCCGCGGTCTCGCGTGCTCCTGGCAGCTCGGCACGCAGGCCGGCGACGGCATCGAGGAAGGCCGTGTTGGGTCCGCGGCCGGGGCTTTCAGCGGCGGCGGTCTGGGGGCCCGGAGCGTGTTCTGGCAGGCCGGTGCGCCACCGCGCGAGCAGGTAGGCCGCGGGGCTGCGGGGGCGCCAGGACAGCCACCAGGAGGTGAGCTCGGCGGCGATCTCCTCGCGTGACAGGCCCGCCGCGATCAAGGGGCGCAAGGCGAAGGCGAGTCTGCGCAGACCCTCCGTCTGGGTCCACGGCACCCGGGGACGTACCCAGGCGGCCACGGCGACGGCGGCTGACGTCGCTGCGCTGCTCTGCCGCTCCCGGGGTGTATTTCCTTTCCCTCTCACTACCTTGGCCGTGGGCAGTGGGGGGTTCTGTCCACAGGAAGGGGTGACACGCACCGCGGTGTGCCGCGGGCTTCGGCCCGCCGGCAGCGACGGCCGTCCGCGCCGGGAGCGCGTCCGGTCGCGGGCGTCGTTGATGGCCCGCTGCCGCCCGGCCGGGGTGAAGCCGACCAGCCGTGCGCCGTAGCCGGTGCCGCGGATCCGGTGTCCCATGGCGGTGTCCCAGGCGGCTGGCGCGGTGGCCGCGTAGATCGTCGCGGTGCCGGACCAGCCCGGTAAGTGCCCAGGGCGGGTGTTCTTGCGCGAGCCGTGTACGACCCAGGCGAGCAGCCCGATCTGTCGCAGCAGGGCGACGTGCCGGTCGACCGTGCGCCGGCTGACGTTGAGCCGCTTGGCCAGGGAGAGCCGCCCGTAGGCGACATGGCCCTCGGCGTTCATGCGGCGCGCGAGGTCGTGTGCGATGCGGAGGGTGGTGTGGTTGGCGCGGGGCCACTGCCCGCAGGAGATGGCCCAGTCGACGGCCCGCAGGAAGTCGTGGCGGCGCAGGCGCCGGGAGGCAGTGGTGGCCACCTCCTGTGCGCACTGCCGCGCATGGGGTGCCGGCGCGGGCACGGCACCGGGATGGGCGGAGACAGGGCTGATGCCTGGCTGGACGGCGGGTGGACAGCCGTGGACCAGGGCGTGGGCATGCTGCATCATGGAGGAGGCACGCCTCCTTCCGGGCGTGCGGCGGCCCCGCACTGAGCGGAGCCGGGTTCGTGCAGAACACGCAGGCCGCCTGTGACGAGGCGGTATTTCCCGGTTCAGGACGGGACTTCGTTCCTTGAGCTCGACACTCGGGAACGGTGGAGAACGGCGCGGCGCGCAAGCTCGACACTTGCGCGCCGACGCGTCGGCTCAGTCAGTGCCCCATACCGACGCCTCCGTCGACCGGGATGAGAGCGCCGGTGATGTAACTGGCCTGCGGCGAGGCGAGGAAGGCGATGGTCGCCGCGATCTCCTCCGGCAGCCCCACCCGGCCCAGGGGTATCTGGCTGACGAGGTGCTCGCGCTGCGCTTCGGAGAGGTCGTGGGCCATCTGGGTGTCCGTGAGCCCGGGGGCGACCACATTGAAGGTGATGTTGCGCGAGCCCAGCTCGCGGGCCATGGACCGGGCGAAACCGATGAGAGCGGCCTTGGAAGCCGCGTAGTTGGCCTGGCCTGCCTCGCCCCGCAGACCGACGGCGGAGGAAACCAGCACGACCCGGCCGGACCTGGCGCGCAGCATGGCCTTGCTGGCCCGCTTGACCGCACGGAAGGTCCCCGTCAGGTTGGTGTCGAGCACGGAAGTGAAGTCCTCCTCGCCCATGCGGATGAGGAGTTGATCCCTGGTGATGCCCGCGCAGCACACCAGGACCTCGACGGGTCCGTGCGCCTCTTCAGCCTTCTTGAACGCGGCATCGACCTGTGCCGTGTCGGTGACATCGCAGCGGATCGCGAGGACATCGGAGGGAGGCTCGGCGGTCCGGTAGGTCACCGCGACACGGTCGCCTGCCGCCTGTAAGGCGCGCGCGGTGGCGAGGCCGATGCCGCGGCTGCCGCCAGTGATCAGAACAGAACGGGACACAGGAAAGTCCTTCTCGAGAAACGGAGTTGCATGAGCGAGTGCACGAGGCGGGTCAGCTGGCCGCGGCCTGCCCTCGTGTCATCTGCCGGCTGATGGCGCCGGCCGTGTCCATCACGGCGGATACGAATCGGTCGCGGACCGCGACGCCGCGTACCTGGCGGCGCGCGGCCAGCAGACTGACGGCGCCCGCCACCGTTGACCCCCGCCAGATCGGCGCCGCGATGATGTCCCGGTCCGGCACGGGGGAGGGGCCCAGCGCGTAGCCGTCCTCGCGGATGCGGTGGAACGGCGGCCGCGCCGCGGCGGTGTCGCCCAGGCTGGCCAGGATGACCCAGCCGGACGCGTCCGCCTCCAGCGGCGCGCTCCACAGCGCCCGAAGCGACGCGGAGGGAGCGGTGTACAGCTGCTGCGCGTGCGCCCCCAGGGCCTTCTCCGCGCACACTCTCATCGGTCTGCCGACCAGCACGCCGGCGTACGCCAGTGCGATCTGACCGGTCCGTGACTGTAGGGTGATCAGTTCAGTGCGAACAGTAGTCGAACTCAAGCCAGTTGGCGGACCGGCCATACCTAGGGGGAAGTCAGACACGAGATGCGGTCTCTCTACAAAGGCGTAGTGACCGTGTGGGCCCTGCCGCTCCACCGCGCCCTCGCCGACCAGCGCCCGCAGGTAACGATGAGTTGTCGGCGACGGCAGCTCCGCCTCGGCGGCGATGGTGGCCAGCGGGTGGGGCGCCGGCCCGAGCCGGTGCAGCGCCCGCAGTACGGCGAGCGTGCGCGCGACGGCGCTGACCGACTGCTCCGGCGACGTCACGGCAGCACGATGCATCGCGAACTCCCCCTCGCGGTTGACAACCCATCAGACCCGTGCGTCTCCCACAACGCGATCAGATCCGGACCGTCATTGTGTCCACCGCCTCACCCTCACCACCAGGAACAGTTGTTTCCGGTACTCGAATTTCAGGAAACTCCGTTTCCGGTATATGAGTCCGCGGCGAAAGGGATCAGTGGCGAAAGGGTAGAACATGGACAATAAGGTGGCGCTGCGCCAGCTCCTGACGTGGAAGAGGGAGCAACTGGACCCCGCCCGCCAGCCAGGCCTTCCGAGCTGGCCCCCGCGCCGCGGCCGCGGCCGCCGTGCACCAGGCCTGTCCCAGGCCCAGGTCGCCCAACTCCTCTACGTCTCGGAACGCACCTACGCGGACTTCGAGCGAGGAGAAAAGGCCGCTCCCGCAGTTGAGTTCCTCGATGACGTCGCGCGCGTTCTGCAGCTGGAGGAACACGAACGCATAGCCCTCTACGTCTATGCCGTCGGCTATGAGCCGCCCCACGCGCAGGACCCGCTGGCAGGAACCTCGGTCCCGGCCGCCTGGGAGGTGGCCGTCCGCCACGTCGTGGGCCAGGCCTGCTACGTCAACGATGTCGCCTGGAACGTCGTCGCCTACAACGACGACTTCATCAGGATGTTCCCCCGTGCCCCGGACGCCGAGCCGGCGCTGCCGGAAGGCAACCTCATGCGCTACATGCTGCTCAACGAAGAGGCCCGCGAACACCACCTGGTGCACTGGGAATCCGACTGGGCCGTACCGCTCACCGCTCAACTCCGCAACGCCGTCGCCCAGCATCCGGACAACGACGACCTCCAACAACTCGACCAGGAGATCGCGGCAGACCCGGTGTCCGGCCCCATCTACCGGGCCAACCACGTCGCCTACGTCCATCCGAACGGCGACACACGCCGCATGCGCTACCCCTGGTACGGCCCGCCGGACGCGCAGGACCCACCGGACCGCTGCTGCGAACGCCACGCGCCCTCCCAGGAAGGCGACGTCACCATGTGCGCGGCCATGCCCCTGGGCTCGCCCGGCGCCCGCTTCTTCCTCCTGGTCTTCGAGCCCGGCCCCACCACCCGCCACCAGCGCGGCCCAGGACGGTCTCGCCGGACGGATCCTGATCCAGGAAGCATTCCTCGCCCCCGGACGCCCTCACCCGCCGGCGACGCCTCGTGACGTTGCCCGAGCACACCAGCCAATGCATGAGGGGGCTCGGTACGGCGGGCCCCAGCCCGACAGACATCGAACGCGCCCCGAACTGCCCCCTACAGCCGCTGAATCGCCCACGCCCCCTGCGGCACACCAGCGGGCCTGACCGCAGGCAGTGCGCGGCTTTCACTGAGTCGAACGGCCACAGGTGACATTCCAGTCAGCGGAACCGAGCGGGGCAGCGCACGCCGAAGTGTTGCGCGGCAGCCCGCATCAGCCGTTTGCTGTCCCTACCTGCCCGCCGAACCCACCAACGGGTGTGCGTGGGCGGGTGCCGAACGGCCGCCCCCGGCCATCCCACTTCGGCCCGGTGCCGCCCACTCTCAAGCCAACACGGCGGGCGGCACTCAACTCTCTTCCCCCGCAGCGCCATCGCTGGCGATTCGCGCGAGATCATCTCGCCGGATTCCACACCGGCGGTGCTGAACAAGCCGCACGCCACGCGACCGACAACGCCTTGCGCTCCGGCCGCACGGTCCTGTCCGTGACGGGCGTGGTTACCGGTACGACCAGGCCGCCGCCTTGCCGAACGGCTCCAGGACACTCGGCGGGGAGGCCGGGGAGATTTCGCCCCGCAGATGCCCGTACTCCACCGAGATCACTATCAGCAGGCGCTCCGGCAGACCCAGGTCAGGGTAGAAGCCCTCCTGGAACAACTCGTCCATCGCCTTCTCCGCCGAAAGCCCGGCCTCGTAGCAGCGGTGCACCTCCCGCTGCACGGTGCGGAGATAGACCAGGTGTTCCTCGAGCCCGGCCTGGTCAGTGGGCCGTCCGTGCCCGGGGATGATGACCCGCGGATTGAAGCCGAGGACGAGCTCACAGGCGTCGATGACGTTCTGCAACGGCCCCGCCCAGTGCGGCGGGTGATCTCCGTGGAAGAAGATGTCGCCGGTGCACACGACGTCCCCGATACGGGCCACGAGATCGCCGACATGGTGCGCGGGCCCCACCTCATACAGCTCCACCTCATGCTCGCCCACGGCAAACGTGTGCCGCCCCGAGAACGTCAGGGTGGGCACACCCACTTGGGCCGATGTGAAGTCGAAGGCGCCGAAGTGACGTCGCAGGTAGCGGCCGAGCGGCAGGTGGTCTGGCGAGTCGTTCACCAGCGCGTGCATTTCCTGCGGGGTGGGCTCGTGGTGCTGATGGCGCTGACCCGCGCTGGTGGCGATGACCTCTGCCCCGGGGAACAGGTGATTGCCGAAGGTGTGGTCGCCGTTCGCATGGGTGTTGACCACCGTGCGTACCGTGCGGTCGCCGAGCCAGGGCCGGGCCGCGGCGATCATCGCCTCGGTCAACGGCCCGTCATACGGGGTGTCGATGACCGCCGCGTCGGAACCCGAGATGATCCACAAGCAGTTCGCATACCCCCAAAGGCCCGTGCCCTCGGGAGCCCACAGGTAGAGACCGTCTGCGTCAGGCACAGGACTGAGCTGTGTAGGGAGATTCATGGGCGCATTGTGTCCGAACTGGGCACCAGAAGCGCTATGGCACAGAGCACACTGACCTGCCGAGGCGGTACGGCCGATCCCCAAATCCGTTGAGGCCAGCGCGCGATGACACAATGACAGCCAACGGCCAGGTGCTGTGCTAACACCCTGCCCAGCGGCTGCCGACAGGAATGGAACGCGACGCGACTCGGCCATGGCAAGCATCGCGAACTCGACTGGACACGGCCCCATTCTGAGCAAGGAGCGCCTTCGCAGATGAGGGTGCGTGGAGCCGAGTGGGCCGATCCCGTACTTGTCGGCCCTGGAACTGCGGACTGTTGTGTACCGGCGCGCCCGCCCTGACGCGCGGGCGCGTGCATCGTCTGCCGAAACGCGTCGGATCGCTATCGGCGTCTTGACGCTCAGGACCTTGTCCAGACCGAGCACGGTCCTCGCCCGACGCTGGAGCGGCAGCACGCCCCGCTGCGAGCTTTGCCCACGGCGTCTTAACAGCGACACTCGCCTCTTCGTCTACGCAACACACATAGAAGGCCTCACCGCCCCTCAACTCTTCCTGGGCTGACGAGCCGGACCGTAGAGCGCGTCCTGCCCGAGAGCTACAGGAGTCACTGCCGCGACTGACCTTCGCTCACACAGAGGACACGAGACCCTCTTCCTCTGGAGACGAGCCACCTCCGCTCGCGCGGAGAGCACGAGCCGAACCAGCGTGCCGAGGATCGTGCCGCCGACTCACCTCCGCTCGCGCGGAGAGCACCCGCGCGATGTCGGCGCGGATCTTCGCCAGGGCGGCTCACCTCCGCTCGCGCGGAGAGCACGCCGTGATCACCCTCAAGGGTCGGATCCGCGACGGCTCACCTCCGCTCGCGCGGAGAGCACTCGGATGGATGCGCACGGCGAAGCGCGGCATCCGGCTCACCTCCGCTCGCGCGGAGAGCACCCTTTCTGAACTGCGACGTTAGAGGCCCTTTGCAGTTTCCTTACTGTCTGTGTTTGCCTGTTGAGGCTGTAAGCGGAGCTCCGCGTGGTTGGGCGCCATGCGGAGCAATTCTACGGGGCAGGTGGCCCGCGAGGGGGTTCTGCGATGGGGCTGGGCTGCAGCCTCAGCACCGTCTGCTGACCATCTGTGAGGCGGAGGGCGTCATTGCCCTTGGCTGACCTCGATGGCAGGACGCTGTTGCCTGATGCGGCGCTGATCGTCGTCCTACTCTGTCGGCAGGGTGGGCCGGGGGCCTTCGTCGGGCAGTACCACCAGGCGTACGGCCATGTGTCGTGAGTCAGGCGGGTGGTCGCCGGGCTCGGTCACGTATTTGCGTACCAGCGTCTGGTACTCCTCGACGAACGAGGCGACCTGTTCCTTCGTCATCCGCATGGCGTTGGTGCCATGGCTCGCGATGCTCTGGATGACAGTGCCGGACTCCTATCCGGCACAGCATTGGCGGGTCGCCTGGGTCGGGTTCGACATGCTGGAGATCGCCGGTCTGCTGACGTCGGCGGTACTCGTACGGCGCAGTGACTACCGGGCACCGCTGGTGTCGATCGCGACGGCTGTGTTGCTACTGGTCGACGCCTGGTTCGACGTCATGACGGCTGGGCGCGACGTCGTCTTCTCGCTGGTACTGGCCTGCGTGCTGGAACTGCCTCTGGCGGCGCTGTGCGCTGTTGTCGCGCTGCGGCCGCCGGTGGCGGTGTCTGCTCGGGCAGCCACAGCGCAGCGGGCGGCCGTCCATGGCTGACTCGTTGGACGCCCGGACGCGGGACGAGATCGACGACCAGGTCGCGGAGGCGTTCGATGCCTATCTGGCCGACCGGCTGGCCGAACCGGGGCCACTGAGCGCATCACTCGCATCGAAGCGCAGCGCCGGAGTAGTGCTGGGAACGATCGGGCTGGGCTCCCTCGCCACGGCCCTGGCGTCGACCGGAGACACCGTCGTCTGCTGGATCTGGGGTGCGATCGGTGATCGATCTCGCCTGGTTGCTGACTGCTCGTTGCCGTTGACTGTCCACGGGCCAGGCCTGGGCCCAGGCTTCACCCGGTGTCTCCGGTAGGTGCAGAGAAGGGTGTTCGCCTCCTGCGGCCAGGAAGCCTTCTTCCGAAGGCTCTATCCGCGCGCTGCGGACGCGGGGTGCTGTCCGGCGGAGCACGGTGCGCTACGACAACCTCAAGGCCGCTGTCGCTCGGGTGCCCGGGCTGAGCCGGGCGTGGGCGGTGAAGCCTGGAACAGCTTGTGACCCTCGCGTCCGGTGACGCGACGACTTCTACTCCCAGCGCGTTCCGATCCCGTCCAGCAGGGACGTCTTGTTGGTCATCGAGACCGACGGCAAGGGGGGTGGTGATGCGGCCGGAAGCTCTACGACCCGCCACCCAAAGGGCCCGCCTGGCCGCCCCGGACGGGCATCGCAGCCGGCTCGCGCCGGGCGAGAAGCCCCACCGCAAGCGGATGGCCACCGTGGCCTGCGTCTTCGGCACCATCGCGGCCCCGAGAAGGCCGCACGATGTGATCCACCCACCCGGCGGCCGCACGGCCACGCGCCGGCCCCGTCCGGGACCGATCGCGACACGCAAGTGGTGCACCGCTTCCCTGGTCCACCCGCCGGAGAAGGTCATCGCCGACGCGTTTGCCCAGGCCGAGGCCCGCGACCCCGGCCACCACCGCAGCTGGGTCGTCCCGGTCGACGGCGCCCGCCACCAACTCGACCTGATCCAGCGCGAGGCCGACCGCCGGGACGCACAATCAACGTGCTCCTCGACTTCGTGCACGTCACTGAATATGTCTGGGCTGCGGCGCATGCCTTCCACAAGCCAGGCGCTACCGAAGCCGACGTCTGGGTCGCCGACTGTCTGACCACGATCCTCGCAGGTCAAGCCGACCGCGCCGCCAAGGAAATGATCCTCCAGGCCGACCGGGTCGGCCTGGAGGCCAGCCGACGGGAGGCCGTTGAGACCTGCTGCCGCTACTTGACCGGCCATCTCGACCAGCTCCGCTACGACATCGCCCTGGCGGCGGGCTGGCCGATCGCCACCGGCGCCTTCGAGGGTGCCTGCCGGCACCTGATCGGCGACCGCCTCGACATCACCGGCGCCCGCTGGGGCCTCACCGGCGCGGAAGCTGTCCTGAAACTCCGCGCGATGATCAGCAACGGCGACCTCGATACCTACTGGCGCTTTCATGCCCGACGCGAGTACCAGCGGCTCTATCCCGGAGCTGACCAAGACGCTTACAGCCTCACAGCTTGATCAAGACGCCGGAACCAGGCCACAGATCTTGTGATGTCAGAGCCGAAACGGATAAAGAGAAACACTGGCCGCTGCGACGCGGATCTCCACCCATGCGCCGGCGATGCCCTCCGGAAGCGGTGTGACGAGGCCGAACATGATCAGTGAGCCCGCGACTTCGAGGACTGCAATATCAGGCTCGGAGATATCGATCCGGCCGCGCAGGATGACCTGGGCGCCGTCCTGCCCGAGCCACGCTTGGGCAAGGGCAGAGAGCTGAATGTTCTGCCCCCAGTCGAGATCCTCGTCCACGGTCCACTCAACATGATGTTGGCCGTCCGCCTGTCCCAGATCACCGTGCCAGCGCGACACCGCGGTCCCGACCGGTGAGTGAACTCGTACCACCACCCGCGGCAGCGAGACCTGCTGCACCTTTTCCACACGAACGAACATCTCTCGATCATCCATGACCTCGCTCAGGCAACTCGATACACCAGCGCCACAGAGCAGGTCCAGATCTTCACTCAGGAAGAGCTACACCCAATCGAGACGAGAGAGCGGATACCGGCTACGGCTACGGTCCATGGCGGTTCACGGGTTCTCAGCGGTCCGCAGTGAAGCCTGGGCGCGCCACAGGCTGGATTCCGTACTCAGCGGCGAGGGCTGGTGCGGTCGGGCCGAGCCCGGCTTGAACTGCAAAATGACTACCCTGGCATCGATTTGAGTGAGGGGATTGGCGGCGGAGGTCATCAGCCAGCCCGGTCCCTTCACGGGGTGCCGCACCGGACGTACGGCGCCATCGGGGTGCACGGCGTGGGATGCTTCGGTGGCCAGATAGATGGGCCCCACGACGGGATCGAGCCGGACGTCGGTCGCCAAGGTGATGAGCTCAGGGTCGGCCGGATGCTCCGCGACAGCCTGCCGGAGCGCTGGACAGGCCGCCGGAGCCCAGTACTCGGACCAGTTCATCAGCGTCTGCTGGCGTGCCTGTTCATCCAGAAGCATCCACCGCATGATGTTGGCGGGTGCCTGGCCGCCGGTGAAAAGCTCTTCGAACTCCGCGTTGCACGCCACGAGGTTCCAGTTCCGGTCGGCTATGTAGGCCATCGACCCGGTAACTCCCTCGACGACCGTCCGCCAGACGTCATGCATGGGCGACCACCCCTCCAAGCCTTGCTGATCAAGATGCACTTAAGCGTCCCTTCGTGCCATACCGCAGTCCGTGGGCTGGCATCGTGATGACCGTAGCGCGGTACGTGCGGTCGACGGGTTTCGCTGAGCCGAACGGCCACCGCCCTCGTTCCACACAGTGAAACCGCGCGGGTCAGCGTGCGCTGAAGCCTTGCGCGGTAACCCATGACCGGCTTTTGCTGTCCCTACCCGCCCGCCGAACCCTCCAACGGGTGTGCGTGGGCAGGTGCCGAACGGCCGCCCCCGGCCATCCCACTGTTCGGCCTGGTGCCGCCCACTCTCGAGCCGACATGGCGGGCGGCACCCAACCCTCTCCCTGGCATCACCACCACCAAGAGGCGCGCGCAAGCGTTCTGCCTTGCCCGCACGAGCCAATGACGAGTGTGGACCCGGGGCGCACCGGACAGGGGCCGCACCCTCCTCACGAGGCTGAACTGCCCCCGCCCACAGCAGGCTCAGCGACCGGCGCGACCGGGCAGCGGCCTTGCGGAAGGATTCCAGGACGCTCGGCGAAGAGGAGTCGCCCTGCGGATGGCGACGCTCCACCGAGATGACTATCAGGCTGATCTTCTGGGGCTGTACAGCCGAGCCTCAAAACTGAGGCTGTTCCACATCTCTGTCCAAACAGCGAGGATCAATGGGAGCCGCGTGAGTCAATCCCACAGTTGTCGGCCCTGGAGCCAAAAACTGCCCTGCACCGGCCTCCGCCCTGGTGAGACGCCCCACGCACTCTCGTGCGACACGCATCGGATGGGCATCAGCGTGCTGACGCTCACGAGCTAGTCCAGGTCGAAGTGCCGCCCCTGCCGACGGTGTAGCGGCAGCAGCAATACCCGACGCGAGCCTTGCCACGCGGCGGGCCGCAGTTGGACGGTGGCGCGCTTCTCGTCGTCTATGGAACGCACATCGAAGGCCTGCCCTGCCCTCCCCTTACCTGCTGCTGGGCTCACGAAAAATACCGTAGAGCGCGTCCTGTCCCAGTACTACAGCAGACACTGCCGCGCCTTACCTCCGCTCGCGCGGAGAGCGCCCTTCCTGAACTGGGGCGTTAGAGGGCCTTTGCAGTTTCTTTACTGCCTGTGTTCGGCCGTTGAGGCTGTAGGCGGAGGTGTACGAGGTTAGGGGGCATGTGGAGCGACTCTACGCGTCGGATGGGTGTGCGGGGGTTCTGTGGTGGGAGTGTGCTGCAGCCCCTTCCAACTGCCGCCGTGCGTAACAGACTTGAATTCGGTGGAGGGTATCTGATCTCTGATCCGCAGGGGCCGTGCAACACCGCATTCCCTGACGTGGTCGATCCGCCACATGTGGCGGATCCAGGACATCGCTCCGCGACTCGGCGCCGACACCCACCTCGGCGTACCCGAACTCACCAGCACCCGACGGCCCGGCACGTACTGGGCGGTGCTTCCCGGGTTCGAGGGCGATCTGTGTGAGCCGTCGACGTTCGAGGGGCTCGTCGTCGCTAGCAGTGCCGTTCTGAGTGGGGACGACCGGTGACCGCGCAGACCGAGTGCGCTGAGGAACGTCGGGCGCGGGAGGCGTAGTTGGTGGGGTCGGGCGGGCCGCCTGACTGCTGGCCGACCTCCGCGTTCACGCCGGATGGCACCCATCTCCGCATCGGGGCCGAGGGCGAGTGGCCGTGTCACTGTCCCCAGCCGGGGGAGAGCGTCGAGCTGCAAGCCGCGCGCGTCCAGACCCGCGGGGAGGTGCGCGATGGGTGAGGGCGCATTGCTCCGCCAGACGTTTCCGTTGTCTGCCGCTGAGTGTCGGTGTCCACTCATGGGGTGGCTGGGGCCACTACGAGAGGAATTATCACGAGTCCAGTCCTCACCCGAGTTCATGCCGGTGAACGCTGTGGCCAGGACATAGATACCCCGAGTGGGTTTGAGCCGCTTGGTGACGAGCACAGCATCGTTTGGTCGAACGCCGCCGCCTCACCGCCGCTCGCACGGAGAGATAGACAACAAGGCGATCGTGGACAGCAACCGGGCCGACTCACCTCCGCTCGCGCGGAGAGCACCAACGTACTCAACATGCTGCTTGGCTACCCGCGCGGTCACGAATCTCGATGCACGAGTACAGCGCGGCAACGCCCGAGCGGATCGCACGGGTATTGACTCGCTTGCGCGGAGACGACGGCTTCGACGGAGCCACGAAGAGCATCCTCGACCGCCTCCGCTGAATCGATATCTCACACGCACAAGCTCAGTAGCGTCCTTCTGATCATCGATGAAGGAGGGGTCATGACAAGGCGAAGGCGGGCGGCGCTGGCCGAGGTGGCTGCCCTGGTGCTGGCTGTGGGAGGGCTGTCGTGGGGGCTGGGCTGGTTCCGTGACGCGGACCAGTTGGGAGAGCGGTGGGGCGGTGCGCTGGACATCAGGGAAGCGCAGGCCTATTACGGCACCGGGGGGCGGACTGACCGTGCGTGAATGCACCGATGACTGGCAGGGGTACCAATCGCGGTGGTGCCAGATGTGGGCCGAGGGCGCGGGGGATGACATCATCCACATCACCGTCTCTCCCCGGATCGGATATGAGCACGAGGGAGCAGCTGCAAGCGTCTACACGACGCCGTTGGGGCACGGCTGGACTGGTGCATTCACCACCAGCAGTGCATCACAGCCCGAGGCCACGGTTCTGGTCGACTGCGCACCGCTGGCGGGGAACGGGTTGACGGTGTCGGCTAGAGGTTGTCCCGTATGGGGCGTGAGTTATCGGGTGAGGGCCAGGTTGTGTAGCCGGGCGATGCCGAGCATGGCCTGGTGAACGCCGT
>NZ_JBIUYI010000028.1:0-33659 GCF_044744425.1 Streptomyces sp. NPDC087300
CCGCTGCGCCTCGCGCGCTTCGGCGTACCGCTCGCGGAGACCGCGCCCGCCGGCCTCGCCGCCGCCGGCATCGAGCCCGTCCTGCTGCCGCCCGCCCCCAAGGCGGTGGAGCCGACCCCCAAGCCCCAGCTGACCCCGGCGCCCACGCCCGCCGCGTCCACTGCCCCCGAGGTGCCCGAACCGCAGCCCGATCCCCAGCCCCAGCCCCAGGCCGAGCCCCACCCGACCGAGACCCTCCCGGTGGCCCAGCACGCGAGCCCCTGGTTCTCGGCGCACAACGCCTCGTACGAGCCGGTGGTCCCGTACGACGAGTGGTACGCCGAGCAGGAACGCCTCCAGCAGCAACAGCCGACGCAGCAGATGCCGCAGGCGCAGCACGAGCAGCACGAGCAGCAGGTGCAACACGAGCACCCCGCACAGCAGATGCAGCGGACGCAACAGATGCAGCAGACCCAGCAAATGCAGCCGGTGCAGCACGAGCAGCACGAGCAGCCCGTTCCGGAGTTCCCCGTGCCGAACGGCGCGGGCGGCACCCGGCCGCTCGGCGACGGCATCCCGCAGCAGGGAGCCCTGCCCGAGCCCGAGCAGGGCCCCGCGCAAGGGGCCGAGCAGATCCCCGAGCAGGGCGTCGAGCAGGGTGCCGAGCCGCCCGCCGCCCCCACCGACGAGGAGCTCTACCAGGTGTTCCGGTACTCGATAGGGGGCGAGGGCATGCCCACCCCGGGCGCGTTCGCGGCCAACGTCGAGGCGACGTACGGCCTGCGCCTCCAGTCCCGCGCGCTGAACAGCTACATGGACCAGTTCACGGCCCGGCTCAACGACGAGCTGATGGAAGACCACATCGCGTGACCCGCACCCCGGTGCCCGCCGTCGGCGTCAGGACGCCTTCGGCGGCACGAGGGTGCGCTCCGCGCCGAGGCCCGTGCCGGTGTCGGCGTAGAGGCTGACCCCACCGTCGCTCCGGCGCACGATCAGGTCGTCGGAACGGCCGTTGGCCGTGAAGGCGCCCGCCGTCATCACCTGCACGCCCTTCCACCGCGCGCCCGGCGCCCGCAGCCGCGTCTGCCTGCCGATGCCCGCGGCGCCCACGTCCTGGTGGAGCGCGAGCTCGCCGTCGGTCCGGCGGGCGACGAGGTCCCAGTTGGCGTTGCCGGTGAAGTCTCCACCGGTGAGCAGGGCGGCCCGCTGCCAGGTCGCGTTGGCCTTGCGGAGCCTGGTCTCCTTGTGGAAGCCGCGGCCGTCCACGTCGGTGTGGAGGGTGACCTCACCGTCGCTCCACCGTACGACCACGTCGTCGGTCCGCCCGTTCGCGCTGAAGCGGCCCGCGGTGAGCTGCGCGGCGTGCTTCCAGACGGAGTTGGCGCGGGCCAGTTCGGTCTCCCTGCCGAGGCCCGCCGCCGACACGGCCGGGTACAGCGAGACCTTGCCGTTGGACCAGCGCACCAGCAGGCCGGAGCGGCCGCCGCCGGTGAAGTCGCCCGCGGTCAGCGTCGTGGCCTTCTTCCAGGCGGAGTTGGCCTTCCGGAGCCTGCGTTCGGCGGTGAAGCCGCCCTTGCCGTCGCCCGGGTGGAGGGTGATCTCGCCGTCGGCCCACACGGCGAGCAGGTCGTCCCTGCCGTCACCGGTGTAGTCGCCGCCGACGAGCTGCTTGGCGTGCTGCCAGGTCTCGCCCGCACCGAGCGAGACGGGCAGCGGCGGCCGCTTCACCACGTCGACGTCAGCGACCGCGTCGGCGTAGAGCTTGAAGACCTCGTCGTCGTAGAACGGCGCGTACGAGACGGAGTCGGTGGCCCCGCCGCCCCCGGCGCCCCCGATGTTGCCGACGACCTGCCCCTTCCCGGTCCGCTCGTCGAAGTTCATCAGCCAGGGACTGCCCGAGGTACCGCCGAAGAAGCCGCCGCACTCCATCCGCAGCTGCTTGTACCCGGTGAGCCGGGTGGTCTTCCTGCGGCACTTGACCGCCTTGTCCGCGGGGGCGTGCCTGGCCGCCGGGTAGCCGATGACGGTGACCCACTCGGCGTAACTGGGCGTGCGCGTCAGCGTGTTGGCGCCGGTCACCTTCTCGATCTGCCGCCCGCTGTTGTCGGGCTTGACCGTGGCGAACGCGAAGTCGAGGTCGGAGCCGGGGCCGCGGGCGGTGTGCCGCGGGTCCTTGAACACCCGGTCGACGGCCCAGATCCCGTACGGCTGCCGCGCGGGCGCCCGCCCCGTCCGGTACCGCGGCACGAAGGCGTACTTGCTCCCGTTCCCGCAGTGCCCCGCGGTGAGGATCAGATTGCCCTTGGGACTGTGCACGACGCTGGCGGTGCAGTTGTGCGCGACCGGCCCCTTGTCGACGAAGTAGAGCACGCCAACGGTCTTGGCCCCCGCGTACCCGGTCTCGGCCCCGCCACCCCGAACCCCACTCCTGGCCTCCACCGCCGGCCCGGAAACCGGTCCCTCCACGCCACGCTCGGGAACGGGCGTGGCCGACTCCATCCGAGCAGCACTCCAGAACCGCTCGGCGTCATCAACTCCCCACCCCGCCCCACTGGTCCGCGGAACGGCACGACTCCCCTCTCCCTCAGCAGAAGCAAGGGAACCGACCCCCGCCAGAACGACAAGAGCCCCACCCCCCACGCCCACAAAGAAACCCCGACCCCAACGAGAAACGCGCACAACAACCTTCCACTACTGAACGAAGACGCCCTAGGGGCGCGAGGAACTGCGCAATCTCCTAGGGGCGCGGGGAACGGCGCAATCCTTCAGGGGCGCGGGGAACTGCGCAAAACCCCGGCGCGGCAGCACAAGACGACGGCACAGGCCCATCACGGCCAGAGCCGCGAGGACCACCCCACCGCCCCGAACCCACAACTCACCCCCAAGACTTCCGCTTCTTGGCCACCTCCGCGTACACCCCCACCGCGACACCGACCACGAACAGCACGGCATACAGCGGCGTAGGCACCTCCCACCACTTGTGCAGCATCCCCCAGGGCCCGTCCCCGAAGACGCGCCCCGCGACCCCGAGCCCGCCCTGAACCCCGACAACCCACCCGACGATGGCGACGATTTCCTTCATACAAAAATGATCGCCGGGGGCAGGGACGAAAACGTCCTGCCCCCGGCGGATTCACGAGTAGCCCAAAGGATGCAGCGCCACGGCAGCGCCACGACCCGCACCTCAGCTACACGCCGAGCAACTTCCGCACCCGCTCAGCGCCCACGGCGAGCAGCAGCGTAGGCAGCCGGGGCCCGGTCTCGCGGGTGACGAGGAGCCGGTACAGCAGGGCGAAGAACGTCCGCTGCGCGACCTTGATCTCCGGCGGCAGCTCCTTCGCCGTCGCGTCAGGGGAGAACCCGGCCCGCACCTTCGGCACGCCGTACACGAGGTGCGTCAGGCCGTCCAGGGACCAGTGCGAGTCGAGCCCCTCAAGCAGCAGCCGAAGAGACTCGCGCCCCTCCTCGTCCAGGGACGAGAGCAGCTCCGCGTCGGGCTCGGACCGCACGATCGTGCGCGCGTCGGCCGGCACCTGCGTGGTGATCCAGCTCTCGGCACGGTCGAGCCGCGGCCGGACCTCGTCGAGCGAGCCGATCGGCGCCGAGGGGTCGAGCTCGCGCAGGATGCGCAGGGTCTGGTCCTCCGCACCGGCGGTGACGTCGACGACGGACGCCAGCGTCCGGTACGGCAGCGGCCGCGGCGTCCGCGGCAGCTCGCCCGCGGCGGTCCGCACGGCCCGCGAGTGCGCGGCGGCGTCGGCGGGCAGCACCGAGCCGTCGGCGACCTTGGACTCCAGCTTGTCCCACTCGTCGTAGAGCCGCTGGATCTCCTGGTCGAAGGCGATCTTGAACGACTGGTTCGGGCGGCGCCGGGCGTAGAGCCACCTCAGCAGCGGCGCCTCCATGATCTTCAGCGCGTCGCCGGGCGTCGGCACGCCGCCCTTGGAGGACGACATCTTGGCCATGCCGGAGATGCCCACGAAGGCGTACATGGGACCGATCGGCTGCACGCCGTCGAAGATCTGCCGCACGATCTGGCCGCCGACGACGAAGGACGAACCGGGCGACGAGTGGTCGACGCCGCTCGGCTCGAAGATGACGCCCTCGTACGCCCAGCGCATCGGCCAGTCGACCTTCCAGACCAGCTTGCCGCGGTTGAACTCGCTGAGCCGGACGGTCTCGCCGAAGCCGCAGCCCTCGGCCGCGCAGGTGTAGACGAGCTCGGTGGTCTCGTCGTCGTACGAGACGACGACGGTCAGGTCCTTCCCGCACTGCCCGCAGTAGGGCTTGTAGGGGAAGTACCCGCCGGTGCCGCCGCTGCCGTCGTCCTCGCCCGCGGCGCCCGAACCCTCGGCGGCCTCCAGCTCGGCCTCGTCGACGGGCTTCTGCGACTGCTTGCCGCCCTTGCCCGCCTTCGCCGGGTCCTTCTTGGTGCGGTACTGGTCGAGGATCGCGTCGATGTCGCCGCGGTGCTTCATCGCGTGCAGGACCTGCTCGCGGTAGACCCCGGAGGTGTACTGCGCGGTCTGGCTGATCCCGTCGTACTCCACGCCGAGCTCGTCGAGCGCCTCGGTCATGGCGGCCTTGAAGTGCTCGGCCCAGTTCGCGTACGCCGAGCCCTCGGGGGCCGGGACCGAGGTCAGCGGCTTGCCGATGTGCTCGGCCCAGGAGTCGTCGACGCCGGGGACGCCGGCCGGGACCTTGCGGTAGCGGTCGTAGTCGTCCCAGGAGATCAGGTGCCTGACCTCGTGCCCGCGGCGGCGGATCTCGTCGGCGACCAGGTGCGGGGTCATGACCTCGCGCAGGTTGCCCAGGTGGATGGGGCCCGACGGGGAGAGTCCGGAGGCCACGACGACGGGTTTGCCCGGGGCACGACGCTCCGACTCGGCGATGACCTCGTCCGCGTAGCGGGCGACCCAGTCGGTGGTATCAGTGCTCTGAGCTGCCACGATCGGCACGTCCTCTTGTTTCCTCGGGATTCTCGGAAGCTGGCGTCAGCCATTGTCCCAGACGGAAGGGACCGGTCCGGGGTTGCTCGTGTCCAGGCTTATCCAGGAGAAACGCTGTCCCCGCTCATGGGACACTTGATGCTCACCCAGACGCACCTCATTTACGAGACTGACTTACGAGAACGGAAGCTCATGGCCCCGGTCACGTCCCTCACCGCATCCGTCCACCAGCGCCTCGCGGACGCCCTCTCGGCTGCCCTGCCGGAGGCCGGCGCCGCGGACCCGCTGCTGCGACGTAGCGACCGGGCGGACTTCCAGGCCAACGGCATCCTCGCGCTCGCCAAGAAGGCCAAGGCGAACCCGCGGGAGCTGGCCACCCAGGTCGTCGAGAAGATCACCAACGGCGATCTGCTTGCCGACGTCGAGGTGTCGGGCCCCGGCTTCCTGAACGTCACGGTCACCGACGAGGCGATCATCGAGACGCTCGCGGCCCGCGTCGCCGACGGCGACCGCCTCGGCGTCCCGCTGAACCCGGCCGCGGGCACGACGGTCATCGACTACGCCCAGCCGAACGTGGCCAAGGAGATGCACGTCGGCCACCTGCGCTCGGCGGTCATCGGCGACGCCCTGCGGCACATGCTGGACTTCACCGGCGAGAAGACGATCGGCCGCCACCACATCGGCGACTGGGGCACCCAGTTCGGCATGCTCATCCAGTACCTGATCGAGAACCCGGGCGAGCTGGCCCCGGCCGACGAGGTCGACGGCGAGCAGGCCATGTCGAACCTGAACCGGATCTACAAGGCGTCGCGCGCGGTCTTCGACGCGGACGAGGCGTTCAAGGAGCGGGCCCGCAAGCGGGTCGTCGCCCTGCAGTCCGGCGACCAGGAGACCCTCGACCTGTGGCAGCGGTTCGTGGACGAGTCGAAGGTCTACTTCTACTCGGTCTTCGAGAAGCTGGACATGGAGGTCCGTGACGAGGAGATCGTCGGCGAGTCGGCGTACAACGACCTGATGCCGGAGACCGCCCGCCTCCTGGAGGAGTCGGGCGTGGCCGTCCGCTCCGAGGGCGCGCTCGTCGTCTTCTTCGACGAGATCCGCGGCAAGGACGACCAGCCGGTCCCGCTGATCGTGCAGAAGGCGGACGGCGGCTTCGGCTACGCGGCGTCCGACCTCTCGGCGATCCGCGACCGGGTCCTGGACCTGAACGCCTCGACGCTGCTCTACGTGGTGGACGTGCGCCAGTCCCTCCACTTCAAGATGGTCTTCGAGGCGGCCCGCAGGATGGGCTGGCTCAACGACGACGTCACCGCGCACAACATGGGCTACGGCACGGTGCTCGGCGCCGACGGCAAGCCCTTCAAGACGCGTGCGGGCGAGACGGTGCGCCTGGAGGACCTCCTCGACGAGGCGGTGGAGCGCGCGACGGCGGTGGTCCGCGAGAAGGCCGAGAAGATCGGCCTCTCGGAAGACGAGATCATCGAGAACGGCCGCTACGTGGGCATCGGCGCCGTGAAGTACGCGGACCTGTCGACGTCGGCGAACCGCGACTACAAGTTCGACCTGGACCAGATGGTCTCGCTCAACGGCGACACGTCGGTCTACCTCCAGTACGCGTACGCCCGCATCAAGTCGATCCTGCGCAAGGCGGAAGGCGTCTCCCCCGTCGCCCACCCCAAGGTCGAACTGGCCCCCGCGGAGCGGGCGTTGGGCCTCCACCTGGACGCCTTCGGCGAACTCGTCGCGGACGCGACGGCGGAGTACGCCCCGCACAAGCTGGCGGCGTACCTCTACCAACTGGCGTCCCTGTTCACGACGTTCTACGACCAGTGCCCGGTCCTGAAGGCGGACACCCCCACCCAGGTGGAGAACCGCCTGTTCCTCAGCGACCTAACCGCCCGCACCCTGACGAAGGGCATGTCCCTCCTGGGCATCAGGACCCCCGAACGCCTCTGACCCCACCTGTCCCCCTCCCCCTCCCGCGCCCTACCAAGCGGCGGGGGAGGGATCTAGGGGCGCGGGAACTGCGCAATCTCTAGCGGCCGCGAAGCGAACCGCAGCCTTCCGGGGCGGCGGGGGTATCTAGGGGCGCGGGGAACTGCGCAATCTTTTAGGGGCGCGGGGAACGGCGCAGTCCTTTAGGGGCGCGGGGAACTGCGCAATTCTTAAGCCCCGCCCCCACCCAGCCCAAGCCCCAGCCTCCGCAGCCCCTCCCCGATCTCATCGGGCGACTGAGTCACAAAGCACATCCGCAAGGTAGCCACATCCGCGCGCCCCGCGAAGAACGGCGCCCCCGGCACATAAGCCACGTCATGCGCGATGACGGCCGGCAGCAAGGCCCCCGAGTCGTACCCCGCAGGCAGCGTCACCCAGACGAACATGCCCCCCTCGGGCCGAATCCACCTCGACCCCGAGGGCAACGCCTCCCCGAGCCCCGCCAGCATCGCGTCCCGCCGCTCCCGGTACACCCCGGCGACCCGGGCGACATGCGCATCGAGGTCGCAGTCGGCCAAGTACCGAGCGGCGGCAAGCTGGTTGACGGTAGGAGTATGGAGATCCGCCGCCTGCTTGGCGACGACACAAGCCCGCAGAAGCGAAGCGGGCCCCCGCAGCCACCCCAGCCGCAGCCCCGGCGCCATCACCTTGGAGAAGCTCCCGAGCAGCACCGTGCGGTCCTCGGCACCGGGGTACGTCGCGATCCACGGCACCCGCTCCCCCTCGAACCGCAGCTCCCCGTAAGGATCGTCCTCGACGATCCACAGGCCGCGCCGCCCGGCGATCCGGGCGATCGCCGCGCGCCGCTCGGCGGGCAGCGTGCGCCCCGTCGGGTTCTGGAACGTGGGCACGGTGTAGAGCAGCTTCGGCCGGTGCAGCGCGACGAGTTCATCAAGAGCATCCGGGTCGATGCCCGCCTCGTCGCACGGCACGGGCACCACGCGCGCGCCCGCGAACCCGAAGGCCTGCAAAGCCGCGAGGTAGCAGGGGTCCTCCACAAGAACCGTGTCACCGGGCTCGACCAGCGCCGTCGCGAGCAGCGAAAGCCCCTGCTGGGAACCGGTGGTGACGACCACGTCATCGGCCCCGGTCGGAAGCCCGCGCACCGCGAACCGCCCGGCGAGGGCCGCGCGCAGCGACGGCTCGCCTTCGGTCGTGGAGTACTGGAGCGCCCGCGCGGGCGTCTCTTCGAGGACCGCGCGGAACGCGGCGGCTATCCCGTCGGCGTCGAAGAGTTCGGGCGCGGGAAGACCGCCCGCGAAGTTGATGACCTCGGGCCGCGCGGTGACCGCGAGGATGTCCCGTACGGGCGAGCCTCCGACGTCACGGGCACGGGCGGCCAGCTCGGGGACGGGCGCGTCGGCAACGGTCATCTACGGCTCCTTAGCTGTGCTGATTCCCGGCAGCGTAAGGAACCGCATGCCGCCCGCATGCGCCATTCCGGGATACGGACTGACTACGCGGGCGGGTCCGGCACGTCGTCGTTGTCCCGGTTCGTCCGCGTCCACTTCTTGCTGTTGAGCGAGAAGGCGTAGACGGGACGGCTCTTGTCACCGCTCGTGGCGAACGGCTTGCCCTGGTCGTCGACGCGGATCGTGCCGTGCCGGCCGCCGCTCGACCAGGTCAGCTCCAAGTACCAGCGTACGAAACGGTTGTTGACGGTCGCGTTGACGTAGAACGCCTCGGCGTCGTTCGCGCTCACCTTGTAGGGGAAGCTGTCGCCCTCGTCCTCCGGCTTGAGGCGCGGCGACGCCGCGTCCAGGTCGGTGGAGAAGGAGTGCTTGGGCACGCCGCTTCCACAGCCGACGCCGAGGTACGCCGTCTTGAAGTTGTTCCACGCCAGGGGCGCCCCTGACCCGGCGACGCGGAGGTTCAGCGACTCCAGGACGACGGCTTCCTTGCCCTTGCCCTGCACGGTGAACCGTACGGTCTGGTCGCGGGCGGCGACGGCGCCGTTCGCGGCCGCCCAGGCGGGGGCATCCTGTTCACCGGGGGGCGGCGAGAGCTTGGTGGGCGACTTGTCGACGAGGTACACGCCGGGGCAGCCACCGTCCCAGTAGTAGGGCTGGGTGGAGACGCTCACCGGCACGCCGTCCTGGCCGGTACCGCCGCCGCCCTTGCCGCCGTCACCGGTGCCGGGGGCACCGCCGTTCTTGTCCTCGCCCGCCTTCCCCTCGCTCTTCGGGTCCTCGGACCCCGTCGTGCCCTTGCCCGCCTTGTCCTTGTCCTTGTCGGACGCCTTGCCCGGCGGCTCCTTCGAGGGCGAGACGGACTCGGCGCCGGAAGGCCCCTGTCCCCACTCCCCGTCCTTCTCGGTCGGGGAGTTGACGGACGCGCGGTCGCGCTTGTTGCCGTCGGACGCGGCCTGCACGGCTACGGCGGTGGCGCCGAGCGCGAAGACGACACCGGCGGCGACGAGCACCCGCGCACGGGGCAGCCGCCGCGTCATGCGCGTGTCCGCGGGTGCGGGGGCGGGGGCGGGGGGCCTGCCGATAACGATGTCTGGGGCGTCCCCGTCGTCGTCGCCGCGCTCGGGACGGGGGTGTGGGCCCTCGGCTCGTGAGCCTGCGGCACTCGAACCCACAGAGCCGGAACCGGCGGAGCCGGAGCCCGCGGAGCCCGGAACGTCCGAGGCCGAGCCACGGGAGACCGCGCCACCCGAGACCGATCCCCCGGCGACCGGAGCGTCGGCACCAGCACCAGCGCCCGCCCCTCCGGCCCCCGCACCACCACCGCCCGAGCCTTCCGCCTCTGAGCCGTCCGAGCCGTCCGAGCCGTCCGAGCCCCCGGAACCAGGAGCACCGGCCGCACCGGCCGCCCCCGCACCTCCGGACGCCGCTCCCCGCAGGGACTCGCGGTCACCTCTCAGCGCGTCGGCCAGGATCCACCGCCGGTGGACCTCGACCATCTCCTCCCGCGAGGCTCCGCACACCCGGGCCAGCCGCTCCAGCGGAGCGAACTCCGTGGGAACGGCGGTCCCCTTCACATACCGGTGCAGCGTCGACGTCGACACATGCAACCGCTTGGCCAGGGCTCCGTAGCTGAGCCCCGACCGCTCCTTCAGCTCCCGCAGCAAGTCCGCGAGATCGCCCGCCCCCACGCTCTCTCCCATCCCATTCGGCCGTTCCAAGGAACGGAGTCTTCGCAGTTCACAGCCGTACGAACATCCCAGCGTCGCCAACCCCCCGTGCCACGCTGGCCGCTGGGACAAAACACCGCACAAGCTGTGGGCCATACAAGCACGCCGCTTCCGGCACCTTCCCGGCGCGGCTCACGTCTTCCGCATCACATGGAAAGAGACCAGCCATGCGACTCACCACCAAGGCCACCGCAGCGGCCGCGGCCATCGCCGCCACCCTCTCCCTCGCCGCGATCGGCACCGCGTCGGCCGCGTCCGCCGCGCCGTCGGCCGCCAAGGCGGCGCCGGTCACCTGCACCGCCGCGAACACCAAGGTCACCGTCCAGCAGGTCGACCGCCCGATCAACCACCTGCTCCTGAAGGCCAAGAACACCGGCACGAAGCCCTGCTTCGCGTACGGCGCCCCGTTCCTCCGCTTCGACCAGGCGCAGGCCGCGACGCCGTGGGTGGACGACAGCACGCCCCAGGCGGTCGTCACGCTGGAGCCCGGCCAGACGGCGTACGCCGGCATCGGCACCTCCTCGCCCGAGGGCTCGGACGGCTACCAGGCCCACAAGCTGGGCGTCCACTTCTCCAACCGCGGGATGGACGGCAGCGTGGGCAACCCGGCCGACGCCAAGCTCCCCGCGGGCGGCGTGTACGTCGACAGCTCGGCCTACGTCACGTACTGGCAGACGTCGGCGGCCGACGCCCTCCAGTGGTGACGTCGCAACGGATGTCTGACTGAGGTCCACGTCCAGGTGTGACGCCGCGAAGGTGCGAGTTGGTTGCAGGTGGGACGGATTGGCGTCGGCGCCGGTGGAAGTACGAGCGGGTTTGTTGATTCACGAGTCAACGGTGACACTGCGTATCCATCATGGAACTCTGCGCGCACCCGTGCACGGAATCTGTACGGGTGCGCACGGGTGAATTGATCTCCGCATACGGGGAGTTGAGCGCCATGCCACCCAGGAACCGCCGCCGGAAGAACGCCTCCGCCATGAAGATGCTGGGCGCGCAGGTCGCCGCGCTGCGGAGGGCGGCGGGCCTCACGCAGCGCGAACTCTCCAAGCGGCTCCTCATGGACGAGGAGACGGTCGCCTCGATCGAGCAGGGGCGCCGTCCCCTCAAGGAGGACATCGCGGCGTCACTGGACCGCATCCTGGAGGCGAAGGGCGTACTGACGGCCGCGCTGGAGAACATGCCGGAGGTCGACCTGTTCCCGAGGTGGGCCGAGGAGTACATGGATCTGGAGCGTGAGGCGATCTCCCTGTCCTCGTACCAGAACCAGGTGCTGCACGGCCTGCTCCAGACCGAGGCGTACGCCTTCGCGGTCCTCAGTAACGACGTGCCCGCCCTGACCGATGACGAGATCGCCCTACGTGTCGCCGCCCGTATGGAACGCCAGGAGATTCTGCACCGCAAGAATCCGCCACGCCTCTGCTTCGTCATCTCCGAGGTAACTCTGATGGACCGCCTCGGCGGCGATGAGGTGTATTACGAGCAGTTGCGCCGACTGCGCGAGTGGGCGGACCTCCCCGGTGTCACACTCCAGGTCATGCCGGTCGGCCGCGACTTCCACGCCGGTCTCCCGGGCCCCTTCACCCTGTTCGAGACCCCCGACCACCAGCGCCTTGCCTACACCGAATTCCCGTTCGGCAGTCAATTGCTCGTGGACCCGGACACGGTGTCCTCACTAGAGGACATGTATGCGATGCTGCGGTCACAGGCCCTCAACCCCCAGGAAACTAAAGGCCTGTTGGACCGGCTGCTAGGAGACCAATGAGCACCGCACCAACGTGGTTCAAGTCCAGCTACAGCAACTCGCAAGGCGGCGAGTGCCTCGAAGTCGCCTACCACTGGCGGAAGTCGAGCTACAGCAGCGACCAAGGCGGCCAGTGCCTGGAGATCGCCGCCCACCCCTCCGCCGTCCACATCCGCGACTCCAAGAATCCCACGGGCCCCACCCTCACCGTCGCCCCGGACGCGTGGACCCGTTTCCTGAGCCAGACCTACTGACCCGCGCCGCCGACCGGGCCGACCTCGACCGGAGAGCCGGGCAGCGTCGAGGCGCCCGGCCAGTCCAGCGTGACCGACTCCGTCTCGTCGGGCGGGGTCACGACGAGATCGGTCACCTGGACGCCGGAGCCATCCGCGTCGCCCGCCGGGTAGGTGATGCCGAAGGACACCGCGTCGCCGTCCTTGAGGACCTTCGGGGCGGACTCCTGGCCCGTACGCCTGGCTGACAGCTCGCCCTCGCTCGTCCGCAGGTCGACGCCCGCGTACCCGGAGATCGCGCAGTCCAGGCCGCTGCCGTTCGTCAGGGTCACCGCTACGGATCTGTCGGGGCCGCCGTCGATCGTGCTGTCCGACGCCGAGATCTCAAGCCCGTCCGTACGGCACTTGTCGACCCCCACGGGCGAGCCGCCGCCCGGACCGCCGACCGGGCTCCGGCCCGACGACGGGTCGACCGCGACCGTGGACGTGGACACCCGCACGCCCGTGCCGTCGTTGCACGCGGTGAGCGCGAGCGCGGAGACGAGGGAGAGACCGGCGACCACCGAGCGGGTCGTGGTGCGGGTGAACTTCACTGGGAGCCCCCGGGAACAAGGAACGTGTGGCACGGCCAAGAGCGAAACAGCCCCGGCCCCGACGGCACAAGGAATCCCGGCCGATCTGGCACGCTGGAACGATTTTACCGACTTGACCTGGGCAAACGCCCTCCGCTGGAACGCCTCCCTGGGACGCCCCACCACGAACCTTCCGGTAAGTACCCACAAAAAAGTCGGTACTTGCCCCCCTTCACGCCGCCGGGAAGGATCGAAGACGTCCCCACCGGAAACCCGCCTCCGACAGGAGCTTCCCAGCCATGTCCGCACAGCCCGCGCAGCCCGCGCAGCCCGCCCCCGTCACCGTCCTCGGCCTCGGCCTGATGGGCAGCGCCCTCGCCGCCGCGCTGCTGAAGGCGGGCCACGCCACCACCGTGTGGAACCGCACCGCCGCCAAGACGGGCCCGCTCGTCGCCCAGGGCGCGACCCCGGCCGACACGGCGCGGGACGCCGTCGAGGCCGCCCCGCTCGTCATCGTCTGCCTCACGACCAACGACAGCGTCCGCGCCCTCCTCGAACCGGAGGCCGGCGCGCTCAAGGGCCGCACGGTCGTGAACCTCACCAACGGCACCCCGGCCCAGGCCCGCGAGCTGGCCGACTGGGCGGCGGCGCACGGCATCACGTACATCGACGGCGGCATCATGGCCGTCCCGCAGATGATCGCGACGCCCGCCGCGTACATCTTCTACAGCGGTACGGACGAGACGGCCTTCGCCACGCACCGCGCGACCCTGTCCGCACTCGCCGACACCAAGTGGGTCGGCACCGACCCGGGCCTCGCCGCCCTCTACGACCTGTCGCTGCTCACCGGCATGTACGGCATGGCCATGGGCGTCGCGCAGGCCTTCGCGCTGATCGGCAGCGAGGGCATCTCGCCCCGCGACCTCGCGCCGCTGCTCGGCGACTGGATGACCGCGATGGCGCACGGCATCATCCCCGGCATGGCCGAGGGCCTCGTCACCGGCCAGCACGTCACGGACGTCTCGAACCTCGCCATGAACCGCGAGGCGTTCCCCAACTTCATCGCCGCGTTCACCGATCAGGGCCTGCGCACCGACCTGTTCACGCCGTTCCAGGACCTCCTGGACCGCGCGGTCGAGCGCGGCCACGGCGCCGACGGCTTCTCGCGCCTGCCCCTGCTGCTCAGGAAGGACTGACGGCGGGGTGCGTCACGGGACGAGGAGGACCTTCCCCGTCGTCTCCCTGCGCTCCATCGCGGCATGCGCATCGGCCGCCCGCGCCAGCGGGAACGCCTCCCAGGAGGGCACCAACTCCCCCTTGGCGGCCGCCTCCAGGGCGGCCCGCTCGTGCTCGGGGGCGCGCTCGGGGTGGCCGAGCAGCTCCAGGAGCGCGTTGACGTACGACGTGCCGCGCTCGGCGAGTTCCTCGGGCGTCGGCTCGAAGGGCTCCTGCGAGGACCACCCGATGGCGACGAACCGCCCACCCGCACCGAGCAACTCATAGGCGCGGGCGGCCTTTTGACCCCCGACCCCGTCGATCACGACGGTAACGGGCCGATCCGCGCCGAGCCCCTCCCTGAGGGTGTCCGCCCACCCGTCCTCGTTGTAGTCGACGACGACATCGGCACCGAGGGCCCGTACGGCGGCGGTCTTGGCGTCCCCGCCCGCCGCGCCTACGACAGTCGCGCCGAGCGCGTGGGCGTACTGCACGACGAGCCGCCCGACCCCACCGGCGGCGGAGGTCACCAACACCACGTCGTCGGAAGTGAGTTGGGCGGATGCGAGCAGCCCCATGGTGGTCGCCCCGGTCCCCACCATGGTCACCGCGCCCTCGGGCCCGAGCCCGTCGGGCAGCACGTGCAGCCTCTCGACATCGGCGACGGACAACTCGGCGTACCCACCGGGCGACGTGCGCGCGGCGACCACGGAACGCCCGATCCACCCGGGGTCGACACCCGGTCCCACGGCATCCACGGTCCCCGCGGCCTCACCGCCGAAGACGGCGGGCAGTTCGGGCAGCGGGGGCGCCATGTCGGAGGCGTCCCCCCGGCGCAGCACGGTCTCGACGAAGTGGGTCCCCGCGGCCCGCACGGCGATCCGCACCTGCCCGACCCCCGCGACGGGATCGGGCAGGGTCTCGTACCGCAGGTTCTCGGCGGGACCGAACTCGTGCAGGACGACAGCGCGCATGGTGTGCTCCTCAGAACGTCAGAACGTCGATGCACACCAGCGTCCGACCTCAATCAAACTTGAGGTCAAGCTTCAGCAGGACCGTCTCACAACTTCCGGGCCACCTCGGTCGCCCAGTAGGTCAGGATCATGTTCGCGCCCGCGCGCCTGATGCCCGTCAGGGACTCCATGATCGCCTGGTCCCGGTCGATCCAGCCCCGCTGGGCCGCCGCCTCGATCATCGAGTACTCGCCACTGATCTGGTACGCCGCGACCGGCACGTCCACCGCGTCGGCGACCTTCGCCAGGATGTCCAGGTAGGGACCCGCGGGCTTGACCATGACCATGTCGGCGCCCTCCTCCAGGTCGAGGGCCAGCTCCCGCAGGGACTCACGGCTGTTGGCCGGGTCCTGCTGGTACGTCTTGCGGTCGCCCTTGAGCGACGAGCCGACGGCCTCGCGGAACGGGCCGAAGAAGGCGGAGGAGTACTTCACGGTGTACGCGAGGATCGACACGTCCTCGTGGCCGACCTGGTCCAACGCGTCGCGGATGACGCCGATCTGACCGTCCATCATGCCGCTCGGACCCACCACGTGGGCACCCGCGTCGGCCTGGACCTGCGCCATCTCGGCGTACCGCTCAAGGGTCGCGTCGTTGTCGACCCGGCCCTCGGCGTCGAGCACGCCGCAGTGCCCGTGATCGGTGGTCTCGTCCAGGCACAGGTCGGACATGACGATGAGGTCGTCACCGACCTCGGCCCGCACGTCGCGGAGCGCGACCTGGAGGATGCCGTCAGGGTCGGTGCCGGCCGTGCCCACGGCGTCCTTCTTGGACTCCTCGGGGACGCCGAAGAGCATGATCCCGGAGACTCCCGCCTCCATCGCCTCGACGGCCGCCTTCTTCAGGGAGTCACGGGTGTGCTGGTAGACCCCGGGCATCGCCCCGATCTCCACCGGCTCGCTGATCCCCTCGCGCACGAAGGCGGGCAGGATCAGATCGGCCGGATGCAGCCGCGTCTCGGCGACCATGCGCCGCATGGCAGGAGTGGTCCGCAGCCGACGCGGCCGCGCTCCGGGGAAGGACCCGTACTTAGTCACTGACGTCACCTGGATTCGTGGTGCTGCTGTTGTGGGGCGGGCCATGGGCCCGCCCCACCGAACCTACGGTGCGGTGCGTCGCCGACGCGAACCGGGCCGACGCTCACTGGGCCGGGTGACGGGATCCCCGGCGTCAAGAGCCGCCGCCCTCCGCCGGGACCCGAACTCGGCCAACGCCTCGGCCAGCTTGTGGACCGACGGCTCGGGAGCCATCACGTCCACCCGGAGCCCGTGCTCCTCCGCGGTCTTCGCGGTGGCGGGCCCGATACACGCGATCACGGTCACGTTGTGCGGCTTGCCGGCGATGCCGACGAGGTTGCGCACGGTGGAGGACGACGTGAAGAGAACGGCGTCGAAGCCGCCACCCTTGATCGCCTCGCGGGTCTCGGCCGGCGGCGGCGACGCGCGCACGGTCCGGTAGGCCGTGACGTCGTCGACCTCCCAGCCCAGGTCGATGAGCCCGGCGACCAGCGTCTCCGTGGCGATGTCGGCCCGCGGCAGGAAGACGCGGTCGATCGGGTCGAAGACCGGGTCGTACGGCGGCCAGTCCTCAAGAAGACCGGCGGCCGACTGCTCACCGCTGGGCACCAGGTCCGGCTTCACGCCGAAGGCGATCAGCGCGGCGGCGGTCTGCTCGCCGACGGCCGCGACCTTGATCCCGGCGAAGGCCCGCGCGTCGAGCCCGTACTCCTCGAACTTCTCGCGCACCGCCTTCACCGCGTTGACGGAGGTGAAGGCGATCCACTCGTAGCGGCCCGTGACGAGCCCCTTGACCGCGCGCTCCATCTGCTGGGGCGTGCGCGGCGGTTCGACGGCGATGGTCGGCACCTCGTGCGGCACCGCGCCGTACGAACGCAGCTGGTCGGAGAGCGAAGCCGCCTGCTCCTTCGTACGCGGCACGAGCACCCGCCACCCGAAGAGCGGCTTCGACTCGAACCACGACAGCTGGTCGCGCTGGGCGGCCGCCGAGCGCTCGCCGACCACGGCTATGACGGGCTGCCCGCCATCCGGCGAGGGCAGCACCTTGGCCTGCTTGAGCACCTGCGCGATGGTGCCGAGCGTCGCGGTCCAGGTGCGCTGGCGCGTCGTCGTACCGGCCACCGTCACCGTCATCGGGGTGTCGGGCTTGCGGCCCGCGGAGACCAGCTCACCGGCGGCCGCGGCCACCGAGTCGAGCGACGTGGAGACGACGGCGGTGCCGTCCGACGCACCCACCTCGTTCCAGCAACGGTCCGACGCCGTACGGGCGTCGACGAAGCGCACGTCCGTGCCCTCCGCGTCGCGCAGCGGCACACCCGCGTAGGCGGGCACACCGACGGCGGCCGCGATGCCGGGCACCACCTCGAAGGAGATGCCCTCGGCGGCGCAGGCGAGCATCTCGCCCGCCGCGTAGGTGTCGAGGCCCGGGTCGCCGCTGACCGCGCGCACGACCCGCCTGCCACCCCGCGCCGCCTCCATGACAAGATTGGCGGCAGCTCGCGCGGCGGGCGCGTCGGCGGTCGCTGACGCATCGTCAGCGGTCGCAGGCCGGGGTGTGTCCACACCTCCCCTGGCGTGCACACGGACGACGTCGAGCACATCGGGCTCGGCGATCAGCACATCCGCTCGGGCCAGCGCCTCGACGGCGCGCAGGGTCAGCAGTCCCGGATCTCCGGGTCCGGCACCCAGGAAGGTGACGTGCCCGTGTGCGGGAGTGCCGGGAAGGTTCGAGGTGGGGCTCAAAGTGCTCGCTCCCCCATCAGACCGGCCGCGCCCTTGGCGAGCATCTCGGCCGCGAGTTCGCGGCCCAGCGCCATGGCTTGGGTCTCCGTCTCGGGCACGGGACCGGTGGTGGACAGCTGCACCAGCGCCGAGCCGTCGGTCGTACCGACGACGCCGCGCAGGCGCATTTCCTTGACAATCTGCCCGTCGGCCAGCAAGTCGGCCAGCGCGCCCACGGGCGCGCTGCAACCGGCTTCCAGGGCGGCGAGCAGGGACCGCTCGGCGGTCACGGCGACCCGGGTGTACGGGTCGTCGAGCTCGGCGAGCGCGGCGGCGAGTGACGCGTTGTGCGCGGCACATTCGATCGCCAGTGCCCCCTGGCCGGGGGCGGGCAGAACAGTGTCGACCGACAGGAAGTCGGTCACCTCGTCGATCCTGCCGACGCGGCTGAGTCCGGCGGCGGCGAGCACGACGGCGTCGAGCTCCCCCTTGTGCACGTATCCGATGCGGGTGTCGACGTTCCCGCGGATCGGCACGGTCTCGATGGTCATGCCGTGGCTGCGCGCGTAGGCGTTCAGCTGCGCCATGCGGCGCGGCGAACCGGTGCCCACGCGGGCGCCGTCGGGCAGCTCGGCGAAGGTCATGCCGTCGCGCGCGACCAGGATGTCGCGCGGGTCCTCGCGCACCGGCACGGCGGCGAGCGTCAGCTCGTCGGGCTGCGCGGTGGGCAGGTCCTTGAGCGAGTGCACGGCGAAGTCGACCTCGTCGCGGACCAGCGCGTCGCGCAGCGCGGCGACGAACACACCGGTGCCGCCGATCTGCGCCAGGTGCTCGCGCGAGGTGTCGCCGTACGTGGTGATCTCCACGAGCTCGACGGTCCTGCCCGTCAACTGCTGTACGGCTTCGGCCACTTGGCCGGACTGGGCCATGGCCAGCTTGCTGCGCCTGGTCCCGAGCCTGAGGGCCCTCTCGGTCATGCCCGGCCTCGATTCGGGTCGTCGTTCTCGTTGTTCAAGTGGTCGGCGCGGCTGACCGCGGCGACCGTCTGCGGGTCGAGGTCGAACAGCGTGCGCAGCGCGTCCGCGTACCCGGCGCCGCCCGGCTCACTGGCCAGCTGCTTGACCCGCACCGTCGGCGCGTGCAGCAGCTTGTCGACGACGCGGCGCACGGTCTGCGTGATCTCCGCGCGCTGCTTGTCCGCGAGACCCGGCAGGCGTCCTTCGAGCCGCGCCATCTCACCGGCCACCACATCGGCGGCCATGGTGCGCAGGGCGACCACGGTCGGCGTGATGTGGGCGGCCCGCTGCGCGGCGCCGAACGCGGCGACCTCGTCGGAGACGATGCCCCGCACCCGCTCCACGTCGTCGGCCATCGGGGCGTCCGCGGACGCCTCGGCGAGCGACTCGATGTCGACCAGGCGCACCCCGTCGATGCGGTGCACGGCGGCGTCGACGTCCCGCGGCATGGCGAGGTCGAGCAGCGCGAGCACGGCGGTGCGCGCGCGTCCCGCCGACGGCGAGGGACGGCGCAGCTCGGGCACCCGGCCCGCGACGCCCGCGGCCGTCGCCAGGGCGGCGATGGCCCCGGCCTCGGCCTGCGGTCCGCTCTCCCGCCGCTCGGCGGGCGCGTTGTCCACCCAGGCGGCGTGCTGTTCCAGGGTCGCGGCGTCCATGCCCGCGACGGCGTCCTCACCTGCGACGGAGAAGCCGCCCGGCGCGGAGAGGTCGAAGGGGCAGTCCTCGTCGCCCGCGACGGCGGGACGCGGGGCGGCCTGTTCCGCGACGCCCGCGACCCGGCTGCCCGCGGTCGGCGTGCGGCCCGCGACGGCCGCCGTGACGGCGTCGGCGCTCAGTACGAGACCGGTCGCGCCGGTGCAGGAGACGGCCACATCGGCACGTGTCAGTTCGTTCGCGACGGCGTCCATGGTGACGGCACGCGCGCTCACGCCGGTGCCGCCGGGGCCGCGCAGGATCTCCGCGAGCCGCTCGGCGCGGTCCAACGTGCGGTTGGCGACGACGACTTCCTCTACCCCGGCGCGCGCGAGCGTCGCCGCGGCGAGCGAGGACATGGAGCCCGCGCCGATCACCAGGGCGCGCTTGCCCTTCGCCCAGGTCTCCACCGGCTCGCGCACGGCGAGCTGTTCGAGGCCGAAGGTGACGAGCGACTGCCCGGCCCGGTCGATGCCGGTCTCCGAGTGCGCCCGCTTGCCGACCCGCAGGGCCTGCTGGAAGAGGTCGTTGAGGAGCTTGCCCGCGGTGTGCAGGTCCTGCGCGCGCGCCAGGGCGTCCTTGATCTGCCCGAGGATCTGCCCCTCGCCGACGACCATCGAGTCCAGCCCGCACGCCACCGAGAAGAGGTGGTGGACGGCCCGGTCCTCGTAGTGCACGTACAGATAAGGAGTGAGCTCTTCGAGGCTGACACCGCTGTGCCGGGCGAGCAGCGTGGACAGCTCGGCGACGCCCGCGTGGAACTTGTCCACGTCGGCGTACAGCTCGATGCGGTTGCACGTGGCGAGCACCGCGGCCTCGGCGGCGGGCTCGGCGGCGAGCGTGTCCTGCAACAGCTTCGCCTGCACGTCGGCGGGGAGCGCGGCCCGTTCCAGGACGCTCACCGGAGCGCTGCGGTGACTCAGCCCCACGACCAGGAGACTCATGCCGGCATCACGGCGGGGACGTCCCCGTCGGGTCCCTTGCGCTGCTGCTTGGCGGCGGCGGGGGGCAGCACGCCGTCGGCGGCCGCCGCTTCCTCACCGGCCTTGCGCTGCTCGTGGAAGGCGAGGATCTGCAGCTCGATGGAGAGGTCGACCTTGCGCACGTCGACGCCGTCCGGCACGGACAGGACGGTCGGCGCGAAGTTCAGGATGGAGGTCACACCGGCGGCGACGAGCCGCTCGCAGACCTGCTGGGCGGCGCCGGCCGGGGTCGCGATGACACCGATGGAGACGCCGTTGTCCTCGATGATCTTCTCGAGCTCGTCGGTGTGCTGCACGGGCATCCCCGCGACGGGCTTTCCGGCCATTGCCGGATCGGCGTCTATGAGGGCCGCGACACGGAATCCACGCGAGGCGAAGCCGCCGTAATTGGCCAGCGCGGCGCCGAGGTTACCGATACCGACGATCACAACCGGCCAGTCCTGGGTCAGACCCAGTTCACGGGAGATCTGGTACACGAGATACTCGACGTCGTAGCCCACGCCGCGCGTCCCGTACGAACCGAGGTACGAGAAGTCCTTGCGCAGCTTCGCGGAGTTGACCCCCGCGGCGGCCGCGAGCTCCTCGGAGGAGACCGTGGGTACCGAGCGCTCCGACAGAGCGGTGAGGGCTCGGAGGTACAGCGGAAGCCTGGCGACGGTGGCCTCGGGAATCCCTCGGCTGCGGGTCGCCGGTCGGTGAGTTCGGCCAGTTGCCACGGTGCTCCTGCGGGTAGAGCGGGGCTGCAGGCGGTCACTCGTCCCCAGACCGCCCCGTCGAATGCAGGCTATGTCTTTGTGAACGCGTGCACAAAGATGGTGTCCGATTTGCCCGGCCAACGTGACCGGGGTCACGCGCCCCCGGCGCGCGGTTGTGGAACCGGCGCGCGAAGAGCGGCGTCGCTCACTTGATGGGGGCAAAACCGCACACACTCCTCACGATCATCGCCCCCGAGACCAAAACCGCCCCAAAGCGTAGACGACTTTGCGGGTTCTTTGGACTGCTCGGTCAGTACCTACTGCCGCCGAGCGGTCAGCTCGCGCCGCAGGCGATCTTCGTCGACCCGCCAGAACGTGTGCTGCTCCCCGTCCACGAGGACCACGGGGATCTGTTCCCAGTAGGCACGGTGCAGTTCCTCGTCCTCGGTGATGTCCTTCTTCTCCCAGGCGGCACCCACCTCGGCGCAGACCTTCTCGATCACCGACTGTGCGTCATCGCACAAATGGCAGCCGGGCTTCCCGATCAGGGTGACGAGCCGCTCCCGCGGCTCCTTCTTCTCCGTACGGCCGCCGCTGCGACGAAAAATCGGGCTCATACCCGCCATTCTCACCCGCCCGACGCGCCCGGCGGACACCGTGCGCGAAGTCCGTTTAACGGCCGGGTCGCGGAGAGTTCACAGGCCCGAATCCTCCCGACTCCGGAACCACCGAACAAACTGGCTATGCTCACGACATGGCCGCTCTCGGATGGCTCACCCCCCGTAGGCGCTCCGCCACCGCGCGGAGCGTGTTGGCAGGCGAGGCCTCGGCTGAGGCAGCGCGCAAGTCCTCCCAGGAGTTGGAGGCACGCGAGGAGGAGCTCGCCGCGGCCGCCGCGCCACAAGAGCCGGCGGAGCCCGAGTTCCCCGTCGCGGGCGACACCAAGGCCGCCGCCTTCTTCGACCTCGACAACACCGTGATGCAGGGCGCCGCGATCTTCCACTTCGGCCGCGGCCTGTACAAACGGAAGTTCTTCGAGCGCCAGGAACTGTTCCGATTCGCCTGGCAGCAGGCGTGGTTCAGGCTCGCGGGCGTCGAGGACCCCGAGCACATGCAGGACGCCCGCGACAGCGCCCTGTCCATCGTCAAGGGCCATCGCGTCGCCGAGCTGATGTCCATCGGCGAGGAGATCTACGACGAGTACATGGCCGAGCGCATCTGGCCCGGCACCCGCGCCCTGGCCCAGGCCCACCTCGACGCGGGCCAGAAGGTCTGGCTGGTCACCGCCGCCCCGGTGGAGATCGCCACGGTCATCGCCCGGCGCCTCGGCCTGACCGGCGCGCTCGGCACCGTCGCCGAGTCCATCGGCGGCGTCTACACCGGCAAGCTCGTCGGCGAACCCCTGCACGGACCCGCCAAGGCCGAGGCCGTCCGCGCCCTGTCCGCCGCCGAGGGCCTGGACCTGGCCCGCTGCGCCGCGTACAGCGACTCGCACAACGACATCCCGATGCTCTCGCTGGTCGGGCACCCCTACGCGATCAACCCCGACGCCAAGCTGCGCAAGCACGCCCGCGAGCGGGACTGGCGGCTGCGCGACTACCGCACGGGCCGCAAGGCCGCGAAGGTCGGCATCCCGGCCGCCGCGGGCGTCGGCGCCCTCGCGGGCGGCGCGGCCGCCGCGATCGCGCTGCACCGCCGCCGCCACTGAACGCCACGAACCGCCGCCACTGAGCGTCGCCGACCCGCCCTCGACACGGAACGTCGCCGACGGGCGGCCCTCAGGCGTGCATCCGCGGTCACACAACGACACCGAACGCCGCCGACCGCACCCGAAAGTCCCTGCGCAGCGCGCATTCCCACGGTCCTACCCCGCCGTGTCTCCCGCCAGTCACGTTGGTTGAACTCGGCCACAACACGCCCTGCGCAGTGACGGAATGTGAACTAATCCGATCAACAAACGCTCACTCTCTGGTACTTGATCAGGCTCCGATCCGTAACAGAAGCGACGTAATCGATGATTTGAGCAACTGGGTGTAGCGCTGCCTGTACGAAGCGTTATTCTCCTCAGACGCATAACGGGACCCGACACATCGCTACGACGGGTGAACGGTCCCGCACTGCACGTGATGGAAGCTCTGCCTCTGGGAGTCCCGTGTACCCACACGTCGGGGTTGACGCCTCGGGCCTGGCTACGCTGCGCGCAACGGTCGTCGACCGCTTGCGCGGCTTCGTCCCCACCGCGTACGCCGTCCCCGCCGTCCCCGCCTTCGCCGTCCCCGCACCCGCCGGGCCGTGCTATGCCCTGGCGGACGGTGGTGCCGCTGTCAGCAGACGGGCCCGTTCCGGCTCCGCCGCCACCGCCTCCACCTCCGCCCCCCGCCGTCCCGCGGCGGACAGCGACAGCGCCCGCATGATGGACCTCGTCGAACGCGCCCAAGCCGGCGAGTCCGACGCCTTCGGCCGCCTCTACGACCAGTACAGCGACACGGTCTACCGCTACATCTACTACCGCGTGGGGGGCAAGGCGACCGCCGAGGACCTCACCAGTGAGACCTTTCTGCGCGCCCTGCGCCGCATCGGAACCTTCACCTGGCAGGGCCGTGACTTCGGCGCCTGGCTGGTCACCATCGCCCGCAACCTGGTCGCCGACCACTTCAAGTCGAGCCGCTTCCGCCTGGAAGTGACCACCGGCGAGATGCTCGACGCCAACGAGGTCGAGCGCAGCCCCGAGGACTCCGTCCTGGAGTCCCTCTCGAACGCGGCACTCCTCGAAGCCGTGCGCCGCCTCAACCCCCAGCAGCAGGAGTGCGTCACCCTGCGCTTCCTCCAGGGGCTCTCCGTCGCCGAGACCGCGCGGGTCATGGGCAAGAACGAGGGCGCGATCAAGACCCTCCAGTACCGCGCGGTGCGCACCCTGGCGCGCCTGCTCCCGGACGACGCCCGGTAGCACTCCGTAGCGCTCGGTAGCGCTCAACTCACCATCCGTGGCGGCCAGATGGCCGCCACGGCCCTTCCTCGATTCTTCGCGGTCCGATCATCTTTCGTCCGTAACCCAAGTGCCGCGACGCTCGTTGTGCGGGATGCAGGCTCCCTGTGGTCGCTCCCTGGCTACCTCTGCTCACTCGATCGTGTGTAAGTGGTCAGGAGATGCAACCCTCAGGACCCCCTGGGGAGTCGACCGTCATGACGCGAGAGGAGGTGCCGCCAGTGATCGCGAACGTATCGGCACACCGGCGGGCGAACGCCTTCGCCCAGGCCCTGGAGGAGCAGTCCGACCAGGACTCGGCGGCCGGGCAGTCCGAAGAATCCACCACAGACCCCGGACCACCCGAATCAGCCCCGCACAGCGCCCTGCTGGCCGTGGCCGATGCCCTCGACGAGCTGCCCAAGCCGCAGCTCGACCCCGAGGTCAAGGTGGTCCAGCGCGCACAGCTCGTGGCCGCGATGGAGGCCATGTTCCTGGAGGGCGCCACCCCCGCGGTCCCCGAGCAGCGCTCCCGCAAGGGGGCCCATCGCGCGGTCTCCCTGCGCAAGTTGCGGCCACGTTCCCGGCTGTCCAAGGGCATCGCGGCGGGCGGCCTCACCGTCGGCGTCGCGGCCGGAGCGTTCAGCGGCGTGGCGGCCGCCAGCTCCGACGCCCTGCCGGGCGACTCGCTGTACGGCCTCAAACGCGGCATGGAAGACCTCAAGCTGGGCATGGCCGACGGGGACACCGACCGCGGCCGGATCTACCTCGACCAGGCCTCCACCCGGCTGAACGAGGCCCGCAGGCTCATGGAGCGCGGCCGCGCGGGCGACCTCGACCACGAGTCCCTGAGCGAGGTCAGACGCGCCCTCTCCGGCATGCGGTACGACGCCACCGAGGGCCACCGCCTGCTCCACGAGGCGTACCAACGCGACGGCTCGCTCGGCCCGATCCAGGCGCTCTCCTCGTTCTCGCAGTCGCACCGCGAGAGCTGGAGCGACCTCCAGGGCCGCCTGCCGGTCCAGCTGGGCGACGTCGGAGCAGAGGTCAACTCCGTCTTCGACGCCATAGACCAGGAGGTCGGCCCGCTGCGCGCCCTGCTGCCGAAGACCCCTGAGAAGGGCGGCGCGACCGGCCGGGCGCCCCGGAGTTCCCAGGGCACCGAAGGCCGCGAGCAGCGTCCCGCCCAGGGCACCGAGGGCACCGGCAGGCACCGCGGCAGCGCGGACCACGGCAGCAGGCCGCGGCCCGCCGCCTCGGACAGCCAGAGCGAGGGCCTGCTCGGCGGCAGTGCGGGCGGCCTGCTCGACCCGCCGTCCGAGAAGACCACGCCGGCGCCGTCGGACGGCAAGAGCAAGCCCGGCGGCAAGGAAAGCTCGCCGGACAAGCCCGACGTCACGCTGCCTCCGGTCCTGCCCGGCCTGCTCCCGGAGCTCGGGATCGACGCCGACGACGCGAAGTAGCTCGCGGACGGTCGCAGGGGTTCAGTATGCCGATGGGGCGCTCTCCCAGCTGGGAGAGCGCCCCATCGGCGTACCTGCGGCACACCGTCGTACGGGAAGAACACCGCTCGACCTGGGCGGGAGAACACCGGCTAGAAGAACACCGACCGCCGCTGCACCAGCAGCTTGTACAGCGAGTGCTGGATCTGCTCGCGCACCTGATCCGTCAGGTTGAACATCAGCATGGGGTCGTCCGCCGCCTCCGGCGGATAGCCGTCCGTCGGGATCGGCTCCCCGAACTGGATCGTCCACTTCGTCGGCAGCGGCACCGCGCCCAGCGGACCGAGCCACGGGAACGTGGGCGTGACCGGGAAGTACGGGAAACCGAGCACCCGCGCCAGGGTCTTCGCGTTGCCGATCATCGGGTAGATCTCCTCCGCGCCGACGATCGAGCACGGCACGATCGGCGACCCCGTGCGCAGCGCCGTCGAGACGAAGCCGCCGCGCCCGAACCGCTGGAGCTTGTACCGCTCGCTGAACGGCTTCCCGATGCCCTTGAAGCCCTCCGGCATCACCCCGACCAGCTCGCCCCGCTCCAGGAGCCGCTCCGCGTCCTCAGCGCACGCCAGGGTGTGCCCGGCCTTGCGGGCCAGTTCGTTGACCACCGGGAGCATGAAGACGAGGTCGGCGGCGAGCAGCCGCAGATGCCGGTCGTGCGGATGGTTGTCGTGCACGGCGACCTGCATCATCAGGCCGTCCAGCGGCAGCGTCCCCGAGTGGTTGGCGACGATCAGCGCCCCGCCGTCGGCGGGGATGTTCTCGATGCCCTTCACCTCGACCCGGAAGTACTTCTCGTAGAAGGGCCGCAGCAGCGACATCAGGACCTGGTCGGTGAGCTCCTCGTCGTAGCCGAAGTCGTCGACCTCGTACTCCCCGGTGAGCCGCCGGCGCAGGAACGCGAGCCCGCCCGCGATGCGCCGGTCCCACCCGCCGCCGCGCGGCTCGGGCACGCCCGGGTCCTGCGCGCGCTCCACCCGCGCCTGCCCGTCCTGCTGTCCTGGCAGTGACTTGACCTCGGTCACGGCCCCGGGATCACCCGTGCGCCGGGGCGCGGACCTGCGGCGCGTGGCGCGCTGCGCACCCCCGCGCGAACGGTCGTCGTCGAACGGAATGACCTTGGCGTCCGCCATCGTTGACGCTCTCCTCAGTTGGCGCTCTGGTGGCCGCCCGCGAGGGGCAGCGCGGCGATCCGGTCGACTGCCCCCGCGAGGGCACTGGGCGGCAGGAGTCCGGGACCCCGGCTGCGTACGAAGTCCGCGAAGGTCCCGGCGGTCGTGTACTTCGGCCTGAACCCCAGTGTCTCGCGCATCTGGCGGGTGGCCACGACCCTGCCGTGCGTGAGCAGCCTGATCTGCTCCGGCGAGAAGTCCGTCATGCCCAGCGTGCGCAGCGCGGAGCCGACCCAGGTGACGGCCGGCAGGAAGACCGGGACGGTGGGGCGGCCGAGCCGCCGCGAGCACTGCGAGAGGAGCAGCTGGCCGTCGCCCGCGATGTTGAACGTGCCGCTGTTGAGCGTGCCGCGCTCGGGGTCGTGCGAGGCGAGCCTGAGCACCTCGATCGCGTCGTCCTCGTGGACGAACTGGAGGCGCGGGTCGTAGCCGAACACGGTCGGCAGGACCGGCAGCGAGAAGTACTCGGCGAGCGGGGACTCCGCGGCGGGCCCGAGGATGTTCGCGAAGCGCAGGACGCACACCGCCACGTCGGGCCGGCGCCGCGCGAAGCCGCGCACATAGCCCTCGACCTCGACGGTGTCCTTGGCGAAGCCGCCGCTGGGCAGGGACTTGGGGGGCGTGGTCTCCGTGAAGACGGCGGGGTCGCGCGGCGCCGAGCCGTACACGCTGGTGCTCGACTTCACCACGAGCCGCTTCACCGTCGGCGACTTCTGGCAGGAGCCGAGCAGCTGCATGGTGCCGATGACGTTGGTCTCCTTGACCGAGCCCCGGCCGCCCCTGCCTATCGCGGTGGCCGTCACGTCCATGTGCACGACCGTGTCCACGGCGTACTCGGCGAGCACCTTGGCGATCGCGGGCTGCCTGATGTCGGCCTGCACGAAGTCGGCGCCGCCCAGATGGTGCTCGGGCGGGACCGCGTCGACGGCGATCACCCGGTCGACCTCCGGATCGCGCTGGACGCGCCGGACGAACCGTCCGCCCAGTTGCCGGGCCACTCCGGTCACGAGCACGACCTTGCCCAAGATCAGCGCCTGCCTTTCACGTGTGTCCCGGCCCACGCTAGCGGGTGGATGTTGCGCTGTGATGACCGTGCGCTGCGGGAAGTGACGACGGACACAGGGGTACGTACGGACCAAGGGCACAGGAGTACGCACCTGCCGAGCCGTCCGGGTACCCGTGAGTATCCGTGACTACTCGCGGGATGTCCCGAAATCCGGCCGGGAAACAGCGAAGCCCTCCCGCCGGACGGCGGGAGGGCTTCGGAACACGCTGTTGCAGCGGTCGCTTACTTCTTGTTGCGACGCTGAACGCGAGTGCGCTTCAGCAGCTTGCGGTGCTTCTTCTTGGCCATCCGCTTACGCCGCTTCTTGATAACAGAGCCCACGACTACCCTCGCTCACTTCTCTTCACTAAGTGCGGGGCAGCAGACTGGGCCCACACGACCTACGTCGGCCTAGCCTACCCGCCCCTGCGTGAGGGACGTAATCGAGGCCCGATGGGCCCTGTACAGACCCTGCGGCGAGGGGCCCGGAGGCCCCTGCGCTCAACCTGCCTCGACCCCCACATACGACTCGCGAAGGTACTCGTGAACCGCCTGCTCCGGAACCCGGAAGGACCTTCCGACCCGGATGGCGGGCAGATGACCGCTGTGTACCAGCCGGTACACGGTCATCTTGGACACACGCATCACCGAGGCGACTTCCGCCACGGTAAGGAACTGAACCTCGTTCAGCGGCCTCTGGTCTGCAGCCATGACACCCCACCTGAACCTTCCGCACATGACGGGCACCGGCTTCCCCTTCCGGTGACTCTTCGTCTCTGCGCGCTCACTCCCCAGACTAGGGGCGGATGATGCGAGTGGGGAAGAGGAGTAGCGATCGGCCGCCTACTGTGACAGACACGCTCGATTGAGTACATAGCGAGTAAGCGGTCGGTAGTAATCAGACCGCACAGCGTCATCAAGCGGAACGACGACGGACACCTGCCCCTCGGCCTCTCCGACGAACAGCGCGGGATCGTCCGTATCCGCCAGACCGATCGCCTCAAACCCCAGCTGACCTGCTCCGCAGACCCATCCGTGGTCCCCCACGACGAGCTCGGGAAGCGGTCCCCCGGCCTCCGCGGCGGCGTCCAGGACCGCTCGAACCGGGAGCGGTGAATGGGTGTGTGCGCCGGTCTCACTCCCGGTGGGACGCACGCCGGGTTCGCGCACCAGCGCGACTCCTTGTACGTAGTCAAGGTTGTACGTGCGTAGGCCGAACCGGGTCGTTATGTCGACACTGTTGCCCTGCGCGGGGGTGAGGACGGGGCATCCCGCCGCCGACAACGCGTCCGCCAACGCGGCGTAGAACCCGAGGAGTCGGTGCGGATGGCCGGTCCCGAAGAGTACCGGCAGCCGCCTTCGCGCGGCATCCGCGAGCCGCTCCGCGAAGGCGTCGAGCGCCGTCAACGTCCGCTCGGGGTCGATGACATCGGCCCCCGAGGTGTACCGCGGGTCCGCCGAGACCCCGCACTTGTCGGCCATGAGCCGCAGCAGGTCACCCGGCCCCCAACTCCACTCGGGGTCGAGCCCGAGAAGTATCCGCGGGTCCCGCGCCGCGAAGAGCCGATAGCTCCGCAGACTCTCTTCCCGCGAGGTGGCCACAGGCCCGGCCAACCGAGCCGCCAACAGATGCGCACGCAGCGCTCCGGTGCTCAACACGCAGTCGATGCTGGTGCATCACCAAGAAGAGAACCCTCAAAACCCCGGAAATCACCCACAGTTGGCCTAACAAGGGTATTTTCAGCACCGCAGCTTCCAGCCGCTTCGGCTGCCGCCAATTTCAACGCTTCCTGCGGCCGCCGTTTTCAGCCCCTCTGGCGCTCGCTGTTTTTCAGCCCCTCCGGCGTTTGAGGAGCGGGGTCTGGGGCGGAGCCCCAGAATCGCCGAGCACCACGGAACGCTGCACCCCTACGCCAACAGCCCCCGCAAGGGATACGCCGCGCGCCGAGCAGCAAGAACGGCCTGATCAAGACGGTCGGCGGGGTCATACCCCGACTCCCACCCCTTCCAGGAAACCGGCCACCGCCCATCCGTCATCCGCATCGGCCCCAACTGCCGCGTCCGCGCGTACACTTCCTGCCGCCAGCTCTCGGGAATCATCGCCGTCGGCTCGACCGGCCGCCCCGCCGCGACGGCCACGAGATGCGCCCACGACCGCGGCACCACATCCACCACGGCGTAACCCCCACCGCCCAGCGCGACCCACCGCCCGTCGGCGTACTCATGGGCCAGCTCGTGACAGGCGACCTGCACCGCCCGCTGCGCGTCGAGCGATACGGCGAGGTGGGCGAGCGGATCCTCGAAGTGCGTGTCGGCCCCGTGCTGCGTCACGAGCACCTGTGGCCGGAAATCGGCGATCAGCTCGGGCACCACCGCGTGGAACGCCCGCACCCACCCCGCGTCCCCGGTCCCCGCGGGCAGCGCCACATTGACCGCGGAACCCTCCGCGACGGAGTCCGCCCCCGTCTCCTCGGGCCACCCGGTCTGCGGGAAGAGCGTGCGGGGATGCTCGTGCAGGGAGATGGTCAGCACCCTGGGGTCCTCCCAGAACGCCGCCTGCACCCCGTCACCGTGATGCACGTCCACGTCCACGTACGCCACGCGCTCCGCGCCCAGTTCGAGCAGCCGGGCGATGGCCAGCGCCGCGTCGTTGTAGATGCAGAAGCCCGAAGCGGCCCCCGGCATGGCGTGATGCAGCCCGCCCGCGAAGTTCACCGCGTGCAGGGCCTCCCCGCGCCACACCGCCTCGGCCGCGCCGACCGACTGCCCGGCGATCAGCGCCGACGCCTCGTGCATCCCCGCGAAGGCCGGGTCGTCCTCGGTGCCCAGGCCGTACTCCCCGCGCGCGGACGCGGGGTCGGCGGACGCGGCCTTGACCGCGTCCACGTAGTCCTCGCGGTGCACGAGCCGCAGCGTCGAGTCGCCGGCCCGCTTGGCCGCGACCACGTCGAGCTCCCGGTCGAGCCCGAAGGCGTCGACCAGACTTCGGGTCAGCGCGAGTCTGACCGGGTCCATGGGGTGACCCGGACCGAAGTCATAGCCCGTTACTGCCTCGTCCCACATCAGCTGTGCGTGGCCGCTCATGCCCGTCACCGTATCGGTCCGCTTCCGGGGCGAAGGAGCGGGCGTACAACAAGGTCACGAGCACCAACACCATCGGAACGAGCATGGCCCCCCGGTAGTTCCACGCATCGCCGAGCCCGCCCACCAGCGGTGAACCGATGAGGAAACCCACGTAGTTGAAGACGTTCAGCCGCGCGACGGCCGCGTCCGAAGCCCCGGGGAAGAGCCGCCCGGCCGCCGCGAAGGTCTGCGGCACGATCACACAGAGCCCGAGGCCGAGGACCGTGAACCCCGCGATCCCGGCCCACGCCCCGGGCGCCACCGCCACGACCGCGAACCCCAGCGCGGCCACCACGGACCCCACCCGCACCACGGCCACCGCCCCGAACCGCCGCACGCCCAGGTCCCCGAGCCCCCGCCCCACCAGCGTCATGACCATGTAGACGTTGTACGGAACGGTCGACAGCTCCTCCGAGCTCCCCAACACGTCCTGCAAATACTTCGCACTCCAGTTGGAGACCGTCGAGTCCCCGATGTACGCGAAGCTCATGACGAGACACAGCGGAAGCAGCAGCTTGAAGACGACGGGCCCGCCCTTGCCCGCGCCCGCCGCGGCATCCTCACCCGCGTCGCCCGCCCCGGCATCGGCGTACCACCTGCTGCCCAGCAGTGCCGCGGGCAACAGCACCACGACCACCGGCAGATAGGACACGAACAGCGACAGATCCCAGTGCGCCCCCGCCCACGCCAGCGAGGCCCCCGCGATCCCGCCCAGGCTGTACGCGGCGTGGAAACCGAGCATGATGCTCCGCCCGTAAGCCCGTTGCAGACTCACCCCGAGCATGTTCATGGACGCGTCGAGCGCACCCACCGAAAGCCCGAACGCCCCGAGTGCCACGGCCGCCTGCCACATCGCGTCCCCGGCCCCGACCCCCAGCAGCGCCAGGAGCACGACGGGCTGCGACCACCTCAGCACCGCGCTGGGCGGCACCCGCTTCACCAACTGCTCGGTGCACACGCTCGACACACCGGCCAGGATCGGCACCGCCGCGAGGAAGACGGGCAGCAGCCCGTCGGATATCCCGTACCGGTCCTGAATGGCCGGAATCCGCGTCACCAGCAGGGCGAAGGTCACTCCCTGCACGAGGAAGCCGAACGCCAGCGAGGCCCTGCCGCGCCGCAGCACATCTGTCATGGCTGCAGAGCGTAGGGCCCCGGGCTACCCGTGGGTAGGTGGATCACTCAACCAATTTCAGCGGCCCTGGAGGTCCGCCTCGACCATCTCCTCCATGGGGCCGACGGCCAGCCGCCCGCTCACCACGATGGTCAGCGTGATCGTCACCGCGGCGATCACTCCGCCCAGCGCCACCATGGTGTCCACGGGCAGCGTGTACGCCCCGAGGATCCGCGCCACGGCCTCCGCCAGGAGCCCCACGCCCCACACGACGGAGAACGTCCGCTCCAGCCGCCCGAACCGCCCGCGCTCCGCGCTCAGCCGCTCCCAGGACGCGAGCCGCACCGCGTTCCCCTTGGTCACCCACGGCTTGAGCCCCGCCGTCATCAGCGGCCGTCCCGCGACCACCGACGCGAGCACGGCGAGCCCGACCGTCCCGGTGATCCCGCTGTCCTTGGCCAGCATCAGCCGCGGGTCACCGGCGACGAGACTCAGCAGCAGCCCCACGACGTTGGCGGTCAGGATCAGCGCCGCGAGCCCGTTGACCCGCCGCTCCTTGACGAGACCCCACACCGTCCGCCCGGCCGGCACGACGCTGCTCCAGGCCAGCGCCGCCATGGTCCCCATCCCGAAGCCCTTGCTGAGCAGGTAGTACGAGGCGGTGGGCACGAGCGCGTCAAGGACGAGCGGCTTCAGGGACTCGATCCGCGCCTTGCGGGCCTCCGTACCCGCGGCGGCGTGGTCGGCCGGGGTGACCGTGGTGGTGGCGGGGGCTTCGGTGGCGAGCTGGCTCATGATCGGGTTCCTCCGTCGTAGCTGTGTACGTCCCGTTCGTCCGCGACTTCCTTCGCGACACACACAGCTTCGCCCTCGGGCCCTGTCCCCCGACAGAAACGATCGTCCGGACCTGGCAATGACAATTGTCAGCCCGGCCCCGACCGCCCTGTCATACGAGCAGGTCAGCCAACTCCCGCAAGCTGCCGAAGAGTTCGGTGGCACCCGCAAGACGGTCGGCGGGCGTCATGGCGGTGAACCCGTAGACGTCCATCCCCGCGGCCACCGCGGCCCGCACACCGAGCGGACTGTCCTCCACGACCACGCACCTCCCGGGCGCGACCCCCATGCGCTCGGCGGCGTACAGGAAGAGATCCGGCGCCGGCTTCCCGCGCCCCACGTCCTGCGCGCTGAAGATCCGGGACTCGTCGAACCACTTGTCGAGGCCGGTCTTGCGATGCCCCACCCGGATCCGCTCGTGGCTCCCGGAGGACGCCAGACAGTAGGGCACCCCGTCGGCGCTGAGCTTCGCCAGCACGTCGAGGGCCCCGTCCACGGGCTCCAGCTCCCGCTCGAAGGCGGCGAACACCCGCGCGTGAAAGACCTCGTCGAAGTCCGCGGGCAACCGCTCCCCGCTCCGCTCGAACACCAGGTCGTGCACGCGGTGCACGGCAGCACCCATGTAGTCGCGCAGGGAGTCCTCGTACGACGTGGGGTGCCCGAGCTCCGTCAGATAGCCGGCCAGGATCGTGTTGGAGACCGGCTCGCTGTCCACGAGGACGCCGTCGTTGTCGAAGATGACCAGGTCGTATCGCATGCCTCGACCCTAAGCCTTCAGAAAAAGGGCCGGAAATGGACCGGAAAGGGGCCGGAAATGGCCCTGGAACGCAGAAAACCCCCGCACCAATGGTGCGGGGGTTTTCCCATTCAAAATTAGTTCGGCGGCGTCCTACTCTCCCACAGGGTCCCCCCTGCAGTACCATCGGCGCTGTGAGGCTTAGCT
>NZ_JBIUYI010000029.1:0-24134 GCF_044744425.1 Streptomyces sp. NPDC087300
TGCGAACCCTGACCCGGGAACACGAACGCGACCTTGCCCGCCGCACGCGCCACACCCACCGCGACCCGCGCCGACTCCCCACCACCAGCAACAGCAGCGAGCGCATCAGCACCACCCGCCACCACCACAGCACGATGATCGAACACCGACCGCGACAACAACGCATCCGCCATGTCGGAGTGCGTCAACTGACCTGCCACAGCGGCGAGTTGGGCGGAGTGAGCTCGCAGGGCCTCCTCCGTACGCGCGGAGAACACCAGCGGGACCGGGCCCGAGACCGGCGCCGGAGCGGCCGGGATCTCCTCGGGTGCCTGCTCCAGTACGGCGTGGGCATTCGTGCCGCTGATACCGAACGAGGACACGGCGGCCCGCCGGGGACGCCCGGACTCGGGCCACGGCATGGTCTCGGTGACCAGGGACACGGCGCCCGACGTCCAGTCGACGTGTGGGGTGGGATCGGTGATGTGCAGGCTCTGGGGCAGTACGCCGTGCCGCAGTGCGAGCACCATCTTGATCAGGCCCGCTACGCCCGAAGCGGCCTGCGTGTGACCGATGTTGGACTTCACCGAGCCGAGCAGGAGCGGGCGGTCGGCGGGGTGCTCGCGGCCGTAGGTGGCGAGGAGCGCGTCCGCCTCGATCGGGTCGCCGAGGCGGGTGCCGGTGCCGTGCGCCTCGACGGCGTCGACCTCGGAGGCCGGTACGCCCGCGTCGGCGAGCGCCTGGCGGATGACCCGGCGCTGCGCGGGACCGCTGGGCGCGGTGAGGCCGTTGGACGCGCCGTCCTGGTTGATCGCGGTGCCCTTGATCAGCGCGAGGACGGGGTGTCCGTTGCGGCGCGCGTCGGAGAGCCGTTCGAGGAGCACCATGGTGGCGCCCTCGGCGAGGCCGAAGCCGTCGGCGCTCGCCGAGAACGCCTTGCAGCGCCCGTCGGGGGCCAGCGCGCGCTGTCTGCTGAACTCGACGAACATGCCAGGCGAGGGCATGACGGTGACGCCGCCCGCAAGGGCGATGGGGCACTCGCCGCGCCGCAGCGACTGCACGGCCAGGTGCAGGGCGGCCAGCGAGGACGAGCACGCGGTGTCGAGGGTGACGGCGGGTCCGGCGAAGCCGAACGAGTAGGACAGCCTGCCGGAGGCGACGCTCGCGGTGTTGCCGGTGAGCAGATAGCCCTCCAGGTCCGCGGGCGCCTCGTGCAGTCGCGGGCCGTAGTCCATGGTCATCGCGCCCACGAACACACCGGCCTGGGTGCCGCGCAGCGCCGCGGGTTCGATGCCCGCGCGCTCGATCGCCTCCCAGCCGATCTCCAGGAGCAGCCGCTGCTGCGGGTCCATGGCGAGGGCCTCGCGCGGCGAGATCCCGAAGAACTCGGGGTCGAACTGGTCGACGTCGTGCAGGAATCCGGCTTCGCGCTGGTAGTAGCCGCCGGCCCGCTCGGCGTCCTCGTCGTAGCGTCCTTCGAGGTCCCAGCCGCGGTCGGTGGGGAAGGCGGTGATGGCGTCGCCGCCCTGGGAGAGCAGCTCCCACAGGTCCTCGGGGCTGCGTACGCCGCCGGGCAGGCGGCAGCTCATCGCCACGACGGCGATCGGGTCGTCGTCGCCCGCGGTCATGGGGACCACGGGCTCGTCGTCCTCGGTGGGCGCGCCGAGCATCACGCGGTCGATGTGCCGGGCGAGGCCGCGGCACGTCGGGTGGTCGAACACGGCGGACACGGGGATGCTCAGGCCGGTGGCCGCGTTCAGGAGGTTCCGCAGCGTGACGGCGCCCGCGGAGTCGAGGCCCAGTTCGAGGAGCGGCGCGTCCATGTCGGCGGCGGACTCCAGATCCCCCACGACGGCGGCGAGTTGGCTGCGGACCACGTCGAGCAGCAGCTCGACCCGGTCGGGGGCGGCCGCGAGCCGCTCGGCGAGCGACGGGGCGTGCGCCGCGGCGGGCACGGCGTGCAGGGGGTAGCCGGGCAGTGGTACGGCGCGGGCTTCGCGGCCCGCGAACACGCCCTGCCAGTCGGGGAGTACGCCCTGCGTGTGCAGTTCGGCGAGCGAGGCGGTCATGCGGTCGAGGCCGCCCTGATCCCTGCGCAGCGTGCCGACGGCGGCGGCGTCCACGTCGACTTCCTCGGCCGTCTCCTGCACCGCCCTGGTGAGGACGGGGTGCGGGCTCGGTTCGAGGAGCAGGTGGTGGCCGGCGGCCAGTACGGCGCGGGTGGCGCTCTCGAAGTCCGCGGTGGTGCGCACGTTGCGGCAGAAGTGGTCCGCGGTGAGCGTGAGCGGGTCGACGCGGCCGCCCGTGGTGGCCGTGTAGATCGGCACGTCCGTGGGGCGGGGGCGGATCGGGGCGAGGTCGGCACGCAGCGCGTCGAGCACGGCCTCGACCTGGCGGCCGTGCGCCGCGACGCGGATCGCGATGCTCCTGGCCCTGATGTCGTCGGCGGCCAGCTCGGCGAGGAGTTCGGCGGCCGCTTCCTCGGTGCCGGAGACCAGGACGGATCCCGGCGCGTGCACGGCGGCCAGGTCGAGGTCCTCGTAGCGGGTCAGGCGCTCGCGCACCTCGTCGGCTGAGGCCAGCACGGAGACCATCACGCCGCGTTCGAGCAGGGGCACCTGGGCGCGGCTGAACAGGGCGATGGCCCGTGCGCCGTCCTCGAGGGAGAGCGCGCCCGCGACGGTCGCGGCCGGGATCTCACCGGCGCTCGAACCGACCACGGCGCCGGGCGTCACGCCCCAGGAGCGCCACAGCGCGGACAGGGACACCATCATCGCCCAGAGCGCGGGCTGTCCGACGTCGGGACGGTCCAGCGAAGGGGTGTCCGTGACGCCGCGCAGTACGTCGAGCACGGGCCAGTCCACGTACGGCGTGAGGGCGTCCGCGCAGGCGTGCAGCTGCTCGGCGAACACCGGCGACGTGGAAAGGAGTTCGTCGGCCATGCCCAGCCACTGCGGCCCGTGGCCGGGGAACACGAAGGCGAGGTCGTCCGCCGCCGCCCGCACGGGCCCGTCGGCCGCGAGCCCCGGCACCGGTATTCGACCGTCGCTCACGGCGAGCAGTTCCTCGGCGAGCCGGGCGCGGTCGCCGCCGACGAGCACGGTGCGCCGGTCGAGAGCGGGCCTGGTGGTGGCGAGCGAGAAGGCGATGTCGACGAGAGGGAGGGCGGGTTCGGCCTCGATCAGCGCGTGCAGATCGGCGGCCCGTGCCCGCAGCGCGTCCTGGCTGTGCGCCGAGAGCGCGATCGGCACGGCGGAGCCGTCCGGTGCGGTGCGGCCCGGCTCGGGGCGGCCCGCGGCGAGCGCGGCGTCGACCAGCGCGGGGACGCCGTCGGACCAGGTGTCGCCGGTGTCGAGCCGGTAGGCGAAGGTCGCGGTCCGCGGGTCGTCCCCGCGGGTGAGGACGGCGAAGGCGCCGTCGGCCCCGGCGAGCGCCAGGTCGCAGTCACCGGAACGTACGGCGGCGACGGCGTCGGCGAGGGCGTCGCGGCCGGTCCGGCAGGGGCCGTGGAAGCCCAACACGCGGGCCAGCTCGGCCGCTTGGTCACCGGCTCCGGTGTCCGCGATGTCCGCGGCGCCCTCTGAGTCCGTGGCCTTCTCGGCGTCGGCCGCCAGGTACACGCCGACGCGTGCACGGTCGTCCGCGCCGATGCCCGCGTCCTCGCAGGCCTTCCACGCCGACTCCAGTTCGTCCGTCCGGTCCGCGGGCAGCGGCACACCGGTCAGCTCGGCCAGCACACCGTGATCGCGCTCCGCCCGCACCGGTGCCGCGGGAGCGGCCCCGATGACGGCGACAGTGCCGGTGTGCACCGCTTCGGATAAGCGCATGACAGCCTCTGCCTTCGTCAGTCATCCACTGAAACTGGAATCGAGCTTGGTTGGCCTGAATCGGCTCGATGTTTTCTCGGCCACTTCGTCGTGACAACGATCGCAAGTCAAAGCCAGCAATCCAGAAAATGTCAACTGCGGTCTGTTTTCGGTCTGCCACAGGCGGAAAATGCTCGTAAGGCATGCGTAAGCGCGGGTCAGAGGCCTGCCGACTCGCGCGTTTTACCTTCCGGACTTCTAAAATTTACCCGGCCATTGACGCGTCGAGGCGAGGTGCAGGCATGCCTGTCCACCCGGTCGCGAAGCTGGCCCTGCCCCATCGTGCAAGGGCGCCTGCCCCATCGGGCAGAAGCCCAGCACACACCGAGGAAAGGTTGAAGAGAGCGCTCACACGACCCGCGTATCACCAACTCGCCATATGGCCGTCGCGATCTGGCCATATGAGTACCGTCAAGAATCCAGCCTCCACACGTGAGAACTCCGAAACACCGCATAAATAGGGGCTTGAACCAATCGCTCGACCGCGCACCCCGGGGCGCGCGCGGCGACGCCGCGCCACCGGCACGGGCGGTGCCGCCCACAGGAAGGCCGGTCAGGGCCCCGAGAGGGATGCCCTGACCTTGATGTCCGTCCGGTCGCGCCACGCCACTGGGGCGGCGTCCCGCACCCCGCTCAAGACGCCGTCGGCCGAGCGGTGAGGGAAAGCGGTCGTACGCGAACCGGCACGGATACACCCGTGAGGGCACGCGCGGAAGTGCCGTGGAAACCCCCGGCCGCCCCAAAGGGCAATTTCCGGGGTCGAAATTGGCGAGGATCCGGGTCGACGCCCCTCAAGAGGGTCCGGGTCGGCGATCCGTCAGCCGGGAGATGAAGAACGACATAAGCCGTTCACAAGAACGGCGACTTGCGTTCGGGTGCGGGAACAGTCGTCCCGCTCTTCACACGGCGGCCAAGGCGGTATGCCTGAAAGTGCCGGGCCCGTGCTGCGGTTAAGGCAAAGCTTATCCCCTCTTTACATAAACCCGTGCGGTAGCCGGGATCGACACGGAGGACCGAGGGGCCCGAACCAACCGTAGCCGAACGAGTGTAGCCCGCACCAGACGCACTTTATGTGGCTGACGAGTCCCTGACGCCACTTCTTGAGTGGCACTCGGAACGCCTTAACCGACCTCGTGAAGGCGCCTATTGATATGCCGCCGCGAATGCCCGCACCCGCTGCCACCTGGCATGGACCAACGGAATTCGCAGATGCGAAATCTGACTCCAGAGTCATTAAGGCGGCACGCTCCGTGCTCGGGGCAGGGGGTGACCGCGGCCGATCGTGCCCGTATCGCCCCCGCGGACGCTCCGCCTTGTGCCCGTTACGGGCCCCGCACGCGGAATCTGTGGTTCACGTCACACGGCCCGTGGCCGCGATCAGCGCGCGCACCGCCACGGACCAGGAGCGCGCACGCGGCCCCGTCAGGACGAGCCGTCTGCTGTGGTGCGGGGTGACCGGCACCAGGACGAGGTCCTCGGGGACCAGCGGCCGTGACACCTCGGGCAGGATCGAGATCCCGAGCCCGGCCTGCACCATGCTGATGAGCGTGCCGAGATCGCGTACGCGGTGGGCCAGGGAGTAGTCGACGCCCGCCCGTCGGTGGATCACGCGGATGTGCCGCTCGCAGCCGTTGGGCGAGAGGATCAGCGGGTCGTCCGCCAAGTCCCCGACGTGGACGCCCGGTTCCTCGGCCAAGGGGTGGTCGCGCGGCAGCAGGGCGAGGAAGGAGTCGACCCGCAGGAGCACGCCCGCGTCCACGACGCCCTCCTCATGGGCCTCTTGCGGCGGGTCCACCACGACCGCGGCGTCCGCGGCCCCGCCCGCGAGCCATGCGTCGATCTCCTCGCCGCTGCCCTCGAAGACCCGCACCCCGATGCCCGGCAGCCGCGCGGACCACTCGCGCAGCAGCTCGGGCAACAGGCCCTGGCAGACCGTGGGTGTGGCGGCGATCCTGACCGTGCCGCCCGCCGTCGCGTCGTACCGCGCCGCCGCGTCGGAGACCGCGTCCGCCGCGGCGACGGCGGCGCGGGCATGGGGCAGCACGATGTCGCCAAGTGCCGTGGGACGCACCGGAGTCGAGCGGACGATCAGTGGCGCGGCGAGCGTCCGCTCCAGCGAGGCGACGGCGTGCGAGACCGCGGACTGGCTCAGGCCGAGCTCCTTCGCCGCCGTCCCGAAGCCGCCCGCGTCGACGACGGCCACGACGGCGCGCAGTTGTGCCAGGTTCAGCGCCACGGTGCCACTCCTTCTACGAATCGCGTTCACCGAGCACGTCCATGAACCCCTCTCATGGGCCCATGAACGATCCGTGTTGGACCCATCCTCCCCGACCGGAAAAGGTGGTGAGCAGCCACTTCACCAGCACGGAAGGACCTCACCCATGCCGTACATCCGCGTCACCCTCTCCGACCCCGACCTGCCCGCCGCGCACCGCGCCGCGCTCGCCGAGGGCCTCACGGACCTCGCCGTGTCCGCCCTCGGCAAGGACGCCGCCCGCACCACGGTCCAGCTGCACGCGGTCCCCAGCGGGCACTACTACGTCGCGGGCCGGCCGGTCGGCGAGGCCACCGGCGCCCACGTGGAGGTGAGCATCACCGCGGGCACCAACAGCGCGCAGGAGAAGGCCCTGTTCATCGCCGGGGCCTACAACCTGCTCCACGAGACACTGGACCTGCTGCCGCCGCTCACCGGGGTCGCCCTGCACGAACTGCACCCGGAGAGCTACGGCTACAACGGCATCACCCAACTCGACCACTACCGCCGCGCGTCGCGGACCGCGGGGGCAAGGAGCAGCTGACCGTGGGACACACCTCGCAGGACGAGTGGGACGCGCACCACCGGGGCGGAACCTCGTTCCGTGCGCTCCGCGACGGCGAACGCGAGCTGCTCGCCGCGCACGTACCGGCCCCGGAGGGCGCTCTCGCCCTCGACGTCGGCTGCGGCACCGGGGAACTCGCCCGCCATCTCGCCACGACCGGCTACCGCACCGACGCGGTCGACTTCGCCCCGGCGGCCCTGGCGGCCGCGAGCGCCACGGAAACCGCGGACGGCGAGGAGGGCACGGACAGGGCGCCGGTGGAATTCCTGCGGTTCGACATCGAGCGCGACGACCTCGCCGGCCTGCCGCACGAGGCGTACGACCTGATCACGTTCCGGCTCTCGCTGGCGTTCGTCGCCGACCGCACACGGGTCATGAACCGGCTGCGTGAGCGGCTCAGGCCCGGCGGTGCCCTGTGTGTGATCACCCCGGTCGCCGGTCAAGTGCCGGAGGACAGGCGGGACATCGCGCTCGACGAGGACGAGATCGGTCTGCTCGGCGCGGGCTGGGGCACGGTCGAGCGGTACGACGCGGAGGGGCTCGCGTTCCTGGTGCTGCGCGACCCCGCGCCCGCCCGGGTGGCGTTCCGCGGCAAGGGGCGGCCGAAGCCGCACGCGCTCACGGGCGCCGGAGTCGTGGTCACCGACGCGGCGGGCCGGCTGCTGCTCGGCCTTTCGACCGGCGGCGCGTGGGAGCTGCCCGGCGGCAAGAACGAGCCCGGGGAGGCGTTCACCGCGGCGGCGGTGCGGGAGCTCGCGGAGGAGACGGGGCTGACGGCGGACGCCGACGACGCCCGGCTGCTCGCCGTCCTCATGGACGCCGTGGACGGCATGCCCCGGGTGACCGCCGCCGTCCGCGTCACCGCGCACTCCGGTGTGCCCCGGGTGACCGAGCCGCAGCTGATCCGGCGCTGGGAGTGGCACGAGGTGCGCGACCTGCCCGCCCTGGGCCAGGCCCTGTTCACGCCGAGCGCGCAGGTCATCGACACGGTCTGGCCCGGACTGCTGCCCGGCCTCCCGCCCGTCCACCGGCACCACGTCGTCGGCGACGGGGGCGGGCGGCCGGACGGAGAAGGGGTCTGAGGACCCGGCCGAGGCCCCTGGAACAGAGGCCTGCGGCTCCGACAGGAACCGGTGACGTAGGACCTAAGGCGTCAGGCGTCCACCTTCACGGCTTCGAGCACACACATCGGCCCGGCCGTCTCCACGGTCCGGGTGAGCCGGAATCCGGCACCCGCGAGCAGGGAACGCCAGTCCTCGGGCGTGCGTTCCCTGCCGTCGAGCATCCCCATCATCGTCAGGTCGAGCATCGTGGCGATCTCGGGCGCGGGGCCCCTGCCGAGGACGGTCTCGACGAGGTAGAGGCGGGCGCCCGGGGCCGCGGCCTCGTGGACGCGCTCCAGGATGCGGGTGCTCTGCTTGTCGTTCCAGTCGTGCAGGATGAAGCAGGCGAGATACGCGTCGGCGCCCGCGGGGACGGCCTGGAAGAAGTCGCCGCCGCTGATGCCGATCCGGTCGGCGAGCCCCTGCGCCTCCAGTGCCGCGGTCGCCGCGCTCACGACGTGCGGCAGGTCGAAGACGGTGCCGCGCAGCCGTGGGTGCCGCCGTGCGAGGGAGGCGATGGCCGTGCCGTCGGCGCCGCCGATGTCGACGAGGTGCTCGGCGCCGCCGAGGTCGATGGCGTCCAGGGCGTCCTGGCGGATGGCGCGCATCATGTTGCCCATGGCCGAGGTGAATCCCGCGACGCGGTCCGCGTCCTCGCCGAGCCAGTCGAAGAAGGGCTTGCCCAACTCCCTCTCGGCGGCGGGGACTCCGTCGTGCAGCGTGGACCAGAGCTGGGCGAAGGGCCGGTAGTGGGTCTCCATCCACATGAGGGCGATGTCGCGCACGGAGTCGTCCGCGTCGCCGCACAGCGTGTGGCCGAGCGGGCCGAGCGCCACGGCGTCCCGGTCCTCGTCGTAGGTGAAGACCTGTTCGGCACCGAGGCTGCGCAGGAGCCTGCGCAGCAGGTCGGGACGTAGCCCGGTGGCCTCGGCCACCGCGGGGACCGGCCGCGCTCCGGCGCGCAGTTCGTCGGCGATGCCCGCGCGGGCCGCGACGTAGAGGGCCTGGGAGATCTGGAACCCGCCGAGCAGGCGGAGTATGGCGACGGCCGGGGTGCGGTTGGTCGTGTCGGGGCCGGGTGCGCTGGTCGCAGTCATGATCGCATCCATACCCCGCAAAGCGGCTCAAACCCCGCTATCGGAATTCCAGCCTCCGCCCGCGCGCCCCTTTGGCGTGAACTCTCCGGAAGAGGATCGTCCGCCCGCGTGAACCTTCCGGGGCGGGGGCTCGGGCCCCGCCCCGGAGGCCGGTCCTGCCCCGGAAGGCCGGTCCTGGGCCGCACGGTCGTCAGACGCGGGCCCCCGCGACCGGCGTCGCGGTGCGCGTGCGGTGGGCGAGGCGTGCGGTGCGGGTGGCCACGTCCACCGTGTACGCCTCCACCGCCATCGCCCGGTCCGACACCTTGAGCAGCATGAAGCCGTGGTCGGAGAAGTTCTGCCAGGTGGCGGGGTGGTTGAAGTGGGCCTTGCCGTCACCGGCCTTGCCCGCGGCGCCGCAGACGATCTGCCGGGTGCCGCCGGTCCGCGCGGTGGGCTCCAGGAGCTGGAGCGTGTGGTCGTGCCCGGACAGGATCAGGTCGGCGCGTCCGCACACCACCTCCTCGTACAGCTCCTTGAGGTGGATGCCGCTGGTGTAGTTGCCGATCACGAAGCCGTCGTACGAACCGGCGCTGCCGTGCTTGCCGTTGTTCAGGTACGGGTGGTGGCCGAGGACGACCTTCCAGCGGGCCCGCGAGGCCTTGAGCGCGCCGTCGAGCCACGCGCGCTGCTCGCGCATGTACGGCCCGTTCCAGTAGTAGCGCGGGTCGGTCTGCATGACGTACGAGGTGACGGGGTTGGTGTCCATGGCGAAGAACTCGACCAGCGGGTCGCCCTGCGCGCCGTCGGCGGCGGGCAGCGCCACGTTGTAGTAGCGGCTCGGCATGTACCAGCGCTGCGAGCTCTTGGCGTACGAGACCTCGCGGTCGCCGCGCGAGGGGTCGCCGCCGCTGCCGGGGATCAGGCCGGAGCAGTCGTGGTTGCCGAGGACCATCAGCCAGGGCATGTCGAGGCCGGTGTTGGGGTCCTCGAACTTGCTGCGGAACTCCGAGTCGTGGTCGGACTCGGGACCGTTCTCGTAGATGTTGTCGCCGAGACCGACGGCGAGGCTCACGCCCTCGGCCGCGCACACCGCTCGCGCGGCGGCGGCCACCGCGTGCTGTGCCTCCTCGCCGGTGCCCGCGTCGCCGGTGAGCAGGACCGCGTACTCCCCCGCCTTGTTCGGCGCCGTCGGGAGCGGGAACTTCCCCGGGGCGCCCGCGCGGGCGGCGGCCGCGGCCGGCGTCTGTCCCGGCAGCACGGCGAGCGCCGCGGCCCCCGCGACCACACCGCCGAGGACCGAGCGCCGCCGCAGCGCCCGCATCTCCCTGACCCGCTGCCCCACGGGCCCTTCGCCGAGGGAGGGGTCCTCGCGCAGCCACTCGTCCTCGGTCATGTCCGCGCTCGGCGGTATCAACTCGTCATCGCACATGGGAGGTTTCTCTCACGGGAGAGTGTGTCGTTGGTGGGGAACCGATGAACTCCTGGTGGACGTACGGGGGCGTGTTGATCTTGAAAAGACTGATGCGGGTACCGGGGGTAACCCCGGTACCCGCACGGGCCCTGCCCTCACGCCGCCTCGACGATCTCCTCCCCCTTGGCGAACTGCGTCCGGTACAGCTCCGCGTAGCGCCCGCCGGCGTCGAGCAGTTCCTCGTGCGTGCCGCGCTCCACGATGCGTCCGGCCTCGACGACGAGGATCTGGTCGGCGGACCTGATCGTGGAGAGGCGGTGGGCGATCACGACGGCGGTGCGGCCCGCCAGGGCCTCGCCGAGTGCCTCCTGGACCGCGGCCTCCGAGGTGTTGTCCAGGTGGGCCGTCGCCTCGTCGAGGATGACGACGCGCTGGCGGGCGAGGAGGAGACGGGCGATGGTCATGCGCTGGCGTTCGCCGCCGGAGAGCCGGTAGCCGCGCTCGCCGACCACCGTGTCGAGGCCGTCGGGCAGCGAGCGCACCAGGTCTTCGAGCCTGGCCCTGCGCAGCACGTCCCACAGGTCGTCCTCGGTCGCCTCCGGCCTGGCGAGAAGCAGATTGGCGCGGACGGACTCGTGGAAGAGGTGGCCGTCCTGGGTGACCATCCCGAGCGTGGCCCGCATCGAATCGGCCGACAGGTCACGGACGTCGACGCCGCCGATGCGTACGACGCCGGAGTCCGCGTCGTACAGGCGGGGAAGCAGCTGCGCGATGGTCGACTTGCCCGCCCCCGAGGAGCCGACGAGCGCGACGGTCTGGCCGGGCTCGGCGCGGAAGGAGAGCTCGTGGAGCACCTCGTCGCCGCCGCGGGTGTCGAGCGAGGCGACCTCTTCGAGGGAGGCGAGGGAGACCTTGTCGGCCGACGGGTAGCCGAAGCGGACGTTCTCGAACTCGACGGCGACGGGGCCTTCGGGCACGGGCACGGCGTCGGTCTTCTCCTCGATGAGCGGCTTCAGGTCGAGCACCTCGAAGACCCGCTCGAAGCTGACCAGTGCGCTCATGACCTCGACCCGGGCGCCGGCCAGGGAGGTCAGCGGCGCGTAGAGCCGGGTGAGCAGCAGCGCGAGGGAGACCACCGCGCCCGCTTTGAGGGTGCCCTCCAGGGCGAAGTAGCCGCCCAGACCGTAGACCAGTGCGAGCGCCAGGGCGGAGACCAGGGTGAGCGCGGTGATGAACGCGGACTGCGCCATGGCGGTGCGGACGCCGATGTCCCGCACCCGGTGGGCCCGCGCGGCGAACTCGGCGGACTCGTCGTCCGGCCTGCCGAAGAGCTTGATGAGGGTGGCGCCCGGCGCGGAGAACCGCTCGGTCATCCGGGTGCCCATCGCGGCGTTGTGGGCCGCGGCCTCGCGCTGCAGCCGGGCCATCCGTGAGCCCATGCGGCGCGCGGGCACGATGAAGACCGGCAGGAGCACCAGCGCGAGCAGCGTGATCTGCCACGACAGGGTGAGCATGACGGCCAGCGTGAGCACCAGCGTCACGAGGTTGCCGACCACGCCGGAGAGCGTGTTGCTGAAGGCGCGCTGCGCGCCGATCACGTCGTTGTTGAGGCGGCTGACGAGCGCGCCCGTGCGGGTGCGGGTGAAGAAGGCGACGGGCATCCGCTGCACGTGGTCGAAGACGGCGGTCCGCAGATCGAGGATGAGGTCCTCGCCGAGGTTCGCCGAGAGCCAGCGGGCCAGCAGCCCGAGCCCGGCCTCGGCGAGCGCGATCACGGCGATGAGCAGGGCGTAGCGCACCACGGTCCCGGACTCGGCGCCGCTGTCGATGGCGTTGACGACATTGCCCGCGAGTACGGGGGTCGCCACGGCGAGCAGCGCGGTGACGACGCTCAGCAGTACGAACTGCCAGATGCGCCGTCGGTGGGGCCGGGCGAAGGCCCCGATGCGGCGCAGCGTGGCGCGGGCGAACGGGCGACGGTCGTCCTGCTGCGCGTTCATGACGCTGTGCAGCTGGGTCCAGGCGGTGGTTTCCATGCTCATGCGGGGAACGTTAGGACCTCGACCAAACTTGAGGTCAACATCTTTCCCGAACGGGGGACGGAGCGGCTGCCGCCGGGTCTCCCGGATCCCGGCGGTCCGCTCCTCCGGGCCTCTCGGCTAGCCGAGTTCGAGCGTGGTGACCCCGAAGACCCGCTCCTGGGCGAAGTCCCTGACCGGGCCCGTGTACATGCGCGCCGTGTCGAACGCGGGCTTCATGCCGCGGGCCTCGACGAGGGCGACGGCCGCCGGGTTGGTCTCGGGCACGTCCATCGCGACGGGTGCGCCGTCCGCCTCCGCGGCCAGCGCGTCCAGGAGTGCGTCGGCGTCCTCGCGGGTGTCCGCGAACAGCGGCCCGACGCGTCGCGCGTCGCGTCCGGGGCGGAGCACGCCGTACCCGGTCAGGCGCCCGTCGACGATGCGGGCGAGCGCGCGGTGGTCCGGCGCGGCGAGCCAGGACTCCAGGAAGCGCGGCCGGTCGGCGGGCACGCAGGCGCTGTCGTACGCCGTGAGGGCCCGCAGCCCGGCGGCCTCCACGGGGCGTACGTGCCGGTCGGGCACGTCGACGGCGGGCAGTCGGCCGAGGTAGCGCTGGGTGCCGTGGCGCCACTCGAAGCCGGAGCGGCGGTAGTTGTCCTGCTGGGCGGGTACGCCGTCCAGGCCCACGGTCCGCTCGCCCGCGTGTGCGAGGCCGGCCTGCCAGGTGGCGAGGCCGTATCCGCGCCCGCGCATGTCGGGCCTGACGAGGTAGAAGCCCAGAAAGGCGTACCGCTCCCCGTAGTTGACCACCGAGACCGCGGAGACCGGCTCACCGCCGACGCGTCCCACGAAGAACCCGTCCGGGTCCTGCGCGAAGAACGAGGGGGCGTCGGCGAGGCCCGGGTTCCAGCCCTCGTCCGCCGCCCACCCGGTCACCACACGCCAGTCGTCGAGCGTCGCCCGTGAGATCACGAGCCGCCCGTGGGCCGAATCCGTCATCGCTGCACCCTTCTGATCCGACACGGTGCGCCGTGAAGAACCGCACCGGGTGCATCCTGCCCGAGCGGGGGTCAGCCGATGCCCGCCACATGACGGTCGCGTGCCGCGCCCAGACCGACCACGACCTGCGGAACGAGCAGTACGAGCAGCAGCACGAGCGGCACCGTCCAGCTGTGCGAAGCGTCGTGGACCGCGCCGAGGAGGGTGGGCCCGGTCGCCGCCAGGATGTAGCCGAAGCACTGGGCCATGCTGGAGAGCTGCGCCGCATGCCGGGCGTCGGGCGCCCGCTGCACGATGAACAGCAGCGCCAGGCTGATGGCCGCGCCCTGGCCGAGGCCGAGCAGGATCATCCAGACGTACGCGCCGCCGACCGGCGCGACGAGCAGTCCCGTGAAGCCGAGCGCGCAGAGCACCGCGCCGATCGCGGCGAGGGGGCCCGAGCGCAGCCGCCCGCCGACGACGACCGGGGCGAGGAACGAACCGGCGATGCCGAGCAGCGAGGAGAAGGAGAGCATCCACCCGGCGTCACCCGCGCTCATCCCGGCGTCCTGGAACACGGTCGGCAACCAGGCGGCCGCCGCGTAGTAGTTGAGGGACTGGAGCCCCATGTATCCGGTGACCTGCCAGGCCAGCGGGGAACGCCACAGACCGCGTACGGGGTGTGCCGCCTGTCGCGCCGCGGCCTCGCTCACCCGGGTGCGCGACCGTGTCTGCGGCAGCCACACGAACAGCGCGATCACCGCGAGCGCACCCCAACAGGCCAGCGTGGTACGCCAGTTCATGCCGCTGGCCTGCTGGACGGGCAGCGTGACACCGGCCGCGAGCGCGGCGCCGCCGAACAGTGACATCGAGTAGAGGCCCGTCATCAGACCGGCCTTCGCGGGGAAGTCTCGCTTGATCAGACCCGGCAGCAGGACGTTGGCGACGGCGATGCCCGCGCCGATGACGACGGTGCCCGCGAAGAGCGCGACCACCGAGTCGAGCATGCGCAGGGCCGTGCCCGCGCAGATCAGCGCCATGGTGCCGAGCAGCGCGGGCTCCATGCCGATGCGCCGGCCAAGGCGCGGTGCGACGGGCGCGAGCAGTCCGAAGCAGAGCAGCGGCAGCGCGGTGAGCAGGCTGGTGGCGGCCGCCGACATGCCGCTGTCGTCGCGGATGGTGTCGGCGAGCGGCGAGACGGCGACGAGGGCGGGGCGCAGGTTGAGGGCCAGGAGGACGACGCCGACGGCCAGGTAGAGGGCGCGGCGCCCGGTGGGCACCACCGCGGGGGCGGGGGCATCGGTACTGATCACGGCCCGCGCCTCGGCGACGGACCCGCTCTCCTCAGACATGAGCCGCTCCCCCGGTCTCGTCGGCGCCCGCGCCGGAACCGTCCTGCGGCTGATCGCGCAACGCGGCGATGCCCTCGGCGAGATGGGAGAGCACGGCGGCCTCCGCGGCATCGGGGTCCTGTGCCTCGATGGCGTCGACGATCGCCTCGTGGGCGTCGAGCTGGTGACGTACCGAGTCGGGCACGGGCGCGGCGACGACGGACCGCAACGTCTCGCGCAGTGCGTCACTGAGGTGTCCGTACAGCTCGGCGAGGACGCTGTTGTGCGTGGCGTCGGCGACCGTGCGGTGGAAGGCGACGTCCGCGTCGATGAACGCGGCGATGTTGCCGCTCTGCCAGGCGCGGTCGCGCTCGACGAGGGCGGCGCGCAGCGTGACGAGGTCGTCCTCGGTGCGGCGCACGGCGGCGTGGCGTGCCGCGTCCCGCTCCAGACAGGCCCGCACCTCGTACGCCTCCAGGGCGCCCGCGCGGCGCAGCCTGCGCTGCACGGCGGCGCCGAAGTCGCTGTCTGCCCGCACATAGGTGCCGTCGCCCTGCCTGGGCTCCAGCATGCCGGTGTGCACCAGCGCGCGGACGGCCTCCCGCACGGTGTTGCGGCCCACGGCGAGCTGCTCCACGAGCAGCGGTTCGGCCGGGATCTTCTCGCCGACCCGCCACTCGCCGTCGGAGATGAGGCTCTCCATCTGTGCGATGACCAGGTCGACGAGGTTGGTCCGTGCGGCACTGCGCAGCGGCATCGGTCGGCACCTTCTCTCTTGAGCGGCCGCGCGGGTGCGGCCTTCGGTGCGGGGTCCGTATGACACGGGGGTCCGTACGACACGGGCGCCTCACCTTCCGGCAGACATGGGAACATCCCATGTTTCGCGAGTCAAACCGGCCCGTCACCCCTCGGCGCCGGTCCGCATGCTGGACGACCACCAGGTTTTACCTTCGCCGACCGGCGCCCCGACCTCGGCGGACGCGTGAAGTCCCGCACGGATCAACGCTGTTGAGAGCGGGATTTGCCCCGCGAATTCACAGTGAAGGCGCCTCTCGGCCACCGAAGCGGCTGATTCCGGTCCTGGTCTAGACCTTGACAGGTTCAGACCACTTTCGCTTGAGTCACCGGCAACCCCCTGGCGGCACCGGGCCCTCCCCCCGACCCGCCCTTAAGGAGAGTTGGCATGATCAAACGAATCACCGGGTTCGTGGCCGCGCTGGCCGCCCTCGGCGCGATGATCGTCCTGGGTCCGGCCGCCACCTCGGCGTCCGCCGCCGCGTGCGCCGCACCGTGGAACTCCTCGTCCGTCTACACGGGCGGCAAGTCCGCCTCGTACAACGGACACAACTGGACCGCCAAGTGGTGGACCCAGAACGAGACGCCGGGCCGCGCCGACGTCTGGCAGGACGCGGGCACCTGCGGCGGCGGCACCGACCCCGGCAACCCCGACCCGTCCGGATTCCTCGTCACCGAGGCGCAGTTCAACCAGATGTTCCCGAACCGGAACCCGTTCTACACGTACAAGGGCCTGACCGACGCGATCAGCGCCTACCCCGGCTTCGCGAACACCGGCAGCGACACCGTCAAGCGCCAGGAGGCGGCGGCGTTCCTCGCCAACGTCAACCACGAGACGGGCGGCCTGAAGTACGTCGTCGAGCAGAACCAGAGCAACTACCCGCACTACTGCGACAAGACCCAGCCCTACGGCTGCCCGGCGGGACAGGCCGCGTACTACGGCCGCGGCCCGATCCAGCTCAGCTGGAACTTCAACTACAAGGCCGCGGGCGACGCGCTCGGCATCGACCTGCTCAACAACCCCTACCTGGTCGAGCAGAACCCGGCCGTCGCCTGGAAGACCGGCCTCTGGTACTGGAACACCCAGAGCGGCCCCGGCACGATGACCCCGCACAACGCCATGGTCAACGGCGCCGGTTTCGGTGAGACCATCCGCGCCATCAACGGCACCCTGGAGTGCAACGGCGGCAACCCCGCCCAGGTGCAGAGCCGCATCGACAAGTACAAGGCGTTCACCCAGATCCTGGGCACCACGCCGGGTGCGAACCTGAGCTGCTGACGCCTCGGCCGCGCGGCCTTCCACGCGCGGCCCGCCACCGCCGGGCGGACCCGCTCCCTCGGGTCCGCCCGGCCCACGGCCCTCGCGGGGCCGCTCACCTCACGTCAGCGGTTCCAGACGGAACACCGGATGGCCCGCCGACTCGGCGGCGAACGCCTCGTCCGTCGACTCCTGGGTCACGTCGAAGTAGGCCCGGGTGACGGGCACTTCCCGCACGTACTGCCGCAGCACGGGCACGCTCTCGGCGGGTCCGAGCTCGACCACCCGCACGCTCTCCGAGCGCCCGCCGCGGCTGAGGCCGATCCGCCCCGCGGCGCGCGCGTTGCGCACCCAGTCGCCCACTCCGTAGGCGGCGACGACCCAGCGCTCGCCCCCGGCCTCCATCACGTCGACCGGAGTGGCGTACAGCCGCCCGGACTTCCTGCCGGGCACGGTCAGGATGTGCCGGTACCCCTTGCCGATCCCGTACCGGGTCATCGTGCTGAACACTCGGTTGATCATGCGCGTCCCCGCGGTCATGCGGTACGTCTTCGCCATCGCCCCTCCTCGTGCCGAAGTTCCGAAGTGCAGAAGTGCAGAACCCTCGGAGCTTACGTCGCGGGCCGGGCCGCTTACGTCGCGGCCAGCAGCCGGGCCGCGCCCAGGCGGGCCTGCCGGGCCGGTTCGGGCGAGCCGGAGATCGCCGCGGTCGTCATGGCGCCCTCGGCGAGCAGGACCAGCGGGCCGACCGTCTCCTCCGGCGCGCCGGCGGCCGCGACGAGATCGGCCAGATACGCACCGAAGGCCGCCTTGTGCGCCCGTACGGTGTCCGCCACCGCCGGGTCCACCGCGCCCAGTTCGCCGAAGGAGTTGATGAAGGCGCAGCCCCGGAAGTCCGGCTCGGCGAACCACGCGTACAGCCAGTCGTACACCGCGAGCACCCGCTCGCCGGCGGCGCCCGCCGTGCCGTCCACGTACGCGGCGAGGCGCTCGCGCCAGCGGCGGTCGCGGCGCTCCAGGCAGGCAAGCACCAGCGCCGACTTCGAGGGAAAGACCTGGTAGAGCCGCTTGAGGGAGACACCGGACGCGGTGCGCACCTGGTCCATGCCGACCGCCTGGATGCCGCGCTCGTAGAAGAGCCGCTCGGCGGTGTCGAGAAGCCTGGTCTCCGCTGCGGCGAGCTCCATGGCGCCCGGCCTCCCGTCGGTGGTGGTGGGTTCCGGCCGGGAAGAGCGACCGAGAACGTACGTTCTCCGACCTTACTACGCACCTCGGGGCTCGCGCACCGTTGCGCGAGAACGACCGTTCTCCTATCGTGGCGAACCTCGGCGGAGAACGACCGTTCTCTGACCGCCGCCGATCTCATCGAGGAGAGCGCCATGACCGCCGCCGCCCGTCCCCCCGTCCCGCCCTTCACCCGGGAGAGCGCGGCCGAGAAGGTCCGCCTCGCCGAGGACGGCTGGAACAGCCGCGACCCCGAGAAGGTCGCGCTCGCCTACAGCGAGGACTCCCGCTGGCGCAACCGGGCGGAGTTCGTCACCGGGCGCGCGGCCATCGTCGGCTTCCTGTCCCGCAAGTGGGCCCGCGAGCTCGACTACCGCCTCGTCAAGGAGCTGTGGGCGCACGACGGACACCGCATCGCCGTGCGCTTCGCCTACGAATGGCACGACGACTCGGGCCGGTGGTACCGCTCGTACGGCAACGAGAACTGGGAGTTCGACGACGACGGCCTGATGCGCGCGCGGTACGCCTGCATCAACGACCTGCCGATCGAGGAGTCCGAGCGCCTGTACCACTGGCCGCTCGGCCGCCGCCCCGACGGCCACCCGGGGCTCACCGACCTCGGCCTCTGAGATCAGCGGGCGGTCCCGCGGTCCGCCGCCCGCGCCACGAGGCGCGTCCGCCGCCTTGCGCGGGTGCCGGTGCCGGTTCAGGGTCGAGGGGGAGGGAACCCGATCCTGGGCCGCACCACGCACCCCGAGGAGGAACGGCATGCCCATCGCCACGGTCAATCCCGCAACCGGCGAGACGCTCAGGACGTTCGAGCCGCTGACGGCCACCGAGATCGAGCGGCGCCTCGCGACCGCCGACGCCGCGTTCGCCGCCCACCGCACCACGTCCTTCGCCGAGCGCGCCGGGCTGCTCCACCGGGCGGCCGACCTGCTGGAGGAGGACACCGCCGACATCGCGCGCACGATGACGACGGAGATGGGCAAGCCCGTCAAGGCGGCGCGGGCCGAGGCGGCCAAGTGCGCCAAGGCCATGCGCTGGTACGCCGAGCACGCCGAGGTGCTCCTCGCGGACGAGCACCCGGCGCCCGCCGACGTGACGGACTCCGGCGCGGCACGGGCCGTGGTCCGCTACCGGCCGCTGGGCCCCGTCCTCGCCGTGATGCCGTGGAACTTCCCGCTCTGGCAGGTCGTGCGCTTCGCCGCGCCCGCCCTCATGGCGGGCAACGTGGCCCTGCTCAAGCACGCGTCGAACGTGCCGCAGACCGCCCTCTACCTGGAGGACCTGTTCCGCCGCGCCGGTTTCGCCGAGGGCTGCTTCCAGACGCTGCTCGTCGGCTCCGACGCGGTCGAGGCCGTCCTCCGGGACCCGCGGGTGGCCGCCGCGACCCTCACCGGCAGCGAGCCCGCGGGCCGCGCCGTGGCGTCGACCGCGGGCGACGAGATCAAGAAGACGGTCCTGGAACTGGGCGGCAGCGACCCGTACGTCGTCCTGCCGAGCGCCGACGTCGCCCGCGCCGCCGAGATCGCGGTGACCGCGCGCGTACAGAACAACGGACAGTCCTGCATCGCCGCCAAGCGCTTCATCGTGCACGCCGACGTCTACGACGCCTTCCGCGACCGGTTCGTCGCGGGAATGCGGGAGTTGACGGTCGGCGACCCGCTGGACGAGGACACCGACGTCGGGCCGCTGTCCAGCCGGGCGGGCCGCGACGACCTGGAGGAACTCGTCGACGACGCGCTGGCCAAGGGCGCCACCGCGCTCTGCGGCGGACAGCGCCCCAAGGAGCAGGAGCGGGGCTGGTTCTACTCCCCGACCGTCCTGGCCGACATCACTGCCGAGATGCGCATCCACCGCGAGGAGACGTTCGGCCCGGTGGCGACCCTCTACCGCGCGGCGGACCTGGACGAGGCCCTGGCCCTCGCCAACGACACGCCGTTCGGGCTGAGTTCCAACGTGTGGACGCGCGACGAGGCGGAGACCGAACGCTGCGTACGGGACCTCCAGGCGGGCGGCATCTTCTTCAACGGCATGACCGCCTCCCACCCCGGCCTGCCCTTCGGCGGCGTCAAACGGTCCGGCTACGGGCGGGAGTTGGCGGGCCACGGCATCCGCGAGTTCTGCAACGCCACGACGGTCTGGTACGGCCCCGAGGACGACGCGCGTGGCTGACCCGCCAGGTGCGGGTCCCTGGGGCCGCGACGAGACGCCGGAGGAGCGTGCCGACCGGCGCTGGGGCGATGTCATCCAGGAGGTACGGGTGGCGCAGACCGGAGTGCAGATCCTGTTCGGCTTCCTGCTGACGGTGGTCTTCACCCCGCGCTTCGTGGAGCTCGGCGACACGGACCGGACGATCTACGTCGTGACGGTGATCCTCGGCTCGGCCGCGACCGGCGCCCTGATCGGCCCCGTCTCCTTCCGCGTGGGCCAGACACCGGCACACGACACCCGACTGACCGGCGTGCGTATGCTCGCGTGACTCCCCTGCTCCGTACGTCAGCTGTCGACCTCGTTGCCGATGTAGAGGTCGGCGAAGGCGGTGGCGGCGGTCGGTGAGCCGAAGATCCTGCGCAGTCGGGCGGCCGCGGTGCCCGCCTTGAAGGGGTCGCCCGACGACGTCCCGTGCAGCACCTCGGAGAACCACTCCGAGAACTCCTCGTACTGCCACACCCGGCGCAGCGCGGCGTCGGAGTAGCCGCGCAGCCCGCTCCCGTCGCCCCGCGCGCAGAAGTCGACCAGCGCGTCGCCGAGCAGCAGCGCGTCGTGGAGCGCGAGGTTCATGCCCTTCGCCGCGATCGGCGCGGCGAGGTGCGCGGCGTCGCCAGCGAGGTGCAACCGGCCGTGGGACATGGGCTCCACGACGTAGTTGTGCATGTCGAGGACGCGCTTCTCGATGAGGCGCCCCTCGGTGAGCGGCCGCGCGCCGGTCGCGGCGAGCCGGGTGCGCAGCTCCGACCACACCCGATCGTGCGGCCAGTCGTCCGGGCTGTCGCCCGGCGGGCACTCCAGGTAGTAGCGGGTCATCTGCGGGCTGCGCGCCATGTGGGCGGCGAAGCCGCGCGGATGCAGGCCGAAGACGACGCAGTCGCTGGACGGCGGCGCCTCGGCGAGCAGCGCGAGCCAGCCGATGCCGTAGTCGTGCCGCGCGACGCGGGCGGCGGGCACGCTCGCCCGGGTGACGCCGCGCGCGCCGTCGCAGCCGGCGACGGCCACGCAGTCGACGCGCTGCCGCAGCCCGGTCCCGGGATCCGTGTACGAGACCGCGGGCCGGTCGGTCTCGATGCCGTGCAGCTCCACATCGCGTACGCCGAAACGGATGTCGCCGCCCGCGCGGTCCGCGTACGCGCGCACGAGGTCGGTCACCAACAGGGGCTGGGGATAGACGAAGTGTCTGCGCCCGGACAGCTCACCGTACCGGAACGTGTGCCGCTCCCCCGCCCACCGGAACTCGCACTCCTCGTGCGCCTGCGCCCGGTCCATGATGCCCTCGGCGAACCCGCGCTCTTCCAGCGCGCGCACCGCCCACTCCTCCACGAAGCCCGCGCGGGGCCGCCGTTCGATGAACTCCCTGCTCTCCGTCTCCAGGACCACACAGTCCACGGAAGCGGCACGCAGGATGTTGGCGACGGTCAGGCCGGCGGGTCCGGCTCCGATGACGACGACGGGTGAACGCCGTTCGGGAGCAGGGGACATGGCGGGTATGGGGAGCGGTGCGGAAGTCACCCGGAGAGTATGACGGCCTCGTCCGCCGCCTCACGCAGGCGGCCTGGCGTTCCTCGCCCCGGCCTGACCTCGGCCGTCACTCCGGCCGCTACTCCGACCCGTCGGGCTCCGGCCCCCCGAAGTCCGGACTGGTGAAGTCTGGGCTGGAGAAGCTCGGACGCGTTCCCGGGCCGCCGGCGTCACGGAGCGGGCCGAGGAAGTCGGGCCTGGTGTAACCGAGTTGGGGGATGCGACCCACGGACCTGCCCTGTTCGTGTTGCTGCCGGGGGACGTCGAGATCCGGATCCTCCAGCGCGTCCCGCAGGAACGGCAGGATGCCGCGGTCCAGCAGCGCCGCCCTCCACGCTTCCCTAGCCAGGGCCACCTCCTCATCCTCGCCTTCGGCCTCGGCCTCGTCCGCCGGCGAGGGAGTCGAGCCCTCGCGCACCGCCGTCACGAGGAGACCGACCACTGCGACCACGAGGCTGGCCACGGTCAGTGCGCCGAATGCCCAGCCCACCGTCACCAGGACGTCGGCGATGCCCGGCGTGGGGTCGAGCAGCTTCAGGATCGAGCCGGTGAGCAGGGAGAGGACCGCGGCACATCCGGCGAGGACGAGGACGACCACGACGATGACGCCGAACACACCCGCCCCCGCCCGCTCGTCGGTCTCCGCGGCGCGCCTCGGGGGCCCCACCCTGCGGAGGCGGGCAGCCGTCGGCCGCGGCGTCCGTGCTACCGGCGCCGACGGCGTCTCGGGACGCACGTGCAGGCCGAGGACCGCTGCCGCCAGGCGCCGCCCGTAGGACATCCCGGCCCACCGCTGCGGAGCCACTCCGTCGCCGACGGGGCTGACTCCGGGCTGTCCGGCGCCCACGACGGCCGCGCCGAAACGGCGCCCCAGGCCGTTCGGCTCCGCGTGCTCGGCCGTCGGTCCCGCGGCGGCCTCCCGCAACCGTACGTAGTGCTCGTACTCGGACGCGGCGGCCGCCGTGATGAGGCCGGCCGCGCCCTGCGCCATGGTGCGCAACTGCTCCGTGTTGAGCCGTTGGCCCACGACGGCCGGGTCGGCGCGTTCGGAAGCGATGCTCAGCGCCTCGTCGAGGACCCTCTCGTATTCGGTGCGGTCTTCGTTCAGCAAGTGCGGAGCGCTGTTCACAGCCCCTCCTCACGGGCCGCCGGGCTCTGCCCCCACCGTGGCGTGCCCCGACCGTCGAGGCCGGGCCCCGGTCCGTCGGCCGCGGCAGGAGGGCTCGCGGCGGCGGACGGTCGCTGCACGGGCACCGGCCGAGGGGCGGGCCGCGCCGGATCCGTCGGGGGCGCGGCGGGTTCGGGGGCGGGCCGCGCACGGGCCGGCGGCTCCACCGGCGTGGTGGCGGCCGGGGGTTCCACGGTGCCCGCCTCGACGGTCGCGGTCGCGTCCGGCATGCCCACGGGGGTCGCGGTCGCGTCCGGCATGCCCACGGGCGAGGTGGTCCCGGCCGCCGAAGGGGTCGGCTCGGCCTCCACCGACGGCCGGTTGCCCGTCACCGCCTCGTTCACCGTCTGGATACGGCTGAGCTGGGTGAGCAGCATGGGCGCCGACATGCCCACCACGACGGCGGCGTACTCGCCGTTGATCTGCCCCGTCTCCCCCAGCACCGCGGCGGTGACGGAGCCGAGGAGGCAGTGCACGAGGGCTGCCGCGACGTCGACGGAGGGGTCGAAGTACGCGGAGAAACGCGGGCCGTTCTCCTGCGTCGCCCCCGCCGCGACCAGCTGTCGGTGGGTGAGGCGATCGACCCGCCAGGACGTGAACCGGGCATAGAGGTCCACGACGCCCCGCAGCAACCCGCCCCCGGCACCCAGCAGGGCCAACGTCGTGACGTCCACGCTCTCCCCCGGCCGGTGCCGCCGACGCCCGGCGGCGGTGAGCTTACGAGCAAGGGACGAGCGTATCGCCGCGCGGCGGCCGACGGCAGGAAGTGAACCGAACTCGTACGACCCGGACCCGCTCCGCCCGTCTCCCCTCTCCCCCTCCCCCGGAAACAGCGAAAGACCGTATCGGAGTTACCCGATACGGTCTTCGACCGACGACCTGCTTAAAGCTGGTCGGGACGACAGGATTTGAACCTGCGACCCCTTGCCCTCCAGGAGTGTGGGCGACAGGGGTTATCTGCATAGAGCACACAATCTCAGGGCGTACGTTGTGTGCTGCCGGGCGAGCACCCACTGACCGGCCGCAGCATCCCGGACCGCGAACTCACCCACGGCCGCCGCACCCACCCGGTGTGGCGGCCGCCCGCACCCCAGCCCCGGCCCCGGCCCCGGCCCAGCAACAGCCCGGAGCTCACCGGCCGCCTACGCACCCGCCGGCCCACCCTGCCCGGAGACGGCTTAGTGCACGATCCGACACGGATGTTCCTACCAGTCGAGGCCGGATCACCTGCGAAGTCGAGAACGATATTCGCCCGGGGCCGTGCCTCGGGCACGTCTGAAGGCACGGCTGAAAGCGTGCGGAGAGCCGTATCCGACCGCGTCGGAGATCGACTCGACCGGCTCATCGGTATCGCGGAGCCGGATCGA
>NZ_JBIUYI010000030.1:0-20662 GCF_044744425.1 Streptomyces sp. NPDC087300
GCGCAGCCGTGGCAAGAGCCGCTGGGTGAGGAAGAACGGCGCCTTCACGTTGACCGCGACCATCTGGTCGAACTCCTCGGGGGTGAGGAGTTCGAGGAGATACCGGCAAACCTCCAGCGCCCGCCGCTGAGTCAGCGCACCACCATCCTGGACTCCCAAGGGGCTGAGATCGCGAAGGTCTACTCGCGTGACCGCACGCTGGTGGATATCAAGGACATCTCACCGTACATGCAGAAGGCGATCGTCGCGATCGAGGACTCACGCTTCTACGAGCACGGCGCGGTCGACCTCAAGGGCATCCTGCGCGCGCTCAATGAGAACGCGCGGTCGGGCGACGTCTCGCAGGGCGCGTCCACGCTGACCCAGCAGTACGTGAAGAATGTCTTCGTCGAGGAAGCGGGCAACGCACGACGAAAGCCGCGGAGGCTACCCAGCAGACGATCGGCCGCAAGATCCGCGAGCTGAAGTACGCGATCCAGGTCGAGAAGGAACTCGGCAAGAAGAAGATCCTTGAGAACTACCTGAACATCACGTTCTTCGGGCAGCAGGCCTACGGCGTCGAGTCGGCGTCCAGGCGCTACTTCTCCAAGTCCGCCAAGGACCTGAAGCTGGAAGAGGCAGCGCTGCTCGCCGGCATCGTGCAGTCACCCAGCCGGTACGACCCTGTCAATGCCTCGCAGGCGGCCACCAAGCGGCGCAACACTGTGCTGCAGCGGATGGCCGATGAGCGCTACATCTCGCAGGAAGAGGCTAGCAAGGCCAAGGCGAAACCCATCTCCCTCAACGTCAGCAAGCCCAGGAACGGCTGCATTACGGCCGTGAAGGGCGCCGCCTTCTTCTGCGACTACGTCAAGAACGTCTTCCTCGACGACCCGGAGTTGGGCGACACCCGCGAGGAGCGAGCGAAGATCTGGACCCGCGGCGGCCTGAAGATTCGGACGACGCTCGACCCGCAGGCCCAGGAGGCGGTGCAGGCCTCGCTGAAGAAGCACGTGTACAAGGACGATCTGGTGGCCGGTGCCGCCACGATCGTCGAGCCGGGCAGCGGCAAGGTCCTGGCGATGGGGCAGTCAAAGCCGTACGGCTACGGCAAGAACGAGACCGAGATCAACTACTCGGTCGACGAGCGGTACGGTCGGGCGATCGGCTTCCCCACGGGGTCGACGTTCAAGCCGTTCGTGGCGGCTGCGGCCCTGGAGGAAGGGCTCACACCGAAAAAGTCGTACCCGGCGCCCTCAAGATGCCCTACCCAAGCCCGATCCAAGGGTGCGACTCGACGTACAAGAACCCTGACGGGACCACCGTCGAGAACGAAGACCAGTCCGAGGTCGGCCCGTACAAGCTGAAGGACGCGATGGCCAAATCGGTCAACACCTACTTCGTGCAGATGATCGCGGACATCGGCATGTGCCCGGTCCTGGATATGACCAAGAAGCTCCATGTGACGCAAGGCAACGGCAAACCGATCACCGAACAGCCCTCCCCGCTGACCCTCGGCTCCGACTCCATCTCGCCGCTGACCATGGCGTCCGCCTACGCGACCTTCGCTAATCGGGGCACCTACTGCTCGCCCGTAGTCATCGCGGCGATCGAGGACTCGAAGGGAAAGAGCCTTGAGGTCCCCAAGTCGACCTGCTCGAAGGCGATGTCGACGAAGACCGCGGACACCATCAACACCCTGCTGCGCGGCGTGGTCGATTCCGGCACGGGCCAGCAGGCCGGCCTCACCGACCGGGAAAACGCGGGCAAGACGGGTACCACCGACTCCCGTAGGAACGCCTGGTTCGTCGGCTACACGCCGAACATGTCTGGCGCCGTCTGGGTCGGCAGCGCCTCCCAGAAGATCAAGATGGAGAACATTCCGATCGGCGACCGGTTCCACCCGAAGGTCTACGGCGGCCAGGTCCCGGGCCCGATCTGGAAGGATGCCATGGCTGGCGCCCTGATCGGCAAGCCCGCGCCAGGCTTTACTGACTTCGGCTCGTCGGGGTGAACTTCCCTGAAGTCCCTGTTGGGCCCGGGGCGGTGGCTGCGTATCCGTGGTGTGTGACATATGCAGATGCGGGCGGGCTGACCACTGCGGGACGGCGGCGCCGGGAGACGGTACGGATGTAGGCGGCTGAGCTGTTCGAGCAGAAGATCAAGCCGCCGGAGGTGATGCGACGCCTGCGGTGAGCCCGAAGTCGGCCGATCGATGGCGTCAGCTGTGGCGGGACGGCGGTGTGCAGGTGCTGGCTTCCGTGACCCGAATTGATCGCGATGCCGTCCGTCCCCTCGCCACTTGGAAAACTAGCCCCATACCTGGAGCAGGGCCCGGCCGCGCACGGCTGGATGGAGGATCAGGTGTGGACCGCCACCAGAGCGGCCAAGCTGATCGGCAGCGCTGCGCTGGTCGACAGCGGCGAGCACTTGGGCCTTGCATCGGCAAGGGCTTCGATGGTCCCGTGCAGCAGTGCGGGGTCAGGTAGTGGGTCGAACCCGGCAGGGCCGGGGGCCCAGAGCACCCGTCAAAACGTATCAGTGAGGACCTGGACGTTCATGCTGTGGCGTTTTTGCTTTCCGGAGTGGTAGGGATGTCGGCAGGGATGCGGTCGATCGGCAGCACGGTGGCCGCCGAGGATGACGAACGCCTTCGTGTGGATCGCCTTCATCGCCTTGAGTAGGAGGGACGGCGCGAGGTCGGCCGGAACCTCGGCGGCTTCATGTATGTAGCGGTAGCCGATCGTGATGCCGATGTCGAATCCTGCAGTGAGCTGGGCATAGGTGTCACCGCGCCGTAGATGGCCAGGGCGAGCACTGCCTGACGTGCGGCGGACCGGCCCGCCACCGCGACCCGATCTCCAGGCGTCCGGCTGTCAGTTGCCCGGTCAGGGACCGCGAAGTGCGGCTGGATAGATCAAACGAGGACGGGTAGACAAGCCCGCGAAGCCCCTGGCACGAGGATGATCTTGGTTGATATCCGTCTACCAGGAGCTTCATCATTGCGCAGCGCTGTTCAACTCGCGGTCAGCGCCGAGGGCTTGGAAAAGGCGACTCAGACTGCAGTCAGCGTTCCGACTATTCAGTGATCATCGACGTTGTGCATGTTGATTCGATGGGACTGCTCTGCTCGCTTAGACAGACATCGATCCATTCGGTCTGGCCGTTTGCGAGGTTCGGGGGCTTGAAATCGATGCCGCCGCCTCCTTGACCTTGATTGAATGCTTTGAAGTAAGTATTACCGTTAGGGTGGTCGACTCTCAGGAAGACGCCGTGTCCGTCGTCGCGCGTGTCGGAGACAGTGAAGCTGTCTGCATCCTCGCTGATTTGAGGGTGGTAATAGTCATTCCAGTAAACTTTCCCACCGCCGCCATACGGTTGAAACGTCGCGCCGTGGGGGGTGTCCCCAGCTGCGAATGCGGAACCCTGCGAGCATAGGGCCAGGGATATTCCTGCGACCGCCATTAAGACAGTCTTGATGCGGTTACTCATGCCCATCTTTCCTTCCTGGAGTCATTCGGTAATATTCCACGACTGACACAGAGAAGAATCTGGCCTACCATTGTTCGTCAGGCAGATTTTGAGTTTCCCTGTTGTGTTGTCCTTGAGATTAGGGATACCCAAGTGGACCCCATTGCCGCCCGTCCCGTTAGTGTTTGTTTCCGAATAGGTCTCACCATTCGGGTGACGGAACGACGCGTAAACGCCATGGCCATCAGTGAGGGTATCGTAGAGATAGAAATCATCCAGATCGTCAAGCGTGTCCGGATGGAAATCCCACCAGTCGACCCGAGCTTGTGCCCGCAGAGGGGGGTCTATGTAGTAATACGGGGTCGGATTGGCATCTAGCGGACCGGAATCAGCTTGCGACGGAGTTGCGCCTGCAACCGATGATAAGAGAATTACGGCGAGGGAAGTCGCAACGCCCATATATGACAGCGCAATCTTGCGCATAGAAAGTCCCCGTCCTGGATGATATAACGAAGCCGACACCACCCGGCGGCCTATGTGATGACGGCAGAGGAAACGGATCGTATCTTCGGCTGGAACGTCAAGAAAGCAAATTCCTAGCCGATTAGCGGATTTTGCCGGCCGACCGGTCGAAGCACTCAGGACTGTAGGCGCAGCGAAGAGGACTGTGAAGCCGTTTGGCGATTCTGGCGCATTTGCGCCAGAAGAACATGCGGGGGCTCGGCCCACCCGGTGAACTGCGTAGCGCACTTTCTTCATCTGCATCGCATTGCAGATCCAAGGCACAGCTCGGACAGGCAATACGTCGCCGTTGCCCCAGGTGTGAGTCCGCGGCTGGACCGGGTCAATCAACCCCAGCACGCCCCCGCCACAGCCCACTGACCCGGACGCGGAACAGGCTCGTTGCGTATTCGCCCGTGACACCTTCCCGTGAATTGTGTCGATGCTGGAGTCGGTAGCGAGCCCAGGGGCATGCGCTGTCAGCTCGATCGACTCCTGGGATGCCAGTAGAGTATTTCGCTCAGTGAAATTGGTAGCCGAAGCCGCGCTTCTTTGGAAGAAATATCGCAAAAGAAGTAACTCTTCGTGCGCTAATGCAGCGCGTCCGCGTCGCTACGTGGCGTAATAACGCCATCCCTGATGTACCGCTTCATGGCATTTTGTGAAGCTTCTGTGTCTGTCGAGTAGCTTCCGCGTTGCCTAGCATGACAACCGATAGCGGACGAGCAGTGACGACTGGGGGGGTGGAGATAGTGACCACGGTTCCGAAGATTGACGCTACCGGAATGCAGATTCTGACTCTTCTTCACAAGGGATTTGACGACGCAACAGTGGCGCGGCAGTTAGGGATAGGTCACCGCACAGTTCAACGTAAGGTCCAGCAGCTCATGGAAATTCTGGAAGCTAAGGGACGAGTGGCTCTCGGGGCGCAGGCGCAGCGCTTGGGGCTCCTTTCTGACGACAGCAGCAGGAGGGTCGCGCCGGTGACTGTGCATCAAGGCATGGGCAGCAGCTAGGCTGTCTCAGCGTATTGCCTGCGTCCGGTTAGCCGGCCTCGACGACGGGTTTTGTCTCGAGGGCCGGGGCCAACTGACTTCACCATATGGCTCACCCGCCCGCGATTGTTCCTCTCGCCGGCGGGCGGTTTCCCATGCCCAGCCGGGCATGGTTCCTTCTCTGCAATGAGGAGAATCGTTGAGACTCTGCAGGAGATCCAGAGTTCCGGTATCTGCAATAGCTGCGGGAGCTGTACTGGTCGGGCTGGTCCAGACAGCCACCCTGGCCGAAGCGAGTTCCCCGACCGACCCCGTTAGTGGTGCAGCGAGAGTTCCTCACCCCAGCGCTGTACCGCCGGGTCAGCGCACCGAGTTGCTGGGCAGAGGCTGGAAGAAGTCCGACGACCTCGCATGGACCACTACCAGCGATGGCCAGGGGTTTCACCTGCTGACTGCCCGTAAGGAGGACGGTTACGCCTGGAAAACCGCTGCCTCATTGGCCGAGCCGGGCTTCGACGCAGATGCTTGGATCGGCAATGCGTGTGTGACCGGGTCGGGCAAGAGAGCCGTGGTCGCGTATGCGCCACGTGCGTTCACCAACAAGGCTGAACTCATGGCCCGCGGCGCGTTCACCGCAGTAGTCGATCTTGAGACCGGCCAAGTGAGAAAACTGGGCCTCACAGCTTCACTGTCGTACTACAACCCGGGATGCGGCACTGGGGAAACGGCGGTGCTGACGCAGTCGCCGGGTGAGGACAAGACAGCCACCCGCCTTGTCACAGTGGACGCCGCGGCGGGCAAGATCCGCCGCGCCGTTGTAACACAAGGCCAGGTCACATCGGCTATCCCGACGCAGGACGGTATCGCCGCAGCCGCAGGCGCCCGTATCGTGAGCATCGATACCAAGGGCCGCAAAGAGACTTTGGCCAGGACGAAGACGGTTCCGTACCGGCTCACTCCGGATGCCGGTGACGGGATTGTGTTCCTGGACCGAGACATCCGTAACAAGAGCGCTGCAAGCACCGCTCGCATCAAGTACTACAGCGGCCATAAGAAGACCGTCGTCCTTGGCTCGGGCCCCGTCACCCACACTGGCGTGACTCGTGCAGGTGGCGCCGTCTATCTAACCGGTTCGGTAAAGCAGTCCGGCAGTTTACCGACCCATGTGCAGCGGCTGCCCGGGTCGGACGATGACGCCACGGTCTCCACGCGTTCGGGACTCGTCATCCAGCGCACCCAGTGGGCGGACGGGAAGGGGGCGCCTACCGCCCTCCACCCGAAGAGCGCCTCCGACGCACGTTCCGTGAACATCACCGCGACCATTCCAGCGACCGCCAAGAAGGCGGGTTTCACCGTGCGACCGCTGGCCGTGAAGTCTGCCGAGTGGGTGCAGAGCCGGGCCACCCCTTCCCCTGCCCTTTCAGGAGACAAGGGCAGCAACGACCATGGGAGCAAGGCCAAGCGCTCACCGCGGTCGGCCGCTGCAGGAAGCCGCACGGAGATCGTGGAATCGAATCGGGCGTGCTCCGTCCCACGCAACGATCCACGCAATCAGGCCATGCAACCCAAGCCACGACAGGTGGAATGGGCAGTCGACCAAGCTGTCAACGGCACGTTGAACAAGCACATCTCGCGTCCCGCCAACTGGAAGAACCTGGGGATGCCCGCCTACCAACCTCAATCTCTCTTCCCCAATCCTGCCCTGGAGGGCGGCGGCCGAGTCCCGGCACAGATCATGCTCGGCGTAGCAACCCAAGAGTCGAACATGTGGCAAGCAGCCCGCAGTTCAGTACCTGGCGTCACAGGGAATCCTCTGATCGGCAACTACTACGGCATCGACCTCTACGACGGCGACAGTGCCAACGACTGGGACGTCAACTTCACCGACGCTGACTGCGGCTACGGCATCACACAGGTCACCGACCACATGCGGCTCGCCGGGCGGGAGGACGGCCACGGCGGTGCTGCCTGGGCCTATCAGAAACAGCGTGCGGTCGCATTGGACTACACCGCCAACATCTCGGCCGGCCTGCAGATCCTGGTGGACAAGTGGAACACGACACAGAAGGCCGGCATCGCGGTACATGACGGCAACCCCAAGCAGCTGGAGAACTGGTTCTTTGCTCTGTGGGCCTATAACTCCGGGTTCCATGCGAACACCAACGGCAACGCCCCCTGGGGGCTGGGCTGGGCCAACAACCCTGCGAACCCGGAATGGGACGCCGGGCGTACACCCTTCATGGAGGACCGTCTGGGCAATGAGGAGGCGTCCGCGGCCGCTCATCCTCAGGATTGGCCCTACCCGGAGAAGGTCCTTGGCTTCGCAGCGCATCCGCCTTCGTTCCTGGAGTCTCCCGGCAAGCTCGTGCCCGCCTTTCGCGCCGCCTGGTGGAACGGAGCAGAGGGCGATGCGACGGTTAAGGGCAGCGCCAAGTACCACCGGGCCAAGGTGAAGCCGCCGGAGGATCTCTTCTGCGGCCCGTACAACAACTGTGATCCCTCAAAGATCGGCGACGGAGCCGAGAACGAGACGGGCAGCGGTCCCTGCCTGCTCACCACTGGCGAGGACAAGTTCAAGTGCTGGTGGCATCAGTCGGTGCAGTGGAAGGACGACTGCAAGACCTACTGCGGCAACGAGTTCATGCGGTTCAACGACACCTACCCTGAGGAAGCCGACGGCACCGCCTACCCGCCGAACTGCACCACCGTAGGGCTCCCGTCCAATGCGATGATCATCGATGATCTTCCTGGGGGTACGCCGTCGGTGAGGCCGAATTGCCTCAACGGGGGCTGGACCAACCAGGGCAGCTTCTCCATGGACTTCGGTGAACCTGAGGCCGGCGTGGAGCCAGGGGGCGCCATCGGGGAGGTCTGGCCCGCCAAGGTCGACCTGCACCAGTTGGGCGCGGGCTTTGGCGGACACTTCTACTTCGGGCACACCCGGCAGAACGACACCAAGGGACAGCGGCTTGAAGCCACTGCACGGTGGAAGCTGGGCAAAGCGGTCGATGGGCCAGCCAAGGTGATGGTGCACCTCCCGGACCATGGCGCTCAGACCGAAAAGGCTAAGTACAAGATCAAGACAGCTAAGGGGACACGAAATCGGGTGCTCTCTCAGCCCGGCGACGGCAACCGGTGGGCCACCCTCGGATCCTTCATGTTTGATGCCGCCCCAGAGGTCACTCTGAGCACCACGACATCAGATGGCACGGGCGACAAGGACATTGCCTTTGACGCCATCGCGGTCGTTCCCATCAAGGGCACGTACGTGGAACGCACCGTGCAATCAGTGGGCTTCTTCGATGAAGATCAGAATCTTGACGCCGACAAGGAGAGCATGGCCGGTCTCAACACCCCGTTCAAGGACCGGCAGCACATCTACGACTGGGGGATGAAAACGTCCGGGGCAGTAACTGCGCTGCCGGGCTGTATAGATCTCCCGGCGCCGGGCTGCGTCATGCCCAAGACGGGGGCAGCGATGGCACGATGGAAAAGATCCGTCGAGGAAGCAGGCACGGACCCAACCGATCATCCTGATGGCAAGAGCATGGCGGGATGGCTGCACTATTCAAACCCAGTGACTGATCGACCGACCAGTGACGGCAAGCCCGCTCAGTTCGATAGTGATGACAGTTCCTACAAGATCCGCAACAAAGCAACTGTCTCCTTCGTCAAAGCGGACGATGGAAAGGTGATAGAGGGCAGCGAGTTTGTCGAGTACGACGACCGTACGGCTGATACCCACCTCCCGCAGTTCGTCAGGGACACCTTCGCCTCCCTCAAGGACGACTACAAGATCGAACCGCCGAACCTGAACTACACCACCCGTGATCTCAATGAGCACGACGGCAAGGAGAGGACCACAGACACCAACAGCACAGGGGTACTGCCCGGCCGGGCCTACGCGGCCATGGGGCTCAAACCCAGTGTGGTTGAGAACGGAACCTGCATAAGGGCCCTCCACACATCGGGTGGGTCGATCGGGTACCGTCCCATGCTCGGCGTTCAGCAGGCGACGGACTCTGCGACGCGATGGCGGAACGAGGTCGCGGACTCACCTGTGGTCGACGACAAGGTGGCAGACCTGGCCGGCGAGATCTACAACGCCTTCCTCAAACCGGGCAAGCTTGGTTCGCTGATGAACGCAGCGCCACCGATCTGGCAGGAGCTGAGCTTCCAGCTCTGCGCTGATGGCAAGGTCCGCGCCTACGACGGCGACCCGATCCTGCGATCGAGCCACATGCCGAACCAGTACCTCTACGTAGACGACAAGGCAATCGATCAAGCTGGAAACTACACTCAGAGCGCAAATCCGCTGTATCGAGGGGACTTTGTACCCTTTAGTGCTATTGTCGACTTTACCGGACACGGGATGCCATATGGCGGTTGCGAAGCAGCATCCGGGCACAGCGGAAATCCGTGGAACATCGGCGTCGAGGACAGTGCTGGCACGAACCCGGGTGGCCACTTCTGCTCCTGGCCCAGTACCGCACCGGATCCTGAGTACAGTAGCTAGTCGCCGCACCCCGTCCTGTAGATAGGGTGAGATGAGGGTGGGGTGACCCTCGGACGAGGGTCACCCCACCCTCTCAAATCAGCCAAGGCGAAAGTAGGGCCTCGTGGTACTTATCCCCTTCCTCTACCTTGGCGCCTTTCTCTTCTGGATTGCCATTCCGATCATCGGTACACGTGAGGGCCGTATGGGGGTGCTTTTGCCGTATATACACGTCGGCATCTCTGCGGCTGCGATAAGCGTCATGTTTGCGAATGACTTTGGCCTGGGCACGCTAGCTTCATTCATCCTGGGGCCCGGCGCTATCGTTGCACTCCTTCGCATTCTGCTGCAGCGAGCGTTCCGCTCAAAACCCAGTTCATCCAGGTAGTCTTTGAAAAATCTGCGGTGCTGCGTAACGTTGTACCGCCTACGATCTTGACGGTAGGAACTGGCTTCGGCCCGGGCATGACGTGCTGGCATGGACCGAGGCTGTTGGATCTCCGCACCGCTCTCCCGTACCCCGGCGGTTCTGAGGTCGGCCACGGAACTGTCGCTAGTCTCATGGAAGCGCTTCGTGTCAATGATTTCGATAAAGAAGCGGCCATGCTCCTTGACTCCTTTGTCAAGAAGCGGGGTGCCAGCGATGTCTACGCCCTGCTCACCATGCTGTCAGTACAGCACCGTGCCGGTGACACATCGCGGGCGCTAACCTTGTTTGGAGCCACCCGGGGCGCAACTGAGGTGACCGAAGCTGTCCGGATCCTGCGGAATGCGCAACTGAACGCCGAGGCCTACCAGTTACTCGTCACGGTCGGCAGGGATGCCCCTGCTCTGGTCGTTAAGAGGTCGTTTTCATCAATGATGCCTGGTAGGTGGCGTTTTGGGGGCTGGTACAAAGTGATGCCACGGCGATGTGTGGTGAGATCGTGTCGTGGGAGCCGGGTGGTGTGTCGCCTGGGGTGAGAGTCGGCTCGCGCCTGTCTCCTTCCAGGACGCCCGGTTCGTGGCGGCGCTTCCGCAGCGATGGGCGCGCGCCTGGGCGCACTCGTTTCGGGGCGGTATGCCCAGGTCATGAGCGAACGCCTCCCTTATCCGAGCGATCTGTCCGATGCCCGCTGGGAGCTGATCGAGCCGGTCCTGGCAGCGTGGCGCTACGAGCGCCATGGCCGGGCACTCGGATTCGGCCGACCCGCCGAGCTCGACCTGCGCGAGGTCATGAACGCGATCTTGTACGTGGACCGCACCGGGGTGCAGTGGCGCTACCTGCCGCACGATTTCCCGCACTGGAATTCCGTCTACGGCTACTTCGCCAAGTGGCAGAACGACGGCATCTTCACCCAGCTCAACGGCCTCTTAAGGGAGTTGGTCCGTGAGCAGGAGGGCCGCAATGCCGAGCCGTCCGCCTGCCTGATCGATGCACAGAGCGTGAAGACCTCCACCAGCGTGCCCGCCACGAGCCAAGGGACGGACAACGCCAAGAAGATCGTGGGCCGCAAGCGGAGCATAGTGACCGACACGCTCGGCCTCCTGCTGGCGGTCCTGGTCACCGCGGCCAGTGTCCAGGACTCCAACGCCGGCACCTGGCTGCTCAACCGGATAGCCGCCGACCACTCCGCGATCCGCAAGACCTGGGTGGACGGCGGCTACCGCAAGCCCTTCGTCGAGCATGCCGCCACCCTCGGAATCGACATGGAAATCACGGCACGCACCCCCGGGGCCAGGGGATTCACTCCGCTACCCAAACGCTGGGCTGTGGAGCGGACCTACGGCTGGTTGATGCTCCACCGCCGCCTGGCCCGAGACTACGAGACTCTCCCAGCCCGCTCCGAAGCCATGATCCACCTCGCCATGACCGACCTCATGGCCCGCCGCCTCACCGGCGAAAACACCATCTCCTGGCGCGACCCGACATCACCGGACCAAGCCCGCACCACAGGATGAAACACCGGGAGAAAACGACCTCTGAGCAGCAGCCCGGGTACGGGGCAGTCAACGGCTGGCCGTCACGAGGACCGTGAGCACCGCCGCGACCATCGTCACGGCACTGATCGCCGTGGCCAGCGGGGCCTGCAGCGACGGGCGACGGTGCACCGCCACCGCGGCTCCCGTCACCACGAGCAAGACGACAACGGCCAGCAGCACGGCGAGCAGCATCTGGGACAGGGACATCACGGCATCCTTCGGGTAAGGCGCGCCGGGCGGCACGCGCAGCTCTCGAAGCAGTCCGCGCCACCCCGTGACCTCTGCCGGGGGCGTCTCGGACAGCACCAGCAGACCTTGGAACACCACACGGCTAGACGCGCAAGTCCCCATGCACCGACCCGACGGGCCTCGGGCCGACTGTGGTGAATGGCATGCGACGCGATGCGACATCCCCGAACGAGGGCTGAGAGAAAGCTCCATTGCGCAGGTCAGGGCATGTGACGTCACATGGAAAGGCGGCGATGTCGCAAGGGGGTTGTGACGACGCCCCGGATGACGGCAACGGGTGCGAAGCGTCGCTTACCACGGACGCCTTCAGCCCGGCCTCTCCGTGCTCAGACGCACGTGCGCTTGCCCAGGAGGCGTTCTCCGAGTGGGACGGCCTGCCCCCAGCCACGCACAGCGGATCCCTTCGAATCGGTTGACGCATGCGGAATAGGTCCGCCGGAACGGGAGTCCACATGAACCGCATCAACGTCTACGCCTACCCCGAGACCGAATGGGACGAGGTCACTCTCGCCGGATGGTTCAACAAGGACTCGGCCACCGAGTACGAGGAGGCCACGACCGGAATCAACGGAACCTCCGTCAACCCCGTCGGCAAGTTCGAGCACCAGAGCCTGTACCGCACCGCAAAGGGCCGCTGGGTTCTGTGTACCTGGTCCCAGTACGAAGGCGTCGACCCGCGCAACGAGTTCGCCGACGACGCCACGGCGAAGGACTGGCTGATCCGAAACGAAGAAGATGCCGCTGTCGCCCAGTGGTTCGGCGAGCTGGAGGAGGAGTCCGGCCCCAATCTTGGGGGACGTCCTTCAGTCGGCCCGAAGGTGGAGGTGCGGCTGGACGCGGAAACCCTGCGCCGCATCCGCATCGAGGAGTTCGCCGCGGGGCGCGCCCGCGCAGACGCGCTCCGGGACCTGATCGCTGCCAGACTGAACGCCCTTGACGCAGCCTGACCAGAGGCCACGTGAGGCCGCGCTGCGGCTTCAGGTCAGGCGGCCAGAGTGCGGCGCTTGATGTGGGCGCGGGGTGAGCCGTCGAGGAAGGTGTACGGGATGGCGCGGATGCGGCGGCGGGTGTCGATGCACGGCTCGCCGGCGGGGGCGTCGCAGACCGGGCAGGGCACGGCGAAGGCCGCGGACTCCCGGCGGCGCTGTTCCTCCAGGGCCTGCGCGGAGGTGCGCAGCAGGCGCTGGTCGGTGCAGAAGCGCGCGTGCATCGCGGCGGCTTCCTCGACCTGGTTGCGCTGGCGCTTGCGGCAGGTCCAGGGGCAGGAGCGGCAGTTGGCGACGTAGAAGGCGCGCCCTGGGCAGCGGGGATCGCCGCCGCCGATCTGGCGGTGCCGGCCTTTCCCGGTGCGCGGGCAGCGGCTGCCGTCCTCGTGTTCGGCCGTCAGGCGCCACTTGGTCTTGAGTGCGGCCAGCGCGGTGTCCGCGGCCGCGCGGCCGGGCTCCGCGCAGCGCGGGACGCCGTTCTGGTGGGCGCGCGCGGCGCGGGTGACCGTGGGCGGCGCGGGCTGTGGTGCGTGGTCGGTGCAGGCGGCCCAGCGGGCGATTGGACGCCTATCGTGCCGGGACAGTGGTCACCGGCGGGCGCGCCGCAGGACGGGCAGGCGACCGTGAGGGTCGCCGTGTCCGTGGGCACTTCGATCTCGTCATACATCCCGGAACTCCCCTTGCCCCTCTTACCGTGCCCCGGCCAACTGGTGAGGTGCCGCCGTGGTGCGCTGCTCCTCACCATCGTGCTCCCGGCGGTAGATCTCGTGCCGCCCGTCCTCAGACTTACCAAGGATGCGCCCCTGACACACCGGGCAGCGGGGCTTGTCGAATCCTGTCCCCGGGCCCGCGAACGCCGAGCGCGTGAATGTGTCGGACTTCTTCGGCAGCCGCACGCTGGCGTAGCGGTAGGGCCGCTTGAGCGCGGCCGCGCCGCGGTGGGGCCGCTCGCGCAGCTTGGTGACGAGCAGGTCCTCGGGCCACCCGTTGCGGATCAGCGCGATCATCAGGTTGATGATCCAGACCGCTTCCTTGTGGGTCGGGTCGAACCACTCGGTCTCGTCGCGCAGCCGCTCCATGAGCTGATCGCTTCGGACGTCGCCGGTGTAGGGCAGGCCGTAGACGCCGAGCTTGCGCTTCTCCGGGGCGAGGATGAAGCGGTCCGCGCGGCGCGTGATGAGCGGCTTCCTGGTCTGCTCGTTGTAGCCGGTGATCTCCGCGACGGCGTCGAACGCGACGATGCCCGCGGCCGCGAGGCTGTGCCCGATGCGCTGCACGGTGTGTCCGGTGCGCAGGTGCATGCGCACGGTCCACTCGCTCATCTCCAGCCGGGTGGCGAGATCCCGCACGCTGATCTGCCCGAGCCAGTCACCACGGCTGATCTTGGCGAGCTCGCACAGGATGCAGCGGCAGGTGCGGCAGGACTGCGGCAGCGGGATCGAGGCGGCCCACTGCAGGGGTGTGAGGGGGTCCTCCGTGTCCAGGGCGTCCGCGGTGTCCGGCAGCGGGGTGTCCAGCGGGACTCCGGTGGGCACGCCGTCCTGTAGACCGTAGGCGGTCAGATGGACGGTGTGGACCTGGACGGCGCGGCGGCTCAGGCCGGAGCGTTCCATCACCATCGCCGTGGTGGGCAGGGCGGCGGGCATCTCGGCGGAGAGTTCGGTGCGGGCGGAAAACGTCGCGCGGCAGCTCTTGTAGTCGTTCGGCGGGCTCGCGCGGTGTTGCTTTGCCACGGTATGGGCCTTTCTGGCCTGCTGCCTGGTGGAGGGAGGGCGACACCCCCGCTACACTCGACAGCAGACCTACCAGCATCGGTCACGCTAGGCCCCGATACCGCTTCAGGACGGCAATCCTGAGGAGACACGGTTCGGGGCTTTCGCGTTTTGGAAGTCTGCTGCGATCAGCCTACGCCTGATCAGTAACGCTCAGTGCACAGCCGGTTGAGCGGGGCGAGCCGTCCTCCACGAACGGGTCTCCCCTCACCCTTGGCCCGGCCGCTCACCACCTCCCTTCCCACCGGGCGAGGTTGCCGGTCAAGAGGCCATAACTCCTGGCAGCCGGCTCCCTGTCCGCGCCGTGGTAAGTGAGTGTCTGAGAACCGCCGGTGGTGGGGTCAGGCGTGAAGGTGCCGTCGGATGAGTGGTGCTGATCCCAGAACGAGTGCGCTGAACACGATGATTCGTTGGAGGCCGGGTTGCGCGGTGAGGCTGCTGTTCTGGAGGGTGTGGACTGCGTACCAGTTCGCAACTGTGTCTGTAATCATGATCACGCAGGCCAGATCGATCCCTCGGCGCTTGCCTCTGATCAGGTAGATGGCGGCGAGTGTGTCGAGCACGGCCAAGGACGACCAGTAGAGGTTGAGCCAGCCGGGGGCCCAGTCATAGGGCTTCACGCCGTGGGCGAGAAGGTCGACGACGTGTGAGAGCGCACCGATGAACAGCATGGCAGCTGCGATGCAGCAGGTGGTGATGACTGCCCAGCGCGGGGAGTGGCGCATCCATCCGGTCACATTGTGGATCTTGCCATTCGGGCAGGTGGGACCGCTGAAGGGGGCGGTGGCCGAGAGGAATCAGATCTTCTTCGACCAGTCCTTGCGGGGGCCTTTGCTGGTGATGCGGCGGGTCATCAGGGTGATGAGCGCCCAGGTCATATGCGCTTCGGAGTGCTGCGGGAGGCGCTCGTAGTCGCGGACGTTGCGTCGGGCTTGCATGATCCAGCCCAGGGTCCGTTCGACTTTCCAGCGCCGGGGCAGGACAACGAAGCCTTTCGCCCCGCGAGGCCGGGAGACGGTTTTGAGGGTCATGTTGAGGAAGCTGCCGGACCAGTTGATGAGCTGGCCGCCGTAGGCGGAGTCGGCCCAGACCTGCGTGATCTGCAGTTGCATGAGGCGAAGGCGCCAGAGGAGTTCGCGGGCGGCGTCGCGGTCGGTGGTGTCGGCGGGCGTCACCGTGATCATCACCGGAAGTCCGAGGGTGTCGACGGCGATGTGTCTCTTGCGTCCGTTGATCTTCTTCCCGGCGTCGAATCCGCGGGTGGCCTTGGAGACGGTCTCGGCGCCTTTGACCGACTGCGAGTCGACGATCAACGTCACGGGCCAGGGGCATCGCCCCTGCCCGGTGCGGATCTGCCGACGGAGTTGATCACGGAGGAAGCCGATGACGCGGCGGCGGTGCCAGGCGGCGAAGTGGTAGTAGACGGTCTGCCAGGGCGGATAATCCGCGGGCAGGGACCGCCACTTGACCCCGTTGTCGACGAGGTAGCGGATGGCGTCGACGATGTCGCGCCGGTGCCACTTCTCCGACCGGCCGCCCGCTTTGGCGTCTTCGCCCGCGGCCTGTTCGTACAGCGCCTGCGCCCGGTCGGCCAGGACGCCGATCTCGACGGCGAGGTAGCGCTCACCGGCCAGGCCGACGTCGTGGTGCGCGCCATGCTGGCTGAGCCGTCGGCAGCGTGCCTGTGCGGCTTCGAGGTCGGCCTCGGCCTCCTCGACGGCCGCCACCCCGGGCACCGTCCTGATCCCGCTGGCCGCGAACTCCCGCGCCCGTTCCACCGCGTGGCCTGCCCGCGTCCGGGCGGCGGCGGCCTCGACCGACCACCGCATCCACTCGGCGCGCTCGCGGCACACCGCGGCCTCGGCCCGCAGGCAGCACACGATGTGCGCCCACTGCAGACGGCTCAGGCGTACCTCGGCTGCCCCCGCCCGCATGCGCCCGCGAGCCCGGGATGATCAACATAAAGTATGGTCCCATGCCCAACTCATGGAACCAGCGCATCCCCCAACTTCCCCGACGTCTAGGGCTGATGGCCTGCGGCGCGCTCACCGCCTGGTCCGTGACCGCGTGCGGCGCGGGTGCGACGGACGAGACGAAGGACACCAGCCCCGGACCTACACGTGCTCCCGAGCTCCGGCTCGGCCAGCCCGGTCCGACACAGGAGATCACCAGCTACAAGACCACCGGCAAGTTCGCTCTCACGCCCACCAAGGTCGTCGAAGGCACGCCAAAAGACCTTGAGGAACTCGACGACCCCAAGAAGTACGCAGGCCAGAAGGTCGTGTGGGTCTACGTCCACGCCAAGCACGTCGGCGGCGACGCGGTCAAGGAACCCACGGTGATGAGCGATTTCGGCGTCGAGACCGCCGCGGGGCCGGGCACCCGGTTCGTCCTCATCGGCGTCCTCAGCAGCACGCCCAAGGACTGCAACCTCTTCGACGGCGCCAAGGAGCTCGGGACCGACGACATTTGGAAGAAGAGAGAAGAGCGCACCGTGTGCGAGCCGTACCTGGTCCCGGCCAAGACCAAGGTCACCAAGGTCACCTACCACCAGGGGTTCTACGGCGAGCCCCTCAAGTGGTCCGTGACGAAGTGAGCGCGGCCACGAGGTGAGGCCGCATCGTCACCTCGGAGCCCGGCTCGGCTGGCGTGGTGCCGGCACACGCTCCTACCAGCCGTCCGTCCTGGGAGCGGATCGTCTTGGGGCTGTCGCCCCGCGCAGGAGCTGAGGGCGCCGCCGCAGCGGGTGGAGTGCCCGGCGGGGCGGAAGTCCAGGTCGGCCATCTCGCCTAGTGTAGGCCCCCATTCGGAATGTCCCGTTCAGTTGTGGCGACCTGGTTTTCTCTGGCTGTCTCATTTAAGGGACACAGCACTTCTATCTCGCGATCTTGGCCCTTGCTTGCCTGCCGGTACCTTGAGCGCACACTCGCTATTAAGGCGAAGCTCGCCATGCCGAGGGGTTCAGCCGACGACGTTGCGCAACAGGTCCCGCAGTTTCAGTGCCGCTGGCAGTGGGGTGGCGGGCAGGGCCGCGTGGAGGGTGCGGCGCAGGGCGGGGTCGGCGAGGCGGCACAGGACGACTTCGTCGGGGACGGCGCAGGCAGCCAGGGAGGGGACCAGTGCAACGCCGAGTCCGGCGGCGACGTAGCCGAATTTCCCGGTCCACTCCGCGATCCGGATGATCTTTTGGGGGGTGAAGCCGGCCCGCGCGCAGGCGTCGGCAAGCATCGTCGGGCGGTCGCCGTAGGCGCTCTGTACCCAGGGCTCGTCGCGTAGTTCGCGCAGGTCGACCGTCCCGGCTTCGGCCAGACGGTGCTCGCGTGGGAGGGCGACGAGCAGTTCGTCCTCGTACAGAACGGTCGTGGTGACGCCGTCGGCAGACGGCAGCCCGGAGGGATAGTCGCTGACGATGGCGAGGTCCAGCGCCCCGTCCGCGAGGCGCCGCATCAGCGTGTCGGTCGGGCCCTCGACCGCGACGACCTCGACGTCCGGCCTGGTCTGCTGGAGGGCGCGCAGGGCGGTGGGCAGCAGCTGGATGTTGGCGGTGGCGAACGCACCCACGTGCAGCAGTCCGCCGTGGCCCGCATGCAGCACGGCCAGTTCCCGCTGCGCCCGCGCCAGCCGGTCGAGCACCTCCACGGCGTGCCGGTGCAGCGCCCGCCCGGCGGGATTGAGCCGCACGCCCCGCGGCAGCCGCTCGAACAGGGGTCCGCCCGCCTGCTGTTCCAGTGTGGCGATCCGCCGGGACACTGCGGACTGTGTGTAGTTGAGCCGGTCGGCGGCATGCGTGAACGACCCGGCCTCGGCCACGGTCACGAGCAGCCGCAGCGCGTCGATCTCGAACATGTTCCTCCCGTCACCAAGACCCTCACCCGGCCATTGATCAGCCGGCCATCTTGCCCGAACACATTCCTCTGACGCATAGATTCCATGCAATCCAGTCGCTGGTGTAATGCCTGGCCCGGTCCTAACGTCGTTCACGCGGCGGCGCACCGGAGGGGAGCGCGCCGCCGCCCCAATCACCCATGAGACCCAAGGGGGAAGTGTGTCGTTGCGACAGGGACTTGAGCAGGGGTGGGGCCGGTGACCCGGGGGTCCGCGCTCGCCCTGGCGGCGATGCTCGCAGATCTGGAGGAGCTCGTCGCCTGCGAGTCCTTCTCGGCAGACCATGCGGCGGTGGCGCGCAGTGCCGATGTGGTCGGCGCCCTCGGCGCGAGGCTGCTGGGGGCCGAGCCGGAGACGATCGTGATCGACGGGGTGACCCATCTGCGGTGGGCCTTCGGCACCCCGCGGGTACTGCTGCTGGGCCACCACGACACAGTCTGGCCCATCGGCTCGCTCGAGGACCGTCCCTGGTCGGTGGCCGACGGGATCGCCCGGGGGCCCGGAGTGCTGGACATGAAGGCGGGTCTGGTGCAGATGTTCCACGCGCTGGCCTCGCTTCCCTCCCCTGACGGGGTGTGCGTGCTGGTCAACGGGGACGAGGAGGTCGGCTCCCCGACATCCCGGAAGATGATCGAGGAGGCGGCGCGGGCGTGCGGGGCCGCCTTCGTGCTGGAGGCGGCAGCGGACGAGGCGGGTGCGCTCAAGACCGCCCGCAAGGGCACCTCACGGTACGAGGTCGTGGTGCACGGCAGGGCCGCGCACGCCGGGCAGGAGCCGCACCAGGGGGTCAACGCCGCCGTCGAGGCCGCTCACCAGGTGCTGGCCGTCGCCGGTATCGGGACCGCGATGGGCGCCGTCGGTGCCGCCCACCCTGTCCTGGGTGTCTCAACGGTCACGCCCACCCTGCTGTCGGCCGGCAGCGCGCGCAACACGGTGCCCGCACGGGCGCGGGTGTCGGTGGACGTGCGCGTTCCGACCAGGGCGGCGCAGGAATGGATCGATGGGCTGATCCGGGAACTCACTGTGCGAACACCCGGCGCCCGGTTGGAGATCCGGGGCGGTGCGCAACGGCCGCCCATGGAACCGGAGTCCTCCGCCGAACTGTTCGCCCTCGCTTCCCGCCTCGCCGCCGAACTGGGCCAGGAGCCCCTGCGGGGGATCGCCGTCGGCGGCGCCTCGGACGGCAACTGGACCGCGGCTGCTGGCTGCCCGACGCTGGACGGCCTGGGCGGGGTGGGCGGCGGCGCCCACGCGGACACCGAGCACGTCCAGATCGCGCAGATGATCCCCCGCAGCCTCCTCCTCGCCCACCTCATCGGCAGGGCGCAGCGATGAGCCGGCCCGCGCGTCCGCGCCCTGTTCCTCACCGCGTTCACTACCCCGGCTCGGGCCGCCCGCTCGGGCGGCCCGCAGAACGCCGAATCCAGCAGATCACCGGCAGATGCTCTCCCATTGGGGGCGGAGCAGGCAGCCGAGACGAGCAGCGACGAAAGGATGACGGGCACCGCACCTGGCTATGGCTCAACTCATCGCGGAGACCCAGCCATGGCCCGCCTGTCACCGGCGTGACTCCGCGCGAACGCGGCAAGGGCTTTCCGTCTGACGCTGTGCGTCCACATCGTAGTTTCTTCCAAGGAAGGCAATTGGTCGTGCAACAGGACATGAACGGGTTCGGGATCGGCCTGGGCGAGCGACTCGGGAGTTACCCCATAGCGGGCGTCGGAGGCGGTCTCCTGCAGTTGGCGCGGCGCAGCGTCGTGGCACTGGCTGCCGTCCTGCTCTTCCTGCTGGTCGTCCGCAGACCGCCGGCGGCGTTCGCCAAGGGTGCCTTCATCGTGGCCGTGGTGCTCGCCATCTACGGTCTAAGGCTGGCATGGAGTCGCGGGACTGCCAGGCTCGGGATGAGCAGGTGCTATCTCCACACGGGCGGCCTGGTCGTCACCAACCTGACCGGCGGCGTGCGGGATGCGGTGGCGTGGAGCAACGTGAGGGTGCTGAATCACCAGATCGGCACCATGTCCTTCCTGATGGTCTGCCACAGGTTCGAGATCGAGCGGGACGATTCCCCAGCCCTGGCGTTTCTGGCCCTCGGACAGAAGCCCGCGTTGGCAGAGGTTCTGCTGAACCTGGCGGCAAAGAACGGCATTCACCGCTGAGCCGCCGTAACGGCTACGGTCACGGCGGCGCCGACGCTCACCGTCTGGTGCTTCCCCGCGCAGCGAGAACTGGGAGCGAGGCCCCGGCCCGCGCACGGAAGCACCGGCGCGCGGCACTGCGCAGGGATGTCGCGGGCACACTCGCCAACGGCGGCGACGCCGATGCGGGTGCGTTGCCCATCGGGGAACGCGGCGAGCAGTCCGCTCGACG
>NZ_JBIUYI010000031.1:0-20418 GCF_044744425.1 Streptomyces sp. NPDC087300
CCGCTGCGCCTCGCGCGCTTCGGCGTACCGCTCGCGGAGACCGCGCCCGCCGGCCTCGCCGCCGCCGGCATCGAGCCCGTCCTGCTGCCGCCCGCGCCGACACCCACCGCGGTGACCGCCGAACCGGCCGCGCAGCCCCAGGCCCAGCTGACCGCGGGCCCCACCGCACCCGCCGAGCCACACGCGTTCGCCACCGAGCGCGCCGCCCCGCAAGCCGTCTCCCGCCAGGAGATGGCGGGCCCCCGTGAGCAGGAACTGGACGCCAGTCCGGTTGAGATCACCGAGCAGTGGCTGTTCGACCTCTTCGTCGCCTACCAAGGCGGTGACCCGCAGTCTCAGTACCCGAGTTGGGACGAACTGACGGAGACCGCCGCCCTCTGGCACGGCGTCACCATCGCTGAGGACATGCCTCCCGCGGACCTCACGGCATTCGCCCGGTGGCACCAGGCCGGGCTCCCCGGGCGGCCGGCAGCCGCGCCCACCACACCGGTACCCGCACCCGCACCGGCACCAGCTGCTGAGGAGCACCCCTTCTTCGGCGCGCCCGCACCCCTCCCGACGCCCTTCACCTCGCCTGCCCCCGGGCTGGCTTCCGCGTCGGACACGAGCCCCGCACCGGACACAGCCCGCGCTGCGACTTCCGCCCAGCTGCCGATAACCGGAGCGGCTGCCGCAGTGGCCGCGGTGGGCCCGACCGGTCACGGAGAAGCGGTGGGTGACGCGATCCGCACCGCTGGCGCGCCGGCCACTGCCGGGGATCCTGCCGCGTCGTTGCCCACCGCCGGGCAGCTCGCGCTCGAAGCGGAGCCGGAAGCCGAGTCCAGCTCTGTGCGGACTCCGCAGCCCGCGGACGAGCGGGTGCGGGCGGCCGTGGAGCTGCTGTGCGGTGACCCCTCGTTGAGCGGGGCGGCCATCGCGCGGAAACTGAAGCTCTCTGAGCGCACGGGGCGGCGGGTAGCCGGCCGGGCACGGGCCTTCATCGAAGAGCAGCAGCGCGCGAAGTACGGGCCGCTCCAGTCGGTCCCGGCCCCGCGGTAGACGGCCCAGGTGACCGGTTAGTTGAATCACTGAAGTAACCGGCCACGGTAGGCGGCTATCTGAGGAGCGCTCACCACGACGGCTGCGCTGGCCGACTGGGCCGGACCGGCCAGCGGCCGCTGACCGCCCTGCCCCCGCTCGGCCACCGGCGTCAGACCGGTGTGTGCGCATGCCGCCCTGGCCTGACGGACCGGCAACCGGCGAGGCGGTCTGTCTGCCGCTCGGTTACCTCTGCCTCACCTGCTGGTATCCACTTGGCCGAGGGCGGTTACCCGGATTGGGTAGCCCGTGGCCGGCCGGTGCCGGGTGCCTGGTAGCGCGGCGGTAACCGGGTGGCCGGGCCCGCGAGGGCAAGGCCGTGCCCTGGCCGGTGGATGGCGCCCGGCCGCTGTGCCAGGTCCGCGGCGGGGCGGCTGATCTGGAGTCACCGGGCCGTCGTGGCCGGGCGGGTGAGAAACCGGCGGTCCGGTCCGCGACGTGCCCAGTGCAGCGGCGGGCCACCACCGGCCAAGATCATCTAAGGGTGGCCGCGGCGCGGCCGGTGGGCGGCCGCCTCTTAGGTGATCTTGGCCGGTGTGGTCACGCCTTGGCCATCAACTCATTGAGGATGTCCAGGGTCTCGTCCTCGGTCTCCGCACCGAGGCGGGTGTTGATGTCCTCCAACGCGTCTGCCGCCCGGGTCAGGGAGTCGTAGTCACCGAGTGCGGCGTAGGCCTGGAACAGGATCCGGTACAGGCTCTCGATCTCGGGGGCGACGTCCAGTCCCTTGGCGGCCGCCCACACGGCGCCGCGCGGGTCGCGCTCGTTCAGGCAGCGCTGGGCGAGCTCCTCGGCCGTGAGCACGATCTTGCTGAGCATGACCATCGCCAGGTGCTCGGCCCACCGGTAGCGGCGGCGGTCATCGCTCATGAAGGGCCGGCCGCGGACGAGTTCGAGGGCCTCGCGCAGTGCTCGTGTCCCGTGCGGGCCGCGATCGCCGCTGCCGGCCTCGGCGAGCGCGGTGAACTGGTGCCAGTCACAGGTGACCGTGGCGGCGAGGGCGTAGCGGGCGTCTTTGCTGGAGGGCAGTTTGGGCAGGAACGGATTGCCGTCGTCGTCGGTGCCCAAACGCGAGCGCAGCCGGCTGACGCACACATTGCGGTACTTGGTGTGTGCCTTGGTATCGACGTCTTTGTACGGCCAGATCGCCGCATCCAGCGGCTGGTGGTCCCGGCCCGGGTGCAGGACGAGCCAGGCCGCGAGCTCGGTGTTGGTGCGCTCCCGGTTGCTCTCCTTGTTCTCCCCGCGGGCCCCGAGGATGTCGACCGGCCCCAGGACGCGGATGACAGGACCGCTGGCGGTAACCCCCGGCCCCGGGAGCGGGACCTCACCGGACAGGGCGCAGGGCGCAGCCGGCTCCTGTCCGGTGGCGGGGGGCGCCGCGGGCGGCGGGAGCCGGATGCTGACCGCGGGGGTGCCGGGCTGCGCGGTCAGCGGGGACGCCGATACCGGCCGGACCGTGCTGGCGCCGGCGGCGTCCGCGTGCCACTGGTCCTCCGGCGGCAGGTCGAGCGGCCTGTCACCGGCCCGCTCCCTGTCCTCGTCGTTCTTGTCGTCTTCATTGTCTTCGTTGCCTTCGTCGCCTTCGTTGGTCTCGGCGCCCGTATCGGAGGCTGTGGCCGGGTCCTCGTAGGTGGCGAAGACCGCCAGGCTCGGCACCTCGCCTGGCTCTTCGGCCGGCCCAGCGTTCTTGGTCAGTACGACGGGGGCCGCGGTGCCCTGCGCGTCCTGTGGGGCAGGGGCGGGCTCCTGTGCGCTGTCGGCCGGTGGCCGGTGCGGGGCGAGCCAGGACTGATAGGTCTGCTCCGGTACGGCCTCGGCCCGGCTGCGGGCCAGGATGTCCAGGGCGGCCGTCCAGTCCTCATCGGACAGGGCCTGCAGATGGCAGTCGATGTCCCCACCGGGCACCGGCAGCCGTACCAGCCTGTCGGCCGCATCGACGTGCACGCTCCAGGAGGTCTGGGCCAGCTCGGCCGGCAGCTGACCGGATGTGATCAGTGCGGTGGCGCTGCGGGGTTGTTCGCTGACCAGTCCCGCCAGTTCGGTGAGCGCGGCCGCATCGTCCGCGCTTGGCTGGTCGGCCAGGATGAGGTGCGGGGTCCAGGCGGCCGCGGTGTCGGCCCCGGTCCGTGCCGCACGCAGTCCGTCGGCCTCCAGCACCGTGAACGCCTGCCGCTGTTCGCTGTGGTGAGCTCGTATGAGGGGCACCACGTGCGTCAGTGAGGGATGAGCGGTGACGCGTTCGGGAATCTCCGTGGCAAGTCCGGGAGCGGGCTTGCCGGTCAGGCTCACGTCAAGGTGGTGGGCGAACTCGCTGGTGGCCAGTTCCAGGGCCAGTGCCCGCTGGACCGCGCCACGGCCCGGGCCGGTCAGATGCAGGTGGCCGACCTGCTCCAAGTCGACCAGGACCAGCGCGCCGGCCGGGTCCCAGCCCAAACTCACGAGTGCGGGGTAGGGGTCTTCGATGCCCTCCACCTCGTGCGCCGGCAGCAGTTCCGGGCTGGATACGGGGCAGGCCCACCGGTGCAGGGAACCCGGCTCGGTGGTGAAGGGTGCCACGGCCGGGGCGGGACGCGCCAGGTGCAGCACAATCTCCTGCTCGCCCAGGAGTACGGCGGCCAGCGGCGGCAGGGCGGCCTGGGTGTCGCCGAGGTGGACGGCCATGGTCCGCAGGGCGCGGTCCAGCACGGAGGAATCCAGCGTCGCCTCGGCGACGCGCAAAGCGTGCTCGGTAGCCGCGGCCGGCTCATCGGGCAGGGCGACGGCCTGGCCGCGGCGCAGCCGCCGCAGCTGCTTGATCCGGCGTACGCCAAGGAGCGAGAGGAACCCGACGGCCAGGATGCCGGTCGCGCCCAGCCCGATGACCCAAGCCCGCTGCCCGTCGCCACTGTCCGCTCTCTCCTTGGCATCGGCTGCCGGGCCGGCCGGGGCGCTGGCAGCGGGTGAGGCGGGGGCCGGCTTGTCCGCGTGGCTTGGTGAGGGCGCCGGCTGCTGCGCTTCGCCGGACGGGCCCTCCGGGGCAGCGCTCGGGGCGGGAAGGTCTGGCTTGTCCGCGGGCTTGTCCGCGGGCTTGTCCGCGGGCTTGTCCGCGGGCTTGTCCGCGGGCTTGTCCGCGGGCTTGTCCGCGGGCTTGTCCGCGGGCTTGTCGTGGTCGGCGCTCGGCGGGTCCTGCTGCTTCCCGCCGTGGGCAGGAGGGGCGTGCTGATCGGTGCGGGGCAGGTCGAGCCGCTGGCCGGGGATGATCAGGTTGGGGTCGTTGAACGTGCCGCCGCCCGGCTGTGGTTCTCCCTTGTTGGCTTCGTACAGGTCGGGCCAGTCGGCGGGTTCGCCGTAGTGGCCGGCGATGGACCACAGGCTGTCGCCGGCTTCGACGGTGACGCTGCCCGGGCGCTTGGTGGTGCTGTCGTCCGCGGCGGTGTCCTTGGCCTCGTTGTCCTCGGCGGCCAGCGCGATCCTCGGCTGGCCCGGCGAGGAGGCGGGGTGGGTGGCGGGGGCGATGGGCCGGGCGTCGGCCGGCAGGCGCAGGACGGTGCCCGTGGGCAGGTAGCCGTCGCCCGTGGCGAGTTCGACGACGCCGGGGTTGAGCGTGGCGAGGTCCCGCCATCGCGTGCCGTCGCCGAGGTATTGCTCGGCCAGGTCCCACGGCGACTCCGTGGCGGAGGAAACCGTGTGCCGGAGCCCTTCACCGGCATGCGGTGCCGTGCTGGGTGAGCTGGCGGCGGGCTGGTGGCTCGTGGTGTGGGTGATGTTCACCGCGGCGGCCGGTGTGGTGCTGGCCGCGGAGGCGGCGGTCGGGGCGAGCAGCACGATCCCGCCGATGAGGAACGAGGCCAGGGACTGCATGCCGCCCAGGCCCCGGATCCGCGGTGCGGAGCGCCGGCGTACGACGGCGATGACTTCGACGAGGACGGAGTAGGCGAACGCGGCCCAGCCGACCCAGCCGATGCAGGTGAGCGCGGTCAGGAACAGGGTGCCGTCGTCCTGCTGGGCCAGCAGGCTGGTGCCGCCGGGCAGATCGGTGGGCTGCTTGCCAACGGCCAGGAGCAGGGCGGGGATCCCGGCGACCAGGACCACCAGGACGGCCAAGCCGAGCAGAGCGCGCAGCAGGACGCCGAGCGTGCGCAGCGGTGCGGGGGTGCGGTGGGCCACGGCTCAGCCTCCAGCTTGGGTCTGCAGATGTGCGGTCGCGGTGCCACTCACACCGATGGAGCCCTTGCCGACCAGCTGCGCGAAGTAGGTGTCGTAGGTGTCGTGCACGGTCACCGTCATGGTCTTCCCGTCGTCGGTGATGGCGACGGTGCCCTGGACGCCCTCGGCGGCCAGGTAGTCCTGGGCGGCGGCCTGCGCGGCGCCGGGATCGATGGTGATCGCGGTGCCCTCGATGGCCTGGCCGGGGTCGAGTTGCTGTCCGGCGGTGCGCGCGGCCTCCTGGGCCAGTGAGGTGGCCCGGTTGCTCGCGTTCAGCGCGCCGCCACCGTCCACGAGCAGGCCCATCACCAAGAGGACCGCCACGCTGGTGAGGGCGAAGAACAGCGACATGGAACCGCGGTCACGGTCAGCAAGCGCGGCGCGGCGGCACGTCAGCCGGACACGGGTGGCCATCAGCGGGCCCGGTAGGTGTCGATGGGACTGGTCCAGGTAGAAGTGATCGTCTTGGCGCCGGGCAGGCCAGGCAGGGCGATGTCATCCAGGCGCGCGGTGCAGGAGATGGTCGCCGTCACGGTGGCGATCTCACCCACACCGGAGGCGTAGCCGGAGGCGTCGATGGCGACGTCGGAGGTGGTGCAGGTGACGCCTTCGCCGTTCAGGCTACGGTCCGCCGCTGCCCGGGCCTGAGACTGGGCGCTGCCCGCGTCACGCTCCAGGGACGCGGCGCGCGCGGCCGCGTGGGCCGCGGAGTCCACGGCACCCTCCGCGTCGGTGACCCGCCCGAAGGCGATCATCAGACCGAGGATGGCGATCAGGACCGGCGCCAGCACAGCGGTTTCCAGCGCGTAGCTGCCCCGGTCACCGCCCAGTTCACACCGCCATACGCGCCGACGGGCCCTCACGGGTTGGTCCAGCGCTCGATGGGCCCGTCGGCATGCTGGCTGACGTGGAGCGTCAGGCCGGGGACAAGAGTGGCGACGTCGCCGGTGACAGTGACACGGATCCGCTCCGGGCCACTGCCCGAGGTGGAGACCTGCGCGCCGCGCACGGAGTTACCGAACTTCGCAAGATAGTCCTGGGCCTGCGCGGCGCCATCGGCCTCGCTCGCACCGAACTGCCGCCCGGTATCAACGCCTTGGCGGGCGGCGGACTGAGCGACCTTGCGGGCGTGATAGTAGAAGCCGACCTGAATGGTAGTGAAGGCAAGCATCAGCACGACCAAGGCCAGCGTCGCCAGCTCCACACTGCCCACACCGCGGTCCTCACGTCGCAGCCGTGCAAGGACATCCCACCCTCGGCGTCCCACCGTGCGCCCTGCCACCCCGCTACTCCTCACCGTCTTCACACCCGTACCGGTATCCGCTCTCAGCCGCCGTTGATGATGCCGATCTTCTCGCCCAGCTTGGTGCGCAGCGCGGCCACCAAAAGCCCGGCCCCCACCAGGAGCGCGCCGGCGATGACGGCGAGTTCGGTGCTGGTGGCTCCGGCCTCACGGGCGGTGCGCAGCCGCTCGTAGCGGCCGCGGATCCACACCGTCAGCATCTGGATGTCCATGAGCTCGTTCTCCCTTGTCCTGTCGATCAGCTGGCGAGAATGGTGTTGACGATGGGCACCATGACGAAGGCGAGCATGAGGATCACGCCAAGCGTCACGGGCAGCACCATCGCCGCGGAGGCCTCATTCGCCTGGGCCTTGGAGTCAGACAGCAGCGCGATACGCAGCTGACGGGCCTGGGCCTGCAAAGTGGTGTAAACGGCGGCGCCATCCCCGGCCAGCGCCAAGGTGTCGGCGGGTCGCGCCAGTTCGGGGATGTCCAGTTCCTCGCCGAGCTGACGCAATGCCTCCCAGGCGGTGACGCCGGCGAGCTCGGCATGGTCGAAGACCTGCCGCATCCGCTGGAAAATCCACCCGTCACCCACCTCGGCGGTCTGCGTCAAGGCCTGCGCCGCACCGCTGTTGGCGATGCGGGCCAGCGCGACCCGCTCCAGGTAGGAGGCGGCGGCATGCCGCACGATCAGGCGCGCCGCGGCCGCCTCCCGCCGCACATCCCGGCCCGGCCCCAACCAGAACAGCGCCCCCAGGACCAGGGAGATCACAGCGGGGACCGCGAACGGCAGCGCGGCGCCGGACAAGGCAAGCAAGGCCTGCAACAACTGCGGAAAGAGCAGCCCATACAACGCGAACAGCACCCGGCGGCCCAGATGTTCGGCCGGAGAGATCCGCAGCAGGTCCAAGTCCTTGTAGGGCAGACTCACCCGGGATCCGAGCCCGTCCATCATCCGGGAGCCGACCTTGTAGGCGAGTACATCGGTCCCCTGGGTGGGGGCGGCGCCGAGGATGGGAGTGCGAACGTGGCGGGCATCGAGCCGGTCCAGGACGCTGGCCAGATCGGGACGAGCGGGCCAGGCCGCACGGACCGCGAGCCCGATCAGCACACCGGAAGCCGCGGCGGGCAGCACCGCGTCCATCGCAATCATCGAGTGCCTCCCGGCGCGGCCAGCTCGGCGGGCAGCGGCTCCAGCAGACGCGGATCGGGCTGCGTGCGCGCGATCCGGCGCAACCAGCCCAGCGTCCAAGCGAACGCGCCCCCCAAGCCGGCCAGGACGAACTGCCCCACCGGGGACGCGTACCAGCCCGACCACGCCTTGTTGAGCATGCAGCCCATCACAACGACACAGATGACCACGGACACCTGACGCGAACTCTTACGCACCGAGGCACGGTCGGCCTCGACCCCACGAGCATCAGCGGCCTGCTGATGGATGGTCACCGCCAGCGCCTCCAGCGCGTCAGAAAGACCGGGCCCCTTATACACGGCGTGAGACTGGAAGAGCAGGACAACATGGTCGCTGACCCCGTCGGCGAGCTCATCGGCGAAGTACGCGAAGGCCAACCGGGCGTCCATGCCCGAGCGCAGCCGCTCGGCGAGCACCTGCACATTCGCCGCGATCGGCGCCGGGGCCGCCTTGGCCGAGGCCCGGATCGTCTGAGCGAGCGAAATGCCCGCGGTGTGCACACCAGCCAGATGGTTGAGCCACTGCCCCAGCGCCTCCAGGCGCTCGATGCGAGCCTGCGCGGCCCCGCCCGGATGCAGGACAAACGGCAGGCCCAGCACCGCGGCCCCGGCGAGCAGACCGTGCACCGGCCACCCGCTGTAGGCCCACACGCCCAGCGTCACGACGGCGGCTACGGCCACCAGGTGGCGCCAGCGGCGCCGCCAGGCCTCGGGCAGTTCCGACTTGGCGCGCCGTGCCCTCGCGGCCAGCCGCGAGGGCGGCTTGACCGGATCCAGGATGCGGCCGCGCGCTTCCCGCACGGCGGCCACGACGGCGGCCACGACCAGCGCCGCGCAGCAGGCGGCCAGCAGGGCGAGTTGTTGGAGCGTCATCTACGGCCTCACCGTCTGCAGCGGCGGCCCCCACGCGCCGCCGGGATTGTCGGCCAGCCAGCGGCGGTCGAACTGGCCAGTGCGTTCCAGGTCCTCGATGAAGGACGGCATGTTGGAGAAGACCGCGCGCCGCTCACCGGCGGTGGGAGCGAACAGTTCGGTGGTGGTGGGCCGCCCGGCCTCGCCGACGACGTCGTGGACCTCATAGAGGTGCGACACGAAACGATGACGCCTGCCGCCCAGCCCGGTCTCGTCCAGATAGCTGAGGTAGACGACCACATCGACAGAAGAGGCGATGAGGTGATGCGCCGCCTCGGTGGCCATACCCGCCTCGGTGCACAGCTGGACCAGCCTGCTGACAATGGCGTGCGGCCGCCGCACGTGCATGGTGCACATCGAACCGGACCCGCCCGCGGACATCGCCTGCAACATCGGCACGATCTCGGTGGAGCGAACCTCACCGACGATCACGCGAGACGCGTTATAGCGCAACGCGGTCGCGAACATGTCGGAGATGGTGACCTCACCAGCCCGATCCCCGCCGCGGACCTCGCCATTGGACTGGCGCGCCTCAAAGGCAAAGGTGACCGGGCCGGGCCTGGTCGGGTGCGGCTGGTCCAGATACAACTCACGGTCGGACTCCAGCGTCACCAGCCGTTCGGAGGGCGGAATCTCCCGGCCCAGCGCCCGCAGCAACGTGGTCTTGCCCGCACCCATGTCACCGACGACCAACACATTCAGCCGGGCCAGCACACACGTGATGAGGAACCGCTCGACCATCGGGTTCAAAGCGCCCCACCGTACGAGGTCGGCGGTGCCATCGTCCTTGATGCGGTGCTTGCGGATCACGACCGAAGGCCGGGTGGTGAGCAAGGACGCGGTAACGCGGGAGCCGTCCGGCATCCGAAAGCCGACCATCGGGGTGGCCTGGGTCAAGGAGCGCTCGCCGTGCCCCGACAGCCCCGCCATCCGGTTGACCCAGGTGATCAGTTCGTCGTGGGAACCCGCCACCTTCTCCAGCGTGCGGCGCGGCTTGTCGTAGTACTCCACGTGCGCGGTGGTGCCGTCCACCATGACGTCCTCGACGCCGTCCTCATCGAGCAAGGACTGCAGCCGCCCACCGCGATACATGGAATCGAACACGGCCGTCGCGATGCGCTTCTCATCATCCGCGGACAGCGGGACGTTGCCCTCGGCGTGCTTGACGGCCCACCCCGCCACCGCCGACGTCGCCAGCGAGCGGGCCAGCGCACGCCGGTCAGCCTCCTCCAGGGTGCGCTCAGGATCACGCTTGCTCAGCTCGGCGGAAACCTCGCCCTGCAAAGACTCAATCACGTCCCACCCGCACGGCAACTGACCCGGCAAATCAGCGAGACGCGGCACCACACCCGCACCGGCCACCGCCGATACAGGCGCCACCGGGTGCGCTTGAGCAGGCCCCGGAGCCACCGGCCCACGACGCTGACCCAGACGCTGATTGAGGAGATGAGCAAGCTCATCGCGCCCCATGACCTGCGGGGCCTCACCGGGACGCTGATGCGTGTCAGCCACGACGGCCCACCCGATGCTGCGTCAGCCGCTGCAACACACCAGCCAGCTGCGGCTCAGGAGACTGAACGGGGAACTCCTGCTGAATACGACGCCGTTGGGCCACCGCCTCCAGCTGCTCAGTCGCGGTACGCGCATGCCGTAACAAATCACTGCGCGCATACCCACGCGGAGGAGCACCCCCCTCAGCCATAAAGTCAGCCGCCGACGCATCCCACGGCAACGCCGCCAAAACCGGCGTCCTGAGCGCGTCGGCGATCTGGTGCGTGGTGTAACCGCGGCCACGGTTCGCGGCCTCCCGCTCGATGACCAACAGCCCCAACGCGGAAGACCCAGTGCCCCGCTCATCAAGCTCGGCGCGCAGCGGCTCGATCAGGTGCCGGGTCAGGGACAACGATGCCTCGATATTGCGGACCACGAGCAGCACCAGATCGGCCTGGTGGATGAGCGGAGCCGGGGTCAGGGTCGGATGCAAACGCCCGGAGGCGACGGCCAGACGGCCCGCGTCGACGAACACATCGTGCCCCGCGTCGTGCGCGAGAACATGCAGCACATCCGAGAGCGAAGGCCAGGTCCGATCCAGCGCCGCGGCCTGCGCCGGATCAGTCAGGCCAGGCAGGACCTTGCGGTTCCCGGCCTCGTCTACGGGCCACAAGTGCGAGGCGAACGCCTGGGCCAAGGCCTCGGGGCCGACGCGTTCGGCGGCCGCCAGGTGATAGAGACCGAAACCGGCATTCACCTGCCCCTGCAGGAACCCGGCGCGCAGGGTGCCACCCTTGGGATCACACTCGGCGAGCAGGCTGGGGCGGGAAGAAGCGAGGGTAAGGGCGAGGGCGGAGCTGGTGACGCCGCACGAGGCGGCGCTGGCCAGGACGGTGACCGGCATCAGCTGCTCCGCGGTTCACGGACCAGCGCGATCCGCCCGGCGGCGGACCGTGTGGCCAGCTGCGGACCGTCGGTGGTGGCCACGGCGAGGTTGACCACAACCGTGCCGGTGGCATCCGGACGGGACACCGACACCACCGTGGCGTCAATGGTGGACGGCGGTGCATCGGCGTCCTTGCCGCCCTCATCACCCTGCGCGGGCGTGGTCACCGCGAGGACCTTGTCGCCCGGGGCGAGGGAGCCCGCGGGTGCCTGGCCGCGCTTGACCTGGACGCCAACCTGCTGCTTGTCATCACCCAGCCCGGTGCCGGCCGCGACCTGCGAGGCCGTCAGCAAGCCGCCCTTACGCAGCTCGACAGCCGCCCGCTTCCCGATCAGACCAGCCTTGTCACCCGCCGGAACCGGAGCGATCACGGAGTCCGCGGACACCTCGGCAATCGTGAGATCCGCCGCGGTCAACCTCTGCCCAACAGGCACATCACGGGCGATCGCCACCACCTTGGCCCGGTCACCAGCCGACGTGACAGCGGCCGCCGCTCCCAACGCGCACACGACGGCCAGCACCACGCACAGGGCCACCACCGACCAGCGGCGTTCCCGCTTGACCGGCGGTGTGGTGGTGACGGGCAGGTCAGGCCGGGACGGGGCAGCCGGGCGCGGTACGGCCGGCGCGGCAGGGGTTTCCATGACGGGCGTGCCTCTCGAGTCTTCGTACGTACGCAGTTAGTTGAGGACCTGAACCTCAGCGACGGTGATGTCCACGTCGCTGTCACGGAGCTCGGTCAGCTCACCGGTCTCGCCTCCCCCACCGGTGACCTCCCAGTCGATGGACCAAGTGGAGGTCGCGGTGACGTGGTACTTCCCGGACGGCTCCCTGGTGGAGGGCTGGGTGTAGCGGTGGCCGCAGTCGGGGGAGTTCTTCTTCCCATACGCCCTCTTGTATGGCGTACCCGCGCTGTTGCAGGTAACGGTGGTGTCGTCGCCCATCCGCCACACGATCTTGGAGACCTTCGCGGTCGCGGTCACGGTGATGCCACCAGCCGACGCGGAGGCGGAGTTGGGGCCGTAGGTCTCGGCACCCTTCGCCGTCCACATCCACACCGGCATCCCCACCACGCCCTTGCCTCCCGGCCTCGGCGTAATCCCGATCGCCGGACCGCGCAACGTCATCTTGTCCACGGCCTCCTGCGCCAGCTGCGCCGGATCCACCTCGACGACCGGGGCCTGAGGAGCCCAGAACGTCTGCGGCGCGCCTACCAGACCGCCAACAAGGAAGTTCCCGGCGGCGGCCATGGCGGGACAGGTGCGGGTGTAGATCGCGCCCTCACTGGGGTCACGCCCGCCCCACGCGGCACTGCCCGCAGGGGGTTGCGGAGACATCTTGGTGACAAAGCAAGGGCCAGGGACGTTCGGCTTCCCGCCTCCCTTTGCACTCGGCTTGCCCGCTGGCCTCTGGTGACTTGCCCCGGGCGTGCCCGCGACACCGCTTCCAACACAGAAGTTGAGCACCGAACAGGAACCGACGTTCGGCTTCGGGTCGGGCTTGGCCGTAGCCAGGGCGGTACCGGTGCATCCAAGTAGCAGCGTGGCCGAGGTGATGGCCAGGACGCGCTTGCTCAGCATGCGCGGTCTTGGGGCTGTACTTCCAGGATGACCCATTGCTTCCCCCACCTCTCTGCGGTCACGCTGTTCACGTACTTGGTGCGCCGGTCCTTGGGAAGCTCGACCAGTTCCTCGGTCTTGCGGTCGATCAGGTCCCACTTTGAGATGTCGAGGCAGTCGGAGATCTTGGCCATCGGGACCTTCTTCTCCAGGTCCAGGCTCGCGATCTGCGGGTCGAGCGTGGGCTTGTTGCGCGTGATCTGCCCGAGCTTCTGCAGATTCATCACGTCGGCTTGAACCTGCCCCAGAGCGTTGCCCTTGACGTATGACTTCATCCGGCTGCCCTTGAGGCTGGCCTTGCTGTACGCCGTGGCCTTCTCATCCCAGTACCGTTGGTACGTGTCGAGTACCGCCTTCTCGGCGGCCGTCTTGGGGTCCGCGGAAGAAGGAGTCGCGGAGGGGGACGGGGCCGCGGAGCTGGGCTTGTCCTGTGAGGGCGTCGCCTCGGCGGAGTCGCTGTCGCTGCTGCAGCCGGCCAGCGTGATGACTGCGCATCCAGCGAGGGCCATTGCGGCGCATCGGTTTCGGATGCGAACAACAGAAAGCCCTGCCTCGGGTCGTTCTGCTCCTGACACGGTGCCTCCCCGTACGGCATGGGATGAGTGAGCCGCAGAACAGGGCCTACCTGGCGGGGAGTTGCCCCGCAGAGCCTGGTCGAGCTGCGGCGAAGTGGTCTCAGTAGCCAGGAGGTTACGCATATGCCCACCAAGTTCCCAGTCACTTCCGGGAGTTCACACGAACAACTCAGGATGTACCTGGTCACAAGCTGATGTTGATGTCGACAAGTTGTCCTGTGCACACGTGATCTCTTCTCGACGTCAGTGAGGCCAGCCGGCCCTCACTGACGGAAGGGGACCCGCCAGACCCTTGATGTGACACCAGGGGAAGAAACTTCTGCCCCCGGCGTGGTCGGCAGCCGAGGAAAATGACCTTCACAGAGCCGCACGTTCGCCGTGAACAGCCGTACCGGAGAATGCTGACATGGACGAGTACACGGACGAGGAACCTGAACGCTACCCGGTCGAGTTCGCCAGTGGCACGGCCGCTTCGGTCCAGAAGCGGCGTTCCTACCGCGATCGCGAGCGCCATGACATAGAACCCGAACTGCCCGGCTGGCCCCCTGGAAAACCGTTCGCGGTGCGCGGGTTCTTCGGCAAGGTCGGACAGCACGCCCTCGATGTCGTCACCACGCTCCTGTTGCTGCCGCTGCGCATCCTCGCCGGCGCCCTGGGCGGCTACTCCACGCCCGACAAGCGCGGGCCGCTGGAGGACCGGGCCAACGAGGTCGAGGACTTTCCCGTCATGTGGGCGGGCGAGGGCGAGACCGCTCGCACCCTTCCCTGGCAGCTGGATCCGTCCCGGCGCCCCTGGCCCATGGTGACCGAACTTGAGATCGACGAGGCCGAGGACCTCGTGCGCATCACCGCGTACGTGGACACCGCGCGAGGTAGCCGGTTCCTCGAATGGGGCGGCGGCAGCAAGGTGCCTGGATCCGAGGCTGTTCTGTGGTCGGTGTCCCGGCAAGAGATCGCGAGCGCGGCGGTCAAGCGCTTCAGCATGGCCGAGTCCGACTTCACGATTGCCTTCCGGGACGGCTCCTGGGCGCGGCTGGAAACCTCAGCGCACGTCGCTGCGAAGCTCGTCGCCCGCCTTACCCCATAGCCATGAACATCTGCCCCAGCACCGCAAGGAACGCGCCCCACGGGCGACGATCGTGCTCGCGACCAGACGCATGGGCTACTCGTCACTACATGGCCCTCACATCAGCCATCAGATAGGGATCAGCAACGGTGACCCCGCAGGGACGCGTCCAACTGCCCCACAACCAATCCACGTTCACTGGAGGCGCTCCTCGAACGCTCGCTTCCCTACCGGGCGTCTGGGGTGACCGGATCCAGCTGGATCCGGTCAAACAGCCGGCGTGGAGCAGTTGTGGCGGTCTTCGGAGGTACCGGCGAAGCCTTTGAGGACCCGGTCCAGGTTGCGCTGACTTACGGACGCCTGAAATCCATCGATCACGTAATAGGCCTCACCAACAGCGCCGGGACAAGTCGCCTTGAACGGGCGCGCTTCGCGGTGCGTTTTATAGCGGCGATCGTAGTAGCGCTCTCGCTCAGAACGTGGACCATAGTAGGCCGCCAAACGGTAAGGGTGCGGATCCTCTGAAGTGATGGGCTGGTCGTTGCTGGGTGCAGACTCGGTGCCACCAGATCCGACGCGAGGGTGCGTGGGCTATCCGGTTGGGCGTGGCTCTGCGCATTCATCGACGAAGGCACAGAGTCGGCGGATCAGGCTCAAATAGGTGGTGTCCGTGTCGGTGTGCTGTCCACCGGATCTGCCCCGGAGCCACTGATGCCACAGGCCGTCTGGTGACAGGAAGCGGGCGGCCTTCTTGTCACCGAGGTTCAGGTCGATGTACCGGAGGGCGCTCATGGCCACGAGCTGGTCATAGTTGAGGTCGGGGCGGCGCAGGTAGCGGTCAAGGTAGGCGGTCAAGTGGTTGGCGTCGTCCGGTGTGCCGAAGCCAGCCAGGGTTACGCAGTACGCCAGGCCGACGCAGCAGACCTCGCTGGCCAGCAGAAGCTCCCCGATGCGCTCACGGAACTCGGCTCGGCGGGACACGGCGATGAGCCAGGCGGCGGTTCGTCGCTCACGCCATCCGCCCTCAAGAAGAGTGTCGAGTTCATGTGCGGTGATGAGCTTGGCGTCCTCGGCGAGACGTCGCGCGAATCGGTCGTACTCAGTTTCTTCGAAGCGCAACAGACCGCCGCCGAGTTTGAGATAGCGGCGCTCGGGCGTGACATAGCGGCGGATCAAGTCCCGCAGTTCGGCATCTTCATCGGCATAGCCCACCACAGGATCCTGGCTCACGGAGGGCTATCGGACCAGCCATTTCGGCGCGGCATCAAGCAACGAGGCTGTAGTTCTGCTGGTCGCGGCTGGGGTAGAGGCGTTGATGCTCGCGGGCCGCGTGGAAGATCCAGTAGCTCTCGAAGTCCCCATTCGTGATCAGTGCGCGGAGTTGGAGGACGGCTTCGGCACCGTCGAGTCCCCAGCGGGCGCCGGTGATGTCGAGGCGGTCGGCGATCAGATGTCGGCAGGCGCCTTCGACGGCGCCAGTAGCGATCGGCCAGCCGGCCGCGAGGGCGGTGTCGTAGTGGAGTTGGTCGAGATGGCCGGTGAGGTAGCGGTGGCACGTAGTAACGGCCTCGCGGCGGGCTGCAGGAAGTTGTTCGGCTGCGGCCTGGGCGGTCATCTCGATGGCGGCGCGCTCCGCGTGTCCGGCAAGGATCGCGGTGAGTTTGTCCGCGGCCCAGGTTTCGGCCTCGCGGCTGCCGACCGGATGGAAGGCGTGCGCGGCCGTCCATGTGTACTCGGCGACGTGCACGAAGTCGAGCAGGATGTTCAGGTGGATGCCGCGGCGGGCGGCTTCACCTTGAATCAAATCGAGTTGGTGGCGGGCGCCGTCGACCAGGACGATCCAGTTCCGCAGATGCTGCGGGTCGCGGGATGCGGCCTGGGCGAAGGCGTCGGCGACGACCTGTTCCGGCGGGCGGATCACCGAGGCGGTGCACCATTTCCGTATCGCTTTCGGGCCCTGTCGTGGCGGCCGGGTTTCGCTGCGGCCGCCGGGCGGGTGGACGATGTCGTGCGGCCGACGTGGGGCCGGAACAACATCGAAGACGCAGGCCACCGTGGCCATGCGCTTGCGGTTGGGCTTCTCACCCGGGGCCAGGCGTCCGCGGCGGCCGGCCGCCGCGCTCTTGGCCGCAGCGCGGCGGGTGGCCTCGCGCAGGGCCTCGGGGCGCATCACCACGCCCTTGCTGTCGACCTGAATGACCAGCGGCATCCCGCGGGTACACGGGGTGGGGATCTTCGCCGAGTAGTAGGCGGCGATGTCGACCGCGGATGCGACCACCAGTTCCTTGAGACGGCGCTTGCCCAGCACCTTCCCGCACCACCGCTCGATCGCAGCGGCGGCCTGGTCGAACGAGCCTCTCACCGCTTCCAGGACCGCAAGGCGGGCCAGACCACGTGAGTGCCGGCCCGCGGGCAGCGACAACGCTTCGTCCGCCGGATGCACGTTGGTAACACCCCGGCCGCGATAGGCGATCCGGGTTACCCGCACGGGTCCGAATACACAGGTCAGCAGGCGGCGGTGGCCCCGCTCCCGCCAGGCCCGAGGCTGTCCTTCCGGGCCGAGTACCAACGGCTGCCGGCCTAATCCCTTGTTAAGGACGTTCCGATGGGGGCGGTTGCTCCCTAGACGTTCGAGCGCCGGATCGTGACATCTAGTGGCTGCCGGGCGGGCAACGCCTCGCTTTAGACAGGTGCATGGTCCTGGTGCTCATGGTGGTGGCGGTCGCGTGGGCGCCGGGCGGATGCCTTCAGTAGTCCAGGCGAAGACGCCTTTAGGCGAGATCGGTAGCGCTCGGCGCCTTCGTGGCCGCCACCACCAAAGAGATCAATGGCCGTGGGCGTCGAGCGGACGTCTTGTTGGCACCAGACCCGTGAGGTCCCTTCGAAGAGGGGCGACGCTCGACACCTTCTGCCGTCAACACCCATCACTTGATCACTCGTTGGTGTTGGTGGTGCGAGCCCACCACATGGTGACTCCTTGATGCGCCCGAGCCGCTTGAGCTCCCGCGGAGACCGGGGCCCGTGGGGTGCGCTGGTGCCACGAACGGCTAGTGAGGTGGAGGCACATCCGCTTGGCGGTTGATGCCTGGGATTAGGTCGCTCGCGTGGCCCGCATGCGCTCGTGACCAGCGCAAACACCTGCACATTGGGAGGGAACTGTCTTGATTTACTGCGGAATCGACTGGGCGGAACGGACCCATGATGTCGCCCTAGTCAACGACACTGGCGCGTTAGTGGCCAAGCGGCACATCAGCGACGATGCAGCTGGCTACCAGCTGCTTCTGGAGCTGCTTGCCGAGCACGGCGACACCGAAGAGACCCCGATCCCGGTTGCCATCGAGACGTCCCGCGGTCTGCTGGTCGCGGTGCTCCGGACTGGGAAGCGGAAGGTGTTCGCGATCAACCCGATGGCCGCTGCCCGCTACCGCGACCGGCACTCCGTCTCCCGCAAGAAGTCCGACCCGGGCGATGCTCTGGTCCTGGCGAACATCCTGCGCACCGACATGCACGCCCACCGCCCGTTGCCTGACGACAGCGACCTCGGCAGGGCCATCGCCGTACTCGCCCGCGCTCAGCAGGACTCTCTCTGGAATCGGCAGCAGCTCGCCAACCAGCTCCGCTCTCTCCTGCGCGAGTACTACCCGTCCGCGCTGGAAGCCTTCGCCACCTGGGCCAACGGCCTGTGCCGTCCAGAGGCCCGTGAACTCCTCAAGGTCGCCCCGACCCCCAGCCGGGCCGCCAAGCTGACCCGCACCCAGCTCCAGGCCGCCCTTAAGCGGGCCAGCCGCAAGCGTGGCATCGCGGCCGAGGCCGACCGCCTGCGTGACGTCTTCCGCGCCGAGTGGGCCCACCAGCCTCCGCTCGTCGAGGACGCGCTCGGCAAGCAGATGCTCGCCCTCCTCATCCAGCTGGACGCTGCCTGCACCGCCGCCGACGACCTCGCCGAGGCGGTGGAACAGACGTTCCCTCGGCATCCGGACGCCGAGATCCTGCTGAGCTTCCCCGGGCTTGGCATCCAGCTCGCCGCCCGGATCCTGGGTGAGATCGGGGACGACCACACCCGCTTCGCCGACGCCCGCGGCCTCAAGGCATACGCAGGCTCCTCGCCCGTCACCAGAGCCTCGGGCAAGAAGTCGTCCATCACGCGGCGGTGGGTGAAAAACGACCGGCTCAACCACGCCGGCTACCTCTGGGCGTTCGCCTCGCTCCGGGCCTCCGCCGGAGCCAACGCCCACTACCGGCGCCGACGCGAACACGGAGACTGGCACGCCGCCGCCCAGCGCAACCTCTTCAACCGCATGATCGGCCAGCTCTTCCACTGCCTCCAACACCACAAGCCGTTCGACGAGAACACCGCCTACCCCACTGAACTCGCCGTCGCAGCTTGACGCGTTGGCATCGTGAGGTGTCTTCGAATCTACGGAGAAGAGCCCCTTGGTCACTGGGAGTTGGGCCGGTCTCGCCCTGGCCCTTGCCGAGCGAGGGTGAAGTGTCCCGGCGTGTCCTCGTCCAGCCAGCCCCGTTCCACCAGTCGCTTCAGCTTTCCCCGGGTTCCCTCAATCTTCCCGGTCGTCGTCGGAAGGCCGATCCGCGGCACGATCTGCTTGGCCTGCACCGGTCCGGGCGCATCAGCGATGATCTCCACGATGTCCCGGTAGATGTCCGGCAACACCGCCACGACCAGCCCTTCACGCCACGGCGGGACCATCATCACCCCGACACCATGGGGCACCGACGATGCGTCTATCTCCGGCACACCCCCTGCAGCCGCGTCCGGTTCGGCTTCCGCGGCCGACAGCTCCGTCAGTACCTGCGCGACGGTCTCCCGCGTGATCTCCAACCGCGAAAGGTCCCCTCGAGCCTTCTCCAACCGCAAGGCCAACTCGGCCGATTCAGCCTGGAGTTCCTCCACCCGCCGCCGAGCAGCGTCCTCCCGGGCCTGAAGCTCTTCCGGCAACGAGACCATGGCGCCCACCTCCACACCGCCACGTTAGAAGCAAGCCGCCGCCTCTCATACTGTCAATCAGCGTCTTTCCAGGTCAGCCATACCAAGAGGGATCACACTTGAACTCGTTGGTGCTGCTGCGGCGGGGGTGCGACGCTGCAGTCCCCAGGCATTGACGGAGAAGACCAGATGACACACGACGAGGCACTCAAGCAGCTCAGCCATATCGCGCGTGAGCGGGCATTCGGAAGGCATGTCGGATCCGATCGCCTCATTCAGGCCGGGGTGGACGCCCTGATCGCCGGAGTGGAGAGTCCCTCACTCGCCATGCTGGCGGGCCTCCTTCGAAGCGAGGAGCCCGAAGCGCCGGAACTCTTCGACCACGTACTCGAGGAGCTGGGACTCGCCTTTCACCCGCCGGCCGAACCCCGGGCCGCAAAGTGGGCGATGGCCTACTGGATCGCCGGCCAGATCGCGGACGGGTCACTCGATCCCGCCACCGGCACACACCTCATCTGGGCAGACGTCGCCTACGACCTCGGGTACCCCGAAGAATTGGAGCCCCTCGTCCACTGCGCGATCAACCTGGACGGCTGGGAAGAGAGCTGGGGCGTTTCACGAGAACGGCTCAGCCAAGAAGCAGTCGAAGCGGCCAACCAGTTCCTGAGCAACCGACCCGAGCACTGCCCCCAGGACGGGCATCACTTCAAAGGATCCGCACCCAAACGGTAATGGCCCGGCTTGCCTATCCAGGCCGTGCACTCCTCGGCCAAGGCTCCCGCCGGCATCTCCGAGACGGCGGTGATGCGGAGACTTCGGACCTGTGAGGCTGAGAACACACCCTTGCAGGTTCCTGTGGCCTTCGCGGGGGACCGTTCTTCAGACTCCGAGCGATCCAAAGCGGGCAGGCGCTCACCGAGCTTGCCGTCGCAGTTGAAACCTGCGGCAGCCTTGCGTGCTGTTTCGGTTGCCACCCGTGCCACCTGAAGCTGCTGGCGCGGGCTGATGTCGCGATTGTTCGCGGTAACGCTAGAGGTTGTCCCGTAACCGGTGGGGCGGTTGGTGCGTTGGCTGGGCATGGGTGGGGTGATCTCAGCGGATGATCCGAAGTGGATCCAGCCGT
>NZ_JBIUYI010000032.1:0-17518 GCF_044744425.1 Streptomyces sp. NPDC087300
GGCCCAGCCGGGCATAAGAATTCGCGATGCGAATTCATTTGTGGAATCCAATTCTTCGCGCTTCGCGCTCGAACGCTTTTCTGCAAGCGAAAGCGAGGAATTTGGGACTCTCAAAGAGTGTGAATCCAAATTCCTCGCGCTTCGCGCTCTGAGGCTTTTATCAGACTTTATAGGTCGAATGGAAATGGATCACCATCCCCTGAATTGAGGTCTTCCATTTGGCATTTATTGCACAAAATCCACACCCCGAGATAATCTTCCTCGAATTCCCCACCGCATCGCCTACATTTCCCGCACTTAGGGTCTCCGCAGGCTTCTCCACAGTTCTCGCAAGGGTTTTCTGTGGTCATTTCGAACGCCCTTTCTTGCCGTTCTTTGAATTTCCAAAAAGGTAGCAGATGGGCTTTCATGAACGCAAGTAGGCCCCCTCTAGAGAGGGGGCCTACCGTGTTTGTGCAGGTCAGACGGCGCCTTCCTTCGCGTCGCCTTCCTGCCTTTCGTACCCGCGCTTCTCGTAGAAATACAAGAGTTGGGCCAGGGTGAACTTTTCGCTTCCGTCGATCAGGACTCCGGTGGGGAATCCTGTGCTTTCGCGGCGACGCTTGTGCTGCCTCATGGTGTTGGCCTCGACCTTGAATCCTCGGGCTTGGAGCTCGCGTGATCCTTCGGCGATGGACAGGAGCTTGGGGGCTTCGGGTGCGGGGTCCAGGGGTGCGTCGGGGCAGTCTGCGGCCTCATGGCCGGCCTGCCCGGGGATGAGCCGGAACCTGTCACGGAAGCCCGTCACGTCGCCTGTCACGTCCTGAGGGTGCGTGACAGCGTGACCTGTGGTTTCGTCTCCCAGACCCCCCTCAGGGGCCCTCTGATGGGCTTGAGGGGCTCCGTCACGTGACGAGGCTGCCAGCAGGTCCGGGATGCGCCTCGGGGAGGCCGCAGGCGGGGCAGAGTAGAGCCCCGCGGAGTCCCACTCGTAGCGGTTTCGCAGCTCTACACAGTGCTCGCGAATTCGCCGCTCTGCCTCTTCCGCCTTCGCATCTTTGGAGAGATTAGGGTCATCCACGATGACGTATGGAGACTGGAACCTGAATGCCGTCCCGTTCTTTACGCCGACCAGTCGACCGGCTTTACGCTCGGAGGCTGGCATGGCTACATTACTGCCGACGATCCGGTCCCATTGCTTTTTGACGTAGGCGCCCATGATTTTGACGGGGAAAAGCAGGCCGAGGGATACGCCGCTGAAATCCGTGTCCTTCAGGTCCTGGAATACGGCGACCACGTGGACATTTACCTGGCGACCCTTACGGAGGATCGATGCGACGGTTTCCCAGATGGGGTCTTGGTTCGGGTCACTGCTGTCTTTAATCCTCATCCAGACCGCTTTGAGGATCCCTGTCAGCTCGTTGGATTCCTCCATGTAAACGAACAGCGGGGGGAATTCCTTACGCACTCCCGTGAGGTATTCATAGAAGCGCGCTTCGACGACGGCGGCGGCCCATTCCAGAGCCCTTCGCATGTCGCCGCCCTGCCCGGGATCGTCGTAGAGGTAGATGCCGTCAATTCCCTTGAGGGGCTTCAGAGAGACCATTTTCGGGTCGACACCGAGGATGGTCCCGCGCCTCCGAACGACCTGTGTGGCCAGCATTTGCAGGAGAGCGGACTTACCGCCACCCGTACCGACGGATACCGCGATATGCGCTTGCTCCCCTACCAGGGGAATCTCCACGATTTCGTCGTGCTCATCCACGCCAAAGACGTAGGTTTCCGGCTTCTCCTGCGCGGCATCGATCGCATTCTGGATGCGCTGCCCGAACAGGTCGACGGCACCGGGGGGCTCAGGGTCGGGCGCCTTGGGCTTGGGCGGGGGCTTGTGGGTGTAGACGACCTTGGGGTGTTCGCCGGTGAAGGAGAAGCGGGCGACCCACTCCCCCGGCAGGCGGCTGTTGATGAGGTCGGTGATCTGGGCCCGCTCGATCTCGGAGCCCCGGACGTAGGCGGGCAGACGGAGGACGATCCGGGCGGCGGGGTCGGTGAGAGCGGCGGGCAGGTGGAGCCAGTTCTCGCGCGGCTCGTCCTCGGGAAGGCGTAGATCCTCGCGGAGGATCACCCACAGGCGGGGGCCGTAGACCTGGTCGTCACCGGGCGGCTTGGGCCTGTGCCGGTGGGCCAGGAGCACGACGGCGGCCAGGACCACGGCGAGGGCGGCGGTGGTGAGGGTGCGCCAGGCCGGGACGGCCAGGCCCACCACGGTGGCGATGAGCGTGATGCGGGCCAGGCCGCGGGCCGCGTAGGGCCAGCAGTGCCAGGCCCGCAGGGCGCGGGCGATGGTGGTCACGATGGGCGCCACGACGCCGTAGACGCCCGCCAGGACCGCCCACACCGCGGTGAGGCCGCGCCATACCTTCCCCGTGATGCGAGCGGCCCACAGGGCGGCGGTGATGGTGCGGTCCAGGGCCCTGGCCCCGCGTCCTCGGTAGCCGGTGAGCCAGGTGCCGAGGCGGCGTGCCCAGCGGCTGGGCTGGCGGCGGCGGGGCTTGATGAGGCTGACCCGGGGGTCCAGGGCGGCGACGGATCCCATGGCGGAGGCCGGCGCCTTGTCCGGGCGGTCGGTGGGGATGCCAGACCTGACGAACGTGGCCGTGCTGCGGGGTTCGCCGCGCAGCTCGTAGCCGCCGAGGAACCGCAGGATGGCCCACAGGGTCTTGGCCAGGGAGCGCAGGCCGCCCCACAGGCCCTTGGCCACCCCGAGGACGGCCTGGTCGGCGTTCTTCCAGTCGGTGCTGCTGGTGGCCTTCTTGCCGCCCGCCATGAGGTGGATGGCGATCCCGGCGCAGATCAGGGTGAGGAGGCCGCCGGGGACGACGTCGACGATCCAGTCGAATACGGCGATGAACGTGTCGGCTACCCAGCCTCCTTCCTGGGTGGCCGGGTCGGGTGGTGCGGTGGTGTCAGCTGCCGTGGCTGCGGTCATGCTGTGCATCGGAGCTCCCCTCGTACTCGTGGAGGGGACCCCGCTCGCCCGGCAGGTGGTCTCTGGCAGGAGTGTCCTGCCGGGCGAGGCTTGTCCCCCCTGTGACCGCCGTAGCGATCGTTGCGGGTGGCACTGACACTGCCTCCGGTTGCCTGTGGATAGATTCGGCGCGCGGCGTGCAGGGTCGTCATCAGGTAGAGGTGTGGTTTTCGGGCCCCGTGTGACATTCCGGGGTCGAGTAGTTCGGCGGATGATGCACCGGACCCCTTACCGCGGCGCTTACCACCGGGGGTTGTCCGGTGGTGGTAAGCGGCGCGGTAGGGGTTACCACCGCAGGTCAGAGGTAGGGACCGGCCGTTGAGGCGGGCTCGGTCGCAGAGGCCGCCTTGGCCTCACGGATGTACTTGGTGACGGTGGAGCGGAACGCCGGGTCTTCGGGGTCGCGGCCGTGGCGGGTGGCCATGGCGTCGACCACGTGGCGGACGTCCTGGACGCCGTCGGCGACCATTTCGCGGACGCCTGCGGCGATGCTGGGCTTCTTGGGCGTGTCGGGGCGGACGATGTGGAGGTCCGTGCGGATGTTTTCGGTGTCCTGCGCCTGGTCAGGGGCGGTCTGGCTCGGATATCCGCTGGTGTCCGCGCTGATGGTGGTTTCGTGGGTGCGCGAGCTCGTGAGCTCACCAGTGGATGCGGCGGGGAGGGCGGGGGCCGGGTCGGCGGACGTCTTGGTGAGGGCTGCGGTCGTGGCGAGGGCGGGGGCGTACATCCGCTCAAGGGCGACGTCCGCGCCCTGGGTGAGGCGGGTGCGCTGCACCGTCAGCAGGTCGGCGGCCAGCCCGGTGTCGCCCTGGCCCACCTTCCGCGCGATCCGCCAGGACCGGCGGACGGACCACTTGCGGACCTTCTCGGAGGGGTGGGATGCGGCGCGGGCCTGCTGGTAGGCCAGGTCCCGTACGAGGGCTGCGGCGCGCGCCTCGGCTTCGACGTCGCGGCCTTCCTGGTGGATGACCGCGAGGCGGGCGAGGTAGGCGATGGACTCGGCAGCCGCGGTGATGGCCATCGGGGTGACGGCGTAGACGATGGTCTGGCCGGTGCTGGTGGCGGCGGTCGCGCCCATCACGGCTGCGGCGGCGGGCAGGGCCCACAGGCCCAGTCGGGCCAGGCGCGGGGCGGGGCGGCCGAACACGGTGGCCACGAGCACCACCAGGGCGAGGACGGCGGTCGCGCCCTCACCGGCTCCCAGGGCGCCGAGGGCGGTCTGTCCGCCGTAGCGGTGGGAGAGGTTGGCATAGGTGCCGATGCCGCCGAGGACGCCGACGGCGACCATGACCAGGCCGGTGACGGACAACAGACTGATCTTGATCCAGCTGTAGGGGGTCTCGGGGGAGTTCTTCATGGTGGGGGTGCCTTTCAGGTTCTGTAGTGACGTCGCGCCGTCATGGGCTCGTGACGTCACTAGGAGCTCTTCCGCTTCGTGGGCTTGGGCGTCTCGCGCAGCGCCTTGATGGCGGCGGCGACACCGATCACGCCGATTCCGATGCCGATGCCGCTGTAGGCCAGGCCCTGCCCCACGGCCACGAGGGCGGGGGCGGCGACCACCAGGAGCACCGTCGCGGGGGTGCACAGGATGAGCAGGGCGACCGCGCCGATCAGCACGTTGCGCAGCCAGGCCGGGATGGGCTGGGTGGGCATCGGCACGATGACCGGGGCCGCCTGCTGCTGGGGGATGTAGACGGGCTGGCCCTGCGGCGTGTACGCGATGGTCATGCCGGGCGGCACCGCGGGGAGCTGCTGGGGGATCACAGGCTGGAGTTCGTGGTTGGTCATCGCTCAGCCCTCTACCGGCAGTTCACGGCACCGGGTGGCGTGCGCCTCGGCCCACCTGCGAACCACCTGCTCCGCACCCTGCGCGGCTTCCGTGACCGTCAACCTGACGTCGCTTTCGTAACCGCCGTAGATGGCGGTCTCCCAGAACTCCGTCGTGGCGGCGGGGCAGACCGTGCAGTTGCCGACCGTGAAGGCCGAGCGGCCTTCGTCGTCACGGGGGCCGGTCTCGGTCACCGTCACGGCCAAGGCCTTATCGCCGAGCGCCTTGCCCGCGTCGGTCAGGTAGCGGGCGATGACGCGAGGGAAGGAGGCGGCCGTGGCGGCGGCCTCGCGGGCGAGCCGATCGCGCTCGTTGCCCTCCTTGAACATCGTCTCGATGGTCAGCAGTCGCTTCCAGGCGGGGGTGTTGGTCGGGTCGTAGGTCATGAGGTTCTCCTTCATGCCGCAAGGGCGGAGGGCAGGGGGCGGGCGGGGGCGCCGCAGGGCTCGCAGGAGCCGATCGACGTGCGGATGACGTAGCCGACGTCGTGGCCGCAGGCCGGGCAGGTGCGGCGGGCGCGCATCATCGCGGCGTGCGCGCGCCACATGCCGGCGGTCATCGGCCGGACCGGGCGGGCGAGGTCGATGCGGTAGAGGTAGGCGACTCGCGTGCCGCGTCGGCGGTGGGACCACATGAGCTGTGCCGCGACGTCCTGGCCGCCCGGACTCAGGCCGTCCCTGCGGAGCTGGCGGCGGGTGGCGAGGCCGTCCGGGGCGAGCCGGAACGGGTACGTGGGTGTCCCATACCGGGCTCCGGTGGGGTCGTAGAACCTCATATGAGTCACCTCCTCTCCAGGCAGTTGGGGTGTGGTGGCCTCGCGCACTCGTGAGTCCACGAGGCCACCACGTTGGTAGGACGGATCACGGGCTGCGCGGGGGAGCGGGCTCCCAGTCGGCCCAGTCACCGACCCGGTCGGCGCCCTGCATGCACGCGTCCTCGACCGTGCGGCGGCCTCCGTCGGTGGTCCGCAGCACGGGCAGCGCACAGGCCAGGCCGACCGCGAGAACACCGAGCAGGCTGATGCAGAGGATCATGAGGCCCGTCCACGGCGAGAACCGTGCGGCGCCGCTCTGCGACAGGTGCGCGAGCACCGTCAGCAGTCCGGTACCGACCAGGAACGCCGCGATCTGGGGGGCCCTGGAGACGACGTAGAACAGCACGTGCGCGCTCACGTTCTTCACGGCCCTCACCTGACGATCCCCGACTTGGGGCAGCCGCCCAGGTGGGTCAGGCAGACCGGGCACGGCTCGTTCCACTTCAGGCCCTTGTGCGCCGCCCTGTCGTACGCGTGGAACCAGCACTGGCGGCAGGCTCCCTTGGGCGGGTTCAGCGCCTTCTCGTTCGCCCCGCCCATCAGCGCGTCCACCCCCGACGCTCGGCCTCGTCGAGGTTCTCGTTGAGGCTGGCGTGCGCCGCGGCTTCGCGCTCGTGCTGGCCGTGCAGGTGCGCGTCGGCGGCCATTTCCGCTTCGAGCTCCATGCTCTGCGCCAGGTCCGCGTCAGACAGGTCACGACGGTTCATCAGAACCACCCGCCCTTCTTGGTCTTCTTCGCGACCTTGTCGGCGGCGGCCTGCGCGACCGCGGCGGCCTTCGCCGTCTGCGCCGCCGTGATCTCCGCACTGATCCGCGCCGCCGCACCGGCCCACGCCTCGTCAGCCGCCTGCTTCTCGCGTGCCCCGGACCCACCGCGCGCGACCTTCGCCGCGCCGACCGCCGCCGCACGCAGGACCGCCCCGCGCTCCGCACCGTTCAGGCCGCTCATCTCGCGCCGCTCAGCCTCACGCAGCTTGCGCTGCCCATCGCGGATCAACTTGTCGAACTGCCTCGTGTTGGGCTTGCTCATGCTCAACCCCTCTTCGGGTACTGGTGACCGGCGGGCGGGTAGGGCTGGCTCTGGTCGTAGGCGACGGCGAACAGCACGACGTCCTCGAACTCCGGGTCGCGGTAGGTCGCCTTGCCGCCGTCGTCGAACGCCCCGTCAATCGCGTCCAAGAGCGCGTACGTGCGGCGGTCGTCGTCGTCCCGGGTCTCCCTGCGAAGGCTCATCGGATGCCTCCGATCCGGGCTCGCGCCGCGGTGACCCGGTTCAGCGCGGCGGTCGCCTCGCACGCCCTGCGGGTGGCCTCGGCGGCGGCCTCGGCGGCCTTGCGGGCGGAGTCCCGGCAGATGTCCGACTCGGTCAGCCACTGCTCGAACTCGCGCTCCGACCAGGTGGCCGGGTCGCCGTGCACAGCGCGGAACGTCTCCAGTCCGGTGCTCATGCCGCCACCTCCGGAGCTCCCAGGTGGGTGCCGAAACGGCGGTAGTGGCGGTCAGCCGCAGCGTTCGCCGCGCGGCAGCGCTTGCACGCCTTCTCGCCCCGGCGCTTGTGCGCGCCGTAGCCGCGACGCGTGCCGCACGGGGGCCTCTGCGTGGACCGGGGCGCCGTACGGGCCATGTGGTCCGGCGTCTGGATCTCCGGGAACCAGTTCTTCAGCGTCCGCGCGTTGACGCCGACGCGCGACACGATGGTGGAGTACGGGATGCCGTGGTCCAGCAGGAGCCGGGTCGCGTACCGCGCCTCGTCCTCCGTCAGACCCCAGCCCCTGCGCTCCCCGTTGACCGCCCGCTCGATCGCAACCATGTCGATCACCGCGAGGCCCTCGGGGGTCGCAAGCCACACCGTCGGAGCCGCCATCTGCGGCACCTGAACACGCTCGATCACCTGACGCTCGGTCACCGCGATCACCCGACCAGCGCGAGCGAGGCCCGCAGACGACGAGCACCGGAGTACAACTGACGGGAGACCGTGCCCTTGTGGCGACCGAGGCGGGCGCCGATCGCGGACTGGCTCAGGCCCTGGGCCGCGAGCTTGAGGACGCGCACCTCGGACACGGTCAACTCCGCGAGCGTCAGGACGTCGGCCGACTCGTCCGCAGGCGGCGCGGGCGGGAGCGGGCGGGACGCCAGGGCGTCCGTCCAGTCCCGGGGCTGCTCGCTCGCGCGTCGGGGACGGTAGTAGTCGATGGCCGCGTGGCGGACGATCCCGGCGAGCCACGGCATGGCGTGGTCGTCGTCCGTCCGCAAGTTCGCGACCGTGCGGCACGCCTTGGCCCAGGTCTCGCCCGCGATGTCGTCAGCATCCGCAGGGCGCTTGGCTCGGGTGGAGGCGTAGGCCAGTACGCGCTCGGAGTAGAGGCGGAACAGCCTGTCCAGCCGATCCGCCGAGGCCGCCGACAGCGGCCGGCGCTCGATACGATCCATGGAGGATCGCTCCCTTCTGGTCATGTCAGAACGGGTGTCGGTCTCAGGCCCTGGCCGGTGGTTGAGTCACCGACCGGGGCCGTTGTGTTACCGACCACGTCAATGGATAGTGCACTAGCACACTACGCATGTCAACAGATACTCTGTGCGTAGTGACCTAGTACGGTGATCGCAGCCGTCCCGCCCTCATGGATATGAAGGAGCCCTCCCATGGCACCCACCGTTGACCGCACTCCGGTCTATCTCCAGGTGGTGAACCACCTTCGCGACCAGATCCTGAAGGGAGAGATCTCGGACGGAGAGAAGATCCCCTCGGTCCGTCAGCTCGCTGAAACCTGGCAGATCAGCCAGGCAACTGCGCTCAAGGCAGTCGCCGCCCTCCGCGCCGATGGACTAGTAGAAAGCGTGGTCGGTCACGGCACCTTGGTCCGCTCCAAGACAACGCTGCACAGGTCGTCCCACGACCGCCTGAGTCGGATGCTCTCCACCGGCCGCATCTACACGCCGGGCGAGTACGCCGTGATCTCCGTTGCTGAGGTGGTCTCCGCACCCGACCACGTGGCGGACACCTACGGCATCGAGCCAGGGGCACCAGTGATCAAGCGCGTGCGAGTTACCCACAACGACGAGGGAACTCCTGTCAGCGCATCGACCTCATGGTTCTCTGCTGACCTAGCCGATGCTGCCCCCGAGCTGCTCTCCACAGAGCGCATCCCTGGCGGCACAGCGAGCGTGATCCTCCGGGCAACCGACCGAACTGCCCATTCTGCGGATGACCGCATGACCGTGGACTCCGCTACCGCCGACCAAGCCGAAGCACTGGGGCTGCCCGAGGGATCTCCGATCTTCATGGGTCAGAACACCTGGCGAGACTCAGACGGTGACGTGATCGAGTTCGGCGAGTACTTCTTTGGTCCGGGCAGGTGGATGCACTACCGATACGAGCTCAACAGCTAGTCATGCGCCCCTGGCGTCATGACTTCGTGACGTCACGACGCCAGGGAATCCAAGTCTTCTAGAAGACAACGCAGCAGGTCAGGACGGAACCTGACGTGTATGGACCACGTTGGGAATGGAGGGCCCTACAGGCGTAGGCTCCCTGACCAAACAGAACAACGGCACAAAAAAATGCCGAGGGCCCCTCACCGGGTCTCTCCATGGGGTCGAAGCCATGAAGAGGTCGAAGTCCGGAATCGGGGCCGTCGGCGACCGCAAAGGTCTACGGCCGAGTGTACGGGCTGTCCAGAGGCGTTGGCGAGATGACCTCGTGATTCTGGACCCAGCTCACACTCCCAGCGCTGTAGGCCGCGTACCGAGAGGCACACGTGGCACAGCAGTCCCCGCAGACAGACACCGACGTCCCTGCACCGAGAAGAGCCCACGGATCCGGCTCCGTCACCAACCTGGAGCGTGGTGGCACCCCCGCCGGATGCCGTCCGATCGCGGGCATGAAACGCGGCTGGTTCTACCGCCAGGGCGACCGCATGATCCTGCACCGGCAGAACGCCGAGGATGCGCCCCTGGAGATCGGGACGGTGCCTCAGGTCACCGGCCGGATCGTCCACCTCACCGACGACGGGCAGGACATCCGCAGCGAGTACCTCGTGCTGGGACGTCGCCAGCGTGTCGCCCGGATCCTCACCGAAGACGAGCTCGACAAGGGCACGTGGGCCGCGAAGGCCGGCGCCCGCCGTCCGACCGGAGCCGACGAACGGCACGCGTTCGCGCGGCTCATCCGCGAGGAAGGCGACGCCGCCCCCGAGATCGCGGCGCGGACGTACTACACCGACGACGGCGACCTGGTGCTGCCCGACGCCGACGCCCAGACCCTCGGCTACCGCACGCTCCGCGGTTCCGAGGAAGACGCCCGGCAGAACTGGGAGGAGATCGGCGCGTACGCGTCGATGGACGGGCGATCCGCCCTAGTGATGGGCGCCTACTTCGTCGGTCCGGTGCTCGACTCGCTCGACATGCTCGCGCACATGGTGTCCGTCCACGGACCGGGCCAGCAGGGCAAGAGCACAATCCTCGTGGTCTGCGCGGCCTGCTACGGCGACCTGAAGCCCCGGCGCCAGCAGCTCATGACGACGTGGAACAGCTCGAAGCAGGGCATCACCCAAAGCCTCCGGCAGCGCGGGTACCTGCCGATGGCCCTCGATGAGCACTCCTCATCCGGCCGCACCATCAAGGACTCCTCACGGGAGATCTCCCAGATGGTCGCGGGCGCGATCCGCGCGATGGGCACCGCCGACGGCTCGCCCCGCGAGAGCGACGGGTTCTGGCACTCCGTGATCCTGTCCAGCAGTAACGAGCCGCTCAAGCACGAGGGCCAGACCGAGGATCTGGCCTCGAGGTTGCAGGAGTTCAAGGCGCCGTTCTTCCCGAACGTCATGCTCGACGCCGAGGGCGCCCCCGCCGAACCCGGGCACCCCGGTGCCGAGCACGTCAGCAAGCGCCTCAAGCGGCTGGCGAAGGCGTCGGGCGGGTGGCCGATCGAGTGGGCGGTGGGCCTGGGCATGTTCCGCGCGGCGAACCTGGCTCAGCTCAAGAAGCTGCATCTGGAGCTCTGCGCGCGCTACCGCCCGGCGCAGGGCGGTATCGCCGCGACCATCGCCGAACTCCACATGGCCTGGGTCGTCGGGGCCCACATGCTCGGTACCGCGATCGGCGTCCCGTCGCTGGGGGCGGTGGCAGAGACCGAGGCCGCCGCAAGGCTCGCTGAGGCGATCGAGATCGCCGCAGAGGCGAACGTGCCCGACCACGAGGCGCTCTGGGCCGCGCTGGACGCTCTGCGGATCGAGAAGAGCGCGTTCCCCACCATCGACGATCTGCCCGCCGTCGCTGCCGAGGGGATGCGGCGCATCCGCGGATTCGTGAACCCCGAGAACAACCAGTGGTGGGTCATCAACCCGGTCGTCAGGGACGCGGCGACCCAGGCCGGGGTAGACAACGTGACCGCCGCACTCCAGGAACTCGACAAGCTCGGTGTGCATCTGCGGGGGAGCGGCAAGCATGCCCAGCGGTTGCTCCCTCGCGCCGTACGGGATCACGGACTGGGCACCCGGATGCACTGCTTCAGCACCGATCGCGCAGCCGAACTTTTCGCCGCTGAAGAGGTTCCTGCGGATGGCCCCGACGAGGAGTTCCCGAGTGGAACCACCCCCCGGAACCACCCCGGAACCACCGGGGTGGTTCCGGAAAATTGGCCTCTGACCTGCGGTGGAACCACCGGAACCACCGGAACCACCCTTGAACTCTTCGACTTCTCTAAGGAGACCGGAGCCACCCCCCGGAACCACTCCGGAGCGACCGGCACTACCGAGTCCACGGACTCACGAGCTCGTGACGTCACGATGTACGTGAGTGATGTGCAGCCCGAAGGCACCTACTACGGGCTCACCGTTCCCCTGGAGCGCGGCTTTCCCCCCGCGACCGTGCGCGTCACCGACCCGCAGTTCGCCGCCCTTGAGGAACGGGCCACCGGCCGCACCAGGCGGGCCCTGCGCTTCGGTGTCCTCGGTGCCGGGATGCTGCACCTGCCCAACCGCGAGCCCGTGCGCGTGGTGATGCCCGCGAACGTCGACCAGGTGCCGTACCTGATGGAGCGCTACGAGCTGCGGACCCTGTGGATCCACGAACAGGGCGCACTGCACATGGGCCTGCCCGCCTTCGAGGAACGGCGCGGGGACAACCCTGCCGAGTACCGCGGCTGCCAGGCCCCGGTAGAGCACCCCTGGACAACCCCGCCCCCCGGCTCGCCGCTCATCGTCCGGGGTGGGGGCCTGTCCTGCTGGCTGACGATCAAGCCGAACGGGGAGAGCGACACCGGCCGCGACGAACTGCGCATCGCACTGCCGATGTACGACGACCGCTTCGACCGTGCCGACGAGCCAGGTCGGGGTGGGTTCGGTGCCGCCGCCGACCCCGCGACCCTGGTCGACGCCCTGATGGTGTTCCTGCTCTCCACCGTGCACGGACCCGACGACCGGCCCAAGGTCATCCCCTACTACCTGTCCCCGAACGCCACCGCGAAGGACTTCGCGGGGGGATCCGAGCGCGCCGACGTCGTCGTTTCGGAGGCAATCCGCAACGGCACGGTGCCGCCCGCTCGCCACAACGCGGTCCGGCCCCTGGTGGACATGCAGTGGACCCGGGACCCCAGCACCCTCAGCGAGGACGAGCGGTCCATGAAGTGGCTGCACCAGTACGACAAGAACGCGGCCTGGCTGGGCGGGTTCAGCGGCGCCAAGCTAGGGGTCGGCGACCCCGACCACTTCCCCGACGGGCGGCCCTACGACAAGCGGCTTGCCGGGTACTGGCGAGTGCGGGACATCCCCGGCAAGGGGCTGCCGGGACTGCCCGAACTGCGGCTGTACGAAGCCGAGGACGGCGGCTACTGGCTGCGGACCCCCGGCATGGACCTGCTGATCGAGATCTACCCCGACTGGACACCGGACATCGTGGAGGCCTGGGTGTGGCCGACCACGAGCCGCGCCCTGTACGCGATGTACGACAAGGTCCTCGCGTCCCGGACGTTCATCATGGACGCCATCGACCGCAACCGGCCTGGGGCCCCGCTGGCCAAGCAGGTCAACGGCATGCTCTACCAAAGCTTCCGCGGCTACCTGGGACGCCGGGATGCCCAGCGCGACCACCAGACCGGCGAGATGTACGCCAAGGACATCTGGTGGCGCCCCGACTGGGGACAGATGATCCTCGATCTGGCCCTGGCCAACACCTACCGCAACCTGGTCAAGTTCTCAGCCAGCGGCCACTACCCCCTGAGTCTCCGTGTCGACGCGGCCACCTACCTCAGCAACCACGCCGACCCGCTGGCCTCCAAGCCCGACCCGATGACGATCGGGAAGAGCGGCCGGGACTGGAAGCCCGAACTCAGCCTCCCCTTCGCCGAGATCCTGCCGCTGCTCGATGAACGGCCCCGGATGTCGTACGCGCTCAAGACCTACAAGGAATCCCTCCAGCGCTCGAACGAAAAGGGGGAGTGACCGATGGCCAAGTGGTGGCCGTTCGGCCGTAAGGACAAGGACCAGGCACCCGCACCGGCTTCTGAGGCTCCCCGGCCGCAGCCCACACCGGCCCCCACGCCCGCCGAAGAACCGCGGAAGCCAGGACGGTTCCAGCGCGCGTTGGACAAACTCCGGGGACGGAAGAAGAAGAAGAAGGAGGAGGCGCCTGCGGCGCCCGAATCTTCTTCGGCTCCGCCGAGCACGCCCACCGCCGAACCCAGCCCTCCCCAGGACGGCGGCGAACCCGCTCCCGCTGGCGAGCCTGGCGAGCCGGGGGTCGAGGGCGGCGAGGGCCAGGAGGAAGCCGAGGACCCCTACGCGGACGCCCCCCTGTTCCTGACCATCACCATCCCGGGATCGTGGGTCACCTCCAAGCGGACCTGGAACGGGGTGGTGCAGGGGACCCTGTTCGGCGAGGACATCGTCGACTTCCTCAAGGCCATGGACGGGGTCCCCGGGTACGACCTCAACGACAGCGTCCAGAAGGTTTGCGACGATTTCGACGCACAGTTCGGCGCCGCCGTCGATGTCGACGCCTCCACCTACTCCACACCCCAGTACTGATGAGGAGGCCCGCACTGCGATCGTGCAGTGCGGGCCTCCTCATGCCTGCCAATGGGCCTGGGGGGACTACCTCTCAACCCCGTACAGCGCGGCCCCGGACGCGCTCGAACGCCCGGGGACTCCATCGACACAGTTTCTGCGGATCGTCTCGCCGCACCGCGGCCTTCGCCATCACCCACACGGAGGGCGCGCGAGCATCCCGCGCTCCGTCGGCCGGCCAAGCCAGCTCCCCCATCGCTGCGGCCTCCCCGAGCTCGTCGCCCGCCCGTCCCGCTCCTTCCCTTGTTCAGGTCCAAGACGTCGTGTGAGGGGATGTCAGGCTCGCGTCGGGGGCCGACCACCGGGGCTGACCAGCGGGGGCCTCGTGCCCGTGTGCTGAGGCCTCGCAGCCTCTGCCGCAGCCTCTGCCGCAGCCTCTGCCGCAAAGGCCGGTGCATCATGGTCGGGCCCGTACCGGACGCAGCCGGTACGGGCCCCGCACCTCGTTCGTGGTGTCACGAGCACATGAGTTCATGACGCCATGAAAAGGCCGTACGCTGCCCAGATGATGACCCCTCAGGATGAACCGTCGGCGACTCGGGTCGCGATCGGCAACAACAAGGGCGGAGCGAAGAAGTCCACCCACACCGTGCGGCTTGCTGAGGCTCTGGCCAAGCTCGGACATCGCGTGGGCGTTGTCGACGCCGACCCCCAGGGCAACGCGTCCCGGCGCCTGGGGTGGAAGGACAACCCGTCCAACCCGCCCCTGACGACGTCCGAGGCGATCGAGGCGAACGCCGAGGGCGTTGCCAGCCAGGTCTGGCAGCCGATCGGCTGGAGTGCGGAGTACGCGGACCGCATCACCCTCATGCCCGCGCGGTACACCCTGGAGAACCGCGTCTCCGAAGCAGGCCAGGTGGGCGCCTACCGACGTCTGGCCAAGGCCCTCAAGGGCGCGGACCGCCACCTTGACTACGTCCTCATCGACTGCCAGCCCTCCCTGGGCCACCTCACCCAGATGGCACTCGCCGCCGCGCACCACGCCGTCGGATCCACCGAACCCGAACACGACAGCGTGGAAGGCGCCGTGCGGTACCGGGATTTCGTCGCCACCGCTGCCGACGATCTGGCGAACCCGGACCTGACGTTCCTCGGCATGATCGTGGGCGGATACGACATGCGCGTCGGGGGCCACGTTGGCCAACTGAACGGGCTCCGGCAGATCTTTGGGGAGGAAGGCATCTGGGGCGTGATCCCCCGACGCTCCCTGATCACGAACGCCGATGAGTTCGCACAGTCGCTGTCCGAGATCAGTGACAGCGCAGAGGTGCGAGCCGCATTCGAGAACCTGGCACAGCGGTTCGTGAAGGAGATCCCCGCCCGATGATGAAGCCGCCCAAGGACCGCAACATCCCCTCCGGCACGTCGGCCCTGAGGCCGCAACAGCCCGTGCTCACCCCCAAGGTGGGCCCGCTCAAGGTCGGTGAGCAGACCTCCGTCCAGGAGTCTCCGGCCCAGACCTCAGAGCCGGAGCAGGCCAAGCCCGACCCCAAGCCCCGTGCGGGGCGTAGCCGCGGGGGGCGCCGGCCTCCGCCTGCGGCCGCCGATGCGATCCCCACCACCATCCGGTTTGATCCGGAGGAAAGCTCCGAGATCGATCAGTACGTGCTCGAACTCCGGAATGCCGCCGGACGGCGGGCGTTGGACAAGGCCGAGGTCTTCCGTGAGTTGATCCGGCTCGCTCGGGAGCACGGACCCACCCAGAACGCCCTCGTGCGCAGGCTCCGGTGAGCTGACGTCTGATCCACTGTAAGGGCCCGTGGTAAGCGATTTTCTGCGCTTACCACGGGCCTTTTTGGCGCTGGCCAGGGGTTTTTCGTGACGTCGTGACGTCACGAGGCCATGAGTTCATGAAGACCTCTTGACGGGGGGTACGAACCTTCGTACCTTGGAGTCATCGGAGGGTACGAAACTTCGTACCCCACCTACTGAGGGGGTCCAGATGCTCGCCACCGTTCTCGCCATCGCCGGAACACTCCTCGGCGCCATCGTCAGCGGCCTGTTCCAGCACGCATCGGCCGGCCGGACCGAGCAGACCGCCCGGCACGAACAGCATCGCGCAGCCCAGCTCGAAGCCATCACCACACTCGCCGTCGCCATCAGCGACCACCGCACCGCAATGTGGGTGCGCGGCGACGCCCTGCTCAAGGGCGACCCCCAGGAACGCGTCCGGGAGCTCCAAACCCGCAGCCACACCACCCGGTCCGCCGTGACCCGGCCCCTCATCGCCCTGCGCCTGCACGTCACCGACCCGGCCATCCGCCAGGCCGCCGACGCCATGGTCACCGCCACCTACTCCATGCGGACCGCCTACGACAGCACCGAGCACCTCACCCAGGCCCGCGAGAACGCCCTCACCGCGCACGACGAGTTCGTGGACGCCGCCGCCCTCTACCTGAAGATCCAGTCCGCCTGATCTGCACCAGCCACCCACGAAGGAGCACAGCATGACCGACAACCAGACCTCCCTCATCGGCGACAGCGCCAGCCAAGGGGGAATGGACGTCACCATCAGCCTGACCCGCGACGAGATGGCCGCCCTCGGCTCCGAGGCCGCCGCCCTCATCGACGCGCTCGACACCGCCCTGTGGACCATCACCCTGCTCCGCAACGGCGCCAACCCCCGCACCCCCGAAAACCCGACGGTCACCGCCGCCAACCTCTCCGAGTCCATCAACCAGCTCGACCGCTACCTCCTCCCCCGACTCCAGGGCGTGCGCGACGCCGCCATCCGCCAGCACAACCGCCTCGGAGGCAGCCTCGGAGAGCTCTCCCGCGCCATGGACGTCGCCAAGTCCACCGCGCAGTCACGTCGGAACGTGGTGCTCAACCGCAAGCCCTCCGAACGCAAGGCCGTCCAGTGGGAGCGCTGGGCCACCTCCCTGCGCCCCGACGACCACCGCGAGCACTGCCAGGCCTGCGGGCACCCCTCCCGCCCCTCCGACCCGATCGTCGCCACCACCGGCGACGGACCCGCGCACATCCACCAGAGCCACACCACCGACCCCGACGACGGCTTCTACGGCACCGCCACCGACTGATCCACCACAGAACAACCGCGGAACACGACCGACACCACCATCAGGAGGAACCATGTCTGCCACCCCCGCCGAAATCAGGGCCGCCGAAGCCGCCGCTGATGCCGTCATCGCCGCCGTGAACGAGCAGCGCGAACGTGACCGCGCCCTGGGCGAGGCCTCCGCCGAAGCCCTCATCGCCGCCCTCCGCAAGACCGAAGGCAAGTAGGCCGCAGAAAAGGAGGCGCTCGCCCAAGAGCCTGGCAGTAAGGTCGAAGGCCCCCGAATCAGCGCCGACTAACATCGACTAAAACAGCACAATCCAAATTGGATTGCCCTCCGGTGAAAATTCCACCGGAGGGCAATCCCATGGCCATCACGGCTCTGACCTGCGATTATCCTCCCTTCCTAACCTTCATAAAGTACGTAGACGCCTTATGTAAAACCACCAAAAGATGGACCGCCGACGCCGCAAACTCAAAAACGAAAGGCAAAAACTCTAAGACTCTCATCGAAATTCCAATCATGTAGATAAGCCATCAACACTCGCCCTCTTTCACCTCAGAAAACAGAATTACTTGCTCTACCAATTTTACCATAAATCTCGTTTATGGCTGAACCCTAAACTAACGGTAGAGCGTTCTACATGGCATCCCCGATGCCATTTCATTCGGCCTATCGACCGAATACGAATTGCCACTCCGTGACAATTCGTGGCCCAAAGTGAATTCTTCTCCGAAGAATTCAACGGCCCATTCTGGCGCTCCGCGCCAGAAATAGCCCGGCTGGGCC
>NZ_JBIUYI010000033.1:0-15941 GCF_044744425.1 Streptomyces sp. NPDC087300
TCCAGGACCTGCTGAGGTGCTGGGTCGGCACCTGCACCACCTGCGGACACCCACTGAGCAGGCACCGAGCCAGAACCTAACGAAGCACTACTAGGACTTGTCCGGGCGATCTCTGAGGCAACGGCGCCCAACACCCATGAATCTCGTTATCGAAGGTCTCGTCGAGTGAGGTAGAAGGGCGGCATGGACACCGCCGTACTTGAGCAGATGCTGGACGAGACCTTCGATCACGCTGTCGTGCACCACGGATACACCAACTACATGCGCGACTACGAGGTCATCATCTACGCGACGGCTGATCCCAGTATCGGCATCGCGCCGTCCCACCTGCGGTATCTCTTCCGGCACTGCGTTGAGGCCCGGTGTGAGACCTCAGTGCCGGCGGACACCTGGCGGGTCTCCTTGGACGACCAGCTAATCGACCACGAATCCGGTGTCGCCCTCGACGGATACGTCTGGGGCGTGAAGTGGCACGCCCTGTACCCGGGAGCCAAACTTCTTCCTGAGTCCGAGGCGACCCGCCGCTGGTCGAAGGCCCTTGGGATCGACTTTCATGAGGTGCGCATGGAGACCAACGCGCACAACGTGACCTTGCTCTTCTCGGACCTTCAGGTGAGCGAGGTCCCGGTCGGATACACCCCCTTCGTCACGGAGTAGGGGTCAGGATTCGTGTGATCTTGTGACTGCCGTCTGTCCGGGTCGTTCTTCCGGCCATGGGGCGGGGTGATCTGAGTGATGCTGAGTGGGAACGGCTGCGGCCGTTCCTGCCGGTCAGCAATGGGCGTTGTGGCCGGTGGCGGGACCACCGGCAGGTGATCGACGGGATTCTGCACCGTGTGCGGACCGGCGTGCAGTGGCGTGACCTGCCCGAACGGTTCGGGCCTTGGAAGACTGTTTATGAACGTCACCGGCTGTGGTCGGCCGACGGGACCTGGGAGCGTCTGCTCCAGCAGGTCCAGGCCGCAGCCGACGCCGCAGGCGAGATCGACTGGGACGTTTCCGTCGACTCCACCATCGTGCGGGCGCATCAGCATGCCGCAGGTGCGCGCACCGACCCACCGCCTACCTCCACCTCAAAGGGGGCCGAAGGGCCAGAACATCAGGACGAAACGCCGTGGCAGAGCCTGCACGCCCGCCTGGTGGAGGTGGTGCAGGAGGTGAGGGCCTGGGCCGCTCTCGCGGCGGCTTCACCACCAAGCCCCACCTGAGCGCAGATGGCCGCTGCCGCCCCCTGTCCCTGATCGTCACGCCAGGGCAGCGGGCTGACTGCACGCAGTTCAAGCCGGTTCTAGAGAAGATCCGTGTCCCGAAGATGGGGCCGGGCCGGCCCCGCAAGAAGCCCGACAGCGTCGCCGCCGACAAGGCCTACAGCAACCGGCCATGCCGCGAGTACCTGCGACGCCGGGGCATCAGGCACACCATCCCGGAGAAGACCGACAGCCAGGCGGTCCGGCTCCGCAAAGGCTCATACGGCGGCCGGCCACCCGGCTTCGACGAAGAGCGGTACAAGAAACGCAACACCGTCGAACGGGCCATCAATCGACTCAAGCAGCACCGAGCCGTGGCCACCCGCTACGACAAGCGCCGGTACGTCTACCTCGGCTCCGCAACCGTCGCAGCCCTCACGATCTGGCTCCGCACATGATCGCCCAGACAAGTCCTAGCCGTTCGTGGCACCAGCGCACCCCACGGGCCCCGGTCTACGCAGGAGCTCAAACGGCTCGGGTGTAACGAGGAGTCACCGTGCGGTCGGCTCGCACCACCGACTCCAACGAGAGATCAAGTCGTAAGTGTTGACGCTCGACGGCGCTGAGGTGTCGATCATCCACGTGGTGGCGGCCGCGCAGGCGCCGAACGCCGCACGATCTCCGCTGAGGCATCTCGTGCCCGGTGACACAAAGGTATCCGTCCGGCGCCCACGCAACCGCCACCACAAGCACCAGGACCGCGCACCCGGTCTACAGAGAGGGGTAGCCCGCCCGGCTGCCGCTAGATGTCCCGATCCGGCACTCGAACGCCCCGAGAAACAGCCCGCTCCCTCGAGACGCCCTTAACTACGGATTAGGTGACACGGTCGAAGGATCGGTAGATGCGGCGCGACAACGCCGAGGGGGCGATCGGTATGACGCTGAGCCGTTGCTGGGCCATGGGCGAGAGGCTGAAGGCGAGGATGCGCCAAGCCTCGGCCAGGGTGGCCTTGCCGGTGTAGTGGACGGTCAGCAGCAGACCGGTCAGCACCGAGCGAACGGGCAGTCCGGCAGGCCCCGGCCGCCGTCCGACCTCCTGGTCAATCAGATCAATGACACCGGAGTGATCCAACAGGGCGGCCATCTGGAAAACCTTCGAGTCCGGGATCCTCGCCGGGGCGTCGGTCACCGGCCGAGGGCGGCTTGTGCCGGCGCCGGCCAGATGCCCGGGTGGCGGCGCCCTCACTCCTGGCCTCGCAGCAGCCGGGCGGTCTCGCTCGCGCTAAGTGGGGGCACGAAATGCTGGTAGCGGGCGAGCGAGGCGGTGGAGGCGAGCCCGGCCGCGGCCGCGATCACCCCCGGATCGATCCGGCGCCGCATCAGCGACACAATCCAGGAGGCTCGCAGGCGGCGGGCGTTCAGCCTCGGAAACGGCTCCTCGGGACGGTGCTGCCAAGTCCAGGAGGCAACCAAGTTGTCCGGTGGCGGGTCCTGGTGGCCGGGACGAAACAGGAAATCGTCCCCGGCTCGTTCCACGAGCTCAGCGAGGGTGTCTTCCCATTCGGCGCGGGCCACCAGCAGCCGCCCGAACATGTCCGCGTCGAGCACGCAGGCCCCCGACCGGGTCCGTCGGACCCGGCTCCCGCGCAGGCGAGCGATCTCCCCGGGTGCCAGGCCCATGCCGTCGCCGAGTGCCAGCAGGGCCAGCGCGTCGAGACGGGAACGGGGTTGCAACTGCCCGGCCCAGCATCGCAACGACGCGATCTCCTCCCGCTCGTAGGGCTGGGCCGGTGCGGCAGGAGCGGACAGCCTGACTGGCTCACCCACACCGCTCTCGTCCCAGATCAGGACGTCGCGAACCCGCCGCAGCCAACTGCGGTAGGTCCGCAGGGTGTTCGGTGCCAGACCCGCGCAGCCCGTCAGCACGAATGCGTCGATCGTCTCGTCCTTCAGCCATGCTGCCGGCTCGTGGACGACTCCTCTCCCTTCGGCCCAGATGGCCAGGTGGGCGACCACGTGCAGCAGGTCCTCGACGGAGTAGGAAACCCGCGCGGCGGTAGCGGCGACCACCGCCTTCACCAGTGGGGCGACCTCGTCCCAGACCGGGGTCGCCTTGCGCGGGGCGTACGCGTCGATGGCCGAAGACGTCGCAAGGTCCAGTGCCATGGACCACGAATACCGGCAGGACAACCTGCCGCCCAAGTCGCGTACGACCTCGACGAACAGGAGCGTGGAAGCATGGTCGGAGGCAGTGCGCGCTCCCGCGCGCCCAGGGAATGCGCCCGCGACCCGGAAGCCTGGCCCGACGCGGTCGTCGACGACGTCGCCGCAGCAGTCGTCCAGGCCATCGCCCGTCGCCTGGCCGCTGCCCTGACCGAGCGCGGCTGGAGCCGACGGACGGCCGCCGGCCACTTGGGCATCAACCGGCAGACCATCGGCGACGTCCTCGACGGCCGGTCCTGACCCGACGTCGCCACCATCGCCCGTCTCGAGGCGGGCCTGAACACCCCGCTGTGGCCGCCGCTTGCGCGCCGGTAACGGTGCAGACATGCCGCCAAAGCCCTCCCAGCCCCAGCCCGCCAACTGCAATACTCGCAGGCCAGAGCCCAGTTACGGCTCGGCGAACCCAACACGCTGCAACAGCACTATCGTCGAAGACGCGCGAGCCTGTCCGAAGATTTCGCCAGGGCGCTCACGCAACCCAGGCGCCGCCGGGACTGATCCTCCCGACGGCGCCGCCTCACGCGCCTTCGACCGCGGTGCCGTTCACGAACCCACCCGTGCCGGCAGGGTCCCCGACCCCGGGCGCGATCGCGAACAGCCCCACCTCGTCCTCGGTCAGCCAGCCCTGCTTGACCAGACGTTTCAGCTTCACCCGCATCCGCTCCACCGGCCGGTGCTCCGTCTCCCAGCCGACCGCCTCGCAGATCGGCTTGGCCCGCAGCGGCCGCCCGGCCGACGCCAACGCAAGGACCACGTCCTCGCTCGCCTCGGCCAGCACCTTGCCGTCCGCGCGCGTCACCGGGGCCGACACCACCACCCGCGGCCGCTCGGCCGCAGCCACCGGAGCGGAACCCCGCTCGCCAACGTCCGGCCCGGACTCCGCCTCGCCGTCGGTCGCGGTGTCGTCCTCGGCCATCATCGCCAGCACGGTCTTCTCCATGATCGCGAGGTCCGACAGCCGTTCCTGCTCGGCAGCCAGCTCACCCTCGAGCGCGGCGATCCGGCTTTGCAGATCCTCCACCCGCGCCCGCGACGCAGACGTCCTCACCTGCAGCTTCTCCAGCAGCGACGCCATGAACCGCCTCCCACTCCGAGGCCAACCCCATCAACTCACCGCAGACACCGACGAGTTGCCGGACAGTTCACCCCACACTGCAGGAGGGGATCACGAAACATCGCCAACAGATCCCAACATCCTGCAAGGAGTGGGGACTCAACCATCTGACGCCCCAGTAAGCCGCGCGCGAAGGGCGGCCACATCCTCAGGCAAGAGCCCTCCTGCTCGCAGAAGAGAGGGAAAATCAAGGGCAGCGACAGCACCGAGGATCTCCGCGCGGGCCGAGGTGTTGTTCCGCTCGAGTATCTCCTGAATGCGCGGCCCCTGGTCCTCCGTGCCCTGCATGGCGAACAACCCGGGAAGGCGGGCAGCACTCAACTCGTAGTCGTCGGCGATGTCTCCAGCATCGACCCCGGAAAGTGCCAGCAAAAGCATGGCGATCAGACCGGTACGGTCGCGGCCGACGCCGCAGTGGATCACCACACCACCCGGCCGGGCACGGGCCACTTCGGACACCGCAGCAGCACACCGGTCGGCTTTGCGCTGGAGAAACGGCCGGAAGTACAGCGGCGAACCGTCCAGTTCGTTGTCCCAGCAGTACTGCCAGAATTCGGTGTCATCGCTGTCATCGAGCGGTACGTGCACGGTCGTGATGCCTTCCGGCCGGGCAACTGCCTCCCGCCGCTCCTCGTCATTACGCAAGTCCACAATCGTCCGGATGCCATGCGCTCGCAGCGCGGTCCAGCCGGACACAGTCAGCCTGTCGAGCGCATCCGCACGCACGACAGCCCCCCAGCGCGTGGTGCCTCCGCCACGAAGACACATACCACCAAGATCACGTGCGTTGAAGCAACCGTCCCAGTTGAGATGCCGATCCATCACAGGTCCTCCCACTATCCAGAAACCGGATACCTGACAGACCCCACGACAGCAGCCAGCAGTTCCCTCCGCGCCGGGCAACGATCACCACGAAATCGGGCAACGATCACAGCGACCTCCGCCCAACCGCTGACCAGACCAACTCAAGAACACCCCGATGATGGCGACAGCGGGCCCAAGAGCGACCCCCCGTCAGCGGGAGAGCTCGCCGAGCAGGTGCTGCGGGTCCAGCTCCGTGTCCCCCGGGCACAGGTGCCGGACCCCGTCGCCCCCCGCGGGCCAGTCGCCGCCCTTGGGGATCGGATGCCGGCGGCTGGTCGCCGTGCGCCAGCCGTGGCGTTCGTCCCACACCAGGGCAGGCGCCGGGGCATCGTCCGCCAGGACCAGGACGGCGGCCAGGACGTCGCCGCCAGCCTCGCGCACGGCCACGTCCTGGTACTCCATCCAGCCCGCGGCCTCCAGCGCGCCGGCAACGCGTTGCAGGTAGGGCAGCATCCGGCATCCGCGCAGCACCGTCTGGGCCGCGGCCACGGCCGCACGGCGCACGGCGGTGGGATAGCCCAGACGCTGCGCCGCCTCCTCAGCGTCCAGGCCCGGCTCGGCCAGGACCAGGTCGGCGATGCGCCGGCCGCGCAGCCGGGGCAGCCAGCGCGCGGTCGCGGAGTAAGCCAGACCGAGCTCCTGCCGGACGGTGGCGATCGTCAGCCCGGGGTCGGCGTCCAGGAGTTCACCAAGGCGTGCCTCGATCTCGTCACGGGGCACCATGTCGCCGCTGCCCCGCGGCCGCCCGGCGGGCGGCGCGGCCGGCGTCTGCCGGAAGGCGGTCAGTACGGCCCGGGGGCAATGCTCCACGCCCGCGACCGTCACCAGATGCGGGGCGATGCGCTTGTCACGCTTGTAGGAGGTCCAGGTATCGGGTGTCACCCCCAGAACGGCCGCCGCCTCGATCCGCTCCAGGAGGTCGTCGTCCGCGTCCTCGGCGGGCAGGTCCGGGACCGGCTCACCGGCCAGGAATGCGGCCGTCTGCTCCGCATCCCACAGCATGGCCCCCGCGCCGGCCGGGCTGATCGTGGCCGGGAACCCGTCATCGGCGTAGGGCTTGCGGTTGCGAAAGCTCTTCACCTTCAGCCCCATCGCGGCCGCCAAATCCTGGCTGTTCTGGACGAACGCGGCACGTCCTGCACGGATCATCTTCGGGCACTCCGGAAAGGGTCAGACCAGGCCAGGGCAGTCAAAACAAGGCTACATGGCTCACATCACCCGATGGGGTGTGCCGGAGCGTCCAGGCCGCTAGACTCGGCACCATCACGTCCTGCGGGTTTTCCCTTCAGGTGTGTGTCTTCGAAGGCCGGCGCCCTTGCCACCCGCTTCGGCGGATTGGGCGTCGGCCCTCTTCATGCGGCCGGCCGACGGGCCGAGTTCCGGCTATCCGAGCCAGGTGATCGTCAGCACGGACAGGCGGCGCTGCCGCCGGTTGACCCAGTAGGTCAGGAACAGCTGGCCGACGGCGGCGTGGCGCACGTCGCCGCCCTCGGGATCCTCCTCATTCCAAGCACGGAAACCCCAGGGTTCGGCGGCCGCGGCGTCCAAGACGTGCCACACGGTGTCCTCGACCTCCTCGGGCAGGGCATCGAGGACCTTCGCGGCCGCCGGGGAGAAGCGGACCGTATCCGGAGGCGGTGAACGCGTCGACCGCCGAAGCGGCGGCGATGCGGCCCTGCCAGAGCTGGACGACCTCGTACAACGGAGCGAGCGAGAACGTCGACCGGGATGTCTCCAGCGCGGCCGCCCACTCCCGCTCGAAGGCCGGCACCCGCACCTCGGCACGCCGGTCCTCGCACAGCTGCGCGAGGAGTTCGGCCGGAGCTCCCGGCGCGGGCGCGTGCATTGTGGCGGGTGCGTGGTCGGGCTGCGCGCTCATCAGGTCCTCCCGGCGGGTCGTCACCTCACGGTACGCGCGCCCGGTGGCCGTGGATGCGAGCATGCGCCAGATCCCCCCGTTACCTACTTCGTGGCTCCGCAATGGGGCCTTCTACGAACCCCAACCCGCTGCGGCCAGGTGAGGAGTTCAGACTGCTCGATCAGTCCTCTGGCCGAAGCCGCTGCCGAGCCGCCTCAAGCCGCTGGTCATCGTCAGGCGCGAACAGCTCAGGAAGCGTCTTGTCGAGCGTTCCGGCAATCCGATGGATCGGCGCCCAGACCGCCGGGTCGTCGACAACGCGGCTGAGATCCGTCATCTGGAGCTTCTCCAGCCAGCGCGACAGCACCAGTGCCTCATCACTCGTGAGCTTGATCGTCACCTGGCTATCACTCATGCACACCCCTACCGCTCGGCCCACCCCTGACCGCACGAACCTACTGGCCTTGGACCTTGACCAAACACATAGGGGCCCCACAGGCGCCGCCCGACGGCACGGTCATAGACCGTCCCGCACGCGCCCGGTGCCATAGCGCACCCAGGTTCGTCTCCAAGAGGAGCGGCACACCGCCCACGCAAGGGCATGACCGCACACAAGTAGAGGTCTTCGCCGCCCGGCTGAACACGGTGACGCATCCCCTGCACGCGACGGCTCCGACCATCCACGCCGTCACCGGGGCAGACATCAGCCGGCCCGCGCTGATCCGTGGTGTCGTCATCGGCGAAAAGGCGACCACCGTCAAGTCCACGCCAGGACACCCCACCGCAGATGCCAGGTCTACCCCTCCCCACTTGGACGCGCCCGCTTCATCACCACAGCCGGCATCCACGGACAACGTGACGCTGCTGGTGGGGCTCAGAGGATATGGTCGTTGCTGTCGAACTGGTGGTCATTGGGTGGAAAGCCGGGGAAGTACTTCGTGTCCGCTTCTCCTGTCAGGACCGACAGCAGAAAGAGGACACACGGCTGGGCGTGGTGTTCCCATTCGGGTCCTCGCCCCTCGTTGAACATGACCGTCCACTCGTCGGGCTTCTGCCCGGGCCATCGCAGCCAGTACAGCAAGGCGCCGCTGCCCTCGATGTAGGCCCAGGGCAGTACGTGCGCACCGTCTTCCTGAAGCTGCGCGGGCTTGGCTTCGCTCTCCCACAGGTTGGCCAGCACCTCGGCGCGCTCGGAGGCCTGGTCGAGGAGGTTGTAGTCCTCGTCCGGGCAGGCCGGGTCCAGGAGCCAGACGGTCTCGTCGAAGACCCCGCCGCCGTAGGCCTCGACGAGTTCCTTGTAATCCTGGGGCAGGCTGGTGCCCAGTCGCTGCTCTGCGACGGCCCAGTCGCGCGGCCGGCGGGGCCCGGGGGGAGGAACCAGAGTGGTAAGGCGTTCCACGGCGGGGTGCATCGGGTCGGCATCCTTTCTCTGTGAGGTGCTACTTGGGCTTGGGGACGTTCAGAACGGTGACGCTGTTGATGCTGCTGCCGCCTTCGTAGGGGGTGAAGGAGAAGCCGCGGTTGCCCTTTACCTCCAGCTGCCTCCCGTTGCTTCCAGTGTGAGCGCGACGGGCACGACATCGCTCGGGTCGTTGCTCCGGGATATGGGGATGTCCTTGTTGTCGATGGCCTCACCCGCGTCGGCCGCGGAGCGGCTCGCGCCGGGCCGCATCCGCGTGGCCCTTCGGGCTCCGTCCTGCGGTCCTGTGGCACGAACTTCGGCTTCATCTCCGCGTACAGCGCGCGGGCCCGGCCGTCCGGAGCGGCCATCGGGCGCCCCGGACGCGTCCCGGGCGTGCTGGGTCGGCGGAACCGGGCAGGGCCGGGTGTGAGTGTGACCGCAGCCCGGACTCTCGTGCCGTCATCGGGACGACTGCGGCGCTCCAGGAGGTGCGCGAGGACCCCACTCAGGGGCAGCCCGAGGCCGTGCCCGCCACCGGGAGCCGAGCATGGCGCTGCGCCTGGGTGACAGGACCCGCTGCCGACGCTCACCTCGGCTTCCTCGTCGGTGAGCGTGAGCCCCACAGTGATATCTGACCCGGTCTCGGGAACAGTCGCGTTGCGCACGAGCTCGCTGGTTATGGTCCGCGGTGTCGCGCGTACGTCCTGAGCGACACCTCAGTCGGACAACATGAGGTCGACGTACTCCTGGGCCTGGTCCGGGGTGTTGTCGCAGTGGCCCCCGGCATCCGATGCATGGTGCGCAGCGGGAATGAGCTGGGCACGGCGGGCAGGGGCGCGGTCATCGGTGGCCCCGCCCACCGCGCGACGGGCGAGGCGGGGCACGAAGCGTGCCCCGTCCACGGGCCTCCGCAGTAGGGCGACTCCTAGGAGGCCTTCAGCTGGTACTTGCAGCCGCCCTTTTCCCCACCCGCGTTCTCCTCAACGGTCTTGCCATCGACCTTGATGGCGCAGGCAGGGAATTCGTAGGACAGCCCTCCAGCGCCCTGGACGGCCTGAGGGGTCAGCGCCAGCACTTTGCCGACCTTCAACTCGGCCCCTTCCAAGGTGACCTTGACTGTCTTCGTCCATGGCAGGGAGACCTGATTCTCGAAGTGATTGGTGTCCGCGATCCATCCCAGCGAGGGCTTGCCCTTGCCCGCGACCTCCAGCGTCACTTTGAAGGACTGCGGTGCTCCCCATTCACCGGTCTTCTCTTTCGCTGCGGGCGCGCCGTTGCTGTTCTTGTCGCTCTTCGTGTCTTCGTCCCCGCCGTCGCTACCGCATCCCGCAAGCAGCACGGCAGTTGTGGCCAGGGCTATGCCAGTGGTCGTCTTGCGCACGCATCCTCCACGTCAACTACTGTCTCGGCGCGTCTGATACGCCCCCGTGATCCACTTGAAGGTATCGGGTTCCATCAAGGCAGGCACGCATGAGGTCCGCGACGGGTTCGTGAACCGACAACTGATGGCGCGGCGCCGACCCCCTCGTCCCCGTCTACCCAGGTGAAGCCGACTGCCTCGCCGCACTCCAGCGCCCAATGGCACACGTCTACAACGGCCTCGATGACTGGGGGCGCGGCCTGCGGGGAGCGATCCTCTAGGCATCTGGACGTTCCTGATCTGGGGCTCTCGTTAACCCCTCTCAGGAGGTCCCCGCCGGAGAGCTACGCCCAACGCGGGCCGCCAGGCTGTCGGCCTGGCGGCGCGGCGTCGGCCGCGCCCGCTTCTGAAGGCTCCCGATCAGATCCCGGACCTGTCGACTGCGGGCTCGATCCTCGTGAACCAGTTCCTCGATCCCGAGCAGGCAGTTCCAAGACCGCGGCATCCTCCTGGCGCAGGTCGTAGCAGCAGGCCGTCTGCAGAGCTATCGTGAACTGCCTTTCTCGGCTGGCCAGTTGAATGGCGTTGCTTTGCCGGTCATGCGCGGTCCTCCGGCCGCCTCGCTCGCGAGGATCTCGATATTCACCGCGTGCAGGGCCAGAATGGTGGGGCCGAGCACCGCCCACATGACGTTGCCTCCCCTACGCGCTTGGCCAGCGAAGCGGCCTGCTGCTCCAGGCGCTACCGGGCGCGCCATCACTGGCGTTCGCGTGCCTCGGCCGATGCGGCCACCAGTTCAAGTGCTCCCTGGACCGCCTGGGACTTGGGGCTCATCGGCAGACGGCGCACCTGCTCCGCGGCCAGCAGCGGCGATCGGTCACGTCCGTGGGGGTGGTGTATTGACGGCCACTCGGTGATCTCGTTCTGAGGCTATGCGGTGAGCTCGGTGGGCAGGGCCGTCTCGTCGGTTTCTGACTCGATCGGGTGGCGGTGGGCCTTGGCCAGCAGGTCGAGTCCCATGTAGCGGCGGGCTTCGGTCCATTCGTCGTTCTGCTCGGCCAGGACTGCGCCGACCAGGCGGATCACGGCAGCACGGTCGGGGAAGATACCGACCACGTCGGTGCGGCGGCGGATCTCCTTGGTGAGGCGTTCTTGCGGGTTGTTGGACCAGATCTGCCGCCAGCTCTCGCGCGGGAACGCGGTGAAGGCGAGCAGGTCGTGCTGGGCGGTGTCCAAGTGGGCTGCGGCTTTGGGGAACTTGGTTTCCAGGGCGTCCAGGACGTGTCGCATCTGGGCCTGGACAGCCGTCGTGTCGGGCTGTTCGAAGACGGTCCGCAGCAGCGTGGCCACCCATGGCTGGGCCGATTTCGGAACCTGGCTCAGCAAAATTCGGGCGTAGTGGGTCCGGCAGCGCTGCCACGATGAGCCCGGCAGGACCGCGCCGATCGCGTTCACCAGGCCGGTGTGCGCGTCGGAGATGACCAGCTGAACCCCGCTCAGGCCGCGGGCGGTCAGCGAGCGCAGGAAGGCGAGCCAGCCGGTACCGTCCTCGCAGGTGGCGACGTCGATGCCGAGGATCTCGCGGTGCCCGTCGGCATTCACGCCGACCGCGATCAGCGCGTGGACGTTGATGATCCGGCCGTCCTCGCGGACCTTCTGGGTCAGCGCGTCGACCCAGACGAACGCGTAAGGGCCTTGGTCCAGGGGCCGGTTGCGAAACGCGGCGACCTGCTCGTCCAGGTGTTTCGCCATCGCCGAGACCTGGGACTTCGACAGCTGGGTGACGCCGAGGGACTCGGCGAGTTTCTCGACCCGGCGTGTGCTGACGCCGAGCAGGTAAGCGGTGGCGACCACCGAGATCAGTGCCTGCTCGGCCCGGCGGCGTCGTTCCAGGAGCCAGTGCGGGAAGTAACTGCCCTGCCGCAGCTTGGGAATGGCCAGCTCGACAATGCCGGCGCGGGTGTCCCACTCGCGTGGGCGGTAGCCGTTGCGGTGGTTGACGCGTTCGTCGCTGACCTGCCCGTACTCGGCATTGCAGAGGGCGTCGGCCTCCGCGGACATGAGCGCGTCGGCGAACGTCTTGACCATCGCGCGCAGCAGATCGGGACTCGCCGCGGCGAGGTTGTCCTCCGTGACGGCGTGCAGGGGCAGACTGTCAGGTGCGGTCATCGTGCTGATCTCCTTCGAGGCTTCGACACTTCGAAGATCAGCTGATGGCCGTTCATCTATGCGGGCACCATCCCGATGCCGGAGCAAACCCCCGGATCAGGTCGAACCCGTACACCATCTCCATGGACGCAACCCAGCAGCGCAGGCCTACTCCCGCAACTTCGGCCTGGGGTCAACGGACGGTGGTACGTATCAGGGAGCGTGGGGGCAGGGTCAACTCCACACAGGGGCCGACGACTTCTCCAAGTGCTCCAAGCTGTGGGTCACCAGTGGAAAGCTCTGGGACACGGACGCTGACGGCAGCGGAGCCATCGCATGGCTCGCCTACACCGACTGCGCCTCCGGCGAGCGGCAGTACTTCAAGCTCGGAAGCGTGGCAGGCGAGGGCAAGAGCACTAACCTAACGACCACTCCGGTGTACAACGCCAAGCACCCGACCGTGATGGTCTGCACCTACAAGGGGTCGTCTCAGATGCGGGACTGCGGCTCAAGCTGGTAAAGCCGGCGAACCAGCACCGGTGACGTACAGCGTCACCGATCTGCCCGGCCTTCTCGTGGCGGGCTCCCTCGGGCCGGGGGAGCCCGCCATTTTGATCCGTATCAGCTTCTTGACCTGTCTCAATCGATCTGAGGCACTGAGTCCACCGTGGCCAACGGTGCCTCAACTCGACTGAGACGTTCCACTCGACGTCGTCTCACTCAACTTGAGGTAGCCCGTCGTACGTCAGCATCGCGCCGACATCTCGACCCGCAGCGTCTCAGCCTTTCTGCCTCGACTTCACCGAGACGGGGCATAACCCAACCGGCATGCTCCCTTGGGCACGTGGCGGGTGGCCGCCTATTACGACGTAACAGGTCTCGGCAGTAGCACGCTGGCGACGGCCGCGGTGCGGAGCACGGCTGTCCTATCTCAGTGAACCCTGGGCAGTCTCAGTCATCCCCGGGCACGGCTGTCTGGGCCTTCCTATGCCCCTTTCCTACTACTGAGCTTCTTCAGCGTTGCCGCTCCAGCATGAGGATGGCCTTGGCGATTAACGTCATACGGTTCGGTCTGCAGCGGGACCTGCGGAAGATGCGCCAGGACTTCAGGCGCGCGACGCCGCGTTCGACCGGCGCTCGCGCAGCGGCAAGTGCCCGGTCGAGGGCCCCTTCCGTGGGGGCGAGTTCCTGAAGGGGCCTGCGTTTGATGCCCGTGGTCAGCCACGGGCCGCCACCCTGGTAGGCGAGATCTGCCAGGACAGGAACGCCCTGGCGCTCGCAGATCCGGATGCCCCGGTGGGCGCGAGCGGCGGTCAGGTCGTGAGTGCGGCCCGGCAGAGCGGGCGAAAGCCACAGCAGTCGGCCTCCAGGATCGGTGACCACCTGCACGTTCACGCCATGCCGGCGGTGCTTGTGTGAGTAGTCGGCCCGTCCGTCGCCGACCCGGTCGCACTCGGCGACCGTGCCATCCAGCAGGACGAAGTCCGCATCGGCCTCACGCAGGACCTTCAGCAGACCCGGTGCTCGTTCGGCGAGCAGATCGATGACCGCGACTGGTTCCGCGCGGCGTGCGCCGAGCCCACCGCGGCCGGGCAACTGCGCGCCCACGTACGGGGCGTACGCGACATCCTCGGCCGGGTCGCCCCGATCATCCCGCTCATCGCGGCCGCGGCGGCCACGGACCCGGAGATCGCCGCGCAGTGGCCCGCCGGACCCGACCCGCGCCACACCGTCCAGCACGCCGCGGCGAAGGCACTGACCTCCAAGCCCGACGCCCGCCCCGACGTCGACACCGACCGCGCGGCCGACGTGCTGTACGGGCTGCTCAGTCCGGAGCTGTACCTGATCTTCGTCCGCGACCGGGGCTGGTCCCCCGAGGCCTGGGAGGAATGGGCCTGCGGCGCCCTGACCGCCCAACTCTGCACGGACGCCGAGTAGGCCATCGCAGCTGCGGCTACGGTTACGGCTACGGCTTTGGTGGCGGAAACTGACCGGAACGCTCACTCCGCCGCACCGACGCCATCATCGTCAAGCCGGCCACGTCCGGGTCGCGCAGCGGCGGTGGGGGCGGCGAAGCTGTAGCAGCCGAGCGCGTTGAGGTTGCGGTGCTTGAACGGGGCGAGCTTGGCGCTGTCCTCGCCCCGGATCCCTATGGCCTTCCGCAAATCCGCCTTCTCCGGCGGCATCGTGAACTTCGGTGGTACCGCGTTCACCGGCGGCAGGGTAACCCTTGAACGTGTGCGAGGAACTGCTCCCCTGAATCTGGTGCCCCCGACAGGTGCTCCCTTGCCGCCTGGTCCCCACGGCCTGGGTGCCCTGATGCTCAGACCATCAACATCCTCCGCCCACGAACTGAGAGCCCGGAGCCGCCCGAAGAGCAGAGACGTGCGCCGTCGCACCCGATGCATCATCGCTACATTGACGTCTACCTTGGACCCGTTTACGTTCGCCGCTGAGACCCTCTCACCACCCAGGCGAGCACCCGATGAGCATATACCTGGCATTCAGCCATCACAATTACACATTCCCACGAGAGGAATTGAAGAAAACAGATGACTAGAACCGTACGCCCACGACCGTGGGGTCAGCTTCGACAATCGAAGCAACAAAGGCAGAAAATGAAGCGTAGCCCAGCTGGAGCTCTTGCCGTGCTACTGCTTTTACCGGTGGCCTGCACGGCTGATGACGACCTACCTCATGGAGTTTCAGCTCTGAAACCTGCCTGCGAAGGAATACTCGACTCGGTTTCCCTGGCAGAAGCCGCGAAGAGCACAGAAATCGATAGGGTGCGCAGCCCATCCGATCCAAAAATCAGCTACGCCTCCGCAGTCAAAGAGCTCAAATGGAACATGGTGGAGGTCTGCAATGTTCCCTTCGAGGACAATCCCACCTCTGAGTCACCCGCGTTGAGTATCCAATTCGATGTGAGCGACGGATCACTCTACCCAAGGGAGGAGCGACGTAGCACGAGCGGATATGATGCTTACGGATTGAAAAATGGCATGCAGGCGGTCAGTGACGGATACTCCAGCACCATCTTGTTCCCCTGCACGCCCAAGGGAGCCAGCTCTTCAATAAATGTCACCGGCACCATAGAAAACGACCTGAACCTCACGGTGCGCTCCCTTTTCCGCGCCGTCTTCCGGGCCAGCGAAAAGATGATCGCCGCCTTGAAGTGTGAAAACAAAATCTTTCTGCCGAATGTAGCCACCATGAAGCCGTTCCCAGAGGGCTGAGCCAGCCTCCTCGACCGACTTAAGGACACCGCCGGGTCCCACCTCACTGGCACAGCAAGGCCGTTCACCACCAACAGCTCCAGTAAGAGACAGACAGTGTTCGACTCACCATCGACGAGAGAGCACCTGCTGACGACCGCCCTCCACGAGGATGCCTCCACGTACGCTGGGGTGGGACCGCTACAGGCTGCCTCCGCACCCGACAAAAACCCTCGACGAGGCCCTGACCGGCCACCTCGTGCACCTCGACACGCGCCTCAGGCCGTCCCACGGCACAGCCTGGCCCCCTCTCTGGACCCGCCTCGCCGTCCGGGCCCATGGCAATGCTCACGATCCGGCCCGTCCGCTACGCCACCGGGCGGACCATCGCCCACAACGCCACCATCATCGGCGCAGCCCACCTCGCCGGACTTGTCCTACCAGCAGCTACGACAACCCGAGTTCAACCTCGGCAGCTAGAGGTTGTCCCGTAACCGGTGGGGCGGTTGGTGCGTTGGCTGGGCATGGGTGGGGTGATCTCAGCGGATGATCCGAAGTGGATCCAGCCGT
>NZ_JBIUYI010000034.1:0-11988 GCF_044744425.1 Streptomyces sp. NPDC087300
GGGCAACGGCGTTCACCAGGCCATGCTCGGCATCGCCCGGCTACACAACCTGGCCCTCACCCGATAACTCACGCCCCATACGGGACAACCTCTAGGCGAGCGTTCGGCGGGGCAGGTGTCCGGCTAGGAGGGCGTTCGGCGGCGCGGGTGTCCGGCTGGACGAGGGCGGCTTCGCACCGCGCCGTCACGCCCCGTCAGTCCCGTACGGACACTCAGCTCCGCCACAGCCCGTTGAAGGCGCCGATGACCACCGTCACCGCGGCGGGGACGATCGCCGCCTCCGCCACGATCGCGGACGCCGGGGCGTCCAGGTGTGCCGCGGCACCGCCCTTGGCCGCGAGACCGGCGTAGACGGCGCGGGAGGCGACCACGGCGAGCGCGGTCGCGAGCAGCGGCTCGAACAGGAACATGTCGGTGACGATGTCCAGCCAGTTCGACGGGCCCATCACGTCGAGCAGGTCCCGGGCGGCGGAACCGCTGCCCAGCGTCCAGGTCAGCTTGAGCACCGGTACCGCACAGAGCACGGCCACCACCATCACGTGGGCGGCACCGCTGCGCCACTCCCCTGCCAACCGCCGCTCAGTCACGCCGTCAACCTAAGGCCGCGCGACACCGCCCGTGATCGCGACACACGCACCCCGCCCCCACCGGCCCATCACCCGAGACCCCGCGCCGCTCGTCGAGGCACTGGCGGCGCTCGCCGCGTGAGAGGGGCGCGGTGGCCTCGGGTCTGCCGCGTCCCCGGCCTGCCAGACACACGTTCGTGAGATCCTGTCCGGCGCACCGCCGCCCGCAACTCATGGAGAATGTCCGCATGTTGGGGCAGGCACCAGAGCACACAGATCTCTACGTGGGACGCACGGCCGAGCACGAGGCGCTCGTCTCGACGCTCACCTCGCATCGGCTGACCACGCTCACCGGGGTGGGAGGCGTGGGCAAGAGCCGTCTCGCCGCGGAGACACTGCGCTCTCTCCCGCCTGCCGCCGCGGCCGCCGTGGGCACCTGTCGCTGGGCCGACCTGGGGGCGCTTCCCGACGCGCGACGGCTGATCGGCACGGTCGCGGAGGCCGTCGGGTTCGCCGACCACACCCCCGGACTCCCGCTCGACGCCCTGTGCGGCTGGCTCCTGGACCGGCGGGTGCTGCTCGTCCTGGACTCCTGCGAGCACCTCCTGACCGCCTGCCGCGAACTGATCGCCGATCTCCTGACGGCGTGCCCCGACCTCACGGTCCTCGCCACCAGCAGGCAGCAACTCGGCGTCCGCGGGGAAGTCACCCTCGAAGTCGGCCCGCTGGCGCCCGACAGCGACGCCTTCACCCTGTTCATCGACCGGGCCGTGGCCGTCGCCCCCGCGCTGCGGATGCGACACGCGCGGCAGGACGAGGACGCCAAGGAGATCTGCGCGCTCCTCGACGGCATCCCCCTCGCCCTGGAACTGGCCTCCGCACAGTTGATGCACCACCCCCTGGGCGAACTCCCCCACCGCCTGCGCACCCAGCAGGCGGAACTGCGGGCGTCGTCACACGTGTGGCCGCGGCGCCACCGCTCCTTGCGCGCCGCCATCGGCTGGAGCCACGAACTGTGCGCACCGCTGGAACGGCTCCTCTGGGCACGCCTGTCCGTCTTCCGGGCGACCTTCGACGAGGAGTCCGCGCGCAGTGTCTGCTCCGGCGGTCCACTCTCCTCCGACGGCGTCGCCGTCGCCCTCGCGGGGCTCACGGCCAAGTGCGTGGTCAGCCGCGCGGCGGACGGCCGACTGCGCCTGCTGGAGAGCGTGCGCGAGTACGGCTGGATGTGGCTGGGCGAACTCGGGCAGCGCGCGACGGCACAGGACCGGCACGCCGAGCACTTCCTCGCGCTGGCGCGCTCGGCCGACACCGGCTGGCTCGGTCCCGAGCAGGTCGGCTGGTACCGGCGGATCGGCGCGGCCCACCACGACCTGTGCGCGGCGCTCGACCACCTCATGGGCGTCAGGCCCGAACAGGCGGCTGAACTCGCGGGCCTGGTCGGCTTCTTCTGGAGCTGTTGCGGTCATCTCCGAGAAGCACACGCCTACTTGGGGCGGGCGCTGGGGCTCTCGCGCACCCACAGTCCGGCCAGGGACCGGGCGCAGTGGGCGCTCGGCGTAGCGTCCGTGCTCCAGGGTGAGCACCAGCAGGCGGCACGCATCGGCCGTCGCTGCGCCCGCGACGCCGCGCGCTCGGACAACGTCGAAGGGCAGCTCGCGGCCGCGTACTTGCTGGGCATCACCCACCTGCTGTCCGGCGAGGCGCACGAGGCGCTCGCCGTGGCCGGTGAGGCACTCGGGCGGGTGTCCCGGCCGCCCTTCGCCTCACCGTCGGCCCTGCGCTGTCATCTTGTACAGGTGTTCGCCCTGACCGGGCTCGGGCGGCTGGACGAGGCGGAGCGGATGGCGGTGTCCTTGCGGGCCGGGTGCAGTGACCGCGACGAGTGCTGGACCCGGGCGTACACCGACTACCAGTTGGCGCTCATCGCGCTCGCCAAGGACGACCCCGGCCGGGCCGCACGGCACGCGCGCGCGATGCTGGAGGGCAAGCACAGCCTGGGGGACAGCTTCGGCGTCGCGCTCGGCATGGACCTGCTCGCCGCGGCGGCCGCCGCCGACGGCCAGGGCGAGACGGCCGCGCTGCTCTCGGGGACCAGCGAGACGTACTGGCGTTCCGTGGGCCACAGTCAGCGCGGGATGCCCGAGCTGCGGGACGTACGCGAGACCTGCCGTCACCGCGCCCGCGCCGCCGCGGGCGAAGCCGCCTTCGAGCGCGCCTTCCGACGCGGAGCGGAGGCGGACCCCGGCTCCGTCCTGACGCTGGCGATCGAAGGGCACTTGCCGAGCCGCGCGTGAACCCCGCCGGGCGGCGCCCGCCCGCTCAGCCGTGCAGCGTCTTACGAAGGAGTGCGCCGAAGTCGTCGGGATGGGTCGTCAGGCCGATGTGTCCGCCGGGGAAATGGACGAGTTCCGTGCCGAGGCGTTCGCTCAGGAACGCGGCTGGGCGGTAGGCCAGTTCACCGTGCGAGTCCTCTCCGCCCGCGAGCACGAGCCGGTCCGAGAGTTCCGCCAGGCGGTCCACATCCGGGGCGTGGGCCATGAAGCTCGGCATGATGCGCCCCACGAAGTACGGCAGGTCGTCCCTTGTCCGCTCGACGCGTGCGGCCGCTCGGGGCGGAAGCCGGACCTCGCTCTTCGGCTCGACGGAGCCTCCCGGCCGCTTCTCCTTCGCCTTCGCCTCCTTCGCCTTCGCCCCCGCGGCGAATACGGCCATCGCCGGCATGACCCCCTCGGAGCGGAACGTCTCCTCGACGCGGCTCATGAGTGCGCGGTGCTCGGCGGCGTCCGGCAGGACCTCCACCACCGGCGGCTCGTGCGCGACGAGCCGCGCGACGCGTTCGGGGTGGGCGGTGAGCAGGTGCAGGGCGGCGATCGCGCCCGAGCTGCTGCCGAAGACGCGGGCGGGTTCGCCGGGTGAGAGCAGTTCGAGCAGCCGGAACGCGTCGTCGGCGTGCTCGGTCACCCGCTGCGCGGCCTCGGGGTCGTCCAGCGTGCTGCGGGAGATGCCCCGGGGGTCGTAGGTGGCGACGGTGTACTCGGCGGCCAGGTCGTCGGCGATGCCGTCGAAGGCGGCCGCGCCGCCTGTGCCGCCGGGGATCAGCAGCAGGAGCGGGCCGTTGCCGCGCACTTCGTAGTGCAGGGTCGCGCCGGGCACGCGCAGGCTGCCGGTGGTCGGGGTGGTCATGCGGGGTCTCCTTCTCCGGCCGGGGGCCAGTGCTCCAAGAGGGTGTGCAGGGCTTCGAGGGCGCGGGTCCAGGACTGCTGCGGCGCGCGCCGGTGCGCGAAGCTTCCCGCCGCCTCCAGGGCGACGAACCCGTGGAAGGCGCTGCGCAGCAGGCGTACCGCGTCGGTCAGATCGGGCTCGGCGAGCCCGTAGCCGCGCAGCATGCCGTACGTCAGCTCGACCGCGCGCCGCGGACCAGGTGCGGCTGCGGCCAGTTCGGGGTCGATGTCGATGGGGGTCTGTGTCGCGGCGTAGCGGCCGGGGTGCTGGTGGGCGTACTCCCGCCAGGCGGTGGCGTACGCGATCAGCGCGTCCTTGCCCGCGAGCCCGACGGTCGCCTCCGCGATGCGGATGGTCTTCTCGTCCGCCGCGAGCAGCGCGACCCTTCCGCGCAGATCCACCAGATTGCGTACGTGGCTGTAGAGGCTCGCGTCCTTCACGCCGAGCCGCCGCGCCACCTGCGACATGGTCACCCGCTCGAACCCGACCTCGTCCGCCAACTCGGCGCCGGCGATCGTCACCCGCTCCACCGTCAGCCCGGCCCGCACCATGCGCCCGCCCCCTTCAAGCTCATCCCTCTAGGCGTTTCCTAGGGGTCCTAGGTTAAGTCTAGGGCATCTAGGAACGCAACGGAGGCCGGTCGCCTCGTCCGTGCAGGACACCGGGACGGCCGCCGGATCTTTGTGGGTTCAGCCAGTACGGGCGTTCGCCGGGATGCGGGAAGACTGCGCGCCAGGACATCAGCGGGCAACAGGGGAGATCAGCACGATGAGCACGCAGCAGTACGACGAGATCGGTGAGGCGTACGAGGGGTTCAAGGCCCTGCCGCTCGAGCAGTACTCGGTGGTGCCGGGGTTCCTGGCGATGGTCGGCGACGTGCGCGGCAAGTCCGTCCTCGATCTGGCCTGCGGCACCGGTTTCTACAGCAGGGAGTTCAAGCGGCGCGGCGCCTCCGAACTGCTCGGGATCGACATCTCCAGCGAGATGGTCGCCGTGGCGCGGGCGTTGGAGGAGCGCGAGCCGTTGGGGCTCAGCTATGAGGTGGGTGACGCGGCCGAACTCCGCGCTTTCGACGCACAGTTCGACATCGCCCTGGCCGTCCAGCTGCTCAACTACGCGGACGACATCGCCACCACCGAGCGGATGTGCCGCAACGTGCACCGCAGCCTCAAGCCCGGTGGCGAGCTGTTCCTGCTCAACCAGTCGCCCGACTTCCGCTTCGACGGGCCTACGCCGGAGAAGTACGGGTTCCGCAGCGTGCTCACCGGCGAAGAGGGCGAGACGGGGCCGAAGGTGCGGACCACGGCGCTGCTCGACCCGCCGGTCTCGTTCGTCGCCAACCTGCCGCGCCGCGAGGTCTACGAGAAGTGCCTCGCGGCCGCCGGGTTCAGCGAGCTGACCTGGGTGCCGCTGACGGTGTCGGAGGCCGGTGTGCGCGAGTTCGGCGCGGACCACTGGGCGGACTTCCGGGCCAACCCGCCGCTGGTGATGCTGCGTTGCCGCGCCTGATCCACCGGCGTTCCGCGCGCTCCAGGTGCCCGGCCCCGTCCGTCAGTGGTGTCGGCGGGCGTTGAGCCGGGCCGCCTGGCGTGTCAGGTGGTCGCGCTCGGCGAGGTTGGATGCTTGGCGGGCCGCTTCGGCGTAGAGCCGTGCCGCTGCCTCCAAGTCGCCGTCACGCTCGTGGAGATAGGCGGCCACCGCCGTGTGGCGGGGCAGCGTGTCGTCCAGCTTCGCGAGTTCCGCCAGGCCCGCGCGGGCACCGTCGGCCTCACCGACGGCCACCGCGCGGTTGAGGCGGACGACCGGACTGTCGGTGAGGCGTACGAGCTCGTCGTACCACTCGGTGATCTGGGGCCAGTCGGTCTCCGCGGCCTCGGGCGCGTCCGCGTGGAGCGCGGCGATCGCGGCCTGGGCCTGGAACTCGCCCAGCCGGTCGCGGGCGAGGGCCGTCTGCAGGATGCCGATGCCCTCGGCGATCAGTGCCGTGTCCCAGCGGCCGCGGTCCTGCTCGGCGAGCGGCACGAGGACGCCGTCGGGGCCGGTCCTCGCCGCGCGCCGGGCGTGGTGCAGCAGCATGAGCGCGAGCAGGCCCGCCACCTCCGGATGGTCGACGGCGGCCGCGAGCTGCCGGGTGAGCCGGATGGCCTCGGCGGTCAGGTCGACGTCGGCATCGGTGGAGTAGCCCTCGTTGAAGACCAGATAGAGGACGCGCAGCACGGTGGCCACGTCGCCGGGCCGGTCCAGGCGCACGCCGGACACGGTCTTCTTGGCGCGGCTGATGCGCTGCGCCATGGTCGCCTCGGGGACCAGATAGGCCCGCGCGATCTGGCGGGTGGTCAGTCCGCCGACGGCGCGCAGCGTGAGCGCGACGGCGGACGACGGCGTCAGGGACGGGTGGGCGCACAGGAAGTAGAGCTGGAGGGTGTCGTCCACCGCGGGCGCGGGGCCGGGGCCCGGCTCCTCTTCGACGACGTCCTCCCGCCGGCGGCGGGCGCTGTCCGCCCGCCGTCCGTCGAGGAAGCGGCGCCAGGCCACCGTGACCAGCCAGCCCTTCGGGTCGCGCGGCGGGTCATCCGGCCAGACGCGCACCGCCTCGACCAGCGCGTCCTGCACGGCGTCCTCGGCCGCCGCGAAATCGGCTCCGCGGCGGACGAGGACGGCGAGCACACTGGGGGTGAGGCTGCGGAGCAGGGCCTCGTCCATGGGGGAGGTCACTCCGTGATGGTGGGGGCCTCGCCCAGGAAGGGGCGCAGTTCCAGCCACTCGTGGATCGGCTTCCCGCCCGCGCCCGGAGCGGCCGACAGCTCGCCCGCCAGCTCGACGGCCCGCTCGTGGCTGTCGACGTCGATGATCATCCAGCCCGCGATGAGGTCCTTCGTCTCGGCGAAGGGCCCGTCGGTGACCGGCGGGCGGCCCTCGCCGTCGTACCGGACGAAGGAGCCCTCGGGGGCGAGGGCCTGTCCGTCGACGAACTCGCCGGTCTCCTTCAGCCGGTCGGCGAAGTCGTTCATGTACCGCATGTGGGCCGTGACCTCCTCGGGAGTCCACTGGTCCATGGGGACGTCGTTCACCGCGGCCGGGGCGCCTCGGTAGTGCTTGAGCAGCAGGTACTTGGCCATGACGGGTCTCCTTGTGGCTGGTGCGGCCCATTGTGGCCGCGTTCATGCCTGGGACGGAGCCGATCACGGGTTCTCGACATCAACGGGCGGATTTCTTTTTCAACGGGCGGGTTTCTTCTCTCGCGGCTTCACTGACCCTTCCGTGACTTCAGGTACCAGGCTGCGACGACACCGATGACGACGAGAATGATGAGGATCTTCATGGTTCTCAGCTCCCCTCGTTCGTGCGGGCCATGCCTCGCCCGGCACGGACCGGCTCGGACGGGCTCGGATGTGGCGGGATTTCAACGGCCGGGCGGCCGCCACTCGATCATGAGGATGGTCGCGTCGTCCCGGAGCGGGTCGGCCTGCCCCTCCAGGATCGAGTGGATGAGCCGGCGCAGCGTCTCGGGCGCCACCTCCCCCGCGGTGGAGGCCCTGATCACCGAGTCGGCGAAGCGTTCGAGCCCGAATTCGGTGCCGTCGGGAAGCCGGGCCTCGGTCAGGCCGTCGGTGTAGAGGAGCACGCGGTCGCCGGGTTCCAGTGCCGTCTCGTGGACCTGGCGTTCCGCGCTGCGGAAGGACGGGGAGAAACCCATCGGCGAGTCGGGTTCGCGTTCGAGGGCCCCCTCGATGAGCCGGTTGTCGCGGACCAGCAGCGGCGGCGGATGTCCGCAGTTGCTCCAGCGCAGGGCCCCGCTCGCCAGGTCGAGCCGGATGAGGACGCCCGTGCAGAACTGGTCGGGCAGCCATCGGCCGAGTGCGGCGTCCACGGTCTCCATGAGTGCGGGCAGGTCGGCTCCGGTGCGGCGGCCGTTGCGGCAGGCGGCGAGGGCGACCGCCGTGGTGAGTCCGGAGAGCAGGTTGTGGCCCATGGCGTCGACGATCGTGGCGTGCAGGGCCGTACGGGTGAGGCAGTGGTCGAAGGCATCCCCGCCGATCTCGTACGCGGGTTCGAGCACCGCGGTCGAGATGACATGGCTGTTGCCGATGGTGCGCGGCGGCAGGAAGGCGCGGAGCATCTCGGCGGGGAGCTGCATGGGTTCGGCGCGGGTGACCTGGACGACGTCGTCCTTGTACGCGCGCTTCGAGGTGATCATCATCGCGACCAGGGACGCGAGGGCCCGGCCGCGCCGCAGCAGTGCGGCGTCCAGGTACGGGGCGTGGACGGCGAGCACGCCGAGGCGTTCGGCGCCGTCCAGGAGGGGCAGCCAGGCGGTCATGCCGCCGGCCGGGGACTCCCCCGCGCGCAGGGAGAGGGTGCGGTAGGTCCAGCCGGCCAGTGAACCGTCCACCGGAACCGTCGACGCACCGCCGTCCCGGCCCTCGCCCGCGCTGTCGCCTTCCCCCTTGCGCTCGTTCAGCGGGACCAGCAGGCGCTGCTGGAGGTCGGCGAGGTAGACCTCCGCACGGGGCACGTCCAGGGCCCGCGCGCACCGGGCGACCGCGGTGGACAGGTCCAGTACGGCGTTGTCGGGGTCCGCGAGGAACTCTTCGAGTCCGCCCGGCGGGTCCGGGGTCGGCACGTCGTCTCCTTCCGCCTGCGGTCCACTGCTTCGGCGTCGGGCGTCTGTCCACGGCGGAGCCGCGCGGCACCAGCAGTCTCACACCGTCGCGCCGGGCCCGCCCCTGCCCGTGTCGCAGATGCGGCGCGGGTGGTCCACGGTGATCAGTACGAGTTGTCCCGCCCCTCGCGGGTACCTGCACCGCAACCCCGGACGGACCGGCAGTGGAGAGGAGACACCGTGAGTGAGCAGATACCGCCGTCACCCGGCGCCGACGGCAGCACACCCGTCCCCAGGGATACGCCGGATCAGCAGGCCGGCAGCGGACAGGACCCCTGGGAACCGGCGGAGAACACCAAGAGGGAGAACGCCGACGGCGAGGACGGGGCGTCCGACGACGTCCCCGACACCGACGAGGCCGGCACCGGACGGCGCGGCGAAGGCGCCCCGCGAGGCGTCCAGGACGGCCATGACGCGAGCGCCCCGACCGACGAACCGGAGCCGGAGGAGCCTTCCGGGTGAGCGGCCCCGGCCCGGTCCCTGGTCCGGCGGCACGACGTGAGACAGCGCGACCACGACACGGGGGAAAGCACGAGGAGAGGGAACGACCGTGAGCGGTACGGGAGATGCCCCGGCACAGGTGACGGTGGAACTGAGCGGCACGGCGGACGACGCCGGGAGCGTCTTCGCCCTGCTGGGCGCGGCCTTCGCCTCGGACCGGGCGGACGGCCCGGCGCCCCGGGCGGCGGCGGACGGCGGGCCGACCGTGTGGAGCGGCGTCTTCGACACCGCGCGCCCGGCGGGCGGCGGACCGGGCGGTGCTCCGTCGCTGAGCGGCCCGGTGTCCGCGAGCGTGCAGGGCGGCTATGTCGCGGTCGACCAGATCGTCACCGTGCTCACGGCGGCGTTCACCGTCACCGAGGAAGGCTCGGCGTCGGGCGACCAGGAGAAGGACGTGAACCTGCGGCTGGAGAGCGGGTGACGGCGCCGCGCCACCGGCCTTGGGGGCGCCACCGCCCTCAGGGTCCGGCGGCGCGGCTACCCCGCCGCCGCTGATCAGCTACGGCCGACCTCGACGTGGCGGCCGACGCTGGCCGCGGCCCTCTTCCCGTACGCGACACGGCCCCAGCAGCGGTTCAGCCCTGGCGGTCACCCGGAATGCGCTCCAGGAGCCCCCGCAGGTCGTCGGCGTGCTCCTCCTCCTGCGCCAGCAGCTCCTCGAAGACGCGGCGGGTGGTGGGGTCGCCGTCGCCCAGCCACTTGGCGATCTCGGTGTAGGCGGCCACGGCGACGCGCTCGGCCACCAGGTCCTCCTTGATCATCTCGATCAGGTCGGTGCTCTCGTCGTACTCCGCGTGCGCCCTGGAGGTGAGCGTGTCGGGGTTGAAGTCCGGCGCGCCGCCCAGCTGCACGATCCGCTGCGCCAGCTTGTCGGCGTGCTGCTGCTCCTCCTGCGCGTGCTCCAGGAACTCGGCGGCCACCGGCTCCGAATAGAGCCCGGACGCGGTGTAGTAGTGCCGCTTGTAGCGCAGCGTGCAGACGATCTCGGTGGCGAGAGCCTCGTTCAGTACGCCGAGGACGCGTTCCAGGTCCGCTCCATAGGCGTCCGTCACGGGGCCCTTGTCGATCTGCTGACGGGCCCGCTCGCGAATGGTCTTGATGTCGGTCAGGAACTCGGCCATGACAACTGATCCCTCCTCGATGAACGGCATACGGCGGCGGTCCGTCGGGCGGGCCGCCATCGTTGACCGTACCCATTTCTCCCTGTTCGTCCCGAAGTCGTGTCACGGCGCGCTCGCCGCACGTTCCGGACCGCACCCCGGGACGGCCATCGCGTAACCAGCGACCGGCCGGTCCAAACGGGAGCGCGGCGCCGGAGCCGCTCGGTGACGGCGGACATCGGCGTTCACCGGCACGAACCGGCAGAACGTGTTCGCGAAATGACCACCAGTAGTCACGGTGTTCGGATATCGGACACCGCTCTCGCCATGCGGGCGAGATATCCAAACTTGCCCGCATGCCTTCCTCGACAAGCACCCCTCCCAAGTCACCGCCCGCCCCGGAGCCACAGCTCGCCAAGGGGCTCAAGCAGCGGCACTTGTCGATGATCGCGCTCGGCGGAGTCATCGGCGCCGGGCTCTTCGTCGGCTCCGGAGCGGGCATCGCCGCGGCCGGACCTTCGATCGTCCTCGCCTACACCGCCTCCGGGCTGCTCGTGATGCTGGTCATGCGGATGCTCGGCGAGATGTCGGCCGCCAATCCGGCGTCGGGATCCTTCTCCGTGCACGCCGAACGCGCGATCGGACCGTGGGCGGGCTTCACCTCGGGCTGGTCGTTCTGGTTCATGCTCTGCATGGGCGTGGGCCTGGAGGGCATCGGCGCCGCCCACATCATGACCAGCTGGCTGCCCGGTACGCCCGAGTGGGCGTGGGTGGCGCTGTTCATGGCGGTGTTCTGCGGCGCGAACCTGGCGGCGGTGAAGAACTTCGGCGAGTTCGAGTTCTGGTTCGCCGCGCTGAAGGTCGGCGCGATCGTCCTCTTCCTGGTCATCGGCGGCCTGGCCATCGCCGGTGTGCTGCCCGGCACCGACGCGCCCGGCACCTCCCACCTGATCGGCCACGGCGGCTTCCTGCCCAACGGCACCGAGGGGCTGATCATCGGGCTGCTCGCCTCGGTCCTCGCGTACGGCGGTCTGGAGACCGTCACCATCGCCGCCGCCGAGTCGGACGACCCGGTCCGGGGCGTCGCCGGGGCCGTGCGCACGGCGATGTGGCGGATCGCGGTCTTCTACGTCGGCTCGATGCTGGTGATCGTGACGCTGGTGCCGTGGGACGACAAGGAGGTCGTGGAGAAGGGTCCCTACGTCGCCGCGCTCGACCAGCTGGGCATCCCCGGCGCCGGTCAGATCATGAACGTGGTCGTGCTGATCGCGCTGCTGTCCGCGATGAACGCCAACATTTACGGTTCCTCGCGCATGGCCTGCTCGCTGGTCTCCCGAGGCCAGGGACCCGCCGCGCTCGGCCGCACCACCTCCGGAGTGCCGCGCCGCTCGGTCATCGCCTCGTCCGCCTTCGGCTTCCTCTGCGTCCTGCTGAGCTACTGGCGGCCCGACGACATCTTCCAGTGGCTGCTCAACATGATCGGCGCGGTCATCCTCGTCGTCTGGGCGTTCACCGCCGTCTCCCAGCTGATCCTGCGCCGCCGCACCGAGCAGGAGGAGCCCGAGAAGCTCGCGGTACGGATGTGGGCCTACCCGTATCTGACCTGGGTGGCGCTGGCCGGCATGGCGGCCGTCTTCGTCCTCATGGCCATCGAGCCGAGCACCCGCAGCCAGCTGGCCTGGACGAGCGGACTGACGGTCGCCCTCGTCGTCGCCGGATACGTGCGCCAGCGGACGGTACGCGGACGTCGCTGAGCCCGCGTCACCGCGCCCCCGCCGGGAACTCCCGGCGGGGGCGCGGCGTTTCCCTGCGCGACTCCGCGTACGCCGCCCGGTCCTGGCCTAGGGTCTTTCGTTTGGATCAGGCCGGATCAGGGAGCGGGGTCTGGTGCGTGCGATCGCAAGGCGGAGGAGGGCGGCAACGCGGAGCGTTG
>NZ_JBIUYI010000035.1:0-10179 GCF_044744425.1 Streptomyces sp. NPDC087300
CGGTCCGGTTCGAGGAGGCCACCCGTGGTCTGCTGGACCACGGGGTGACCGCGTTCGTGGAGTGCAGCCCGCACCCCGTCCTCACCATCGGCGTCTCCGGGACGGTGGACGCCGTCGGCACCGACGCCGTCACGGTGGGCACGCTGCGCCGCGACGAGGGCGGTCTCGACCGCTTCCTGCTCTCGGCCGCCGAGGCGTACGTGGAGGGGCTGGAGTTCGACTGGCGTGCCCTGGTGCCCGCCGGACGACAGGTCGACCTGCCCACCTACCCCTTCCAGCGCAAGCACTACTGGCTGGACGCTCCCCGTGACCTGCGCTTCGAGCAGGCCGCGGGCGGGCTCGGGCTTGCGGACGCCGATCACCCGCTGCTCGGCGCCGCCGTCGAACTCGCCGACGAGCAGGGCCTGGTGTGCACCGGCAGGCTGGGCACGGACACCCACCCGTGGCTCGCCGAGCACGCCGTCGCGGGGACCGTGCTCCTGCCCGGCACCGCCTTCGCGGAGATCGCGCTCGCGGCGGGCGGCAGGCTCGGCCTCGACGAGGTGGAGGAACTCGCGCTGGCCGCACCCCTGGTGCTGCCCGAACGCGGCGGCGTACGCCTGCGGGTGAGCGTCGGCGGCGACGACGGCTCCGGCCGGCGCACGCTGAGCGTCGACTCCTGCCCGGACGACCCGGCCGCCGTCGCCGACTGGACCCGTCACGCCACCGGCTTCCTCAGCACAGGCGCCGCCGGCACCACCTCCGACCCGGCGGCCCTCACCCAGTGGCCGCCCGCCGGAGCCGAGCCCGTCGACGTCGACGGCCTCTACGACACCCTGGAAGGCGCCGGGTTCGGTTACGGTCCCGCCTTCCAGGGCCTGCGGGCCGCGTGGCGCGGCGAGGACGCCGTGTACGCCGAGATCGGCCTGCACGAGGACCAGCACCGGGACGCCGCGTCGTTCGGGCTGCACCCCGCGCTCCTCGACGCCGCGCTGCACGCCTGCATGCTCGGCGGTCTCGTCGAGGACGCGGGCCGCCCCCGGCTGCCGTTCTCCTGGAGTGGCGTCCGGTGGCACGCGACCGGTGCCACGGCGGCGCGGGTGCGGATCGCACCGGCCGGACCCGACGCCGTGACCCTTGAACTGACCGACGTCGAGGGGAACCCTCTGGCGACGGTCGCATCCCTGGTCCTGCGGCCGATCGCCGCCGACCAATGGGGTGCGCGCCACCGCGATTCACTGTTCCGGCTGGAGTGGGTGGCCGTACCGACCCGTACGGCCACCCCCGCTCCGGTCCGCGGTTGCGCGGTCGTCGGACCCGACGACCTGAAGGTCGGCGCGGGTCTCGCCGCGGCGGGCATCGCCGTCGAGGAGTACGCGGACCTCGCGTCCCTCGCCGCGGCAGCGGTCCCGGACATCGTCGTCGTGCCGTGCGCCGAGGACGACGCGGAGCCGGTCGCCGGCGCCCGCGCCGCCACCCTGCGTACGCTGCGGCTCGCCCAGGAGTGGCTTGCCGACGACCGGTTCCTCGGCTCCCGCCTCGTCCTCGTGACCCGCGGGGCCGTCGCGACCGGCCCCGACGAGGACGTGCCCGGCATCGCCGACGCGGCGGTGTGGGGTCTGATCAGGACGGCGCAGTCCGAGAACCCCGGCCGGTTCACGCTGGTCGACGTGGACGGGCACGACACCTGCTGGCCCGCGCTGCCCGCCGTGCTCGCCGCCACCGAGCCGCAACTCGCGGTGCGCGACGGTGACTTGCTGGTGCCTCGCGTGGCACGGACCAGGCCGTCCGACACGGAGTCCCCGATCGAGTTCGCGCCCGGCGGCACGGTCCTGGTGACCGGCGCCACCGGCATGATCGGCGGCCTCGTCACCCGCCACCTCGTGGAGCGGTACGGCGTGCGGCACCTGGTCCTCGCCAGCCGCAGCGGCGCTGCCGCGTCCGGCGCCGACGACCTGCGCACCGAACTGACCGGCCTCGGCGCCCAGGTGACGCTCGCCGCCTGCGACGTCACCGACGCCGACGCGCTCGCGGAGCTGCTCGCCGCGGTGCCCTCGGACCACCCGCTGACCGGCGTGGTGCACTCCGCGGGCGTCCTGGACGACGGCACGATCGGCTCGCTGACCCCGGACCAGGTCGACAGGGTCTTCCGGCCCAAGGTCGACGCGGCCTGGCACCTGCACGAGCAGACCCGCGACCTGGACCTGTCCGCCTTCGTGCTGTTCTCCTCGGCGGCGGGCATCCTCGGCGGTCCCGGCCAGGGCAACTACGCGGCCGCCAACGCGTTCGTCGACGCGCTCACCCACCGCCGCAGGGCCGCGGGACTCCCCGCGACGGCACTGGCGTGGGGCCTGTGGGAGACGGCGAGCGCGATGACGGGCGGCATGGACGGCACCGACGTGGCGCGGCTCTCCCGCTCCGGCGTCGCGGGCCTCACCGAGGAGCAGGGCCTGGCCCTCTTCGACCTCGGATGCGCGGCGGACGACGCGGTCGTGGTGCCGATGCGGCTCGACGTCGCCGCCCTGCGCGGCGGGCCCGACGAGGTGCCCCCGCTGCTGCGCGGTCTGGTCAGGACCCGGCCCGCCAAGGCGGCCGCGGCGAGCGAGGAGTCGCTGGCGCAGCGCCTCGCCGGGCGCACCGAGGAGGAGCAGGGACAGGAACTCCTGCTGCTCGTCAGGGACCAGACGGCGGCCGTCCTCGGCTACGCGCCCGATGAGCTCGACGTCTCCGGCGCCCTGACCCAGCTCGGTCTCGACTCCTTGACCGCGCTGCAACTGCGCAACCGGCTCGTCGCGGCGACCGGGCTCAGGCTGCCCGCCACCGTCGTGTTCGACCAGCCGACGGGCCCGGCGCTCGCCGGATACCTGCGGCGTGAACTCGCCGCCGGGGCCGGGGGCGACGAAGGCCATGCCACCACCACGGCCCTGGCGGTGGAGGACACCCTCACCGGCCTGTACCGGCAGGCGTGTGACCTCGGCCTGTACGAGGAGGGGTGGCAGATGGTGAACGCGGCCGCGATGGTGCGTCCGGTGTTCAGGACACCGGACGAGGTGCCCGCGCTGCCGCCCGTCACGCTGGCGACGGGCCCCGGCGTCCCGCTGTTCTGCCTCCCGCCGACGATGGCGCCCTCGGGCCCGCACTACTTCAGCCGGTTCGCCCCCGTGTTCGGCGGCGAGCGGGACGTGACCGTGCTGCCCAACCCCGGCTTCGCGTCGGGCGAGGCGCTGCCCGCGACCAGGGACGCCGTCGTGCGCTTCCAGGCCGAGGCCGTCCTGCGGCAGGCCGGCAACGGACCGTTCGTGCTCGTCGGCTACTCGTCGGGCGGCTGGCTGGCCAACGCGGTCGCCGCGCGGCTCGAAGCGGAGGGCCGCGCACCCGTGGCGGTGGTGCTCGTCGACACGTACACCGCGACGAACTCCTTCGAGGGCAGGCTGGAGGAGGCGCTGCGCCGGCGCGCGGCCACCAGTGAGGCGTTCGAGCTGATGACGGGTGCCCAACTGACCGGACAGGGCGGCTACTTGCGCGTTTTCGGCGACTGGGAGCCCGAGCCGATCGAGACGCCCACGCTGTACGTGCACGCCACCGTCCCGCCCGGCGAGTCGGAGGCGGTGGAGACCGAGAACGACTGGCGTCCCCAGTGGCCCCTGCCGCACGAGGACGTCGACGTCCCCGGCGACCACTTCACGATCATGGACGAGGACTCGGAGACCACGGCGCGCGCCGTGCGGACCTGGCTCGCCGACGACAGGGGCACCAACTCCCGCTGAGCGCACCGAAGATCGCCGCACATCGGCGACTATCGACAGCGATCATGAAGACAGCACGATCACGACGACAGCACGACCCTGAAGACAGCACAACCCTGAACACGCCCCTCACGGCAGAACGGACGATCAACATGACTGTTACCGACGGCAGCGACCTCTGGCTCCGCCGGTTCCACCCGGCCCCGGACGCCGCGGCCCGGCTGGTGTGTTTCCCGCACGCGGGCGGATCCGCGAGCTTCTACTTCCCGGTGTCGGCCGCGTTGCAGAACGACTGCGAGGTGTCCGCCCTCCAGTACCCCGGCCGCCAGGACCGGCGCACCGAGCCCAACGTGGACGACATCGGTGTGCTCGCCGACCGCATCGCGCCCGTGGTGGCGCCGCTGTTCGACCGGCCCGTCGTGTTCTTCGGGCACAGCATGGGCGCGATCGTCGCCTACGAGGTCGCGCGCAGGCTCGGGGAGCAGGGCCACGCGCCCGCGATGCTCTTCGCCTCCGGGCGCCGGGCGCCGTCCACGCGGCGCGAGGAGAAGGTCCACCTGCGGGACGACGACGGCCTCGTGGCCGAGATGAAGGCCCTGAGCGGCACCGACGCCGCGGTCCTCGGTGACGAGGAGCTGCTGCGGATGGTGCTTCCCTCGATCCGCAGCGACTACCGGGCCATCGAGACGTACGGCCCGGAGACCGCGGTCCTCGACTGCCCGATCACCGCGCTGATAGGCGACGCCGACCCGAAGTCGACGGTCGACGAGGCCGATGCCTGGCGCGCCCACACGACGGCCGCGTTCGACATCAAGACGTTCCGCGGGGGGCACTTCTACCTCACCCCGCGCGCTTCGGAGGTGCTCGCCCTGATGCGTACGGCGCTGCGCGGTGCCGTGACCGTCGGCTAGGCGCGGGAGAACGGGGGCCGGACGGCGTTCGCGTCGTCCGGCCCCCGTGGCCCCGCACCGCCGCCCGGTTACGGCGTCATCCGGCTACGGCGTCAGATGTAGCCCGCGCGCACCGCGTAGGCCACCGCGTGGGTGCGGTTGCGCAGTTGGAGGCGGGTGGTCAGGTTCTGCAGGACGTTCTTCACCGTGCGCTCGGAGTACGCGAGCCTGGCCGAGATCTGCTCGGTGTCGAGTCCCTCGGACACCAGCCGGAGGACTTCGACCTCGCGTGGTGTCATTCCCACGGCGGGGAGTCCGGTCGGGCCGGGTGTGCTGCTCTTGAGCTGTCCCATGCGGGTCAGGAAGGTGCCGAGTAAGTCGGCAGGTAAGTCGCCGTCGCCTCTGTGCGCCGCGAGTATGGCCCGCAGCAGCCGGGCAGGCGTGGCCTCCTTCCGCCACACGATCGAGGTGACCCCGCACCCGGCGACGTCCAGGAGGTCGGCCTCGCGCATCCGGTCCACCACCAGGACCGCCCGGACGTTCTTCATTCCGACCAGGGTGCGCAGGCTCAGCAGCGTCGTCTCGTCCACGGAACAGGAGACGAGCAGGGCGACTTGACCGCACCCCTGCTGTGCGGTGTCCACCAATTCGATCTCCTGGAACTGGCGGAGCTGACTGAGCACTCCGGCGCGGGAAATCGGATCCGTTGTGTGAACGGACAACGACACCCGCTCAGTTGTAGGGACACTCTCGACGATCTGCTGCACGAGCTGGAGCTCCTTCTGCTTCCATGAAGGCCCAGGGGTCCGTACGCGGCGGACACGAAAGTCACCGCTACCCCCTCGCCGATCAGATAATCAGCTACTGGCTGTGCGTCCTAAGAATGCTGTACGTGTTCTTGATCACCAGATTGGTGTCCTTCGCTCACGTTCTGCTGATGTTCCGCTGATGTCCGCTCTGTCGCTCCGCCCTAGAAGGGCGCGGCGGGCAGCCGCGGGAAGGGCAGGGAACCCCCGTCCCGCACCACGACGGCCCGTGGTCCCGCGGGTGCACGCGCCGCCGACCCGTGATCGGTTTCGTTCCGTACATCAACGCCGTCTGCGGAATGGGTGCTCCAAGGTGCTCCATGGGTCCCGTCGCGTTCATGGTGCTGGCCTTCCCCGGCGAATCGCTCACCGCCGACGCGGTCGCGCCGCTGAGTCTGCTGCGGCGCTCGGGCGAGGTCCGGCTGATCGATTCCCTCGTGGTGACCAAATCACCCGAGGGCGAGACGGACACCGCGGAGCTGACCGAGTTCACCGAGCTGGCCGACGTCCTGACGGGCCACGTCGAGCTCAATCTGATCGGCCCCGAGGACGCCGAGGAGGCGGCCGCCGGGCTCGATCCGGGATCCTGCGCGTCGCTGCTGCTCATCGAGCACGTCTGGGCCGCCGATGCCGCCGAGCACGTGACAGAGGCCCGTGCCGCTTACGCCGCTGCCGTCGCCGCCGTTCCCGACAGGAGCTGATCACCGTGTTCATGCGCAGGAGGCCGATGATGCGGCCCGTGGTCCGGCCGATGGGCGCCCCGCTGCTCCGCGGCATGCTGGTGGGCGGTACGGCGTACCCGGCCGGGCGCAGCGCGGCGCGATCCGCCCAGCGGGAACAGGATCAGGACGCCGCGATCCGCCTGACGGCGTCGGCCGGGGCGGTCACCACGTCACCGGCACGCTTCACCGGCGAGAGCCCGCAGGTCCAGATAGGCGCGCTGGATGAAGGCGCCCGTCAGGACCGGGCTCGTATTGGCCAGCGCGACGAGGGCCACGCCGGTCTGAGGGCTGAATCCCGCGAAGCTGGTGAACCCCCGGGTGCCGCCGGAGTGGTGGTACAGGTCGTGGCCGGGACGGGGTCTGATGTTCCAGATCAGGCCGATGCGTCTGCCGGTGCGCGGCAGGGCGATCCTGGGCGTCGTGACGTCGGCGAGTGCGGTGCGGAGCGTCTCGGGCACGGCGGGCGGACCGGCCGGGTCGATGAGGGCGTCGAGGGCCGCCAGCAGGTCGCGGGCGCTGGAGCGGACCGCTCCGGCGGCGGGCAGGGCGGGGATCCGCCACGCGGGGCGCGCTCTGCCGTGCCAGTAGCCGGTGGCCTGTGGTCCGTCGGCGGCGCAGTCGGTACGGGTCAGGCCGAGCGGTCCTAGGACGCGGTCGCCGAGCAGTTGTTCGAAGTCCGCGGCGGTGTCCGGCCCGGTGGGGCCGTGTGCGGCACGGGTGAGCAGCGCGCCGAGCAGGCCCACGCCGAAGTTGGAGTAGCGCACCCGGGTGCCGGGAGCGGCTCGCGGCCGGGTACGGGTGAGGGCGCGGCGCAGGTCGGCGGGGGAGTAGTCGGCGTAGGGATTGCTGAACCAGGCCGGTGCGCCGCGGCGCAGAAAGCCGGGTGGGAGGCGGGGCAGGCCCGAGGTGTGGGTGGCCAGGTGGAGGAGGGTGATACGGCCGGCCTGGAGATGGGGAGCGGCGGCGGGGGGCAGGAAGCGGGCGATCGGGTCGTCGTGGGCGACGTCGCCGCGTGCCGCCGTCTCGGCCAGGAGGAGGGCGGTGAACGTCTTGGTGAGCGAGCCGATCTCGAAGCGCGTGTCGGGGCCCGCCGGTGTGCCGCCGCGCCACGCGGTGTGGCCGTCGGCGAGCACGACGCGTTCGGTGCCGCGCCGGACCGCGAGGGCCACCGCGCTGGCTCCGGGAGCGGAGCGGCGCAGGCCGGCGAGCAGCTCATCGGCCCAGGCGGGCCCCTCGGCCCGCCGTTCGCGTCCGGCGCTCCCCGCGCCGCGTGGGCTCACCGGTCCGCGGCCCCGCCGCCCAGGGTCCTGGACACGGCGAGGGTACCGGCGATGGCGGCGACGACGGCGGTGTGCTGATGGTCCGCGAAGCGGCGGCCCGGATCGTCGGGGACGGGATCGCCGTCGCGGGGCACGAGGCCGTCCGGGTGCTGGACCCCGGCCAGCCGCTCCCAGTCCTCGGCGGTGCAGTACGGCTCCGTGAGGCTGCATCCGACGATCATCAGCTCGGCGACCAGGTCCCACTGCTCGATCTCGGCCCAGATGTCGATCCACACGGGCAGCCAGGCATGGACGTACGCGGTGAGCTCCTCGGGCAGTCCTGCGGGGCTGGCGCCCCAGTCGGTGAGGTGGAACACCGTGTGGGTGAGGCAGTAGCCCGTCATCCAGTCGATGAGCCAGGGCTCGGGCGTCGCGCCGAGCCAGGTGGCGCGGCTGAGCACCGGCCAGTCGTACGGGCGTCCCTCCTGATCGAGCCCGACGACGCGGGCGGCGTTGGCGACGGCGAGCCGCCGGTTGGGCAGGATCTCGACGGCCCGTACCGAGCGCAGCGCGCTGGTGTGGGCGAGCAGCTTCTCCAGGGGCTGGTGGCGGAGGCCGCCGCGGGCGAAGGGGGCGTACGCCTCCAGGGGGTCGGTCATCATCGAGTACCGCAGGAGGCGCTCGTAGAGCATGTCGCCGTCGCGGAGCTGGTGCCAGCAGAAGGCCATGAGCTCACGGGCGAGCCGTGACTCGGTGCTGCCGGACACCGACTCCCGCAGGACGATCGAAGCGGCGAGGGCGCTCTCGGCCAGCGGTTTGTAGACGCTGTCGGGCTCGGCGAGTTCGGCGGTGGAGTCGGCGGGCAGGGCGCCGAGCTCCCGCTGCTCGTGGAGCCACGCGAGCGCCCGCGAGCTCACCTGGTGCGCGGACCGTGTCACGGACGTCGTCATCTGTCCTCCATGGCCAGGAGCCGTCGGCTGATCGCGATGTCGAGAGCCAGGCGCGTGCCGCCGCCGTGCAGGCCGAGGTGCTCGACCAGGGGCACCGGATCGAGGGGGAGGCGGATGCCGTCCCCGGCCAGCAGGGCGAGCCAGCGGGTGATGCGGGCGGCGGTGGAGAAGTCGCGCCGCAGCACGGCGCGCGTGGCGCCCCGCGCGAGGGCGACCGGCGCCGCGCGGGCCGCGTCGGGCACGGGCCCGTCGAGTCCGGGCAGCGCAAGCGGGGAGAGCTGGCTCATCCGTACCGACCAGGCCTGCCAAGGGAGGCCCGCGTGATCGGCGGTGCCAAGGGCCGCGGGTGACGCGGCATCGGCGAGCTCGGGCGCCGCGGCGGGCGGGTGTACGAGGGCGATGCCAGGGTCCTGGCCTGCGTCGATGCCGAGCTGCGGGGCGCCGGAGACGGCCGAGCCCGGGTCGGCTCCCGCGAACCGGGCGAGCAGCGCCGTCGTGGCCCAGTCGCGCCAGGCGGCGAGCCAGGGCTCGGCAGGTCCGGCCGGGGGCGGGGCGGGAGTGCTCACCGGCGGCGGAAACACTTCGAAGGCCTGCGTCACGGCCGCCGCGTCCTGGGGATGGAGCGCCGCCTCGTTCAGGAGACAGGGGGCGAAGGCGTCGGCCCCGATGATGCGGATGGCCGCGAGGGCCGCCTTGGGGTCGTGCGCCGTCTCGACGTGCTCGGCGATCGTGGCCGTGCCCCCGATGCCGCGCAGGGCATCGAGGGCACGGAGAGCCAGATCAGCCGCGGACGCCGTGTAAGCGGCTTCGGACCGATCAGAGCTCACTTGTCCTTCGGCTCCTTCGGTTCCTTGGGCGAGATCAGCGCCAGAAGCAGCAGGAAGCCGCCGGCTTCGGGAGCGTACGTAGGCGCGTCGCTGAGGACCGCCTCCGGCTCCACCATGGCCGTACTGAGCGTGGTCGCGTCGGTCGGCGTCGTCAGGAGCTGTGTGTGCTGAGCAAGCATCAGTGCCTCCTAGTGGAAGGTCGCCGCTATACCAGTGACGCCCATCTCTACATGATTTTAGGGCCATTTGAGTCATTTGTCCGCTTGGTGGCAGATATCCGCCTCTTGCTTTGCCCCTTACGCATTAGTTGCCGACTCAACGTGTTGGCGGATGATGCTGGTCAACAGCGGCGTGACGGAGGTCTTGCCGCGCCCGGCGACCGGGTCGTGGAACACACCTCTTGGTGAGCCGGGTTCTGGGTCAAGCCGAAAGGCCTGAGGACGGCTACCCGGGCCTGCGACTCGTTGTAGGGATGTGCCAGGCAGACCCGGTGTCCGCACACGTCCACGATCCGCTTCCGGAACGGACTGGGAAAGCAGAGCGAAGAGGGCGGCTTCGGTACGCAGGACGACGCGATCGAACGTCTGACGCAGATCTATACAGGAAGAAGCGAACAGCGCCGTCCGTTGCCGAGGCGCGTCGCGAGCTGGGGCAGAAGACGGTCTCGGAATACGCGAAGCAGTGGCGGCCGCAGCAGCGGAAGATGACGGAGTACTCCACGTTGCCTTGAGCGCGACCTCGGCCGGATCACTCCCCCGTCGGCGGGGAGAACTGTGACTCCGGCACAGTGGGCTGGCCCGCGAGCGGAACCCCGCGGACGTGGGGATGTTCCGGCCATCGGGTGTCGTCCCAATTGGGGCTGCACGCTGAGAGTTCGTCCTGGCGGATCCTCCTCGCAACCCTTGGGCTAGAGGTTGTCCCGTAACCGGTGGGGCGGTTGGTGCGTTGGCTGGGCATGGGTGGGGTGATCTCAGCGGATGATCCGAAGTGGATCCAGCCG
>NZ_JBIUYI010000036.1:1630-3452 GCF_044744425.1 Streptomyces sp. NPDC087300
GAAGGTACGGCCGGTTTTCGGCTGCCTTCAGTGCCGACCCCAGTGCACTCACTGGCTTGTCCAGTGGGGTGATGGGTGGTTGGTCGTTGTTTGAGAACTGCACAGTGGACGCGAGCATCTGTGGCCAAGTTTTTAAGGGCGCACGGTGGATGCCTTGGCACCAGGAACCGATGAAGGACGTGGGAGGCCACGATAGTCCCCGGGGAGTCGTCAACCAGGCTTTGATCCGGGGGTTTCCGAATGGGGAAACCCGGCAGTCGTCATGGGCTGTCACCCGCTGCTGAACACATAGGCAGTGTGGAGGGAACGCGGGGAAGTGAAACATCTCAGTACCCGCAGGAAGAGAAAACAACCGTGATTCCGGGAGTAGTGGCGAGCGAAACCGGATGAGGCCAAACCGTATGCGTGTGATACCCGGCAGGGGTTGCGCATACGGGGTTGTGGGATCTCTCTTTTACAGTCTGCCGGCTGTGAGACGAGTCAGAAACCGTTGATGTAGACGAAGGACATGCGAAAGGTCCGGCGTAGAGGGTAAGACCCCCGTAGTCGAAACGTCAGCGGCTCGTTTGAGAGACACCCAAGTAGCACGGGGCCCGAGAAATCCCGTGTGAATCTGGCGGGACCACCCGTTAAGCCTAAATATTCCCTGGTGACCGATAGCGGATAGTACCGTGAGGGAATGGTGAAAAGTACCGCGGGAGCGGAGTGAAATAGTACCTGAAACCGTGTGCCTACAAGCCGTGGGAGCGTCGGATGTTGGACTTGTCCAGCATCTCGTGACTGCGTGCCTTTTGAAGAATGAGCCTGCGAGTTTGCGGTGTGTTGCGAGGTTAACCCGTGTGGGGAAGCCGTAGCGAAAGCGAGTCCGAATAGGGCGGTTTAGTAGCGCGCTCAAGACCCGAAGCGGAGTGATCTAGCCATGGGCAGGTTGAAGCGGCTGTAAGAGGTCGTGGAGGACCGAACCCACCAGGGTTGAAAACCTGGGGGATGACCTGTGGTTAGGGGTGAAAGGCCAATCAAACTCCGTGATAGCTGGTTCTCCCCGAAATGCATTTAGGTGCAGCGTCGTGTGTTTCTTGCCGGAGGTAGAGCACTGGATAGGCGATGGGCCCTACCGGGTTACTGACCTTAGCCAAACTCCGAATGCCGGTAAGTGAGAGCACGGCAGTGAGACTGTGGGGGATAAGCTCCATGGTCGAGAGGGAAACAGCCCAGAGCATCGACTAAGGCCCCTAAGCGTACGCTAAGTGGGAAAGGATGTGGAGTCGCAGAGACAACCAGGAGGTTGGCTTAGAAGCAGCCACCCTTGAAAGAGTGCGTAATAGCTCACTGGTCTAGTGATTCCGCGCCGACAATGTAGCGGGGCTCAAGCGTACCGCCGAAGTCGTGTCATTCCAGCAGTAAGCCCCAACGGGTGCTGGGATGGGTAGGGGAGCGTCGTGTGCCGGGTGAAGCCGCGCCGGAAGGCAGTGGTGGACGGTTCACGAGTGAGAATGCAGGCATGAGTAGCGATACATACGTGAGAAACGTGTGCGCCGATTGACTAAGGGTTCCTGGGTCAAGCTGATCTGCCCAGGGTAAGTCGGGACCTAAGGCGAGGCCGACAGGCGTAGTCGATGGATAACCGGTTGATATTCCGGTACCCGCTGTGAAGCGTCAAACATCGAATCAGGCGATGCTAAGTCCGTGAAGCCGTCCCGATCTCTTCGGAGTTGAGGGAAGTGGTGGAGCCGACGGACCAGACTTGTAGTAGGTGAGTGATGGGGTGACGCAGGAAGGTAGTCCAGCCCGGGCGGTGGTTGTCCCGGGGTAAGGGTGTAGC
>NZ_JBIUYI010000036.1:3549-4746 GCF_044744425.1 Streptomyces sp. NPDC087300
CTGAGCTGGGGGTGGCCGCAGAGACCAGCGAGAAGCGACTGTTTACTAAAAACACAGGTCCGTGCGAAGCCGTAAGGCGATGTATACGGACTGACGCCTGCCCGGTGCTGGAACGTTAAGGGGACCGGTTAGTGCACTTTCGGGTGTGCGAAGCTGAGAACTTAAGCGCCAGTAAACGGCGGTGGTAACTATAACCATCCTAAGGTAGCGAAATTCCTTGTCGGGTAAGTTCCGACCTGCACGAATGGCGTAACGACTTCTCGACTGTCTCAACCATAGGCCCGGTGAAATTGCACTACGAGTAAAGATGCTCGTTTCGCGCAGAAGGACGGAAAGACCCCGGGACCTTTACTACAGTTTGATATTGGTGTTCGGTTCGGCTTGTGTAGGATAGGTGGGAGACTTTGAAGCGGGCACGCCAGTGTTCGTGGAGTCAACGTTGAAATACCACTCTGGTCGTGCTGGATGTCTAACCTCGGTCCGTGATCCGGATCAGGGACAGTGTCTGATGGGTAGTTTAACTGGGGCGGTTGCCTCCCAAAGAGTAACGGAGGCGCCCAAAGGTTCCCTCAGCCTGGTTGGTAATCAGGTGTTGAGTGTAAGTGCACAAGGGAGCTTGACTGTGAGACCGACGGGTCGAGCAGGGACGAAAGTCGGGACTAGTGATCCGGCGGTGGCTTGTGGAAGCGCCGTCGCTCAACGGATAAAAGGTACCCCGGGGATAACAGGCTGATCTTCCCCAAGAGTCCATATCGACGGGATGGTTTGGCACCTCGATGTCGGCTCGTCGCATCCTGGGGCTGGAGTCGGTCCCAAGGGTTGGGCTGTTCGCCCATTAAAGCGGTACGCGAGCTGGGTTTAGAACGTCGTGAGACAGTTCGGTCCCTATCCTCTGTGCGCGTAGGAATATTGAGAAGGGCTGTCCCTAGTACGAGAGGACCGGGACGGACGAACCTCTGGTGTGCCAGTTGTCCTGCCAAGGGCATGGCTGGTTGGCTACGTTCGGAAAGGATAACCGCTGAAAGCATCTAAGCGGGAAGCCTGCTTCGAGATGAGTATTCCCACCCCCTTTGAGGGGTTAAGGCTCCCAGTAGACGACTGGGTTGATAGGCCAGATCTGGAAGCCCGGTAACGGGTGGAGGTGACTGGTACTAATAGGCCGAGGGCTTGTCCTCAGTTGCTCGCGTCCACTGTGTT
>NZ_JBIUYI010000037.1:0-2167 GCF_044744425.1 Streptomyces sp. NPDC087300
CGTCTGAAGGCACGGCTGAAAGCGTGCGGAGAGCCGTATCCGACCGCGTCGGAGATCGACTCGACCGGCTCATCGGTATCGCGGAGCCGGATCGACGCCAGGTCGATGCGCCACTGCATCACGTACGCGCCCGGCGTCTGTCCGAGGGCGGACCGGAAACGCCTGGACAGCGTCGCTCGGGAGACGCTCGCGGCGGCGGCCAGGGTCTCCGTGGTCCAGGGGTGTTCCGGTTGGGCGTGGACGCATGCCAGAGCGTCGCGCACGACCGGATCACGCATCGCTCCCAGCCATGAGCCGGACTTCTCCTGCGGGTGGCGGGCCAGCCAGGCGCGTACGAACTGGACGAGCAGAAGGTCGACGATGCTGTTGATGGCGGCGGTGGTGCCGATCTGCGGCTGTGCGAGCTCGGCAGCGAGAAGTTCGACGGTCCTTCTGAGCTGCGCGTTCTCCCGGGCTGTGACATGCATCGGCCGGGCGAGGGAGGTAAGCACCGGTGTGCGCACCTCCGGGTCCTGCTCGTAGCGCAGGACGATCACTTCCGTCTGCACCGGCGCCGAGCCCAGCCGCAGGGCCCGGCCATCGGCGAAAGACCGGGCCGCTGCCTCGCGGTCGCAGGACCCCATCGTCCTGTCGGCGCCGCCGGCTATCCCGTGTGCGGTGCCCGGCGGCACCAGGACGGCGTCTCCGGCCTGCACCTGAAGAGGCTTCTCGCCCGTGGCGTGCAGCCACATGGTGCCGCGGGACACCACGTGCAGTGCCGCTCCTGGAGAGGAGTCCAGCCACAGGCCCCAGGTTCCTCCGGCCTTCAGCATGACCCCGAGCCCGCCACGCGCACCCGAAACGCGCAAGACCTCCGCCAGCACATCCATGGGTCCATCCTCGTCCACCGCCGTGAACCGCCCACCGGCGGGCGAGGCGCATGTGTCCTCGTCCACAGCGTCAGGCCACGTCAAGAACGGCCTTTCCGTGCACCTTCCGCGCGAACAGCGCCCGGACGGCGTCGTCCACGCCCTGCCAGTCGCCTCGCAGTCCGACCGGCGCCGAGAGCCTCCCGGCGGCCATGAGGCCCAGCAGGTCCGTCAGCTCCCCGCCGGTGGGCGTCATGTCTCCGTAGGTGGCGATGCTGCGGGGTTCGCCGAAGCCGAACAAGGTCCCTGACGGGAAGGTGGTTTCCTGCCCGGAGGAGTAACCGACCAGGTGGATGGTGCCGCCCTCGGCGAGCGAACTCCACGCCTGGGCCACTAGTGGTCCGCCGACCGTGTCCAGGACGAGGTCGAACCGGTCCTCGGTCCCGGCCAGGTCGGTCAGGACGTTGTCGGCGCCGAGTTCACGGAGTCCGGCGGCCCGCTCCGGCGAACCGACGAGTGCCGTCACCCGGGCGCCCGCCAGCGCCGCCAATTGGACGGCGAAGTGCCCCACGCCCCCGCTGGCGCCGGTGACCAGAACGTTGCGCGCCAGCAGGGAACGTGTGCGCAGCACCCGCAACGGGGTGACTCCGGCGATCCCCAGCGCGGCGGCGTCGGCCAGGTCCACGCCCTCGGGGACGGCGCCGAGTGAGGCGGGGCTGACTGCCACCCGCTCCGCCCACGCGTGGGGAGCCATTCCCACTGCGACGCGTGTACCTACGGGCGGCCCCGAGCCGTCGGACGCGGCGCGCACCACGACGCCGGCCGCGTCGTGACCGTGCACAGCGCCGGCCGGCCACTGGTCCACGTAATTCAGCTCTCCAAAGTTGAGACCGATGTGCCGTATCTCCACCAACGCCTCACCGGCGGACGGTACGGGCTCATCGACATCGGCGAACCGGACGGGGCCGGCCTCACTGTGATCGACCACAAGGGCGCGCATAAGGGCTGTGTTTCCTTCTTTCGTGGGTGCGCCTGAACGCTCGGCGCGGCAGCAGATCGAGTGCGCACATGCCGCACTGCCGCCTTCTTGGAACCCTCGCGCAGGACCGGGACAGCGACCAGACCCGTGAGAATCAATCAGTTGACGATCTGTGTCAGTGCGACTCGCGACGCGTCGAGCCCTGTCCCGTCCGGCGGATGACGCCGTGACGGCCACAGGCACGCCCGGCAATGTATTGCTCTTGAGGTGCCAGCGCTTGCGTCGGGCGGCGCAGTCGCGCTGGGCGACGTGCCGGGCGACCGCGTCGGCGCCGGGCCGG
>NZ_JBIUYI010000038.1:0-1066 GCF_044744425.1 Streptomyces sp. NPDC087300
TGCGGCCTTCGAAGTGGTCCAGGCCCAGGCCGTGCTTGAGCTCGCGGTAGTCGTGCTCGATGCGCCAGCGCGTCTTGGCCAGCTTCACCAGGTGCTCGATGGGTGTGGTGGCGGGCAGGTTGGAGACCCAGAAGCCGGTCGGTTCCCTCGCCTGCTGGGGCTGTTCGACCAGCAGGGTCCGCAGGGGCAGTACTCCGTCCCAGGCGTAGTGGCCGCCGCCTGCTGCCTGGGCATGATGCAGGGACTGCTTGCCCGCCGGCCGGATCTCAAGGACCGCGAAGCGTGAGCACATGGTCCCCTTGCTGCCCTGACGCCAGGAGACCTCGCTGAACACCCCGTGCCTGGCGGCCAGTTCGGTCAGTCTGCTGGGTCGGGTGCGGTAGCGGGGCAGGGTGGGTGGACCCAACCCGCCATAGGCAGGGCAGTGCGGCCGGGCACGGCCCTCATGGGCCACCTCCTTGGCCTCCACAGCCACCGCATAGTCCAGCCCCCGGTCTTCCAGAGCGAGACGGAAGCCGACCGAGCGGCCGTAGCCGCAGTCGGCGACCACCACCGGTGCCGTCAGATCCCAGGATGCGAGCCGGTCCAGCAAGTCCAGCGCCAGCCGGCTCTTGGGGACGGAGCCGACCTCGTCGGGGACGCCTGCCCTGCGGCGCCGGGCAGCATCGCCTGCCCACTCCTCAGGCAGATACAACTGCCAATCCAGTGGGCAGGACGCGGTGTCGGTGGCTGCGTGCACGCTGACCGCGACCTGGCAGTTGGCGCGCTTACCGACGGCTCCGCAGTACTGGCGGGCCACCCCCACCGACGCCTTCCCGCACTTAGGGAAGGACACATCGTCGATCACCCACGCCTCGGGCCGGATCGCCTCGATAAGCCGCTCAGCGATCCGCTGCCGCACCGGCAGCCAGTCCCAGGGCGACTGGTTCACGAACTGCTGCAGGGCCTGCATGTTGCCGTCCGGCAGACGGGCCGCCATCGGCTGGATCGACTTACGCCGCCCATCCAGCATCAGACCCCGCAGATAACACTCGCCCCACCGCCGCTGATCCCGCCGCGGCAGCGA